>NZ_WOVL01000042.1 GCF_009737085.1 Paenibacillus sp. NEAU-GSW1
GAACGCCGCTTTGTCGCCTTGGAAAGGCGCTTTTTGCGGGCCGCTCAGCACTTTGCTGGCTGCAACGCGCTCTTCCTTCATTGCGGAAAGGAAACGCGTGAATACCGATTCCGTAATGATGGAAAGCGGAACGCCCAGGTCGAGCGAGCTTTGGCTCGTCCATTTGCCAGTTCCTTTTTGGCCTGCGGAGTCAAGGATCACGTCTACCATAGCTTTGCCTGTTTCTTCGTCGTATTTCGAGAAGATGTCAGCAGTGATCTCGATCAGATAGCTGTCGAGCTCGCCGTTATTCCACTCTGTGAAGATGCTGTGAAGCTCTTCCGTGCTAACGCCAAGCACGTTTTTGAGCAGGTCGTACGCTTCGCAGATAAGCTGCATGTCGCCGTACTCGATGCCGTTGTGGACCATTTTAACGTAGTGGCCTGCGCCGTCCGGTCCGATGTATGTGCAGCAAGCGTCGTGGCCGACTTTTGCCGAAATTGCAGTCAGAATTGGCTCAACAAGCTTATAAGCGGATTCTTGGCCGCCAGGCATGATGGAAGGGCCTTTCAACGCGCCTTCTTCGCCGCCGGATACGCCAGTGCCGATGAAGCGGATGCCTTGCTCTTCAAGCGCTTTGCTGCGGCGTTGCGTGTCAGGGAAATAAGCGTTGCCGCCGTCAATGATGATGTCGCCTTTGTCCAGGAATGGAACAAGAGAATCGATCGTTGCGTCCGTACCTGCGCCCGCTTGAACCATGATCAGAATTTTGCGAGGCGATTCGAGCGATTGCACGAACTCTTCAACGGTATAAGTTGGAACGAGATTTTTACCTGCCGATTCCTTAATCAATTCATCCGTTTTTTCACGCGAACGGTTGTAGACCGAAACGGTAAAACCTCTGCTTTCAATGTTAAGGGCCAAGTTTTTGCCCATTACTGCCAAACCAACGACGCCGATTTGCTGTTTGCTCATTTCTCTCTTCCTCCGCTCTCTATATTATTACTCTTTTGCTGCCAAACGTTTGAGAAGCTCTTCTTTTTGAGCTTCGAAGCCAGGCTTGCCAAGCAATGCGAACATATTCACTTTATACGCTTCTACGCCCGGCTGGTCGAATGGATTTACGCCCAACAGATGTCCGCTGATGCCGCAAGCTTTCTCGAAGAAGTATACCATTTCGCCGTACGTATATTCGTTAAGCTCGTCGAGTTTCACGACCAGGTTCGGTACGCCGCCGTCAACGTGAGCAAGGCGAGTTCCGTCTGCCGCTTTCTTGTTGACTTCGTCCATTGTCATGCCAGCGATGAAGTTTAAGCCGTCAAGGTTGCCCTCGTCTTCTTGAATCGTCAGTTCAACCCGCGGTTTGCCTACTGCAAGCACCGTTTCGAGCAGATCGCGACGTCCCTCTTGCACGTATTGACCCATCGAGTGCAAGTCTGTCGAGAAATCAACAGATGCAGGGTAAAGTCCTTTTTGGTCTTTGCCTTCGCTCTCGCCGAACAGCTGTTTCCACCACTCGGATACGTAGTGCAGCGACGGCTCGAAGTTCGCCAGCAATTCGATTGTGTAGCCTTTACGGTACAGCGCATTGCGGACAGCCGCATATTGATAGCTTTCGTTAGTCGCAAGATCCGGGTTGTTATACTTCTTCGCCGCTGCTGCAGCGCCTTCCATCATTTTATCGATGTTCAGGCCGGCTACTGCGATTGGCAGAAGGCCGACAGCAGTCAGCACGGAGTAGCGTCCGCCAACGTCGTCTGGAATGACAAACGTTTCGTAGCCCTCTTCGTCAGCAAGCTTTTTTAAAGCGCCTTTGGAAGCGTCCGTAGTTGCGAAGATGCGTTTTTTCGCTTCTTCTTTGCCGTATTTTTTCTCCAAGTAATCTTTGAAAATACGGAATGCGATTGCCGGCTCTGTCGTTGTACCGGATTTGGAAATAACATTGACAGAGATGTCTTTGCCTTCAAGCAGCTCAAGCAAATGAGTCACATATGTCGAGCTGATATTTTGCCCGGCAAAGTATACTTGCGTATTTCCGGCAATTTGGTTGTGGAACGTGTGCGACAGCGATTCGATTGCAGAGCGTGCGCCCAGGTAGGAACCGCCGATGCCGATTACGACCAGAGCTTCGGAGTTGCTGCGGATGCGCTCCGCAGCTTGTTTGATTCGGGAAAATTCTTCTTTATCGTATTGAAGCGGCAGATCAACCCAGCCTAAGTAATCGCTGCCTGCACCTTGTTTCTCGTGAAGGTTGCGGTGCGCAACATTTACAAACTCGCTAAAGTAATCAACTTCATGCTGTTGGATAAACGAAAGTGCGTTGGAATAATCAAAAGAAATTCCCATCTGTAACGTCTCCTTTGTACTTGCTGATTCGTTATTTCGTCAAATATTTATTACAGACCCGATTTTTTCCAGTCTGCAGCAAATTTCTCAAGGCCTTGTTCTGTCAATGGGTGTTTCGACAATTGCTCGATTACGCTGAACGGAATCGTTGCGATATGCGCGCCAGCCATCGCTACGCGAGTAACGTGGTCCGGGTGGCGAACCGAAGCTGCGATGATTTGCGATTCAAGACCATGCACACGGAACAGTTCAGCGATTTTAGCTACAAGCAGTACGCCATCTTCCGAGATGTCGTCCAAACGGCCGAGGAACGGCGATACGTAAGTTGCGCCTGCACGAGCTGCCAGAAGCGCTTGGTTTACAGTGAAGATCAGCGTAACGTTCGTTTTAACGCCTTTTTTAGTCAGGTAGCGGCAAGCTTCCAGACCAGCAAGCGTCATTGGCAATTTGATTGTGATGTTTTTGTCGTAGTTGTTGATTTTGATCAATTCATTTGCTTCTTCGATCATTTGCTCAGCAGTAATCGCGTTTGGCGTTACTTCAGCAGATACGGACTCCACTTCTGGCACTTCTTTCAAAATTTCTTCAATGCGGTCTTCGAATTTCACGCCTTCTTTGGCAACCAAAGAAGGGTTTGTTGTTACGCCGGACAATACGCCGACTTTATAAGCTTTCTTGATGTCTGCCAGGTTTGCTGTATCGATGAAAAATTTCATTGTAATAGCCTCCAATTTATTATGAGTAATTTATTTTTATTAGATAATAGAAATTAGAACAATTCTTTCGTTACTTTGACAACGTTAGCAGTAGTGAAGCCGAAGTATTCCATAACTTGGTTTTGCGGGCCCGAAGCGCCGAATGTATCGATGGAAATAATTTTGCCGTCTTTGCCGGTGAAACGATCCCAGCCAAGCGAAATACCTGCTTCGATTGCAACGCGTTTCGAAACGGAATCCGGCAACACGCTTTCCTTGTACTCGTTCGCTTGGCGTTCGAACAGCTCACGGCTAGGCATTGCAACAACACGTACCGAAAGGTTGTCTTTCTCAAGCTCAGCTTTCGCGCTGACTGCAAGCGAAACCTCGGAACCGGTAGCAATCAGAATAACATCCGGTTTGTTGTTTGTTTCTGTCAGTACGTACGCGCCTTTTGCAACGCCATCGACATTGCCTTTCGTCGCTTCGTAGATCGGAAGGTTCTGACGGCTAAGAATCAGCGCAACCGGACCTTCGTTTTGTTGCAACGCGTAAGCCCAGGCATTCGATGTTTCATTCGCATCTGTTGGACGGATAACCGTCATGCCAGGAATCGTGCGCAGCGCAGCCAAATGCTCTACAGGTTCATGGGTAGGACCGTCTTCGCCAACCGCGATCGAATCATGCGTGAATACGTAAGTAACAGGCAATTTTTGCAGAGCGGCCAAACGAATCGACGGACGCAAGTAGTCGCTGAATACGAAGAATGTGCTGACGAAAGGTTTAACGCCGCCATGAAGCGCCAAGCCGTTGCCCGCAGCGCCCATTGCATGCTCGCGAACGCCGAAGTAGATGTTGCGGCCTGCATAGCTGTCAACTGCAAATTTCGGTTCGCCTTTAATGTCCGTCATTGTCGAGTGGGACAAGTCGGCGCTGCCTCCGAAGATCGAAGGAACCGTTTTGATATAATGGTTGATCGCATCACCGCTGGCAACGCGAGTGGATACCGTTTTGGAAGAATCGAAAGCAAGAATATCGGAAGCATCGATAAGAACGGAACCGTCGATTGCTTGCTCAAGCTCTTTGCCTTGTGTCGGATATTGCGCTTTGTATGCGGCAAACAGGTTGTTCCAAGCTTCTTCTTTGCCTGCGCCAGCTTGCTTCAGTTGCTCGAAGTGCGCTTTAACGTCAGCAGGGACTGTGAAATCTTCGTCGTAGTTCCAGCCGTAAGCCGCTTTTGTCGCTTTCGCTTCTTCAGCGCCAAGCGGAGCGCCGTGCGCTTTGTTTGTGCCTGCTACTTTACTGCCGTAGCCGATGATCGTACGAATCTCGATAAGCGTCGGTTGTGTTTCGTTTTGTTTAGCAGCGGAGATTGCTTCCACAATGCTTGCAACGTCGTTGCCGTCTTCTACGCGAAGATATTGCCAGTTCGCGGATTCTGCGCGTTTTTGAATTTGCTCGCCGAACGAAAGGTTCAAATCGCCGTCGAGGGAAATGTCGTTCGAATCGTAAAGCACGACCAGTTTGCCGAGCTTCATGTGGCCTGCCATCGACATTGCTTCATAGGAAATACCTTCCATTAGACAGCCGTCGCCAACAAGCGCATAGGTGTAATGGTCGACTACAGGGAAGCCGTCTTGATTGAATTTAGAAGCCAAATGCGCTTCCGCCATTGCCATGCCGACTGCCATTGCAATACCTTGTCCAAGCGGACCTGTTGTCGCGTCTACGCCGTCTGTATGGCCGAATTCCGGGTGACCAGGCGTTTTGCTGTTCAGCTTGCGGAATGCTTTAACGTCTTCGATGGATACTTGATAGCCAGTCAGGTGAAGCAAGCTGTAAAGCAGCGCGGAACCATGACCTGCCGACAGAACAAAACGGTCGCGGTTAAACCATTTTGCGTTGCCTGGGTTGTAATTCATTTGCTTTGCCCAAAGCGCATATGCCATAGGAGCAGCGCCCATTGGCAGACCCGGATGACCGGAGTTGGCAGCGTTGATAGCGTCGATAGAAAGTGTGCGGATCGTGTCAATTGCTAGTTGATCAATTGTTTGTGTTATAGGCATATTGTTTTTCTCCTTCTAATTCAATTTTTGTCTCAGCCTTTTCGTCAAACCACCAGTGGAAACCGTCCTCCGCAAGCAGCGCGTCAGACGCGGCGGGTCCGTATGAGCCGGCCTCATATAGATGAAGCGGAACCAGGTTCTCCTCAAATGCTTCCAGGATCGGTTGAACCCACTTCCACGACAATTCAACTTCGTCCCAATGCGCGAAAAATGTCGGATCGCCGTTCAGCGCATCGTGGATCAAGCTTTCGTAAGCCTCAGGAGCATCTTTGCCGGCAGTATGCAAGTCGATTTGAACAGGCTTGAATTCGCCTTTGTTGTTCGAATCTTTCGCATTCAATTGCAGCGTAATCGACTCTTTCGGGCTCATCTCAATAATAAGAAGGTTTGGCGTCGTTTGCTCTTCGCCTTCCGAGATCGATTGTCTGGAAAGCTCTTTGAACTCGATGACGATACGTGTCGACTTTTCTTTCATGCGTTTGCCGGTACGGATATAGAACGGCACGCCGCGCCAGAAGAAGTCGTCAATTTGCAATTTTGCAGCGATAAACGTATCATTCTTCGAACCTGCTGTAATGCCGGGTTCTGAAGTATAGCCGTTTACCGATTTGCCTTGCATCGAGCCTGCGCTGTATTGGCCGCGGATGACTTTCGTTGCAACATCTAGCTTTTGCAAAGGCTCAAGCGCCTCCATGACTTGCTTCTTCTTGAAGCGCACTTTATCAGCGGCGCTTTTATGCGGAAGCTGAATCGCAGTCATCATCAGCATTTGCAGCATATGGTTCTGGAACATATCGCGGATAGCGCCGACGTGGTCGTAATAGCCGGCTCTCTCTTCTACGCCAACCGTCTCATTAGCTGTAATCTGAACGTTGGAAATATATTTGTTGTTCCAGAGCGCCTGTACGATCGAATTCGTTTGCTGAAGCGACTCCAGCTTTTGAACCATCGGCTTGCCAAGGTAATGGTCAATCCGGTAAACCTCATCCTCATTGAACGCTTTGCTAAGCTTTTCGTTCAGCTCGCGTGCGGATTGCAAATCGTGGCCGAACGGCTTCTCAATAACAAGACGTTTCCAGCCTTTCGCGGAACCAAGCCCGCTTTCTTGAATGTTTGCTGCGATCGTCTCGAAAAACTCAGGTCCAACCGACAAGTAGAACAAGCGATTCGGCGCAAGTTTAAGCTCCGTTTCACGCTTCTCGATTTGCTCAAGCAGTTTATAGTAATCTTCCTTGCGGCCGATATCCAATACGCGGTAATGGAACGTACGCAGGAAGTCTTTCACCAAAGCGGTGTTATTTCCCTCGCGTCGGGAAAATTGACGAAGAGATTGTTCGACATTTGCTTGGAACGATTCATCCGTCAGCTCTCTTCTTCCAAGTCCAATCAGGGAAAAGGATTTCGGAAGCTTCTGATCAAGGAACAGATTAAACAGGGCCGGGAAAATTTTTCGTTTAGCCAAATCCCCTGTAGCTCCAAACAATACAAAAGTAGTTGCCTCCATCTTTCTCTCTCCTTCCAGTAGAGCTTTCTATACAATCATCATCGTTACCTTCGTGTCAGTTAAAGTGACATCTAAAGTTTCTTGATTGCTTGCTCTAGTTTCTTTTTCTTAAATCAACTATAATACTTTTTGAGGTCATACATGAAATAAATATATTTCACAGGAGATATAGACAGCGTCTATGAACAACGAACTTTACAAAGTTTTTTACTGGGCAGCCAAGACAGGAAGTCTCACACAGGCTGCGAAAGCGCTTTATCTTACGCAGCCGAGCGTCAGTCACGCAATCAAACAATTAGAGGACAGCTTCGGGATCTCTTTGTTTTTCCGCAATTCGAAAGGTGTCGAATTAACGCAAGAGGGCGCAACTCTCTATTCGTACATCGAGCAGTCGCAAATTTTAATTTCGTTGGCAGAAGAGAAAATGGCCGCGCTGAAAAACCTGGATAGCGGCGAATTGCGGATTGGGGGAAGCGATTCGCTATTCAAGCATTACTTGCTTCCTTATTTAGAGGAGTTTCATTCGAAGCATGCCGGCATCCGGATGCATCTAAATCACGGCACTACGCCTGAGGTCATCTCTTTTCTAAAAGAAGGACGAATCGATCTTGGCGTTGTACGGATGCCGATCCGCGATTCTCAGCTGGATGTGCGCGAGAGCATTCAACTGCAGGATTGCTTTGTAGCAGGAGCGCATTACAAGGAGCTCAAAGGCCAAATACTGACGCTGGAGATGCTTCAAAAGCATCCGATCATTCTGTTCTCCCGCAACAGCCGGGCTCGAATGGCAATATCGGAATTGTTCCAAAGCTACGGCTACAATCTCAAACCTGAGATCGAAGTCGGCAGCGTTGACCTGCTCATCGAATTCGCGCGCAGAGGTCTTGGCATTTCGTATGTAACGCGTGAATTCGTATCCAACGAGCTTGAAGACGGCT
The DNA here is from genome assembly GCF_009737085.1 of Paenibacillus sp. NEAU-GSW1. Taxonomy (GTDB): domain Bacteria; phylum Bacillota; class Bacilli; order Paenibacillales; family Paenibacillaceae; genus Pristimantibacillus. Next base: position 7,529 of record NZ_WOVL01000042.1, read on the forward strand.
CGCTGTTTGAGATTCAACTGGACGTACCGCTTCCCCCGTCTCACGTAGGCATCATGACGATGAAGAATATGCCGCTGTCCATCGCGGCGAAGAAGTTTATCGAGCTTGTTCGGTAGTTAAGCTTGTGAAATTTTGCTGACAACCGAACAACTAAATACGACCTGTTCCTCACTTCGGGGCGCCCAGCCGTCATTTAATATGATATCCGGGGCCCCGATTTCTTTCAGACTAACCCTTATCGCCAGATTACCTTCAACATCAGAATTCACTCTCCTGCTCCCACCAGTTCAGCGATCTAATGTACATTTGTACGTTACAGCTCTCACAGCCGCAATTACATTATTGTTTAATGTACAAATGCACCTTAAACAACTGGATACGAACCAAATAGAGCACAGCGCTGCAATCACTCTCGAGTGGAGACACCAGAAATACGGCTCCCCATCGCACCATCTGTAACGGGAGAGCGCCCTTTCAGTTCAATCCTTCCCGCAACAACTGAATACCTTCGATCACGCTCGCCATGTTCACTTCGTCGTTCATATTATGTCTAGCGTGCAACAGCACAGGTCTGACTGATTCTACCGACTTGCCAAACGCAGTCATCCAATCATACCGGGGAACCATCCATAAATGAAAATGATGCGTCGTATCTTCATTATAGAAGTAATACACGCTTTCGATCCCCAATCGCTCTCTTTGCTCTCGCCGGATCTTCTTTATTAATGAAACAAATTCCGCACTCTCTTCATCCGTCAGTTCATCCATCCCGTAAAAATGCCGTTTCGATGCCAATATGACCAGTCCGCGAATCGGATACGCAACGTCTTGATGAACGTGAAACCGATCCGTTTCATAAATAACACCGCCCGTCGGCTTAATTAATCCGCCCGTCAATGCACAGCTAAGACATACAACCTCAACGGTTCTTCCGTCAGCTAACGTAATGAATCTCGCCATGATCGCCAATCCGTCCCCTCTAATCGTTCTCGATTTCACTTATACTCTAACGATACGCATTCGTTGCCCCTCACAAATTCCAAAACGGCTATGCGCATGTCTCTGCCCGAATAGTCCTCATCATTATAGCAACCCATTTAAAATTTAGAAAAGCAAAAAGACCGGCAAAGGATTACCCCTAAACCGGTCTTCTTCTAGCTCATTTACAATTAAACCTGCAGCGCGTGTTGATTACGGGCAATTCTCGTCGCTTCAACCATGTTGCGCAACGAAGCGATCGTTTCTTCCGCGCCGCGCGTTTTCAAGCCGCAGTCTGGATTGATCCAGAACAGTTTCGGATCAAGAACGCGCAGAGCGCGTTCGATCATGCTTGTCATTTCTTCTACTCCAGGGACACGAGGGCTGTGAATATCATAAACGCCGAGGCCGATACCAAGCTTGTACGTATTTTCCTCGAAGCTGTGAATCAGCTCGCCATGGCTGCGGGACGTTTCAATAGAAATGACATCGGCGTCCATCGCCTCAATCGAGTCGATCATGTCATGGAACTCGCAATAGCACATATGCGTGTGGATTTGCGTCGTATCCTGCACCGTGCAAGTAGTCATCCGGAACGCTTTAACCGACCAGTCCAAATATTCCGCTTGATCGTTCTCTTTCAGCGGCAATCCTTCACGCACGGCAGGCTCGTCTACTTGAATCATGCCAATGCCCGCTTGCTCCAGCGCTTCCACCTCTTGACGCAGCGCGTACGCCAGCTGATAAGCGATTTGCTCGCGCGCAATATCGTCACGGACAAACGACCAGTTCATAATCGTGATCGGACCGGTCAGCATCCCTTTTACCGGGCGATTCGTCAGCGACTGCGCATATTTCGTTTCTTCGACAGTCATAGCCGCCTCAAATGCGACATCCCCATAAATGATTGGCGGCTTTACGCAACGGGAGCCGTAAGACTGTACCCAGCCGAATTGCGTAAACGCAAATCCGGCAAGCTTTTCGCCGAAAAATTCAACCATGTCCGTCCGTTCGAATTCGCCATGCACGAGCACGTCCAATCCGATCTCTTCTTGCAGCTCCACCCACAGATCAATCTGCTCGCGAATGTACGCTTCATATTTCTCTTCGTCCCATTCCCCTTTACGCCATTGCTGACGGGCTTTGCGGACTTCCGCAGACTGCGGAAAGCTGCCGATCGTTGTTGTCGGGAACAACGGCAAATTCCATTTGTTTTGCTGCGCGATGTGGCGTTCAGCGAATGGCAGGTTACGAACCGGATTTTGCGCGCCAATAACGGCAACGGCTTGCTGCACTTCTTTGCGGTTGCGCGCTGCCGATTGACGAAGCTGATCCAATGCAGACTCGCAAGCCTCAACTTCTTGCGCAATCGAAGCCTCGCCGGATACAGCCGCTTTTGTCAGCAAAACAATCTCATCCAGCTTCTCGTCTGCGAAAGCGAGCGCGCCTTTCAACTCCGGCACAAGCTTCTGCTCTTGGCCAGCTGTTACCGGAACGTGCAGCAAGCTGCAAGAGGACTGAATAATGAGCCGATCTGCAGGCACAAACTCAGACAGCTCTTCAATCAGAGCGAGCTTCTCGCGAAGCGATGCTTTCCAAATGCCGCGGCCGTCAACTACACCCGCAAACAGCACTTTATTTTCGGGGAAACCGAATTGTTTCAGCGCCGCAGCGTTTCCGGACAAGCCGTGAACGAAATCAAGGCCGACGCCCTGTACCGGCAGCGATACGATATCGCTATATTGCTCAACCGATTCGAAATACGTTTGCAGCAGCACATTCAAGCCGGGAACGGCTGCAGCAAAATGGCTGTAAATTTTATTTAAACGCTGCAAGTCTGCAGCATCCCATTTCGTCACGAGGATCGGCTCGTCGATTTGCACCCATTGCACGCCTTCGCGCTCAAGCTCTTGAAGCACTTGCGTGTATAAAGGCAGTAACTTATCGATCCAGCCATCCATTTCCGACTGCTTATAGCCTTTCGAAAGTTTCAGGAACGTCAAAGGTCCGATAATGACCGGTTTGCCTTCAATACCGAGCTTTTCTTTCGCTTCGCGGTATGCAGCCAGCGGTTTGTTCTCCGTAAGCGCCGGCGTCGCGCCATCCAATTCTGGAACGATGTAATGATAGTTGGTGTTGAACCATTTGGTCATTTCGCTTGCTGCTGCCTCTTTCGTCCCGCGAGCAATGCCATAGTAGACTGAAAGCGGAACAGCGCCGCCCGAATACGCGAAACGTTGTGGAACGATACCGAACATCGTCGCTGTATCCAGCACCTGATCGTAGTAGCTGAAATCGTTAACCGGAATTAGCGAAATGCCTTTCTCCTGCTGCTTGCGCAAATGATTCAATCGAATGTCTTGAAGCTGAGCGTGCAGCTCCGACTCCTCCAGCTTGCCAGCCCAAAACGCCTCCAGCGCCTTTTTCCATTCACGATTTGCGCCGATGCGCGGATACCCCAAAACACTGCTCTTAACCATCCTGCAACACTCCCATTCGATTTGTTACGAGAAAGATAACATGGAATCGAAGGTATAGTGTAACTGTAATAAACTATATCCAGTTATAGCCATTGACTATATCCCGCCCATCAATGCGAAATCGCCTGTTCAAGCGCTTCGATATATGCGGCGCCAAGCTTGGATAATGATGCATTCTTATGCGAAATCCAGCCGACATTGATCGTTTCCTCACAATCAAGCGGCACCGGAATAATTTCGTTACCGTTCAAATCGGCGCTTAGAACACCGGTTGAAATCGTGTATCCGTTCAAGCCGATCAACAAATTGAACAGCGTCGCGCGGTCGTTTACCCGGATGCTTTTCTTATGCGACAACGTGCTCAATATTTCTTCGGCAAAATGAAACGAGTTGTACTCGCCTTGGTCGAATGACAAGTAAGGGTAGTCCTGGAGCTCGTCGATCGTTACAATCGATTGCTTGGCAAGCGGATTATTAATGCTTATAAAAATATGCGGTTTTGCTGTAAACAAGCTTGTAAATTGCAAATTGGCGCTTTTCAGCAGCTTGTTTATCACTTTGCCGTTAAATTCGTTTATATACAGAATGCCGATCTCGCTGCGCAAGTTTTTAACGTCCTCGATAATTTCATACGTTTTCGTTTCTCGCAGCATAAGCTCGTACTCCTCCTGGCCATGCTCCTGCACCAAGCTCACGAATGCGTTAACTGCAAAGGCATAATGCTGTGTCGACACGGAAAAATGCTGCGGCGACGGCTTCGCGTTCAAATAACGATTCTCCAACAGCTCCGCTTGCTCAACAACCTGTCTGGCATAGCTAAGAAATTCGATTCCTTCCTTGGAGAGCGATATTCCTTTATTAGATCTTTCAAAAATAGCAAGCTGCAGCTCTTCCTCCAAATCTTTGATCGCATTAGAGAGACTGGGCTGTGAGATGAACAATCGTTTAGCCGCCTCATTAATCGAACCCCGGGTAGCAACTTCGATCACATATTTCAACTGTTGCAAAGTCAATGACATTTCCCTCCTAGATCCCAAACCTTATCGCACTCTCCCATTATACCTAAAACAGGGGGTGTCCCATAAGTCATTAAAATGACGATGGGATCCCCCCTGTTTTATTTAGGTTAAACAGCAAACTGCACATTTCGTATTATTAGGTCAACCAGAATGTTCTGGTTGGCCTTTCTTTATGGCCGTTATACGATGGCGGTAGCCGTGAGAACGTCTGCGCATTTGGGGCTATACCCCGTCATTTAAACTGTTCTTCCATTGCTACCATTGACCATGTTTGAGCTGGTAGAGGCAACGACCTCGCATCACAAGCGAAGCTATGGGTTTAAATGTTCCGTTTCACCACTCGCCATTATCGCAGCCTTTCCTGTGAAGGCTGTCCACTGAAGGAACGATGTAAGAAGGCACAAGGCGAGCGTGAAATAAAGGTTAGCATCGAATATCTTCGCCTCAAACGACAAGCGAGGGAGCAATTAAAGAGCGAGGATGGATATGCATTAACGGTTCGACGCATGCACGAACCAGAGCGTGTGTTTGGCCAAATCAAGAATAACCGAGGATTCCGCCGGCTTCTGCTTCGAGGCTTGCCGAAAGTCGGCCTAGAAAGCTGCAAAGGAGCGAGTGAACCTCTTTTGATACGGCCCCTTCTTCTCTTCTCTCCATGTCTTGCCTGCTATTTCAAATTAACCTGTTTCCATGCAGCGGACAAACCTTCGACCATCCGGTTAATCACTTTGCTGCTATTGAAATAGCCGTTATGGCTAAGCGGAGTCCATCCGGTCAACCAGCCTCCGACATTGACCCTGATGTCTTCCCTAACAGCTTTCTCGTAAGCTTCATGAATCGGTTTTAACGGATAGCCCAGAATATCGTCCTTGTCGTAAAAGTTGATCCATTCGCCTGTAACATTCGGAGCATCTACTTTCATTTGCTCTGTCGGCACATGGATCGGTCTGTCGAATCCGCTGTATCTCAAGCTCCACAGCGGCAGCGTCGTGCCGCAGCTGTAGAAAAGTGACAGCGTCTCTCCGCGTTCTAATGGCGACGTTGAACCCGAATGAGTCGAATCGACCCGCTCGCACGCGCTGGAGTACTGCAAATCGTAGAAAAAATTGCTGGCGATTACGGTGCCAAGACTATGGGAAATGACGCAAAGCGGAGCGTCGCCGCCAATTTGGGCGGACAATGCGTTCAACGCGCGGCTAATCGTACCATTGACCTCTTTATAAATATTATTATGATTTTCAAGCGGCTGATAGGCAACGGCGTCGGCAAGATAATGAATAACAATTTCGCGCAGCCATTTGTAGCGAACCGCGCTCGGCTGAAACATTTTACGCTGCAGCTCGTCCTCTTTATCTTCCAGAAGCTTGGCCCAATAAATCGGCTTAAAAACGAGATGTCTTCCCGGATCGCTTTCACCCGTTACTTTCGTATATCGCTTCTTCAATCGTTCGATAAAACGGTCGGCAAAATTTTGCTCCTGAGCGCCTAAACCATGGATCACAATGACGGCTAATGGTTGCGACAATTGGATCCCCTCCCTAACGATATTGCTACAACATATGTTGCGCAGCAATATCGTTAGAACCATTTGCTAGGTCGACGCCTCATCAGAAGAGAACCATTGCGCTTGATGATCCTTATGCCAAGCCAAATATTGCACTTCATCCATCTGTAAAAACCAGTGCATGACTGCATATGGAGATGCTGGAATCCATACTTGATCTTTATAAGTAATCATTATGCATCCGTATTCTTCTTGCTTGCAGATTCTTTTTGCTGCCCGCCGTCATCCTCCGCGTCCATTAATCCTTTGGCGCCTTTACGGAACTCATTGAACGTTGTTCCAATCGCTCTGCCTAATTGAGGCAGCTTAGACGGCCCGAACAGCAGCAAGGCCAACACGACAAGCAGCACAATCCCGGTTATACCTATATTTGGCATTGTCGATTCCTCTTTTCCTCTTAAAAGTTAACGAGCAGCGCAGTCACATACATAAGCGCGATGCCAAGCGCGACTCCGAAGAAATTCAACCACGTAACGACCGGCGCTCCGGCTGCTGCAGCATCTTTGGCAATCATTTTGCCGATAGCGTAAATGACCTGAATAATCGCTCCCGCTCCGATGCCGAAAAACAAAGCCGCAAGCGTATCGTTAAACACAAACGCGCCAACCCAGGTTCCAATAATGGCAGGCGCGCCTGCCAAGCATGCCAGCCCGATAAACGTATGCCATACCGGCTTCGTTTTCAATAGCGGCGCTGCGATGCCAACTCCTTCGGTAATGTTGTGCAGTGTAAAACCAATAATGAGAAAAGAACCCAAAGCCGCTTCTCCTGATGCAAACGCTGCGCCGATCGCCAGCCCTTCACCGAGATTATGAAGTCCGATCCCTCCGGCTATTTTATAGGAGACACGAACCGGATAGAGCGCTGCATTCGATTTCCGCGAACCGGCTTGATCAACCGCAAGCAGCAACAAAAAGCTGAGTAGTGCGCCAAACCATACGATGCCGGTCCCTTGATATAAGCCGGGCGCTTCGGCCCCTAATTCCAGACCTTCCTGAATCGTATCGACAACAAGAAAGAACAGCAATCCGACCGTTAGCGCCAATACCGCTTGAATGCCTTTGGACGAGAAGCGCCGCAAAAACGGATACCACATTAAGCCAAGCCCAACAGGAACGATGCCGACATAAAATCCGATTAAAGCATATTGCGAAAATTGCTTTGTACTAGGTTCTGGCGTTTTCATCGCAGCCGCCACTTCTCCTGTAAAAATGAGGCCGTTCGTTGTTATCAGCTTAATTTCGCTCGGATCGCCTTCCACCCACGGGTAGGGAATCGATACCGTCGCACGATCAAATCGGTCAAGCTTTGGACTAGGATCATATTCTGCATCCCAGAATGCGCCATCTACCACAACTTGTGCAATTTCAATCTCCTTAGGACCGGAATTGAGCACACGCACTTCAAATCCGCCATCCGTCAGCACGATTCTCTCTACATTCAGCACTTCGATCGGAGCGGCTTGTTTCTCCTCGACCCCTGTACCTGCCTTCACAATAGTCAGGAGCACGGCAGCCAGGAGCACAACCGGCAGCAAGCCCCATAGCCAATTAATCCGTCTTGCAGGCGCTGTTTTTGTTTCTAATACTGACATCTGTACGTTCCTCCCCTCTTACTCCGCTTCGAAAAATCCCATCCAGCCAAGCTCGGTAAACTCGCTCTGATGGGCATGGAACATATAACGGCCGGCTTCAGGAAATACAACCTCCACGATGCCCCGCTCGCCTTGGCATTGCATTATCGTATCCGTGTATTGAGGCCGCGCTTCAGGATCTGCGCCAGTTGCGTAATAGTGAAAGAAATTGGCGTGAAGATGGAAAGAGTTTATGAGATCAAATTCTGTAAAATTGCTTAAGTAAATGCGGATCAATTCTCCAGCCTTCACTTTGATTGGTCTCGATTGATAAGCGAAGGCATAACCGTTCACCGCATAAACCTCATTCTCGCCGTCCAAATCGAGGTCAAATCCTTGCATAACCATTGAAAACTCTTTCGCCGGCTTCCGCGGCTTTTTCGGATCGATAATAAAATTGCCGTAAAGCCCTTTATGAATATGTCTCGCAAGCGGCGGCACATGGCAATGGTACAATTGCATGCCGGCAGGCTTCGCCTCAAATTCATAAATGAATTCCGATCCTGAAGCGATAGGTTCAATGCCGTCCATCTTCGTATTGTGAATCCCGTGGAAATGGATCGAATGCGGATGAGACGAAATATTCCCGAATCGAATACGTAAAATATCGCCTTCCGTACACCGAAGCGTCGGACCCGGGATCGTCCCGTTAAACGTCCAGCCGGGAAAGGTAATGCCTTTGGCAATCTCGACATCCGTTTCCGAAGCCGTAATCTGATACTCGCGCACCGTCTTGCCGTCTTCGCGCGTGCTGACGACTCCGTAATCAAAAGAGGTTAACGCTTTAACAGCTGCTTCCAGCCCAGGTGTCGATTCTGTCCCGGGATCGTAACCATGAGCCATGCCTGCATGAAGCTTATCCTTCACCGCATGCTTCGAATGATCTTCCATATGCGCTGCCGCAGATTTGCCGAAAAGCGCAGTCGGGTTCAAAAAACTTCCGCCAAGCACGCCAAGCAAGCCTGCAGCACCCATTTTCATCACACTTCTTCTCGTAAATTGCTGCTTCTCCTGATTAGACATCTCATCCACCTTCCATTCTTGTCCTCGGCAAAATGTTTTGCCCATGTGCAAAAAAATAGTTAAAAAAAATCAAATGTAAACAAAAGGTTAAAAAGTTGCCCCAGCGAAACATTTCTTTATGCTAATATAAAATACAGACCATCCCCTGTAAAGATAAATTTATTAAGGCTTGTCTTTGCAGAAAAAGACGGCTGTTCCGTTGGTTCGAAACAGCAGCCCCGATTACTTGCTTCATGCTTCAGGCATTAAGCCCATTTTCTTCGCGTATCTGCCCCAATGAGGCGAATTTCCGTCTATATCCGTATAGCCATACTCCTCCGACAAATCCCAGCTTGCAAGCGTTTTTCCCGTTTTCTCGCTCACATTCGGGTCCGCCGCAAGCGCCGCAACGCCTCGCGCCAGCAAATATGGCGTTTCCGATTCGGCGAAATGCTCCGCATCCTGCATCCCGCCCGTAATCGCATCCCTCCAATTTTGCTCCGTCACGCCAAAATGGTCGAGCATCCCTTCCGAACGCAGAAAACCTGGCGTTACCGCAAGAGCCGTAATGCCGTAAGGCTGTAGATCGGCTGCCATAGCGGCGGCGAGATGAATATTGGATACTTTAGCAAGGCTGTAGTACAAGTTGCCGCGATAATTGTAAGCTGTTCCATCGGTTACTTCAATAATGAGTCCGCTCTTCCGGGCAACCATTAAAGGCGCCGCGTAATAGCTGTTATACATATGCGAACGGACGGCACGGTCCTGTACAAGCAAACCATCGGAAAGCGAGTGCTCCCAGAACGGTTTGCTCCATTGAATTAAAGGATCTCCGCCCCAAATATCGTTCACGAGTATATCTAAACGATCTTGCTGTTCCTGCGCGATTAGCGCGAACAACCTCTTCACCTGCTCTTCTTCCGTATGGTCGACCTGAACGGCTATTCCCTTTCCGCCAGCTTCAGTTACCCGCTCCGCTGTCTCGTCAATTGTCTCCATTCGCTGCATATCGGACGGCTTTCCTCTAACGCTTCTTCCCGTGCAATAAACCGTAGCACCAGCTTCTCCAAGCGTTATTGCAATTGCCCGGCCAGCCCCGCGTGTTGCCCCCGCCACTACCGCTATTTTTCCTTCCAATGGTTTCATTCCGCATGCCCTCTCTTTCACTCTATTTTGCTTCACTGCCCTATTATATCCCCATATATATGACAACCTTTGACATAATTAATTTGATACAATAAAAAATGAAAAGCGTAGGAAGAAAGGCTGTGTCAGAAGTGAAAGGTGATCGTTTATTATCGATATTGCTGCTGCTTCAAAATCACGGAAAGCTAACGACAAAGCAATTGGCAGACAAGCTTGAGGTTTCGCAGCGTACGATCGCCAGAGATATGGATGCACTAAGCTCCGCCGGGGTCCCGGTCTATGCAGAACGCGGAACGAATGGCGGCTGGGAGCTTTCCGACCAATACCGCACCGACTTGACGGGAATGAAGACGGAGGAATTGATCGCTTTACTTTTCAGCTCGCAAAGCCGGTTATTGCAAGACCTCGGGATGCATAAGCATTATGAAGGCGCGGTTGAGAAACTCATCGCATCGTCGCCCGGCAGTATACGCCAGCATGCGGACAGAATCAAACAAAAAATTCATATTGACGGCGCAGGGTGGCATCTATCTGAAGAAACCTTCCCTTGCTTGCCGGTCATTCAAGAAGCAATCTGGGAGCAAAGCAAGTTGCAGATCCGCTACGATAAAGACAATGAGACGAAGCAAAGGACTGTAGCTCCGCTTGGGCTTGTAGCCAAAGGAAATGTCTGGTATCTCGTTGCTTCCGCAGATGATGATGTGAAAAGCTATCGGATTTCACGATTGAAGCAAGCTATGAAATTGGAGGAACATTTTACCTACCCCGCTCATTTTGAGCTGGCATCCTATTGGGAGCTGTCGACCAATCAATTTATGCGGACATTGCCTCAATATCCCGCCTCTATTCGAATGAATGAGGAGGCGTTCAAAGCTTTCAAGCACCGTCGCTATGTACAAATAATTAGCGCCTCCGCGGGCAAAGGGATCGTTTCAGCGGAGATTATGTTCCAAACGCTGGAATCAGCGTGCCAGCTTTTGCTAAGTTATGGCGCTGATGCGGAAGCGATACGCCCTCCTGAACTTCGGATGCAGATGAAAAAAGCTGTGCAAGCGATGAGCTCTTTATACGAGGACGATTAATATCCAAAATTAATTGTCAAATGTTTGTCACTCGCATTAAACAAACTTTAAGTTAGTATCTTGACTATAATAATTATAACAATTATTATAAGTGTAATATTTCCGTCTACATATGGAGATATTACTATTGTTATGACCATTTTGACTGACCGGGAGGCAATAACTATGTCTAACTTAAACATCGGTATTATTCTGGGAAGCACTCGCCAAGGCCGAGTGAGCCCGCAAGTTGGAGAATGGGTTAAAAGCATCGCTGACAAACGCGGCGACGCTAACTATGAGATCGTAGATATCGCGGATTACAAGCTTCCAATGTTCGGTGAAGTTGACGCTTCGGAACAGGCCGGCAAATGGAACGAAAAGCTCAACACACTGGACGGCTTTGTATTTATCGTTCAGGAATACAACCACAGCATTACAGCATCGCTTAAAAATGCGCTGGATTTCGCTCGCGAAGCTTGGAACAACAAAGCTGCCGGCATCGTGAGCTACGGCTCTGTGGGCGGCGCTCGCGCTGCTGAACATTTGCGCGGCATTCTTGGCGAGCTGTCCGTTGCGGACGTTCGCGTACATCCGGCATTGTCGCTGTTCACAGATTTCGAGAACGGCTCGGTATTCAAGCCTGCCGATCTTCATTTGAACAACGTGAACGGCATGCTTGACCAAGTGATCGCTTGGAGCGGCGCTTTGAAAACGTTGCGTTAATTGACGGGTCATACCGTTAGAAAAAGGACTGCTTCCATCGAGGAAGCAGTCCTTTTTCTAATGCAAGCAATCCTACGCCCTATTGCTCCACCGGCAGTACAAACTCCAACTCCGGTATATACGTTTTGTTTTTCCCGACGTGAATATAAGGCTTGACCGTTATCGAGGATGGTAAAACTGCAAACGGCTGAAACGACATCGAATTAAGGTAAATACCCGTTTCATCGTTAAACCCGCCGCCTCCTTCAATTTCAATCGCTTTTTCGCCCTTCTCGTTTACAATTTCGTAGTACAAATTAAACTCGTCTATCTCTTTGTATTTATACTTCTCATCAATGGATTCCAGATTTAGCAATTGTCCGCTTTCTCCAGTAATCGAAATATCCAGACGCATCGTTGACGACGTAATGGCAAATTGCTCAATACTCATCGTCATATGGTCAAACGTTTTAGCTTGCGGTACTTGTACCAAGTTCGTTTCCATATCACTTTTCTGGACCGGGAAAGCCAAACTGAATTGCTGCCCAAGCACGGCGTCCCATATTTCAACGGTCAATTCAAATTGATCCTGCTTCGGAATTTTCATTGGATCTAGCGACAGTACGCCAGTATTATCCGCGCCTTCAAAGCCATGTTGAAGCGACCATTCTGCATCCAGCGGCTTTCCGTCAACGAAATAACTAACACGGGTTTCATGGTCTTTATCATGAGAAAGCCATTTCTTGAGCGACTGCTGCTCGCCGCTTTCTGTCGTTCGGGTCAAGAGCATCGACAGACGATTGTTGTCGAATACGAGCTCAGATATGGTGAAAGTAACACCGTCATGCGTGACACTTTGATTGACATCATTTGTCTTACCCAATTCGGCGGCCTTCCTAAGCCCAGTATCGCCAACCGTTTGGAACATGCTGCCGACAATGGGAATATTTTTGAAAGCTTCCGCCATCACAGGAAATAGAAATCCTGATCCTAACAATAGAATAGCTGCGGCCGCGGTCGAAGCGCTTACCCAGGCAACACCCCTCGATTTCTTCTTCTGTTGCTGTGGGAGAGGCTGTTCCCCTAGCTTTGCGTAAGTTTGATCCATCCGAACGCGTATCATTTCCGGCAGCGTGCCGCTATCCTCTTGACCCATCTGTTGAAGCTGCCGTTCTACACGATAAGTCATGCTCAATTCCTCCTTCATCGTTTTCATTAAGCCACTCCGAAAGCTGATGTCTCGCCCGGTGCAGCCTCGTTTTCACTGCCCCTTCGGATAAATCAAGCAATTCCGCTACCTGCCGGATCGGCAGATCGCGAAAATAATGCAGAAGGATGACGTTCCTCGACGCCTCATCTAAGCGGTACACCGCTTCTTGAAGATCGAGACGCAAATCGGCATGCGCGCTGAACCCTTCCTGCTGCCGGTCAATCGATTCCATTACTTGCACGCGCCTGCGGTAAATCCGATTGCATTCATTAATTAGAATGCGGAACAGCCACGTTTTGAAAAAAGCAGGCTGTTTAAGTTTCGGAATCGCTTGGTACGCCTTAGGAACCGTTTCCTGCATCGCATCCGCGCAATCCTCATCCTTCTTCAATATCGCTTTTGCAATCTGATACATTTGCAGCTCCAGCGGCTGAATCAAGTGAATAAACGATTGCTGGTTGCCCTTTTGGGCGAATCCAACATCTTGTTCTGTCTGTTGCTCCAATGAAACAATCTCCTTTCCTTCACTTGTTTTCCGTCTATTAGACCTCCGGCATCGCCAGCAGGTTACAAGGAAATTTATTTCTCCATAAAACAAGCAGCCCCAACTGGTCGTCAGAGCTGCTTGTCCTTTTATTTTTTATTCAGTTAGTTTTCCCACATAACTTTAATTTCTTCCGCCACTTTCTCCAGCGCCTTCTTGAAAACCTCTTCCGATTCGGCGTATTTAAACGCGAACTCATTAGAGGAATTTCCAACCTCTTGCTCTTCTAATTCTATACTCTCATAGCATGTTGCCACTTGAATAATGGAGCCTGTACCGATAATTTGAATCGATTTTTTTCCCGGCGCTATTAAATAGCTGTCATCCGTTTTGTCGGAAGATACAAAAAATACGCAGATGCCGCCTTTGCGTGTCAAGTAATCGAGTTTTTCCGGATAATGGCCTTTCGTTCCGCAAGGCAGCTTGAAAGAAGTAATTAGTGCCAAAATAGTACAGCCCCTTCTGAGTATGATGATGAAAACAAGCAGTCAGAATAGACATATTGTATCATATGCAAAAGTTCAGTTGCCATAGCTGGAACCGTTATTTTGATTAAAAATCGAAAAATATAAAAAGTCAAAAAAGAGACGTCTCTTCTGCCATCCAATGGAAGCCGAGACGTCCCCTTGCACTTTGCTTTATTGTGAACTCATCCGCCGAAACGCTTTACATTTCGCGCCCGCGCTTTTTCCATCTCAACCTCGCGATTGCGGGGATCGGCATTCGTTACGAGCGAATCCATCAGCTTCCTCGCTGCTTGCGTCACTTCCAGCACCGCTTGCTGAAACACTTCTTCGTTCGCTTTGGACGGCGAGTTAAAGCCTGACAGCTTTCTGACAAACTGCAGCGCAGCCGCTTCAACTTCCTCGTCCGTTGCCGGCGGGTCAAAATTGTACAGCGTTTTTATGTTTCGGCACATGAGCATTCTCCTATTCCATTTCGACGTTGTGATACACTTGCTGAACGTCTTCCAGATCCTCAAGCGCGTCAATCAGCTTCTCGAATTGCGGCAGCGAATCAGCCGGCAGCGATACGTCATTTTGCGCGAGCATCGTCAGCTCGGCCACTGTAAACTCTGTAATGCCGGCATTTTTGAACGCCTCTTGCACAGCATGAAATTGATCCGGCTCGGCGTATACCATCACCGTCTCTTCTTCTTCAAAAACGTCGCGTACGTCTACATCCGCTTCAAGCATTAATTCAAGCACTTCATCCAAGCTTTTGCCTGTAAGACCTATTACAGCTGTAGCGTCAAACATATATGCGACCGAGCCGCTTACGCCCAGATTGCCGCCGTTTTTGCTAAATGCGGCGCGAACGGAAGAAGCGGTGCGATTTACATTATTCGTCAGCGTGTCAACAATGACCATCGCGCCGTTCGGTCCGAAGCCCTCGTAACGAAGCTCTGTATAGTTTTCGTCTCCGCTGCTTTTCGCTTTTTCGATAGCGCGGTCAATGATCGCTCTAGGCACATTGTACGTTTTTGCACGCTCCAGAACGACCTTAAGCGCCCGGTTCGATTCCGGATCCGGCTCGCCCTTCTTCGCTGCTACATAAATTTCAAGTCCGAATTTCGCGTAAATTCGGCTCGTATTAGCGTCCTTCGACGCTTTCTTTTCTTTAATGTTATTCCACTTGCGACCCATTGAACTGATCCCACTTTCTATTGAGGTTGTACATCGACTCTATCTATTATACCCGATGTAGATGCCTATTCGAAAGTGCCCCGGCCCAACAAATGATGCGAAACGCGTCAGAACAGCCACATCACCCAATACGACAAAATAATAAGCGTAAAAAGAACTGTAATCGGTATGACTATGATCGTAACCTTCAAATACTGCGACCAGTCGAACTTTATGCCTCCTTTACGGATGATGTGAATCCACATGAGCGTCGCTAACGTACCGATTGGCAGCAGTAATGATCCGATATCGCTTCCTATAACGCTGGCGAGATAAGCAATTTTCAACTGCAGCGGATCCAGACCCATATTCGTCAAAGCCATCGTTCCGACCATAAGCGCGGGATGATTGTTGAAGAGATTGGATAGTATCGTAAGCAGCAGCCCCATAAATACGCTGACATGCAGCAAGCTTCCCGAAATGAGCGGTTGAAGCGATGTAATAAGCCATTCCGTCAACCCGATTTTGTTTAAGCCGAAAATAATAACATACATGCTGAATGCAAACGCAAATATGTGCCAAGGCGTTTTTTTCAGCATATCATTAGGCGGTATTTTTAAATCGTACCAGCGCCACACGAGCATAATTACGGAACCGATCACGGCAGTTAACGATATTGGAAATCCGATGTAGGAAGCGACAAACAGAGAGATTCTGACGCCGAGCACGAAGAAAAGGATTTTTCGCATGATCGAGACGCGGTTTGCGTCCAGCTGAGCTCCCTTTAACGGGTGATTGCCGGGCTGTACGCTCCATTGCTGGATATGAGGAAGTTTTTTCGGGAGTACGCGGTAAAACGTGAGGAATAGCAGGAGGGTTAAGAGCAGAAGCCCTAACGAGGCGGGGATAAACATCATCGCTGTATGCATATAAAGATCCATATGAACGATTTTTAATGCGATAAGGTTGACGATATTGCTGACGCCTATCGGGGCGCTAGAGGCTGTTGCGATTAATGCGCCTGACATTAAATAAGGTATTTTTTGATGGTTTTTAAGTCCCATATTACGCAGCAGCAGCAATAATATAGGCGTTGTAATGAGAATGCTCCCATCGTTGTTGACGAAGAGCGTCATTAGAAAGCAGAAAAGGTTTGTGAGCCAAAACAGCCGAATGCCGGAGCCTTTAGCCTTTCGTGTCAGAAGCTCCGCCGCCCAATAGAAGAAGCCGAAGCTTTCGAGCACGATCGCCATCACAATCGTCGCCATGATCGTTATGGCAGCGCCGCTTATCGTGTCCAATATTTGATTCAAGTCATTTAGACTGACTGTTCCGCTTAGCAGAACAACGATCGCGCCAATCGATGCCGGGATTGCTTCATTTACATGCGGTCGCCAAAAAATAAATCCGATTGTAAACAGAAAAGCACAAATCGTAACAATGACGGATAAGTCATACATGCTTTAACCTCTCTTTTTGTAAAGGTGACTAGGTAATTTGCACGGGCCAAGCCATCCTCCTTCCTTCGATTGATTTACGCTATGCAGAAACTATGCGAATAAGTAATGTATGTATACGTACAAGACATATTGTTTGTAAGGGTCAATACCCCTATCAATCTTAAAAACTACTACTATCAATTGATGACGTTTATCCTTCAATGACAGTTATCGGACTAAGCATAATGACTATAGAAAAAGAACAATTCCTGCCTTAAGCGGAGGAATTGCCCTTTATTCGATCAAAAATTTAATCTCATTAAATAAAACTTTGGTACACAAGAAACAAATTCAAACTGATGACGATCGAAGCAATCATCCAGCCCACGATCGTTGTCGGCTTTTTGTTAACAAGACCGCCCATCAGCTTCCTGTTGCTCGTAAACAGGATTAGCGGAATAAGAGCAAATGCAATGCCAAATGATAGTATAACCTGACTCATCACAAGCGCCTTAGTCGGATCAACGCCGGATATAATGATCGCAAGCGGCGGAATCGTCGTAATTGCTCTGCGCACATAAAGGTTGATTCGTCTTCTAATGAAGCCTTGCATGACGACATCGCCTGCCATCGTGCCAACCGATGCGCTTGCCAAACCTGCAACCAGCAGCGCTAAGCCAAACGATATTGCCGCAACAGGACCAACAATTTCGCCAAATTGCCGGTATGCGATCTCCAAATCCTCAACCAGCAAACCGTTCTTGAAAAACAGTGCTGCTGCGATAATGACCATCGCCATATTAACTGCGCCGGCGATCAGCATCGCTATAAGGATATCGATAAACTCCATTTTGAAAATCCGCTTCTTCTCCTTGTCGTTGCGGCCGACGATCCGGCGCTGCGTCAGCGAGGAGTGCAAATAAATGGCATGAGGCATCACGGTTGCGCCAAGAATGCCCGCCGAGAGAAGCACGCTGTCGACCCCTTTAAATGAGGGCGTAACAATGCCCATGGCAACGGCTCCGAAATCCGGCTTCGCCAATACGACCTGGCAAGTAAACGCAAGCACGACAATCATAATCATCACTGTGATACCTGCCTCGAGCGCCCGGAAGCCCCGCCGCTGAAGCTCAAGCAATGCAAAGGAGCCCGCCGCCGTAATTAAAGCCGAATAAAGCATCGGAATGTCGAAAAGTAAATATAAGCCTAGCGCGGCTCCAAGAAACTCGGCCAAGTCGGTTGCAATAATAACGATTTCGCTTTGTATCCATAATATAAAGGATGCCGGTTTCGAGAATCGGTCTCTGGCGACTTCCGGCAAATTTTTGCCCGTTGCGATGCCAAGCTTTGCCGACAATGACTGGATTAAGACGGCCATTAAATTGGATGCCAGAATGACCCATAGCAGACTGTACCCATAAGTGGACCCTGCTGTAATATTGGTTGCAAAGTTTCCGGGATCCAAGTAGGCGACAGCCGCAATAAATGCGGGACCAAGGAAAGGCAGCAATCGTTTTAATCGATTCATTTTCGTATCCGGCGCCGTTTCTGCGGAGAGCGGATGGGCTTGAGCCGTGATGACATGATCATTGTTCATTCTCTCTCCTCCTAAGGTAATTCGGCTGTCGCCGTCTTTTGGCGGCGTAGCGCGTTTCATTCATGTTAAAAAACCATTTATGGCGTAAGTCAATGAAGTTTTCCTCGTCCATATTTGTTTGCCTAATGCAACTTTTAGTTATAAATCCGATTATAAGCCTACGCTCATCAAAAGTAAACCACATTTGCAATCGGCTCTCGCCCATAATATATGCATACCGGACATTTACGCGCAACAAAAAAGGGGCCGTCTCAAAAGAGGTTCGCTCGCTAGAGAAATGGCTCGCATCAGTAAATTACAAAAGTGAATTTCATAAAAATAACGTTGCGGACCTGCAACGCTATTTTTAGATTTTTATCCTTTGCAGCTTTCTTCAGCAAATGATGGGCAAGAAGCCACCCGACCTCTAGGCTGACTTTCGGCAAGCCTCGAAGTAGGAACCGGCGGAATCCTCGGTTATTCTTGATTTGGCCAAACACACGCTCTGGTTCGTGCATGCGTCGAACCGATAATGCATATCCATCCTCGCTCTTTAATTGCTCCCTCGCTTGTCGTTTGAGGCGAAGATATTCCATGCTAACCTTTATTTCACGCTCGCCTTGTGCCTTCGTACATCGTTCCTTCAGCGGGCAGCCTTCACAGGAAAGGCTGCGATAATGGCGAGTGGTAATTTCATAACCACTTTCCGTGGTACTTCTGCTTTCATAACGGAATAGAAGTTTCTGTCCTGCTGCGTATGTCCTCGTGTCTTCTTTCTCGTCATACAACCAATGCTCGAATTTGCTAATGTCTTGCTTCCACGCTTTGGTATTTTCTTTGTGATAGGTATTGTATGTAGCGATTGGCATTCGCTTCGATCTTCGTTCCATCCACGAAGTAATGTTCAAGCTTGACGTAGTTTTCATCGATGAGAAACTGAAGCACGGAGGTAAAGACAGTCTCCAACACGTCTTTCATCC
>NZ_WOVL01000043.1 GCF_009737085.1 Paenibacillus sp. NEAU-GSW1
AGGGTAGACGGAGCATTTAAATGATTCTGGAGAAGCGTCAGCGTTCGTTTTTGTGAAGGGATCCCAACCTTACCTCGTTGATTCAAAGGAATCCCTGAGCAATGGCGATCGGAAGAACATTTAAATGAGCAGTTTACTGTTTAACCCAGATAAAAAAAGGGGTATCCCATCGTCATTTTCATGACTTATGGGACAGCCCCTTCGGTTTATAGCCGACTAGAATACTTTCGTCGTCCAAGATTCGCAATTCCACGTATCGGTTACGACATCGCGGTAAAATTCAGGTTCGTGGGATATGAGCAAAATGCTGCCTTTATACGCTTTAAGCGCACGCTTCAGCTCATCCTTAGCGTCAACGTCCAAATGATTGGTAGGCTCGTCGAGCACGAGCAGATTCGTTTCGTTGTTGATCAGTTTGCAAAGGCGAACTTTCGCTTTCTCGCCGCCGCTCAACACCGTAATTTTACTCTCAATATGTTTCGTCGTCAGGCCGCATTTCGCGAGCGCTGCGCGCACTTCAAACTGCGTGAACGACGGGAACTCGTTCCAAATTTCTTCGATACAAGTGTTGTAATTCGCATCCTTCGACTCTTGTTCGAAGTAGCCGATATGAAGCAAATCGCCCAATTGCACATTGCCGGAAATTGCCGGAATTTCGCCAAGAATGCTGCGGAGCAAAGTCGTCTTGCCGATGCCGTTGGCGCCGACGAGCGCAATCTTTTGTCCTCGTTCCATCCGCAAGTTAAGCGGTCTGGAGAGCGGGCTGTCGTAGCCGATTACAAGCTCCGTCGCTTCGAAGATCAGTTTGCCCGATGTACGGCCTTCTTTAAAGTTAAACTGCGGCTTCGGCTTTTCCTTCGCCAGCTCAATGACATCCATCTTGTCGAGCTTCTTCTGGCGGGACATCGCCATGTTGCGGGTCGCAACGCTAGCTTTGTTCCGTTGAACGAAATCTTTCAATTCTGCGATTTCTTGCTGCTGGCGCTTAAACGCCGACTCCAGCTGCTGCTTTTTCATTTCATGAACTTCTTGGAAATGATCGTAATCGCCGACATAGCGGTTCAGCTCTTGATTTTCCATATGGTAGATCAAGTTGATTACGCTGTTGAGGAACGGAATATCATGCGAAATGAGAATAAAGGCATTCTCGTATTCCTGCAAATAACGCTTAAGCCATTCGATATGCTGTTCGTCCAAATAGTTCGTAGGCTCGTCGAGCAGCAATACGTCCGGTTTTTCGAGCAGCAGCTTGGCGAGCAAAATTTTTGTCCGCTGTCCGCCGCTCAAGTCGTTAACGTCCTTGTCGAGGCCGATATCGGTAATGCCCAGTCCGCGGGCCGTCTCTTCGACTTTCGCGTCGATCATATAGAAGTCCTGATTGGTAAGCGTATCTTGAATCGTCCCGACATCCTCGAGCAGCTGCTCCAATTCTTCCGGAGAAACTTCGCCCATTTTGCCGTACATATTGTTCATCTCTTGCTCCAGATCGAACAGATACTGGAAAGCGCCTCTCAATACGTCGCGAATCGTCATCCCTTTCGACAATACCGCGTGCTGATCCAAATAACCGACGCGCATCCGCTTCGACCATTCGACTTTACCGTCGTCTGGCTGAAGCTTGCCGGTAATAATGTTCATAAAGGTGGACTTTCCTTCGCCATTGGCGCCGATTAGTCCGATATGCTCGCCCTTCAGCAAGCGGAAGGACACATCGTTAAAAATCGCCCGATCGCCGAAGCCGTGGCTTAATCGCTCTACATTTAAAATGCTCATCTATGACACCTTTTCTGTAAACTATTTTTCTCGCCCCCAGGCGCATCGCACGCCCTGTCTCAAGAAATTGCTTGTTATATTATAAGCTGTTCGGGTGTCACAACTCAATGTTTACATGAAAATTTACAACAATAATTAGAAGAGATCGATTCCGTTCAGCGCCGTCCAACAGCCGGAGCCGACAATAAGCGCCAGCGCAAGCTTTTTAAAACTTGCTTCAAATGGACAAAAGCGATTGTACGAATGATTTTAATAAAACCTTATCTGATTAAATAATCAAGCTGCTGATCGACAAGCTCGTGCCGATATATACGGCGCACAGCAGCACGCCGACTGCTGTATTGCCTCTTTTCAGCTCCTCGCCGATTCTAACGCCGGGAGTCGCCAGTTCGAACACCCAATAGGCAATGACAAGGCAAACATAACCGACCGCAAACCACAACATCATATGCCAGATGGACGTGTTCGTATATGCGGCTACGCCAAGCACGATGGCTGTCGACAAAAATTTCCCGCCCATCGCAAGGCCGGCCGCGACGTTGCCTTTTTTCAGCTCTTCCATATCTTTGTATGGCGTCATCCAGCTGAAAATGACCATGCCGATCAATTGAAGCAAAATAATTACGACAACGCTAATGACAATATTAACTACGATCATGAAGCCCACCCCCGGAATTTGGCGAATGCCTTTTCATAATTGGTATAGTCATGTACTTCTTCAAGCTTTACTTTTACGGTTTTGGCCGATTTGAAGCTTTTATACCGTTTGGCGTCAATCGGCTGTTTGATGTCGTGCCCGGAAGGCAGCGTAATGATGCCGAAATAGCGTGTGTTGCCTTTATAATCAGTACGATATGCGCCGACCAAATCGACTTCGGTCGTCACATTCACCTTTAACTCCGCCAAGTCCGCGTCCGCATCTTTTTTGTTCTTGAACGATTTGATCGTTTTCCATTCGGTCAACGTTACGCTGTTGCTCCCTTTGGAAGTCGTACCCATTATAGCCTCCATGTACTGCAGCGTCCACACTTTGTCGCCGGTCGCATAGTTTTCATCGTTCGGCAGCAATTCGTTATCAGGAACGATCGTCATATCGCTGCCGATCAAATCGCCTACGGACGCCTCAACGATGCGGTAATCCCACGGCAAGGAATTTGTTTCGACAATTGATGTATTCTGACTCGACGACGCTTGGTTGATATCAGCTACGCATCCATTCAGCGCCAAGGCCGCTGCAATAATCGCAATGACGATGATCAGTCTCTTCTTCATTTACGTTTCACTCCAATCGCAACAAAATGGCTCGTATTTCCCGTGATGAGTCCGCCTGCTCTTCCGAGCATGCCGCAAGGCACGCCATTAATGACGAACATGCCCGTCAACAGGCTGAATTCGCCCGCAGCCAGCTCTACTTTCGCAAGCTCGGCCCGTTTTTGATAGACGCGCGGAAATAGTCGGCTCGTATCAAATCCGTCCTCGTCCTTAACTTCCAGTCTGCCGGCGTCGTCGTACATTTTCACCGATCCGCCTTCGCGGCCAAACATCGATTTGGATACATAGCTGCCGCTGAACATTGCTTTATTGTAAGTCGGAAGCATATACGATTCGATCGCGGCTCTCTCCTCTTCACTGTACAGCAGCTGCAGCTCATACAAGCCCCAAATAAATGCAAGCATGCCTTTGGATTGCATAATTAGCGCATGCACGGAATTGAACAGCGTAAGCTGGCCGCTCTCTACCGCGTAAGCCAACGCTTCGCCGCCGTCGTCAACCGCCATCCATTCTTTCGGATAAAGCGCAAACATCCGCTCGACCCGTTCACCTTCGCCTTTACGCAAAATCCCTTCATCAACCCACAGGTCAAGGCAATCCACGCAATCGATATCGAGCCCGCTATGTTTAACGAGCATGTCGATCGTGCCTGTATCCTCCAGATGCTCGCCGTAGGCTACGCAAGCTGCCGTATCCGGACGCTCCTGCGCCCAAGCGGCCGCCAGCTGCTCCTTCATGCGGGCGTTCGGCGAGTCTAACGACAGCCTTTCGCACTGCCAAGGCGTTACCATCGCTGATTCAACATAACCTGTCGGTGTATCCGAATTAAGCTCCAGCAACCGAATATCGCCTTCGTTCGAGATAGCGAAATCAAACCTCGCATACCGGCTAATGGCATTCGGCTCGTTCATCTCAATCGTATCCAGCGTTTGCCACAACAGTTCAGGAATGCCAAGCATGCCGTAAAGATCGTGGCGGCGATGCGCGAAACGGCAAGTTTTATCAAATATGCGCCATAATTGCGCCGACGCCTGCTCCAGCTTCTCATACAGCTCCGGACTCATCGCGATCGCTTGATCAATCCAATACGATTCGCCTTCCAAATTGGCCCATGTGAAACCCATTTCCGCCAGCTGTTCCACAAGTTGTTCGCGATTTGCGCGCGGTTCTCCGACAACTTCGAATGCTTTGCCGGTGTTCGTCATCCGCCAAACCCGCTGCTTGACGAAGATTTGCTCGAACCGGAAGAGCTCAGGCTGCTCGATTTGCCGCCCATACTCCCTTTGGACGAAGAAGTGGAGCGACGTGTAATTTTGCCGGTTTCATTCGTCGTTTTCGGACGGACGGATGAGCCGACCACCGGTTTGTTCTGAAAACGTTCCTTATTATACTTGCTGTAATCCGGTCTGTACGATTTTCCTGATTTCGTATAACTGGATTTATGCGAGCGATGCCAATCTTGCGCGTAGTAGCTTCTCCCATTGTTGAAGATCAGATGGTACAGCAGCAAATCGTCCCATCCGAGTCCTCCGGTATGAATGATCGTCGTATTGCCCGAACCGCCGCTGCTTGCGGCTCCAGATCCGCTTGTCGTCGTACCAACCGCTTCATCATACGGAAGCTGCTTGCCGTTCTCGTCATAGACAAGCTCCGAAGGAATATTCCAGTCGACGGCTGGATCATAAAATCCTTTTGCGGCGTCAGTTGTCCATTCCACCAGTTTAGGCTGCTCAGGCGTCGCCGTTTCTGAAGCTGACTCTGCGGCAGCGTGAGCGCTGGGAGCAAATCCGATCAACGCATTGGCAAGCAATGCAAAACCTAGCGAAGTAGAAAGTACGCGAATCGGCTTTCCGTCTTTCGTAAATACTTTTCCTGCAATGTACGGGGGCAACTGCTGCGCCGGCCCTTTTTTGTCTCTATTATTTGTTTTCATGCTATGACACCCGCCTTCCTGATCATTTGCAACAGCTAAAAATGATTAACTTTCGTTAGAAGCAATTCCATGACGCCCGTATCGATGTTGAGTCTTCCTTCGATCGTCTCGTACTCAATACCGCCGTGCGTTAAATAATTGACATGATGGAGCGCTTCAATCATCTCTGTGCTCCATACACGCTCGTCGATTGTGAATAAGCCGCCCGTTGACAGTTTTTCGATCAGACAAACCTTCATTCCCGTTCCCATCGTTATTCCTCCCAGAAACTAACTTCACAAGCTAGCATTGTCAAAAATGCGCATGAACTAGATACGCGCTAGCGAAACAACGGTTTCGTTTAGCCGTAAACTATTTATCATTATCAAGGAAAACAAAATTCCCCGCAACTATACTGCAACTGGTAAATTTGTAAATAACAAAAAGAAGACAGCGGCTGTCTTCTTTTTGCAATAAATATTGATTTAGTCAGCCATTTTGAAGCCAAATTTTTCAAAAATAACGGCTGCTTGCTTCGAGCGCAAGTAAGTGTAAAACTGTTTCGCTTCCTCCGCATGTTTCGTCGCTTTTACGATCCCCATTGGATATACGATCGGCGAATAACTTTGCGGATCGACGGCCAGTGAAATAACAGCTTTACTGGAAGCCATCGCGTCCGTTTTATAAACAAACCCTGCGTCCGCATTTCCGGTTTCTACATATTGCAGCACTTGCCTCACATCTTTAGCTTGCACGGTCCGCTCTTCCAGCTCATTCCATAGGCCAGCGTATTCAAGCGCTTCTTTGGCATAGCTCCCGGCAGGGACAGTTTCCGGAATGCCGATCGCCAGTTTTTTTACTTGCATGACATCGCTTATTGACGCTAATTTCCGGCCTGCGTCTTTTGGAACGATAATGACCAGCTCATTTTTCAATAAATCGGCAGCCGAATCTGGAACAATCAGCTCCTGTTCGACGAGCGCATTCATATTTTTCGCGGCTGCGGACAAGAAAAGATCCGCCGGCGCGCCTTGTTCAATTTGCTGCTGCAAGGCACCGGAAGCGCCGTAATTGAAAAGCAGCTCTACATTATTATGTTCATCTGCATATAGGTCTCCAATCTCATGCAACGCATCCTTCAAGCTCGCCGCCGCTGAAATTGTCAACTCGACCCCGGCTTCCTGCTGAATCGCATCGTTCGTCTGCTTCTCTGATCCGCACCCGGCCATAATTGCAAATAAGGCTGCAAGAGATAACCAAATCATAATATTTTTAAACTTCACTCTTGCCCCTCCTACTATTTGAATCTAACTAGTTATAATTAGTCATTATTTATGTACCCCATTTAATTGTCAACAAGTTAATTCTACGATTCACTCAACCCTTTCGTCCAAATATGTTAAAATAACGCTTAAATGCAATTCGTTCACGACATTGAATAAGGAGCTGCGGCATGTCGAATGAAATCTCCTACACAACCGAAGAAATCGCCAAGCTATTAAAAATATCAAAGCTGAAAGTGTATGATTTGCTTAAAAAAGGCGAGCTGCCCTCCTATCGGGTTGGCAAGCAAATGCGAGTCGATGCTAACGATTTGGAAGCTTACAAAAGGCGCGCCAAAGGAACAGCTTCGGTTGAATCGCCCTTTGCCGTAAAGATCGAAGCGCCTGTCTCGCAATCGCAAGGCAATCGGTCCATCGTTATAACGGGACAAGATATCAGCCTCGATATATTAGCCAAGCATATCGAAAGAAACATCGCCGGAATCCGGCCGCTTCGCGCTTATGTCGGCAGCCTGGACAGCCTGATAGCGATGTATCGGGGGGAATCCCACATCGTAAGCACGCATTTGCTGGACGGAGACACTGGCGAGTATAACGTGCCTTACATTCGCAAGCTGCTTATCGGCACTTCGTATATCGTTGTAAATCTGTTATCCCGTCAGGCGGGGCTTTACGTTCAGAAAGGCAATCCGCTGCAGATCAAAGGGTGGGACGATCTCAAACGTCCGGGCTTGCTCATCGTCAATCGGGAGAAAGGGTCCGGCGCCCGTGTCCTGCTCGACGAGCAGCTTCGTCTGCATGGGATTAACGCGCGGCAAATAGAAGGCTATTTCAACGAGGAATCCAATCATTTGGCCGTAGCGGGAAAAGTAGCTTCCGGCGAGGCGGATGTTGGCATCGGCATCGAGAAAGCGGCCGCTATCGTCGGCACTGTCGACTTTGTCCCGCTTATCAAAGAGCGATACGATCTCGTTCTGCTGCAGGATGCAGAAAATCAGCATTGGATTGAAGCGCTTCTGCGCATTCTACGATCGGATGAATTCCAAAACGAACTTCGCTCCATTCAAGGCTATGATCTTTCGCTGACCGGGCAAATTTTGTTCAAAAATTAATCAAGCCTATACCAAGAAGCCATTCTCACAGCGTTATTTTATTGACTACGCATGAAACAGCCGCCTTGAAAAACAAACGGCCTTCCCGCATGACTGGGAAGGCCGTTTGTTTACAAAGCTATGTACCGGCTGGTTCGGCTAGCCGGAAATTTTATTAACGATCTTAAGTACCGCATCGCGAGTCAATTTATTGCCGCCCGCGGCAATAAGCTTAGTCGTTGCATGCGCCAGCTGGAGCGGAATTTTGCAGAAATCGAGCGCCGGTCCTTTTTTCAAATCGGCAATATAAGCATCCGCGACTTTAAGATTCCGCTTCGTATATTGCAGCATTTCTTTGATCCCCCATCCATCCGGATAGAAGTTCACGCCCCGCTCTTGATCCTCAATCTTATTGCGCAAAATGTTAACCGCTTGCAACCCCCGGCCGAAAGCGACCGCTTTCGTTCGGTCCGTAACCGTGCCGTCGTTCCAATGCCAAAGCTCCGACAGGAGTTCGCCAACCATTCCAGCGACACTGTATGTGTAGCGGTCCAGATCTTCCTCCGTGCGGATTTGCCATTTCGCCTCTACCCACTCGGCCATTTCCTTGGACATTTTGGCTGTATAGCGGATGACCGTTTCCCTTGCGGTCGTCGGGCAAAGCTGAACCCATTCCATCAGACGCATCGATACTTCCGGTACTTGTTCCTTATATGGCGCAAGCGCACCGTTCAAATCATTCTCCATGTTCGGGGATAATAGCGCATCGTTTACTTTGTACAGCAAATCGGCTTTTACTTTTTCATCAAGCTGCTCATGGTCCTCGATTTCATCAATTGCGCGCATGCATAAATAGGCGGAGCCAACAGCTTCCTTTAGGCCCGGCGTCAGTCTGCTGATTGGAATAAAAAACGTCCGGCTCGTTTTTTGCAGCATAAACATTGCGTCGTCTAGCACTTCCGTATTAATGTTGATTACCTCCAATTACTGCTTTGGCTTTGGCTTTTCTTTAACTATACCATACGTGAGAGAACATACCCAAATTAATCCGCCGCTAAAGCGGCCTGTTAGGATCGGCATAGGCCGGATCGCCCATTTTCGCATAGGCGAGTAACCGATAGGCGGCTTCGCCATATAACGTATATAGACAAATAACTATTTCGTATTGGAGGCAAAAATTATGCAACGTGGCTTTACCCCATTTGGCGGAGGAGGTTTTCGCCCGCCGTTCCGTCCCGTTCCTCATCCTTTCTTCCCAAGACGCTTCTTCTTTCCGTTCTTTTTCTTCTCGCCGTTTATCTTCCCTTTCTTTCCGTTCCGTGAAGGTGCAGAAGATGCGACGCGCAATGATCACTATTTCGCCCATCATCAGTCGCAAGCAGGTGAAACGATGGCTCATATCTCCCATATGTACAACATCCCATGTGCGTTTCTAGAAGAAGCAAATCCGGAACTTACCGCGCATGCCGCGCTTCAGCCTGGAACGAGCGTCTACATTCCGCGCATTTCCCATATGCAGTGCCATAAAACGTATGTAGAAAGAGAAGTCGAGGCGCAAGCTGCCGCAGCTCCGCATCAAGCCGGCCATTACAAAGGATAACCGCACGCAAGGCAAGAAGGGGCTGTCCCAGACGTCGCGCATAAAGCGAGTCGGAACACCCCTTCTTCTATTTTATGCGCTTTTATGCTCTGAAGAAAACATTGGCATTGCCCGGACTCGCCGCTGCCGAATCCGTATCCAACCCCTTGCTCTTGCGGCGCAGCGCAACGTCGATCAGCCATTCGGTAAATCCGGCTATCTTCATCGTCTTCATCTCTTCCAATGTAAAGAAGCCCGCTTGATCGACCTCAACCCCATCCGGCTGCGGTTCGCCGCTCACATATTCCATATCGAATGCAATATAGACGTTGTGGATCGCTCTAGGCTGATCGCGTACCGCGACGATGCTTGATACCTTAGCGTGTACCCCAGTCTCTTCCAGCACTTCTCTAACAATGGTCTGATCGATCGGTTCCAATTGTTCAATATAGCCGCCCGGATTCGTCCAGTTGCCCTTCCCCGGCTCCTGTGCTCGGCGCACAAGCAAAATCCGATCATCGCGCATGACTAACGCTCCGACGCCTACGCTGTAATCGCCCCAATGAATATGGCCGCAGCTCGCGGAGATGCAAGCTTTGCGCATGCTTCCGCCGATCTCGCGTTCCTCCATCGGCTGACCGCAAGCAGAACAATAATTTATCGGCATGATTCGTACCGTCCTTTTATGCAATAATGATAGCTCTGTACTGATGATAGACGGTTCCGGTCATTCATGCCAGTCCATTTATTGGAATTGTTCCAACCTGCTATAGGACAAACAAGTCGATAAACTGCTGCACCGGCATTTGCTCAAACGACTTCTGATCGCGGACGGCATCTAATATCGCTAACGTTTGCCGCTCGGCAAAGCGGCTTCGTAAATTTGCTTCAAACTTCCGCTCCAGCAGCGGAATTCCTTCTGTCCGGCGGACGCGGTGACCGATCGGGTATTCTGTTTCGATCCGCTCTGTCGCGCTGCCGTCTTTGAAATAGATTTGCACCGCATTTGCAATAGAACGTTTATTTTCATCCAAGTAGTCTGCGGAGTATCGCTTGTCTTCGGCAGCGATCATTTTCGCCCGAAGCTCGTCAATTCTCGAATCGCTTGCAACCTCATCCTCATAATGATCTGCGGTCAGCTCGCCATAGATAAGCCCAACAGCCGTCATATATTGCAGGCAATGATCACGGTCTGCCGGATTGTGCAGCGCCCCTTGCTTATCAATGATGCGAATTGCCGACTCATGTGTCGTCAATTCGATCCGGTCAATCTCCTCTAGCCGATCTTTAACGAGCGGATGCAGCTTAATGGCACACTCGATTGCAGTCTGTCCGTGAAATTCTGCCGGGTATGAAATTTTGAACAGTACGTTCTCCATCACATAGGACTCGAACTTTCGTTTGTATACGATCGGCTTTCCTTTAAATAGCACATCGTAGAAGCCCCAGCCCTTCGCCGTCAGTGCCGACGGATAGCCCATTTCTCCTTTCAACGCGATCCAAGCAAGCTGGACGCCGCGGCTCGTCGCATCGCCGGCCGCCCATGATTTGCGCGACCCCGTATTCGGAGAGTGCCGATAGGTGCGGAGCGGATGACCGTCGAGCCACGCATGAGACACCGCGCGGGCGATATCGGCTTCCGATCCGCCGAGCAAGCCGGTTACGACAGCCGTCGTCGCTACTTTTACGAGAATGACATGGTCCAGGCCGACTCGGTTAAAGCTATTTTCCAGTGCGGTTACGCCTTGTATTTCATGCGCTTTAATCATCGCTGTAAGCACATCCCGCATAATTAGCGGACTTTCGCCGTTTACCAATCTGCTGCGGCTAATATAGTCGGCGACCGCGAGAATGCCGCCGACATTGTCCGAAGGATGCCCCCATTCGGATGCAAGCCATGTGTCATTATAGTCCAGCCAGCGGATCATCGCACCAATGTTGAACGCCGCTGCGATCGGATCGAGTACATATGCGGTGCCGGGCACCCGCGCACCGTTAGGCACGGCCGTTCCCGGCACTGCCGGGCCCAGAAGCTTCACGCATTCCGGATATCGCAGCGCAAGCAAGCCGCAGCCAAGCGTATCAAGAAGACAGTACCGGGCTGTTTCATATGCGGATGTGCTTTCAATGACGGCATTCTTTGCATATCGCGCAATTTCCGTAATGACTTCATCCATTTCAGGCCGAGCATTGCCCGCGCCGCTCTCATAGGACATCCTTTTCCCCCATTCGCCAATCGATCAGTTAACGACGGTCCTCAATTTCGATCCAAGGCTGCGGCTCCGGCCCCGTATATTCAGCGGATGGCCGAATGAGCCGATTGTTTTCACGCTGCTCAACAATGTGCGCCGACCAGCCGGCAATGCGGGAGAGCACGAACACGGGCGTAAACAGCGAAGTCGGAATGCCAATAAATCGGAACGCGGAGGCGCTGTAAAAATCAAGATTCGGAAACAATTTTCGTTCGCGGCGCATGACGGCCTCGATCCGCTCCGATACCGGATACAGACTCGTATCTCCCGCTTCAACGGATAACGTTTTCGACCAAAGCTTAATGATATCGGAACGCGGATCGGAGACCGAATAGACACGATGCCCGAATCCCATAATGAGCTGGCGCGATCCAAGCAGATGCAAAATCGCTTTTTCCGCCTCATCGGGATTGTCGAACTGTTCGATCAACTCCATTGCCGCTTCATTCGCGCCGCCGTGAAGCGGCCCTCTCAGCGTGCCGATTCCCGTCGTGATCGCCGAGTAATAGTCCGATAGCGTCGATGCGGTTACACGCGAGGCGAAAGTCGACGCGTTAAATTCATGCTCGGCATACAGCACAAGCGCCACATCCAGCGTTTCTTCGTGGAGCGCGCTAGGCGGCCTGCCGTGCAGCAATTCCAAAAAATGACCGGCAATGCTGGCGCTCCCCTCTCCCGCCGTATCGATTTTTTGGCCGCTCTCGTGATAATGATGCCAGTAAAGCAGTATCGACGGCGAGCAGGCGAGCAGCCGATCCGCCAGCTGCCTGGGTGTACGAAACGCGGATTCCGGTTCAAAGGCGCCCAGCGCGGAAACGGCCGTACGAAGCACGTCCATCGGATGCGTTGTTGCCGGAAGCTGCTCCAGTATCGCTTTGATCCCTTCCGGCAGCAAACGGAGGTTCACCAGCCGCCGCTTGTATTGCTCCAGCTCAATCGCACTGGGAAGCTTGCCGTAGAGCAGCAAATATGCCGTTTCTTCGAAGCTTCCGTTATGGGCGAGATCATCAATCGAATAACCGCGATAAGTTAATCCTTTCCCTTCTTTTCCTACGGTTGAAATCGCGGTTTGTCCGGCGATCGTGTTGGCCAAGCCGCCTGATTTATTTGCCGCCATCAGCCTTCTCCCTCCTCCTTGCCGAACAGGGCATCAAGCTTCTGTTCATAGCGGTAGTAGTGAAGATGATCATAAAGCTCTTCCCGTGTTTGCATGAAATGAAGCGCCTTGGATTGCGTGCCGTCCCGGCGAATCGTCTCATACACCTGAAGCGCGGCTGCGCTCATGGCGCGAAAAGCTGACAGCGGGTATAACGCTAACCCGACTCCAGCGCTTGCAAGCTCTTCTACAGTAAACAGCGGCGTCCGCCCAAATTCCGTAATGTTGGCCAGAATCGGCACTCGGGCAGCATCCGCGAACTGTTTGTATTGGTCGAGCTCGATAACGGCTTCTGGAAAAATCATATCCGCTCCCGCTTCGGCAAATGCGCACGCCCGTTCGATCGCCGCGTTAAGCCCCTTCGCCGCAAGCGCGTCAGTTCGGGCCATAATGATGAAACTGGCGTCCTGTCTGGCATCGACCGCCGCTTTTATCCGGTCAATCATTTCCGCTTGGCTGACGATTGACTTATTCGGACGATGGCCGCAACGTTTCGCAGAAATTTGATCCTCGATATGGAAGCCTGCAGCCCCCGCACGCGTCAGCGCTTTGACCGCGCGGGCAATTTGGAATGCGCCGCCAAAGCCGGTATCGGCGTCAACGAGCAGCGGCAGCGGAGTGGCCGCCGTAATTCTCGCGGCATCCTCGACAACGTCGTTCAGCGTTGTAATGCCAAGATCGGGCAATCCGAAGGACGCATTTGCAACGCCCGCGCCTGAAAGATACAGTGCGCGAAAGCCCGCTCTTTCGGCAAGCAATGCCGTATAGGCATTAATCGCGCCCGCGACTTGCAAAGGCTTCTCCGCCTGTAAGCTTTCGCGCAATCGTCGGCCTGCCGTATCGGTATGACTCACAAGGACGCCTCCTTCCTATTCCGCTCGCAGCAATTGGCCGCTAATGACGATTCTATGAATTTCATTTGTTCCCTCATAGATTTGTGTTACTTTAGCGTCTCGGAAAAGCCTCTCTGCTGTTGAAGATTCTGAGCAGCCTTCCAGGCCTAGCAATCTAACGGCCGCGCCGGCGATTTGAACAGCCGTATCAGACGCGAATAGTTTCGCCATCGACGCTTCCTTCGTGCAAGCCTCCCCCTCCTGCCGCAGCCATGCGGCCCGGTATACGAGCAGCCGCGCAGCTTCCGCAATAACCGTTAATTCGGCCAACTCGGCATGCTGCGGCGTGAAGGCGGATCGGGAGGAACGTATTCGAAATCGTTCCTCTATTAGCCGCAGCGCTGCCTCGGCGATGCCCAACGCTTGCGCGGCGATGCCGATTCGACCGCCGTCCAGCGAGCCCATCGCAATGGCAAAGCCTTCGCCTGCTTTGCCAAGCACTTGCGATTCGGGCAGGCGGAGCCCGTCAAAGATGAGCTCGCACGTATTGGAGCCGTGCAGTCCCATCTTTCTTTCCTTAAGTCCGACTTGCACACCTGGAGCAGCATTATCGATCAGAAAAGCAGTAACGCCTTTTGCTCTCTTCTCCGGGTCGCTGACCGCAAAAGCCAAGTACACGTCCGCCGCGCCGGCGTTCGTAATGAAAAGCTTAGCGCCGTTCAGCACATAATGTCCGCCGTCCTTCTCCGCCACCGTTCTAATCGAGGCGGCATCTGATCCCGCATGCGGCTCCGTAAGGGCGAATGCCCCGAGCCATTCGCCCTTTGCAAGCTTGCTTACGTACCGATTACGCTGCGCCTCTGTGCCGTGCTTCAAAATCGGCAGCGTGCAAACGGAGGAGTGCACCGACAAAATAACGCCGAGAGCGGCGCTTGCCTTGGAAATCTCGTGGATCGCAACAATATAAGAAATAAAGTCGCCGCCCATACCGCCCCATTGCTTTGCGATCGGAATGCCCATCCAGCCTCGCGCAGCCATACCCGCAACAAGCTCGTTCGGAAACCGTTCTTCCTTTTCCATGCGCGTAACCGCCGGCACAACTTCTGTTTCTGCAAAATGCCTGACCGCCAGCTGCAGCTCTTCCTGTTCCTTCGTCAAGCGGAATTCCATCGGCCGGAGCTCCTCTCACGAATCGTTGTAAACATAAAAGCCTTTTCCCGCTTTGCGTCCGAGCCAACCGGCAGCAACATATGCGCGCAGCAGCGGACAAGGTCTGTATTTGCTGTCGCCAAACCCGTCATGCAGCGTTTCCATAATGGATAAACAGGTGTCCAGTCCGATAAAATCAGCAAGCGCGAGCGGCCCCATCGGATGGCTCATGCCTAGCTGCATCACTTGATCAACATCCTCCGGCGTTGCAACCCCTTCATAAACGGTATAAATCGCTTCATTGATCATCGGCATCAGCACGCGATTCGACACGAAGCCTGGAAAATCGCGCACCGTAACCGGCGTTTTCCCAATCGCGCCGATCAACGCTCTAGCTTTCACATAAGTATCGTCGGATGTGGCAAGTCCGCGAATAATTTCAACTAGCGCCATAACAGGCACCGGATTCATAAAATGAATGCCGATCACCCGATCCGGCCTGTTCGTAGCTGCGGCAATTTCTGTGACGGACAGCGACGATGTATTTGTTGCCAAAATGGTTTGCGGTTCGCATAGCCGATCCAGCTCCGCGAACAGCAGCTGTTTAATGCGAAGCTTCTCCGGCGCCGCTTCAATGACTAGCTCTGCCTCCCGGCACAGCTCCAGATCCGTCGCCAGGCTTAGCCGGGCAATCGCGCCGATTCGTTCCTCCTCACTCATGCGGCCCTTTGCGACAAGCCGCTCGAACGCTTTATCAATCGACGCTCTGCGGTTTGCCAAAGCTGTCGAATCGATATCATACAGTGTGACGTTCAAACCGCACGCAATCATCGTTTGGGCGATTCCTCCGCCCATCTGACCGGCACCGAGCACGGCGATGCCGGATATGGCTGCAGCGTTCAAACACCTCCCTCCTTTCAGCTCAATGATCGACTCGCACCAATAGTGCGTCGCCTTGCGCGCCTCCGCTGCATATTGCCGCAATGCCCAGTCCGCCGCCGCGCCGCTTAAGCTCGCGAATTAGCGTCAATACGATTCTTGCTCCGCTAGCTCCGATCGGATGCCCGTAAGCGATAGCGCCTCCGTTCACGTTCACTTTCGCGGCATCCCAGCTGAGCAATTTGCCGCTCGTCAGCACGACGGAGGCGAACGCTTCATTCACTTCAAACAAATCGATATCCGCAATGCTAATGCCCGTCTGTTTTAACAGCTTTACAATCGCATTTGCCGGAGCTTCCGCTAATTGATGCGCTTCCATGCCAATCGATGCATGCGCGACGATGGTTGCTTGCGGCTGTAAGCCATGCTTGCGTGCAGCCGTTTTTTCCATCACGATGACGGCGGCCGCTCCGTCATTAACACCCGGCGCATTGCCCGCGGTAATCGTTCCGCCCGTATGGCCGATCGGTCGCAGCAATGCGAGCTGCGCCGCATCGGTATTCGGACGCGGGCCTTCATCGACCGCAATCGAAGCATTTCCTTTATCTGCCCGCACCGCAACTATTTCCTGCGCCGCGATGCCGGCAGCAATTGCCTCAACCGCGCGCGCTTGGCTCCTCAGCGCCCATTCGTCTTGCTCTGCGCGGCTTATTGCATGACGGTTAGCCGCATCATTGCCGTGGACCGCCATCGCCACTTGATCGAAAGGACAGGTCAGCCCGTCATTCAGCATTAAGTCGAACAAGCCAATATGCCCCATTCTCGCACCCCATCGAACGTCCGAAGCAGCATACGGCGTATTGCTCATGCTTTCCATCCCGCCTGCTGCGATAGCCTCGGCGCTGCCAGAACGTATTGCTTGGTCAGCCATCGCAATCGCGCGAAGTCCGGAAGCGCATACCCGGTTAACGGTATCCGCCGTTATGCTCCAATCAAGACCTGCAAGTATCGCCGATTGTCTTGCAGGATTTTGTCCGGCTCCCGCTTGCAGCACCATCCCCATCGCGACGCTGTCGATTTGATCCTTCGCCATGCCCGCATCGGCAATCGCCCCGGCAATCGCATAAGCTCCAAGCTCGACCGCTTTAACATGCTTTAACGTTCCGCCGAATTTGCCAAATGGCGTTCTCGCACCTCCGACAATGACCGTTTCGAGCATGCCGTATCCCTCCTCATCGAATGTCCTGTTCAATCCATGCCAGAAAGGATGCGGGATTCAATCGGTACAGCCATCCCTCCTGTTCCGAAATCCGATTCTACGCATTTAGCGTCTCGCGCCAACCGTTCAACCCCATATTCGCGCATATATCCGTAGCCTCCAAATAGTTGCACCGCATCCAAAGCGACGGATACTGCTAAGCTTGCCGACATTTTACGAGCAATCGCAGCCGCTTTCCGGGCATCTGCTCCTAAATCCATTCGCCAGGCCGCCTTATAAAGCAACAGACGAGCGGCATCGACGCGAGTTGCCATATCCGCCAGCTTAAAAGACACGCCTTGTTGCTTGCTAATCGGCTTGCCAAACTGCCTGCGCTCTTTTGCATAGGCAACGGCTGCTTGCAGTGCGCCTTGCGCAATGCCGACCGACTGCGCGGCGGCTCCCATGCAGCCGATATTTATAACGGACTCCATTATCGCTCTTCCATGAGGTACCAGTCGCTGTTCATGCGGGATCAAGCAATCCTTAAATTGCAGTGAAACCGTCGATAATCCTCGCAGGCCAAGCTTTCTCGGCAATGGCTCAACTTCCAGCCCGGGTGTTCCTTTCTCGACTAAATAAGCTGCAAGGCGCCGCCGGGATGTCGGTTTCTTTCCGGTGTCTGACGCAAAAAGGAGAATGACGTCCGCGTCCTCCCCGTTAACGGCAATAGGCAATCGGCCGTTCAATCTGTATCCGCCATCTCCGAGCGGCTGCGCCTGAAGTTCATGAACCTGACTACAAGCACCCGTTGCAAAGCCGCCCAATTTCTTGCCGCTAGCAAGCTCCTTTAACAAACGATGCAGCGGATGCTCGCTCCCGCTTGCCGCTATAGCTTTCTGCAACGGCCATAGAACAAAGCCGGTGTGAGCCGCAAGCATCGCTGCGCTTGATGCGCAAACTGCAGACAGCTCCTCCAGCACAACGGCAAAGGTTGCGATATCGCCGCCGGCTCCGCCCCGGCTCTCTTCGACCGGAATGCCCGCCAGTCCAAGCTGGGCCATCTGTCTGAATACTGCAGGTTCTATCTTTCCTTGTTCATCCCTCGCCCTCGCAAGCGGGGCGAGCTCCCTTGCCGCAAAATCGCGAATAACCTCTCGGGTCATTTCCGTTTCCTCGTTAAAGCGATAACGCATCTCCTTCCTCACTCCTTACATCAGGAGTTTGAGTGGAGCTCAAACTCACTCCTTTGTCACATCAGGAGTTTTAGTGGAGCTCAAACTCACTCCTTTGTTAATCAGGAAAGGTGGACAATGTTCGACGGAAATTGCGGTTGCCCATATATATGAACCGGACAATCTTAAAAATGCCGTCCAAAAAGCAAAAAAAAAATAGAGGGCGGCAGCCCTCTATCCTGAACAGTTAAGACAAAATTAAGACAAAATATGTTTAATCCCTTCGATTTTCAGCTGATCCATCCGGATGACCCAATCCTTAAATTTCAAATAGGTCGAATCCGACAGCCCGAGCAAACGCTGCAGCTTACGCGCGATCTCTTTCTCGTCATCGTTGTAGTCGCCGTCCGCATATACGAGCAGCATAATTTCTACGAAAAAGATATGCTTAACCTGCTCTTCTTGCACTTGGCTTATCATTTCTTCAATATCGCGATTGTCATCGAAATGATATTCCGCCTGCTGTATGTTCATCTCGTGCATGAACGCTTGAATATACCCTTTTTCCTTCGGATTTACAAAGCCGTCGGCCTTTGCCACCGTATGGGCCAAATCGAGAAAAGCTACTTTATGCTCCATCTTGTGCAAAAAATGCAAAAACAAAAAACTCCACTCTCCCGCGTAAATAATAAGTTGCTTCTTCTTATTTTCGACATAAACGCAGGTTTTCCTACATCATTTCGTTATTTATTCGCCTCTTGCATAAAATGTTCGAGCAGCTGCTCTACTTCTGCGGTAAAAACGTTATCCGTTTCGTCTAGCAGCGCCAGCAGCTTCTCTAATCTTGCCGCGAGCGTACTGTCTGTTTTATCCGTCTCTACTGCCGACTCGTAAGCGGCCCGAACCTCCGGATCGATCGATATTTTGTCCCCGCTCTCCGAATAAGCATCATATGCAGGCGTGTTGTTGGCGCCATACAACACAGCTGCTTGCGTCATCGCAAACAGCTGTTTTACAGCAGTTGCCCGATTGGATTTCGGATATTGTTTCAAGAACACTTCCATCGCAATAGCCCGCTTGATCAGTTCATCCCAGCTAACGACGATCGCGGCGTCAAACATAATAGGACTGTTGGAATCCACGGCCATCAGATCAATATAGGCGGCAATGTCTTTGTTGATATAGCTTCGAAATTGTTTAAACCCTTGATAATGCATAACCGGATAATATAATCCTTCGCTTGCTTCCAGTTTATAGCCTTTGTCGCGAGCTTCGATAAGCAGCGCTTTAGCAGCCTTGTCGGTCGTCGCGTGCATCAACCCCTCAATGGAATACCCGTTGTCCTGATACGCTTTATCAAGCGCTTGCTGAATTCGTTCTGCATATATTTTTTCAGAAAATGCGGCCAGATGCGCTTTTTGCGCGTTTTCCAAATGCAGCGTCATGACTGTCGCTTCCGATTTTGACACTTCGCGAATATGATTGATCAAGTAATTCCGGGCTGTCGCAAGCGAAGCAGGCTTGCTGACATAGTGCTCGAATTTTTTATATACAGCGCTGCCCTCGGCAGCGGATACTGCTGATTTCTGTGCGGCAGCTGACGCTCCGTCCGGTGTAATCGCAGCTTGCGCCGTCCCGGCGGTCAATGTAAGGGCGAGTCCGAGAAACACAGATTTAGGCCAGTTGCTTAATGTGGTTTTTTTCCAAATTTTCATAATAACCCTCCAATTTTGATGCGGCATACCTTGTGATAACCAACTGACGGGCTGAAACCCGATAAGGTTTCAGTTTTGGACAAAAATAAGAGGCTCGAACTGTGTCCGAACCTCTGCTTTTTTGCAATCGCTTGTTATGGAATATATTGCTGAACAATCCGCGTAACGACGCCGTTCTCAATCGTTAGGTGATACGGATAATTGCTCAATTGAATGGCGTCTTCAGCTTCGAACAAATCAACAAACTTCGTTAGCGAAATTTGCTCGTCCCAGACGATATCCGCCTCCGCGGCGTTACCTGTGCGATTGTAAATTTGCATCAAAACGACGGCGTCCTTCGCCACAGGCAGCGAAACAACAGCATGCTCGTCATTTATTATATAATAGCCGTCCGGCGGCGCATCCATATCGGAAGCTTGTTCCCGTTCAACAAATTTGGCCGCTGCTTCATCGCCTTCATACCATTCGATTTCATCAACGACAAGCTGTAGCCTGCCGGATTCTTGAGCAATTCTGTCGACATATACAGTCTTCATGCTCGGCGTTTGCACTACCGGCGCGTATTCGCGGCTGCCTGCAACGACAAGGCTTACAGAGGTAAAAAAGGCTAATGCGGCTACTGCGATCATCGTCATTTTTTTCATCCGGACAGACGCTCCTTAAAAGGGGGTGATCATACTTATTCATTGTTCATACCGTTTATAACGTCTGCGGATATATAAAAGTTGCAAAAACTTTCATTTTTCTAATAAACCGATGAATTTGCGCCCATAACCAATCATAACGGCGACATATAGCGTCCATAACGGTTGTCGAGCTCCGTTGCCTTGCCGGAGGCAATCGATAATAGCGAAACACTCTCGCCTTCGGCTCCAAGCCATTGCACGCCGATTACGAATCCGTCGTCGCTTGCCGACGCGGCAAACAGAAATTGAAATTGGTCCGGTGTAATAACGCCGCCGTCATCCACGCGCCATGTCGAGTTCGGATCATATGTTGCCGGATAATCGTAGAACGTCCACTGATCGCCGCCGAGAAAAGCGAGACTGGCCAGCATATCATCGCCGCTGCGCACAAATTCAACCAGATAAACCGTCGTTTGATCGCCGATCGTAGCAAGCGGCCATGCATGCTCGACGCTGCGCCCTTTCGCTTTTTCGATTTCCTCTTGGACAGCAGGCTCCGCTGGCTTTGGATCGGTTACTTGAAGTGGCAGCAGCATGGTTTCGCTCATAATGGCAGAATCGATAATAAAGTAGGTCGAATTTTTTTTGGCGCTTCCTTGCGAGGCCGAATAGAGCGTCCCTTTCATATTTTCAAAGTTTTGCGATGTCTGCCTCCCGTTATCTTTCTCCGTTCTCGCTTGCTCTCCTGCATATGCTACCGGAATAACGCGTCCCATCTCGCCAATCGCTACCAATCCGTTATTCGTATTCTCGGTCGTCCCATCGCTGATCAGCTTGCTGCCGTCACTATTCGCAAAACCGAATATCCCTTTTTTCAGCTCTGCTGCAAAATCCGCCGTCGTTATTGGAGATGCGGCCGGCTCTTCGCTCAACGTTGGCGAAGGTTGTTCGGCAGACGTTTGTACAGTCGCGGCAGCTGTAGGAGGCGGAGTCTCCGCTTCATTGCTATCTCCGTTCGAGCAGCCTGAAGCGGCAAGCGCAGTCAACAGCATAACGATCGTCATTTTCTTCATCATAAAACTAACCGCCCTTTACCTTAATATGTCATTTTCAACTTAAACGTTAGCGAATTGAAAAATGGTGCAGCACAACTAATTTATTTTTCAGCAGCGCTGTGCTTGCTCCACTTTCTTCGAAACCCTTCATAACAAATACCGTAAATCAAGCCGTTGAAAATACCGGAATAGGCGAACATCGCAAATGCGTCCGACTGTGACGCTTTGCCGGCTGCAAGAACAACGACGATCAGATAGCCTGCTGCTGCATGAGCGGCAATGCGCAATAAAGATCCCCACGAATCTTCCCGCTTAATAGCAGCGTGTATAAGAAGCGATAAGGGAACGCCGGGAATGAGCGTCACCATAAAGCAGACGATAAGCACAAACACAATTATCATCGCGCCGCCCAGCATCAATGAAATCAATAATGCGCTAATAACTGTCGACACTAAAACGGTTATTGCAGTCGCCAATACATGATCTGTAAATCGCATGTCCATTCTCCTCTTTGCCCGCTCTTTATTTATATCCTAGCAACGGACCTGCGATGCGAACAGTTCTATCTTTTATAGTCCCCGCTTAGCGATTTCTGTTATCATAAAAATATATAAGACAAGTTGAAGGAATGAGCGCTTTATGGGCTTTAATCTATCTCTAAGAGTCATTAAGCTGTTATGCGGAGCCGAATCGTTTCGCATAGGCGAAATTTATAATAAACAAAATGGCGTAACAATTACTGAAAACGATGAAAGCTCAAATCGATATAAGGCGGTCGTAACGGGCGACGGAAGCCGATATAGCGTAACGATTGAACTCGACCGCAACGGCGATCTCGAAGCGGCATGCGGTTGTCCCGCTTACTTCACGCAATCCGTACAGTGCAAGCATATTGCAGCGGCGTTGATTCGATTATACGAAGTAACAGAGAAGTCATACCAGCCGGCGCGCGTGGTACCGTCTCTGCTCCATCCGAATGATACATTGCCCGTATCTGCAAGTGCCGTTAACCCAAGGTACAATGACAGGACTGAAGCTGCGGAAGACCTGATCCGCTTGTTCGAGCGAAAACCGGTATGGTCCAGCGGAGCCAGCCGCATGTTTGAATCGCGAACGGCGCTTGCTGCCGAATTCACCGTCCGTGCTATTCAGAACGGCGCGATCGGCTATTTGTTTTGCATTGAAATGCGCATCGGACCGAAGCGGCTCTACACCGTTTCCAAAATAGCCGATTTCCTCAATCGAATCGAGCGCAAACAGTCCTTCTCCATTTCCAAAAGCTTTATGTACGATCCTGAGCTTCATTGTTTTCAGCCGGAACATGATGCGGTAGTACGTCAATTCATTCAGTTGAGCAACGAAGAAAGGCTGCTGCGGGAGAACGGCTGGTCCGCTCTTTCTTCAAACAGCAAATCGACTAAAAATGCCGGAGCCAGCGTAGAGCGAATGCTCCTCATCCCGCCGCGCATGTGGGATACGCTGGTTCCGCTGCTTCAGATCGCGCCGAATGTGCGACTTGACTACCGCTATTCGGAAACGGAGGGCATTCGATACAGCAATTCCGCATTGCCGATTCAGTTTGCGTTCGATCGCTCCGAGCAACAAGGCGGTTCAGACAGCTATCAATTGCATGCATCCGGTCTGGAAGAGCTAACCGTTATGGAGCATTACGGTCTTGTCATAAATGGGCAAGGCGAGCTCGTAAAGCTTCCGCCCGAACAGCTGGCAAGACTGTCGCAACTGCAGAGAATGATGGAAAGTTCCTTCAAAAACCGCGTTCAAATAGCCTCTGACTTTATCGAGCCGTTCATGGAAAAAGTCGTTCCCGGGCTCTTGCAGCTTGGAGCCTTGCAAATGGCCGAAACGATTGAGGAGCGAATTTTGCAAGCGCCATTAAAAGCAAAGCTTTATCTGGACCGAGTGAGGGACAAGCTGCTTGCGCAGCTTGAATTTCAATACGGCGATATCAGCATCAATCCAACGGAGGCGGCCTCCGGGCGTAAACAGTCTAAGGACCGTATTTTAATCAGAGACGGCGAGCTGGAACGGCGCATTATCGAGCTGATGGAAGAAAGCGGATTTGCGAGGACGGAAAGCGGCTATGTGACGGCGGATGAAGAAACGGAATATCATTTTTTGTACCATATTGTGCCGCTGCTGGAGCCGCTGCTCAAAATTTACGCAACGACTGCCGTAAAAATCAGACTGCATACAGGAGAGGTTCCGCCGAGAATAGCTGTCCGCGCTGACGACCGGGTTAAATGGATGCAATTTCATTTCTCGATGGACGGCATCCCGGATTCGGACATCCGTTTGGTACTGGAATCGCTTGAAGAAAAACGCCGCTACTACCGGTTGCCGAACGGCAGCCTGATGCCGCTTGAGAACGAGAAGTTTCTCGCTATTATCCGTTTTATGAACGAGGTCGGCATTCGCTCCGGCGACTTGGACGGCAGCGGCGTTCGCCTCCCAATCGCACGCGGCATTACGCTGCTGGACAGCGAAGATTCAACCGGAACGATCAAATGGGATAAGCCGCTAAGAGAGCTGCTCGATCATTTGCGAAATCCCGATACGTTGAATTTTCCGATTCCCGGGCAGCTTGATCCTGTGCTGAGAGAATACCAGAAGTTCGGATATCAATGGATGCGAACGCTGGCCCATTACGGATTTGGCGGCATTTTGGCCGATGAGATGGGACTTGGCAAGACGGTGCAGGCGATTGCCTTTATCCAATCGATGCAAGCTGACATTCGCGAGCAGCAGAAACCGGCGCTCATCGTCTCTCCCGCTTCGCTTCTGTACAATTGGCAAAATGAACTGGCGCGCTTTGCGCCTGCGTTGCGCGTCGCCATTGCGGACGGCGCCAAGGCCAATCGGAGCGAGCTGTTGAAAGCAGCCTCTCGCGGCGAGTATGATGTGCTGATCGCCTCCTACCCGCTGCTGCGGATGGATAGCGAGCTGTATGCGAAACAGCAATTCCACACGCTAATCGTCGATGAAGCGCAATATTTCAAAAATTACACGACGCAAACCGCGCAAGCGGTCAAGCTGCTGCAAGCCGATTTTCGGTTTGCGCTTACCGGAACGCCGGTTGAAAACCGGCTGGAAGAGCTTCGTTCGATATTCGAGGCTGTATTTCCCGGACTGCTGCCTAATCGCAAATCGTTTGGCGAGTTGACGCAAGAGATGCTGGCAAAGCGCATTAGACCGTTTTTGCTTCGCAGGCGCAAAAGCGATGTGCTCAAAGAATTGCCGGACAAAATCGAGACGCTTCAGCTCTCCGAATTGCTGCCCGACCAGAAAAAGCTGTATGCAGCCTATTTGGCCAAGCTAAAGCAAGAAACGCTAAAGCATTTGGCCAACAAAAGCTTTGAAAAAAACAAAATTCGGATTTTAGCCGGCTTGACCCGGCTGCGTCAGCTCTGCCTCCACCCTGCTCTTTTTGTCGAAGGGTATACAGGCGACTCCGCCAAGCTCGAGCAGCTGCTTGAACTGATCGAGGATTGCCGATCGGCGGGGCGGCGCGCGCTTATTTTCTCGCAGTTTACCGGCATGCTCGATCTCATCGGGCGCGAGCTCGCTGCGATTGGCGCTCCGTTCTTCTACTTGGACGGCCAAACGCCTGCAAAGGAACGGCTCAACCTGTGCAACCGGTTCAACGACGGCGAACGCGATCTGTTTCTCATCTCGCTGAAAGCGGGCGGCACCGGCCTCAATCTGACCGGCGCGGACACTGTCATCTTGTACGATCTTTGGTGGAATCCGGCCGTCGAGCAGCAGGCTGCCGATCGGGCTCACCGGATGGGACAAAAAAACGTCGTGCAAGTTATTCGTCTCGCCGCTCAAGGTACGATCGAACAAAAGATGGTCGAGCTGCAGCAGAAAAAGCTTC
The DNA here is from genome assembly GCF_009737085.1 of Paenibacillus sp. NEAU-GSW1. Classification (GTDB taxonomy): domain Bacteria; phylum Bacillota; class Bacilli; order Paenibacillales; family Paenibacillaceae; genus Pristimantibacillus. The sequence continues at coordinate 24,844 of NZ_WOVL01000043.1, forward strand.
ATTTGCTAGAAGATATGATTCAGCCTGGAGATGAAGCGCTCTCTGCTCTAACGGAACAGGATATACGCGAGCTGCTTCAGTTGTAATAACGATTAAAGAAGCCGTCTCAAAAGGGGGCACTCGCTTAAGAAGTGATTCTCATAAAAACCAGCTAATGTTTGTCAAGCTTTTAGTATTGGAGCGCGCCAAGTTAATTGGTATACTAATTTCTAGGCACGACAAATAACCTTCATTGGCGTGAAGGTTATGGGTAAATATGGTTTTAGATTT
>NZ_WOVL01000044.1 GCF_009737085.1 Paenibacillus sp. NEAU-GSW1
GGGAAAAACAGTTTTTGTGACGAGGTCACTGCCTCAAAATAGCGTACGTTCTCCCAGCTACCGCCATCATAGAACGGCCATTAAAAAAGGCCAACCAGAAATCTCTGGCTGACCTGATAATACGAAATAGTGTTGCAGGGATAGCTCTCTGCAACACTATTTTCATGAATACCGCTTCTTCAATTACTGATGCGAGCCGTTTTTTCAGCGAGCGAACCACTTTTGGGACGGCCTCTTTCCTCGGACTGCTCGACAGTGTTGCATTCCCCCCCCATTTACAAAAAATCCACTTCACAATTACTTCGCCTTAACATTCGTTAGCTAAACTTGTCAGCGATAGGACTAATAAGCCTAAGGGGTGGACAAGTTGAGTAAAACGATAGACCGCAAAACATTTCTTTCTTATTTAGGTACAGGAGCTACGGCTCTGGCAGCCGCATCCGCAGGACTTGGCGTACTGGATGGCAAAGCATCTGCAATGTCCGCGACAGCCAACCATTTATTCGGTTTCAAGACGAACCGGGTAAGCGGCTATTTCGATCCGATCGAGGCGTCGACGGAAGACAAGCTCATTTTGCCTAAAAACTTTAAGTATGATGTAGTCGCTGCATTCGACGACATCATTAACAAAGAGGGCGAGCGATTCGGTTCCGGCTGTGACTATAACGCCTTTTTCCCAATCAATGGCTCTAATGTGCGCGGCTTGCTTGTCAATAACCATGAATATAGCACGATTTTCTCAATCGGACCGATCGTTGGCGATAAGATGACTGCCGATCAGTTGCACAAAAATTTGTATTACCAAGGCATGTCGGTAATCGAAATTTTCCGTGACGAAAAAGGAACTTGGCAGATGGATATCAACTCTTCCTATGCTCGTCGCATTAACGGCTACACGAAGTTCGATTTGACTGGCCCGGCGAAAGGCATTACGGCGCTTAAAGGCGCAACGACTGCTGTAGGCACGTTCGCCAACTGCTCCGGCGGCGTTACGCTGTGGAATACCGTACTCTCCTGCGAGGAGAATTTTGCGGAAACAGCTGCGGCATCAAGCCTGACGGACACGCATTACGGCTGGGTAGTCGAGATCGATCCTTTCGATAAAACCTATTTGAAAAAACATACGGCGCTCGGCCGTTTCAACCATGAGAACACGGCGATGGGTGTAGCAGCAGACGGACGCGTCGTCGTCTATATGGGCGACGATAAAAAAGACGCCTGCGTCTATAAGTTCGTCAGCAAAGACAAATACAAGGAATCGCTCGGACGGGGCAACGCCGTATTGCTTGAGGAGGGCACATTATATGTCGCCAACCTGAAAAGCGGCAAATGGATGCCGGTTACGCTCGAAGCGGTGCAAAAAGCGCTGAAGGACAAGCCGGAGCAGCTGAAGAAATTCCAATCGCAGGGCGACGTCGTGACGTATTGCCAAGAGGCGGCATTGCTCGTTGGCGGCACGCCGACCGACCGTCCGGAAGATATCGAAATTTCACCGTTCGACAATACGGTATTCATTTGCCATACGAATAACGATAACCATGGCAACATCCACGGCCATATTACCCGTATTTTCGAAGCGGGCAACGATCTGGGCGCGCTGGAGTTCGATTTTGAAATTTTTGCAGCGGGCGGCCGCCAATCCGGCTTCAGCTCGCCGGACAACCTCGCTTTCGATTCCAACGGCCATTTGTGGGTCGTCACCGACATTTCAAGCAGCAGCCAGAACAAAGGCGTGCATAAATCGTTTATGAACAACGGTTTGTTCGTCATTCCGACAAGCGGACCGGATCAAGGCAAAGCGCTGCAATTCGCTTCCGGACCGGTGGAGTGCGAATTGACAGGTCCGTTCTTCACGCCGGACGAGCAGACGCTGTTCCTGTCCGTTCAGCATCCGGGCGAGAATACGAAAGACTTGAACAATCCGACAAGCACATGGCCGCATCGCCAAGGCGACAAAATGGCAAGATGTGCAGTCGTAGCGGTGAGCGGATTTAAATTGAGCAATTAATCGCGCAAGCGGGCGGATGCCGCGGACCTCGGTCTGCGGCTCCGTTATAACTGAGGACAATCGAATGCTTCCGAAGCAAGTTTTGCTTCACAAAACTTTTGCGAATGCTTCCGAAGCAAGTTTTGCTTCACAAAACTTTTGCGAATGCTTCCGAAGCAAGTTTTGCTTCACAAAACTTTTAAGGAGATGACTTTATGCCATTTGGCAATATTGGAGTTGGCGGACTTTTACTCATTTTGATCATTGCGCTTATTATTTTTGGCCCTTCTAAGCTTCCCGAGCTTGGACGCGCGTTCGGCAGGACGCTAAGCGAATTTAAAGGAGCGACGCGCGGATTGGTGAACGGCGAAGAGAGCAGCCGCAAGGAAGAAGAGCAGCCGCAAGCCGTTTCCGCAGCTTCAGAGAAGTAAAATGGCTAAACCGAATGCGAATGAGCAAAGCGTAATCGGACATTTGGAGGAAATGCGGTCGCGGCTTATTCGTACGCTGGCCGCTTTTTTAGTGTCGATGGCGGCGGCCTTGCTCTATGTGCGGGACATTTATCAATGGCTCGTCCGCGATATGGATCAGAAGCTGGTGCTGCTAGGTCCGTCCGATGTGATGTGGGTTTATATGATGATTGCCGGCGTGGTCGCGATCGCAGTTACGCTCCCAATCGCTGCCTATCAAACTTGGAAGTTCGTTCAGCCCGCAGTGCCCGAAGGGACGCGGCGCTCTGTTCTTATATTAATTCCCGGCATAAGCGTACTGTTCTTAATCGGGATTTGCTTCGGCTACTTTATTTTGTTTCCTATGGTGCTGCATTTCATGAATGAAATGGCTACGAATGAATTCGAAACAATGTATACCGCGCAAAACTATTTTACGTTTATGATCCATATGACGATCCCGTTTGGGCTGCTGTTTGAAATGCCCGCTATCGTGATGTTCTTAACCAAGCTGGGCGTACTGAATCCGATTCGGCTTGCCAAGGCGCGTAAAGTGGCCTATTTCGTACTTTGCATCGTAGCGGTAACGATTACGCCGCCGGATATTTTATCCGACATTATCGTGGTCGTGCCATTGTTTCTGCTGTATGAAATCAGCATCACGATATCTAAATTCGTATATCGGAAGCAGCTGCAGGTATTGCAAGATTTAGGAGAGTAATGATGCCAAGAGGAATTCATATTTGGCGAATAGAGTGGAGCCCAGGCGATATAGCTTGGGTTTTTCTATGTTTTTGGCTATGTTAGCTGAAGAAAAAGTTAAACGTCACTTCCCCAGTTAAAATTGGCAGAAATCATTTAGAACTATTACACCAAATAGCATTAACTGTGTAACGAAATATTTAATAAGGTTCATTTATATCATCTCCTTGGAGTTCAGATCAAAATCGACAAATTTCTTGACTAACAAAAAGTAATCTGCTATATTATTTAGAATTTAAAAATTGCTTGTACAATCTAAAACGTTGAGGAGTGAAGCGAAGTGGCACAATATTATTTGGAACCGTCTCGTACGTTTAGCGAATTTTTGTTGATTCCCAACCTGTCAACAAAAAACTGTACGCCGCAAAATGTCGATCTGAAAACGCCGATCACGAAATTCAAGAAGGGCGAGCAGCCGGCAATTTCTCTTAATATACCGTTCTCATCTGCGGTTATGCAGTCTGTCTCCGACCACAATATGGCGACTGCGCTCGCGCGATGCGGCGGTATTTCTTTTATTTTTGGCTCCCAGTCGGTGGAAGACCAGGCTGCGATGGTACGCAAAGTAAAAGAATACAAAGCGGGATTCGTCGTCAGCCGCTCGAACTTGAAGCCGGAGCAAACACTGGCCGATGTGCTTAAGCTGAAGGAAGAAAACCAGCACTCTACCGTGGCTATAACAGAAGACGGCACGTCCAGCGGCAAGCTGCTCGGCATCGTGACAAGCCGGGATTATCGTTTAAGCCGGGATTCGCTGAGCAAGCCGATCAGCGAATTTATGACGCCGTTCTCCTCGCTTATTTACGGCACGTCAGGAATTACGCTCCCTGAAGCGAATGATCTCATTTGGGAGAAAAAGCTGAATTGTTTGCCGATCGTTGATGAGAATCAGCTTTTGCAGCATCTTGTATTCCGCAAAGACTACGACGCGGATAAGGAAAATCCGCAAGGCTTGCTGGATACGAATAAAAGCTACATCGTTGGCGCAGGCATCAACACAAAAGATTATATGGAAAGAGTGCCGGCGCTAGTTGATGCGGGCGTAGATATTCTCGTTATCGATTCTTCCGACGGGTATAGCGAATGGCAGTATGAAACGGTACAGTATGTGAAGCAAAACTTCGATGTCAAAATCGGAGCGGGCAACGTTGTCGACCGCGAAGGCTTTTTGTATTTGGTCGAAGCGGGTGCGGATTTCGTCAAGGTTGGCATCGGAGGCGGCTCGATCTGTATAACGCGCGAGCAAAAAGGGATCGGCCGCGGCCAAGCGTCCGCTTTGATTGAAGTAGCCGAAGCGAGAGAGCAATATTATAAAGAAACAGGCATTTATGTTCCGATCTGCTCCGACGGCGGTATCGTACACGATTACCATATTACCCTCGCGCTTGCGATGGGCGCCGATTTCGTTATGATGGGACGTTATTTCGCCCGCTTTGACGAAAGCCCGACGAAAAAGCTTAAAGTTGGCAACAACTTTGTTAAAGAGTTTTGGGGCGAAGGCTCGAATCGCGCGCGCAACTGGCAGCGTTACGACTCCGGCGGCAAGCAAGGGCTCGTTTTCGAGGAAGGCGTCGATTCCTATGTGCCGTACGCAGGTTCGTTGAAAGAAAATCTGGATAAGACGATTCATAAAATCAAATCGACCATGTGCAATTGCGGTTCTTTAACGATTGAAGAGCTGCAAAATAACGCCCGTATTACACTCGTATCGGCGACAAGCCTCGTCGAGGGCGGAGCCCATGACGTTATTATGAAAGATAACGGCTTATCTGCCGAGTAAGGAAAAAGGCTGACTCAAAGGGCTGCGCACGCTCGCTAAAGAACAGCTCGCATAAGTAAATAATAAAATTTCATCCAAATAGCGGTGCCGAGGGATATCCCGGCACCGCTATTTGGTTTGTAATTTAAGCAGATAGCCCCATACTTTTGTAATTCATCTGACGCTCGTTTGTTTAAATGGGATATGCATTAGCAAATATTCATATTTATAGCAGATTCACACAGGTAATGGTGTATTCGGATTCACAAATCGTTTCAATTTTATGTGATTGAAATCACATAATTTAAATCTCGCCTCGCCTATACTGTGTGTATAACACAGAAAAAGCGAGGCGATTTGCATGTTAAGCGCAAATACGATTAAAGTTATCAAATCAACCGTTCCTGTGCTTGAGGTGCACGGAACGGCGATTACGAAGCGTTTCTATGAAGCTATGTTTGCCGATTATCCCGAACTGCTTAACATTTTCAATCATGCGAATCAGAAGCAAGGCAGGCAGCAGACAGCATTAGCGAATACCGTATATGCTGCGGCGCAGCATATCGACCGGCTGGAGGCGATATTGCCTGCCGTCAAAGGCATTGCGCATAAGCACCGCAGCCTTGGAGTCAAAGCGGAGCATTATCCGATTGTGGGCAAATATTTGCTGAAAGCGATCAAGGACACGCTTGGCGACGCTGCCACAGATGATATTTTGCAGGCGTGGGGAGAAGCGTACGGTGTAATCGCCGATGTGTTTATTAGCGTCGAAGCGGAAATGTACGCCACGGCGCAGCAACAGTCCGGGGGATGGGCTGACTTCAGGCCGTTCGTGGTAGCGCGCAAAGTTAAGGAGAGCAGCGTCATTACATCGTTCTATTTTGAGCCGCAAGACGGCGGGGCGATCGCCGAATTCGAAGCCGGTCAATACATCAGTCTCAAATTGGACATACCGGGTGAGACGTATACGCATATTCGGCAATACAGCTTATCGGACAGCTCGGGCAAACCGTACTACCGCATTTCGGTCAAAAGAGAAGATGCGCATAGCGGCCGCCCTGCGGGGAAAGTATCGGTCTATCTGCATGAGCAAGTGAAGGAAGGAGACACGGTATGGCTATCAGCTCCTGCCGGCGCATTTACGCTTGACTCGAATGATTCCCGTCCCGTCGTCTTTATTAGCGGCGGCGTGGGCGTAACGCCAATGGTCAGCATGGCGAAGGCTGTCATAGAGAAAACGCCGAATCGCCAAGCGACGTTTATACATGCGGCTGTAAACAGCGAAATGCAAGCGCTGAGGCCGGAAGTGGAGTCGCTCGCTGCGAGCCATCCGCAGCTTTCCGCGCATTTCGTATACTCGCGGCCTTCGGAACGCGACAAAGAAGCGGGTGCTTACAGCAAAGAAGGATACATCGATACGGCATGGCTGAAGAGCGTTATTGCCGGAAGCGAGGATGCGAGCTTCTACTTCTGCGGGCCGCTGCCTTTCATGAAGGCGGTCAAAGCGGCTTTGCTGGAATGTGGAGTTGCGGAATCCGATTTGAACTATGAATTTTTCGGGCCTGCAGCCGCTCTTTGAGCACGCAGCAAACGATTGACTGTTTCGCGGCGAATGCCGATGAATTGTCCGATTTCATCCTGTGTAAGCACATCGCTTAGCTCGGCTGTGCCGATATAGGTTTCAAACCAGCGCAGTGTTTTGTTTAGCTTTTGTTCGGGCAAAAGCTCAGTCAACTGGTCGATACGCTGCTGCATCATGCGCAGCTTATCCTGCAGCTGAAGCGCGATGACGCGATATTGATCCGGGCTGCTTGCCAGACCCGCATACCACTCGGCGGCAGGCAATACCTCGATCTCGCTCGTTATGAGCGCTATGGCTGTTCCGTAATAGGGAGCGGGTGTTAACAGCGAATGATGCGGGATCGTTTCGCCGGGTGTAATGATATTGACAAGAAGCGGGCGGCCGTCCGCATGGACGCGGACGATTTTGAGCAAACCGCTGTTCAGGCGGAATAGCGGTCCGCTTTCGCCTTGGCGGAACACGGTTTCACCTTTATGGACAATCATATCGTTTCTCCTTCAATTAAGCGCACTTGTGACTGTTTTCTATTATAGCATCATGGACCTCGTTGTTCCTTGAAAATAGTTGTTTGGCCGATACGAGCGAGCTACTAGATTCATACCATAATGGAGTGGCTGGCTATAGCGTAAAGCGGCCAATACCAACTATGGACAACGACGGAGGGAACCATGAGCAAGGTCGCCTTCATTACTGGCATTACAGGGCAAGACGGCATGTATTTGGCTGAGCTGTTGCTTGAGAAGGGTTATATCGTACATGGATTAAGGCGGCGGAGCTCGCTTGCGAACACCGGGCGCATTGATCGTCTGATTGAAGAGGCGAGCCGGCAGGGGCAAAGCCTGACGCTGCACTACGGCGATTTGACTGATTCGACAAACCTCGTGCGGTTAATTGGACGCATTCAGCCTGATGAGATTTACAATTTGGCGGCAATGAGCCATGTGCACGTCAGCTTTGATATGCCGGAGTATACGGCCAATGCGGACGGCATCGGCACGCTGCGTCTGCTCGAAGCGGTAAGGCTGCTTGGCATGACGGAAAAAACGCGGATCTACCAAGCGTCAACCTCCGAGCTGTACGGCTTGGTGCAAGCGGTGCCTCAAAGCGAAACGACGCCGTTCTACCCGCGCAGCCCTTATGCTGTTGCTAAATTGTACGGCTATTGGATTACAGTGAACTATCGTGAAGCGTACGGCATTTATGCTTGCAACGGCATTTTGTTCAATCATGAAAGTCCGGTTCGCGGGGAGACGTTCGTTACGCGTAAAATAACGCGGGCCGTCGCCCGTATCGCAACCGGCTTGCAGCAATCGTTTGGGCTCGGCAACCTTTCGGCGAAGCGCGACTGGGGACATGCGCGGGATTATGTCGATGCGATGTGGCGGATTCTTCAGCAGGAGCAACCGGAGGATTACGTTATCGCCACCGGGCAAACGACGGAAGTGCGCCATTTTGTCCAGCTTGCTTTTGCAGAGGCGGGCATAGATATAGCTTTCGAAGGTGAAGGCGCAGATGAGTACGGCTATGTGACCGCCAGCAGCCGTCCTGAAGTTGCCGTCGGACAGAAGGTTGTGCATGTCGATCCGCGGTTCTATCGGCCATCCGAAGTCGATTTGCTGCTTGGTGATCCGACGAAAGCACGCGTTAAGCTAGGCTGGGAACCGACGACGAGTCTGGCTGGACTTGTGCAAGAAATGGTGTCGAGCGATTTGGAGGAAGCGGGCAAAGTCGCCCAGCTCCGCAAGCTCGGATACAGCGTAAGCTTGGATATCGAATAAAAATCTTGAAGCGGCAGCTGCCAAACTTAGTTTGGCAGCTGCTTTTTTGCTGATGAAGTCTATTCATAATTACAGGGCATATCAACCATACTAACTCGCAGGCTGTAATCTTATCGTAAGGGAGAGAAGCGTATTGGCGCGGAAAAGGCGCGTAATCGGATGGCTCGGTCTAGCATGTATTCTCGTTACTGCAACCGGATTTCAGCAACCGGCCGTACATAACCGTAAATACTATGAATCGCGGGGAGAAGTCGTTTGGGAAGTGCCGATGGAGGATAAATGGATCGCATTGACGTTCGACGACGGGCCGAGCAAGGAAACGCCGCAAATATTGGATCTTTTGAAGCAGTACGAGGCGAAAGCGACGTTCTTCGTCCTTGGCAAGCGTATTGATTCGTTCGCCGATGTTGTGAAGCGGGAAGTGGCAGAAGGTCATGAGGTCGCTAACCATACGTTTGACCACACTTTTTTTTACAGCAATGTGAGCTGGGGCACGATATCCAATGAAATTGTGAAAACGAAAAATAAAATCGAGGCGATTACAGGTCAAAGCAGCCCGTGGTTTCGTCCACCCGGTGGAATTATTAATGATGCCGTAGTCGAAATCGCAAAGAAGAACGGATATACTGTCATTCTGTGGTCCTGGCACCAGGACACGAACGATTGGAAAGCGCCGGGCGTAAACGCTATCGTCAAAAAAGTGCTGAACAACGCGCGGAACGGCGACATCGTGCTGCTGCATGACAATGTTCAAGGCTCAACGCAGACGGTTCAAGCGCTAAAGATTATTTTGCCGGAATTGCAAAAGCGGGGCTTTCGCATTGTGACGGTATCAGAGCTGATGGCGAATAAGGTTGCGAAGCAGCCCGCATTGCCCGAAATTGCGGGGGAATGATAGGGGGGAAGCAGCAGCGACTGCACACTCAAATGTTCTTTTAATCGCCGCTTCTATAGAATCATTTGAATGCTCCGTCTGCCATTAACCTGTTCTTCCCCTTCAAAAACTAAAGAAGAGGCCGTCTCAAAAGAGGTTCGCTCGCTAGAGAAATGGCTCGCATCAGTAAATTAAAAAAGTGAATTTCATAAAAATAGCGTTGCGGACCTGCAACGCTATTTTTAGATTTTTATCCTTTGCAGCTTTCTTCAGCAAATGATGGGCAAGTGAAAGCCACCCGACCTCTAGACTGACTTTCGGCAAGCCTCGAAGCAGGAATCGGCGGAATCCTCGGTTATTCTTGATTTGGCCAAACACACGCTCTGGTTCGTGCATGCGTCGAACCGATAATGCATATCCATCCTCGCTCTTTAATTGCTCCCTCGCTTGTCGTTTGAGGCGAAGATATTCCATATTTCACGCTCGCCTTGTGCCTTCGTACATCGTTCCTTCAGCGAACAGCCTTCACAGGAAAGGCTGCGATAATGGCGAGTGGTAATTTCGGCAGTCTGCTGCTTAGCCCAGATAAAAACAGGGGGTATCCCATCGTCATTTTAATGACTTATGGGACACCCCTTTGAATAATATCAATCCGCAAACGGAGTGGACGCATGATTCTGGCGATCGGAAGAACAGGCGTCCACCGAAGTGAGTACGGCTATTAGAATTCAACAGAATACGTTACTCGTTGCGCAAATGATGCTTGATACGCCCGGTAATATATTGAATATCTGCTTCCGACAGGCCGCCATAGGTCGGGACGTTTAATCCTTGCGAGGCAATCCGATTGGCAACCGGGAACTCCTCGTGAGACTGCAGTCCTTCATATGGAGGCAGCACATGCATCGGATAGAAGAAAGGGCGGGTTTCGATGCCGTCTTGTTTAAGCATTGCCATGAACTGGTTGCGCTGAGGCTCGTCATATCCATTTAATACGATACTGAACATCCAGTATACATTTTTCGCCCAATCCTTTTGCACCGGCAGCGTCAAGCCGCTCTCATCTCGAAGCATAGATTCGTATAAAGAGGCGACGCGCACGCGTTCGCCGACATGCCAATCGATATTTTCCAGCTGCGCCAAGCCGACCGCCGCTTGCAAATTGGTGAGCCGGTAGTTGTAGCCGATGACGGGAAACCAATATTTTCGCACCGGATCAATGCCTTGGCCGCGAAGCGTCCGCATCTTTGCCGCAAGCTGCTCGTCGTCAGTCGTAATCATGCCGCCTTCGCCAGTTGTAATGATTTTGTTGCCGAACAGACTGAAAGTAGCGCAACCGCTTAAGGAGCCGGTGCGGCGGCCTTTGTATTCCGCGCCGAGCGCCTCGGCGGCGTCCTCGATTACGAACAATCCGTGCTTGGCGGCAAGCGCGTTGACCGCATCCATATCGGCGGGATGCCCGTACAGATGAACGGGAATAATCCCTTTCGTTTTCGGCGTAATCAGCGACTCCAAGTGCTCCAGGTTCATATTCCAAGTATCCGGTTCGCAATCGGCGAAGACGGGTTTTGCGCCGCAATAGACAACGGCGTTGGCCGTTGCAATAAACGTAAGCGTCGGCACGATGACTTCGTCGCCGGAGCCGACGCCGTTCGCGAGCAGAGCCAGATGAAGGGCCGTCGTTCCGTTGCTGCAGGATACGGCATAACGCGCTCCGCAAAAAGCCGCGAACGCCTCTTCGAACGCAGTAATGTATTTCCCCGTTGAAGAAATCCAAGTCGAATCAATACAATCCATCACATACTTTTTTTCATTTCCGTTAAAAACGGGAACGGCAACCGGATAAAATTTGCCTTCCATAATTAATTCTCCCTCCGTGATACGTTCGGTTCTGCGGGTGCCTGAATTCGCTTGATGATAGCGGGGACGCCGACCGCAAGCGCATAATCGGGAATGTTGCGAATGACGACCGACCCGGCGCCAACCATGCAGCTTTTGCCGATGTTCATGCCGTCGATCACTTTGGCGCCGGTGCCGAGGAAGCTCAAATCGCCTACCGTCACACAACCCGACAGTGTGCAGCCGGGCGCGATATGGCAGCTTTCGCCAATTACGCCGTCATGATCGACTGTCGCGCCCGTATTAATGATCGAGCAAGAGCCTATGACCGTGTCGGGCTGGATGATTGCGCCAGGCATGACGGCCACGCCGCGGCCAAGAAGCGCGCTTGACGCGACATAAGCATGGGGGCTTACCGCGTTAATGAGCTCGAAACCGATAGATTCTGCAAGTTCGGCGAGCGCAAGCCTGCGCGCGTTGTTGCCAACCGCAATAAAAGCATGGTTCACGCCTTGCTCTCGCAGCAGCGGCAGCTGCTCGTCGCCCCCGATGACTTGAAGTCCGAGTACGTCTGAGCCGTCGCTTTGCCCAATGCATCCGATCAGCTCGACATGCGGGTCGGCGCGAAGTATATCGATGATCACTTTAGCGTGTCCTCCTGCGCCGATTATGACCGTTTTGTTCGGAAGCGAGTGAAGCATAGCTATCAATCGACTCCTTTATTTTTATTAATAGAGTAGATAGGAACTTGCAACTACTCTAATATATTCATTTGCTTTCGAGATGACTCTGAGAAGAGTAGATAGACGTCTATTTTATAAAATATAGTCGCAATCCCTATCCCGCTAGGGCGAATGCCGTTGCTTTTTCAAGCCGTGACAATACTCTAGTTAGAAGAAGACGGATTGGAGGCTGATTATGAAACGTAAAGGAAGCCGTCGCAGAAAAAGCGCCGCAACGCGCAGGCGATTGCCGCGCAAACGAAATCGCAAGCATGCCAAGCCGAAAAAAAGGATACGGCGTTCCTTAAAAGGAAAACGCAGAGGGCGCAGAGGCAAAGCGAAAGGCCATCGCAGGCGGTTGGCCCGAACGCGAAAAAGAGCGTTGCCGATGGATGCCGGCCGTCTGCGCGCCGATAACGAGCAATTTCGGCAGCGGCTCATTCCGGGAGCGCGCATCATCGAGTGGTTCCGCGAAGCGTTCAAGCTTGGGAACGAAGATTTTTTATGGGAAATATACCGGCAAATATTGCAGAGAGAGCCCGATGCAGCCGGTTTTAGAACCAATAAACATTTGCTCGACACAGGCACCGGAAAAGCGCAAATCGCGTCATCAATGATGCAAAGCGAAGAGGCCGGCAACGTATTCGGAAGAAAGCCGTCCGGCGATGCGAATACGGCAGCCTATATTTTTCAAAGCATCATCCCGGCAACCGAAATTGATTTCATCCATGCGGCGCATTTGCATCTCGTTAACCGTCCTCCGGACGCCGCAAGAATGGCGAGCCATTCCGGCGCCTTGCAAAACGGGGTGCCTCGTCATATATGGGCTGCAAGATTGCTTATGACTGAAGAAGTTCAGCAGCTGTTATCTGCTCCCAGCCTGCCTGAGCCGCCGGCGCCTCCCGTATCAGGCACGTCTCGTCAAATTGGCATTTTTCTTTGCTTCGGCTCGCAAATTTCGATGGACGGCGAAGGGATCGGCCGATTTATCGTTCGTCTGTCCGAAGGCTTGCTAAAGCTGGACCGCGGATATATCCTTCATGTGGCTACGACAGAAGCAAACTATCGGGAAACGAATGCCGTATTCACCTATTTGCGCAACGCTTTCCCGCACCGTATTATTATTCATCACTCCGACAGCATGGAAAGCATTAACAGCAATGTGCCGGTTGACGTTTGGATCGTGCCGTACGTAGGCATGGCGCTGGCGCAATATTTGCAAAAGCCGACAATCGTCTGTTTGCACGACTTGGTCTATTTGCACTTCCCGGATTTGTACGCAGGCTCGCAAACGCATTATCAATATATACATTCCATCGCGCAAAAAGTGACCGCGCAAGCGGCTGCCGTCGTGTTCGACTCCGAATTTACGCGGCGCCACGAAGGCCTTACTTTTCTCGGATTGCGTCCGGAGCAGACGACTGTCGTGCGTTTTGCCGCGCCTCATGAGGAATATTCCGCCTTCAACGTTATCGATGAAGGGACGCTTAGAAACAAATATAAGCTGTACGGTCCATATATCGTGTTTCCGTCGGTTATTCGGCTGCATAAAAACCATGAGCGCCTGATCGACGCCTTTCATCGCTTCCGCTTGACGGAGCTTGGAGCCGCTTCCGGCTTGAGGCTCGTGTTCACGGATGAAACGACCAATCGGCCGCGCCAGCAAGAAATAGCGGCAGCATTAAATGCGATCGGCGATCCTAACATTCGAGCATCGGTTCAATTTATCGGCCGCATTCCGTCGGCGGAGCTGCCGTCCATTTATAAATATGCGATTGGCGCAGTCGTGCCGACGCTTTTCGAGGGAAGCTGTCCATTCCCGATTCTTGAATCGCTTCTAATGGATACTCCGGTTGCCTATGGCCGCCTGGAGGTCGTACAGGAGGTCATCGCCGACCCGAGCAGCTTCGCAACCTTTAATCCGCGCGATCCGCTGGAGATGGCGGAAGCAATCCGGATTTTGTGGCTGCAAGGGAAGTCCGTCGCAGCCGAGCAGAAGGCCGCGCTCGGCGACCTGCTGCACAGAAGCTGGATGGACGTGGCGAACGATTACGCAGCCATCGTTGATCGAATTACAGCGCGTTAATAGATGTGCCGGGCGTAGTAGCGGTAGTACGTGTCGCGCATAACGGCGACATATTTTCTCGCAATATCGTCCCATGTCTCCGTCGGGTCATGTATGCCGAGCATTGCAGATTGTTTGTACGACGCATAGTTTGCGTTCATATCTTCCAGCGCTCTGACAATCGAATCCGGGCTATGCGGGTCAAACCAGGCAATTTTGGTGCTATGACGGGCCAGATGCTCCCGCATAACCGGAATGTCGGAGCACAGCACCGGCGTTCCGAGCCGCAGCGCTTCCTCGACCGGATAGCTGCCTCCGCCCTCGGAGAGGCTTGGCATAATGAGCGCTTTCGCATTTTTGATCAAAGCGGGAATATCTTGATCGGATACAAAGCCGAGCGGATACACATCGGAATCGATTTGAAGCATATTCGTATTCATAATCGAAGACAAGGTCGGTATCCAGCTATGCTCGCTCCGAAAGTTAGGGAACGGCTGCCGCAGTTTTTCGGTCAAATATCCGGTCAGCACTAACGGATGTTTTTTTCTATGCTTGTATTTCGCAAGCGCTAGAAGCAGATTGCTATGATTTTTATGCGGCGATGTATTGGACGGATAGATGATATATTCTTTCGGCAACGCCGCCGCATACGCAGGAGAAAGCTGCGCAGAGAAGTTGCTTGCGATTGGCGTAATGGCATGAGGGATAACGTATGCGGCAGCATTGCGGGGTCCGAAATGCGCAATCAGCCTGTTTTTTACGTGCTGGGAAGAGACGGCTACCGTTGTGACGTGATCGAGCCATCTTTTGGACAAGTTCCAGTGAAGCTCAAGCTGGCTGCCGTCCGAGAATGGCGGTACGAAATCGAAGAACGTAGAATCGTGGAACGTACAAAGCGTTGGCCGGTCAATCGGCGTGTATTGGTGGGTATGCGGCCAATAGTAGTAGACAACGTCGATGTTGGCGAGCAAATACGAGGCGGAAGGATGATCGATAACAGTGTCGTGGATGATGACATCGACATTGCGGAGCATGTTCAGCTCCTGCGTGTTCCGGGCCAGAGACTGCGATCCGACTACGAGTCTAATGTGCTCGACGCCAGGCTGCCGCGATAATGCTTTCGTTAAGTTGTGAAGCAGCCGCATGCCTCCGCCAATAGAGAAGTTGACGGACCATATGAGTATTCTCAATTTCAAAGTCCTCCTAGATTTGTTATAGGGCAAAGCTTGCTCACGAATCTCGCAAATCTTTGTAAGGCAGCGTCCTAAACACCTGCTAGCTGCAGCAAGCGTGTCAGCTTAGCGATATCAACGATCATATTGTCCGTACCGGCAATCGGCTTCGGGGGCTGCTCGATCGGGCAGATGAGCTCGAAAAATCGAACGCCGGCATGGCCGCAAAGCTTCCAAAAATAATTGTCGGTCACATTGCTCAGCGACAGTTCAATATAGGATGCCCCAGGCTCGCAGAATGCCACGTTGATGCTGCCGCTGCCATATGGAGCGACAATCGTTCTTGCGCAAGAGAAAATTGCGATTTTCTCAGCTGTCGTTAACGGAGTCAGCACAATTTTGCGAAAACCAAGCGGCTGGAGCAGCTGCCAAACCTCGTCTTCGTTCGCCACATGACGCATCGGAGTATCTTCGCGAGTAATGTAGATGCGCTCATAGCCAGATGCTTTTGGAATATGCTGGTCATGCTTCAGCCGATCTACGATAAAGCTGGACGCCCACGGCGGACATTTTCCGAGAACGACGGGAACCGCGGGCGCAAGCAGGATTTTGGCAGTCATGTGGAAATCGAGCTTTTCGACCTCGATCACTTTGTGCATCGGAATGCCGATCATTTTCAAAGATTCATATTGAAAAGGGTAGTGCAGCTTGCCAATGATATAATGGTCGATTGCAACTCCGCTTTTCTCCAGAAGATGAATGCGGGGCAATATATCAAAAAACCAATGGCCGAAGATGTTATGAGTTCTTGTCGTATGATGCGGCAAATTCCACCCCCACACGAGCGTTGCGACCGTACCGTCGATATGGTCAGGCGGCGGCAGCTCGGTTAGCGTCATCGCCGGGCAATCGTATTCGAGATCGCGCAGTCGCTTATTGTCCGGCGTTACGACGTAACAGTTGCTCGTTGCCAGCCTGCCGTTAGGTATAACAGCGGTAAAAGCTTCATCCCAGCTGCAAATGGGCATCCAGCGATGAGGGTCAAAGCCGTTGATATCGGGCAAATAGCTGATCTGTGCCGGATAAATAATGCGATAATAGTTCGGCGCATGCTCGGGAGGAAGGTTAAGAGACCGAATCCACTGGCTCGTCGTTTCGTAAAACTCAGTCGGAATTTTGTACACGGGGTTCAACTCCCGAGCGTTTCATAATGTCGTATGCGAATCGGCGATGTCCCAACCAGGCTCCTTCTCTCCTAAAAGATAAGGGCAGCTCGGGCGCGCTGTCTGCTGCGAAAACAGGTTCGCAAGTCTTCCAATTCATTGTCCAGCCTCCAATAGCGAAAGTGAAGGATTGATGAGCTCATCCTTCTGATCGATGGTTGTTATACGCATAGTTAAACTATCCTATGTGGCAACCCAATAGTAGGATAGGGCGTTTGAGCCAAGGAAATATGCACATTTCTATTTGCCTATGCGATTTTGCGGCTGCTGCGGAAAAAGGCTGCACGAGCCGTTGCGTGCCGGGAGACGGCACATAGTATGATCAAGAAAAAGTCCAATCCCTATGAAAGGAGCGAGGTATGTCCGATGAGCCGGGTAACACCGCAAAGAAGGCGCAAGCGGAAAGCTGCGCCTATTCGTTCGAGACGGCGGGCGGCCGCAGGGAAACGAAAGCATGGAAGAGTTAAAAAGAATACGAGTCTAAAAACCCGCGCATGGCGGCTCGGACGAATCGCTGGAGAAAGCGGCGCGGTGCCAGGCGGCGATGACGAAATTCGCGAATTGCAAAAACGGTGGGCTTCCGAATATCGCATGTTGGGCAACGAAGGGAATAACAGCGGATATATCGAGGCTATGAACGCTTATGTAGAAGGATACTTCTCAGCCAGCGGGCGAAAACCGGAAAATTGGCTGCTGCTGCCTACTGAACAAAGCGTTGGCGCCGTCGTTATGGCAATGAATGAAGAGCTTTCATTGGCTTCGGCAATAGAAGAATTGGAGAGGCTTCCGCTGCATGAGATCGTCATTATCGTCAACGGCTCGACCGACAACAGCTTGACGAGAGCAAGAACGAGCGGCAGAGCGGTGGTGCTCCATTACAGCAGTCCGCTGGGTCATGACGTTGGCCGGGCGATCGGCGCAAGAGTAAGCGTCTCGGATATTATGCTTTTTGTCGACGCGGACATTCCAATACAGGGTGAGAAGCTGCTTTCTTTTATTCGGCGTACGGCCGGAGGACTCGATGTCGCGCTTAATGATCTCTCGCCGTTTATCGGCCAGTTCGATATGCGGGACGAAGTGACGATCTTGAAGGAGTTTTTGAACCGCTCGGTGGGGCGTCCGGATTTAACGGTCAACTCCATGACCGCTGTGCCGCACGCGCTGACACGCCGAGCAATCGAGACGATCGGCGCCGCTCACCTTGCCGTTCCGCCGAAGGCGCAAGCAATTGCTCTAAAATCCGGCCTTCGCGTCGACGTTGGCGGAAGCGTGGATGTCATTACCCGCAATCGGGTGCGCAAAATGAATACGGGAGCCGGGAACGAGATGATACATCTCATTATTGGAGATCATCTGGAAGCGCTCGAATGGACGATGGGCAAGCAGGAGCCGAGATTGAAATATGTGGATTCAGCTAGAATGAGGCGATTGACATGACGTTCAAGCGGGAAAAGCGGGAGCCGCTGACAAGCATTGTCATTCCGACGTATAACGGGCTTCATCTGTTGAAAGAAGCAATCGCATCAATCCGTCGCAGCACGAAGGCGCCATACGAGCTGATCATCGTCGACAATGGTTCGACAGACGGTACGATCGAATATTTGCAGGAGCATAATATCGTATTCATCTCTCACCCTGCGAATACGGGTTTTCCTGTTGCTTGCAACTGGGGCTTGCGTCTTGCGAGAGGGGAATATTTGCTGCTGCTGAACAATGATGTGCTTGTAACGGAGCATTGGCTCGATAATATGCTCAACCATCTGATGCGCGACCCGAAAATCGGCATTATCGGTCCGCTGTCCAACTATGTGAGCGGCAAGCAGCAGATCGAAATGGCCGGCAGCTATATGGATATGGCAGCAAAAGTAATGGCGGAGGCAAGGGGGCAGCTGGAGTATGCCAATCGCGTGATCGGCTTTTGCATGTTGTTTCGCCGCGAGTTGCTGCAACAAGTCGGATGGCTGGACGAACGGTTCTCGCCCGGGCATTTTGAGGATGACGACTATTGCTATCGCGCACGGCTCGCCGGTTATCGAGTTGCTATTGCAAAAGATACGTTTGTCTATCATCACGGAAGCGCGAGCTTTAAGCGCGGCGATCAACAGGCTGTTATTTCGCTGCTTGCGCGAAACCGCCAATTATTTATAGATAAATGGGGAGTCGATCCCCATCGGTTCATTGATTCCGCCAATCAGGCTCAGGAGGATGAGGGAAGACGATGAGCGCAAAAGCGAACAAGCGGCGATCGGCGATGCTTCGGAGAAAGCGCGGCAAACGCGGCGCAAGAAGACGAGGGCAAAGACGGCATATCAAGCAGGAGCAAGCTACGGGTAAATTTTACGACGAAGGCTATGACAACGGTCATACGGCAGGCTTCGGCAAAGGCTTCGAAACCGGCATGGAGAAAGGCAGCCAAGGCGGAAATTCGGAGAAGGATCATGAAGAAAGCTATCAATCGGGATATAAAAAAGGGATAGCGGACGGACGCTATGGCGGAGGAGAGGCCATTGTCGATCGAATAATGCCGGCGCACTGCATCATGCCGGATACGCAGCTGGAGGATATTATCGCTGCGGGCATCGCCGCCTTAAGCGACAGGTTCGTCAATATTATACCAGTAGAGCAAGTCGCGGAACGAATCGCACAATCGCTTGAGCAGCGAACGCCGCTGTCCGTCGTGCGGCTCGGAGACGGGGAATTGCTCGCGATGGCACAGGAGACAGTAATGTCCGTTGAAGACGTAAGACGGGAAGGCAGCTTTCTGTCCTATGCAGGTATCGAATTGCCGAACTTGGCAGTTCGGGATCAACTAAGGGATGCGGTGAAAAGAGCGGATATCGTCGGCATTCCCGTCCTAAGGCAGCCGAATTATCAACTGCTGGCAGGCGCGGTGCTGGCCGCTCACGGCATCGACATTCGAAGCCGCCCGTTTACTGACTCTCTCGTTAACTACGGTTTATATAAAGGCGGCTATTTAAGAAGATTGCTGCAAGGAAGCAGCGTCCTGGTCATTGGCAATAAAGCGGATCAGCTCGCCTCAACGTTGACCGGATATGGCATTGCGGTCGCGGGAACAGTAACGCCGGTTAATGGCGTGGCGGATGCCGCAAGGGTGATACAGCACGCGCAACGGCATACGTTCGATATCGCTCTTGTATCTGCAGGAATTGCGGCGGTTCTCATTGCCGAAGAATTGGCCCGCACAACGGGAAAAGTTGCTGTCGATTTCGGGCATTTGGCGGATTCGATTATTAAAGGCGAGGCTCCTTTCTAATAACGGCATGCGATATGTAGTCGCCCCGCAAGGGGCGATTTGTTGGCTGGATTAGACCGTTCCGACAGTTGCGCCAAGCGACGAATAAGTGATCGTTGCAGTCGTTCCGGCAGCAAGTACGACCCCGGTTACGGTTACCTGAAGCGCATACGTGTGAGCGCCTGCTGCAAGGCCTCCATTGAAGTACGTAATCGGAATCGTTCTTTCGAGATCGAACAAGCCGAGAAGCGTAATGGCGAGAACGTCACTGCTGCTGGTTGTTGCGACGATAGCAGCGTCTTGAAGCAAATCAACCTGAATGCTTACGTTAAGTGCAGCGATAAGCGCCGCAGTGAAGGCAATGCTGACATCAACAACACCGTTTACGAGCACTTGGTTGGACGATGCCGTTACGGGAACGACGATCGAAACTGCAGATACGGCTGTGCCTGCAGTCGGAATGGAAGTTGGCACTGTGCCTTGCAAGCCGACCGTGTGAGAGCCAGGTCCTGCTGGTCCAGTTGCGCCTGTTGGACCGGTTGGACCAGTAGGGCCAGTGGGGCCAGTCGGACCGGTAGCGCCGGTTAGGCCGGTAAGTCCTGTTAATCCTGTTTCACCCATGCAAATCTACTCCTTTCAATTGATATAGTAAAGTATATGTTGATAGTTTAAGAGAGCGACTGTTACTTACCTATGGAATTGCCCAAATTAATAGAATAAGGCGGCAAACAAGGGCGCTGATGTTTGCCTTAATTATGAATGTCGCGGTTCAATCGTCCATTAGCTTCTCTCTATTAAAGCATAAGATGGTAGCATGGCATTTCAAATACTAGGCACCGTCTATATGAGGAGGAGCTGCTGCTAATGAATCCGGCATTTCGAATAATAGGTTTAAAGTGTATAGGTGAGCTTGAATGAAGGCCGTTATTATGGCGGGCGGCAAAGGAACTCGATTTTGGCCGCGAAGCACGGAAAGCAAGCCGAAGCAGTTTCTGGCGCTGACAGCTGAGAACAAGTCGATGCTTCAGCTCACTTATGAGCGATTTCGCAGCTGCTTGGCGGCGGAGGACGTTTATGTTGCTGTTAGCGAGAATTACTTGCCTATTGTAAAGGAGCAATTGCCGTCGCTGCCTGTCAAACAGCTCATAATTGAGCCTGAGCAGAGGGACACGGCGCCTTGCATTGCGCTTACTGCCAGTCATTTTCTCAAGCTGTCGATTGACGATGTTATCGTAACCGCTCCGTCCGATCAATATATTCCAAGCACCGAGGAGCTGATGGAGGCGCTGTATGCAGCTGAGACGGCAGCGAAGGACCCGGGAGTCGTCGTGACGCTCGGCATCGTTCCGACCCGGGCCGAAACCGGCTACGGTTATATCGAAGCAAATGAGAGTGAGGAGAGCGGGAAATACGGTCTTTATATAAAGGAAGTTAAAGCGTTTATCGAAAAACCGTCAAAGGAAAGAGCGGAGCAATTGATTCAAGCTGCCAACATATATTGGAACAGCGGCATTTTTATTTGGAGGCCGTCTACGATCGCTTGCTATATGGAGATGTACCAGCCAGAGATGTGGAATACATTCAAGCTTGAAGGAGAAGAGCTGGCTGACAGGTACCGCAAGCTTCCCAAGCTTTCGATCGATTACGCCATTATAGAGAAGCTGGAACTGCTCTATACGATTCCCATAGCATTTACTTGGGATGATGTCGGCACATGGACGTCGCTGGAGCGCATTTTCGAAACGGACCCCGATGGCAATATGCTGTTTGGCCGGATCTATCCGATGGCAACGAAAGACAGCATTATTTATTCCGAACAGCAAAAAGTGGTTGTTATCGGCGTTCGCGATCTCATCATCGTCACGACAGAGGAGGGGTTGCTCATCTGTCATAAGAGCGAGGAGCAAAACGTCAAGCACGCTATTGCAGCCATGAATTCCGATCAGGAGGATCGTCAGGCATGAAAGCATTGATTACAGGCATTACCGGCTTTGCGGGAAGCCATTTGGCCGATCATTTGCTGCAGCTGGGGTATGAGGTGGCCGGTACGATTCGCAGCACCAGCTCGCTTAAGCATGTGAGCCATATTCGTTCCGAGCTTCAGCTATTCGAATGCGATTTAACAGACGAAGCTGCGGTAGAGAATGTAATAGGCATACTAAAGCCGGAACGCGTTTTTCATCTCGCTGCGCAAAGCTTCGTTCCTGCGTCATGGGCGGCTCCGATGGAGACGATCCACAACAATTTATCCGGGCAAATCCATTTGCTCGAAGCGATGCGCAAGCATTGTCCCGCAAGCCGAATACTCATAGCTTGTTCCAGCGAGGAATACGGGCAGGTTGAAGGCGACGAGGTTCCGATTAAGGAGACGAATCCGTTGCGTCCGCTAAGCCCTTACGCTGTCAGTAAAATCGCGCAAAATTTACTCGGCTATCAATATTATAAAAATTACGGCATACACGCCGTATGCGTCCGCACCTTTAATCACACCGGTCCGAGACACGGCGAGCAATTTGTCACTTCGAATTTTGCGAAGCAAATTGCCGAAATTGAGAAGGGGCTGAAGCCGCCTGTTCTGTATGTCGGCAATCTGGAAGCGAGACGGGACTTTACGGATGTGCGGGATATTGTCAGAGCGTACGGACTCGCGCTCGATGCTTGCGATCCAGGCGAGGTTTACAATATTTCGTCGGGAACCGGACGGGAAATACGCGAGATGCTGAACATTTTGCTTGGCTTTAGTACAACGGCGATAGATATTCAGGAGGATGCTGCCCGGCTTCGTCCCTCTGACGTTAAAGCGTTAATTGGAGATTATACGAAGTTTCATCGCAAAACCGGCTGGCGCCCGGAAATCTCGTTCGAAGTGACGATGCTCGATTTGTTGAACTATTGGCGGCAGATGCTGGCGCAGTAAGTTAGAATGGTTGGCTCGGCCTTCAAACATTGCGAGGCGCATATGCCGAATGGCAAATAATGAAAGAGTCAGTTGCAGCCTTCTCGCTAGAAATTAGTAGAGATGAAAGACCGGTGCTCTTAAAAAGCGATGTCGTTACCTGGGTTGCGCAAAAACAGTAATCCCATGCAAATCTAGGGAGTGTCCCATAAGTCATTAAAATGACGATGGGATACCCCCCTGTTTTATTTGGGTAAAACAGCAAACTGCACATTTAAATGTTCTTCCGATCGCCATTGCTCAGGGATTCCTTTGAATCAACGAGGTAAAGTGGGAATCCCTTCACAAAAACGAACGCTGAC
>NZ_WOVL01000045.1 GCF_009737085.1 Paenibacillus sp. NEAU-GSW1
CACTTTATAACTCATTAGTTCCATAAACTTCCATGCACGTGGAGGTTTATTTGTTGTACTTATTTTTTAGTATAGCAAATCTTAAGCCATTCAAAAAGCTTAGCTTGACATACCATTAGCTGGTTTTTATTTAAAATGTCGGGGGAACCTGATCTTGACAGTGCATGCAAGTTTCGTATACATTTGTATACGAAAGATAATTGTATACATATGTATTCGTTAGGTTGAAGGAGGAATGCAGATGCGCGAAGGACTGCGGAATAAAGGCAAGCTTAACCAAGACGAGCAGTGGGAGCTGCAAGAACATGGGCATCATCACCATCACCACCCTCATCATAAAAGCGCGCAAACGTTTCGACGCGGCAGAGCTGTCGCTTTTCTGGAAAAGTTGAAAGGCAATCAAGCGACGCTGCAACGGCAATTAAACGATCCCGCATTTGATGCGATAAAATCGGTCATTAGCGGCGAGCTTAAAGCGACAGAATCGATTATGGATGCGTTTATTCAAATGTTTCAGCTTCATGATCATACAGCTGACGAAATTTCTGCCGATCTGCGAAGCGGGAAAGGCGGAGAAAACAAGGGAAGTGAGCAGTCTTGAAACCTGCTGGCATATTAAAGCCCTATTTTCACAAGACATGGCATATCTATCTCGGAGCGATAGCGCTGCATGCGATCGCTAGCATCGTTTATGCTTATTTTCCGAGGGTGCTGGGAGACTTTACTGATCGGTTGCAGACCAGCGATATCGTTCAACACGATGCCGCGCGCTACGGATTAATGCTTCTGCTGATCGGAGCGGTTCATGCGCTTCTCGGCGGCTATGGGCAATATCTTATTATGTATGTCGGCCGTTTATTTGAATTTATGACTCGGCGCAGACTGTTTTCCCACTTCTCGGAGCTGAGCGAGCAATATTATTCGAAGAACGGCGTAGGCAAAATGCTTAGTTATTTTATGAATGATGTCACCGGCGTCAGAGAGTCGATTTCAATGGGCATTAACCAGCTCGCAATGGCCGCTATGCTGTTATTATCTTGTATCGGCGCGATGGCGTTTAGCGATATTCCGCTCTATCTGATTGCCGCGTCGGTTGGCCCGTTGTTTCTGATTCCTTGGATTGTGACGCGGATCGGGCCGGTCATTCGCCAGCGCTCCATGAAGGTGCAGGAATCGCTTGGGGCTATGACGGAATCGGCCGAGGAGCAGTTTGCAGGCATCCGGGTTACGAAAAAATTTGCAGTCGAGCCGATCATGATCCAGCGCTTCGGCTCATTTGTAGATCGGATTAGAGACAATCAGCTGTCGCTCGTGCGGATGTCCTCGCTTTTTCAAGCTATAGTTCCGTTCCTTGGCTCTTTGTCATTGATCATAGCGTTAGCATTTGGCGGTTATTTAACGGTTACGAACCAAATTTCACTTGGCAATTTCGTCGCATTAACGCTCTATGTCCGGATGTTGATGAACCCATTGCAGCAAATCGGCAATGTCATCAACGCTGTGCAGCGATCGCGCGCATCCTTGCAAAGGCTAAATGAATTAATCGCTGTGCAGCCGGATATTGTTGAAGCAGAAACGGCTGTTGCTGCCGACCTGGAGCAAAGTCCGATAGCGGTTCAACAGCTGACTTTTTCATATCCAGACGCAGCGGCGCCTGCATTGCGACAGATTGACCTGCTCATCGAGCCCGGCATGACGATTGGTATCGTTGGTCGTACCGGAAGCGGGAAAACAACGCTCGCCAAATTGCTGATGCGTACCTATGAAGCTCCGGCAGGCGCAATCCGGATTGGCGATACAAATCTCATCGACATGAAGCTGGAGAGCTTGCGCAGCCAGATCGCTTACGTGCCGCAAGACGGTTTTCTATTCAGTACGACGATTCGAGAAAATATAGCGTTTGCCAGAAGGAATGCCGGCCAGGAAGAAGTCGAGGCGGCGGCAAAGCAAGCTCGCATTTATGATAATATTATCGATTTCCCGGATCGGTTCGAAACGAAGCTGGGAGAGAGGGGCATTACGTTGTCGGGAGGGCAGCGCCAGCGAACGAGCTTGGCGCGCGCGTTTATAAAACAAGCACCGCTGCTGGTTCTCGATGACAGTGTCAGCGCAGTAGATGCGGTAACCGAAGCGGAGATTGTTCATACGCTCCAGCAAGAGCGATGCGGGAAAACAACGATAATTATCGCCCACCGGATAAGCGCATTGAAGCATGCGGATCTCATTATCGTATTGAACGAGGGCCGAATTGTTCAACGAGGCAAGCATGCAGATTTGCTTGCGGAACAAGGTCCGTACGCAGAGCTTCATGCGATACAAGAGGAGGGAAGCGCCTATGCGGCAGGTCGTTAACAATTGGCAAACGGATCAGAAAGGCGATGCCGGCAGACAGCCGAAGCCCCAGTATCAATCGGCATTCCGCATAATGAAATCGTATATGGGGCCGTATCGGGGCAGTTTTGCATTAGTTGTGCTGTGCACAATCGCGGCTATTGCTTCCGAGCTGTTTCAGCCCTATTTGGTCAAGGTAGCGATTGACGACAATTTAATGACCGGCAACAATGATTACGGCAGTCTTCTTATTATTTGCGCAATCTATTTCGGTTTATCTATTTCCGGTCTCGTATTTACGTATTTGCAAAACAATTTGCTGCAGCATGTCGGACAAAGCATCGTGTCAAAAATTCGAAAGCAGCTGTTCAAGCACATTACAAAGTTGTCTATGTCCTACTTCGACAAGACGGCCAGCGGCAGTCTCATTACCCACGTGTCCAGCGATACGGAAGCGGTAAATCAATTTTTCAACCAAGTGCTGCTAACGCTTCTGAGGGACGGTCTCACGCTCATCGCCATTCTGTTCATGATGTTTTATTTGGATGCGGAGCTTGCCTTGTATTGCACGGCGTTATTGCCGATCATTGCGCTGATCGCGATCGGATTCCGTTCCTTTATGCGAAATACGTATCAGATGGCGCGTACTCGTTTGTCCCGTCTCGTGGCATTCGTAGCCGAAAATTTGTCTGGCATGAATCTGATCCAAGTGTTTCATCAGCAGAAGGAGCAAGCCAAACAGTTCGAGGAACGAAATGAAGCCTATTTTAAAGCCAATCTTCGCGAAATACGGACGATGGTTCTTTTTAATCGATCATTCGATCTCCTCGGCAACCTAACGATCGCATTCGTCGTTTGGCACGGGGGGCAAGCTGTGTTCGGGCAGGCGTTGGAGTTCGGCATATTGTATGCGTTTATTACGTATATTCGCCAGTTTTTCCAGCCCATCAACGCGATAACACAGCAATGGAACACGCTTCAAGCGGCTACGGTCGCGGTGAATCGGATTCGCGGCGTGCTTGATACGAAGCCTGAGATTGAAGACTCATCGCAGCCCATTCAAGTGAATCGCGACGCGATTGAAGGCCGTATCGATTTCAATCGGATATCGTTTGGCTACGACAGCAGCTTGCCGGTTTTTCGCGGGCTTGATCTTCATATTCGCCCGGGTGAAATGGTCGGAATCGTCGGAACGACAGGCGCAGGCAAAAGCTCGCTGATGAGTCTTCTTTGCCGCTTCTATGATGTACAGGATGGTAGCGTTCTGATCGACGGGAACGATATTCGGGATATTCCGCAAGCGGAGCTCCATCGGATTGTCGGTCTTGTACAGCAGGAGCCATACTTATTCGCAGGCAGCATCATCGACAATATTCGGATGTTTGATGAAACGATATCCCGAGAGGCGGTTATCCAAGCATGCGAATTTGTAGGCGCAGACGCGCTGATGAAAAGGATGAAGGACGGATACGATACGATGCTTTCCGAGCGCGGCAGCGGGCTGTCGGCAGGTGAACGGCAGCTGTTGTCCTTTGCCCGCATTATCGTCTTTCGTCCGAAAATATTAATTCTGGATGAAGCGACAGCTAATTTGGACTCGCAAACCGAGCAGCTGATCCAGCAAGCGCTGCAAGTTGTATCCGTTGGGAGAACGACCATCGTTATTGCGCACCGGCTTTCGACCATTATGCATGCGGACCGTATCCTCGTACTCCGCCATGGCGAAATTGCAGAAGCAGGCACACATGCGCAGCTCGTTGAGAAGAAGGGCCTTTACGAACAATTGTATCGGCATTCGCAAGGCGAGTCATTTCCGTCATCTGCCGTTTCTATGATAAGGTAGAGTTAACAATTGATGAATCATTTATCAATAGGAGTGTCATGTGTCGGATCTTTTTTCGGAGCCTGAGCAGTTGAAAGCCGAGATGAAACGCAGCGTGCTGGCTAACTTTTTTCATCTGGCCTGACCATAAATTTGTCAACAAGAAGACCTGTATGAGGGTGCTTTTGTTATTCAAAAGCGCCTCTTGCGGGTCTTCTTTTACGTCTAGGGCTTGCCAGCATATTCAACGGCAAAAGCTCATATGGATAAGACAAACTGCAATCGGGGAGGAGTGAAAGTTGCTTGAATTCAAATGATAACGGGAGCAAATGGGCAGATGTACTGCAATTTTTGCTCAATATTATGCTGCTCGCGCTTGGGGCCATACTCGTCCTGTTTCTGGTGCGGGAAATTGTCGTTATTTTCGACAGCCTCTTAATCGATAACGAGACGGTTTCATATATGTATTTGGCCGAAGGAATCTTAGTCTTTTTTCTATATTTCGAGTTCATCTCGCTCGTCGTCAAATATTTTTCCTCGAACTTTCATTTTCCGCTGCGCTTTTTTATTTATATCGGCATTACGGCCATTCTTCGATTAATTATTATTAACCACGAGGAGGCATGGACAACGCTGGCGTACAGCTTGTCTATTCTTGTCCTCGTTATTGCGCTGTATATTGCCCAGAAGAAATCGATGCGGGATACGTGACTTTTAACTTTTTTTTTAAAAAAGGCAGAACAGTTTTGTACGAAAGGCGTTGTCGGCACCTACAATTCTCTCGATTATGACGGTAACCCGACTTACGGCGGCGGTTACAGCCAAAAAATCGTTGTAAAGGAACGGTTCGTCGTTCGGATTCCAGACCGCTTGGCGCTTGATGTCGCGAGTCCGCTGCTTTGTGCTGGCATTACGACGTATTCGCCATTGAAAAAATAGAACGCCAGCCCGGGTAAAAAAGTTGCGATTGTCGGAATGGGCGGCCTTGGCCATTTGGCAGTCCAATATGCCCATGCTCGTTGCTTCGGGTAGACGGTACACTTGTAAACGTTGGCGCTCCTGTAGAATCCGATCGCTATCAAGCTTTTTCGTTAATTATGAGCCGCCGCAGTATTGCAGGCTCACTTGTTGGCGGTATTCGCGAGACGCAGGAAATGCTCGATTTTTCTGCTGAACACGGAATCGCGCCTTTGATTGAAGTGATTCGAGCCGATCAAGTGGATGAGGCGTATGAGCGTGTTCTCCGCAGCGACGTCCGTTATCGTTTCGTCATCGATATTTCAACTTTGTAATCTATGGATAGGAAGCGATCATCCGTAATGAAATTCATAAGGGACGTTCTTGTCATCCGTTATTGCGGGCAGGGAATGCCGGAGATGCTGTCGGTTACCGCATTAATCGTAGGCAAAGGACTTGGCGGAGAAGTCGCGCTCCTTACGGATGGCCAATTCTCGGGCGGTTCACACGGTTTTGTTATCGGGCATGTTGCGCCGGAAGCACAGGTCGGCTGGCCGATCGCATTGCTCCAGAACGGCGATCTCGTGACGATCGACA
This sequence comes from Paenibacillus sp. NEAU-GSW1, assembly GCF_009737085.1. Taxonomy (GTDB): domain Bacteria; phylum Bacillota; class Bacilli; order Paenibacillales; family Paenibacillaceae; genus Pristimantibacillus. The sequence goes on from NZ_WOVL01000045.1 coordinate 5,708, forward strand.
GCAAGACGCAGCAAATTGAGTTTAATGTGACGGAAGAAAAAGTTAGGCACTCTATTATTAGGCGGCATTGAGGGCGTGAGTTCGGTACTGTACCGGGCTCATGCCCTTTAGTTTTGCTTCTAAATTCTATTTTCCATATTTCGACAAAGATTATACATACCTGCTATGGGGCCCGCGCTGGGTTGATGGAATAAACCTGGAAAGGTTCAAGGGAAGCTCGATTGCTGCTGTTGCACTTCTGTTATACTAAATTATAGATTCTGTTTTTGATACATAAAATCAGTTTTGATCAATAAATTATAACTATTTTATGACTCTGTTATAGACATATATTATACCTGTATCATATAATGACTTGGTAAATATTTATAACGATGGGTGGTGCTGTATTCATGCTAATGAACATGAAAGAAGCCATTCGCCAGGCGCTCTCCATAGCGCTCGCAACGGAAGAGAATGCTCTAATATTCGGCGAAGATGTTGGCGGTGTCGGCGGTGTGTTTCGCGTAACTGAAGGATTGCAGCACAGGTTTGGAGAAGACAGAGTATTTGATACCCCTCTTGCAGAATCGGCTATTTGCGGCGTGGCGGTCGGTTTAAGCACCCAAGGATTCAGACCAATCGTCGAGATTCAGTTTATCGGGTTTATTTTTGAAGCAATGGACCAGATTCTCGTGCAAGCAGCTAGATTAAGATATCGTTCAGGCGGCAAATATAACGCTCCGATAACGTTTCGGATTCCTTTTGGCGGCGGAGTCAAAGGCGCAGAGATGCATAATGATTCACTTGAGGGCTTGATGATCCAATCACCGGGCATAAAGGTAGTTGCGCCTTCCAACCCGTACGATGCGAAAGGTCTTCTATTATCGGCGATTCGAGATAATGATCCAGTTATCTTTCTAGAGCATTTGAAATTGTATCATCTCTATCGCGAGGAAGTGCCGGAAGAGGATTATATGATTCCGCTCGGCAAAGCCAAGGTTGTCAAAGAAGGCCGGAACATCACGCTGATCACCTATGGCGCGATGGTACAGCCTTCGATTAAGGCATGCGAGGAGATCGAGGAAAAACGAGGCATCACCGTAGAAATTATTGATCTTCGCACACTTGCACCTTTAGATGTAGAATGCATTGTAGAATCAGTTACAAAAACAAACCGGTCAGTTATCGTTCAAGAAGCGCAGCGCACTGCCGGTGTAGCAGCAGAAATAATTGCTCAAATTAACGAGCGTGCCATTTTAAGTCTGGAAGCGCCAATTGTGCGAATTACGCCTCCGGATACGGTCTATCCGTTCGGTCAAATCGAAGAGAGCTGGCTGCCGACGAAGGAAAGAATTATAAAGGGGCTTGAACAAGCACTTGATTTCTAATTGCATATATAATTATAAAATTTAATTAATGGGAACAAATGTTTCTGTTTCTATTGACAAATCCGAGCATTTTCTGGAAAATACGATTGTAAGCAGCAGACCATGAAGCCGTACGTTCCGAATGAACGGCGGCTTTTATATATGATGATTGCAACATGAGCTGGAGCTATGCTGCAACTAATCCGAATCGCGGAAGGCGGAAACTAGTGAGACATATCGTGACTTTATGGGGTGCAAGCTTCTCTAACAATGAGGATCTGAAGAGTCGATTCGATCGATTTGACGAAGATTTCATGGAGATACATGAAATCTGTCATGAGGAAGAACGGAAGAGCTTTATCGAGTATTTACAAACGGAATATTCGCAAGATGATCCGTTTGCTGAGCAATTGCCCTTAAATCTTGAACAACTGATTCATCCTTATCAATCGATAGTCGTTTTATACGGCAATGATTCTTCCTATGGAGCGATAAACTTCGAATTGTTTGAAATGTCCCAATCGGACATACCGTTTGAAGCAAAAGCTGCTTTGCTGGCAAGCATCGTATATGAGGCTAAATAGAGGTGAAAAATGTGACGACGATTCATACGACAAAACGTGGATTACGGCGGTTTTTATTGGAAAAACAGCTGCTGTTGCAGCCTCGCAGCAATGATTCAACTGGGCAAGAGCATGTTCTCGAAGTTATTCGTACACTGGAATGCTTGCAGATTGACCCCGTTGCTGCTGTTCGGCCTAATCAGCATTTGGCGTTATCCGCTAGAATTTCGAACTATGATCCAAGCATGCTTCATGATTTGTTGCGCAGCTACAAGGTGTTCGAATATTTTGCGAATGCGGCGTGCGTCATTCCGATGGAAAATTACCCGATTTTTGAGCCTGCGCGCAGAAGTATACGAGAGCATTTGAAAGCGGCAATTGACGCTTTACAGCCTGTGCCTGAGCAAGTAATGGACAAGCTGATGAACGAGGGGGCACTGCCAGCCAAAGCGTTTGATTCTGAGCAGCGGGTGCACGGCTATTGGGAAAGCTCCAGTAACAAAGCGAAAACGAAAGCTACCTCGCACGCCATTAATTTGTTGACGGACGCTGCTCAAATTCGCATTGTCGGCCGGGAAGGCAATCAACGACTATTTGATTTGACGAACCGCAGCGTTCCTGCCGAACTGCTGACAGCCGCAGATGAGATCAGCAACGATGAAGCAAATGAGCAAATGCTGCTGAAATATTATCGAGCCTACCGCGTCTTTGAACCGTCGGACGGGCGATTTGGCTGGATGAAGTTAAAAGCGGCACAGCGTCGCGAAGCGATCAGCCGGCATGTCCAATCGGGAATCATAACGGAAGTAGTCGTTGAAGGCTTGAAACATCCGTATTATGTGCTGTCGTCGGATACCGAGCGGTTGCTGGCACAACATGATATAGCGATGAATATGGAAAATGTTGAGCCAGAAGTCGAAGCGTCGGAAATTACTTTTTTGCCGCCTCTTGATAATTTATTGTGGAGCCGCAAAAGACTGGAAGATTTATTTGATTTTGAATACCGTTGGGAAATTTATACGCCTGCGGTCAAAAGGAAATACGGCTACTATGCAATGCCCATACTAGCAGGAGATCGAATCATCGGCAGAATGGACCCGCGTTTAAACAATAAAGAAAGGCTGCTGACGGTAGAACTGCTCCATTTTGAACCGGGGATTCGGATTACCGCGCAATTGCTAAACAAGGTGAAGAAAGCGATCGAGTCGTTTGCTCAAGCGAACGGGGCAGATCAAGTTACGTATAAATGAAATCGAAAAAGACATTTCCGTTATTCACAAGAAGAGACATGCCAGCTGGCACGTCTCTTCTTGTGTGATATTAATTCTTTATTGAACGCCGGTTACGAGTCCGAACATATAATCCTCGAACGGGCCTTCTCCTAAATTAACCGATTTTTTGCTGCCCCAAGAATAACAGTCAAAGTTAATATGACCGCTGTCCCAGCTGTACCAGACGCCTTCATCGATTTTAAGATTGCTCAGATAGGATACCCAATGGTTCGGATAGCCGACTGCCGGGTCGGGATTGCCTAACATGGCAGCATGAATCATAAGGAAAGCAACGCCGCCTTGATCGCGGATTTGTTTCGCTTTTCTCATCGCTTCAAACTCGCCGTATACGTATGTAGATTCGTACGCTACATTCGAGAAGCCTAATATTTCAAAGGTCCAGCCTTTCATTTCCCAAGGTGTTGTAAGGCCGGTCACTGCATCATTCGAATTCGCTTCAACAGGGAATAAAGCGTTTTCTGTATCGCGCAGTGTCGCCATCAGCATCCAGTCGGCAACGGAAACTCCGCTGCGAACACGGCTGTTCAACAAAGTCGAGGACGGTTTCACGATTTTTGTTCTTGCTGTAAACTTTCCGGTTTCAAACAATTCGCGGCAAATCGCCACATACTTAGCGGGATGTCTCGATACGAGCTCGAACAAGATTGAAGCCGGCCCGCATAAAGGAGTAGAGGCTTGATCGATTTTGAATGGATTGGCTATCTTCAGTTTGATATCCGCAATGAGCTCGCTTTTTACGATGTTCGGCCAGACTCCTGTTGCCGTTGACTTTTCGAATGATTGGAGCTGCTCATCGACCGGATTCACCGTATCGGGAATATTTATTACGCTAAAATTAAGCTCGTAGCTCGAGCCGTAGTTTTTGTAGGTGCCAATCGCGTTATTTACTAAATTAGTGCCGATTTGAACGCTGCCAAGATGATCGTTTGGATCGGGACTGTCTTCGTCCCAAAGCTTCACTTCGACTTTATTGTTAAACTTAAATGACCGGTTCAAGCTCCAGCTTTGCCCGTTGTCCAAGGACTTTCTTAAATAAGGCTGCAGCGCGCCGTCCACGAAAATTTCCAGACGACACTCGTCAGCACCCCAATCCTCTGTTTCTCGGCATCTAAGCGTATGTATCGTTACTTGCCTCATGCTTATAATTCCTCCTTATTTTGGTAATTTTTAATACGAAAAAATATATGCTTCTGTTGTTCCTCTTAGTACACGATTATTCAAATGATGGATTTGTCATAACTTTCATTGAAATTTAGGTTACAATAGACCTATTGGGTTACTTTGAATAAATCTATACTTCGTAAGGGACGAGGAAGGATTGACATGTCTATGAAGGCGATCGTCATTGGCGCGGGAATTGCTGGAGCTTCAACCGCATACCAATTGGCTAAGCAGGGAGCGGAAGTTGTTATCATTGATCGGAAGGATGAAGGGCAAGCGACTGGCGCTGCAGCCGGCATTATTTGCCCCTGGTTGTCACAGAGGCGCAACCAAGCGTGGTACCGTCTAGCGAAAGCCGGCGCGCGTTTTTATCCCGAGCTGATTAGTGAGCTTGAAAGCGAAGGGGAAGCGGAAACGGGCTATGCTAGAGTTGGCGCGCTAAGTATACATACTGATCTTGATAAAATCATTAAAATGGAAGAACGGGCCTTAAAGCGAAGAGAAGAAGCGGCTGAGATCGGCGAAATTGCACGGCTGAATGAACAACAGACGCGCGGGCTTTTCCCATTGCTCGCAAATGGATATCATGCCGTACATATAAGCGGAGCCGCTCGAGTTGACGGCCGCGCATTGCGTGATGCTTTGCTTCGATCCGCACAGAGGAATGGGGCTGCCCTTATCTATGGAGAAGCAAAGCTTGAATATGAATCTGATCGCGTTACAGGAGCGAGCGTTGGAACCAACCGCTACGATGCGGATAAGGTGATCGTATGTGCGGGAGCTTGGGCGGATTCGCTGCTCGCTCCGCTCGGAATCGCATTTAAGGTCAATTATCAGAAAGCGCAAATCATGCATGTTCAAATAGCGGATACGAGCCAAAACACGGACGATTGGCCGGTAGTTATCCCGCCGTCCGATCAATATTTGCTTGCTTTTGAACAGCGGAAAATCGTAATCGGAGCAACTCACGAGAATGATATCGTTGGCTACGACTCGCGGATGACAGCGGGCGGCATGCACGAAGTTTTAAGCAAAGGATTGGCGATAGCCCCCGAGTTGGCAAATTGTACATTCCAGGAAGTGCGAGTAGGCTTTCGGCCGTTTACAGCTGATTTTCTTCCGGTCATTGGCGCCATACCTGGCTGGCAGGGGCTTTTTGCCGCAAACGGTCTAGGTTCATCAGGACTAACTATGGGACCCTATATCGGAAATCAGCTGGCGAAACTTGCGCTAGGCCTGTCATTAGATATCGATTTGAGCGATTATAGTATTAGTAAAGCGATTGGCTAGAACATATATAGCAGCGAGTTAATAACCGCATGGAGCGTGCTCTCCATGCGGTTGTTTTTGCAACGTATTTCCTTTAGGTTGTGTCTCAATTTGTTTGTTTCTGTTTAAAACGTTTGCATTTTCGCACTCATGATGAGCTTGACCGGTTATATGATGAACTGAAGTCGATTGGAGCAGTTATTGGTTGCTTTGTAACTGAGCCTGATTGGGGAGCATGGAAGGAATTTTCGGTGACAGACACGGACGGATATGTGATCGGCTTTGGACGGGAAGCAAAGTTAAAATAGGCGTTCACCCTCTGGGCAGCCATTGAGTATTCTGTGATAAATGCTGCAATGATGAACGGAGGTTTAAGTGTGGGATATTATGTTAGCGTTGAGCAGGGCGTAAAGCTGTTCGTGGAGGATCTGAACCCCGGGGGCAGCAAGACGATTGTGTTTTTGCACGGCTGGCCTTTAAGCCACAAGCAATTCGAATATCAATTTGATGTGCTTCCAGCGAAAGGCTACCGTTGCATCGGCATCGATTGGAGAGGGTTCGGAAACTCTGACAAACCTTGGCATGGCTATAATCTTGACCGGTTAGCAGATGACGTCCGTACAGTAGTCGAAACGCTGCAGTTGAAAAATTTTGCGTTAGCGGGGCACTCTACCGGCGGCGCAATTGCCGTCAAATACGCATCCCGATATAACAATTACGGGCTTTCCCGCCTCATACTTATTGACGCTGCTGTGCCAACTGGATTTACGAAAGAGACGGCCGCCAACCTGTTAAACCAGACGTTAAATGATCGTCCTGCTATGATGCAGGGCGTATCGGACATTTTCTTCTTCAAATATATTACACCGCGGTTCTCCGATTGGTTTGTTCAATTGGGTATGGAAGCGGCAGGATGGTCAACGGCAGCGATTATAACGATGCTGAGCGAGTTCAACCTCGAAGCTGATTTGCCGAAAATAAACGTTCCGACGTTAATCGTTCATGGCACGCATGATAAAGTGATTCCTTTTGCGCAAGCTGAAGAAATGCATCGTAAAATTAAAAACTCGCAGCTTGTTCCGTTCCATTACAGCGGACACGGCTCGTACTATGATGAGCGCGATAAGTTCAATCAGCTTGTGCAGCAGTTTGTTTGACGATAGAAAAACCGCAGCGATGCGGTTTTTTTTGTTTTCCAAAAATTAGATTGACGTAAATATAAAGCGGTCGTTATAATTCAATTAATCAATTGAATAGTAAATAGAGGGTGTGCCAAATGGATTACGAGCTTCCAATGCGACATTTCAAAGACAATATTTACCGGCAATTTGCCCGGATCGGGAAATGCTTGTCCAGCGATAAACGTTTGGAGCTGTTGGATTTATTGTCCCAAGGGCCAAAGTCGGTGGAAAAGCTGGCCCAGGCTACTGCTATGAGCGTAGCAAATGTCTCACGCCATCTTCAGATTTTGCTTGATGCTAATCTTGTGAAGTTTAGCAAGAAGGGGACGTTTGTGATTTATTCATTAACGAGTCCCGAAATCAACGTGTTTTTATCTTCATTATGGCGAATTAGCGAATTGCAGTTGGCAGAAGTCCTTCGAATTAAAGCGGATTTTATAAACCATTTTGACCACTTGCAGACACTGTCGCTGGAAGAAGTGTTACACAAAATGGAAGAGGGTAGCATAATGCTGCTTGATGTTCGTCCTGCCGACGAATATGAAGCCGAACATATTCCGGGAGCGGTTTCGGTGCCGATCGAGGAGCTGCATCATTATATCCAAGGGCTTCCGAAAAATGTGCAGATCGCCGCTTATTGCCGCGGACCTTATTGCATATATTCCGCACAAGCAGTAGAGCAAATGCTCCAAGAGGGCTTTTCAGCATTCCGACTGGTGAGCGGTATTCAAGAATGGCAGGAGCACCAATCGCAGACGCATTAAACAGGTAAGGGGGGCGGCAAATTGGAAAGCCAAGTTGAAATTAAGCAGTCAGTGCGCCATTATCCGAATTATATTCAAGCATATATCACGTCTCCTGAGAAACAACGGCAGTTGTACAAAAAGACGATGTTAATTGTTATGCTCTCGCAAATGTTCGGAGGAGCAGGATTGGCTGCAGGCATTACAGTGGGGGCATTGCTTGCCCAAGACATGCTGGGAACGGACAGCTTTGCCGGTGTTCCGACAGCATTATTTACGCTAGGATCAGCATTCGCTGCGCTCATCGTCGGAAGCTTGTCCCAACGATTCGGCCGACGAATCGGACTGGCGGCAGGCTTCTTGGCCGGCGGTATTGGAGCTATTGGCGTTATATTGTCTGCTGTTTGGTACAACGTGCCATTACTTTTTATATCTTTATTGATATACGGCGCAGGTACTGCAACGAACTTGCAAACGCGTTATGCCGGTACTGATTTAGCATTGCCGACGCATCGGGCAAAAGCGATTAGCACGGCAATGGTATTCACAACGTTTGGCGCGGTTGCAGGGCCAAATCTTGTTGATTTGATGGGACGTGTTGCAGCTTCGATAAACGTGCCGACATTGGCAGGGCCTTTTATTTTAGCGGCGGCGGCGTTTGGTACAGCCGGTCTTGTGCTGCTGCTGGCGCTTAGGCCCGATCCATTAATTGTGGCGAAAGCGATTGCGGAATTTCAAGCAAGCCAACCTATTAGCGGTTCAGAAGCGGGCATTGAGAAAACAAGCTTCAATAAAACAGGCATAATTGTCGGTACAACGGTTATGGTGTTAACGCAAATTGTAATGATCGGTATTATGACCATGACCCCGGTTCATATGAAGCATCACGGTCATGGTTTAGGTGCGGTGGGCATCGTGATCGGCATCCACGTTGCAGCGATGTACTTTCCATCTCTTATTACAGGGATTCTAGCCGACAAGTTTGGCCGAAAAACGATGTCCTACGTGTCAGGCGTTACTTTGCTCATGGCCGGTTTACTTGCCGCTTTTGCGCCTGGCGATTCGATGGCGATGCTTATCGCCGCGCTGGCGCTCCTTGGTCTTGGCTGGAATTTTGGCCTCATTAGCGGCACAGCTACAATTGTCGATGCGACTACGCCGGATACTCGAGCAAAAACACAGGGCACAATCGATGTTCTGATCGCTTTAGCCGGAGCATCGGGCGGCGCTTTGTCGGGCATGGTTGTTGCGAACAGCAGCTTTTCGACTTTATCGCTGATAGGCGGATTCCTCTCCTTGCTCTTAATACCAGTCGTTGTTTGGGCAAATAATAAAAATAAAGCATAGCGAGAAGAGCAGCTTGCCAGTGGCGGCTGCTCTTTTTTCATTTCTTTTTGATGTTGGAGAACAGCAGTTTTCGGATTGACTATGAGAATAATTATCAATTATGATAGTGGACAGGAACGGATAAGAAAGGAACTATCGGATGAAACGCATTTTATTAATTGAGGATGAAAAGCATTTTGCGCGCTTTATAGAGCTGGAGCTTAAGCGCGAGTCTTTTCAAATAGCAATAGCAGCTAACGGATTGTCAGGGCTTGAGCTCGCGCTGCGAGAAAGCTGGGATCTCGTGTTACTTGATTTGATGCTGCCCGGAATAGACGGAATAGAGGTATGCAAACAAATTCGAGAGGCGAAAGAGATGCCGATTATTATGATTACCGCGCGCGACAGTGTAACGGATAAAGTCTCAGGACTTGACAGCGGCGCGGATGATTATATCGCCAAACCTTTTGCGATCGAAGAGCTGCTCGCGCGGATTCGCGTCGTATTCCGCAGGCAGGAAGGGCACTCGACAGCTAAACGAACGATGCTCGTTTCCAATGGTTTATGCGTTGATATCGAAGCGAGAATGGTTACGAAAAACGGAGTTGAAATTGAATTGACGAAGCGGGAATACGGTTTGCTTGAAACGCTGTTGAAGTTCACAAACCGTGTATTGTCTCGCGATGAACTGCTGGACAAAGTATGGGGCTATGATGCAGCCGTAGATAAAAATGTAGTCGATGTATATGTGAGATACCTGCGTAATAAAATTGACAGCCCGGATCAGCCGAGCATGATCGAAACGGTTCGCGGCGTCGGATATGTGATTCGCAAATGAACCGCAGATGGAATATCTCTAAATTGCCAATCAAGTGGAAGCTGACTCTTTCCTCCGCACTATTGCTGCTTTTATTAATGGCTGGTTACAATGCAATTCAGTTTGCATTTGTCGATCGCTGGATGGTGAAGGAGCAGGAATCGAATGCCAAAGCGGATATGCGGGAAATTTTAAACTATTTGCTGGAAAAGGAACATACATTTGCTGACTCCGAGATTGCCGCAATTTCCAACTATCTAGCAAGAGTGAATGATCGTGAACAGATGATCCGCATTCTTGATGGTGAAGGCAGAGCAATTATTACGGTTAAAGACGATTTCCCTGGCGAGTGGCTTTCGAGTCATGAAACTGATTTACGAAAGGAACAGTCCGCCCGATTTGTGATTGATAATATGCTCGTTTACCGGAGCCCGCTTACTATTTTTGACTATAATGGAACTGTAGAAATTGTAAGCAGCATGGATGAATTCAGCCGTTTAATTGACGCTTTTGCGCGTGTCATGCTCATATGTCTTGCCAGCGCAGTTGTACTCAGCGGCTTTGGCGGTTGGCTGCTTTCCCGCAGGATGTTGTCGCCGCTGAAAGCGATGAATGAGACGATTCGCAATGTAAAGCAGAACGGTTTGCAGGAGCGGATGCCGCTGGACGGACCGCCGGATGAATTGCATGATTTAATGAGTCTCTTCAACGAAATGATGGAGCAAGTTGAACACACATTCAAGCAACAGAGACAGTTTGTGGAGGACGCATCCCATGAGCTTAGGACGCCTGTAGCCATACTGGAAGGACATTTGATCATGCTGAGCCGGTGGGGAAAGGACGATCCGAAAGTGCTTGATGAGTCGCTGCAAATTTCTATCCATGAACTTGGTCGACTGCGAAGACTCGTTGAGGAGCTGCTGTTGCTTATGAGGGCTGAGCAATTAACGGTCCCCGAGTACGAGCCTTTAGCTGCTAATGCTGCCGATATCGTACAGACTTCAATTCGAAACATGTCAATGCTTCATCCCGATTTTCAATTTGCGGCAGACGTAGCAAAGGTGTCGAATGTGCAATTGACGATTGCGGAGGATCATTTAGAGCAAATCCTATTAATTGCGCTGGACAACGCGGTCAAATATTCTAAAGAGAGCCGGGAAGTGAGGATAAACTGCAACGTGAATGCAGCGGAGAAATATGCGACGATAGCGGTCGCTGATCGCGGAACCGGCATCCCGGCTAAAGAGATGCCGTACGTTTTGGATCGTTTTTTTCGGGCAGATAAAGCAAGAAGCGGTGGAGAAAACGGTTTTGGGCTAGGTTTATCTATTGCGAAGCGAATCATAGAACGATATAGCGGGAAAATTGAGATTAAAAGTGAAGAGGGAAAAGGCACGACAATCGTGTTCCATATGCCTATCCGTTAATAGGCGGATAAAATCTTTTATTTTTCACAGCGTTTTCTCATTTTTATTCGCTACAATGAACTGGTAATGAGATTCATTATCAAATCAAAGTGAAATGAGAGGTAGCTGCAAAATGAGAAAGCAATACGCTATAGCAGTTTCAATCCTGTTGATGGCAATCGCTTTAGTTGTGTCCGGTTGCGGTGCGAACAATGCGGCAGGAGGCAATGAAAGCAAGCCGACAACGGAAGCGGCTGACGGCAATAAGAAATCAGGAGCGGGCAATGCCGGCGATAATAATCAAGTCGTTAATGTCTATACTGCAAGACATTATGATATCGACAGCCAATTATTCGATGCGTTCACGAAGAAAACAGGCATTAAAGTCAATGAAGTAAAGGGAACGGCGGAGGAGTTAGTTGAACGCTTGAAACGGGAAGGCGAGGGTTCCGAAGCTGATTTGTTCATAACGGTAGATGGCGGCGTGTTAAACTATGCGAAGGAAAATGCCGTTCTTCAACCGGTGCAATCGGATGCAATTATCAATAATGTGCCAGCAGAGCTGCGTGACAAAGAAAATTACTGGGTAGGTATGGCAACTCGCGCGCGCGTTATCGTTTATGCGAAGGATCGCGTAACTCCCGATCAATTGACGACTTACGAAGATTTGACGAGCGAAAAATGGAAAGGCAAGCTGTTGGTGCGTTCTTCCTCCAGTCTGTACAACCAATCGCTTCTAGCTTCCTTCATCGAGTTGAATGGCGAGCAAAAAGCGGAAGAATGGGCAAAGGGTGTCGTAACGAACTTATCTCGCGATCCGGATGGCGGAGATCGTGACCAAGCAAAAGCTATCGCAGCCGGTGTTGGTGACGTGGCGATCATGAACACCTACTATGTAGGTCAAATGCTCGTTTCCAAAGATGCCGAAGAAGTAAAAGTAGCCGAGCAAATCGGCGTGTTTTTCCCGAACCAGGATACGACAGGCGCCCATGTGAACATTAGCGGCATCGGCTTGACGGCTCATGCTAAAAATAAAGACAACGCATTAAAACTGATCGAGTTTATTACGAGTACGGAAGGGCAAACGATGCTGACAAACGGCAGCTTCGAGTTCCCGGTAAATGCGGCAGCGGAAAAGCCGGAATTGCTGAAGCAATGGGGCGATTTCAAAACGCAAACTATCGATTTTGCTAAGCTTGGCGAGCATAACAAAAAAGCGACCGAACTGATGAACAAAGTAGGTTGGAAATAATGCTGAAACCCTCCGTCATGCTTCGCGAAACAAAGCGAAAGCTGAATGGTTGGAATGTAATTAGCGGAATCGGGGCCATAGCGGCCCTTTTTCCGTCTCTTTACATTTTGGCCGGATTATTTCGGAAGCCGAATGAGAATTGGGCCCACATTACAACCTACCTTCTAGCGGATTACGCAAAGCAATCGCTGATACTCGTTACTTTTACCGTGTTCTTTACGGTATTGATCGGGTCGGTGCTGGCATGGCTCGTAGCGGCTTACGATTTTCCGTTAAGACGATTTTTCGCATGGGGACTAGCTCTGCCGCTTTCCGTTCCTCCTTATATCGCCGCATATACGTACGGCAGCATGTTTAGCTATACAGGAAGCGTGCAGCTGTTTATCCGCAATACGCTAGGCATGAAGATTGATCAACGCTATTTTGACATTTTGTCCATGAAGGGCGCTATTTTTATATTTACTCTGTTTTTGTTTCCTTACGTTTATTTGGTTACTAAATCATTCTTGGAACGTCAAAGCGCTGCATTTATTGAAAATGCGAGACTGCTTGGGAAAGGTCCGGTATCGATCTTTTTTCGAGTCATATTGCCGCTCTCGCAGTTTGCTATTGTTGGAGGCGCCAGTCTTGTTGCGTTCGAAGTGCTGAATGATTTTGGATTAACGAAGCACTTTGGCATTGAATCCTTTACGGCCGCAATTTTTAAAACATGGTTTGGCATGAATGACATCGATTCGGCTAACAGGCTGGCAGCGATGCTCATGAGTATAATGGTTTTGTTGTTTGTTACGGAGAGGCTGCTCCGTAGAAGAAAAAGGTACAGCTCCCAAACTGGCCGTTCTGCTCCTCTGCAACGGCGAAAGCTGACAGGGGCTGGCGCGTGGGCGGCGTTTATAATTTGTATGATCGTAAGTTTACTATCGTTTGTTGTTCCTATTACGCAACTGCTCGTATGGGCAAGCTGGACTTACGACGATGTTTTTAATGCTGCCTTCTGGGTATTAATTCGAAACACGGTATCCATTTCGACGCTTGCCGTGTTGCTGCTTTTGACATTTGCATGTATTGCGGCCAATGCAAGCCGATTGGACCGATCTGTTGTATCGCTCGCTATGACCAAAGTGATCGGCATGGGCTATTCCGTGCCAGGCGCGGTTTTGTCGATCGGCGTGCTAGCCGTATTTATATGGCTAGACGAGAAACTTGCTTCCGTTTACATTGCGCTAGGGTTTGCTGAAGGCAAGCTGGTGCTGACCATGTCGCTTGTCATGCTTGTCTTTGCATACATTGTCCGATTTGCTGCCGTCGGATTTAATGCTGTTGAAACGGGCTTTGAAAAACGAGGGATTCGTCATGCTGAAGCATCACGGATGCTAGGCCGCGGAATGACTCGAACTTTTTTTACCGTTGATTTGCCGATGATTAAAGGGGCAGTGCTTACCGGATTTTTGCTGGCTTTTATGGAAATCGTTAAAGAGCTTCCGCTTACGCTGCTGTTACGACCATTCAATTTCGATACGTTGGCGACCAAGGCCTATCAATATGCCAGCGATGAGCAAATTCACCAGGCTTCGGTTCCGGCGCTAATTCTTGTTGCGATCGGGGTTGTATCGGTATTCATCTATCACAAAATAGGGGAGAGTCAGTCTGCATGAAAACAGAAAGTTTCGTTGAATTACGCGGTATATCATTCTCTTATGCACCAGGCTCCGATACGATCAGCCGGTTTGATCTAACGCTTCGCAAAGGGGAGACCGTGGGTCTCTTAGGCCCAAGCGGCTGCGGGAAAAGTACGCTGCTCCGACTGATCGCCGGATTAGCAGCTCCTTCTGAAGGCCGGATTGCGATAAATGGACGAACGATGGTCGATGAGAAACGTTTTGTTCTGCCTGAGAAACGCGGCATCGGAATGGTATTTCAAGATTATGCGTTGTTCCCGCATATGACGGTAGAGCAGAACGTATTGTTCGGTCTGCATCGATTATCAAGCAGAGCACGCCGTATACGATTGGATGATATGCTGGAGCTTGTCCAACTTGACGCCTTCCGCAAACGTTATCCGCATGAACTGAGCGGAGGCCAGCAGCAGCGAGCCGCTTTCGCGCGGGCTCTAGCGCCGCAACCGGATATGCTTCTTATGGATGAGCCTTTCAGCAGCTTGGATGCCGATTTGAAGGGCGAGATTCGGCAACAGTTGAAAGAGCTGCTGCGAAAAGCCAATATGACTTCGATACTCGTCACGCATGACAGTGAAGATGCGCAATCCATTTGCGACCGAGTCGTGCGGATGTCCGCTTCTCCGACTACCGATTCAGTTGAACAGTTGGAAAGAGAGGGGCTGTCCCATAAGTCATGAAAATGACGATGGGATACCCCTTTTTTTATCTGGGTTAAACAGCAAACTGCACATTTAAATGTTCTTCCGATCGCCATTGCTCAGGGATTCCTTTGAATCAACGAGGTAAGGTTGGGATCCCTTCACAAAAACGAACGCTGACGCTTCTCCAGAATCATTTAAATGCTCCGTTTACCCTTAACCTGTTCATAAATTGCTCAAACAAAAAGAAGCCAACCCTTGTTAAAATGGAGGTACCACCCACTCATTCTAAGTAAAGAGAGGCTTCTTATGTATAAAGAATATACCATGGATAGATCAAGAATTGAATAACATGGACCTCCCGGAGCTCGGAGAGGCTTCTGCTATCACAAGTGAGAAGTTGGAGCAGGCTGTTCAGCAGCTTGAAAACAAGCTTCAAGAAAAGCCGAAAGACAAGCAACTGAAGAAAGCTGTTCGCCTAGTGCGGAAAGACGTTCTCCCACGGTTGCAGAAATATGAAGATCAACAAGCGACGCTCGGAAGCCGCAACAGCTTTAGCAAAACCGACACCGACGCCACATTTATGCGCATGAAGGAAGACCACATGCGCAATGGTCAGCT
>NZ_WOVL01000046.1 GCF_009737085.1 Paenibacillus sp. NEAU-GSW1
CCCCCTCAAGATGAGATTTCCCAATTCGTAAGACCCCTTGAAGACGACGAGGTTGATAGGCTGGGGGTGGAAGCACAGCAATGTGTGGAGCTGACCAGTACTAATCGGTCGAGGGCTTATCCTAATGCTAAAGAGTTCAAACATTTCGCATCCAGTTTTCAAGGCGCAATGCTTTGCTTTGAATGTTTCATACACCCACATGAGTGGGTTTTGTTATATTCAATATTTATTATGGCGGTCGTGGCGAAGTGGTTAACGCATCGGATTGTGGCTCCGAGATTCGAGGGTTCGATTCCCTTCGATCGCCCCATTTTTCAAAGCCTGTTGGGGATTAGCCAAGCGGTAAGGCAACGGACTTTGACTCCGTCATTCCTAGGTTCGATCCCTAGATCCCCAGCCATACATATGCGGAAGTGGCTCAGCGGTAGAGCATCGCCTTGCCAAGGCGAGGGTCGCGGGTTCGATTCCCGTCTTCCGCTCCATTTACAAGCACAGTCCTGCTGAAAAGCAGGGCTTTTTTATATATATAAGAAAGTACGCTTATATTTCAACGCGAAACGAAGTTCCGACTTTTAAGGATTGCAAAGCCGGTGCAGATTCTTTTCTATGAAATCCATTTATTTTCTGTCGCAATAAGGGAATTTATAATATAATTACCTTTGGTCATTGGATGGCAATATAATCCATCCAAAAAAAATAGAAAACCGGAGGGGAAAGGAATTGAAGAAATCATTATTGATGATCATGATGGTACTCGTACTCGCATGGTCGATGCCGGCAATGTCTGTAGCAGCGGCAAAGGCAGAAGACAAAAGTGTTTATATTAACGGAACGAAGGTAAAGTATGCTCAAGCGCCATTAACTGAGAACGGAACGACTTTGGTTTCCGCGAGGGAAACGATTGAAGGCCTTGGCCTTACATTCAGCTGGGACGGAGCAAATAAACGTATTATTGCGACGAAAGATACAATGACGCTTGCCATCGTTTTGGGAGCGCCGACAGCAACGGCAAACGGCGTATCCGTATTTCTAGGAACTCCGGCAGTTGAGCGGAATGGCCGTGTAATGGTTCCGCTTCGTTTTCTGCTCGACAGCCTTGGCGCTTCGATGACGACGAAAGGAAACAGCCTTCTGATTAAAACGACATCGTTGGAGAAAAGCAAGTTCTATACAGGCTTGCCGCTCGAAATTACTAATACGACTGTGAAAAACCTAAGTACAGATAACATCACCGTCAATTATGTCGAGTACTTGTACTTGGACGGTGAAACCTATACGGCGGATTATTCGATGACGCTTAACGCAAGACAAAAAGGCGTGTTCGAGCATTCGTCTGCAAAGCCTGGCGATTATATCGATGTCGATTACGATGAATATATGTTTTTCGGCAGAGCTATTCAAAGTATTGAAGTGAAAGATAAGGAAACAGTCAGCAAGGGATATACGAAAGCAGATAACCATTACTTGGACGGAACGTTCGAGGACAACATGAGAAAGCTGTATGAGCAGAAGGTTGCGGAATACAAGAAGTATTTGAAACAGGAGCTTTCGAAAAACAAAAATATCCCGTTTAAAATAGAGGGATACAATATCAGCTACGATGTGCTTGGCGATCCGGAAGCAAATATTAAGCTGACTAATTTAACTGAGAAAACCATTGTCGCATTCGAGATCTCGTTCAGCACCTACGATGCATATGGCGATAAAGCAAACGGTCTCTTCACGGACAGCAATCGCTTCTATGGCAGAGGAAGCAATATTAGCGTCGGCATGGGCGAAACCTACACCTTTACTTGGAGCTTGTCGCTCTATGATACGACGAGCACGTTGAAGAACATTCAAATTGACAGAGTCGCTTACTCTGACGGAACATCGTGGAAAAAGAAATAAACAAAAGAGCCGAGCAAGGAGTTACTCGGAGCTGTCGTCCTCGGCAGTTCCTTCTCTCCTTGATCGGCCTTTTTTTATCTTTTCGCGGCGTTAGGCTTGCGGTAAATATAAGCGACGCATAGTGTTCCCAGGACGAGTACAACAACGGAAACCAGGCTTCCTTCGATGCCGAATGAACCGCCGGACAGCCATGCCGGTCCGTTATCGGTTGCGGTGAGGACAGCGGATTCCATTTCCTTGCCGGACACCTTAAATCCGTACACATTGCCCTGCAAATAATTCCAAGTCAAATGCAGTCCAATAGGCCACCACAGTCCGCCGGTCAATTCTCTCGCCAAGGCTAAAATGATGCCGGCCAGTAATAGATTAAGGAAGGGCAGCGGCGATTCGAACATGCCTGGGTTCATAGAGTGGAGCAGCGTGAACAGAACAGCGCTGACCATGATTGCCGCTTTGCTGCCGTAATGATAACGAAGGAGGCCCTGAATATATCCGCGCGAGTATATTTCTTCCGAGACAGCGACGCAGACGAAGAGCAGCAAACCTTGCAGCAGTGAAACGGCAACATCCTTATTGAAATCCGAAGTTTCCCAGCTGATTCCGCCGAATGCCCAGATAAGCACGGCGGATATGGTAATAAGGATGATCCCGGCAATAAGTCCTTGAACAGCTTGGCTCAAGCCGTTGTTTTGCCGAAGGCCGAGCGCCCACCCCTTCTTCCTCTCGAACAACGCATACATCCCCAGAGCGCTTGCCGCGAAGAATGCAGTCTGAGCAATGCCCATGAACAGGCTGTTTTCGGCTGAGGCTGTAATATCCGTTAGTTTTTGCCCCGAAGATACAGCGACGATCGCATAGATGACTCCAATGATGATCATGGCTATAAATGCCACTAGAAAGCTAAGTAATATTTTTCCTGTTACAGATGCATGGGTCTTCATGATTAACCGCCTCTCATATAATTAGATTCAACTATGCAAATATAGAATGATATTCCACATAGTGTCAACATATCCACTAGACGCAAGCCGAGCTGCACGCAAAATATGATATCTAGAAATATACAATTGTGGTACGATTAATGAAAATGTAAGCGTTTTTATGGACATATACTGATCAATAACGCTGTCGAAGGAGCCGGCCCTGTATGAGAAAGCTGTTCATTCTATTGCTTTCGGCGGGTTGTATTGTGCTATCCGCCTTTACGCTTTCATCGCTCATTAAAGTATTTAATTTTGATTTGTCTGCGCCGGCCGTACTTGAAGAGGGGCAGGATTCCGCTTATCGGGTTGTTCTTATAACCCAGGAAATGGATACGCCTTTCTGGGATCAGGTTGAGAAGGGAGCGTCTGAAGCAGCAGCGAGGCATGGCGTTGAGCTCGCAGTGTGGGGCAGCTACGGAACGACCAATCAGGTGGATTTTTTGCGTAAAATGGAAATTGCGATCGCATCAAAGGTTGACGGCATTATTGTGCAAGGCCTAGATACGGATGTATTCAATAAGCTTTCTACGGTCAAGGCGGCGGGCAACGGCATCCCGATTTTTACAATAGCGAATGATGTTCCGATTGAGAAAAGCTTAAGAAGAACCTATATCGGTTCGGATCATGAGAAAGCCGGCAGGCTGATCGGCGAGCAGCTGGCCAGCGACATTGGCGTGAAGGGCAAAGTCGTGTTGATGCTGTCCGATCGGGAAGAGGATTATCAGAATAAAAGATTAAACGGCATTTTAAGCGCGCTTCAATCGCAGCCGGGCATAGAAACGATTCTCGTTAAGGCTGGAGACACGCGGGAGGAGGTTATGGCCGCTACGACCCAGATCATGAACAGTGAACCGCAGATCGACGGATTCGTATCGATTACGGCTAATAATACGAGCGCCATGGTGCAGGAGATTGCCAAACGATCGAAGCTCAGCCGGTTTCATCTCTATTCGTTTGACGACAGTGTGGAGAGCCGCACGCTAATGAAAGAGCATAAATTAAACGGCATCATTGAGCAGCAGCCCGAGGAAATGGGAAAAGTCAGCGTTGATCTGATGGTGCAATGGTTGAGCGGAAATATGTTTCCGTTGAACTACGAGGGATATTTTACAGAGATCAGTTTGCTGAAGGCGGATGGACGCTGATGAACACGATTCAGAAAAAAATATGGCTTCTCGTCGCGATCGTCGTTTTTATTATGGCTGCCATTTGGGTGACGCTAACCTATTACAATCAGAAAATGCAGGATCAGTACAACCACATTTTACAGCGGTATTTGCAAATGAATGACGCCAGCGCCTACAGCCAGCAGCTTGTCATTTCGCTCAACAATTACATACAGGCTCCGTCATCCTCCAAGCTGGCTAATTTGGAAACCGACAGGCATCGGCTGCTCGAAGCTCGGCAACATATTGAGGGGCTGCGGAATAGCGGCAATTATTTTACGCTGACGAATTATTTGAATTTAATAGATAGTCTTGCGGATTCAAGCGATCGTTCGGTGCGATTTTTAAACGATAAGAACAGGGAAGAAGCGTTGAATGACTTTAGCGATGCGACACGGCTGTCTACTTATATTTCAGAGATGACTCTGACGCTGATGGATACGGAGCTCAAAACGTATGACCAATTTTACCGCGGTATTATCGGACAGTCGGCCGAGTTGAAGAAGCTCGGCATTTGGATGCTGGCGCTGATTACCGTGCTGCTGCTGCTGTTCACTTACTGGTTCTCGCTAAGCATTACGCGTCCGATTCAGAAGCTGACGCAAGCGGCGCGAAACTTGTCGCGAGGGCAGTTTGACGTGCAAATTGAAGTGCCGGCAAATGATGAAATCTCCTTTTTGGCCAAAACGTTTGATCGTATGCGCATTAATATTAATAATCTGATTTCTGAAATTCAACAAAAGGCGCAGCTGGAGAGCGAGCTGCAGACGAATAAACTGCTGCTCCAGGAAAGCCAGCTGCGCAGCTTGCAAAGCCAGATCAATCCGCATTTTTTGTTCAATACGCTCGATACGCTGTCCAAGAAAGCCTATCTGGAAGGCTCGGAGGAAACGAGCGATCTGCTTGCCAGTGTAGCCAGGCTGCTCCGTTACAATTTAAAGCGGCTGGACCGTCCGGTGACGTTGTACGAGGAGGTCAAGGTGCTTCGCGAATATGTCGCGATTCAACAATCCCGGTTTACGGAGCGCCTGCGCTTTGTTCAAGATATTGACGAGTCGTGCTTGGCCGTCCAGCTTCCGGGATTGACACTGCAGCCGATCATTGAAAATGCGGTCATTCATGCAGTTGAGCCTTTGGAGGATGGTGGGACGATAAGCTTTCGCATACGGGATGGCGGATCGAAGGTAATCGTCGAGATTGAGGATCAAGGGCTGGGCATGGCGCAGGATCGGATCAGACAAATCGTAGAGGAGCGCGAGCCGGACCGCCAACAGGATGGGCACTCTACAGGGATTGGCTTTAGCAACGTTGTTCGCAGGCTCAGACTATTCTATAACCGATCCGATGTCATTGAAATCAGAAGCACTGAAGGCAGCGGCACAAGCGTTATACTATCTCTTCCAAAAGTGAGGGAGGCGGAAAGCTATGCTAAAGCTGTTAATCGTTGATGACGAGCAGATTGAACGGGAAGGCATGGCGGCGATACTCCGCAATAGCTTTCCGGATACGCTCATCGAACAGGCGAAGAACGGAAAAGCGGCGGTCGAGCTTGTCCCTGTGTATGAGCCCGATTTGATCTTAATGGATATTCGCATGCCGATTATGAACGGATTGGAGGCAGTTGAGCTTATTGCTGCGGACTATCCGGATATTCGGTTTATTATGGTGACGGCTTACGATACGTTTGAATATGCGCGCAGGGCCATAAAGCTCGGTGTAAAAGATTATTTGCTTAAACCGAGTAAAATCGGCGAGATTCGGGAAACGGTTGGCAGCGTGATGGAGCAAATTAGGATTGAACAGAAGGAACGGAATGAGCGGCTGAATGAACGGAACACGCTTGATAAAGTGATGCCGCTCGTTGAAGCGGATGTAGTAACCCAGCTTCTGTTCGATCGTGTCCACGAGGTGCATTTGGATGAGCTGCTCAATCTTATAGGCGGAAAATGCGGCACAGAGGCGTTTGTGCTGCTTATTCGCTCTAGTGCAGGCGATGCTTCGGCATCCGAGGAAATCTACTCCGCTGTAAAGCTCAAGCTGCGGCAGATTGGAAACGGGTGGGTCGGCGCCATGTCGGGCCGATGTTTGCCGATCATCGGTTTTGTCGAGGAAAACCGATCGTATCGGGCGCAAGCTGCATCAATGATTCGAGAGCTGCTTGCACTTCCGCAGCTGGCGTCACAACCGGAAATCGTCATTGGCGTAGGCGATCCGCGCTCTTCTCTCGATCATACCCGCCATTCCTATCAGGAAGCATTGCTTGCGGCTGCGGCTGCGCCTGCAACGCCGTTTCCGTCGAAGCATCGTTTCTATGCGGATCTACAGAATAGTTCCGATCAAGAAAGCGGCTGGCAGCAAGGCAAACGGCAGGAGAAGCAGATGACAGAGCTTATCCGGCTAGGGAGATGGGAGGAGGCAGGTTCGTTAATCGAATCGGCGATTTCCCGCTATGAAGCTGGCGGAATGCCTGTACATATGGCGCAGCAGCGGATGCTGGAGGCATTATGGATAGTTTTTCGCATCATGCTTGAGCTCGGGGCAGAGACGGAATTGCCGTATTATACGTTCGAAATCCATCATTACGCTGAGCTTCGCACAGAGACGGAATGTTTGCTGTTCACGATGCGCAAAGCTTCCGAGCGGCAGCGAAGCCGTCAGCAAACTGATGTGATCGCAGAAGTGAAGCAGTATATTATGGCCAATTCGCATCTCGAAATATCGCTTGAGACGATTGCAAGGCAAGCGGGACTGAGTCCTTTTTATATGAGCAAAATGTTCAAAGAGCAGACCGGCGTCGGATATATCGATTTTCTGACCGATTGCAGAGTAGAAAAGTCGAAGGCATTGATGAGCAATGCGGAACGCAGCATGAAAGAAATTGCTTATGAGGTTGGCTATAACGATCCGAATTATTTCAGCAAGGTGTTTAAAAAAGTGTGCGGCGCTTCGCCGACCGATTACCGCAAAGCGCTGCTCGGAGGCGGGGGCAAGTAACCGGCATTGCAGCAATAGCAAAATAGTCCAGAACATCGCAAGAGAATACAGGAGAACGCTCGAGTGATCGGCGTGACGGCATGCTAACCTCTAAATGTAAGCATTTACATTATTTTTAGATGTGAGGAGAGAAGAACATGACAAAGCGTATGACAAAAAGCGGGGTTATGCTTGTTATCTTTGCAATTATTCTCGTAATATCGGCGTGCAGCGGCAACGGCGGCAACAATTCCGGCGGAAAAAAAGAATCCGGCAAAGACGGTAAAATTAAAATCGGCTTTTCCTTGGATACGCTGCAAGAAGAACGGTGGCAAAGAGACCGCGATTTATTCAAAGCGGCTGCCGAGAAGCTGGGCGCTGAGGTTGAGGTGCTTGCAGCAAACAGCGATGACGCGAAGCAAATCGCACAAGCGGAATCGCTCATCTCGCAAGGAGTAGACGTACTTGTCGTCGTTCCGCACAATGCGGAAGCAACGGCAGCGATCGTCGAGAAGGCTCATGAAGCTGGCATTAAAGTATTGGCCTACGACCGGCTGATCAAAAACTCCGACGTCGATCTTTACGTCTCCTTCGATAATGAACGCGTTGGCGAAATGCAGGCTGAAGCGATCGTGGCGAAAGCGCCGAAAGGCAAATTTGTTTACATCGGCGGATCGGAAGCGGATAACAACGCGCATCTGTTCAAGAAAGGCGCAATGAACATTCTGCAAAAATATATCGACAGCGGCGATATTCAAATCGTATACGACCAATGGTCCAAAGATTGGAACCCTGCTGCGGCGCTGACTAACATGGAGAACGCTTTGACTGCAAACAACAATCAGATCGACGCGGTCATTGCGGCGAATGACGGCACGGCTGGCGGCGCTATTCAAGCGCTGACGGCACAAGGGCTGGCAGGCAAAATTCCAGTATCGGGCCAAGACGCCGAGCTGGCTGCAGCGCAGCGTATTATTGAAGGCACGCAAACGATGACGGTGTACAAACCGATTAAAGCGTTGGCGGAAAAAGCGGCTGAATTGGCTATCAAGCTGGCGAAAGGCGAAGATGTCGGCGCGGACAAAACGGTAAACAACGGCAAGATCGATGTGCCGTCCGTACTGCTCGACCCGATTTCGGTCAATAAAGACAATATCGATGCAACGGTTATCGCTGACGGCTTCCACTCGAAAGACGACGTTTATAAAAACGCCAAATAGCGAGTCAGTGAGGTGAGCGGGCATGACGGCTGCATTGGAAATGCGCAATATTACGAAAGAATTTCCCGGCGTGAAGGCGTTGAACGATGTCACCTTCACCGTGAAGAAGGGAGAAGTCCACGCGCTTTGCGGCGAGAACGGGGCTGGCAAATCAACATTGATGAAGGTGCTGAGCGGCTTGTATCCATCCGGCAGCTATGAGGGCCAGATTCTCATCAATGGCGTGGAGAGACGTTTCGGCGGCATTAAAGACGCGGAAGATGCGGGGATTGCAATCATTTATCAAGAGCTGGCGTTAGCGAAAGACCTGTCTATTGCCGAGAATTTATTTCTCGGCAAGGAGCTGGCCCGCTTTGGCATCATTAATTGGGAGCGGGTGTTCAAGGAGAGCGAGAAGTGGCTTAGAGAGGTTGGCTTAACCGATGTCAGCCCGGAGACTAAGACGGGTTTACTCGGCATCGGTAAACAGCAGCAGGTGGAAATCGCTAAAGCGCTGTCCAAGAAAGCCAATATTCTTATACTGGATGAGCCGACGGCTGCGCTGACCGAGCAGGAGGTTGACATATTGCTCTCCATCCTGCGCGAGTTTAAGAAACGCGGCGTGACTTGCATCTACATTTCGCACAAATTAAAAGAGGTGTTCAGCATCGCTGACTCGGTGACCGTCCTTCGGGACGGTCGCACAGTCGGCACATATGACGCGCGCGACATTAACGAGGAGAAAGTGATCTCGTTGATGGTTGGACGGGAGCTGACGGAGCTGTTTCCGAGAATCCAGGCAACGCCTGGCGAAGTGGTGCTCAAGGTCGACAACTATACGGTAATGGACCCCGACCTTGAAGCGCGTAAAGTTATTAGCAATCTGTCGTTTGAGGTGCGCAAGGGTGAAATATTCGGCATTGCCGGATTAATGGGGGCAGGACGCACGGAGCTGGTCATGAGCCTGTTCGGCTCCTATCCCGGAGTCGCCAGCGGACGCATTGAGATTGACGGCAAGCAGGTGAAAATCAAGAATACGCAACATGCGATCAAGCATGGGATGGCGCTTGTGTCGGAGGATCGCAAAAAATTCGGCCTGGTGCTCGGCATGGACGTAAAAAGCAATGTGACGATGGCGAGTCTGAACCAAATCGCTTCCGGCGGCGTAATCGATTCGAATCGGGAAATTTTACGGGGCAATGAATACATTCGCTCCTTGCAAATTAAAGCCAATTCGGTAGAGACGATTGTCGGCACGCTTAGCGGCGGCAATCAGCAGAAGGTTGTTCTCGGCAAGTGGTTAATGACCAAGCCGAAAATTCTTATTTTAGACGAACCGACCCGCGGTATCGATGTTGGCGCGAAGTTTGAAATTTATACGATCATGAACGAGCTTGTCCGGCAAGGCGTCGCAATCATTATGGTTTCCTCCGAGCTGCCCGAGCTGCTTGGCATGAGCCATCGGATCATGGTTATTGCGGAAGGGAAGCGGGCGGCTGAGTTTACTTCGGAGGAAGCGACGCAGCAGGCGATCATGACGGCTGCGACGGGAGGGAAGGGACTATGAACGCAACAACAGAAACGGTGCCGGCGCGGCCGTCACGTATGCAAAATTGGTTTAAATTCGATGCGCGCGCGTATACGATGATCGGCGCATTGATTGCGATATGGGTGCTTTTCTCCTTGCTGCATGAGCGGTTCTTATCCCCGACAAACCTATCCAATCTATTCTTGCAGATGTCGGTAACGGCGATTCTGGCTATCGGAATGGTGCTCGTTATCGTTGCCGGTCATATCGACTTGTCGATCGGCTCGCTTGTCGGTTTGATCGGCGGCATAGTCGCGATGCTGAACGTATGGTACGACTGGCCCGCAATTCCGGTTATTATCGCTGCGATAGCGCTTGGCGCGATTATCGGTTTCATTCAAGGGTGGATTATTGCCTATAAAGCGGTCCCCGCGTTTATCGTGACATTGGGCGGGATGCTCGTTTTTCGGGGCATTTTGTTTGGTACGACAGGCAGCGTGACAGTCTCTCCTTTATCGCCGGGCTTAAAGGCGATTGGCCAATACTACACATCGGACTTAATCGGCTGGGCTTTTGGCATTATGGGACTGCTGATTGCCGCTGCGCTTGTGCTGCGGAAGCGGTCCTCGCGCATTCGATACGGCTTTGAAGTGGAGCCGCTTGCTGTAAGCATCGTCCGCATGCTCGTTACCGGAGCGCTCATTCTCGGCTTTGTCGCTGTGATGAACAGCTATAAAGGGATTCCGGTACCGTTCGTTATGGTCGCTGTGCTTGCATTGATTTTTACATTCATCACGCGCAATACGACCTTTGGCCGACAAGTGTACGCCATCGGGGGCAATCCCGAGGCTGCGAAGCTCTCGGGCATTAATATTAAACGGCGCGTGCTGCTCGTATTTATTCTTTGCAATACGCTTGGAGCGATTGCCGCGCTAGTATTGACCGCAAGGCTGAACGCGGCAACGATGAGCGCAGGGCAAAACTATGAACTTGACGCCATTGCTGCATGCGTGATCGGCGGTACGAGCCTCATCGGCGGTTCAGGCACGATCATGGGCGCTATCATCGGCGCGCTCGTAATGGGCAGTCTAGACAACGGCATGAGCTTGATGAACATGGAATCATTCTGGCAATACATCGTCAAAGGCGGCATTCTCGTACTTGCCGTTTATGTCGATATTTACACGCGAAACCGAAAAAAAGTGTAAGCAAGATTCATTTGATCGTAAAGCTGTATCCAGCGGATGGAATGCCCACCGCCGGGTACAGCTTTTGTCGTTCTATGGGCAGGGATTTGCATTAATTTATTACAAAATAAAAATTTTGCAAAAAAACAGGAAACAATTTACCAAATATATACGTCGAGTTAGGTGGGAACTAAAATCGGAATTAATAAACCGTTCCGATTAATCCAAAACATAGGAGGTCTATATGCTTAAACAACGAATGGTAAAGCTTTTTCTTTCTTTCTCTATAGTGTCGGCCGCGTTAGCGCTCCCGGCAGCAAATGCGTATGTGGCGCTTGGCGGCAAGTATGCGAGCGGGACAATCAGCTACAGCTATCTGGGGCTGACGGCTAATTACTCCCAGGCGATGGCCAATGGCATCGCTGCATGGAACGATGCGGATACGGACGTCAGTTTTGTTTATCAATCCGATTCAACGAAAGCCAACATTATTTTCAGACAGGATACGTATGGCGCCAATATCGGCTGGTATGCCCGTACGCAAAATAAACCGGTGCATACGTCAGGCACGTATACGAAAACGGATATTGATTTCAATTCATCTGCAATGGACGGTTTGAGTGTTACAGGAAGAAAGGGTACCTCCGGGCATGAGCTTGGACATGCCATCGGGCTTGATCATGTGTCGCAAAGTACGCAAATTATGAGCGTCTCCGGCATAAGGCAAGTATCGGTGCCTGGATCCGATGATAAGGCAGGCGCCAATGCACTATATTAAACGATAATAGAACAGAAGGGATGAAGTATATTGCCTAACGCGAGAATGAGTAAAGAGAATATCATTTCGGTTATTGCCATTGTTGCAGCGATTATAATTGTTGTATTCTATATCAATCATTTGAATCAAACGAAAGAAGCCGGAAGCGGCAGCGCTTCTACGGTGAATGTGCATTTTGATCTGTCGGAGCACTTTGAATCCGTCGAAAGCTTGCAAGAGAGCGCTTCGCTCATTGCGAGGGTCAAAATTAAAGATACATCCAGCTATCAATACGGCAATGTCGTATTTACGCTATCCGATGCAACGGTGAAAAAGGTATATAAAGGCGATATTGAGAAACAGGCAGATATTCGTATATTGGAGACGGGAGGCTCGTATGAGGGCCTCGTATATATCGCGGAAGGCAATGCGGTATTCGCTAAAAATGACGAGGCCGTCGTTTTCCTCGAAAAGTACGATGGGCCTGTAGCGGAAGATGCCTATGTCATCAAGGGCGTCTATCAAGGCAAGTTTAAAGTTAAGGGCGACCAATTGATTCCATCTGACGAAGTATTCGGCGAACTGCAAACGGTCGATTCGTACAGCGACTTGAATCTAATCAATGAATAAAAAATAACAGCCCCGCAGGCTGCCGTTTAATCGGCTCTTGCGGGGCTGTTTTCGATTTAATGCTCTGACACTTCATCGTCGTTGGATAGCTTGGTCACTTCAAACAGCTTGAAGAGCAAGCTAAGCACAATGGCGACGACGGTAGCCAGTCCCATTCCGGAAAGCGAAAAATCGCCGATCACGACTTTGACGCCGCTGAGACCGATGACGAGAACGATTGTTGTTAAGTACAGATTTGTCGGCTTGCTGTAATCGATCTTCGATTCGACCAGCATACGGAGGCCGGACGCGGCGATAACGCCGAACAGCAAAAGTGATACGCCGCCCATTACGGGCGTAGGGATTGCTGCGATCAATGCGGAAAACTTGCCGAGGAACGACAGGATGATCGCAATTACGGCCGCGCCTCCGATGACGAACGTCGAGTAGACGCGCGTGATCGCAAGCACGCCGATGTTTTCGCCGTAAGTCGTATTTGGCGTAGAGCCGAGAAACCCGGACAACATCGTGGAGATGCCGTTGCCGAGCAGCGAGCGGTGCAGACCCGGATCTTTGGATAAATCTTTGTTGACGATATTGCCGGTCACGATCAAATGCCCGATGTGCTCGGCAATGACGACAAGCGAAGCGGGAATAATGGTAAGAATAGCGCCAAGTTCAAACGAAGGCGCCGCAAATGCAGGCGCGTCGATCCAATGGCCCGCTTTTACAAGGTCAAAATTCGCATAGCCCATCAGCGAAGCGATAACGTAGCCCGCGACGATTCCGAACAATATCGGAATAATGCGCATGAAGCCGCGGAACAGCACGGAGCCGAGTATGGTGATGAGCAAGGTTGCGGTCGAAATGATGACGGCATCCGGGTCCATTGTCCATGCTGCGTCCGGCGCGGCGCTCGGCGGCTTGATCCAGCCGGCCATGCCCGCTGCGGTCGGAATAAGCTCCAAGCCGATTACAGCGACGATTGCGCCCATTGCTGCAGGCGGGAACACGACGTTGATCCAGCCAGTCCCGGCAGCTTGGATAATGAGAGCAACAATGGTGAAGATAAGCCCGGTGGCAATGAAGCCGCCCAGCGCCGCTGCGTAGCCTTCTTCAGGCGAAGCGAAATTGCCGATTACGGCCCCGACCGGAGCAAGGAAAGCAAAGCTTGAGCCGAGATAGGCCGGTATTTTGCCTTTGGTTATAAAAATGTAAAGCAATGTGCCGATCCCGTTCATTAGCAAGCAAATAGCGGGATCGACGCCTAGGATGTTCGGCACAAGCACTGTAGAACCGAACATGGCGAATAAATGCTGCAAGCTAAGCATAAGGCTTGGCCCTAGCGGAGGTCTCTCGTGAACCCCAATTTCTCTTTTCATGTTGAACGTTCCTCCAAGGATGATAGTGAAATACAGCCTTATTGATTTTATAGATAACAGTATTGGTTTGACAAGCGTACAATTTACAAACCTTTAAAAAAAATTTACGACCGGAAGCGGAGGGAACGTACATTCTCTCACGTTTTGGCTGCTGTCCTGCTATAGTATGGAGCATATAGAGTGCGACAGAAGGGCAGTGGCTAGTGGGATGAAAAATGTGCTCGTAACAGGGTATCGCGCGCACGAGCTGCAAATTTTCGATCAGAAGCATCGGAACATCGATTATATCAAGAAGGCGATCGAGAACAAGCTGATCCCTCTTATCGAGGAGGGCCTTGAATGGATCGTTACGCCCGGGCAATATGGGACCGATCTATGGGCATGCGAGGTCGGGCTTGAGTTGAAGCGAAGCCGCTATCCGAAGCTGAAGCTGTCGATTATTACGGCGTTCAGCAATCAGGAAGAGCAGTGGAAAGATGAAAGAAAAGAGTACTACAAGCGCATTGTCGAAAGCGTCGATTACTATGGAGCGGTCAGCAACCAGCCGTATGTCGGGCCATGGCAGTTCCAAGCCAGGGACGAGCTGCTTTTCCGCAAGACGGACGGTATCGTTTTGTTTTATGACGAAGAGGCGGCTGAAAGCAGCGCGAAGTTTGTAAAGGCAAAGGCATTGAAGAAGCAGGATGACGAAGGCTACCGTTTCATCGGAATCGGAGCAGATGATATTCAGAATATCGTTGAGGAAGAGAACAGCCGAAGATACGATGAAATCAGTTAGTTTCGTTAGATCATAAAAAGACAGCTCCCTTGCAGAGCGATTCATTCATCTGCGGGGGAGCTGTCTTTTTAATTAATACTTCATGCTAACGATAAACAGGACGGCAAGACTTAAAATCATAGAGACGGCGGCAACAGCTACGTATCCTTTTAAGCTTGGAGCGGGCAAAGACGGATTCGCGATGCGTTTGATCGTTTTGCCTGCCGTAATGCCGCTGAAAATCGCCGACAGGAGCAGCAGGGCGCCGCCGCCTTTTTCCATCGCTTGAAGCCAGAAAGGCTTATCGGCTCCCATATCCAATTGAAGGATCATATAGACGCCGCTTAACAGCACAAACGCAGCGCCGATATGCGAGAAAGGCATCGATTTCCGCGTTATGCGTGCCGCAAGCTGGCGCATGGAGTCCGAATCGAACTGAGGACGCAAAAGAAGCAGCGAGGCTGCTGAGAATAACAGAGCGCCGATCCAAAGAAACAAGCCGGAAAAATGAAAAAATAAAGATATTCCGTACATGAATAAGATTCCTCCCGTAATGCAACTAGTAACTACGGGATTTATTTTTAGCTAGAAAGATGAACGGACGATGAACGGAGTGTTACAAACGGGTATTACAGAGGCAGTGTAACCGTAAATGTCGATCCCTTGCCATAATCGCTTTCCGCTTTAATTGTGCCGCGGTGAAGCTGTACTATTTTTTGGGCGATCGACAGGCCAAGGCCGCTCCCGGAGGCGGAACGCGATTTATCCGCTTTATAGAACCGGTCGAATAAATACGGCAAATCGTCAGGAGGAATGCCTCTGCCAGTATCGCTTACAATGATGTCAATCTGATTGTCGCCAGGCGGGCAAGGCTTAATGGCAACAAGAAGGGAGCCTTTTAGTTCGGAAAACTTAATGCTGTTAGCAAGCAGATTCGTCCAAACTTGATATAAAAGCTCCGCCTTGCCATGAATCTCGATTTCCGGAAGGTCGAGTTCGAGCTGCAATTCTTTTTCCGCCCATTGCCATTCAAGCATAATGATGACTTGGCGGAGCTGCTCGTCAAGACGGAAAGGGGCAAGCTCAAGCCGTTTCGTCTGATCGAGATAAGCGAGCGTCAACAGCTGCTTGCTGAGCGAAGAGAGCCGTATCGCCTCTGAGGCGATGATTTGCAAATAAGCATCGGACTGTTCTTTCGTTATATTGGAGTCAGCGGCTGCTTGAGCCAGCCCTTGAATAGAAGTGAGCGGCGTCTGAAACTCGTGGGAAACGTTGGCGACAAACTGCTGACGCATGTCCTCGGACTGTTTAATGGATTCCGCCATACGGCCAAAACGACGTGCAAGTTCGCCAATCTCATCCTTTCTCTCGCTAGCCAGACGCACCTCGTAATCGCCGATTGCGATTTGTCCTGTCGCTCTCGTCAGCTTCTTGATTGGATTGACGATCAAACGGCTGAGGACAATGATCAGCAATAAGCTTGCAGCGAAGGAGCCGACGATAAATGCGAACATGATGAGACGAACCTCGCCCATTTGCTGCTGCAGATCGGGCCTGACAAACAGCGCGACTCTGCCCTCTGGCGTATCGACCGGTATGCCGACCGTATTGCGGATGCTGTTCACGAAAAAAGCGAAAACCGTTAAACCGTCGTTATCCTTATTCATGCCCTGATAGGTTTGACCGGAAAGGACTTTTTCGTACTGCTCGGAGCTCAGCGCCCCTTGTTTGAAAGGAGAACCGAAAGACCTGGCTTTCAGCTGCGCGTCGACGAGATGAAATTGATAGCCAAGCGATGCAAGCTGTTTCAAATAGCCGTCAAAATCCATTCCGGGCGTATGCTCATAAAGATCCTTTATAGCTGTTGCGGTATTCATCGTACGCATCTCGTTTTTGGAGAGCAGCTTTTCTTTATAGTAGATGTTTGTAATAAGGAGCCCGACAACGCTGCTGACTGCGGCGATCGCGATAAAAGTGGCGACGATCCGAAAGTATAATGTTTTCACTCTTTGACCTCCAGCTTATAGCCAAGACCTCTAATGGTGGTGATGACAAAATCGTCGGAGCAGGCGGCAAAACGCTCGCGCAATCTTTTGACATGCACATCGACGGTACGGCTATCCCCTGTAAAGTCGGTTCCCCAGACAAGTTGAATAAGCTGTTCTCTTGTATAGATGCGTCCGGGATTGCTTGCAAGCTGAGCAAGCAGCTCGAACTCGCGCAGCGGCAATTCGAAAGAAATATCGCCTTGCCGTATTTCATGGCTGTTGCGATTGATCGTAATGCCTCCCAGCTTTATTGTAGTTTGAGAAACGAGCCGATAACGGCGCAGAAGAGCTTTGATACGGAAAATAAGCTCTTTCGAATCAAATGGCTTGACCATATAGTCATCGGTTCCCGAAAGAAATCCTTGTTCCTTATCCTCGCTTTCACCTTTTGCGGATAATATGATGACAGGAATATCGAAGTCTTCGCGAATTTCGCGGCAAAGTACAAGTCCGTTCTTTGCCGGCATCATAATATCGACAATGGCGAGATGGATTTGCTCTTTCACAAGCAGCTCAGCCGCAGCTTCGCCGTCGGAAGCTTCGACAACGCGATATCCTTCTTTGGATAAAAGGAAACGGAGCAGCGTCCTGATCGATGGATCGTCGTCCGCAATTAAAATGTTTAAACGCATCGGTTTTCTATCTCCAATTCATAACTAATAGTGGACGGATATCGACAAAAGTGTAGCATACGAACGGAGGTAATCCCACTTGCGCAAAGGTTCAGGAGGCGAGAAATACGCGAGAAAATTACAAAAGAAAAGTTTTTTTAAAAAAGGGGTTGCCAAACCTGAATCGCCTATGGTATATTCTAATTCCGGCCGAGAGATAAGCGGTTGGCGAGGCAAGAAGGACAAGCTTGTTGCGAACGAAAGTTCAAAACAAACTTAAAAAAAAAGCTTGCATCGAGATAACGGATGTGGTAAGATAACTTTCGTTGTCGCAAAAGAAATTGTTCTTTGAAAACTGAACAACGAGTGAAACTGCCCTGTTAATTCTAACGAATTAATAGAAAAGCGATAAAAAGTAATGAGCAAGTCAAATTCTGACCGGGATTTTCCGATCAGCCTTCGGCTGGACAATCGGAAAACCCTTTCTATGGAGAGTTTGATCCTGGC
>NZ_WOVL01000047.1 GCF_009737085.1 Paenibacillus sp. NEAU-GSW1
AGTGGGAGAACTGTTTTTAGTACGGGGTAATTCCCCAGGGGCTGTCACGTTCTCCCGGCTACCGCCATCATAAAACGACCATTAAAAAAGGCCAACCAGTAATCTCTGGTTGACCTAATAATACGAAAATAGCGTTGCAGGTCCGCAACGCTATTTTTATGAAATTCACTTTTTTAATTTACTGATGCGAGCCATTTCTCTAGCGAGCGAACCTCTTTTGAGACGGCCCCCTTGCAAAAGCATCACAAATCGAATGCTTTTAGTCTCATTTGAGACTAAAAGTTCTTGAGTTCTCGACAATTGCGTTTCGCAGCAGCAAAACGCAGCGAAAAAAGCGGCGCTGAACCCAGCGCCGCCTTCTTGCTATTCCACTTTAATCGTATCGAAGAATTTCTCTTGCACGAGCTTAGCTGCTGCATCGAGCTGAGCTTGAAGATCAGCCCCTTTTTTCGAGAATACTTCTTGAATGACGTTGGCCATTGCGCCATAGTAGTCTTGCGTATTGTACTGCGCTTCCGGCTTGCCGTCGAGCAGGCTGTTAGACTCGTCGTTGTATTTGTAAACGTTGTCGTATTTGTCGAAGATCGCTTGCATTTTTTGACCGTATTCCGAATCCGGCGAGAAGTAATTAATGTGCGGCGGAATGAAATATTTCCCTTCGGCTTTACGCGCTTGGATATCTTTCTCCAGCGATTCCAGACCTTTATCGGAGAAGTAGTCGAACGTGATGTAACGGAATGCCATCTCTTGCTCGTCTATTGTCGCGTTGGGGTTAATGATCAAATAGTCGCCGCCGAGTACGCCTGTGTGCTTGCCGCCTTTTTCAACTGCAGGCATCGGGTACGTCAGCAGATCCTCCGGCTTCATGCTGCCTTGGTTCAACGCTTGCTCGAGCGGACCTTCCGCGCCGGCAATAACCATTGCCGCACGGCCTTGTGCGAATGCGCCTACCGCGTCGCCCCAGCCGAGCGCCCAGTCTTGCGGAATGACGTTAGCGTCCCATCTCAGCTTGTTGTAGAAGTCAAGCGCTTTAAGACCCGCTTCCGAGTTGAACGTCGCTTGCACTTTGCCGCCTTCAACCTTTTGCACGTCGCCGCCAGCTTGGAACAAGAAGTTGGTCCAGTTCCAGCCTGCTTCCGTGCCTTTGCCCATTGGCGCGATACCGGCAATGCCTTTTTTCGGATCAGCTGCGCCTTTCGCTGTGTTCAGCATATCTTCCCAAGTCCAATCGTAAGAAGGAACCGCTACGCCTTTATCGTCGAGCATTTTTTTGTTGACGATCGTCGTTACGACATAGCCTTTTTGCGGTACGCCGTAAATTTTGCCGCCGATGTTGAACGTGTTTTGCAGCACCGGGTTGATTTGGTCCTTGAACTCGTAGTTGTTGTACAGCTCGGTGATATCGGCAGCCCAGCCTCTTTCGACGAGGAAGCTTGCTTCCGTCGCGAACGTATTGTAGAACGTCGGCGCTTCGTTCGCAGCCATCTTAATGCCGATCTCACCCGGATTGTAGTGCCAATCGGATTTAATAATTTCGACGTTCGGATAAACCTCGTTAAAGCGTTTAATTTTATCGTCTTCGAGCTTGCGGTTTTCCACTTGGTCAGGAAGCGGATAATAAATGCTGATCTTAATTTTGCGGTTCTTAATATCATCTTCAGGCGCCGCGGTAGCCGCATCTTCGGTAGCCGCCGGTTTTTCCGACTCCACCGCATTCGTACCCTTCGGCTCGTTCTTGCCGCCTCCGCCGCTGCATGCCGCCAGCATGGAGAACAAGAGAACCAAACTCATCAAAATCGCTGCGTTCTTACGCATGGATACTCCCCTTTTCGCTTCATAATGTTGTTGCATCCTCATCATAAAGGAGCGATCCCAGCCTCTACGAGGTGTATTCTTATTCCGATCATGTGCATCATTACGATCGTAGTTTTAAACCATTATCCTTTCACGCCGCCGATATGAAGTCCGCGCATAATGTATTTTTGGAACAGGAGAAACACAAAAACCGGCGGGATCATCACCATCGTAAGAATCGCAAAACGTATGTTTACATCGAGCCTGCGGGCTCCGATGACATATTTATAAATCGCGGTAGCAAGCGGATATCGCTGGTCGTTATGCATGACGAGCGACGGCCAGAACCAGTCATTCCAAGCAGTAGAGAAGACGAAGATCGCCAGCGTCGAGAAAATCGGAATCGACAATGGTACAGCGATTTGCGTAAAGCTGCGCCATTCCGATGCGCCGTCGATTCGAGCCGCTTCGAACATTTCATCATGCAGGTCGTCGAAAAAGTTTTTCAGCAGCAGCAGGAAGAACGCATTCGCCCCTGCCGGCAGCCAGAACGCCGCGAACGAATTCAGCAATCCGAGATCCTTCAAGTTCATAAAGTTCGGAATGATATAGGTTGTCGGCGGAATGAACAGCGTCATCATCAGAAAAAATTGAATCGCCCGTTTGTACGGCACCTGCAGCTTCGACAAGCTAAAGGAAGCAAGTCCAAGCACCAGCACCGTCACAGCCATATTGCCTACAAAAATGAACAGCGTATTGCGCAAATAAAGCGGCAAATCGATAAAATCCCAAGCTTTTTTATAGTTATCCAGGTGCCATTCCTGCGGTAAAAAATGCGGAGGAAACGAATTGACCTCTGTATTGGCCTTAAGTCCATTGAACAATGTAGTAAGAATCGGATATAGCATCGTCGCTACCATAACGAGAATGACGAGCACCATAATGATGTAACCGATACGGTTCGGCGTTTTTTTGAAATCGAATGGGGACAAAATCCCTCTATCCAGCGCTTTCATCGTTTAGCGATCCCCTTTCTGCTGCAGCCTATACTGAATGACTCCGATACCGCCAAGCACGATAAACATAAGAACGCCCATAGCCGAAGCTAAACCGTAATCGAGACGCGTAAACGCGTTCTTCACGATATAGAGCGAATAGGTCATCGTCGCATTGTTCGGACCGCCGTCGAGCATAGCGAGCTGGGATTGATAGCCTTGCGATGTTGCGATAATTTGCAGGATAAGCAGCAATACGATCAGGTTGCGAATGGAAGGAAGCGTAATGTAGCGGATCCGGTTCCATACGCCGGCGCCGTCAATTTCCGCCGCCTCATACCAGTCGCGGGGAATGCTGAGCACGGCCGCCAAATAAATGAGCATCGCCGAGCCGAATGATTGCCAGGTTTCCATAATGACCAGCGAGATCATCGACCAGCTTTTATCGGATATAAAGGAGATCGGGCTTCCTCCCAATTGCGTAATCACACCGTTGATCGGACCGACCGAATCATAGAACCAGCGCCATAATCCGTAAAGGACGACGACTGGAATAACGTTAGGCAAATACGCGGCAATCCGCACGAAACCTTGAAACCGCCGCAGCTCCGAGATCGCAATTGCGAACAGAATCGGAACCCAGAAGCCAATAACTAGACATAGAAACATGTAATAAAGCGTATTTTTGGTCGCTTTCCAAACAATCGGGTCGTTAAAGATGGCTTTATAATTGCCTGCGCCAACATACGTATCGCCTTTGACGAAATCGATGTGGTAAAAGCTGTAGACGAATCCTTTTACAATTGGCACCCATAGGAAAAGAATAAAAATTACGATTGCGGGCAGAAGAAACAATAGTCCCCAAAAATATTTCCTCGCCGCGATGGACAATCGGCTTTTCCCCTCCGACCCCGTCGCATACTGCCGCCCAGTTGCCGCAGCTGTTGTTTGATCCATATGTCTCCCTCATTTCTTTTCATCGCTCCATCCCATTGTAGAAAAAAGGATGTTCCCTTATAAGGTGCGAATCTAAGCAAATGATAGGCGATTTTACTTCTTTAGCTCACTTGGGCTGACACCGTAATATTTTTTGAAAATTTTGCTGAAATGCTCGGGCGACTCGTAGCCGACCCGCTCCGATATTTCATAGCGCCGGAGATCCGTTTGCAGCAGCAGCCGCTTGCTCTCCTCCATCCGCAGCTTAATGACGTATTCCCACAGATTGATGCCCGTTTCCTTCTTGAACAAATAAC
Source organism: Paenibacillus sp. NEAU-GSW1 (assembly GCF_009737085.1). Taxonomy (GTDB): domain Bacteria; phylum Bacillota; class Bacilli; order Paenibacillales; family Paenibacillaceae; genus Pristimantibacillus. The sequence continues at coordinate 4,043 of NZ_WOVL01000047.1, forward strand.
TCAAGTAGTTCGGACTGACGTGGTTGCTCTGTGCAACCTCCTGCAGCGTAAGCCCTTTTTGCGCATAATTGTCGTTAATGTACGACTTGGCTTTATCGACGATCATGCTCGTTTGGGCGTTCAGCTCCTCCTCGGAAGGCTGCTGCGGGTACAAACTCCAATTAAAATCGCCGTAGTAGAACACATAATGGTCGCGGTGCTGCCTGCTGCATTGCAGCGCTTTCGCCGCCTGCTCATTCAGCACATCGAGAAACTCGATCCCTTTCAAAATTTGGCTGATGCCAATCGTGACGGATACGGCTAAAAACTTCCGGATATTGAAAAACAAGCTGCGGCCGATCATATCAAGTTCATTGACGCGGCCCGAGCCCGCTTCCTCGTAACGTTCCTCATTCCATTGTAAAATAACGCACAGCTCATCGTCCGAGCCGTAGTACGCGGCATGCTGCAGCTGTTCGGACATTAGTTCATTCGTAATATTGAGCGCCGCGTATTGCAGCAGCTTCACGTCGCCGGCAGACAACTCGCGTTCCCGCTTGCCGGCATCGTCCTCCGCCGCATCGCTCCGCCAGTTCAGCTTCAAGCGAAGCATGGCGAAATAAGGCCCGGCGAGCCGAATGCCGTGATGGCTCTCCAGCTTCGCGGCAAGCTCCTTCTCGCCGCGCGGGTCGGCGACAAGCCGGTTCAGCCACTCCACGCTTTGCGGAATTGGCGCAGCCATATGAAAGTGCTCCCTGAGACCGGCGATCAGCTCCTCATGGCCGGCCGGCTCCTGCTTGTGCATCTTTAGCAACACGTTGCGGACCGAATCAAGAAATTGATCGCCGTTAAGCGGCTTGATCAAATAATCTTTCGCGCCGAGGCGGATGGCCATTTGCGCATATTGGAACGTCTCATGCGCCGAGATAATGATCGTCTCGACCCAAGGCTTAATCATTTTCGCTTGCTGCATGAGCTCGATGCCGTTCATCGAACCCATCTGTATATCCGTAACGAGCAGATCAATATCCTCCGCCCGCAAGTAATCGAGCGCCTCATAGCCGCTATGCGCCATATGAATATTTTCTATATCGATACCCGATGCAGTTAAAAGGCTGCAAAGCCCTTTACAAATCAACGGTTCATCATCAACGACCAAAATCGTATACATCGCTTTGCTCCCCCGTTTCTACGGCGACCGGCAGGATGATCGTGACAATCGTTCCTCCTCCGTCGCGTTTCTTATATTGAATGCCGAACATATTGCCGAAATGCAGCTGCAGCCTTTGATGAATGTTTCGGATGCCATACCCTTGCGAGTCCGGACCGGATGCATCCGCATAAAGCAGCCGTTCGATTTCCTTGTAGTCCACTTCCTTGTAGCCGTTGTCCTCAACGCGGATCAGCAGCTTATCTTCCTCATATTCCGCCGAAATGATAATCTCGCCGTCCTCACCCATATGACGGACGCCGTGCAATATTGCATTTTCGATGAGCGGCTGCAGCGTTACCTTCGGAATGAGATGATGCTGCATTTCGCTCGGAATCGCCCACGTCACGGTAAAATCATAGTCGTACCGCTTTTGCTGCAAATGGACGTATGCCGCCGCGTGCTCCAGCTCTTCGGCCAGCGTAATCAGCTCCCGTCCCCGGCTTAGACTGATCTTCATCAGCTTGGACAGCTCCTTGATCATTTCCGCCGATTCCGATTTGCCTTCGAGCGAGCTTTTCCAATAGATGCTCTCCAGCGTGTTGTAGAGCAAATGCGGATTAATTTGCTGGTACAAAATTTGCAGCTGGCTTTCCTTCTGCTTGATCTCCATCCGGTAGTTGTTGTGAATGAGCGCGTTCAGCCTTCTCGCCATATCGTACATCGCGGACATCAGCACCCCAACCTCGTCATTTCTTCCTTTGCCTGGCGTCTCCGGCACACGTTTGCCTGGCTCATAGCTGCGGACAAAGCTGGCCAGCTTCTGCAGCGGCCGCATGAGCGAGCGCCAGAAATAAATAATAACGATACAGCCGAATAAAGCGTTGGCAATCGTAATCAATTGAATGACCCGCTTCAGCTCGTTCTGCTGCTGGAGCAGCGTTTTGACCGGAATTTTGTAGACGAGCCGGTGCTGCGAAAGTTCATTGTCATGCAGGACGTAGATGTTGTCCTCGTTCATGATCGGCTTCACCTCTCCGCTGCCCTTCTTCGGGTAAACGGTTTCAGGAAGCGTCAGCTTGGAGCCCATTGCGCCGGGAATCGTCGATGCGAGCACCTCGCCGCTCAAATCAGTAAAATAGATTTCTCCGCCCGGCAGCTCGACCGACTGCAGCGATTCTCCGATTTTCAAATCCATCTTCGTGGCAATCAGTACGCCGATGACGCCATGGCCCTCGCTAACCGTGTTGACGGCTCGTACATAGGCCAGCGTTTTTTTTCGCGTCAGCATGTCATTCGTCTCAGTGATGCGCATGAAGCCTTGGCCCTTTAGCTGCACGGCTTCGTCATACCACTCCGGCTTGTTGGCGCTGTTGAAAAAATAAACGCCGCTTTGCGTCATCTGATGTTTCGGAGCGAAAAAATAGAAGTCATTCGGGTCATAAATATAAAGCGAGTAGTAGACCGCTTCGCCGCCGTTAAGCGGAGTTGAATAGCCGGCAAGCAGCTTATCCATTTTGTCATATTTGCGCACCCGCTCGATGACCGTATCCTTATCGGTGGGGATGAGCTGCTGCGTCGTCGGATTTTGAATGATCGTCGTCGTGATTTTGTTGACCGTATCGATGTCGCGCTCGATCAGCGTATGGTTCTGCTTATTGAGCTCCGCATAGGCATTCGTCACATGCCGCTTCAATATCTCTTCCGCCTTATAGTTGCCGTAGGTATGCAATATAAAAGTCGGAATAACCATGATCAAAAAAAGTAATATGAGCTGCTGTCTTACGTTTAAGCTTGTCATTGGATTAATAAAGCCTGCGCGCAGCACTCGAACACCTCCGCTTTCTAGTCTTAATATAGCAAAAATAGAGGTAGGAAGTATGACTGATCTTATGTTTTTTGTAGCCATAATTACCGACTTTCAGAAAGCGACTGCAGTCGACAATAGCAGCGCGGGCATGCGGGTAAGTTGATGCTTGGGAATCATTTACAACAATTAGGGTGCGGGAGGATAATGATGCTGATGTCCGCTTCGAGCAGAATTGAAGCTATCATTTTATAATTGAGGAGTGAGCTGGCCCATGTCCAAACCGATTCTCATCTTGACCGGAGACGGCGCAGAGGTTTTAGAGGTTTACTATCCTTACTACCGCTTGCTTGAGGAAGGCTACGAGGCTGTTATCGCTTCCCCGAAGAAAAAAACGCTTCATACCGTTGTCCATGACTTTGTTGAAGGCTGGGATACGTATACGGAAAAACCGGCCCATCTGCTGGAATCGCATATCGGCTTCGCCGACGTCAATCCGGACGATTATGCCGCCATTATTATTCCCGGCGGACGCGCGCCGGAATATATTCGCCAAGATGCGGAGCTGCCGCGCATCGTGCAGCATTTCCTCGACGCCGACAAGCCGGTCGGCGCGATCTGCCACGGCGCGCAGGTCTTTCTCGCGCTGCCGGACACGGGCTATTTCGTTGGCCGCACATTGAGTGCGTACAACGCATGCAAGCTTGAAGTGGAGAAGCTCGGCGCGACTTACGCCGACGGCACGCTTCATGTGGACGGCAAGCTCGTCAGCGGCCACGCTTGGCCGGACCTGCCCGGCTTCATGCGCGAGTTCCTGAAGGTCGTCCGCGCGGAAGAAACGGCTGGGGAGCCGGAAGAGGCGACGGTTTAAGTTGGTTTAATAAGAGCAGCCCCACTGCGCGAGTTTCTTTTGCGCAGCGGGGCTTTTCTTTTTTAGGCAACGTATTCCTCAACTATAAGATTAGCATCCTGTTGTGCTGCATAAGCCTCTAAAGATACTTCCTGTAAACATTAATAAAGCAATAGTCCCCAATAATAGGACTACTAGAAAAAAACGATCAAAAATATACCCGAACGTCTTGTTTTCTTTATTTCATCATCCGTATAGAACACCTCTTTTTTAATGTTCGATAGGTTCGAAACTAATATATTTTATAATGTAATTTTCAAATTTTACATTTTTGATATGTAGAAACTACTCATATTTGCCTTCAACTAATTTATAGTTATTCTCTTTCATAATATATGCAATTTTTATACGCTTAACAAGGTCAAGATTATTTAATGACGAGAAGTCCTTACCTGGATTCAAAAAAACGTTGTAGTCGACTAATTCATTTTCCTCAACAAATATAGGGGTGAAATCTTTGGTTGCTATTACTTGTGTATTATTCATTCAATGTACAACGACAAACGTAGAGGCTCCCAATAACACAGTAACTACAACGAATAACGTTATTATTATCCTTTTAAATATACGCAGCATAGATCACCGACTTCAGTTAGTTTGCAAACAAAACACGACATACCACAGTTTATCATGCTCAGACAATTACGATCCTCCATAAATAGTAATTTGTCGTATGAATTAAACTCAAATTCAACCCACTCGCCATCATCAATATAACCGTTATTCATTTCTATAATCCTTTGTTGCGTACGCTGTATCTAAATGATGTAAAATATTCATAGCAATTATTAGAAAACAACTTAGAACTATTAACGATAATAGATTGCCTTTTATTCTCGTACAAAACACCTTTTCCGCATATGCACTTACTTTGGTTGTCTTCCTCACTGCCACCTATTAGGTTGGCACCGCATAGTTCAATGCTGAAGCCTACAATAGTACAATTTTTAGCTTGAGTTACGATGCTTTACGATGTTATAACTGCAAAGTGCAGGTTTCTACTCTGAAAACAACTCGTATCGAATGAATTCACCAAAATGCCTGCACAATCCCTAAGGCCTCTTAATTAAACAGGAGTCCCTTCAGGCAATAATTTAAACTATTAGCAAAGGGGATGAAGCTATTTATGTCAAATGGTCGTCACCAGATTGTTATTGCACTGTAGTCATCGCAGCAAGTAGGCAGCTTGTTGTAGACAATTTACAGATAAGTCCTGACAATATTAATGGTTGGGCTAACTACTCTAAAAGATGCTTTGCATTTTCACCCTTTCTATTGGGGCGGTGTATTCAACAGTTGCAAGTATCTTGAAAAACCTGTGAGAAAGCGAACATAATAAAAAAACAGGTCAATCATGGTAATATCTGACCAAAATGAACCTGTTAAATGTAACGCTAATTTGTTAATTAGGTTATAAAATTAAAGCATTTACGTGCGTTACAATCATATTTAGGGAATAATATACGGGGGTGATGATGGTTAAGTTCTTGGGAACGCTGCCGCCCGATTCATTCGGCACTGGGTAGGGGCTGTTATCAAAAAAAACCACATGGAGTTGTTTCACTCGCATGTGGCGAAGAAAAAATTACTTTAGATTATTAGTCAGTGAGTTAAGATCAATAATATCCTTTAAATCTGCGCCGTTCAGATAATATGATGAGTTACTTGTGTGATTTTCAATTTTAAATCGGATAGCCGATAGTCTATAGTCCTTCTCTTTAAGAAACAATACAATTTCAAGTATTTTGTTCATAAAATTATCTTGTATATTATCATTTACATTAATCCACAACCTCAAGTCAGAAATATCTTCATCCTTGATTTCTCCTTTTATTTCATGATAACTGGGGGGATTTGTTCCTTTACCTCCAGGATGATGTTGTAATGGGTCAGACCTCAATTGAAAAGACACACTGGATATTTGATAAAATTGCTGTTTAATCTCATTTTTAACTTCGTTTTCCCAGTAGGATAAATAATAGTTATCAGACATCTTCCCATCAAGCTTACTTACTTTAAACTGAATTTGAGGATCTCTCTTCAAGTGAACAACTGTATAATATCTGTATTTGAAATATGATGAGTTGTCAAAATCATACTCAACCGACTCGATTTCCATCTCATCTCCGTATTTTTCATGCAAATACTTTGCTGATTCTTCTTCCATGGCTTCTATTCCCCATGGCGTTCCATTAAATATAGAATATATAACAAACGCCAACAAAAGAACTACTAATCCTATAACCCAATGCTTCACATAATCTCTCCTTAATAGCAGGATAGATAATGAATATCTATCCTGCTATACACTTTTAGCCTAGTAACTGCTTTCCTATTTTAATATTATTTAAAAATGTATCCTTTCCATACCAAAAATTGTACCATTCCGATTTAGATTTCTTTTCGTTGTCTTTTATGAAGCTTTCAATTTGTTCGTTATATTTCTTATACGTATAAGCATTATTCTTAAACTCACCTTTAGCCCATACTGAAAATTTATTTGGTATTAAATCATTTGGATAAGTTTGAACGAAATCTCCAATTCTAGTTCCATCAGTTAAAGTTCCTTTTTGTAGTGCTTTCCACGAAATCTCTACACAGTTATTACTTAATAAATTATAATCCTTATTCTTACCTGTACCATACTTTTCAGTATATCCTTGAGCAAGTTCATCCAGGAGATCTAATGAATCCGTAAAATCCCCTTTAATATATGTGCTGCTTGTATAATTTTTATCATAGTACTGAGTTGACGATTCGTCTTGTTGCAACCATTCATTTAAGTTATCCAACGACTCCATAACTTTACTATCGACTTTTACAGAAACTACTTTAGTATCCCCATAAAAAGTATAGTACCAATCACCAACTTCATCTTGTAATAATAATGAAGTGTGTCCTCCACCAAATGCCCCAAACGCCGCTGTAATAATAACAGCATCATGTCCTGAAGGATCAGTATACTTTAATGGATTGTTATAAACATAAGTATAAAAATTCAAACTAAGTGGATCTTCAATCTCACCTTTATAAGTATCCTCAGTAATGAATCTAGCCAACTTTGGATCATAGTATCTGGCGTTCAAGTAATATAGCTTCGATTCTTCATCATACTGATAACCCGCATAGCGGATCGGATTATTAATATCAGCTCCACTAGTCATCCTAAAAATACTATTGCCAAACGCATCATAATCATATATTACTTTCTCAAAACCAGTTTCATCTATCAGTGCTATTACGTCAGCATGACCGTTATATAAATAGTAATATTTTTCACTCCCCATTGTACGGCTAACCAAATTTGTCCCGTATAGATTAACCGCGGTTTCTACTCCAGAACCACTTGTCTCCAGAACTACTTTGTCGGCCTCATATAAATAATGGGTCTCAGATTTTCCTACCTTCTTATACGTCCGATAACCTTCCGCATTATAGCGATAGCTGGAAGTCACACTACCTGCCGTCGATTTGCTCAATTGATTCCATACATCATACTCATAGGTTCCGATACCTTCAAGTAACGTTTCGACATTAGGGTTTTCTGACTGCTGCCCATAAATAAACATGCCAAATGATGGCTCTGTCTCTTCATCGTTCACTTGTTTAATGATTTCTCTGTTCTTACCCGTCATATTACCGTTGTTATCATACTGATATGTTGTCTTTTCCTGACGGCCTTCCGAGAAAAGTTGGTTAGTTTCAATCAATCTGTTCTGATCATTATACACATAAGATGTGACGGCAATAGTAGTTCCTTCCTTAACCGTTTCTTGTTCACGGTTACCTGCACCATCATAAGTATAGACCGTTTTCTTTCCGCTCGATTCATTAACGGAGAGCAATCGGTTTAGCTCGTCATACGTATAGCTGGTTTGACCTTTATTTTCACCTTGAACCATTTCAATCTTAGCGATTTGATTTCCTGCTTGATCATACGAGTACGTATACTCATCAAGTAATGTAGATCCCACATAGTTTTGCAACTTAGCCAGTTGATTTAACTTCGTATACGTATAAACTTCCTTAACCCCATTTGGATATTCAACCGACTTCTGGCTTCCGTTAGCATAATACGTATATTTTACTGGTAGGTCATCACCTGATTTGACTTCAATTAATCGGTTTGCCCGATCGAAAGTCTTGAATGCTATGTTTCCTTTAACGTCAGTAGTCACTTCCTGACGATGTCCCTCAGACAAATCTTCTGTAAGGTCATAACGATATACGACTGTACCCAATTTTGGTACCGATTTGCTTACCACGCGATTCAATTCATCGAATACACGCGTAGTTATACCTGTCGTATCGGTCATACTGGTCTGATTGCCATTCCCATCGTAGGTAAACTTCACTTGGCGTTCATTCAGCTTCGCCTTAGAAGCTTGCTCTCCTTCGACGGTTTTGGAAATCAACCTGCTTTGTGCATCATAGACGAATTTTGTCGTATTGCCGTTACGATCACGCATGGATAGCATCGATCCATCAGCTGTATACGTATAGCGTTCAATCTTCGTCTCGTCGTATTGTCGCTTGTTCTCAATAACTGAAACAGCGCTATGATCCAATTGAGCGGCGAGCAAGTTTCTAGCATTATATACGTAGGTAATCGTGTGATTGTTGCCGTTGGTCTGCGTTAGTTTGTTGCCTAGTAAATCATACGTATAGCTTGTTACCTCGCCTTTTGCATTCGTTACAGCAGACAAATTGCCAAGCAGGTCGTAACTATATTTCGTTACATTTCCTTTACCATCGTACTGACTGGTTTTCAATCCTGCATTGTCATAGAACTGTCCTGATTTATAGCCCGCCGCATCAATCGTTGCGATTTGTTGAATATTCTTATCGTATCGGTACTGCGTTAATTGGTTCAACGCGTCCCAAGAACGTATTTGCGCATCGTCCAGATTGTACTCCAGCTTCTGAACAATCGCGCCTTCGGCATCCTTCTGCTGAATCAGTCGATTGCGGTCATCATATACGAATGTCGTATCGTTGCCCAACCAATCCGTCTCGCTCATTTTATTTCCATTCTTGTCATAAGCAATTGAAGTGATCTGTTCCGAAATGCCGTTGACAGAATCGGTTACCGATACTTTGCTTGCCACTTGGCGTCCAAGTTTATCATAAACCAGCTCTTGTTCATTTCCGTTGCCGTCTACAACAAAGCGTTTATTCCCTATCAGATCGTAACGAGCAGCGGTTGTGACCGCATCATTCCCTTTATTGCTTTTGATCGTATGGCTAGTCTCACGATCCGCCTGATCATAGGTCCAAAGCTGGGTTTTACCCGCTGTACTCCATTCTTTTGCTTTTCGACCCTTCACATCGTATTGCGTATATACGTTCAGTTCCTTGATCGTATCGTCACCTGGATAGGTAATTACCGATGGAAGTCTAAAAGCATTGTTTCTAATCGTTGTTTTATTCCCATTAGCGTCAGTCTGACTTACCATTCTTCCTGCCAAATCATATTTCGCTGACATTATCAATTGAACTGGACTCGTCTTCGATTTGCGAATTGTGTTCGTCAGTACATTTCCAGCATCATCATATGTGAAACCTTTGACAACGCCGTTCGCATCCGTCTCCTCCGTTTTTCTGCCTAACGCATCGTAAGCATACGTTAATGTTGCCTTTAATCCGCGTTCTTTGCCAACAGGAGTAAGGATCGAGATTGGCAAGTTAGCTCCATTATACTTCGTAATCGTACATAAGCGTCAAACAGCCCCCACCTTGTCATTCAAGTTGAGGGCTGTTTGACGCTTACATTTAAAACCTCATTGTTCAATTTTTATTTTGAGATTGCTTCTTTGTTTCTACCTCAATTGGATTAGGAAAAAAAAGCGGAAGTACAAAATATAATACGATCACTAGTAAAAGATATGACACTACCGCCCACCAAAGCAAAAGAGGCTCCTCATGTTTTATATCCACAACTAGATTAAGAAAATAACCATATACCAAAACAAGTATTGATGTAATAAATCGAGGTATTGAATGGTATTTATTCCATTTGAAATTTGAACCACAATTTTTACATCTGTACTTAGGAGTTGCTCTTAGTCTATACAGAATCCAAAAAGATATTTTGTTTCCGCATCTAGGGCAAATTCCTTTCTTTCTATATGCCAAATCGTTTACCTCCTACTAAGCTTCATTTAGGCGGACCTGGTTGTGGCTTTGGATTTTTTGAACTTGAATCACTAGATTGTTCATCGAATGGGTTGACAACAAACGCTTCATAAGTTAGTGGAGATATATTACTACGTTGCTCTACAACCTTATATTCATGATATAAGCATTGCGAATCAATATAACTTCCTACAATAACTACAGTATAATACGACCCATCTTCTGATAAAGTCTTATAAATATCAACAGTATAATCTCTTGCATTTGGATATTACTTTACAAAAGTTGTGTAAAATCCAAAACCTATACCACTAACAAATGCTACTCCTCCAAGACCTGATATGAAACCAGATGCAGAGATTGCTGTCGCAGCGACAAAGTCAACTGACTTTTCAATATTTACAGCGGATTGAGTTAATTTGAATTGCTGATCATTTCCTTTTTCATACGTTAGTCCCATTGCCTTGAGGAAATCATCTCGTTCCATTTTTATCGAACCATTTTCATTTTCATACTCTCCTCCTGTACTTGTTGTCCCTCCACTAAAATAAAATGTAACTGTTGTTTCACCAATAGTAATTTCTGCATAGTCTGAACCAACATAAATTTCTCCATTGTATTCTTTAGCAAATGTTTCTTTTACATCGTATATGTACAACGATCAGAACAGACTGGTCGAGACAAGTCAGCTATTCTTAGAAGGGTACCAAGAAAAGACAACATATCAATACGATAACAACGGCAATATGAATGGCAAGAACAGAGAAGTTATTAAGCAAGTGTACGATGAAGAGACAGATCCATCGTTTGGTATGTTTATTTATGGTCAACAGTCTGAAAATACTAGTGTCCAAACGTTGCAGGAAGGTATCGGCACCTATGAGTATGACGTCTGGAACCAGTTGAGTAAATCGACGGCAGGCAGTGAACTCCAACGACTACTCTAACGGAATTGTCTCAAAATCTAGACTGCGTTGGAATACACCTTCTTGTTAGACGCTTACGCTATTTCTTCGAGTATCAGGGTCAATTTTATTTAAAGCTTCAAAGCTCCCCTCAGGATTTAAAAAAACGTTATTGTCGACTAAATCATTTTCATTACCTACTATCGAACTATATTGTTTTTCCATTTTTACTTCGACATTATTAAACCAATATATGATTGCAATAGTATAGCCTGTTAATACTAGAAGTATTATTACGAGTAAAGTTAAAACATCCTTTTTATTATGTGTACCTAAAATTACCTACTTCATACCAAGAATTTGAGAGTGTTGAACAGTTTAAGGCAGAACTAGATCAATATATCACGTACTACAATCAAGCGAATTAGCAAAACTAAGGGCATGAGCCCGGTACAGTACCAGACTCATGCCCTAGAAGTCGCCTAATAATATTGTCTACCTTTTTGGGGTCACATCAGTCGCATGAGGTTGAATTTTATTTTCTTGTTCTTATTGTATCATCCTATTAGTTTAAAAAGCGCACTCCTTCCCCATCTGGAGGTGAAGGAAAATCGTTTAAAAAACTATAGCTCTCAATTGACGGATTATTTTTTAGTTTATCTAATATGTTTTTTAACTTAATAGGGTTTGTATAGAATTGACTTTCGCAGATTACATACTGTTCATCATTTTCACCATCAACATGATTACATGATAATTTAGTATGCCACGCGTATGTTTCTAATAAATCTTCAGCAGCTTCTACGGAAACAAAAGAGTGGAAATTTACATAAATATAAGGACTGAAGATATATCCTTTAACAAACCAACCTAAGACAAATAAGACAAAAACGACTAGTATTACTACTGTTATTTTCTTAATTTGTCTCACCTCCTGACCCTGAAATAAACTCCCATTCGGTGTAATTCTGGAAATCCTCATATGAAAGCGATTCTCCATTAGCTGCTTCAAAGGTCACATTTACAAAATCTCCATCTTCAGTCTTAATTATCAGACTTTCGTCAAAACCGAATGCTTTTGCAACCTGGTCAAGACTAGTAATAAGTGCTCCTTCATCTAACGAAAATTCAAAACCAGAACTCTGAGAATATCCTGAAACCCCTGCAAGGTATAATCCCTGATTATTATTACTTAGATCCATTAGTGTCGATAACCTCACCTGCATGACTATAGTACCATTATTATTAGATATTATTTTGTAATTTGAACTTGTAACATACTCATGATTATACATAATTATACTTGCAGCTTCTTTCCCTACTTTTCTAGCGAATTCAAAACTTAAAGAAAAATGTCTATATGCAATTTGTTACTCTTAGCATATTTTTTTCCTTCTTTATCCCGTTTAACCCCAATAATGGAAGCACACTCAACAATACCCAAAGCTTTTATTGCCCCGTATCCTTTGTTTATTAATGTTGCATAATGAATCGCAGCTTCAGTGGCATCACCTTCGAGTCTATTTAATTTACCATCGATTCTTTCCGATGTGTTTCCTGGAGGGTCCAAATAAATGAGTGGATTATTATACACATACGTATAAAGATTAAGACTTAGTGGATCTTCTGATTCTCCTTTATACGTATCCTCCGTTATAAACCTTGCCAGTTTTGGATCATAGTACCTTGCATTTAAGTAAAAAAGTTTAGATTCTTCATCATACTGATAACCTGCATAGCGAATCGGATTGTTGATATCAGCTCCACTTTCTAAGGTAACATTACCAAAGGCATCGTATTCATATGCTGCCTTCACAATACCTGTTCCATCTACAAGTGCTGTTACATCTGCATGACCGTTGTACAAATAGTAATAATTATCACTACCCATCGTTCGACTAATTAGATTATTTCCGTAAAGATTGAACGCCGTCTCTTTTCCAGAACTATTTGTCTCTAGTACAACTTTGTCTGCCTCATATAAATAATTGGTCTCAGACTCTCCTACTTTCTTATACGTCCGATAACTTTCCGCATTGTAACGATAGCTGGAAGTCACACTGCCTGCCGTCGATTTACTCAACTGGTTCCATACGTCATATTCATAGGTGCCGATACCTTCCAGCAACGTTTGGACATTAGGATTTTCTGACTCTTGACCGTAAATAAACATGCCAAACGATGGGTCTGTCTCTTCATCGTACACTTGTTTAATTATTTCTCTGTTCTTGCCGGTCATATTGCCGTTGCTATCATACTGATATTGTCTTTTCCTGACGGCCTTCCGAGAAAAGCTGGTTAGTCTCAATCAATCTGTTCTGATCATTGTACACATAAGATGTGACCGCAATGGTAGTTCCTTCAGTAACTGTTTCTTGTTCACGATTACCTGCACCATCATACGTATAGACCGTTTTCTTTCCGCTCGGTTCATTCACGGTGAGCAATCGGTTTAGCTCATCATACGTATAGCTGGTTTGACCTTTATTTTCACCTTGAACCAATTCAATCTTAGAGGTTTGATTTCCTGCTTGATCATACGTGTACGTATACTCATCAAGCAAAGTAG
>NZ_WOVL01000048.1 GCF_009737085.1 Paenibacillus sp. NEAU-GSW1
CCACCCGACCTCTAGGCTGACTTTCGGCAAGCCTCGAAGCAGGAACCGGCGGAATCCTCGGTTATTCTTGATTTGGCCAAACACACGCTCTGGTTCGTGCATGCGTCGAACCGATAATGCATATCCATCCTCGCTCTTTAATTGCTCCCTCGCTTGTTGTTTGAGGCGAAGATATTCCATGTTGACCTTTATTTCCCAATCTCCTTGTGCCTTTGTGCATCTTTCCTTCAGTGGACAGCCCTCGCAAGAGATACTGCGATACATGCGGGTAACGATTTCATATCCGCTTTCCGTGGTGCTTCTGCCTTCATAAAGGAATAGGAGTTTCTGTCCTGCTGCACATGTCCACGTATGACTCCAGATAAGCATAATTTTCTTCACTCCCATAGCCAGCATCTGCAATGATGGTCCCCGGCAAATGACCAAGAGAAGCCTTCACTTTGTCTAGGTGCGGTTTGAGACAACGCGTATCTGTAGGGCGTTGATGAAGACTGTAGCTAATGATGAATTGATCTTCTGTACAGCTGTGAAGACCGTCTCCAGTACGTCCTTCATGCGTTCTGAGCGGAAGCGGTTAATTGCTCGGAAATCTGGGCGCTGTCTGGCTGCCAGCCACATGAACATGATGTTTTCACGTACTGCTTTCGCGATTTGGCGAGAGGAGTAAATGCGCTGCGTGTAGGCATAAATGATGACCTTCATAAGCAGTTTAGGATGGTAGCTGTCCCGGTCACCTCCGGGATAAGCTTTGGTGAAGAGTTTCATATCTAAGCGATTTGTATGAGCATTTCATGAACGGGTTAAGGGCAGATGGAGCATTAAATGATTCTGGAGAAGCGACAGCGTTCGCTTTTGTGAAGGGATGCCTACCTTACCTTGTTGATTCAACGGTATCCCTGAGCAATGGCGATCGGAAGAACATTTCATGCGCAGGCTGCTGTTTAGCCCAGATAAAGAAAGGGGGTGTCCCATCGTCATTTTCATGACTTATGGGACACCCCCTTCGTTATTCAGCTTAGTCTTCCGTCAACGACTTCACCAAGCGAAGAGCAAACATAATGACGTTAACCAAGTCGAGGTAAATGTTCACGACCATTAGAGGAATTTCGCTCTCATCGAATCCTTCCTTGGCCATCCGGTTGAAATCGTACAGCGTGTAGCCCATAAAAATGAGCAATCCGAAACCGGAATAGAAGATTTCCATGCTTCCGCCGAACGGAAAAATAAATTGCAAGAGCCCCAGTACAACAAGGCCGATCAAAGAGGCAAACAGGAATCCGCGCAAGAAGCGGAAATCTTCCTTCGTCCTCGTCGCGTAAATCGCCAGCCCCGCATAAGCGATGACAGCAACAGCAACCGTCTGAATAACAATCGCGCTGCCCAATGACGCTATGTAATAGCTAAGCGAAAATTGAAGCGTCGCGCCTGACACAAGCATAAACGTATACATCAGAGGATAACCGATCGACGTTCTTTTGCGGAGGAACAACATACCGATCAGCAAAGCGACCTCTAGGATGATGAGCGGAATACGTGCGACCGGCGGCAGCAGCAACCCGATAAACATGCCGATTCCGGATACGATCAAAGCATAAAAAAACGTGAGCATCAATTTGCCCATTGGCCTTCCATACGATGTCGAATGATTGTAGTTCATTTTTCATTAGCCCCTTTTCCAATATGACTTCTTACCCTACATACGAATAAATCATCCGTACGTTTCAAAGACCATTCACCTAATTGAGGCAAGCCAGCCTATATATTGTAAATTATACATCTGTTAAGAGACTAAATCACTAATAATTAATAAATAAATTATAAGCACTGCCGCCATCCAGCCTGCAAACTTATAATTCGGCGCCGCTTCCTCAAACACGGTCTTCTTCAACAGCCCCGCCAGCAAATTGTTTACGGCCGAGGCAGGCGATATCGGATTCGACAATCCCCAGCTTCCGAGCAGCAGAACCGCGAAATATTCCGGGCTAATATGTACGCTTAACGGATCAATGCCCCCGGCAAGAATGGTCACAAGCACAATTGGATGCAGACCGATCAGCGAGGTTCCTGCAATTAAAGCAACCGTGAAAAGTGAAAAGGTAAAGACAATCGGCAATGGAATTTGCTCTAGCAATGCCGGAACCGCGGAGCCGAAACCTGTCGCGCCAATCGAACCGCTGAAAAAGCCTGCGGCCAGAAACAGCGTAATCTCCTTCTGCAAAGCGGGCAGCGTTACCGTGAGATGGTTGTTCAAGCCTTGCCGATATACGGCCATCTCCTTCTTAAAGAAGCACCAGATTAGCGGATAAACGACCGCCGTCATACAAATCAGCAGCACCATCGGCAGGCTGACCGTCCGCTCGAGCATTAAGATAACGGCAATGGCTGCCGTTAAATAGATTCCGAGACCCAGCGGAAAAGCTCCCTTCTCCGGCTCTCCCTCGCGTTCAACCGATTGCTGCGGAGGCGGTTCCGCTTCCGCCTGCACTTGCCTCAGCTCCCGAAAATCCACCATCCAGCTTACAAGCAGACTTAAGACCGCAAGGCCGAGCATATAGGGCAGAATAGACGACCAAGCAAGCCCTAACGAGGAGGTCACGAGCGTCATCGCAGCGAAATACGGCGACCAAAAAATCGCCCCGGCAAACCCTCTGTTCATCGCATTGGCAAGCAACTGCGACATGCCTGGCTGCGGCTTTACAAACACCATTTGATAGACGACTGGAATTGAACCTACGTTTATAAACACACCCATGATTTGGGTAAGAAGCTGCGTTCCCGCGAATAACGCGTTCTTGCTGCGGAGGTTCAGTTCATAGAACCGCTTTAAGGCATCGGCGTAACTCGGGAGCCGAACTGGAATCCCAAACAGCGGGGCGAAAAAGAACAGCGTAACGATCGTAACGTTAATTCCGGCAGCCTCGAACCAATCCCGGGCATCAGCTCCCCTCAGCAGCATAAACGACGCTCCAACAACAATAAAAGCTGCCGTAAGCCACAGAGTCATCCCCTTCAGCTTCGGCAGCAGTAAAGCGATAGCGATAAACACTAAGCTCCCCAGCAAAGGCGCAAGCAAGTCCCAATGTGTAAGCTGCTGTACAATATATACAGCAGCAACGCCTGATATGATTATTTTCTCCATTGCAGCCTTAATCTTAACGGGGGATGCCATCTCGTTTGCCTTCTTTCACAATCGGATCAATTGAACTGCCAGCAGCTCAGACTCAGGTTGCCGTATTGATAGCTGCGATGAAGCAGCTTCGCCTGGCGATTCGCGTCACCGGTTCCCATTGCGAGAAGAAGCGGTATGAAATGCTCGTTCGTCGGCACAGCTTCCTGCGCGTAAGGAGCGATTTTGTCGTATTGGAACAACGATTCCGTATCCCACGACTCGACCTTGTCTTGAATCCAACTGTCGAATTGCGCCGCCCACTCGTCTACTCCCTCGGACCGCCAATTCAAGTTTCTCAAATTATGAACGGTACCGCCGCTGCCGATTATTAGAATATCCTGTTCCCTAAGCTCTTGCAACGCTTTCCCGATTTCATACTGCTGCGCGTTGGACAAATGCCGATTCACGGAAAGAGCGACTACCGGGATATCCGCATCAGGATACAGCAGTTTTAGAACGGCCCAAGCTCCGTGGTCAAGCCCCCGCTTCTCATTCGAAACACTCTGGATGCCATGCTTGGAAAACAACGATTGAATTTCCTCGCTCAGCTCGCGATTGCCATGAGCCGGATAGGTCATCTGGTAAAGCTCATCCTGAAACCCGCCAAAATCATAAATCGTTTCATACGTATCCGCTGCGCCAATCGTCTGGATCTGCTCCTCCCAATGAGCGGAAAAGAGCACAATCGCTTTCGGCTTCGTTGTATGCTCCTTAAATTGTTTGAGCAATTGCGTATAATCATTATCCTCGAGAACGATCGAAGGGGCGCCGTGCGCGAAAAAATAGGAAGGCAACATATGCTTCTCACTCCTTTAATTTATGCATTCACATTTAACAAAGTAAATTTATCCTTTCAGAATCATAATCAATTCAAACCGGCATCCTGTCTAATCCAACTCCGCGCATCGAGCTGGTTTTCCTCCGATACGCCGTGATCGCTCGGATAGATTTTGAAAGTCAGATGCGGTGTTTGCTCCTTAAAATAGGCTGCCGTCTCGTGGCCGATTTGAACCGGGAATACCGAATCGAATTGTCCATGCGAAACAAATACCGAAACTTCCTGCACGCTGCGCAGCGAATACTCCGTCTTCACAAATTCAGGAACGTAACCGTTCAACGCAACGATGCCTTTTAATTGATCGCCCATCGTAAGCGCAAGCGTCATCGACAAAATCGCCCCTTGGCTAAAACCGAGCAAGTAACGTTTGCCCGAATCGATCGGATACTTCTCCGTCGCATATTGAATGAAATCTTCAAGCTGCGTTGCCGCCTTGTCAAACATGGGACGAATAGGATTGCCTAAGCTTTTCAAATCATAATACTGATAACCCGCGCCGAGCGGCAGATTTCCGCGAATGCCGATGATGATGAATTGATCAGCCAAGTCAGCGACCAACCCGAACATATTCCGCTCGTTGGAGCCTTTGCCATGCAGCGTAAAGATAACTGGATATTTGCTGTCCGGGTCCATGCTGGCCGGCAAATGAACATCATATTGATATGCTGGATTCATTAAAAATCCCCCTTCATAGGTTGCGTATGATCGCGATTCGAATATTAGTAATAATAAAATAAAGTTTGTATTAGTAATTTATAATAGAAGCGCTGGCATGTCAATCATATTTTTGCTAATATGTATTTATATTTTGTATTACTAATATTTCAATAGAGGTGCAATCGTATGGATATCGGCTCCGCCATAAGAGCGATTCGAAAACGAAAAAACATTACCATCGCTCAAATTTGCGAAGAAACCGGCTTATCTCAAGGCTTCATGAGCCAGGTCGAAACGAATAAAACTTCCCCCTCCATATCGACGCTTGAAAGTATAGCGAACGCTTTGCAAGTGCCTTTGGCTTATTTGCTCATGAAAAAAGAGGACCGCATGAAGATCGTTCGGAAGGATGAACGAAAAGCGACGACGAGCGGTTCCGACCTTTTGAAGGTGGAGCATTTGAGTTCCACGAAGAACGTCAGGATGATGCTGGTGGAAATTCCGTCCGGTGCTTCGACGGGGGATGCGCCCCATGCGCACGAGGGCGAAGAAGTCCATATTGTCGTGAAGGGTACAATCTTCGCCGAGCAAGGGGAAGACTCTGCCGAATTCGGAGAAGGCGATTCCTTCAGCTGGAACGCGTGCACGCCGCACAGGGTGAAAAATATTGGCGCGGAGACCGCCATCGTGCTAATTGCCATCTATACAGAGACCGAAAGCGAGTGGGACATCTTTAATATCCGCTAGTATTTCGCAAAAAAAACGGCAGCCTAGGGCTAGGCTGCCGTTTTTTTTATCATTTTCTCCATCATTGCGAAATCGACGGCTCCAAGTATTCGTTCACGGATGATACCCTCGTTATCGAGAAGGAACGTTGTCGGATAGCTTCTGACGCGGTATTGCTCCATTACAGCTCCATTCTCATCCATCATAACCGGAAACGTCAGCCCGTGCTTCTGAACAAAGCTGCTGACCGATTTGCCGCTTTTCTCGGTTGCAGTCATATTCACAGAAACGATAGCAACGTCTCGCCCCCCGTACTTGGCATGCAGCTTTTCCATATGCGGCATTTCGGCTTTGCACGGCGGGCACCAAGAAGCCCAAAAATTAACAATGACGATTTTGCCGCTGTAATCGGAGAGGCTTGACTCTTTTCCTTCTATTGTCGAAAGCTTGAAATCCGGCGCCTGCTGTCCTTCTTTTAATCCAATAACGACACTGCCCGCTCCCGCTCCTGCACGCTCAAGCCCGTCTCCGCCATAATCGACAAACAGAACAGCCGCAAGCCCTGCCGCCGCTACTGCGCTGACCGCTGCCAACTGCCTCCATTCTAGAGAGCGCGTAACAAACAGCTGATAGCCGAACACCATAGCGGAAATTAATGCGGCAAGCCCCATTTTCCACGCTTCTGCGGACTGATCTGCAAAAACAAATTTTGCACAAAACCACACGGTCATCCAGCCGCTTAACAAGAGCAGCAGTCTTCCTGCAATCGCAAGCCATGCCGCTCCCGCACGCCGCCAACGAATAACCAAATAGCCGCAAGCAACGGCAGTCGCAGCCCAGCCGCCGGCAATCCCTCCGCTGAAATAAATAAGCGACCGCAAGTCTGCAAATACGGCGGCAGGATCAAACGCAATTAGGCTTAATTTCCATACAGCAACCCACACAATTAAAGCGTTGATCACTTCTGCCGCGGCACTTGCCGAACCGCCTTCCCTTTTTAATCGCAGCGACAGCCCTGCCGCGCCAGCCATTCCGCATAGCAAATAGATGACGATTTCCAGGTTAAGTACAAATGATCCAATCTGTACGGTATACATGGTTAGCTCCTTATTGGCGTAATTTTGATGTCACTCATGAAACCGGGCTCGAAACTGGCTCGGCGGCTCGTCTGTCCAGCGCTTGAATTGCCGGCTAAAATGAGCGATGGTGCGATAGCCAAGCTCAGCGGAGATTGCTTCTATCGTAAGCTCGTGGTCCATGAGCAGCAGCTTCGCTTTTTTCAGCATCATATGGGATACATATTGACGGGGCGACATTCCGTAAGCTTGGGAAAACAGCCGGTTCAGCGCGGACATGCTGTATCCGAGCGCTTCCGCAATCGCCTGCACCGTCTCCACGCCGCTTTCCCCGCCGGCTGCATGCTCGACCGCCTGCTCCAGCATCGCCGCCGCTTGCGAAGCAACGGCCGATCGCCTCGTCCCCTCTTCGCTTCGGTTGCGCTTGGACAACGTTCCGCTTAAAGCGGCAAACAGCTCGAACATGGCGGATAACGTAATCATCCGCGCTTCTACCCGCATCGCCGCCTCCTCCGTCGTTAGCGAGACAAGCTTCGCCAACGCAGGCTTGATTGCAACGGCCAGCTCGCTTCCGGCCGGATGATAGCATTCGCCATTTTGAAGCAGCAATTCTCGAAAGGAACGCTCGTCCACGTCAAAATGAAGGCAGTAATAGGTCATCGCCTCCCCGCCGACGGCGCGGCTTTCATGCTTGTCCCCAGGATTCAGCACGATCAAATCGCCCTGCCGCTGCCGATATTGACGACCGTTTACGGTCATTTCCTGCATGCCCGACAGCACCAGATTCACCTCAAAAAGCGGGTGCTTATGCAGCGGATAGGTCCATTCCGGCTCCACTGTCCGCCAATGTGCGGCGAATACGCGGAATGTCGAGTCCATGTCCGGCAGCATAAACTCCTTCCTTGACGTCGGCCCCTTTCTCTGCTGCATTTTGCTCCTCCTCCGCTCTTTTTTATGTTCACGCCCGATTTGGGTAAATATCATCCTAATATGGATATGGGAACGATGGATTCCTCTTGCTATCATTAAGCTATAAATGCAATTATACACCTCTTCTGCAGCAGTGCAAAAGATGGGTAAATTGAAAGGAGATTTCTCATGTCCATCATTCAAAATCCGATTTTGCCGGGCTTTAACCCGGACCCTTGCGTTTGCCGCGCAGGCGAAGATTATTATATTGCGGTATCGACCTTCGAATGGTTTCCCGGAGTCGGCATTTATCACTCCAAAGATCTGAAAAACTGGCGGCTCGCCGCGAGACCGCTTAATCGGCTCAGCCAGTTGAATATGACGGGAAATCCCGATTCCGGCGGTATCTGGGCGCCTGCTCTTTCCTATAGTGACAACCGTTTCTGGCTCATCTACACCGATGTTAAAGTAACCGAGGGCCAATGGAAGGATTGCCACAACTACCTGGTCACTTGCGATACGATTGACGGCGAGTGGTCCGAACCGATCCATGTCAACAGCTCCGGTTTCGATCCTTCGTTGTTCCATGACGAGGACGGCAAAAAGTATTTTGTCAACATGCTGTGGGATCAACGGGTCGGCCATCACAACTTCAACGGCATCGTGCTGCAGGAATACAGCGTCAGCGAGCAAAAGCTGATCGGCAAGCAGGAAATTATATTTAAAGGCACCGACATTAAACTGACAGAAGCGCCTCATTTGTACAAAATCGGCGGCTACTATTATTTGCTGACAGCCGAAGGCGGAACGAAATACGAGCATCAAGCGACGATCGCCCGCTCCAAAAATATTCGCGGTCCGTACGAGGTGCATCCGCACAATCCGCTCATCACCTCGTTCCATGCGCCGCGCATTCCGCTGCAAAAAGCCGGTCACGGCTCGATTGTGCAGACGCATACGGACGAATGGTTTTTCGTCCATTTGACGGGCCGGCCGCTGTCTCGTGAAGGACAACCGTTGCTTGATCCGCGCGGCTTCTGTCCGCTTGGACGGGAAACGGCAATCCAGCGTCTCGAATGGAAGGAAGATTGGCCGTATATTGTCGGCGGCAACCAGCCGTCGCTTACGATTGAAGGGCCGGACATTCCGGAAGTAACGTGGGAGCCGGACTATCTGACGAAGGATGACTTCGACAGCGAGGAGCTGAACCTCCATTTCCAAAGCTTGCGTATTCCGTTAGGCGAGCGCATCGTATCGCTTAAAGACCGTCCCGGACATTTACGCCTTTACGGCAAAGAATCACTGACATCCAAATTTACGCAAGCGTTCATCGCAAGACGGTGGCAGCATTTCCGTTTCACCGCGGAGACGAAGCTCGCCTTCAACCCGACGACTTATCAGCAATCGGCCGGACTGGTAAACTACTACAACACGCAAAACTGGACCTCCTGCCAATTGTCATGGCATGAAGAGAAGGGACGCATTTTGCAGCTTGTCGCCTGTGACAACTTCACATTCTCCGAGCCGCTTCAAGGCAAAGAAATCATTGTGCCAAGCGAGGTCGAATACGTCTATTTGCGCGTCGATGTCGAACATGCGGTTTATTATTACTCCTATTCGTTCGACGGCGGGAACTGGACTCGCTTGCCTGTCGATTTCGATTCGCATAAGCTTTCGGATGATTATATCCAGGGCGGCGGCTTCTTCACCGGCGCGTTCGTCGGCATGCAATGCCAGGACACGTCAGGCTGCAGCTTGCATGCGGACTTTGATTATTTTATGTATGAGAATCGCGAGTAACACGAAGGAGCTCGCGTGATTAATGACGCGCAAACTGATGCTTGCAAACTGCACGAGGAAATGTTCGTGAACTGATGCTAGCAAACTGCACGAGGAAATGTTCGTGAACTGATGCTTGCAAACTGCACGAGGGAATGTTCGTGAACTGATGCTTGCAAACTGCACGAGGGAATGTTCGTGAACTGATGCTTGCAAACTGCACGAGGGAATGTTCGTGAACTGATGCTAGCAAACTGCACGAGGGAATGTTCGTGAACTGATGCTAGCAAACTGCACGAGGGAATGTTCGTGAACTGATGCTAGCAAACTGCACGAGGGAATGTTCTTACGATCGCCATTGCTCGGGGATTCCTTTAATTAGACGGAGTAGTGTAGGAATCCCCTCACAAAAGCGAACGCTTCGCTTCTCCAGAATCATTCCCTCGCTCCGTTTGTCGCCATCACGCGTCGATGTGGAAGGTGCGCAGCTATTGTTAGGGCCTCTCGTTCCGTTAGGAAGTAAATATTGTGTTGCCTAAGGCCCTCTAACGGAATAAGAATCCGTTAGAGGGCCATCACGCGTCGATGTGGAAGGTGCGCAGCTATTGTTAGGGCCTCTCGTTCCGTTAGAAAGCAAATATAGTGTTGCCTAAGGCCCTCTAACGGAATAAGAATCCGTTAGAGGGCCATCACGCGTCGATGTGGAAGGTGCGCAGCAAGTGTTAGGGCCTCTCGTTCCGTTAGAAAGCAAATATAGTGTTGCCTAAGGCCCTCTAACGGAATAAGAATCCGTTAGAGGGCCTTCACGCGTCGATGTGGAAGGTGCGCAGCTATTGTTAGGGCCTCTCGTTCCGTTAGAAAGCAAATATAGTGTTGCCTAAGGCACTCTAACGGAATAAGAATCCGTTAGAGGGCCTTTACGCATCGATGTGGAAGGTGAGCTTCAAATATGTAGGGCCTCTCGTAGCCGATTAATAAAAAGTGGCTGTGCTTCATCTCAGCACAGCCACTTTTTATGTTCTTCACTTTTTATTAAGCAGTTAATGGCGTAGATTTTCACTGCAGGTTAGAGGCAGACGGAGCATTTCGAATAATTCGAAATGCGCAGTTTGCAACTCAACCTTCTACAAATCCAGCCTCAGCCCTTAACCGCGCCCGCCGCCATACCTTCGACAATCCGGTCGCTCAGGAACAAATATGCGATCAGGATTGGCAAAATACTAATCATCAGCGTCGCGCCGATCGCGCCCCAGTCGGTCGAATATTGACCGATAAAGTTTTGTACGCCGACCGTCAGCGTTTTGAACTTATCCGAGCTAATGAACGTATTGACGAAGATAAACTCGTTCCAGTTATAGATCATATTAATAATGCCTGTCGTCGACAGCACCGAGCCCGTCATCGGCAGCACGATTCGGAAGAACATGCCGTTCACCGAGCTGCCGTCAATTACGGCAGCCTCTTCTACCTCGCGCGGCAGCGCGTAGTAGAAGCCAAGCAAAATCATAATCGTAATCGGCATATTAAACGCCACATACGATAAAATAAGCGAAATCGGCCTGTCGATCATATGCATATTGTTGAACAAACTGAACAACGGAATTAGCGTCGAGTGGACAGGTATCATCATCGCCACCATGAACAGGCCAAGCACGAAGGAGCTTCCCTTCCACTTCATCCGCGTAATCGCATACGTCACAAGGCTGCCCAAGACAACAGTGAGCACGGTCGCAGCAACCGTAATCCATACGCTGTTTAAGAAATAAAGGTCAATGTTGCCGGCACTCCAAACCTTCTCGTAATTTTCCCATTTCGGATTTGTCGGCAACGATAACGGAGGAAGATTGAACACTTCCTGATTGTTTTTGAGCGAGAAAAACAGCAGCCATACGAGCGGGAAAATTTGAAACACGCCGACGGCGATCAAGACGATATAAAGCAGCGTGTAGCCGATTTTGCCGCCGACACCTGAACGCTTCTCCCCGCCTCCAAGCTGTCCTGCAGTTCCGGACATCATGAAGCGTCCCTCCTTATGAATATTGAATCGTATCTTTAGTAGCCGTAGCTTTACGGATCAGCCAAGTTGCAACCAAACAAATAATGAGCAGGAAGAAGCCAATGGCGCTGCCGTAACCGAAATCATACGTACGGAATGCGGTATGGTACATGTACGACGCCATTACTTCACTGGAACCGTTAGGTCCGCCGTCTGTCATCACATAGATCAAATCGAAATATTTGAGCGATCCGACAACCGCCAGGACGACCGTGACTTTCACGACCTCCATGACGAGCGGAAGCTTGATTCGGAAAGCGATTTGGAACGCGTTTGCCCCGTCAATCTTCGCCGCTTCCTCCAGGGAAGTCGGGATATTTTTTAGCGCTGCATAATAAATCAGTATATAGAAGCCCGCGTATTGCCACAAAATCGGAATGAACAGAGCAAACAGTACAAGCGAAGGCTCTGCCAGCCATGCGGGAGGATTTGCGACTCCAAGTGATTCTAAAACGCTGTTCAAAATCCCGTTCGTCGGATGATAGATTTTCAGCCAAAGCTGTGCAATCGCAACAGACGAGAGCAACATCGGAATCAAATAGATTTTGCGATAGAAGTTTACGCCCTTTAGTCTTGCAGCCAATACCATAGCAACAATTAAATAAACGATAAGGCTAATCGCTGAAAAAACGGCAAGCAGAAGCGAATGTCCCGCGCTGCTCCAGAAAGCTTTATCTGAAACCAATTCCTTATAATTGTCCAAGCCGATAAACTTCAAAGCCCCGATTCCGTTCCATTCATGCAGGCCATAATAGCCAGTCAGCACGATCGGGATATACACAATGCCTAAAATAAGCAGCAGAGATGGCAGCACGTAAAGCGCGATGATTCCCTTGTTCGACATTACCTTATCCAATTTAGCCGACTCCTTTCTCTTGATTGGAGCAAGGAGCCTATCCGAACGAACCCGGGCCGGATAAACTCCTTGTCCTTATTTCCTATTCAGAAGCCGTTACTTTGCTTTTGATACGGCATCATGTTCTTCGGAGAATTTCTCAGGCGTTACCGCTTTTCCGAACAACGATTGAATTTGGTTCAAGTGCGTTTCAGCCGCATTCGGCTGCATTTGAACGTCCGCGAACAGCGTAACGCTGCTTGCTTTGTTCATTTCATTAAACAGGTCAACATACAGTGGCGGAAGCTCAAGCGAAGCCGTATCTACTTTCGTAGCCGGGATTACACCTGCGTCTGTTACCGCTTGCTCGCCCCATTTTTGCACAAAGTATTCGACGAACTTCTTCGCTTCTTCTTTCACTTTCGAGCTTTCGGAGACGAACAAGCCTACGCCTGGTCCGCCTACCCAGCTGTCGATATTGCCTTTGCCGCCTTCAACCGTTGGGAATTTGAAGAACCCTACGCTGTCGCGGAATTCTTTCGGAATATCCTCATTGGACGTCCAGTTCGGCAGCTCCCATGTACCCATCATGTACATCGCCGCTTTGCCGTTAATAAACTCGGATTTTGCTTCCTCGTTGGAGAGGCCGTTGAAGCCTTTCACGAACGCGTTGCTGTCGACAAGAGCTTGTACTTCGCTTGCCGCTTTCACGAGATTCTCGTCCTTGAACGATCCCGTGCCATTAATCGCATTCGCCAGCGCTTCTTGTCCGGCGAAGCGGTCGGCCAGGTACATATACCAGAGCGAACCGGTCCAGCGGTCTTTGTTGCCGAGTGTAATCGGAGCGACGCCGTTGTCATTAAGTGTTTTCATAACTTGCTTTAATTGCTCGTAGGTCGTCGGAACTTCCAGGCTGTATTTCTCGAAAATCGCTTTGTTGTAGTAGATCGGCGAAATGTTAAATTCGAGCGGCAGACCGTACGTTTTGCCGTCGATCGCATAGGCTTCCGTCGTGCCGTTAACGAATTTGCCGTTCAACTCTCCGCCAAGCAGATCGTCCAGCGGTGTGAACAGGTTGCCTTCTACGTAAGGCTGAAGGAAGCCCGCAGCCCAAGTTACGCCTACGTCCGGCAGCTGGTTGGACGATGCAAGCACTTTCAATTTGTTTTTGTATTGCTCGTTATCAAGCACTTCTTGTTTGATCGTAACGTTTGTGTGCTCTTTCTGATATTCGTTGATGATTTGATTTACGATTTTGTTCTGACCGGCGGATACGCCTTCCGGCCACAGGTGCATGAAGTTAACTGTTACTTTCTCAGCACCGGAACCGCTTTCATTCGATC
This sequence comes from Paenibacillus sp. NEAU-GSW1, assembly GCF_009737085.1. Classification (GTDB taxonomy): domain Bacteria; phylum Bacillota; class Bacilli; order Paenibacillales; family Paenibacillaceae; genus Pristimantibacillus. The sequence continues at coordinate 13,389 of NZ_WOVL01000048.1, forward strand.
CCTCATTAGCTGGAGCGTTGCCGCCGTTGTTGGCGTTTTGACCACAAGCAGACATAACGACCGCGAGGCTAAGAGTAGAAAGCATTATTGCTGTTTTTTTCTTGAACACGTTTACATCCCCTTTTTTGCTTGCTGGATTTAATCGCTTACAAATCCATTCTAGCAACGTGGAGGCGGACCCGTAAGGTAAGATGAATTGGGAAAAATACTACTTCTATTGGATCGTTGTTTCCGAATGGGAGTTGATCTTACGATACTGGCCAGGGCTGGTACCCTCCATTTGACGGAATACTTTCACGAAATATTTCGCCGTTTGATACCCGACTTGCTCGGCAATGTCATTGATTGAAAGGCGCGTTGTCGACAGCAATTCTTTCGCCTTTTGCACCTTTCTTCTCGTTGCATACTCGCTAAAAGTAAGTCCGGTCTGCTCCTTGAACAAGACGCTCAAATAGCTCGCATTCATATGCAAATGCTCCGCTGTATCACGCATTGTCGGCGATTTCTGCATATTCTCGTTCAAATATTGCAGCGCCTCTTGCACTTGAGGGCTATAATTGTTTTCCTCTTGCGCTGTATCCAGCAGCTTCGGATCCACCAGCTTCTCCATCCGTTCGATACGATGCTTGCTTTCTTCCCGCTTCATCGCCGTCTCCACCGCTTTGACAAGTTTAGTTTTATCCAGCGGCTTAAGTAAATATTCAACAACGCCATATTCAATCGCCCGTTGCGCATAATTAAATTCCGGATAGCCCGAAATGATAATAACCAAAGGCGCGTTCGGCAAATCGCTTATGCGCTCAACAAGGTCCAGCCCTTCAATCTCCGGCATCCGAATATCGGTAATGAGCAGATTGGCTTCGTTGCTTTCCATCCACTTCAGCGCTTCGATGCCATTAGAAGCCGTCTCGATCCGATGCTGGCCGGCCGACCAGGTTTCCAGCACTTTTCGCACGCCTTCTCTCGTTCTTGGCTCGTCATCTACAATTAGAATCGTTTTCATCGCAAAATCCCCTCCCCGTGTTCATTCGGTATTTCAAAAGCAACGGTCGTCCCTTTGCCGGGTTCACTTCGGATGTCCAAGCTTGGACCGTCAATCTTCTCGTAATACAGCTTCAATCGTTTCGCGACATTGCTCAGCCCAACCCCCGTTCCTTTCGAGGAGGATGGATCATGACCTCTGTCGAGAGATGCATATAGAGCTAACAGCTTTTCCTCGGTCATGCCCGGCCCATTGTCCGATACCGCAATGCGGGTGAAGCCCGGACGGCTGGAAGGCGCAACGCTTACCGTTACGACTCCTGTTCCTACTCGCTGCTCGACACCGTGAGAAATTGCGTTTTCCACTAACGGCTGAACGAGCAGCTTAGGGATCGGAACGCTTTTGCTGCCTTCCTGCGCTTCGATGCTCCACGAAAGTCTGCTGAGCATGCGCATGTCCATGATTTTCAAATAACGTTCCGCGTGTTCAAGCTCATCGCCGACCGTCACCCATTCATCCTCATCCGCGCGGGAAATGACATAACGAAATAAGCCGGACATCGCAATGACGACTTGCGAAAGCTCTTCCTCCCCTTTATCCTCGAGCGCCCAGTTCATCGCCTCCAGCGTATTGAACAAAAAGTGCGGATTGATCTGCGCCTGCAGCGCCTTCAGTTCGGTGCGGCTTTGGATCAGCTCTTTATGATAAACGACCTCGATGAGTTCATTAAGCGAATCGACCATTTGATTGTACGTATTGTTAAGCTCGTTAATTTCCATCGTCGACGACGTAATTTGAATCGGCTTAAGCGTGCCTAATTTGGCATTGCGCATCGCTTTAATCAAATTCAAAATCGGTCTCGTAATCATCGTCGATAAAATAAACGTAAAAATTAAAAACAGCAAGCTGCCGACTAGAACGGACACTAAAATGACGGTGCGCAGAACGGAAAGTCCTTCGGCGGCATACGCGAGAGGCGTAAGAATAATAATGCTCCAGCCGGTCGTATCCGACCGTTTCTCAATCGCCTTGTACTTCTCGCCATCCAGTGTAACCGTCTGTTCACCCTGCTTCAGCATCCGCTCCACATCGACTTCCTTGGAAAAATCGGAATTGATCGCTTGGTTGCTGGCGTCGAACAAGCCCATCATTTCGCGCGTATTGCTGACAGCGTTTCCATCGGTATCCGTTAGCTCAAAATAGTTTTTGTCAATGAGCACCAATACATACCCTGCCTTTTCGTAAGAGCGGTCGATCAGCCGGACTTGGCGGATCGCTACAATCGAATTGGGGTAACGGGAATCCATGCCGAACCAAACCAGCCTGCCTTCCTGCTCGTCGGCCAAGTAAATCCAGCTGACCGGGACTCGGTTGTCCAAGCTTACTTCCGTAAAGGGCATCAGCATCCGGAAATCATTCGCATACAGTTCAACAGAACGGATGCCAGTCATATAGGCTTCCTGCTTGCGCACCTCCCGTTGAATCGATTGGCGCTCGGCAAAGCTGATCGGCTTGCCTTCCGCTTCTTGTGTCATCAGCCGCTGTACCGTTGCGTTGCTCGCCACTTGGATCGTGAACGTATCCATCTGGCGCAGCAATACGTCCAGCTTGCCCGTCGCTTGAACGGCAGTCTGTTGGATATGCTTCTCCGCGTTTTGACGCAGCATGACGGATACTTGTCCGTACGTGAAAAAACCGACAGCCGCAAGCACGATAATCATAACGAGCATAAAGCCGATAAAAATTTGATTGCGCAGCGTATTTATTTTTCTAAGATCTCCCATACCGTTCCCCCTTAAAGTTTTGCGCGGCAAAACTGGCTTCGTAAGCATTTCCTTAGTTTGGCGCAGCAAAACTGGCTTCGTAGCATTTCCTATTTATCCATGTAGCTCTTAATATACACAATATGGTTAAAAAAAAGAAAGGGGCCGTCTCAAAAGAGGTTCGCTCGCTAGAGAAATGGCTCGCATCAGTAAATTACAAAAGTGAATTTCATAAAAATAGCGTTGCGGACCTGCAACGCTATTTTTAGATTTTTTATCCTTTGCAGCTTTCTTCAGCAAATGATGGGCAAGTGAAAGCCACCCGACCTCTAGACTGACTTTCGGCAAGCCTCGAAGCAGGAACCGGCGGAATCCTCGGTTATTCTTGATTTGGCCAAACACACGCTCTGGTTCGTGCATGCGTCGAACCGATAATGCATATCCATCCTCGCTCTTTAATTGCTCCCTCGCTTGTCGTTTGAGGCGAAGATATTCCAT
>NZ_WOVL01000049.1 GCF_009737085.1 Paenibacillus sp. NEAU-GSW1
CCTCGTTGATTCAAAGGAATCCCTGAGCAATGGCGATCGGAAGAACATTTAAATGAGCAGTTTACTGTTTAACCCAGATAAAAAAAGGGGTATCCCATCGTCATTTTCATGACTTATGGGACAGCCCTAATAATACGAAAATGCTCCGTTTGCCCTTCGTGCGGGCAGTAATGCCCGCACTGCAACAATTATTGCTCATATGCCATCTACAATTCGTTTGGAACGAGTGGAAACTTGCTTTAACAGCTCATCTTCATCGATCGTCAGCAAACGGCGGCCTTGCATCAACACTTTTCCATTTACGATTGTCGTGTCTACATCCGATCCATTGGCACAGTATGCGAGCAGTGAATGTATATTATGGATCGGCTGCAAATGGGGTTTTCTCAGATCGATTAAGATGATGTCCGCTTTTTTTCCAATTTCCAACATGCCCACTTCATGGTCAATGTTGAGCAATCCCGCACTTCCGACAGTCGCCATTCGAAGGGCATCAATGGCGGGAAGTTTTGTGGGATCTCCGTAATCCAGCTTTTGCAGCCAAGTGGCAGCTCTGATCTCATCAAACATATCTAGCGTGGCGGCGCTGCCTGCTCCATCCGTGCCTAGTCCTACGGTAATCCCTTGTTCGACCATCTCCGTAATTGGTGCAATCCCGCAACCAAGCTTGAGGTTGCTTACGGGATTATGGGAAACGCCTCCCCGCATCCCCTTCAAGTAACCGATATCGCGCCGATTTAGATGTACGCTATGAGCTAAGAGCACATGAGCCTTTTCAAACAGACCGAGATGATACAAATATTGTGTTGGGGTTTGTTGATACTTTTCCCGAATTTGGATAACTTCCTCTTTGGACTCAGCAAGATGCGTATGAATTGCAATTCTTTCCTGTTCTGCAAGCGAGATAATTTCTTTAAAGTGTTGCGGCGGAACCATGTAAGGGGAATGGGGCCCCAGCATGGTGGTGATCCTGCCCTCGGCTTTGCCGCTCCATCGCCGGATTAAATCAATCGCCTCCGACATTCGTCGGCCGCCATCATCTTCAAGGAACACTAATCCCCGAGTTAAAGAAGCCCGCATGCCGACTTCTTCCGTTGCAACTGCTATTTCATTCATGTGGATGTACATGTCCGCAAAAGTAGTCGTTCCCGATTTGATCATTTCAGCCATTGCGAGCTTTGCTCCCCAATAAATGTCCTCAGGCGTCATTCGGGATTCAGCGGGGAGCATTTTCTTGTCTAGCCAATCCATAAGCTTCAAATCGTCGGAAAATCCCCTCAATAAGCTCATTGGTGTATGCTGGTGAGCGTTTATCAAACCTGGCAACGCTGCCATTCCTTCACCGTTAATCACCTCATCAACTTCAGCGGTAATGGCAGTCTTCATTTCTGTTATGCGGTCTTTGTCAATCAGAATGTCCCCGATAAATGGTTCACTGTTTCCCATCGTTAAGATAGTGGCGCCTTTAATTAATTTTAGCATCGTAACAGCCTCCTTTTTCTGGGTTTATACTAAACCTTAACGTTGGGTGAAGGTCAATCAAAGATTTCTGTTTGGTCTTTTTTGAACGATAAAACAGGAAAAAACCTCATATTATTTTTCTCTTTTTGGAAAATGATTGCATGCTACAATTAGGGAAATAAGTACAAATGAGGAGGAAATGATATGGGATATATTGAATCGCTGCGGCAAATGATTGGCAACAGCCCGATTATTCTCGTTCGACCGAGCATTCTGATTTTGAATCAAACAGGTGAAATACTTCTCGTTAGATATAAAGATGAGACATGGGGAGTTCCGGGCGGAATGATGGAATTAGGTGAATCGGTGGAAGAGTGCGCAATTCGGGAGGTTAAGGAGGAAATAGGATTAACGATTAATAAACTCGAGCTGTATGGCGTCTTTTCCGGTAACCACTTGTATACGAAATTGAGAAACGGACATGAATATTACAATGTCGTAATTGGTTATATTTGCACTCATTATGAAGGGGAAATAAAGCCGGATGGAATGGAGGTTATAGAAGCGAAGTTTTTTGAGCCGACAAAGCTGCCGGAGAAAACGGATCCTTATATTAAAATGAAAATAGCAGAGAACGCAAAACGCATCGTAAACAGGATAGCGGCACAATAAAACACGCAAATAAAATTGCACGAAATACATATTTCGCGCAATTTGCTTTCAGAGCCGTTTTAATGATGGCATAATAGAGTAGGAGATCCATTTGCGAGAGTGCTATTTTACATAAAATGGAGGATATGATCTTTGACTGCCCGACATCATGAGCTAACAGACTTGTATGGAACGGAATTGGAACTGTTCACGATCTGGATGAAAAATAGAGGGATGACGAAGGCGACTCAGCAAGCTTACGGAGGAGATGTGCAAAGCTTCCTGAACGCCGTCTATCCGAATGCGATTGGCCAGCTTGGCAAAATGGATGTGATGCGGTATTTGGCTGCTGCCCGTGAGAAGGGTGCCGGCGATGAGGCTCGAAATCGCAAGCTATCGGCCATAAGAGCTTTTTTTAAAGCGTTGATCGAGATGGAAGCCGCAAATTCAAATCCGGCAGCGCTCGTTGCGAAATCCAAACAGGAGAAAAATCGAATCCCCGTCTATTTGGAGGAAAATGAGCTGAATGAGCTGCTCCAATCGGTACAGGGGAAATTTTATAGCCGGAATGTTGCGATCGTGCTGCTTATGGCTTACGCGGGGCTGCGCGTAGGCGAAGTGCATCGAATGAATATATCCGACTTGCGGCCGGACGGAGCGATTCATATTTTGGGAAAAGGACGAAAATGGCGCGTCATTCCGCTGCCCAATGCGATTCATGAAGTGCTGCGCAAGGCGCTGGAGGAGCGGCTCACGTCCAGGCAAGGCAAAGACCAGCCATTCTTCGTATCTCAATTCGGACGCCGATTATCTATTCGTATGATTCAGACGGTCGCGGATCGGACGATTGAACAGTTAAAGCTTGAACGGCCCGCTCTTGCCGATAAGCCGCTGTCCAGCCATAAGCTTCGCCATTCCTTTGCCACCATGCAAATTCGCAGCGGCACCGATATAAGAACGCTGCAGGAGCTGCTTGGCCACGCAAGCATCGAGACGACGCAAATTTACACGCATATTGATAATAAACAGCTGCAAACGGCAATGGACAATATAGCGGTCAAATTGCCCGGACGGTTGTTGGCCCGCGAATTTTCGAGTGAACTTTAATATGGATTACATATAATATGTTATGTTAACTAAATTTCTGTCATATCCGATTTTTCCGCGCATACGATGATTTAGTTGAGTCGGGATGCGAAGGAGGACATGGCGATGACGGTTATTCGTTATGACATGAGGGCAACAAGATCGAGGATTTTGTATCCGATAGCTGTCAAAACAACTTCAGGCACAAAATGGGGCTATATCAACAACAGCGGCGCTGTTGCGATTCGGCCGCAATACGAATATGCCAATCCGTTTCAATTCGATGCTGCCGTTGTTCAATTGAATGACAAACAAGGGCTGATTGACAGGACAGGAGCGTATGTCGCGAAGCCAATTTACGGCTACATCGGCAATTTCTCTGAAGGCCGAGCGCCGGTCATAACTGGTTCGTCCTATCGGCTGATGAACGAAGACGGAGACCTGGTCGGGCGCAAAGGCTACAGCTACATGGCGGAAATGCATGACGGCAGGGCCGTAATCAGTGAATCAAAGCCAGAGGGCGAATCACTTTACGGTTATATTGATCGGCAAGCGAATGAGGTTATTCCGCCTGTTTATTTGGACGCCGGCGATTTTGCGAATAAGCGTGCCGTAGTTAAAGTGAAAGTTAATGAATACGCGCTGCTGCAGCCCGACGGGAAAAAGCTCGCCACATATGCCTACCCGTACGTAGGCCAGCCGGGCGACGGGTATTTGGCTTTCCGTGCGACGGACAACGGCAAAACCGGCTATTTGAATGAGCGGGGCCAAGTCGTCATCGAGCCGCGTTTCAGCTCGGCAATGCCATTCCACGGCGGCAGAGCGATTGTCAATATAGCGGAGGACTATACAAACCAATACGGTGTAATCGATCAACAAGGCCGTGAGGTGATCAAGCCCGGTTATAACGAAATACGGGATCTCGGCAATGAACGGTTTGCCGTTGGCAACGCGATTAATGAGGAGGAGCCCTTTATCGGCTCTGTTTTCGCAATTTTTGACTCCTCGGGACGGAAGCTGACCGAATTCATATATACGGATGTAGGCCAATTCCATCATGGGCTAGCCTCAGCGACTAATGGAAACGAGACTTTTTTCATTGATGCTTCCGGCAAAGCGGCTCAAGGATTTCCTCGTTACGATGGCAGCGGCACTCTGACGCTTATGGATGACGGGATTATTCAAGCCAGTATTGATCAGCGCACCTTATACACGCTGCGTAATGGCCGCGTTGTATGGCAGCCCAGCACGATTATTCCGCTTCGCAGCCCTTATCGGGTTAAGGAACAGAAGTATAAACCGAATCCCAATTATTTGGTCTATTACCCTGTAGTTGAAGGAATGAGCGACGCAAATGCGGCGGCTAAAGTCAACCAAAAACTGAGAGAGCTTTCTCTCGTTAAGCCGATTGACCCGGATGCTGACCTGAATTATTCGTACAACGGCGATTTTGATGTTGCATGGTTTAAAAAAGATTTGCTCGTTCTTGAGCTGACCGGCTATAACTATCCGTTTGGCGCAGCACACGGAATGCCGACGCAGATTTACTCGCACATCAATGTTTCGGACGGATCGATGTATGAGCTGAAAGACCTATTTAAACAAGACAGCGATTACGTCGCCATCTTGAGTGAAATTGTCGGCAATCAAATTAAAAATGATCCGCAATACGATTATATTTTTCCGGATTCGTATACCGGCATTAAGGCGGATCAGCCTTTTTTCGTAACCGAGCATGCTCTGCATCTCTATTTTGAACCGTATGAAATTGCGCCATATGCCGCCGGTTTTCCGACTTTTGTCGTTCCATATGCGCAAATCGAAGCCATATTGGATAAAAAAGGAGCTTTCTGGCGTTCGTTTAACGGCTAGTCGTATAACTTTTAATTCCATCATGAGGGTTGACAGATAAGAAGCTTGCCGTTATAGTCAAGCAAGGAAAACCACTAGGGGCGCCGTAAGGCTGAGATAAAGCGAACGCTTTTGTCCCTTTGAACCTGATCTGGGTTATGCCAGCGTAGGAAAGTGGAATTGTGCGTTTCATTCAGGAAAGCAACAAGTACAACAGACATCGGCAAAGAGCGAATGCTCTGCCGTATGCCTTGTCGTCGTTTGCGTCCGCACATTTCAGCCGCTCCTTCGCCGGGGCGGCTTTTTTTCATGCGGAAAGCCGTCCCGGCGAAGCAAATTAAAAACGATAAGCGGTGGATTCATATTGTCCCAATCGAACTGCGTGCCAGGCAGGTATCGGTGGAGCTCCATTACAATTGTGATTAGGAGTGTTTACGATGCCAATTTTAACAACGCCATTGCCAGGAAGCCGAAAAATTTATGTTCAAGGCGAAGCACCCGACATTCGGGTTCCGATGCGGGAAATTGCGCTCGAAGCGAGTCAGGGACGCAATGGCGAGTCTATCGCCAACGAACCGGTGCTCGTCTATGATGCCAGCGGTCCTTATACCGATCCGGAATATACGGCTGACATTCGGCGCGGATTGCCTGCGATTCGCAGCGAATGGATTGCCCGCCGCAACGATACGGAAAGCTACGAGGGCAGGGTCATCCGTCCGGAGGACAACGGCTTTAGCACTGCCGATTCTGCGGAACGCAAAGGAGCAGCCATTTTTCCCGGGCTTTCGAGGATGCCTTTGCGGGCAAGAAACGGCGGCAACGTAACGCAGCTGCATTATGCGCGGCAAGGAATCATTACGCCGGAAATGGCATATATCGCGCTGCGGGAAGGCATGAGCGGGCAGTTTGTGCGCGATGAGATCGCGGCTGGCCGGGCGATAATTCCCGCTAATATTAATCATCCGGAATGCGAGCCGATGATTATCGGGCGCCAGTTTCACGTGAAGATCAATGCGAACATCGGCAATTCGGCCGTCGCTTCTTCAATCGAGGAAGAAGTGGAGAAAATGACATGGGCAACGCGTTGGGGCGCCGATACGATTATGGATCTGTCAACCGGCAAGAACATACATACGACCAGGGAATGGATCGTTCGAAATTCGCCGGTGCCTGTTGGAACGGTGCCGATTTATCAAGCGCTGGAAAAAGTAGGCGGCAAAGCGGAGGCGTTAAGCTGGGAAGTGTTTCGCGATACGCTCATTGAGCAGGCGGAGCAGGGTGTCGATTATTTTACGATCCATGCAGGCGTCTTGCTGCGCTATATTCCGCTTACGGCCAAGCGTGTGACGGGCATCGTGTCCCGCGGCGGATCGATTATGGCGGCATGGTGTCTTGCTCATCATAAGGAAAATTTCCTCTACACGCACTTCGAAGAGATTTGCGAGATCATGAAAGCATATGACGTCTCATTCTCGTTAGGCGACGGTCTGCGGCCGGGCTCGATTGCCGATGCGAATGACGAAGCGCAATTTGCCGAGCTTGATACGCTTGGAGAATTGACCCAAATAGCCTGGAGGCATGACGTGCAAGTGATGATCGAAGGACCGGGACATGTGCCGATGCATTTAATCAAAGAAAATATGGACCGCCAGCTGGCTGTCTGCGACGAGGCGCCGTTCTATACGCTTGGTCCTCTGACGACCGACATTGCGCCAGGCTACGATCATATTACTTCGGCAATTGGAGCGGCGATGATCGGCTGGTTCGGAACTGCGATGCTATGCTATGTAACGCCGAAAGAGCATCTTGGCCTCCCGAACAAGGAAGATGTGAAAGAAGGCGTCATTACGTATAAAATCGCAGCCCACGCTGCGGATTTGGCGAAAGGGCATCCGCGGGCGAAAGTTCGGGATGACGCTTTGTCGAAGGCGCGTTTCGAGTTCCGCTGGCGCGATCAATTCCATCTGTCGCTCGATCCGGAGCGGGCGATGTCCTACCACGACGAGACGCTGCCTGCGGATGCGGCGAAGTCAGCGCATTTTTGCTCGATGTGCGGTCCGAAATTTTGCAGCATGCGAATTACGCAAGATATTCGAGATTATGCGGAACGGAACGGTCTCGATACGGCGGAAGCAATCGAAGCAGGCATGCAAGAAAAGGCGGCAGCGTTCAAAGAAGCCGGCAGCTCCATTTATTAAGCAAGTTTATCGTAATGAATAAGCCGCTAAACGTCGGATAAGCTTTGGCGAACAACGCGCCGGCTGGTATAATTAGGGTAATCGCAAAAGGCTGAGGCCTATGGCGATTACCCTATTTTTATGGAGATGATTCCGCATGGAACAGCAAAGTGCAACGCCCTCATTCCATCCCGCTATCGAAGGCTGGTTTCGCGACTCGTTCGGCGAGGCGACTGACGTACAGCAAAGAGCATGGCAAGCAATAGCCGCTAAAGCGCATACGTTGATTGCCGCTCCAACCGGTTCCGGGAAAACGCTTGCAGCGCTGTTGCCTTGTTTGGACAGCGTTGTCCGCTCAAAAGCGGCGAACCGTCCGGCTGCAGGCAAGCGTCAACCGAGCGCGGTTCGCATTGTATATATTACGCCTTTGAAAGCGTTAAATAACGATATCTATGATCACCTCGAACATTTCATTAAGGGAATCGACGCAGCAGCTTCAGAGTCTGATTTGCAATGGCCGGGTTTGAGCTGCGCCGTTCGGACGGGCGATACGACCGGCTCGCAGCGTGCGGCAATGCTGCGAAGACCGCCGGATGTGCTCATAACGACGCCTGAATCACTCTATATTTTGCTCACTTCGGAGAAAGGCAGAGGCCTGCTGAAAACAGCGGAATTTGTTATCGTCGATGAGATTCATCAATTGGCTGCGGACAGGCGCGGCGCTCATTTGTCGTTGTCGCTGGAGCGTTTATCGCGTTTAAGCGGCGGGCGGCTTCAACGTATCGGCGTATCGGCCACGCAAAAGCCGCTCAACCGGGTTGCGCGCTTTCTTGGCGGCTGGTCAGAAAATCATGAGAGCGGCCAGGAGGCTGCGACAGCCGAGACTCATCAATTTGGCTATTGGCCCCGTTACGTCACAATCGTTGAAAGCTTGATGGAGAAACGGATGGATGTGCGTGTTACAATGCCGGACCATTCGGTGCCGATGCCGACTAGGGAATCGGTATGGTTTCCGATTCTCGATCGGCTGTTTGAGCTCATGACCGACTGCCGCTCCGTATTGCTGTTCGTGAATAGCCGCAGACTTTGCGAGCGCCTCTGCTTGCGTTTGAATGATCATGCCGGGTATGAAATGGCCCGCGCCCACCATGGCAGCATGGCTAAGGAACGCCGTCTCGAAGTCGAACGCATGCTGAAAGCGGGAGAGCTCCGCTGTATTGTCGCTACCTCGTCGTTGGAGCTGGGCATTGATGTCGGCCATGTCGACTTTGTCATTCAGCTCGATTCGCCGCTCGACGCCGCTGCGGGTATTCAACGGATTGGCAGGGCGGGACATGCGGTAGGCAGTGTCAGCCGAGGCCGGATTATCGCGCGTCATCGCGGCGTGTTGCCAGAAATTGCGGTGCTTAGCAAGCAAATTGCCGAACGGGATATCGAACCGATTGACATACCGGAAAATAAGCTTGATGTGCTGTCCCAACATACCGTGTCCATTGTCGCTGGCGAGAGCATCTCGCTTGATTGCTTGCATCGGTTAATTGCCGGCAGCGACAGCTATCGCAATTTCACTAGAAGCGGTCTCGAGGATATGGTGAAGGTGCTCTCCGGACTTTATCCGTTCGCAAAGCCATTACTCGACTTGGACCGGGAGAACGGCAAGCTCAGCAAGCGTAAAAACACGTCAATCGCGGCGCTTACAGGCGCAGGAACCATTCCGTCCAGCTCGTCCTATCCGGTTCACCATATAGAGAGCCGGGTACATCTCGGTGAATTGGATGAGGAATTCGTTCTGGAAAGCAGAGTAGGCGATGTGTTTCAGCTTGGGACGAGCTCCTGGATGATTCGCCGCGTCGATAAGGATCGCATCTATGTATCGGAGGCGGGAAATTCGTTTAGCGAAATCCCGTTCTGGCGAACGGACGGCACAGGACGTTCATATGCGCTTGGCCGGAAAGTCGGCGAGTTTATGGGCGAGCTTGAGCAGCGCATTAAACAAGCCGGCGAGTATGACGGCGAAATCATCGAATGGTTGTCGGCGACGCACTTTCTGGATTCATATACAGCAGAGCAGCTCATATCGCTCGCGCGATCGCAGCTGGCGTGCAGCGAGCTGCCCACCGATAGCCGGATCGTTATTGAACACTACCGGGACGTCATGAATCAGACGCATGTTATTTTGCATAATCCGTTTGGCAGAATTATTAACCGGACATGGCTGCTCGCCATTGAGCGGCAATTTGAGAAGCTGCTGCCTTATCGGCTGTACGGCAATGCAAAAGACAACGGCATTGAATTCGTTATTCCGGAATGGGATCCGTCCTGGCTGCAATCGATATGGCAGGTTGTGCCGGAAAATGTCGAGCCGCTGCTGCTCGAAGGGCTTATGGGGTCGCCTCTGCTCGCGATCGCTTTTCGCCATATTGCCGAGACATCGCTATTGCTCTCCCGCGGCTTCTCGCGAACGCCGCTGTGGCAGAAGCGGCTTCGCAGCGAGGAGCTATTGCGGGACGCGCTGCCATTCGCCGATCGTTTTCCATATTTGACGGAAGCCATGCGGGAATGTCTGCATGTTTATTTGGACATAGATCGGCTGCGCATGCTGCTGGAACAAATTCGCGGCGGCAGCATGACAGTCGTTGTTCGCGAGACGGAATATCCTTCCCCGCTGGCGACACAGTTTTTGATGGACTATGTCAGTTCGCGCATTTATGAGGGAGACGGTCTTGATGCATCGGTGCAGATGGGGTTGTTAAACGTCAGCAAGGAGCTTGCCGGCAAGCTGTTCGGCCGAGATACGGCGGCAAATGCCGTCTCCGCAACGGTGCTGGAAAGCGAGCGCCGACGTATGGAAGAGCCGGAGCAGCCGGTACGCAGCCCTGAGGATTTATGGAAGCTGTTAAAGCGCAGAGGCGATATGTCGACAGATGAGCTCATTCAGCTAACTGGAAAGGAAACGGTTAGTTGGCTTGAATCGTTATGTCAGTCCGGCAAGGCATTGCAGATTGAATTTGGCGCAAGCTTCGATGCGGCAGTTGCGAGGCCTGTGCGTTGGATATGCAGTGACGAGGCTGAGCTGTACGACGAGTTTCCGTGTACGTCTGCATCCGTTACTTTTATCGTCGGACGCTACGCCGAGCATCAGCTGTCGTTTAATGAACAGCAGCTAAGAGAACGCTATCCTGAGCTGACACTTGCAGAAGCAGAACGGCTGATCGATCAGCTGGCCGAGCAGGGGGTCATCGTGCAAGCGCCTTTCGCAGAAAGCAAAACCGAGCGAATCTGGACGGGGCGCGGCGCAGCGGCGAGAATGATCAGGCTGTCGATCAATGAAGCGCGCAAGCTGGCGGAGCCTGCCCAGCCGATGAGATGGTGCGCGCAAATGGCGCTGCAGCAACATGCGCTTAATGGCTCGCAGCTGAAAGGCGGAGAAGGGCTGCTTGCGGTCATTGAGCGAATGCAAGGATTGTTCTTGCCGTTGTCGTTGTGGGAAACGGTCATATTCCCGGCACGCTTGAAGGACTATCGCAAGGAGGAAATGGATCAGCTTTGCGCAACTGGCGAAATTGTTTGGTTTGGCAATAAGCAAACGAGTGAAAAAGAAGGCAAAATCGCCTTTTTTCTCGCGGAAAGCAGGCCTTTGTTCGAGCCTTATATTCAGGCCGCTATTAGCCGGGAATCCAGCTGCTCTAATCCGAAGCTGCTCGATACACTAAAGGCGAACGGCGCCAGCTTCCTGACGAAGCTAAGCCGTGAAGCCGGTCAATTGCCGACGGAGACGTTGAATGAACTGCTCGAATTAGCTTGGGAAGGCCATGTTTCGAACGACCAGTTCGCGCCGCTTCGCCTTGCGGCAGGGAAAAAAGGCAAGGACTGGGCGCGAAGCGGTTCGGGTCAGGGCCGATGGTACTGGACCGGGTCTTTGATCACGGTAAAAAAAGAAGGGGAGCGGGAGGCAGCTGCGCAATTGCACGAATCATCGGCTGCGCATTGGGTCAGCCATTTGCTTGGCGCCTATGGCCTTGTAACGAAAGAGCTGGCCGTTGCATATACGCCGTACAGCTGGGATAAGCTGCTTCCATTGCTAAATCGGCTCGAAGAATGGGGAACGATTACACGCGGCATTTTTGTCGACGGCGCGATAACGATGCAATTTACGACGCTGGAGCTGGCGCGTTCGATCCACAGCTCAATTCCACTGCCAGCCGCCGCGCCGATTACGCTTCTGTCGGCAGTCGATCCGGCCAATCCGTTCGGTCTCATGCTGGAATGGCCGGATCATCCGAGTTGCGCGTTCGCTCGAAAGCCCGGCAATTTTCTCGCATTTAACGGTGACAAGCTGCTCTATTGGATTGAAAATAACGGTAAACGAATTTATTCGTTTGAGGAAGCTGAAGAGCAGCAGGCCGAGCATCTCCATTCGATCATCGGCGAGCTGCTCCGGAGACAGCGCATGAACAAGCTGGTCATTGAGAAATGGAACGGAGCAGACGTTACAACGACTGCTGCAGGAGCAGCGTTGGAGCGATTGGGCGCCGAACGCGACCGGAAGTCGCTCGTCTTGTGGCTGAGCCAGTTTAAAAGCAAAGCGAAAACATAGGCTGAACGGCTGCAATAATGCTATAATAGCCGTTAGACACTATGAACGTATGAATGGAGCAGCTTGGCATGAAAAAGTTTAAAAAGTTTTATATAGAGATTACGAGCATTTGCAATTTAGCGTGCAGCTTTTGTCCGCAGACGCAGCGAGCGAAAGGTTTTATCCAAATAGATGATTTTACTAAGCGGCTGGATCAAATCAAACCGCACACCGACTCGATTTATTTTCATCTCAAAGGCGAGCCGCTGCTGCATCCGAAAATCGACCAGCTGCTCGATATTAGCCATGAAAAAGGGTTTAAAGTCAACATCACAACGAACGGCACCTTGCTTCAAAAAAATAAACATAAGCTGCTGACGAAGTCGGCCATTCGCCAAATGAACTTTTCGCTTCACAGCTTTGACGGGCATGAAGGCTCCGTCGACAAAGAGGGCTACGTCGGCAGCGTGCTTTCTTTCGTAAGAGAAGCGCTGGAACAAACCGATATGCTTATTTCGTTACGGCTGTGGAATCTGGATGAAAACAACTTGACGAATGCGCAGCGCAATCGCAACCGCGAAATATTGGGGCAAATCGAGCGGGAGTTTCAACTGGACTTCCGTATCGAGGAGCGCGTATCGCCGGGGAGCGGGATTAAGCTAGCCGATCGTGTGTATTTGAATCAGGATTACGAGTTTGAATGGCCGGACTTGAAGGCGGAAGAGGACGACGGCAAAGGCTTCTGCCACGGGCTGCGCAATCAAGCCGGCATTCTGGTCGACGGCACCGTCGTTCCGTGCTGCTTGGATGGCGAAGGCGTTATCGACCTCGGCAACATTAACGATAAGCATTTCTCGGACATTATCGAGGACGAGAGGGCGACAAAGCTGTACGAGGGCTTCTCCAGACGGGAAGCGGTGGAAGAGCTTTGCCGCAAATGCGGATATCGCAAACGGTTTGGAGCCTAGTAGTTAATGCGGTTAAATAAAGCAGGAAACCTCCTCGGGATGAGGAGGTTTTTTTGCCGTTCAAGCGTATTTCATACCTGAAGCAGACGTCAATGATCATGCCATTGGCCGTACATTTTATTTTCTCGGGTATGGTCAATAAACTTGTCTAGTCGGCTCTGAAACAATTTCGGATCATGTTTGACGCTTTGAAGACCCAGCAGCATTTTTTGGCGGCGCTATTGAGCTTGCAGCCACGCCCGCAGTTCATCGCTTGTTTGAACAACGAGCAGATTTTCAATATCCATCCTTCACCCATTCCCTTTAAATTCGTTTAGATGACGTCCGCTGGCTGCCGATACCAGAAAAGGGCATAGTCGTTCATCGTCGAAGCATGGCCCAGCTGGCGCAGCATCGTCGAAATGTTGCCTCTATGATACGTACCGTGATTGACCGTATGCAGCACAATTTCCGATAGACGAGTTTCGCGGATTCCAGCATATGGATTGTCGAGTATAATCGTTTGCTCCAGATCTTTCTCGCTTCGGCTTTGGAACCACAGCTTATATTGTTCAGCAGACCGGGCAAAAATATCGGCATATTCGTCCGAGGACGACAAGATGCTATCGTTTATAGAGTAGCATGCTTGCAGCGCCTCTCGCATACTGACGCCTGTTAGAACTTGATACCACATGATATCCACCGCATAAATATGATTGAGGGCATGGGCGACGGTAGGGAATGAGCTGTTCACTTCCTGGTTAAGCACCGAGGAAGGAAGCTCCTTCAATCTTCCTATAATCGTTTGAGTTGCCCAAGCATGGTAGTTATACATTTCAACTGGATAATTTGTCATTCTTATCGTCTCCTTCTGTTTCCTTTTGGATTTGGTTTGGCTTATTTCGTCATGACAAGCAGAAACGGATACGCGTCCTATAGAGGCGGAGCTTTGTTTCGCGTTGAAATATAAGCCTAGTATAAGGAGAAACTTATACTTTCTTATATTTTAATAAAAGAAGTATGACAGCAGTCTGTCATACTTCTTCATAAAGTATCAAAGCTTGTTGCAGCTGATTTTTAATAACCGTCCGCAGCGCTTTCGGTTCGAGTACTTCTGCGCCTCCGCCAAAGCTGAGCAGAATCGACCAGAGCCAGCGGGCCTCCAGCGGCCGATATACCGGAATCCGCATCGTCATGCTGCCGTCTGCCTGAAAATGCTTCTCTACATGATGGAATCTGTCAAGCGCATCTGCCAAAGTCTCGGGGCCGACAGTAATGACGACTTCCTCGACCGGATCTAGCCATTCCTTTTTTGTTGCTTCTTTCAGCTCCTGATGCGGTTCGAAAGTTTGATCCGTTAATTGTGCGAAGATCATTCTCGATAGCCGAAATTCCCGATAATCTTCTCGCGCTAAGCAGTAGCCGTAGATGTACCAGTTGCTGTATTTATAATGGAGCTTTATCGGTTCTATTTCGCGGGTTGTGCGTTCATTTTTTGCATTTATGTAATCAAAGCGGACGACTTTTCGCTCGGTTATGGCGGTACGCAAGCGAGGGAGCGTCTCGGGATCTGTATTGCGGGCATCAATATCGACGGCGAGGCTTGACGTTTCATGCTCTGAACCGATCGTTCTCAGCCTATCAATCGTTCCTTGCGCACGCTCGTCTTTAAATACGGAGGAGAGGCTGCTGAGTACGGTAATAAGGGATGTGACGTCGTACGATCCGAGCAGGCTTTTATCCATTTTATAGCCTTCGATCATACCGTATCCGCCTTTATTGCCCTGATAGGATATGACCGGAAAGCCAGCGGCGCAAATCGCGTCGATATCCCGATAGATCGTTCTTGGCGCAACTTGAAATTCCTCAGCTAGTGTAGCAGCAGATATAACGTCGTTGTTAAGCAGCTTATAAATAATGGCGATCAAACGCTCTAATTTCATCCGTATCCCTGCCTTTACATCATTTCGTTACCATAGTCTGGTCATCATTATAGCATAAGATTATTTCGCTATATGCGGGATTGGCCTTTATGTCTAGCATAGCGAAGCAGGTTCGCTGTTTAACGAAAATTTTTTCGTTAATCCGGGGCTAGGAAGCGTTCGATTAGACGATTGAGAAGTGAGGTTCGTTGATCGGGAACAGAGATTCGTTGTTTGCGAAAAACGGTTCGCAGAAAGCAATTTGAGGAGGTGTAAGTTATCAAACAGGGAAAATTGCTTCCTTAAAAAGCGAACCGGGTTCGTTCCGTGGGCACAGGGCGACTGATTGCGGAGCAAAAAGAAAGAGGCCGTCCCAAAAGTGGTTCGCTCGCTGAAAAAACGGCTCGCATCAGTAATTGAAGAAGCGGTATTCATGAAAATAGTGTTGCAGAGAGCTATCCCTGCAACACTATTTTTCGATTTTGATGCTTTGTGGCTTTCTTCAGCAAATGATGGGCAAGCGAAAGCCAC
>NZ_WOVL01000005.1 GCF_009737085.1 Paenibacillus sp. NEAU-GSW1
AAATCTAAAACCATATTTACCCATAACCTTCACGCCAATGAAGGTTATTTGTCGTGCCTAGAAATTAGTATACCAATTAACTTGGCGCGCTCCAATACTAAAAGCTTGACAAACATTAGCTGGTTTTTATGAAATTCACTTTTGTAATTTACTGATGCGAGCTGTTTCTCTAGCGAGCGAACCTCTTTTGAGACGGCCTTTTTTTTTGCGAATAAGTGAAGTTCTGCCTTAATTCTCAATTTTTCGTTTGCGCGAAAACAAAACAAGTCCGATGGCCAGCAAAACCGCTAAAGAGAGAAAAACACTTGCGCTGCCGCCAATCGTAGCTTTCACAGGAGCCTCGTAGTAAGTGGATTTATCCGAGAAATACATTGCTGCACGATATGCAAAACCGCCCGGAACCATATAGCCGCTCTCAGTGCCAATAAAGAAACAAGATACGAACCCGTAAATGACGCCGATTACTGTCGTTACGATAATGTTGCGGCCCAGATTGATCACTATGGCGCCTGCACAGGTTGTCACGAATATAATAATGGCTGCCTCAAGAGCAAAACCAAAAGCGAGCGAGAAAAGCCCGGTAAGAGATACAGTTGTTTGTCCCATGCCCTGCAAAATAAAAAGAAGCAGGCTGAAGCATGAAAACAGAACGGCGGCGAACAAAAGACCAACTATACAGGAAACGGCCGCTTTGGCGAAAAATAGCTTCGTTTTCGAATACCCGTATGTGATCCAGTTGATGTACGTTTTGTTCTTGTATTCCTGATAAAATATGGAACCGACTAATATGAACATGACCATAGGGAAAAACAGCGCAAACTGGTTGTTCATAAAAAAGAATAGGTCGCGCACCGATTTTGTACTGTTATTCATGAATGCTGCCGCGCCGCCACTCAGTACAGGCAGTATGGACAGCAAAAACAGGAAAAGCAGAAACCACTCTCTTTTCAATTTAAAAAACTCATTTTTAATAAGCTGTCTCATTAGGCGCCCTCCGCTTCGATAGAGTTCATAATGGTTTCATACAAAGCTTCCAGTTCTTTTTCGTCCTCATACACATTTTTCATCGTTTTCAGAATACGGCCCCCGCGAATAAAAATCAGCTCATCCGTAATATTGGAAATTTCCGCAAGACTGTGGCTGGACACAACAATGCAACGCTCCGAGGTTTTGAGGCGCTCTTTAAGCAGCAGTCTAATTTCTTTTATACCAAGGGGGTCAAGCCCGTTCGTCGGTTCGTCCAACAAAAGATATTTCGCCTGACCAAGAAAAGCACGGGCGATGCCAAGCCTCTGCTTCATGCCCAAAGAGAGCTGGGAAAACTTTTTATCTCGGGCAAACGATAAATCAACCTGCTTCAATGCAGCATCAATATCAGGCGAGCTCAGCTTCGCATATTGCGCATGAAGCCATAGATTCTCAAACGCGGTTAAATGATTGTAAAATGCCGGATATTCAATCAAACTGCCGAACTCCTGAGTGGAAACCGGCCGGCCGTCGGACGAAATGCTGCCTTTATAATTCGTGAGCCCTAGCATTGATTTGAATAAGGTCGTTTTGCCAGCGCCGTTTGGTCCCAGAAGGCCGTAAATTTTCCCTTTTTCCAGATTAAGATTGATGTCGCGCAGCACATACGCAGAGCCAATCGAAAAGTTAACATCTTGAATCGTAAGCATGAGATCATCTCCACCTTTTGTTGAATTGCTGACCATCTTTGCGCTTTTATAGTATCAACCGAGTTTAAGGATTTCTTATCGAAAAGGATAAAGAATGTATAAGGTTTGCAAAAAAAGAGAGCTGCGGCTCGCAGCTCTCATAGACAATCAATTACTTATGGAGAAGTGGAAAGCAAATATGGATTTCAAACTGTTGTTCCTTTAGATGAGCGGAAATCGTGCCTTCCATACTCTCCACCAGTTTTTTTACGATTGCAAGGCCAAGCCCTGTTGTTTTTTTGGTTCGTGAGCGGTCGGTCGTATAAAATCGGTCAAATAAGCGGGGGATATCCGCCGCGTCAATTGTGGATGAACGGTTAGATACCGTTACACAGCATTGTTGCTCTGTATTTATGCAGGAAATCATATAGTTCCCGTCGCCATGGATCAATGCGTTATAGATGACATTGGAGAAAATGCGGGCAAGAGCGTCCTTGTCTCCCCAGATCATAGAAGCTTGATCAGCAATATCGATCTGAGGAGTGCAATGTCTATTCTCAAAATCACTGTAATAGGACGCTAACGCATCACGCAATACATTGTTCACATTAACCTGCTCTTTGTGCAGCGTTAATTCGTTTGCTTCGATACGGGCGAATTCGAACAGCTGATTGAGCAAGTTTTTGACCGCAGCAATCCGTTCCCCGGAAATCTCTGCATATTCTCGTTGTCTGGCAGATAATTGTTCTTCCAGCAAGAGTTGAATGTATCCGTTCGCTGTTGCCAGCGGTGTTCTTAAATCATGCGACAAGCTGGTTATCGTTTCGCGAAGCAGAGCATCGTTGGTTTCGATTTCCCGCCCAGTCGTTCGATACTTTTTGAGCAGCCGATTAATACTATGGGAAAGCGCTGCAAGATTCGAATCAATAGGGGCTATCCTAAGCTCTGCTTGCGTATCGCGTTCATGCATAAAATCGATCTGTTGCCGCAAGTTATGGAGTTGTCTTCTTAGAATCACTATTTTCCATATTGCCGTACCACAGAGCAGCGTAAGTGTTGCTGTTAATATCCACAAAAGGATCATCGCCTTTCCCGTTTCTTGAAATCAGTGCGGCGATAGATGGCCCATGAGA
The DNA here is from genome assembly GCF_009737085.1 of Paenibacillus sp. NEAU-GSW1. GTDB lineage: Bacteria > Bacillota > Bacilli > Paenibacillales > Paenibacillaceae > Pristimantibacillus. The sequence goes on from NZ_WOVL01000005.1 coordinate 2,789, forward strand.
TGCCGATTGTTAAAATTAAGTATGCCGCAATCGTTAGCAGAAAAGGGAGGGACTGTTCGGCAACAGCGGCGATGCGCATATCGGTTGATAGTCCAACAATCCAATAACGATAAAGCGAATAAGATAAATCGAGAGCTTCGCTCATTCGGGTCAAATACAGATACAGAATGACCAGCAAACTATAGTTGACGCATAGAACAAGGATACGGCTGCGAAGCAGGCAGCTGGTCAACCATATAAACGAGGCATATGCGATAAAACATAAGATCTGCAACGATAAAAAGCCGAGAATGGATCCAATCGTGTACTCCAAATTCGGGATTTTTGCCCAAGCTGTTAAAATCATCGCGAATGCGAGGATAACATTGATGGTTACATATAACAGCGAAATGATCCAGGCAGCAAGCAATTTTCCGCCGAAAAATGATGAGCGCCGAACACCTTTGGCGAATAGAACAGTGTGCAGCTGCTGTTTATAATCGTCAGTGAAGTAAACGCTCAGAAACAGAACCAACGGATAGATAAGACTATAATCTGAGAATAGAAATTGCGTGAATCCGTCTAAGGATGGCGTGCGAACGCTATCATGATGATAGGTCAATACGAGCGCAAACATAAAAAATGCGGAAATCGAAAGGCTGACATACAGCAGTCGGCTTTTCCTAATTCGATACCACTCACTCTGAATGATCTCAATCAATAGGATCGCCTCCCATCCATTGCGACAAATATTGCTCCGGAGGTGTCCCCGCGATCCATATTTCAGATACGGCTATTCCAGCGGACACCAGCTGCGCATTTAACTCTGCCGATCGGTCGAGAGCACCGAAAACACGCAGCAGGTCATCCGCAAGCACTTCATATTGCGGAAATGACTGTTGTAAAATAGGAATGGTCTTTGAAACATGCGGCGTTCTTATTTTAATACAGCGTTCACAATCCTCGAGCAGTTGTTCAGGAGAAAACTGGGCTACAAGCTTCCCTTGCCTTAGAATGCCGTATCGAGTAGCGATGTGTGAAACATGGCTGTAATGTTGGCTCGTCATTAGTAAAGTGATCGCTCTGCTCTTATGAAGCATGGATAAAATTTCTGTTAATTGATTGCTTTCATTCGTATCCAGTCCCAGAAAGGGCTCGTCCAGCAGCAACAAATCCGGACTTCCTAATAAAGCGATAGCAAGATTGAGTTTACGCTGATTGCCAATCGATTGGCGCCGAACCGATTTGGATAATGTTAAATCAAGATTTACCGAAGCCGCTAGTTCGTGCAAGCTTTGCAGGGAACCGAACGCACGGGAGAAATAGCGGAGGGTTTCAGCTATTGACAAGTTGCCGAGGTAAACAGCTTGATGGGGGACATATCCGATCCGGCGCTGTTCTTGTTGCCAATTGGAATTGCCGAATAGGCGAATCGTTCCGGAGGTAGGGGCAATAGCGGCAGAGAGAAGGCGGAGCAGCGTCGATTTTCCTGCGCCATGACAACCGAATAAGACGCCGGCTTCACCTTGTTCCAATCGGAACGATAAATCAACGACGCCATGATTTCCATTCGAAAAAGATTTAGTTAGGTTGCTTAGCTCTATTGCGGATTCCATGTGCGGCTCCTTTTCTATAAGATTAGCTTTGCATTTTGAAGCCTAATCCCCAGACTGTTTGGATAAAGGATTCATCTGGCTTGATAGCCGCCATTTTTTTTCGCAGATTTCCTATATGAACATTGATCGCATTGTCGCTCCCGCTGAAATCCTCGTTCCAAATGCGTTCAAAAATATTGTTCTTCGTAAATACTTTATTCGGAGCGGACATTAGCAAATGCAAAATCGAATATTCGTAACGGGTCAATGCAAGGGGGGTTCCCATAAGCTTCACTTCGAGAGTAACGGTATTCAACGTCAAATCCTTAAATGTGAGTATTTGTTCTTTTGTTGTCTTCTCTTTTGAGCAACGCCTTAAAATGGCTTCGATTCGTACGAGCAACTCCTGATTGTCGAACGGTTTCGTTATATAATCGTCCGCGCCTTGCCGCAATAAATTTATTTTGCTTGCCATATCCGTTTTCGCAGAAAGGCCAATGACAGGAAGCGAAGAGGATGCTTTGGCATACTCAAGCACATTTTCGCCGGATACACCAGGAAGCATAAGGTCGAGCAGCAGTAAATCAAATGCTTGGTCTTTCAGCAATAGAAGAGCTTCACTTCCCGAATATGCAGCAGTAACTTTGTAGCTGTTCTGCTCTAACAGCCTTTTTATCATATGGCTTAGCATCGAATCATCTTCAACGAGCAAAATCGTGTACATTCGGAGTTTCCTCTTTCTTCGCAGTCGGATATTTGTCCAGTTTTTACTTTATTTAACGAATTCTATCTAAGGGAGCGGAATCCTTTAAAAATGAAAAAGACGGCGGAGACCCTCTGCGAACAGGGGCGTTCTCCGCCGTCGTTTTATGTTTCTTTTTTAGTGCACATGATGAGGCTTTGACTTAGGTTTGATGCCGGCAGCTTTCTCATCAGCCTTTAACTCAGCAAGCAGCTTATCGCCTTCAACGTCGAGGTTCGGAAGCATACGGTCCAGCCACTTGGGCAGCCACCAGGCTTTATCGCCGAAGATGGCCATAACCGCAGGGACGAGCGCCATCCGGACGAAGAATGCATCAATAAGGATGCCGATCGCCAGCGCAAAGCCGATTTGCTTAATCATGATGTCGTGAGCGAAAATAAAGCCGGCAAAGACGGAAACCATGATGACGGCTGCGGCTACGACGACGCGGCTGGCTTGATCATAGCCATGAATGACGCTTTCTTTGCCATGATGACCGTGAACGTATGCCTCTCGCATGGAGCTGACAAGGAATACTTGATAATCCATCGCAAGGCCGTATAGAATGCCGGTAACCATAATCGGCATAAAGCTGAGCAGCGGTCCGCCGGTGTCGAAGCCGAAGAGGTCGTGCAGCCAACCCCATTGGTAGACGGCAGTCGTAATTCCGAACGTAGCGAGCACGCTGAGCAGGAAGCCGACCGTCGCTTTGACCGGCACGATGATCGAACGGAATACGAGCAGCAAAATGATAATGGAAAGAATGACGATAATGCCGACGTAAAGCGGGAACACTTCGGCAAGCTTCGACGACATGTCAATGTTGATCGCCGTAAATCCGGTAATGCCGATCTTTATATTATGCGTCTGCGCCATACTGGAATCGGCGTCGCGCAGCTCTTTGACTAACTCCCGCGTCTCCGAGTCGGTCGGACCTGTTTTTGGAATGAGACTGATAATGGCCATATCGCCGGTTTTGTTTACGCCCATTGGCGTTACAAGCGAAACGTTGTCATGCTGCTGGAGCTCTTGTACCAGTTGTCCAAGCGTCTCCATCGCGATCGCTTTCTCTGTTCCTTGCGGCTCGGCAACGAGAAGCAGCGGCCCGTTGAAGCCCTCGCCGAAGCCGGAGGAAATCGCATCGTAGCCTTGTCTTGCCGTTGTATCCAAGTTCGCCGTCGCTCCCGAAGGAATACCCATCTCCATTTTTGCAACGGGGATTGCTCCAATCGCCAGTATAACGATAACGCCAATAACAATGGCAAAGCGAGCTTTAACGACGCCTGTTACATAGCGATGCGCGAATCCATGAGGCGTGTTGTTGCCGTTGCTGCTGCTCTTCGCGCGAGCTTTGGCCGAGCATATGCGTTCGCCCACTAAACCGAGCATCGCCGGCAGCAGAGTCAATGCAACCAAAACATTGACGAGAACGGCAACAGCGGCGACAAGCGCCATCGCGGACAAGAAGCCGATACCGATGACAAGCATGCCGCATAAGGCGATGATTACAGTCAAGCCGGCGAAAAATACGGCGCTTCCGGCGGTGCCAACCGCTCTGCTCGCAGCTTCCATTGCGCTTATTCCCTGTTCGAGAATAATGCGGCGCTGGCGGTTGACGATAAACAGCGCATAATCGATGCCGACCGCCAGACCGACCATAAGCGCCAGAACCGGCGTGATATCGGTCATATTGAACATTTTCGAGAAGGCGTAAGCGCCGCCAACGCTAATGCCAACTCCCAATAGTGCGGTTACCAGCGGCAAGCCGGCAGCAACGACCGAACCGAGCGTCATAAATAATACAACTGCGGCGACAAGAAGTCCGATGGCCTCTGTCGACCCAATGGCAGGCTTGGTCGTAAGCGAGTCGCCTGGCAGCGCCGTAATGCCTGCTTTCTCAACGGATTCGACCGTTTGGATGACGGTATCGGGAACGGATTCAGGCAGCGACATTTGCTGAACGGTAAATTGGAATTGGAATAACGCGACGCTGCCGTCGGATGCGAGCATAACGCCAGGCATCGGAGCGCCGTTTACGATAAGTGGACCGTAAGGCGGAGCTTCTCCTGCAGATCCTTGCGCAGATGCGTCGGATTGTTCCGCTTGTGCGGCTTGCGCGGAAGCATCGCCGCTTTGTCCTGCCTGCGCGCCTTGAGACGCATCGGTCATCGAAGCGCCGGCTTTCGCCGCCAATTCGATCGGATTTATAACATAGTCAAGGTTATAAACCTCATTAACAGCTTGGCTAATGGAGGCTAGACGCTCCTCCGTGTCCAGGCGTTCGCCTTTAGGCGCCGTAAACACGATGCTGGCTTGACCGCCCGAAGCTTCAGGCAGCTCCTGCGCCAATTGATCCAATACTTTTTGCGATTCTGTGCCCTCGATTTTCATCTCGGAGCTGACATGAATGCCGTTGATTCCAAGTATGGCAAGCACAATGCCGAGAATTGCGATCCAGCTAACGATGAAATACCAAGGCTTGGTATAGGCTGACTTGCCCAATTTGTACAGAAAAGTTGACATGCGTTAATTTTCTCCTTTGTACGTGAAAATGAAAATCAGATGGATTAAAATCCGTTCCGCAAGTAGCCGAACATGGTATCCAAATAGTGGTCAAACGTAACGGCATCTGAGGTTTCAGCAGCCCGTTCGCCTGGCAGAAGCACGTTCAAACCGCCGTCCAGCAATGGCAGCACAGCGCCATAGACTGCTCCGACGAGAAGGTGAGTATATCCTGCCGGATACCTTCCGCGTGACAGCTCGTTTAATGTTTCTTGAGCGGTGATTTGCAAGGTGCGAAGCGCGCTAAGGATGTAAGGCTCCAGGGTAGGGCTCTGCTTCGAAAGCGAAACGAGCTGGCGCAATTTGACGAAATGGTTGCCAGTAAGCTGCAGCTTCATCAGATGATACAGGATATCGAGCGGGGACATCGACTCGTTGATATCGCCGATCCATTCCGCGACCTCGTCCGCACCCTTGAAGATGACCGCGGCCATCGCGACCGCTTCTTCCTTGCAGGAGTAGTGATTGGCGAACGTTCTTCTGGAATAGCCGGCTCGCTGCACGACATCCTCTACGACGAAGCCGTCCAATCCCTTTTCCAAAGCAAGGGAGAACGACGCATCGGCCAGCGCGCTCGCGGTTGCTTCCCTTTTCATATCGCGAAGGCTATGTTTGTTCATCATGAACGCCTCAGCGTACACCTCTTTTCTTGTTTAAGTGTGAGCAATGATCTAAATATATTATTGCCCATTGGGCAATAATGCACAATGAGCAAGTTGTTACGGTTTTGTGGCGGGCACCCTTGGCAATAAGAATGCAATTATGCAAGAATAGGGATGCATTCATGTTTGACGAGAGAAAGGGGACCGGGGAAGAGTGGCTCTATGGGGGAACAGACTTCAAAAACAGATCAAATGGCCTTTCGGACGAATGGAATTCAAGCTGTCCATCGTATTCCTTGTACTGATTTTATTGCCGATGGGCGGGCTGAGCTATTTATCTTCGGAACGCTATCAACGTTCAATCGAGAACAATACGGTTACCTATGTATCGCAGGTGTCGGACATGATGATTAGCAAATTGGACGATTATACGGAGGATATGAAAAAAATATCCATCATACCGTCGTACGTGGATAATATTATAGACAATTTGAAGCTTTCCAATGATTATTACGAGAAGGCAGCCGATCCGGAGGCGGATGTGAACGAACCGACGAGCTTCTCCAGAAATGCAGAAGACTACGCGCTAGTTGGGATCGGCGAGAAAATTAGAGACAGCATCTATTTTTTGAATACGATCAAACAAGGGACGAACACCATCTATTTGTTTGATAATTATGGACATCCCTATTCGGTCGTTCGCGGGGGCGGGGTCCGATCCGATCTGTACGACGCTTATCCGAAGTGGAAAGAACTGGCCAGTAAAGCGCATGGAAGGCCGGTGCTCGTCAGCACGCAGGAGGTAGCCGGACCGAATCGCAGCGAGCAATTCGTTTTTACTGTAGTGAGAGCGATAATTGGTCCGTCGTACGAGCAGATCGGGATGTTTGCCGTTGATGCCAATATAAGCGTTATCGCGAAGTTTGTTGAGGATTTGGATAGGGATACGCGGGGAACGACGTTAATTGTAGATGACGCAGGGGCTGTTGTATTTGATAGCGAGAAGAAGTATTTGGGACAGGTCCTCAAGGAAAACGAGCTGCTGGAGAAAGCGACAGGCTTGGAGGGCAGCTTTCACGGCGAGCTGAACGGAGAGCCGGTATTAACGATTTATAGGCAATCGTCAGTAACCGGATGGAAGATCCTCATTACAATACCGGAGCACGAATTGACGAAAGAAGCGCTCAAGACGCGAAAAATAACGGAGCTGACCGCGATTCTCATTATCGGATTTGCATTAATTATTTCCCTCGTGCTTATTTTCACGCTGACCAGACCGCTCCGCCGTCTTGTGCGTTTGATGAAGCAGGTGCAGAACGGGAACCTTGATGTCGTATTTCCGGTTCGCGGACAGGATGAAATCGGAATGGTGGGCAATGCGTTCAATCGGATGATTATGCGGGTCAAAACGTCCATGGAAGACGTTGCGATTGCCGCCCACCGTACGCGAGTAGCAGAAATCGAAGCGCTCCAGCAGCAGATCAATCCGCATTTTATTTATAATACGCTGGAAGCGATGCGGATGACGGCGGTTATGAACGACGATGCAGAAGTGAGCGATATGGCGCTTATACTGGGCAAGCTTCTTCGTTACAGCATCGGGTCAGGCATGGAGACGGTAACCTTAAAAAAGGAGCTTGAGCATCTGGATATGTATGTGCAGCTGCTCAACTTTCGCTATGCGGAGCCTTTCCGGCTCATTTACCCGGAGCAGAGCTTGGATGAAGAGATGCCGATGATGAAGCTGCTGTTCCAGCCGATCGTTGAAAATTCGGTGTATCACGGATTGGACGAGTCCAAGCAGGGGATGGACATCCGGATTGCGTACGAGATGAAAGGGCCGGATCATATTTTCACAATCGAAGATAACGGAAAAGGCATGTCGGAGGATGTATTGCAGCGGCTGAGGAGCCAACTGGACGGACCGGCTCAGCCAGGGCAAGAGAGAGGAATCGGCTTGCGGAATGTGAATGAAAGATTAAAGCTGCGATACGGCGAAGCGTATGGCATTTCGGTCGACAGCCGGCAAGGCAACGGAACGAAGGTCACGATCCGCATTCCGTTAAGATAGCGATATCAAGGAGGGCTAAACATGATTCATATTGCGATTGTTGACGATGAGGAGAGAATCCGGCTTGGCATGGCCAAACTGATCTCGCAAATCGACGAAAAATATAAAGTGATTGCCAGCTATTCGAGCGCTTATGAAATGCTCGCGAATCTTAGCGGACTTAAAGTGGATTTAGTCATTACCGATATCAAAATGCCGAACTTGACCGGATTGGAGCTGATCGCCAAGGCGAAAGAAGCGCGGCCGGATATTTTTTATGCCATTTTAAGCGGATTTGACGATTTCACCTATGCAAGAGAAGCAATCAGGCAAGGGGCAGTCGATTACTTGCTCAAACCGGTAGATAAAAGCGATTTGAAACGATTGCTCGACAAGGTTGAGCATAGCCTTGAGCAAAGACGGAACGCCGGCCGTCCAAAAGCGGAAGACTTCTTGAAATTGCTCTTGATTAACGATGCCTCTCGCTTGCCCGCGTCTTTGATGGAAGAAGCGGAGAAAGAGCTTGAGCATGTGCCGCTGCTGTTGGGCAAATTCGCTGTTTTTGCAGCGAAGGGGGCGCCCCTGCCGATGATGGACAAGATGAAAGAGATGGCGATGACTTCGCCATGGGAGTGTATTGTGCTCGAAAGAGACGATAAAACGATAATTGTATTATTCGCGATCGGAGGCAGCGAGCATGCCGATTCGCTAAAGCAGCTGGGACAGGTGCTGTTGCTGAAGATGTCCGCCGCATTTCGAGGCCGCATCGGATGCAGCCATGTGCTCGAGGGCGCCAGGTCGCTGCGTCTGGCTTACTTGCAAGCGGAGCAAGCGATCGAACGCAGCTGGTACTCGGAAGGGAAAGCGGCTTTCCAGAGCTACGGCGCAATAGGGAGCAAGCAAGATTACCCGGGTACACTGCTCCAGCTGGACAAGGCGTTCAGAGATGCATTGGCGTTAGCCCAATACGACAAGGCGGAGCAGGCGCTGCGCCAATGGGCGGTTGACGTGGCGAAACGATGCCCGTCGTGGAACGATTTGCAGGATGCCTGCGCCGCTATGTATAGCCTGATCGACACGGCGCATAACGCTCCGGGAGCAGGACATTCTTCTGGTCCGGCCTTGCTGCCGCCCGATGCGTTTGCCGACTGGCGGCAATTTCAGGATGATTTTCTGACGAGGATGCTCGAACAAATGGCGGAGTTGAAAGCGAGCCGCCAAGAAAATCGTGTTATAGAGAAAGTGAAGGCTTACATCAACCAGCATTTTACAGAGGAAATGGATCTGACCCGGCTGGCTGAGGAAGTGTATTTGACACCAAGCTACTTAAGCAAGCTATTCAAGACCGAAACAGGGGAAACCTTGACCGATTATCATATATCGGCACGGATCGAGCGGGCTAAACAGCTGTTGAAAGAGGACTTGTCTCTCAAAACATATGAGGTAGGAGAGAGGGTCGGTTATTTAGACCCCGCCTACTTTAATAAGATTTTCAAGAAAACGGTCGGCTGCACGCCGAAGGAATACCGAGAGCGAGTTAGGTAATTGTTATCAAAAATGAAGACAATGAAAACAAATGTAGAACCTTAAAAATGTCCACGCATTGACGTATAATTATGACGAATGAAAACGGATTCAGAACGGCTATCGTGGAATGACTAAGGGGGAATACAATTGTTTAAAATGAATTACAACAAACAGAAGATCGCGATTATTATCGGTTTTCTGGCTCTGCCGCTTGCCTTTCTGTTCACATTCACATTTTATCCGGCAGCTGCATTGCTTTATTTCAGCTTCACGGAATGGGACGGGCTCGGGTACGATATGAAATGGATCGGACTAGCCAATTACAAGGAAATTTTTGTTCGTCCCGAGTTGTTTGGCGTGTTCAAGAACAACTTGTTTTATTTTATCGGCGGTTTGGTTCAGTTAGCGTTGGCTTTATATTTTGCGGTACTGCTCAACAGTAAAATACGGGCAAGAAATTTTTTCCGGGCGCTCATCTTTTTGCCTTATGTGCTTCATAGCGTAGCTACAGCGATTATGTTCAAAAACATTTACCATGCGGAGTACGGCGTTCTGAACGTATTGTTAGGATCGTTAGGCATGGAATCGTGGCAGCAGCAATGGCTGGCTGACACGCGCTTTAACAATGTCGCTCTCGCATTTGTTTCCATGTGGAAGTATATGGGGCTAAACTGTATTATTTTCATCGGAGCGCTTCAATCGATCTCCGAGGACATGTATGAAGCGGCGAAAATTGATGGCGCTAACAAATGGCAAAGCTTCCGCTTCATAACGCTGCCGAGCATTCGGAAAGTAATGGAGCTTATGATGGTGCTGACGTTGACAGGGGCGCTCGAAGTGTTTGATATCCCGAAAATTATGACTAACGGCGTAAACGAAACGACCACATTCGTCCTTCAGACGATTGATACGGCGTATGCTTATCAAAAATTCGGGCTTGCATCTGCGATGTCGGTCGTACTGTTGCTCATTGTTGCCGCAGTCATTCTCATTCAACGCAAATTTCTGTTCAAAGGTGATGAATAAGTATGGAACGTTACGAGAATCCTGTCGTTACCGTGTTGAAGTATGCCTCGCTCATCGTAGCGTCGATCGTTGTTCTTTTCCCCATCTATTCCGTATTTGTCGGCGCTTTCAAAACGAGAGAGGAGTTCTACAGCAGCGGTTTGAGCCTGCCGGATAACTTCTTCAACTTTGATAACTTCGTCCGCGTCATCGAGATCGGCCGTCTGGACATTGGCTTTATGAATATTTTGACGATATTGGCCGTGGCGCTTTGCGGTAATATATTGTTTGGATCCATGGTAGCATTTGCGATCGGTCGATTTGATTTCAAGTTGAAAAACGGCATTATCGGCCTGTTCTTGCTCGGGCAGCTTATTCCAACGATTACGACGCAGGTCGCGCTTTTCAGTGTCGTTAAGAGCTTGATGCTGTATAACAAACTGGCTGTAGCTATGGTATTATATATGGGCGCAGACGTGCTTCAGATCATTATTTATTTGCAATTTGTTCGCAGCATTCCGAAAGATTTGGACGAAAGCGCGATGATGGAAGGCGCTTCACTGTTCCGGATTTACCGATCGATTATTTTTCCTTTGCTTGCCCCGGCGACAGCGACGCTGGTCATTTTGAAAACAATTTCCATTTACAACGATTTCACAGTTCCGTTCTTGTTCATGCAAGACGAGAGGCTTCAGGTTGTTTCGACGGCGATCGCTGCATTTGTCGGACCAAACGCAGCGCAGCTGAATCTGATCTCCGCCGCTGTATTGCTTATCTTTATACCGACAATCGTTATCTTCCTCGTGCTTCAGAAATACATTTTCTCCGGTGTAACAAGCGGGGCAGTCAAGTAATGGCAATGTTTGATTTGGCCGTTTTTCCGGAATTTCTTTTTCGGAAAAACGGTTTTTTTTCTCAAAGGACAATAGAGTGGGATGATAAAAGTTAGCTTTTTGTTAGCATAATTCGAGACAATTAAAACAAAATGAGAGCATTTTCATTAGTGCATTAAACTTTATAATTAGGTAATGAAAGCGATGTCAAAACGCGCTTACAAACATGCAATCGCTATTTATAATTTTAGGGGGGAATTGCAGAAATGAAGAAGACATTAACTGGTTCTTTAGCGTTGGCATTGCTGGCAGGTGTGCTTGCAGGCTGCGGATCTAACAACGAAGGAAATGCAGAACCAACGACTGAGCCGTCGACGGCTGCTGCAGATGCGACTGAAAAACCGGCAACTGAAGAAGTATCCGATCTGGGCGGAAAGATCACTTTCGTATCGACTCGTACGGATATGAAGAACGACGGAACGCTGGACAAGTATGCGGCAAAATTTAAGGAAAAATATCCGAAAGCTGAATTCGAATGGGTAGCCATTACGGAATACGCTCAAGACATTCGCGTTCGTTTGACTACTGGCGAAGCGGGCGATGTTAGCTTCCTCGATCCAAGCCTTCCGCTCAGCGAGCTGCAAAACTATTACGAGCCATTGCCTGACAGCCTGTTCGAAGATGCGTACTTCGCTGATCTGAGAGCTTGGGAAGGCAAACGTTACGGTATTGCGACAGGCGTTAACACGCAAGGTATCGTATACAATAAGCAAGCATTTAAAACTGCGGGAATCGAGAAGATTCCAACTACGCTTGACGAATTGTACGATGCAGCTGAAAAGCTGAAAACAGCTGGCATTGTGCCGCTCTACATGAACGTTGGCGCCTTGTGGCCAATCACGAACTGGGGCGAAAACGGCGCTTGGTACGTATCAGGCCAAGGCAACTTCTTCGATCAATTTGTTAAAGACGAAGCACCATACCGTATGGACAATGCTTGGGGTACTTTGCTGTCGATTGGCCGTGAATTCGTGCAGCGCGGTTACACGGAGAAAGACCTTGCAACGAACAACTGGGAGCTGTCGAAAGGCGAAGTTGCTTCCGGTAAAGCAGGCATGTACTTCCTTGGCAACTGGGTTATTCCACAGCTGATTGCAGCTGGCGCTAAATCTGAGGATATCGGTTTCTTCCCGCTTCCTTATGACAACAGCGGCAAATACAATGCTCCTCAAGGTCCGGACTACTTCATCGGCGTGAGCAAAGACAGTAAAAACAAAGAACTTGCATTCAAATGGGTCGAGTTCTTTATGAAAGAATCCGGTTACACAGATGCAGGCGGATATCTGCCGGTTTACAAATCGCAAAAATCGAACAACCCGCAATTGGCTGAGTTCGACAGCTTCAAACCTGCGTATATCGAAAGCCTTGCTGCTGATCCGAAATGGAACGAAATCGCGAACAAAGCTGAGATCGACATTTACGGAGGAAAATATATCCAAAAAATTCTGACTTCCAAAAACATTCAAGCAGAGTTTGACGCATTGAACGCGAAATGGAAGAAAGCAAAAGAGGCTCTTGGCTACTAATTTAGCGCAAAGCCAAAGAGGCGTCACAGGATCAAATCTGTGACGCCTCTTTTTTGTTGGATAGCTCTAACTTGCAATTTGATCTGAGCAGTGAATCTGCTTCGCAAATTTGCGAAGCAAAGTTCGCTGTTTTAGTTCGTTTGGAGGTGTGCTCAACGGACAACGAACCGATTTACGCTATTCGAGAATTTGAGTTCGCAAATAGCGAAGTTTGGTTCGCTGTCGTGATTTCAGTAGCCGTAATTCGGCTGTTTAGCGAAAATTACTTCGTTAAACAGCGAATCTGCTTCGCTGTGCCATAGGCCATGCCGAGCGATGGCAGCAGATAGATTCGCTGTGCCAGGCTATGCCGAGCGATGGCAGCAGATTCGCTGTGCCATAGGCCATGCCGAGCGATGGTAGCAGATTCGCTGTGCCATAGGCCATGCCGAGCGATGGCAGCAGATTCGCTGTGCCATAGGCCTGCCTAGGCTATGGCAGTAGAGAGGGAGGTGCAGCGCCTCTCTGCAACACAACTCACTCGGCGTGGCATAGCCAGCCCGCCATCAGCACAGTAGAATAAAAACGTGTAATTCCTGTAAATCCGGCCTGCGCGAGCAGCTCCTCGATTTGTTTTTCAGGCAGTAAGGATAGGCGATCAAACGTTTTTGCCCTTTCATCGACGTCAGAACGCTCGCGGCCGGCCTCGATCCAGAAGCTTTTCCAAACGTTCATTCTCGCTTGAAACTCGGGGTCGTTCCGATCGCCATATGCGCTTACGAGAACGAAAGGGGCTCCCGATTTCAGCTGATTTTTGATCGTTCGCAGCAGCTTCAGCTTTTCTTCCCTATCATCAATGAAATGAAGCACCAGGATGCAGCTCGCGGCATCAAATTTCGAGCTTGTTTGAGGCAGATCCTCAACGGTCCCATGGATCAGCTGAACGCGATTCTCCATCTCTAATTCTGCTGCTTTATGCTTAGCGAAGCTCAGCATTTCTTCCGAAGGATCGACTCCCGTAAAGCTCCAGTCCGGGTTGGTCGGTCCCCATGCGGAAAGCTCATTGCCGCCGCCTGCGCCGACCACGAGCAGCGAAGCCGCTTTAGCGTCGAATTGCATGCGAAAGTACGATTGAACCATCGCAAACAGCGAGTCATAGGAGGGGACGGAAATTCGCGTGTTTTTCTCATAGGCTTCCGCTTTATTAATGTTGTATGCCGTATTCTCAGCAGTCATGGTGTGGCACCTACCTTAAGAAATTACTTTATAAGAACAATATCATAACTATTTAATCGGCACACCTATTTCGCAATAATCGTTCAGAACCAACTGGCCTTTGTAACGTTCAAAAATCGGTTTGTGATCCATTTGATACCCATGTTTGTGCAAATCCGTGAAAATTTCATCCCATGCGCGCTGAATTGCTTCCGCCGTATGCTCGATCGTGTAAACGGCATATTTTCCGCCGGATATAACGCCTTCGCTGACCGGGGAATCGACTTGAAAGTCGTCTGGAATGACGATACAAGCATCGTAGCGGCAGTTTTCCGGCAGAGTCGTCTGCGGGTTGTCTTGCGGAATGCCGAACAGGATCGCCGATTCAACGAGCAATTGGTTGTTTTCGGCCCATTGCTTTAATTGCTGCATGGCAGCCTGGCTTTCCAGACCGTAAGGTCCAATGTGCCGTACATAGGCGATGCGATGGTTCGGAATGGTTGCGATCGTCATTTTCACTTTATAATCTCCTTTTAATGTCATTTTTGGTACATTTAGAATGCTATCATGGTATAAAATTATATTCAATAATTTGTTTTATAATGAAATTTATAATGAAATAAACGAAAAAAAGATGACTCCAATCGGGAGTCATCTTTTTGCATGTATGTGAGAAGATTTATTTTGCGTAAGCTTTTTTGGTGTCGATGCTGATGGTGCCGGATTTCGAATCCCATGATACGCCGATGTTCATCATTTCAGCGACATCTCTCAATTTGAAGTAGTTGCTGCCATCAATTTCATAAGCAATTACGCTTACTTCTTTACCATTGAGCATCACTTTCGCTGTCGTTTCTTTTGCTTTCTTGTTCGTTTGGCTTCCAGAAGAGGCCTGATCACTGCCTGCCGATGAGTAAGCTTTATTGGATGTTAGGGCGATCGCTTTGTTGACGGCATCCCAGCTCACATCAAAGCTTTTGTCGGTTCCGTTAACAGCTTGTGCCAAGTCCCGCAATTTGAAGTAGTTGCTATTGTTGATCTGATAAGCTTCAAAAGAAACGCTTTTGCCATTTACGAGCACCTTGGAGTCTGTTGGAACAGCAGAAACCGTTTTTACATTTGAAGCGCTATTACTGTCGCTGCCCTTAATGACATCTAGCAGAATTGGCTGATTGTCGCCTCTTTCTTCACCTTGGAATACAGGGAAAACGCCATAGCCGTATTCGGCCGTTTCGGTAAGTACGGCTTTATTATCTTTAATCTCGATGAGATTCAAACCTTCAAGATCAACCCATTGAGCAATTTGTGTCTCATCTGACAGTTTACCATGGAAAGTGATCGTCACAGGCGTCTGCACGACATACGTCGTATCACCATAGCCTACATCTTCCGTTTTTTTCGCTTTTACTACATTAGAAATCGTAACATAATTGCCATTTTTGAAATCAAACCGCTTTGTGCTTGTCGCCGCAGTAGCCGTTAGCGTTGAGAAAACGGATACGATCAGCATAAGTACTAACATACCGGAAATACGTACAGTCATTTTTTGCATCGGATAATATCTCCTCTATTAATAGTATGATTACATAACTGTAAGGGGATTAATTAATGGTGTCAATATTATCCACGGATAATAAAACCATTTATACGACAATTTCTGACACTTATTATAAATTTGACTTAAAAACCGTCCAGACGGTATAGTAAAAGTGAGGTGAGCGGGGTGAATCGCAATTCGAAACGGAATGATATTTTGTCGGCTGCATCCTCGATCGTGAACACACTAGGTGCGGAGAAACTTACGCTTGAGGCGGTAGCGAAGCAAGCGGGGATGAGCAAAGGAGGGCTGCTCCACCACTTTCCGAATAAGCAAGCCTTAGTCCATGCGATGATGGAACATTCGACGGTCAGCTTTATTTCCAACGTTACAGACAAAGTCTCTTATGCAACGGGCGAGGGGAAGTGGACGCTTGCCTATATCGAGGCAACATTCGCAGACGCCGCAAACGACTGCGGCAAAGAAATCAATGCAGCGATTATTTCCTCGTTGTTTTCAAGCCCTGATGTGCTTGGAAAGCTTCAATCCGAGTATGCCGAATTACAGAAGCATATTGAAAATGACGGAATAGACCCGGTTCTTGCGACAATTATTCGGCTAGCCGCCGACGGACTATGGTTTTCAGAAATGGTCGGGGTAGGAGAGCTCGACGGCGATCTTAGACATAAGGTAATTGAATATTTGATTCAAATGGCGAAGAATGAGAAGTAGGCAGGAGGAAGATTAATGGGCTATCTGTTTTTGGCGATATCTATAGCAGGCGAATTGTTTGGAACTTCAATGCTGAAAGCCTCGCAAGGCTTTACGAAATTGTATCCTAGCATTTTTACCGTCGTTGCGTTCGGCATTTCTTTCTATTTTCTTTCTTTAACGCTCAAGTCTCTCCCATTAAATATGACCTATGCGATCTGGTCAGGGATAGGCGCGGTAGCGACGACGATCATCTCTGTCCTTATCTGGAAAGAAAAGATTAATACGGGAAGCGTGATCGGCATCGGTTTAATTGTAATTGGAGTTGTCGTGCTGAACTTGTTTGGCGCAGGGCACGGCGAAACCGTAAAAGGTTAACGGTGCGAATCGAGAGGGGGGCTGAAGTTGGAGACTATTAATGAAGCAAGCGAGCAAACGCTGGATCCGTTAACGGAGATGGCGCTGGATTTGTGGCCGGATAACGAGTTTAACGAGCTTCGGGAAGATTTTCGCCAGCTGCTTCAAGACGAGCGGAATAAAGTGTTTCTCTTTTGTGTAGACGAAGTGCCGGTTGGCTTTGTCCACTTTTCGATTCGGACGGATTATGTAGAAGGCTCGAACGGAGGTCCAGTTGGCTATGTTGAAGGGATTTACATAAAGTCCGAGCATAGGCGGAAGGGCTATTCCAAGCAGCTGATTACGCAAGGAGAACAATGGGCCAAAACGATGGGCTGTTCGCAAATCGCTTCCGATATCGAGATCAGCAACATGGAGAGCTATCACTTCCATATTGGTTCGGGTTTTAAGGAAGCGAATCGAGTCATTTGCTTCATTAAAGACGTGAATGAGTTGAAGCCAAATTGAAGCTTGCATGCTCATAATATCCAAACATATTGGCCAAACTGTATGGTGATTGCAAAAAAATGAGGCGATTTCACAAAAGTTTCATTTTGTCTTCATGCTTTCTTCATGCATTAAACGAATGTCAATGTTATTATGTTATTACAAATAGCAAATAAGAATGATTATAGATTGGACATGCTTATATAATAAGCTTGAAGCTCTCTACTTCATTCTAAAAAACTACACCCACTATTAGGAGGAAATACAACATGTCACTTATCGGAACAGAAGTAAAACCATTTAAAGCAACAGCTTACCAAAACGGTAAATTCGTCGAGCTTACTGAACAAAACTTCAAAGGCCAATGGAGCGTCGTTTGCTTCTACCCTGCAGACTTCACATTCGTTTGCCCGACTGAGCTTGGCGACCTGCAAGATCAATATGAAACGCTGAAATCGCTTGGCGTTGAAGTGTACTCCGTTTCCACGGACACTCACTTTACTCATAAAGCATGGCATGACAGCTCGGAAACAATCGGCAAAATCACTTACCTGATGATCGGCGACCCTACGCACACGATCTCCCGCAACTTTGACGTGTTGATCGAAGCTGACGGTCTGGCTGACCGCGGCACGTTCATCATCGATCCAGACGGCGTTATTCAAACCGTTGAAATCAACGCCGGCGGCATCGGCCGTGACGCAAGCGCGCTCATTGGCAAAGTAAAAGCTGCTCAATACGTTCGCAACAACCCTGGCGAAGTTTGCCCTGCTAAATGGCAAGAAGGCGCTCAAACATTGAAACCAAGCCTTGACCTTGTCGGCAAAATCTAAGTGTAAAGATCCTGATGTGAAGCTCAAAATCCTTAATGGATTTTGAGCTTCATTTAAAAATAAAAGCAATCAAGGAGGCTGATCTCGGTGTTGGATGCAGATATCAAACAACAGTTAAACCAATACCTTCAGCTCATGGAAGGCGATGTGCTAATTAAAATTAGCGTAGAGTCCGATTCCGTATCCGCAGATATGCTTGCCTTTGTAGAAGAACTGGCTAGCATGTCTTCCAGAATTACAGTAGAAAAAACACAACTGCCAAGAACGCCAAGCTTTAGCATTAATCGCGCAGGCGGCGATACAGGCGTTACATTTGCCGGTATCCCTTTGGGACATGAATTTACTTCATTAGTGTTGGCTCTGCTGCAGGTTAGCGGACGAGCTCCGAAGGTAGAACAAGAGGTTATCGATCAAATTAAGAGCATTCGCGGCAATTACGAGTTTGAGACGTATGTAAGCTTAACTTGCCACAATTGTCCGGATGTGGTTCAAGCTTTGAATCTGATGAGCGTGCTCAATCCAAGCGTAACGCATACGATGATTGACGGCGCCGCGTTCAAGGCCGAAGTTGAAAGCAAAGACATTATGGCAGTACCGTCCGTTTATTTGAACGGAGAGTTTTTCGGCAGCGGCCGCATGACGCTTGAAGAGATTGTGGCGAAGCTCGTCGAAGCTCCTGATGCTTCCATTTTTAATGATAAAGAACCGTTTGATGTGCTTGTTGTCGGCGGCGGCCCGTCCGGCGCCAGCGCAGCGATCTATACGGCGCGCAAAGGCATTCGCACAGGCATTATTGCAGAACGCTTTGGCGGTCAAGTGATGGATACGGTAGGTATTGAGAACTTTATTAGCGTGAAATATACCGAAGGTCCAAAGCTGGCAGCGAGCTTGGAAGAGCATGTTAAAGAGTATAATGTTGACGTGATGAAGCTGCAGCGCGCGACACGTTTGGAGAAAAAAGAACTGATCGAAGTCGAGCTTGAAAACGGCGCTATTTTGAGAAGCAAAACGGTCATCCTGTCCACAGGCGCCCGTTGGCGCAACATTGGCGTTCCCGGCGAAGAAGAGTTTAAAAATAAAGGCGTAGCTTACTGCCCTCATTGTGACGGTCCATTATTTGCAGGAAAAGATGTAGCGGTTATCGGCGGCGGCAACTCCGGCGTTGAAGCAGCGATCGATCTCGCAGGTATTGTAAGGCATGTAACGGTTATTGAACGCAATCCGGAATTGAAGGCCGATGCGGTTCTGCAAAAACGTCTTTACAGCTTGCCAAACGTTACGGTGCTGAAAAACGCGGTGACGAAGGAAATTACCGGCACCGATAAAGTGAACGGCATTTCCTATATCGAGCGCGGCTCGGAAGAGGTTCAACATATCGAGCTGCAAGGCGTGTTTGTTCAGATCGGTCTTGTGCCTAACACGGAATGGCTGCAAGGTACAGAAGTCGAACGTACAGGCTCGGGAGAAATTATTGTTGACAATCGCGGCGCTACCAGTCTGCCTGGCGTATTTGCCGCAGGCGACTGTACGAACAGCCCGTTCAAGCAAATTATTATTTCCATGGGATCGGGCGCGACTGCAGCATTGGGCGCATTTGATTACCTCATTCGGAATTAAGCCATATCAAAAAGCCGCTTAAAGCCTTAACAGAGGCTTTAAGCGGCTTTTTTCGGGTATAAGCGCGAATTACAATCCAAAGTCAAAATCAGGATCATAGCCCTTAACGGTCCTTTTCGGATGCTTTTCGATGGCTTCGCTGTCCTCTTCCGGAAGCTCGTCCAAGTCGACGGTGGAGCCGTCGGTCGTAATCAGCTTTCCGGTGGAATCGTATGGGAACGCGCTGATTCGTCCGACCGACATCCTCCTGACTTGGCGGCTCATTATGGAAAGCCGGCGCTTTAGCTTAGGAGGCTGTTTTTCATCCGAGTTTTCCTCGATTTCCATTTCGGAGGAGGGGCTTTCCATGTTCATCGGTTCCTCTTTGGACTCCACAGTCTCCACATGCATGTGAGCGTTGTCCTGAACAGGATTGTTAACGCCGAAATGGGGGCCGACGTCAGGAACGTTGGCATGGAAGCTGTTTGCTTGCTTAATAAACGATTTTAAGGCGGATTTATCGCCTGGACTGCCAGCCAGTTTGTCCCGGGCGGCTTCAAAAGCCTTTTGCGATTTCTCCATGTCCTTGATCAATTGTTTCAGATCGGCGCTTCCCGGATCGGAATTAAGCTGCCCCTTGCGCAGGGCGATTTTTTCATTTCCCGCCTGAACGAAACGATCCGTCCACCTTGTGAAGTCAGCGGCCGTTTCCTGGCCATTCGTAAATTTATGCGTGTTGTCGCGAATGTCTTTGTACGACATCCGGTGCGGCATCGCGCCGTTCACCTCGGTAAGACCGGGGGATTTGTAGTTTTTTATTAGAGCATTTGCATCTTCCTTGAGGTTATGAGAAATGAATGCGGCCCGTTTGGAGCCGGCGGTAAAGCCCGGACGCTTTTCCTTCTCTTCCTCTTCTTCCATTTCTGTTTCCTCGGATTCCGATTCCGTTTCGGCCATTTTCTTTTTTTTCGTCGGACGAGAGACTTGTTCTTCTTCTTCCTCCTCAATCTCTATTTCATCGTCATTTCTTTTTCGCTTGACCCCAGACATCAGCTGTAGAACGCCCCGGTTGCCGATATGCTGCTGCATTGCCATCCAGGAAGGGTTGGCAATGTCCGCACCCTTCTTCGCGTTAGTGGAGGAGCCACTGATTTGGCTGCGTTTCGTCTTCGAAACTCTCATGGGAATCTTCTCTCCTTGTACAAACCGTTTTCCATGTTTTCCGAGAAAGCGGCAGTTTAGACAATGCGGAACATGATAGGCAAACTACTTTTTCCCGTATGCTTGCCAGATGGTATAGCGAATTCCGTAATACATGACACCGCCGATGACCGGACCTATCGCATAGAAAAACCAACTGGAAGGGCTAGCCCAGGAGGCGATTTGCACCGTATTCGAAAGGGCTTCGGCTTGCGCATACTGTTCGATAAGATCGGGCGCATAGGATCGGGTAAGAAGCATGCCTTGCGCCATAAGATAGGCTTGCACCGCCAGAAAAACAACAATAGCCGCCACAGCGGCCTCGATTAGAAAACGCCATTTTTTTTGCATAGACTGCCTCGCTTTCTGTTCTTTTAAATGCTTTTATTATAGCATTAATTCCCAAGCTTATCAGGGGGGACAGATTCTGCGTCATTATTATTTGTATATAGCCTATTTGCAGGAAAAACCGACAAGACTTTGTTCCTGAAGCATAATCTTTGTTTGATTTTCAATATTGAAATCGATTTCAAAAGGATTGTTAGTAGCGCCGAAGTAGGGCGGATGAGCGAAAGTTAGTGGATATATCCAATATAGAGCGCCTGAGTGTGGGGGATGAGCGAAAGTTAGTGGATATATCCAATATAGAGCGCCGAAATGTGGGGGATGAGCGAAAGTTAGTGGATATATCCAGTATAGAGCGCCTGAGTGTGGGGGATGAGCGAAAGTTAGTGGATATATCCAGTATAGAGCGCCTGAGTGTGGGGGATGAGCGAAAGTTAGTGGATTTATCCAATATAGAGCGCCGAAATGTGGGGGATGAGCGAAAGTTAGTGGATATATCCAATATAGAGCGCCGAAGTAGGGCGGATGAGCGAAAGTTAGTGGATATATCCAATATAGAGCGCCGAAATGTGGGATACGGCGCTGTCGGTTACATCGAACGTCGGATTGTCGGCATTGGACGGAGGGGGACGAGCGATCCGCTGGACCTCTTCGGACAACGGTTTGCTGAACGAAGAGACGGGAGCGATCAGCCGTCCGTCTTATACGGACGGGGACGCGCAAGTCACACTAAATGCAGAAGTGGATGCAAATGGGACGACCTATGAGAAAGTGTACGATTTAACGATTAAGGCGGCTGACATTACGAATGCTGATATTCAAGGCCACTGGGCTAGAACGTCAGCTGAAACACTGGCTGCAAAGCTGATCATCGAGGGCAGAAGCGACGGTTCATTCGATCCGGGGGCAGGCTTGACGAGAGCGGAGACAGCCGCGCTGCTCGTCAGAGCGATTGGAATTGGCGCTTCGGAGGCCAAAGCCGGTTTATCCAACATATCGGGCAAATGGTACGAAGCGGCCGTGTCCTCCGCTTATACAGCGGGGCTCGTAACGGGCTGCGAAGACGGAACTTTCTGTCCGGACGGCCTAGTAACGCGAGAGGAGCTTGCGGTCATTCTTGCGAGAGCTGCAGCATACAGCAGCGGCACCGCTCTCGCCGGCAATAGCGCAGAGACGCAGCTAAGCGATGCCGAAAGCGTGGCGGGATGGGCTGCTGAAGCCGTCCGGCAAATGGCGGCGGCAGGCATTGTCAGAGGCGATGCCGACGGTCGTTTCAAGCCGCAGGTAACAGCTGTCCGCGCTGAAATGGCTGTTATGCTAAACCGGCTGCTAGAGATGCTTGGCTGCGTGTAACTATGCGAATCGGAGGCTCGTCGGGAAAATGCCGGCACCTCCGATTTTTTATATAAATTTTCACAGCAAAACTGTAGAATTCTAGCAATTTTACTTTGAGCGGCTTGTGAAGCACGGTAAAATAATAACATTATAATGCCGCTTTCCTAACATGGTTAGGGCGGAGGAGGAACGGAAGCATTCCAATGAATGAGTTGATCTATGAGCCGTCTTTAGAGATGTATCAATCGATCGTAGAGCATAATCCGCAAGCCGTCTTCATCTTGTCGGCCGACGGTCTCGTTTTAAAGATGAATGGCGCTGCCTGCACGTTGCTCGGTTATACGCCGGAGCAGGTTCAGGGGCAGGCATACACGGAAATTTTTGCGCCTGAAGATAAGAGCAGGATCGACGGTTTTACGGCAGTAGCGAAAGCCGGTAACGCTGCGGAATATGAGGCTCAGGCTGTCTGCTTCGGCGGGGAGAAGGTCATGGTGCAGATTAGCAGTATACCGCTTCAAGAGAAGGGAGCGATTACGGCCATTTTCTGTACGATGAAGGCTGTACCGGAAAGCGGCATCTATGCAGCGACGCGCAATGCCGACCGGGAGGGTAAATTCGAAGCGCTTTTTCGTTCCGCTGTGCTGCCATTGTTTATTCTCGATCTGGATGGCCGAGTGGTGGAAGTCAACGATCAGTTTGAAGCGGCCTTCGGCTGGAAGCAGGAGGAAATCGTCGGATTCATGCTGCCTATCATTCCCGAAAGCTGCTATGGCAGGCATCAGGAAATAATGGAGCAATGCAGATCAGGAACGATATGGAACAGCTTTGATGCGGTCGGGGTAAAAAAGGACGGCGCCAGCATCGAGATCAGCTCGGCTTTTACGCCGATACGCAATAATCGCAAAGAGATCATCGGCATTGTCGGACATACGCAGGATATTACCGAGCGCAAAAAATTGGCACGCACGCTACAGGAAAGCGAAGAGCGTTATCGCAGTTTGGTGGAAGCCTCGCCTGAGGGCATTATCGTCCATAAGGAGGGTACGATCCTTTACGCTAACCCTTCTGCGATGACTATCGCAAAAGTAGATGCGCCTATCGGCCAGTCGTTATATACCTACATCCCGGCAGAGTACCATGAGTCGACAAAGAAACGGATCGAGGGTCTCGAAAATCGGGAAAAGCAGACGCTGATCGAAATTGAAGTTAACCGATGCGACGGTACGAAAATTTATATCGACACGAACAGCATTCCGATTACGCATGAAACGCATGCCGCTATTCTGACGATGTTTCGGGACGTGACCGAGAAGCGAATTGCGGAAGCAGAATGGAAGGAAAGCGAGAAACGATACCGTTTGCTGGCGGATAACTCGCTTGATCTGATCCAGTTAGTTAATCTGGACGGCATCGTTACCTATGCTTCGCCATCCCACAAAGCAGTAATTGGCTACGATCCCGAGGAGTATATCGGGAAGTGGGTATTCTACCAGCCGGATGAAGGCATCGATCCTGTATTCCGCGATATTTTTATGAACATGGTCATTACGCAAAAGCCGTTTGTTCATACGATCCAGCGGAAGCATACGGCCGGACATGAGGTATGGGTGGAATTGATCGGAAAGCCTGTATTCGATGAGGGCGGCGATTTCAAAAATATGATGCTCGTCGGTCGGGAAGTGACGGAGCGGAAACGGTACGAGGAGCGTCTGAAATTTTTAAGCTATCGCGACGCATTGACGGGAAGCGCAAATCGCAGACTGTTTCAAGCCAAGCTGGAGCAAGCGGTCAAGGCTGCGGCAGAGAGCGGCGGCATGCTGGCTGTCATGTATATGGATTTGGACGGCTTCAAGCAAATTAACGACCAGTACGGGCATGACGCGGGTGACGAGCTGCTGCAGCAGTTTGCCAAACGGGTGGAAAGCATCGTCGAGGAAGGCGATCTATTCGCGCGGATGGGCGGAGATGAATTTGCGTTAATGCTTACTGGCTTGTATAATCCGGAAGAAGCGACGGCAACGGCGAAGCAGATTCTTTATGCGCTCCAGCAGCCGTGGCAGCTCGCAGAGATTCAATTGGTCACAACCTCGAGCATCGGCATTGCCCATTTCGAACAAGGGGATGCGGCGCAGGAGCTGTTGAAGAAAGCGGACACCGCCCTCTATCAGGCGAAGTTCGAAGGGAAAAACAAATATTGCACTTATCATTAAAATCGTGAAAAGGCCGATCAGGAGGCTGTGAATTCAGACTCCCGATCGGCCTTTTATTGTGTTAGCTAGGGGGCTCGCTGCGTTTATGCTGTGCTGCGTTGCTCTGCAATGCGCTGTACGCTGTACTGCGTTGCGCTGCTCTGCGTTGCGCTGCTCTGCGTTGTTCTGCGCTATGATGCGCTGCGCTGCGCTGTGATGCGCTGCGAACCCGTTTCGCTAATCAGCGAAGTGAATTTCGCTATTCCAGGCAGTTTGGAGCTGTCCGCATCATAGAGCGAAACGAATTGCGCTGTTCGCGAGCCTGTATTCGCAAATAGCGCAATTCGTTTCGTTATTTAGCCAAATAGCAGCTTAAACCGCCATCAGAGCGAAACTGCCTTCGCTAAAATGCGAATCAGCTTCGCTCTGCTGCCGGATGCTCAGCCGCCTCAAGGAAATCCTGTAGGAAGGCGCATTGGCAAGCTACTCGGTTTTGAATTTGGCGGCTGCTTCCGAAAGTCCCTTCGTTAGCGAGTCAATCGTTTCTACCATGCCGGCAAGCTGCTGCACCATCGCCGATTGCTCTTGCATCGTTGCCGTTACTTGCTCGACGGAAGCGGACACTTCTTCGCCCGTAGCGGACAAGCTTTGCGCCGACTCCAGCACTTCGTCTTTATCCTTCGCCATTACCGCCACATCGTCGGCCATTTGTTTGATCTGGTCCTTTATTTCCGATACGTTGCGGAAAATAGCAGTGAACGCCTCATTTGTTCGCTCGACATATTGCCCTTGCAACGCGGACAGCTTGCGAATTTCTTCTACGCTGGCGTTATTCTCTGCAACGAAGGAGAGATTGTTCTTGATAATGGCGCTAATGTCGCTCGACTGCTGCGCGCTTTGCTCCGCGAGTCTGCGGATTTCAGCAGCAACTACCGCAAAGCCGCGGCCATGCTCGCCGGCTCTTGCCGCCTCGATGGACGCATTCAGCGCAAGCAGGTTCGTCTGATCGGCGATTTCAGCTATCGTTCCTACAATGTTGCCGATTTGATTGGAGCTGTCCTGCAGACTGAGCGTAATTTGCGAAATGGAGCGGACCTCTTCTTCATTGCTGTTTTTCGTCACGATGAGCTGCTCGATGACTTGTCCGCTGGAATGGAAAACATTAATGATTTCCTCGGCCCGTTCTTCAATGGATACGGACTGCTCGTTCAATAACGTAAATTTCTCTCCGAAGCTGTAAAACTTCTCGACAATTTGCTCCGTGTCATTCGCTTGCGATTCAATCGCGTTGGATATTTCTCCGCTTGTCGTCGATGTTTCGGCAATGGATACGGCGGTTTTCTTGGCCGATTGATCGAGCTCATGGGTGCTATGATCAAGCACGCTGATGGAATGATTCATGCTGGAGATAAGTGCCTTTTGCTGGGCGATCATCGAATGGAAGCCTTCGGACAATTGCTTGAATTCGCCCGTATATTTTCCGTCGAATGAAGCCGTCAGGTCGCCCTTGGAAAGCTGCCCGAACGCTTTCGTGAGACGCGAAATCGGTGTAACAATGGAGCGGGACAGCAGCAATCCGACAACGACTGCTACAAGCATGGCTATTATTGTAATGATAATGACAGCGGTGAACATGCTCTCGAGCGGCTTATTGATATCGGCATATGTATCGCTCACGAGCACGACCCAGTCCGTATTCGGAATTTTGGTATAGCGGATATAAGAATCCTTCAGTTCGACATCGCCTTGAAGGATGTGATCGGTTGCGCGCTGAGCAATAAAAGCGTCAATGCCGTCAGTTTCCACTTTCTTGCCGGCCTGGCTCGGGTCCGCCGAATTGTATAAAGCGATGCCGGAGCGGCTCATGATCAGGATGTAGCCTTGTTTATTGATGTGGATGCCTTGAAGCTTGTCTGTAAAAAATGCAGTGTTTACCGTAGCGACAAACACCCCTAACGTTTTGCCCGATTGATCTTTAATGGGCTGAGCGAAGGATATGACCAGATTGTTAGAACTTCTCGAAACAATCGCATCGCTGATGAAGCTGTTCCCCTTCATTGCTTCTTTGAAATATTCGCGGTCGGACAGATCCGTTTTCAGCATCTTCGTATCGGTACTGGCGACGATGATGCCTTTTGGATCAATGATGGCGAACAGTTCGTTGTTTTTAACGCCCTCCAGACTCTTTTTGAGCGTATTGTTCGCTTTTGTAAGCAATACATTGCTGGAGGAGAAAAATAAATCCGTCGGCGTTTGCGTGCGGGCGTTCAGTAAATCGATGTAAGTATTGTGTGCAGAAGCCAAATAGACCGATTGCGCCTGCAGCTGGGAAGCGGTCCATAACCCTTCGCCGATGCGGTTGCCGTTGGCGGCCATTTCATCTTTCGCTTTTCCGGTAATCAGATTTGATCCTGAAACATACAAGGAGATGCTAGTGCCTAGAAGGACGACCGCAATCAGCAAACAGATGAGCAAAGGAAGTTTAATTTTCAAAGACAAGCTGCGGGCGAGATTCAACCAATTTTTAATGTACTTCATGATGTTTTCACTCCTAAGCGTATTATTCATTGTGTTTATCGGCGGTGCTGTTAATGGGGTTAATAAATTCGGGCCATCTTTTACAAGCGGAATTGTCGCAGCAAGCCATGATTGTAAGGGGTGGAAAAACTATACAGATAAAGCGCGGAATGCGCTATAATAATGGGAAATGAAGGAGAGGGTCAAATCATAAAGGAGCATTCCAGATGCCATATACAAAACCTGTAATACGAGAACCATACTATGATTGTCCAGTGTGGATTGAAAGTGATGTAACTCGAAATGAAGTTACTTTTTTGTCCTCTGAGAGCAGCGTTCATGATGTGGAGCTCTTTTTACTGCACTTGTTTGGGTATAACAGCATTGATGTCAGTCATACAATCGAGAGATCATTCGAGGAATTGTTTGCTTTGGAGGAAGTTGCTATTTTGGGCGGGGTAGCTTTCTTAAAAGATGAAGACACAGTTATTCTTCCCAGTTGTTGTTGCGGACTTGAGGATTGGGAAACTATAAACGAATCAATAGAGAGAAGACAAAGTCCATGGCTCGGACACGACCCATCACCGGGTATTGCATATCATGATGATTATTTAACGGTTTGGTCAGATGATTCTCAAATAGAGAACAATGAAGTGTTAAATATTCGTTTCACTTATCCAGAGATGAAGGAAAGTCTTGATAGGACAAGGAGAGATATACTTGGTTTTATTGAAAAACCACTATATCAATGGCTGGAGGTAAGAGATAAGGAAATAGCGATTAACATGAAAGAGAAAATGCATACATGGTTCCTGAAAGAAAAGAGGTGACGCTTTTGATTCAGATTGAGGTATGTTCAAAGGGCGATGCGGAATTGCTGGCCGGCTTGAACAAGCAGCTTATCGAAGATGAACAGCATGACAATTCGATGAATATCGGGCAATTGAAGCTTAGAATGGAAGCATTTCTGGAGAGCGAATATAAAGCGTATTTATTTAAGGAGTCAAGCGAGATTAAGGGATATGCGCTAGTTAACCATTCTCGCGATCCGCTTTATATTAGACAGTTTTTTATTTGCAGAGACAGCAGAGGACAAGGCTATGGCAAGCTCGCTTTTAGCCGATTGATGGAGAGGCTTGGAACAAGCAAGGCTGATATCGAGGTGCTGAGCGGAAATGAGCGCGGCTGCGCATTCTGGAAGTCGCTTGGCTTCGCGGAACGAAGCGTTTATATGCGATTGGAGGAGTAAGGGCGATGTTTGGAATCGAGCATTATTCAATCTTTATTTTATCGGGCATTATGCTGAATATTACGCCGGGAAGCGATACGCTGTACATCTTGGGCAGAACGATATCGCAGGGCCGAAGAGCCGGGCTGGTTTCCGTTATGGGGATTGTAACCGGGGCCTTGCTGCACACGCTGATGGCGGCGCTCGGGCTATCTATTCTATTAGTCCAATCTGCAATCGCGTTTACAATTGTAAAATGGCTGGGGGCTGCTTACCTCATCTACTTAGGCATCCGAGCGATCATGTCGAAAGAATCGGGGGGAATGACGGTCGAGCGGAAGGATGCGATGCTGCTGCGGAATATTTATTGGCAAGGAATGTTGACCAATGTGCTGAATCCGAAGGTGGCGTTATTTTACTTGGCTTTTCTGCCGCAGTTTATTGCACCGGACCATCACTATGGAGCCATTCCGTTTCTGATCCTTGGATTGACGTTTATCATTAACGGAACCGTATGGTGCGTCATTCTCGTTCTGGCATCCGAGATGATGGCGAAGACAGTCAGAAAGAGCAGGCTGTCCGGCTACTTGAATAAAATAATGGGCGGCATTTTTATTTTGCTTGGATTAAAGCTGTTGAGAGAATCGAGAGCATAGAAGAGATTCCCGTTGAATGAGCCATGATGGAAAGGAAGGATAGCATCATGCAACTGAGCAAGCGAACGATAGGGATCGGCATTGTTTTGATCTGTGTGGCGGTTGGTGTTTTAATCGGCGTGCGGGGGTATTCGGCTACAATAAATAAGCTGTACGGAAACGATGAGGCATCCATTGCCGAAGTCATCATGTCCATAGACGGCTATAAAGGTAAGACGATTGAAATTTTGGGCATTACCGACTTGAATGATGAGTATAGGGTGGCGGCGTTCTTGTCGGACAGCAAACCGGCGTATATCCAGTTCTCGAAAAATAAAGCCGGCAATTACGAGTGGATTCATATCGAGACGCAAGATACATCGTTAGCGATATTCTCGCCGTCAGCGCCATTCGATGATAAGCCGAAATTTCTAATCGTGACCAGCCGAGACAATGATATTGCAAAAATGCAGGTAGAGGTTAATGGCGAGCTGGTTGAACAGAAGATAGAGCCCATTAAAGCTGCCGCCGTCTGGATGGATTTGCCGGAGACTTCGGAGAAAAGCTATACGTTTAGCCACTACCGTTACTATGATGCGGACGGGAATCTAGTGGAAGCGTGATGTCGGCGACGATTTTGCCTACTTGAGCTGCGGTCGTCCGGCGCCCGCATTCTAACGGACACAGGAGCCGTTATTTGTGCTTATGTAGCTCAGTTTTGATTGCAACGGACATGAGAGACCTTATTTCGGGCAAAACAGCTCGATTGGTGTGAAAATGCGGCAATGAACGGCTCTCATGTCCGTTAGAATGCTGTCAGCGCTATTTTGAGTGGAATAGCGTCGTTAATTCGCTCATTTTGTTTGGGCTTTTACATACACAATTTGGTTATCAATCCGACGTTAGAATCAATTTATTTTTTAGAGCTTTGCATGTCCGGCTGCAGCAAATCCGTTGAACTTGTGCTGTAGCCGCTAATCTTAACCATAAAACCGAGAGGGAGTGCTTTGCGAATGGCTATTTGCAGATTAGTACGTGAAGAGGAATTGGAACAGTTATTATTGCTCTATAAATTTTTGCAGCCGTATGATCCTGAATTGGTGAGAGATGACCAGTTGAATGCGCATTGGAAGGATATGTTGAACGAGCGCAATATGAGCATTGTCGTGGTCGAGCATGAGGGTGTGCTGGTTGCCACTTGTGTGCTAGTCATTGTAAAAAATCTCACAAGAAGCGCACGGCCGTATGGACTGATCGAGAATGTTGTAACGCATGGCGATTATCGCAGACATGGCTTCGGACGAATGGCATTGGACTATGCGAAAGAGATAGCGTCGCAGCAAAACTGCTACAAGCTAATGCTGCTCACAAGCTCTCCGGAGGAATCGGTATATCAATTTTATGAGAACGCAGGATATTTGAAAGGGAAGAAAAAAGGGTTTGTAATGAATTTATGATGAAAACATGTTGGCCAATGTGCCAGAATGCGGGGATCGTGCAAATTGCTTAATCTGAGGAGGCTGCGATGAAATTCTCAACCGTAGTGATCGATCTGGACGGAACGTTATTGAATTCGGACAAGCAGGTGTCTGAACGCAATTACAATGCCATTCTCGCATGCCATGGGCAGGGAATGAACATTGTATTTGCAACTGCGCGTCCTCCAAGGACGGTTAAATCATTTTTACGGGAGGAGCTTTTGCGGATTGGTTCGTTCGTTTACTACAACGGCGCATATATCGACTGCAAGCATACAGGCATTGAACACCATGAGCCGATAGATTCCGCGCTAACGTCGGAGGTTCTGGACTATTGCTTAAGCAGCCATGCGGATCTCGATATCAGCTTGGAAGTAAAGGATGAGTGGCTAAGCCTCAAAGCATATGACTATTCGACTCTTACACGAATAAAAGGAGGGCCGAGTGTCAAAACGTTAGAAGAGCTAAAGAGCATAGATGCGACAAAAATTCTGTTCACTGGCAAGATGGATATGGAAGCGCTGAAAGAGAGGTTTGCAGCGCGGCTAAACATAGTCGTGACAGACAACGGAGAACTCGTCCAAATTTCAGCGATTAACGCGTCGAAAGAAAATGCGGTCGCGATGCTGTGCCAACGCTTGAATGTACCGCTTGGCGAGGTTATCGTCTTTGGCGATGATTATAACGACGTCGGCTTGTTCGAACGGTGCGGCTGGCCCGTTGCGATGGGTAATGCCGTTGAGCATTTGAAGAAGCTCTCGCAAGAGGTTACGGATACGAACGATGCGGATGGCGTAGCGAAAGCACTGGAACGCTTGCTGCCAACGGAATTTATGCGCTAAAGAGAATACCCTGCAAATGCAAATTGCTGCAATTCTGAGACGCTCATCCCCACAGGACGCTCCAAAATGGGCGGCAGGCCGGATCTCCCGATCGGCAATAAACCAGCTTGGGGGTTTGATCCTAACGATCGGGGGAGCTGGAAGCTGGTTTATACCGAATCGGCGGAAACCCTTGAACGAAAGGAATATTGCAATGCGTTTAAAGGGATAAAGGAGAGCTTGATCATCGGAAAATGCCGATCTTAATTGATCTGACATTTTTCGATTTTTTGTTTTCCAGTAATTGAGAAAATGGTAAACTGAGTGGGTATTAAGAGAAAAATGGGTGAGGCGGGGGATCGTAAGCGATTATATGAGAAGCTCGGCTATAAAAAAAGATGAGGATTTCTTCCATTATTATTTGGCATTGTAAGCGCGCGCCGGATCGAATAATGGGCAGATAGGAGCGGTATATCGGGATGGATGACGCGTTCATTAGCATCAATTCTTTAATGTGGCTATTTTTAGCTGCGTTTATGATTCATGATTTTGAAGAAATCATTGCGGTTGAATCATGGATGAACAACAATTTTGCAAAGGTATATAAACGGGCTCCAAAGTTCGTCGGCAATCGGCTTCAAACGATGTCCAACGTGAAATCGTCGCAATTTGCGGTCGCCGTTTTTTTAGAATTTATTATATTCGTACCGGTTACTTATTTGGCGGTTGAGCACGGCAACTATGCGCTGTTTATCGGATTTAATGCTGTTTTGCTCGTACATGTGTTTACGCATGTAGGACAGTCGCTGTTGATCCGATCCTACACGCCGGGAGTCGTCACCGCACTGCTGATAACTTTGCCGTATTCTCTCTATTTGTTCAATCGAATGATTGCTGAGGGACTGGTGTCGCTGAACGAAATATTTATTTTTGCGCCGTTTGGCCTGCTGTTGCTCCCAATCGTGTTGTTCGGCCATAAACTGGGCAAGCTCGCGATAAGGAATTAATCCGATGACAGCGGCATTTGTTCACGGACTCCTATTAGCAATCGGATTGACTTTTTTGTTTTTTCACAGGGAGCGATTCGCAAGCGTATGCTTGATGCGTTCCCAGTAGCCGTAACAGCGTCTCTGTGTGATACGCTGCTCATTCTGCTCGCGGTCTATGGCGTATCGTTAGCGGTTATGGGATTTCACGGTGAGAACGTTGCTGCTGCTGGGCGGCTTTCTCATACGGATACTTCGGGAAGAAGACTAAGAGAAGATTAAAATAGTGAGAAGGGGGATATCGGTCCATGTTCGAATTTAAAGGTTTGGAAGGCGAGAGAGTAAAGCTTGTACCGCTTCAGCTTGAGCATGCTGAGCCGCTTTTTGAATGCTCAAGATACCCGGAAATTTGGGAGAGCTATCCGTTTCGAATCGACACGCTCGAAGAGATGCGCAAATTTGTTCAGAAAGCGCTAGACTTGCGGGACCGCAACGAGCAATTTCCGTTCGCCGTTTATGATAAAGTGCGCAACGAATTTGTCGGCACGACTCGATTTCTTCGCATTTCCGAGGATAACAACAATTTGAATATCGGCTCTACATGGTATTCGAAAGCGGTGTGGAGAACGCGAGTCAATACGGAAGCAAAGTATTTGCTGCTGAAATATGCGTTCGAACAATTGCAGGCCGTGCGTGTTGAAATCGTGACGACAACGACCAATGAGCGTTCGCAAAGGGCGATCGAACGGCTCGGCGCCGTTCGCGAAGGCTTGCTAAGAAAGAAATATTACGGATTGGATTATTACATCTACGGCTTCATCGACAGTGATTGGCCTTCCGTTAAGGAAAGGCTTGAAGGCTTTTTGCAGGATCGGGTAGAGCAATCGGTCTTAAAGGAACATTAACGATGAAGAAAACAACGAGAGTATATAAAACGGCAAATAACTGCCCGATCGAAGCAGACATTTACGATAGGGGTGAAGGTACTCCTGTCATCATATACATGCACAGCGGAGCGCTGATTTTCGGCACACGAAACTGGCTGAGCGGCGAACAAATAACCTATCTTACTGATGCCGGATTCAGCATCGTCAATATCGATTACCGTCTCGCGCCGGAAACGAAGTTCGAGGACATCATTGAAGATATGAAGGATGCGATACGCTGGGTACGGACAGAAGCGTCGCAATGGTACGGTTTCGATACGAGCAGAATAGCTCTTATGGGCGCGTCTGCAGGCGGCTATTTGAGCTTGCTCGCCGGTACGATGGACGACATAATGCCGAATGCCATCATTTCCTTGTACGGCTATGGCGATTTGTTTGGCGAATGGTATACGGAACCGAGCGATCACTATTGCAAAAGCGCTATTGTCGGCAAAGAGGCTGCTTATCGCTGTGTAGGCGAACAAGCGCTGACGAACGGCGACTGGAGCCGGTTCAATTACTATTTGTATTGCCGCCAACATGGGAAGTGGCTAGAGGAAGTCAGCGGAATGGACCTTGCTGTAGCACGTACAAAGCTTAGCTGCTACAATCCGATTGACCGTATGACAGCCGGTTTTCCGCCTGCTTTGCTGTTGCATGGGGATCAAGATACAGATGTGCCTTATGAACAATCCGTTCTCGTGTTTGAAAAGCTCAAGACGCTAGGTGTTCAGACGGAATTGATTGCGATTGAAGGCGCGGACCATGTTTTTGACCAGCATTTCCGCACCTCCGCTGTACAGAATGCGTACAGGCGAATCGTTGATTTTTTAAACGAGCATTTGAATCAATAAGGCAGGTGCATTCTTGATTACTGTACGGACGGAAATCGACATTGCCGCTCCAATCGAGGTCTGCTTTAGGCTGGCGAGAGACATCGATGTCCATACGAGGACCGTGTGGAGGCATACGAATGAAAAAGCGGTAGGCGGTGTTACATCGGGTCAGATAGGAGCGGGAGAAAGCGTAACGTTTCAAGCGACCCATTTTCTAATTCGGCAGAAATTGACTTCGAAAATAACGGAGCTTGTTGAACCGAGCTATTTTGTGGACGAAATGCAAAAAGGGACATTCAAGAGCTTGAGACATATCCATCGTTTTGAAGCGTTAGACGGAGGGAAAGGAACTCGAATGTCCGACACGCTATACATCGAAGCGCCCCTCGGTCTGCTCGGTCGAGTAGCGGAAGTATTCATATTGAAGCGATATATGAGGAAGTTTCTCGAAGACCGCAATTGGCAGCTGAAGAAGCTTGCGGAAGAGAAACGAGCCAATGACAATGACGATACTTAGAGAAGCAACATGACAGGAGTGAAGATTAGAATGTACAAGGCAATCATTTTCGATTTGGACAATACGCTGCTGAATTACAACTTTAGTGAGAATGCTGCGTTGCGCAGAACGCTTAATGAGCATGATCTGTTTGTTCATGATGAAGCTGGCTGGGATGCGTTCTGGGATTCATACTCGCAGCATAATTTTCGCTATTGGATCGACTTCGTCAATCATCTCGGTCCGCATAAATCGATCGAAGAGGTGCTGAGAAGCTCTTTCCGCGAAACGCTTCAAATGCATGACGCATTACATACTTCGCTTGCAGAGACGTATTGGCATTATTTTTGCAACAGCTGCGATTTTGAGGAAGGCGCGGACAGTCTGCTCGATACGCTTCAATCCGATTTCAGCTATAAGCTTGGCATCATCTCGAACGGAATCGGCTTTGCCCAACGAAAAAGACTGGATACCGGCAATATTAGCGACCGGTTTCATTCCATTGTCGTGTCTGACGAAGCGGGTGTCCGAAAGCCTCGCAAAGAAATATTCGATATTTCGCTTCACGAGCTGCAATTGGATCGAAACGAGGTCATGTTCATCGGCGATTCGCTGACAGACGATTATTACGGGTCCATTAATGCAGGAATCGACTTTTGCTTCTACAACCGAGGGAACGTCGCGATCCCGAATGATATTAAACCGAAGTATACGATTTCCGGCATAGCGGATTTGTTGCAAATCATTTAGGGGGCAGGGAATACGATGAAAGCATTTATTTTTGATATGGACGGCGTCATTATCGACAGCGAACCGATTCATTTTGAAATCGATGTGCAAACCTTGAAACATCTTGGTCTTGACGTCTCGCCGCATGAGCTTGAAGAGTTCGTCGGCATGACCAATCCCGAAATGTGGGAAATACTAAAGCAAAGGCATCAACTGCCGCAAACGATAGCTGAAATTATTGCGTTTCAATTGTCCTCCAAAATCGCCCATCTGAACGCGCTTGATATCGAGCCGATCGACGGCATCCGAGAGTGGATCGCCGAGCTCAAACGGTTGAATGTGCCGATAGCTATCGCATCTTCTTCGCCGGTTATTTTTATAAATGGCGTATTGGAAAAGTTTCAGCTGAAAGCGCACTTCGATTGCATCGTCAGCGGCGAGGAAGTGGCGAAGGGCAAGCCGGAGCCGGATGTATACTTGGAAGCCGCAGCGCAATTAGGCGTACAGCCTGGCGATTGCGTTGTGCTGGAGGATTCCAGAAACGGCGTAAAAGCAGCCAAGGCAGCAGGAATGAAATGTATCGGCATCATTAACGAAAACTCGGGCAATCAAGATTTGTCCCAGGCGGATCTCATTGTGAAGAGCGTGAGAGAGCTGTCGGTTGAAGCATTAAAGCAGCAATAGCAGCAAAAACATTTTTGCAAAAAAATAGAAAAAAAGTTCGCCATAGCTCTTGTATACCTACAGGGGGTATGGTATATTTATTTCCGAGGGAGGGATGCTAAATGAAACAGCACGAACTTGAAGAGGCTCAGCTCAACACCGAGACGGAATGCCATTCCTGCAACAATAGAAAAAGCCACCACTCGGATAAATTAAAAAGCAATATCGTATCGAGACTGAATCGCATCGAAGGACAAATTCGCGGCGTTAAGGGGATGATCGAGAAGGATACGTATTGCGATGATGTTTTGAACCAGTTAGCAGCCGTCCAATCGGCGTTAAACAGCGTAGGAAAACTTCTGCTGGAGAATCACATGAACAGCTGTGTCGTCGAGCGCATTCAAGAAGGAGACACGGATGTCGTCAAAGAACTAATGGTTACGATTAACAAATTAATGAAATGACAATTACTCGGGAGGTAATGAAAATGACAACAACAACATTGAAAGTTCAAGGTATGTCTTGCGGACATTGCGTAAATTCGGTGGAAGGCGCGCTCAAACAAATTGGCGCTTCAGGCAAAGTTGATTTGGGAGCCGGTTCAGTAACGGTAAATTTTGAGGAATCGAAAGTATCTCTTGCCGCAATCAAAGAAGCGATTGAGGATCAAGGCTACGACGTAGTCGGCTAAAGTATGACAGCAGCCGAAGCTGCCGAAATAGAAGCTGAGGCTCCAACATGTAGGACCATATATTTTTTGCCTCCAATATACCCCTGGTGAGTATATTGGAGGCGGTACACAATGACGAGGTGAATTCAGATGGAGCAACCGTTCGAACAGGAGCAAACGACGCTGGAGATTGGCGGGATGACATGCGCGGCATGTGCCAATCGGATTGAAAAAGGATTAAATAAATTGCCGGGCGTTACGAAGGCAACGGTCAATTTTGCACTGGAAACGGCGCATGTCGAGTTTGACGCATCCGCTGTATCGAAGACGGCGATGATTGATAAGGTCGTACAATTGGGGTATCAAGCAGTTGTCAAAGAAGAAGGCAAAGACAATGGCGATCAAAAGCAAAAAGAAATTACCCGCAAAAAACTGCAGCTGCTAGCCTCCGCCGTTTTATCCTTTCCGCTCCTCTGGGCAATGGTCAGTCACTTCTCGTTTACCTCTTGGATCTACTTGCCTGAATTCCTAATGAATCCGTGGGTGCAGCTGGCGCTTGCGACGCCGGTGCAGTTTATTATAGGCGGACATTTCTATACCGGAGCGTACAAAGCGCTTCGCAACAAAAGCGCTAATATGGATGTTCTCGTGGCGCTTGGCACATCTGCTGCTTATTTCTACAGCTTATACATGACGTTCCAATGGGCGAGCAACCCGCACAGCCATCATGCTCCTGAACTATACTACGAGACAAGCGCCGTTCTAATTACGCTGATCGTCCTTGGCAAATTGTTCGAAGTATTGGCGAAAGGCCGCACTTCTGAAGCGATTAAGAAGCTGATGGGACTGCAGGCAAAAACAGCGCTAGTCGTGCGCGACGGCCAGGAAATAATCATTCCGGTAGAGGAAGTCATTGTCGGCGACGCTGTTCTGGTTAAACCGGGCGATAAAATTCCGGTTGACGGCGAGGTGCTTGAGGGCGTCTCGGCAGTAGACGAATCGATGCTGACGGGCGAAAGCATCCCGGTTGAGAAGAGAGCAGGCGACGCTGTCATCGGCGCTACGCTGAACAAAAACGGCAGTCTGACGATTAAAGCGACGCGCGTTGGCAAGGAAACCGCGCTGGCGCAAATTATTAAAGTCGTGGAAGAAGCGCAAGGCTCGAAAGCTGAAATTCAGCGTGTCGCTGACAAAATATCGGGCATATTTGTCCCAATCGTTGTTGGGATTGCATTAGTCACTTTCTTTGTATGGTTTTTCGCGGTATCTCCGGGCGAGTTTGCCGAGGCGCTTGAGAAAGCGATCGCCGTTCTTGTTATCGCATGCCCATGCGCACTGGGTCTCGCTACGCCGACGTCGATTATGGCAGGTTCGGGACGCGCTGCCGAGCTGGGCATCCTGTTTAAAGGCGGCGAGCATCTGGAAATGATGGAGAAAGTACAGACAATCGTTCTGGATAAAACGGGCACGGTTACGAAAGGCAAACCGGAGCTCACCGACGTTCTGATTGAGGGACTTGAGGAGCAAACCGCATTAAGCCTGATCGGCGCTGCGGAGAAACAATCGGAGCATCCGCTTGCCGAGGCGATCGTAGCCGGCATTGCGGAAAGAGGCATCGCGCTGGCTTCCGTCCAGCAGTTTGAAGCGATTCCGGGTTACGGTATCCGGGCAGTAGCCGACGGAAAAGAAGTGCTTGTCGGTACGCGCAAGCTGATGTTTAGAGAACAAATCAACTTTAGCCATGCCGAAGCTGCTATGGAACGGCTGGAGTCGGAAGGCAAGACCGCAATGCTTGCAGCAATCGACGGCAAATATGCCGGTATCGTTGCTGTTGCTGACACGGTGAAAGAATCGTCGAGAGATGCGATTGTCAGACTGAAGCAGCTGGGCATCGAAGTTATTATGATTACAGGCGACAACAAACGGACTGCGGAAGCAATTGCGCGCCAGGTAGGCATTGAGCAGACGCTGGCGGAAGTATTGCCGGAGGGCAAAGCGGATGAAGTGAAAAAGCTGCAAGCGAAAGGCAAAAAAGTGGCGATGGTCGGTGACGGCATTAACGACGCTCCAGCGCTGGCGACAGCCGATGTCGGCATCGCAATCGGCACCGGTACCGATATTGCGATGGAAGCGGCGGATATTACGCTGATGCGCGGAGAGCTTACGAGCATTGCGGATGCGATCTTTATGAGCCGCAAAACGATGGCCAACATTAAACAAAATCTGTTCTGGGCGCTTGGCTACAATACGCTCGGTATTCCAATCGCTGCTATCGGGCTGCTTGCGCCATGGGTTGCAGGCGCGGCAATGGCGCTTAGCTCGGTATCGGTCGTGTTGAACGCGCTGAGACTGCAGCGGGTAAAGCTGTAAGGGAAAGCTGATAATTGGAATGCAATAGGAGGATTATATGAAAAAGACGATAACGATATTGTTGCTGGCTGCAGCGCTGTTGACGGCATGCGGCCAGGGCGGAAATGGAACGAAAGAGTCGGCGACCGAGGAGCACGGCGGTCACGGCGGACATAAGGAGAAAGAAGGCTCGGAAGCAGGCCATGAGGCGCCGGCGGCTGGGGCAAATGAAGATGTAGAAGCATCGTTCTCCTATTCGGACACAGATAACGTCCAAGCGAATAAGGAGACGACGGTAACGATTCAAATTCAGGCTGCGGACGGCAAGCCGTATGAGCAATTCGAAACGGTGCACGAGAAAAAGCTGCATTTGATCGTTGTAAGCAAAGATTTGTCGTATTTCAACCATATTCATCCCGAGTATGAAGGAAACGGGAAGTTTACGATTGAGACGGCATTTCCGGCAGCGGGCGATTATAAGCTGATCGCCGACTTCACGCTGACGGGAAGCGAGGCGACGAATCGCAGCTCGTGGCTTACCGTAAAAGGCGAAGAAGCAGCAGCTGTGCCAATTGTGCCGTATCCAGAAGCCGAGCTGACGCAGACGGTTGACGGCAAACAGGTTGAGCTGTCGTTCGATCAACTGACGGCGAAT
The DNA here is from genome assembly GCF_009737085.1 of Paenibacillus sp. NEAU-GSW1. GTDB lineage: Bacteria > Bacillota > Bacilli > Paenibacillales > Paenibacillaceae > Pristimantibacillus. Next base: position 42,042 of record NZ_WOVL01000005.1, read on the forward strand.
AAGGAGCTTATGCTTAATTTCAACATCTCCGATGCGGAGACGAAGCAGCCGATTACCGATCTGCAGCCTTATTTAGGGGCGATAGGACATGTCGTTATTTTGAGCGAGGACGCGGAAAATTACTTGCATGTGCACCCGATGGAGGAGAAGGGATCCGGACCGGAAGCGAAGTTTATGACGACCTTCCCGCATAGCGGCATCTATAAAATTTGGGGACAGTTCCAGCGTGACGGCAAAGTGTTTACCGTTCCGTTTGTGGTAGAGGTACCATAACTAAGCAGCTAGTCCGTTAGAATCGAAAGAGCTTAGCCTTGGAGAACAATTTTCTCCAGGCTGAGCTTTTTTTGTTTGAAAGGGATATTTATAACTAATAAAATAAAGGAAATCTATTTAATGGAAAATCGCTTTCAAATGAGGATTTCCAGAATTACAACGAATAGGAGTTTATTCTAGGGTGAGGAAGTGATACAGATTAAGAAAATAGCAGCAGTAATACTAGTCGTTTTTGTATCGTTTTCTAAACGATGTTCCTTCACCTCCAGATGGGGAAGGAGTTCGCTTTTTAAATTAACAGACTTCTTTCTTTCGGCGGTTCAAGCATCTTAATCGGAGCCATAGTGTATGGGAGTGAGAGACCTTCGGGAGAACCGAAAGTCTCTCTTCATGTTGCCCGTTATGCCTAGTTGAGCACCGTTTAGAGGGAAATGATTCCTAGATGTAAAGCCAAATTATTGAAATTCGACATATTCTGTGGTATTCTAGCAACAATCGAATAGGTAAATTACGGAAGCTCTAAACGATTCTCACAAGTAATAGTTTGGTGTTATTCGTTAATAGCCTATTGAAATATCAATAACTGGGAGGGCAATAGAAAGATGAAGTTTAAAAAATCAGCAATCGTAGCATCCGTTCTAGCATTCGGATTGGTTTGCGGCGCAGTCGGCGCGGGTGCGGCTACAGGTATTCAGCAAATTAAAGCAGCGCTTAATTACAATTTGAATTTTAAGATCGACGGAGAGAGCTGGACACCGAAAGATTCTAATGGAAATAAAATGGCTCCGATTGTATATAAAGGTTCAACATACCTGCCGGCTCGTGCAGTTAGCGAAGCTCTTGGAGCGACGATCGGCTTGTCTGGCAACACGATTAGCATTGATACTGGAGTAGACGGACACCCGTACAACGACGGAGACGGCAGCAGCTCTTCTTCCGGCAGCTCTTCGTCAGGCTCCTCAAGCTCGAGCAGCAGCAGCAGCAATTCCAGCGGTGTTATCAAACTGTCCGGCTCTACTTCTTCTATGGAAGAAAAAATGCGTGAAGAAGCACTGGTCCTCATTCATCTTTACGGATATGCGCTTGAAGACCGCGATCCTGAGCGTGTATTGAATTATATCGACAAGAGAGTATCGAAAGCGCTTGACGGCGGTCCTTTGAGCAACGGCAAGGAATACTACAAGGATAAATTCGAAGAATACTTTGAAGGCGTATTGGAAGCAAATGATGATGAAACGGTTGATGCTTATGCTGACGGACTGAAAGCAGCTACGCTCGACGAAGTTGAGACAAGCTATGTCGGCACGAAATCGGAATTTTCGCAAGGCTTCAGCTACAGCTTCCGGCCTGAAGGCTTCGACGCTTTCAGCTCCGTATATATCTATTACACGTTCTACGCGGATAAGTACGATTCCGATAACTTCATCTTGGGTGAAGCGCGCGTAAGCTAAGCGAGTTTAATATTTTATGAGAATCCAAGTGATCGCATTGTCTTTATGACAGTGCGATCACTTTTTTTATAATTGGCAATAGAATAGCAACATTTATGCGATAAGATAGATGCAAGACTATCGTTTGAAAGAGAGGGAACGCGGTGCAGGAGCAGAGACAGAAGAAGCTGCTGATCCTCGAAGATGACGAAGCAATCCGGGAGGTATTAACCTATGCGCTTAAAGGCGAGGGTTATCAGGTCTTTGGAGCGGGAACGGGCAAAGGGGCAAGAGCGAGGCGCAGGATGAGCAATAGAGCGCTCCCGATCCATTTGAAAATTACGGTTGGCTTTGTTTTTATTTTGGCTCTGTTAAATCTTAATGTTGATTTTGTATCAGAAGAAAACCGCCTTCCTAAGAAAACGGCAATGTGGAGCTAACGAGGACGTTAGCTCCATCTAATAAAGAGCTACTTCCCAATCTTCAAATTCTGGCTCAACCTTATAACTATTATCAACATAACTCCGAATGAACTGTGCCGCTCTCTTTTCAGCGTATTTTGCATTACAAACGATTCCTTGATCATCCATCTCGATGACATTTGCAAAAATGGCATATGCTTGTTCTAACGCGCTCGGTTCTTCAAAAATGCAAGAATAGTCAATCCCCTCAAGTATAGGCAGTCCAACAGTACCATTTGCTATCCAGTATGAGAATGTCCTCAATGTCCCACTAAAAGAATTACTTAATTTCGGCATATTCTTTTTATTCGATGCTGTATTCTCATATTCCTTGTTGTCTATATATCGGAACCAAGCCAAATAATGTTGCAAATACTTGGTTGCAACGCCATCAAAGCGGTCAATCCAAGTACGCCTAAGAATGTCAGCTTTTGACGGTCACGGGCAACCAAAACACATATCTGATCGTTACTGATATCGGGAGAACATTTAAATGCGCATGTTGCTGTTTAACCCAAATAAAGAAAGGTTCACCTGCCGCTTTATTTTCGCAACCGCATTTCGGTTATAATGTACGATAAGCTTTGGTGAGATGGAGGTGCCGGAATGGCGTTTGAATATGGCAAGGTGCTTATTGTTGACGATGAGGCATTAATCCGGCAAGGGATTAAGCATTTTATAAATTGGGAGCAGGAAGGCTTTCAGATCGTCGGGGAAGCCGCGAACGGCAAGGAAGCGCTGGAGCTGATTGCGGAGCTGCGGCCGCATATTGTGTTGACCGATATCGTGATGCCAATTATGGATGGGGAAGAATTGACGAGGCGAATCAAGCTGGAGTATCCCGATATCGAAGTCATTGTGCTGAGCAGCTTTGGCGAGTTCGACTACGTGCGCTCGACGTTCCAGAGCGGGGTGCGCGACTATATATTGAAGCCGAAGCTGGACATCGGCCATCTGCTGACGGTGCTTAAGGAAACGGCGGACAAAATTCCGTCGCTTCGGGCGCAGCAGGGAGAGGCAGAGCAAGGGCAGCCGATTGAAGCGCTGCTGGAGAAGCTGCTTTCGGGATTCGAAATCGACGACGAGCAGCGCTCCGAGCTGGCTGATGAATTTCCGCATCGCTGCTTTTGCCTGGTCGGTATTGACCTGCGCGGAAGAGCGGTGAGCAAGCAGCAAGCAAGCGGCCTGCAACAAAGCATGCAAGACGAAATTCAAAACCGGACATCGTCGGCTGCAAATGTTGTTTTCCGCTTCTTAAGAACAGAATCCAATGTACTTGCGATGCTGTTTAATATGGATCACAACGGCCTGTCTTCGCTGCCCGGCTGGGCAAGAGCGATGACCGGCGTGCTGGCCGAGCATGAAGTGAACGCGGCTGTCAGCGTGGGCGAACCGTTTACCGAGCTTAACGAGCTCGCCGTCAACTATAAGGAAAGCCTGCTGAAGCTAATGGATTACGCGTTCTTTTTCCCGGGCAAACGTCTGCTCATATATAACGAACTGCCGCTTGCCGAGCAGGATGCGGCGCCATTCAACCTGAATTATTTCACGGAAGAATTTAAGCGCGAGCGCTTTGAAGCTGTCTTTCGCTATTTGGAAGAGCATGTGCAAGAGCTGACAGTGAACTATAAGACCGATGTGTTCGAATTTAAATCCTTTCTGGGCAATCTGATTTTCAATATGACCGTGCTGCTCGGCAATATGAAATACGGCACGCAGCAGCTGGAGAGCAAAAAGTATTATTATTTCAAAGCGATCGAGGAATCGCTCCATGCCGATGAGGCCCAAAGCTTGCTCGATGAATTTATCAAGGAGGCGAAGCAGTGCATCGAGGAGAAGTCGGAGCAATCGGGAAATGCCAATATGAAGCGTCTGCTCGATTACATTGATGAGCATTATGCCGAGCCGCTTAATTTGACCGAGATGGCCAAGCACTTTCATTTTAATCCGTCTTATTTGTCGAGCTACTTCTCGACCCATCATAACGAAGGGTTCGTCGACTATTTGCATCGCGTCAGAACGGATAAGGCGTCGGAGCTGCTTCGGGCGGGTGAAGCTTCCATCTCGGAGATTAGCGGAATGGTCGGCTATTCGGATCACAGTTATTTTTGCAAAGTGTTTAAGAAGCACACCGGCCTGTCGCCGAGCCGTTATCGGCAGCAAACGATGAAATAAGAGAGAGATGCAGCGATGAAATTTACTAAAAATCGTTTTAAAAATAACGGACTGTTTGTCAAAATGTTCGTCATTATGGTCGTCAGCATCGTTGCCGTATCCATTCTGACGACATGGACGACAATCAACCTGTCAGGACGCGTCTTTATGGAGACGTTCAGCATTACGAACTCCAAAGTCATCCAGCAAATTCAAACCCGAATGGACTTATTCAATTACTCGATTGTGACGACGACGAACAAAATTGCTCAAAGCGGCACCATTAAACTGTTTCTTTCGCAGGGCGAGGGCAGTTCGAATGAATTGTACAAGTCTTATTATGCGATGAGCCAGCAAATGAACCGGATCCGGTTAAGCGTAGACGCCTATGAGCTCGGCATTACCGTAACGGGAACGAATGGCCGAAGCTATTCGACAGACCGTTCGAACTGGCCGGTGACCGATGCCGTTCTCAAGCAGCATCCGATTACGAAGCGCTCGCTTGCCGAGCCGCGAAAGCTTATGTATCAATATGACGATGCCGAACGATCAGGCTTGTCCACCGTCAGTCCGACGATCATCGCGACGAAAGCGTTGACCGATCGCAGCGGCACGGTGTACGGCATGGTCTATTTTGCGCTGCGCGAGACGTATTTCGCCAAGTTTTATGACAGCAATACGAGCCCCGGCAACGATATCGCGATTATGGATTCGCAAGGCACGATTATTTCTTCGAACCGCGAGGATTGGATCGGACAGCAATCGTCCGATCTTCTTCACTATGCGCAAGCGATCGAAGAGCAGGATCTGGCCTACAAAAATGCCGACATTATGGGCAAGGATCAAATTATACTGTCTGAATATTTAGGCTCGCTAAATCTTTATATGGTTAATCTGATTGATAAGCAGACGGTCACGAGCCAATTTATCGACACGAAGCGGATCGCGATTATCGTCATGGGGATCGTCGCTGCCGCCGTGCTTATTGTCTTTATTATTTCCAGAAGGATGACGAAGTCGCTGAGCCGGCTCGTGAAGCAAATATCGACGATTTCCAAATATGAGTTTGACCGATATGTAACGGTTGGAGGCAGCTATGAGACGCGGCAGCTGGGACTTGCTTTCAACGAGATGATCGACGAGCTCAACGACTACGTCGGCAGGCTGGTCGATACGGAAAGGCAGCGGCGCAATGCGGAGCTGGAGGCGCTTCAGCAGCAGATCAATCCGCATTTTCTGTACAATACGCTTGCCTCGGTCAAATTTATGGTGCAGCAGGGAAGCAAAGAAAAGGCGGCGGAGACGATCAACGCGCTTATTTCACTGCTTCATAATGCGATCGGCACGGTCGGCGAGATGATCACGGTCAGGCAGGAGCTGGACAATATGAAAAACTACGTGTACATCAACCATATCCGGTATGGCGAACGCATCCGCGTCAGCTATTTTATCGCGCCGGATTGCCTCGATTACCAGATTCCGAAGCTGATGATACAGCCGTTTATCGAAAACGCGTTTTTCCATGCGTTTAACGAAAAGCAAGGGGGCCATATTTATATTATGGTAGCGCAGGAGGGGGCGGCTCTTAGGTGCGAGGTCGTTGATAACGGGGACGGCATGAAGACGGACGGCGTCAGCGGTCTGCCCAAGCAAGCGAGCAAGCGTCAGCTGTTCAGCGGAATTGGCGTTCGAAACGTTAACGACCGGATCAAGCTGCTGTTTGGCGAAGAATACGGGGTTACAATTGCAAGCGAGCGGGGAGAAGGGACAAAGGTAAAAATTAGAATTCCGTTGCTCTCGCCTAAAAATGATTCAAATTCCTAAAAATCGTCCAAATGGAATGGGACTCTCAAAAGCAACTCATAATAAAATGACAATTCGTTGTAAAGATCGTTCTAACGAGGCTTTATTTCGGAATGCTATGATGTTGCAGTAAGCACGGAAACGCTTACAGAGATAGCCCAATACAGATATGGAGGTCTTGAATTTGAAAAAATTGATGGCTTTACTTCTCATGAGCGCACTGCTGTTGTCGGCTTGCGGAGCTAAGACGGACAATGAGGCGAACAACGGCGGGGAAGCAGCGGCAGAAACCAATAAGCTTACCGTTTGGGCATGGGATAAAAACTTTAATATTAAAGCAATTAACCTTGCGCAAGATGCGTTTAAGGCTTCCAATCCTGACTTTTCGCTTGATGTGATGGAAAGCGCGCAAAACGATATCGTTCAAAAGCTGAACACGGCGTTGAGCTCCGGTACGACGAAAGGCTTGCCGAACATCGTGCTGATCGAAGACTACCGCGCACAAAGCTTCCTGCAAGCTTACCCGGATATGTTCTATGATCTGAGCGGCTCGTTCAAAGCGGAAGACTTTGCCGAATATAAGCTTGGACCAACAAGCGTAGACGGCAAGCATTACGGTCTTCCGTTCGACTCCGGCGTTACAGGCTTGTACGTTCGTACCGATCTGCTCGAGCAAGCAGGCTACACGATGGCCGATCTCCAAGACATTACTTGGGATGAATACATCGAAATCGGTAAAAAAGTAAAAGAAAAAACGGGCATAGACTGGATTTCCCTGGATCCTAACGATCTCGGCATAATCCGCATAATGATTCAATCCGCTGGCTCGTGGTATGTGAAGGAAGACGGCAAGACGGCTGATATCGCAGAAAATGCGGCAATGAAAGAAGCATTTGAAATTTATAAAAAAATGATGGACGAGAACATCGTGAAAATTCACTCCGACTGGAGCCAATTCATCGCGAACTATAACAAAGGCGTTGCGGCTTCCGTACCAACAGGCAACTGGTTTACGCCATCGATTACGCAAGAGGCTTCGCAATCCGGCAAATGGGCAATTGCGCCAATTCCTAAGCTGTCTAAAACAGCGGGATCGGTTCATGCATCCAACCTTGGCGGCAGCTCGTGGTACGTGCTGAACATTCCAGGCAAAGAAAAAGCAGCTGAGTTCCTCGGCGCTACGCTTGGCTCCAATGTGGATCTGTATCAAAAGCTGATTACCGATGTGGGCGCAATCGGCACTTATAAGCCAGCTGCTGATGGCGATGCTTATAAAGCCGGCAACGATTTCTTTGGCGGACAAAAAATCGTATCCGATTTTGCTGCTTGGACTGCTGAAATCCCTAGCGTCAACTACGGCATGAACGTATATGCAATCGAGGATATTCTCATCGTCGAAATGCAAAACTTCCTGAACGGCAAAGCGATTGACCAAGTATTGAAAGATGCGCAAAGCCAAGCTGACGCGCAAATTAAATAAGCAAAAGGATAATTAAAGAGATACACCATTACAGCGACCTTGGGACAACTGTCCGGGCCCGCCGCCGGCAGCGATGACGGGAGGCGGGCGGCAAATCCCAAGGTCATCCTTATTATGGTGGCAGGAAGGAGCAGACAGATTGTGAGTGAAGCGAGAGCAAGCATGAAGATGAAATCGAATGCCAATAAGATCGGTTGGGCGTTTATCGCGCTGGCGGTCATAATGATTTGCGCTTTTTATTTCTATCCGATGATTCAGGCGCTTATTTTGTCGTTTCAATCGGGTAAAGGCGCTAACCTTCAGTTCGTTGGCGGCGACAACTATGCAAGGCTTTTTAAAGACCAGACGTTTATCATTACGCTCAAAAATACATTTATTTACTTGATCGTACAAGTGCCGATCATGATTGTGCTTGCCTTGTTTATTTCGGTTTTGCTCAACGATAAAGACTTGAAGCTGAAAGGCTTTTTCCGGACAGCGATTTTCTTGCCGGCGGTAACGTCGCTCGTCGCTTACTCCGTTATTTTTAAATATTTGTTTGGCGCGGACGGCCTTATTAACACGATGTTGATGAAGGTGCATCTGATCGCCGCTCCGATTGAATGGATTACCGACCCCCTCTGGGCTAAAATTACGATTATTATCGCCATTACCTGGCGTTGGACTGGATATAACATGATTTTCTATTTGTCTGCTTTGCAGAATATTGACGGCTCGATCTATGAAGCGGCGCGCATTGACGGCGCATCGCCGTTCCGCCAGTTCAGCCAAATTACAGTTCCGCTGCTGAAACCGATCATTTTGTTTACGTCCATTACATCAACAATTGGTACGCTGCAGCTGTTCGATGAGGTTATGAACATAACGAAGGGCGGCCCGGGCAACTCCACGATGACGCTGTCGCAATACATTTACAACCTGTCGTTCAAATATACGCCGGACTTTGGCTATGCCGCTACTGTATCGTACGGCGTCGTTATTCTAATCGTCATCTTCTCCATTCTTCAGTTCAAACTGGCAGGTGATAAAAATGGCTAAAAGAGTGTTTACGTATATTTTTCTAAGCATCGCGGCCATCGTTTCCATCTTTCCGTTTCTATGGATGATTGTGAGCGCGACGAATAAATCGGTTGACGTTACGAAAGGAAGGCTGCTTCCCGGATCGGCTCTCGTCGACAATTTTAAAAGCATGATGGACGCCGTCGATCTCGTGCCTGCGCTGCTTAACTCGGCGAAAATCTCGATTTCGACAACACTTATTGCGATGCTTATTGCATCGCTTGCGGGCTATGGCTTCGAAATTTTCCGCAGCAAGGCGAAGGACGTTGTGTTCAGCATTTTGCTGCTGTCGATGATGATTCCGTTTGCTGCGATCATGGTGCCGCTATACCGCATGTTCGGCACGATTTCGCAATGGATGCCGGGAATCGGCATCGACACGATGACAGCTGTCGTGCTGCCGACCGTGACGACAGCGTTTCTTATTTTCTTTTTCCGCCAAAGCACGAAAATGTTTCCGAAGGATATGCTCGAAGCGGGACGCATTGACGGTTTAACTGAGCTTGGCGTGTTCTTCCGGATTTATGTGCCAACGATGAAAACGACGTATGCCGCTGCGGCAATCATTACGTTCATGTCGAGCTGGAACAACTACTTGTGGCCGCTCGTTGTCCTGCAATCGCCGGAAAAACGGACAATTCCGCTCTTGATCTCGAATCTCGGTTCGAGCTACTCGCCGGATTACGGTGTCATCATGCTCGTTATTCTGATCGCGACGCTGCCGACTGCAATTGTATTCTTCTTGATGCAGAAGCATTTTGTTGCGGGTATGACGGGTTCGGTTAAATAAATTAGATAGAACTTAAAAGCCTGATGGCAGGATAAGGAGGGGACTGCATGAAAGCAACGACAGCCAGCTTCGAATGGCTTAATGATCCGACGGTGTACCGGGTGAACCGGCTTGATGCCCATTCCGACCATCGTTATTACGACACGATGGAGGCGGCTGAGGGCAAAGCGCCGATGGCGATGCGCCAGGGCCTGAACGGCAATTGGAAATTCAGCTATGCAGTTAATGCGGCCAGCAGAGTTAAGGATTTTTACAAATCAGACTTCAGCTGCGCAGGCTGGGATGACATTCAAGTGCCGGGACATATTCAGCTGCAGGGCTTCGGAAATCCGCAATACGTCAATACGATGTACCCTTGGGACGGCTTGGACGGCGTAAGGCCGCCAGCCATTCCGCAGGAGCATAATCCGGTCGGCAGCTATGTGAAGCATTTCCGTCTGCCGGAATCGATGCGCGGCGGAGACCGGCCGGTTTATATTTCTTTTCAGGGCGTCGAGTCGGCGTTCTACGTATGGCTCAACGGCGAGTTTGTCGGCTACGGAGAAGACAGCTTTACGCCTTCGGAATTTGAGCTGACGCCGTTTCTTAAGGATGGCGACAACAAGCTCGCTGTTGAAGTGTACCAGCGCAGCACGGGAAGCTGGCTGGAGGATCAGGATTTCTGGCGATTCTCGGGCATTTTCCGCGACGTATACCTGTATACCGTTCCTGAGCTGCATGTCCGCGATCTGCACATCCGCGCTGATCTGGACGACAGCTATACGGAAGGCAAGCTGCATGTCGACCTCGAGCTGCTGAAGCAGGACAGAAGCTACGGAGCGAAAGCGGGCGCGCTGCTTGAGCTGAAAGCAGCTGATGGCACGGTCGTGTTAGCCGTGCATGACGACTTCAATGCGGACGGCAGGCTTTCTTTTGAAGTCGATGCCGGAACTGTTCGTACTTGGAGCGCGGAGCGTCCTTATTTGTACAGCGTCTGCCTGTCGATTCTGAACAGCGAAGGCGATCTGGTGGAAGCGATCGTGCAGAAGGCCGGTTTCCGCCGATTCGAGATGATCGATCGGATCATGACGTTGAACGGCAAACGAATTGTTTTTAAAGGTGTAAACCGCCATGAATTCAACGCTCGCCGCGGCCGTGCGGTTACGGCCGAGGACATGCTTTGGGACATTAAAACGATCAAGCAAAACAACATGAACGCCGTCCGCACCTCGCATTATCCAAACCAGACGCTATGGTACGAGCTTTGCGACGAGTACGGCATTTATCTGATTGACGAAATGAATCTGGAGTCGCACGGTTCGTGGCAGAAGATGGGGGCAGTCGAGCCTTCGTGGAACGTGCCGGGCGACAAGCCGGAATGGCGGGGCTCCGTGCTGGATCGGGCCGCATCAATGCTCGAGCGCGACAAAAACCATCCGTCGATTCTAATCTGGTCGTGCGGCAACGAATCGTACGCGGGCGAAGTCATTCTGGATGCGGCGAACTATTTCCGCGAGCGCGATCCGGGACGGCTCGTTCATTACGAAGGCGTGTTCCATAACCGCAAGTTCGATGCGACTAGCGACATGGAAAGCCGGATGTACGCCAAGCCTGCTGATATTATCGAGTACTTGGAGAGCAATCCGGAGAAGCCGTACATTAGCTGCGAATATATGCATGCAATGGGAAACTCGGTTGGCGGCATGCACAAATATACGGAGCTGGAACAGCAATATCCGATGTATCAGGGCGGCTTCATTTGGGACTATATGGATCAATCGCTAGTGAAGCGTGACCGCTATGGCCGCGAGTTCATGGCTTACGGCGGCGACTTCGAAGACCGTCCGACCGATTACAGCTTCTGCGGCAACGGCATCGTGTTCGCGGATCGTCGCGTAACGGCGAAGATGCAGGAAGTAAAATTCCTGTATCAGAACATTAAGCTGCAGCCTTCGCGTTTTGGCGTTCGAGTCATTAACGAGAACCTGTTCGAATCGACGGAAGGCTATGCTTTAACGGTACGGTTGTATCGAGACGGCAAGCAGGCGCATGTGTGGAATGGTTCAGCGGCTGTTGAGGCAGGAAGCGAAGCGGTATTCCCGCTGGAGCTGCCGGGCGACGCGTTTACGCAGCCGGGCGAATATGCGATCCATGCCGCAATGACGTTGAAGGAAGCCGAGCTTTGGGCGGATGAAGGCCATGAAGTGGCGTTTGGCGAGGCGGTGTTTGAGGTTGTCGGCCAGGCAGGCGATGCCGGTGGGCCTCTGCCTGTTCCTGCCGGAGAGGTTCGCGTCGTTGAGGGCGATGTGAACATCGGCGTAGCCGGCGACGGCTTCTCAATCCTGTTCTCGAAGCAAGCGGCTTCGCTTGTATCGGTGCGCTACGGCAGCCGCGAGCTGATCGCCGCGCCGCCGGCTCCGCTGTTCTGGCGGGCGACGACGGACAATGATAAAGGGACGGCGCTTGGCTTCGAGGCCGGCGCATGGTATGCGGCGAGCTTGGCTCGCAAATGCGTTGGCGTTGAATTGCGCGTAGACGGCTCAAGCATTGGCTCGAATACGGCTGTCGGCGCTAGCGCAACGGTAACGTTCGACTATGCGTTCAGCATTAGCGCGGAGCTGCGCGTCCGCGTCGCGTATACGGTACATGCCGACGGAAGCATTCGCGTCCGCACCGACTATAAAGGTTCGGCGGACTTGCCGAAGGTGCCGATTGTCGCATTATCGTTCAAAATGTCCGCCGATTACGACGAGACGCAGTGGTATGCGATGGGGCCGGAAGAGAACTACATCGACCGCGCTTTTGGCGCTCGCCTCGGCAATTTCAGCCGCAAGGTTAGCGAACTCGCCGAACCGTATCTCGTGCCTCAGGAATCCGGCAACCGCACCGGCGTTCGCCGATTGCGCATCACGGACAGCTTGGGTGCCGGCTTGCAGCTGACGGCATCGCCATCGGCGCCGGTTGAATGCAATGTTTCGCCGTACACCGCTTTCGAGCTGGAAAATGCTGCTCATCCGTACGAGCTTCCGCCTGTGCACTACACCGTCATCACCGTTGCCGGACGGCAAATGGGCGTCGGCGGCGACGATAGCTGGGGCGCGCCGGTTCATCCGGAATATCTCATCCGCTCGGATGAGGATATGAGCTTTGAATTTACGATTTCCGCGGTTGACTGTTCCGCGGAATAGCAAGTTGATTGAGGCTGTCTCCTAATGGGGACGGCCTCTCTTTGTGTTGCTCTGGGCGCGCGGCGAAAAGAGGAGAAATAACGGAAGAAACTTCCGTTATTTTATAGGCACGGCGCATGAACTGAAAGGGGTCATGCGTTTTTTTTCGCTGCGTAAGCCAGAAAATATCGCCAAGCTGCCGAACGTATTTTATACTCGCTTTATACGATGATTTGAGCCTGATATACGAGATTGCGAGATTGCGAGATTGCGAGACAAAGAGCCGCTACTCGATAAGGAGATGTGTGCATGCGTTCAACAGCGTTATCGATTGAGAGCAATCCTTTGATTACGAGAAAACATATGCAAGATGCCGTTCATCAGCTATGCGATCCGCTAATTCCTTATTACAGCGCGGGGAAAGCGCATTTGAAGCTGGGCGCTGCTGGTTCTGGCTGCACAAACGAGACGGCGGAGATGGAAGGCTTCTCCCGCGTGCTGTGGGGACTTGCCTCGCTTGCGGCAGGCGGAGGGGATTCTGCCCTGTGGGAAATTTACCGCGAAGGCATTCGAAACGGAACAAATCCGGCGCATGAAGAGTATTGGGGCGTCGTTAACGATTACGATCAGAAGCTGGTCGAAATGGCGGCAATCGGATTCGCAATAGCGATCGCTCCCGAACAAATATGGATGCCGTTGACGGCAGAGGAGCAGCAACGTTTTATCGCATGGCTTAATCAGATGAACGTTCGTCCGCTCTACGACTGCAACTGGCTCTTCTTTCTGGTCGTTGTCAACTTGGGCTTTAAGAAAGCGGGCTTGCCGTACGATCAGCTGCAAATGACGAAAAACTTGGAACGCATTGACGATTTTTACTTGGCGGAAGGCTGGTATGCGGACGGGATTGGCGGCCATTGCGATTACTACGGACCGTTCGGCATTCATTATTACGGCTTGCTTTATGCCGCTTGGATGGGGGAGGAAGATCCCGAGAGGGCGGCTTTGTATAAGAAACGAGCGGCCAATTTCGCCCAAACGTTTATCTATTGGTTTGCCGAGGATGGCTCGGCGCTTCCTTACGGCCGAAGCTTGGCCTATCGGTTTTCTCAGGCTGCCTTTTGGAGCGCTTTGGCCTATGCCGAAACGGAGGCGGTTCCTTACGGCGTAATGAAAGGGATCATTCTCCGCCACCTGCGATGGTGGTTTCGGCAGCCGATCTTTCAATCGGACGGCACGCTGACGATCGGCTACCGTTACCCGAACCTCATTATGGCCGAAAACTATAATGCGCCGGGTTCGCCATACTGGGCAATGAAAGCCTTCCTGCCCTTAGCGCTGCCGGTAGAGCATCCGTTCTGGCAAGCGGAGGAGCTGCCTCTGCCGAAATTAAATGAATGGACCGTTCAGGCGCCGCCTCATCTCGTTATTTGCAGACAGAAGGCGGGCGATCATGTCGTCGCCTTTAACTCCGGTCACCATGCGACGAATGACCACACGCATACAGCCGCCAAATACGAAAAATTCGCCTATTCCAACCGGTTCGGCTTCAGCGTGCCGAGAGCGGAATACGGCCTGGGGCAAGGCGCGTACGATTCGATGCTCGCGCTATCCGAAGGCGACCGGATCTATCGCGTCAAGCGAATGGCGGAGCAATCTAAGATTGACGGGCGAACGCTTTATATGAAGTGGAAGCCTTGGCGCGATGTAGAGGTGCAGACCTGGATCATCGCGGGAACGCCTTGGCATGTGCGCGTCCATTGCATCACAACGCCCAGATATTTAGAAGTTGCCGACGGCGGCTTTGCGCTAGGCGTTGAAGACGATGGCGGCAAACGAAGCTTGAAGCTTGAGCAAAGTGAAGGCGAGGCATGGGCCGCGTCCGCTTGGGGAATGAGCGGCATCAAGCTGCTGTATGGCGGCGGCGCTGCGGAACTCGTTCATCCGAATGCCAATACGAATGTGCTGCATGCCAGAACTGTAATTCCGACAGTTGTCGCCAAGCTGGAGCCCGGCATTCATTGGCTGGCTACCGGCGTATATGGCGATCCAGCGGGGACGCCTCAAGGAGAGACGCCTCGGGTCGAGGAGATCGACGGGAAGCTGTACATTCATTTGAACGAAATCATCTGTATCGAACAGCTTTCATTTTTTTAAAGTTGGCCCCGTTTTATGTTCTTTTCTTTGCGGTAACCATTTCTTGGTCATATGGTAAAATAGGGGAGAAAAGATGAAGAACGTTTAAGGGGGATCATTATGGAAAGCTCTAATAAAAGCAAGCTGTCGGAAGAGCAGCTCGCGTCGATTGTTAAGGACAAGCTTGGTCAGTCGATAAGCTCCATCACCGAGCTTGGAGACGGTTGGGCGAACATGGCGTATCTCATCGAGCTTGCAGACGGACAGAAGGTTGTGCTGAAAGCTGCGCCGGCTTCGGGGAAAAAGGTGATGAAAACGGAGATGCACACGATGCGGACGGAAGTAGAAGCGCTGCGGCTTGCTGCAGGCCATTCGGATATTCCGGTACCTCGCGTGCTTGCGTACGATCCGAGCTGTAATGACGTTGCTGGGGAATATTTTATTATGGATTTAATGAAAGGCACCTCGCTGGCGAAGCTTCGCGGAGAACTGTCGGAGGATGATCAAACAGACGTCGATCGTCAGCTTGGCAAGCTGAACCGGGCGATTAACAGCATGAAAGGCGAACGATTCGGCTATTTCTATGATCTCGGGAGACATGACAGCTGGAAGTCGTTTTTTCAGCAAATGATGGATGACGTCCTGACGGACGGCAAGGAAATCGGGACGGAGCTCCCGGTGCCATATGAAGAGATAGAGCAGCTGGTTGCCGCGCATATGGATGTGATGGATGACGTAACCGAGCCGGCGCTGGTTCATTGGGACTTATGGGACGGCAATGTGCTTGTCGACGAAGGCCGCGTTACCGGCTTGATCGATTTCGAGCGGGCGTTCTGGGGCGATCCGCTCATCGAGTTTTATTTTGGCAGATTCACCGGTCATCCGGCGTTTTTCGAGGGCTACGGTCACGCGCCGTTAACGTCGTCAGAGAAGAAAAGAAGGGCATTATACGATTTGTATTTGGATTTGCTGCTCATTATCGAATGCGATTACCGCGGCTATGAGAATCAAGACCATATCGCTTGGACGAAGCGGAATTTTGTCGATGCCTGGCCTGCTTACACCCGTTTATTTTCCGAGTAATCATGCTACAATGAGGGATATGGTTATTGTAGAGAGGCGGGATTGAGCATGGCCTATGCGTTCGTGATCGAACCTAATGCGTACACGTCCTTCGAGGACGAAGCGGCGCAAATCGAAAAATGCAAAGAGTGGGGCTTGCTGTCCGAAAAAGCGACGAAGACCAAGCCCTTCTACTATAAAGGGAACGGCTTGAACGAAGCGTGCACGATTGTTGGCTACGCCGACAGCATGACAGCCGTTATTTCGCTTGGCGCCAATGCCGGGCTGCATTGCATTCACCCTTCCTATTTGAAGGAAATGCAAGCATCGAACTATGGCGTGAAAGCGGCGGCAGCTGTATCGGGTGATGCAGCAGCTGATTCGGATGCGGAGTCTGCTGTTGAAGCGGATGCCGTAACGGCGGCTGACGTTGTTGCTGTCGCGGGCGCGAATGCGGATGCAGGAGCAGCGGTGGTTGAAGCGGACAAGCCTGCAACAGATGCGGCGGCAGCCGTATCGGAGGCGCAAGAGCAAGAGCAGGAGCAGGGGCCTAAAGCGAAACCGGCGGCGAAGCCTAAAAAGGAAAAAGCGCCGAAGCTTGAGCTGCCGGAGGAGAAGGTGAAAATGGTAGCGACCGTGCAGGAGTTTACGACGGTTCCGAACCATTTTTCCGATACGGACGATGAAGTGATCATCTATGAGGCGGTTGCTATAACTGAGCCGATGACCGAGATCGGCACGGCCTGGTCCAGTCACAGCGCCACGATCAAAAAGCTTGAGCTTCAGGTCGGAGATACGATTCAATTTGAGGCGAAAATTGTGGCGAAGAAGCTGACCAAGCATCCGGTGCCTTACAAGATCAACAATCCGGCGAAAATCGTGAAAGCGGAAATCGGATAGATGGAGCAAGAAAAGACCCTCAACGGGTCTTTTTGTTTGTTTTTAGGGTGGATCGCTTATTGGAAAGGCGGGGGAGCGCCGGCTTCAAGTGTAAGTATATGACGGAGCTCTTGTACTTCAATGCGCAGCGCATCCGAACCGAATTTATCTCGCAATTGGCGAACTTGCTCGTCCGTAAAATCTCCCTTTGCTACCACTTCTTCGTTTTTCTCATCGTAGCCGACCGAATACGAGTCGATTTCAAACATGCTGACGCAATCGGCCACTTTTTTGGAGAACTGCCTCATCTCGTACGGGTTTTGGCTCGCTTGCTTGAACAGCACCTTGTCGCCAAGCTTCCCTTCAAGCTCCGCGCGGATCGCTTTCATTTGCGGCGTGTTCTCTTGCGCGATGAGAAAGACGACCTTCAAATCGTTAATGTTGTCATTGTCGTAATAATAGGTTGCTTGTTTGCTGAAGTCTTCGGAAACGACGGAGACAGTCTCTGTATCGGAAATGCGCGACTCGGCTGGAAATTGTCTAATGAGCGCTTCTTCAATAATTGGAATGACTTCACTCTGAAACGCTGTAATTTGATCAAATGGCTGCTTGGCTTCATTCACTTCTGCGTTCGCATTGGGAAGCGAGAAGCTCGAGCCTCCTATCAGAATTGCAGCGCTAAGTGTCAGGCCAACAATCGTACGTTTTAGCATAAAGTTGACTCCTTCTTTGGTGATGGCAAGATGGTATGTCGATTGTACGAACTCAGACGGGCAACTCTGTAAAAAGGTTGCGAACCTCATTCGCAAAATAGCGCAACTAATTTCGCTCGAGAGGCGAGGAAACGTGAGAAAATAGTAGACAGCGAACCTAGCTTCGTTACTCGAAAACACAATTTCGCTATTAGCGAAATTTGGTTCGCTGCAGGGGGCTAAGGTGTGTTGGGAGGATGAAATAACGAATTTAGCTTCGTAAAACAGCGAAGCTGCTTCGCTGCGCATGTATAGTGGCTGAGGTTTCTCGGATCGAGTGTATGGCGGAAGAGTTGCTCGGAGCGCATGCTCAGTGGCAAGGGCTGTTCGAAGCGCTTGGATGCGGATGCAGTGGGCCGTAAATATGTATCTAGTGCTCGAGTGCACGGGTCTGTTCACGCAGCCGCAAGTTGTATATGCACAGCACAGTAGGTGAATATGTCTCTAGAAAATTTTGGAACATTATCATACTTCCTTCGTATTGGCTAGTACGACTAAGGAGGTTGGATAAACGATGAATCTATTCAAAAGCTTCCGCAGGGACGATGCGACAGAGACGGAGTGGATCCAAAATCATACGATTCCGTTTCCGGAGCCTTCGGCATGCGGCAACGTCGATTTTGAGCAGCTTCGTTCCTATATCGGAGATAAGCGTATCGTTTGGATCGGCGAAAGCAGCCATGGCGTATCTCAGTACAATACGCTAAAAACGAAGCTCGTTTCCTTTCTACATACCGAAATGGATTTTAAAGTTATAGCTTTTGAGAGCGGCCTTAGTGAGTGCTTTTGCGCCAACGGCTTGAAAAGCCGGCTAACTGCCGAAGAGATGCTGCATCAATCGATCTTCTCGCTGTGGAGAACGGAAGAGAATCTTCCGCTATTCGAGCATTTGAAATCATCGGATTTAGAGCTTGCGGGATTTGATTTTCAGCCGTCCACGAAAGCTCATCCTATGAGACAGTGGCTGCAATCGCAGGGCGGGCTTGATCAGGGCACAGTTGATGAGCTGCATGAGCTGACGGAACGCTCGATAGAGTGGTATTACCGAATTGGGGAATATCGAGCCAAGCGCCAACAAGTGCCAGATGCGCTGCTGCAGCAATTTGAAAAGAGCAAAGCTCAGGCAATCGAAACCGCAACGCGGTTAAGAGAAAAGCTAAAGTCTTTGCCGAGCAGCCAAACCATGCTGATGCTGGATCGTTTTCTCCTCAATCTAGATGCCTTTCTGAATTGTTTTACGCTTAGCTTTAGAGCCTATGCCAAACGCAGAGATCAAATGATGGCGGAAAATCTGGAATGGCTCCTAACGTCCATTTACCCGAATGAAAAAGTGATTGTATGGGCGCATAACGGCCATATGTTCAAAAGCTTCAAACCGTTCATCGGCTTCAAGCCGATGGGCTCGCTCGTTTCCAAAGAGATTGTGGATCAATCTTATTTTATCGGACTGTTCATGTACGAAGGAACAGCCGCTACGAACAGCGGCGAGCCTTATCCGATCCAGAAGCCGCGCAAGAGAAGCCTCGAAGAGCTGTTGAACCGGCAGGAGGCTGAAGTCGGCTTTCTTGATCTGCGTCAGGCGCAAATCGGGCCGGATAATAAATGGATCAGCAGGGAAACGATTATTTTGGAAGCGGGGAGCTTTGAGCGGCTGATCGTGCCGAATCAGCAGCTAGATGGATTGTTTTTCATTAGAAAGGCGTCGCCTCCGCAGTATTTGAAAGCAACAAACTAAATCGACAGGTTTGGAGCAGACAATGAAAAAAATAGGGAAAGAGTATCATGTTAATGGAATGAGCTATACGATTAGATCTGCAACGAACAAGGATGCGGAAGAATTGTCTGCAATTCGACTGCAAATTGACGGTGAGACTGAAAATTTGGACAGAGAAAAGGGCGAGGCATTAATTGATCCGTCAATTATGATGGGGCGCTTTCACGAATGACTTTAATATTGGAAAGTAATGAAGATGGCAAGCCAATGATATTTTAATTGGCTTGTCATTTTTTTTGCTATAATAAGCGATAGATTTAGATTGGGCGAGGCAAGCGACGGAGGCTGTTGATGAAAACGATACTGCAATTAAATACGATTTTTTTGAGCATGATTATGGAAGCTATTCCGTTTGTGCTGCTTGGCGTTCTCATCTCGGGGTTTATTCAAATTTTTGTGACGGAAAAATGGATCGCCCGCATGATGCCGAAAAACCGCGTTCTCGCGTCGTTGTTCGGATGCGGCATCGGCATTCTGTTCCCGTCCTGCGAATGCGGCATTGTGCCGATTACGAGGCGGCTGTTGAAAAAAGGCGTGCCGCTTAACGCCGGCATCGCGTTTATGCTGACCGGCCCGATTATTAATCCGATCGTGCTGTTCTCGACGTATATCGCTTTCGGCAACGACTGGCAGATGGTCGGCATTCGGGCCGGGATGGCAATCGCCGTCGCGCTTGCCGTATCGATCATCGTCGGCATCCTGTTCCCGGTGCTGCCATTCCGCCAGACGGCAGTTGGACAGCAGGCAGCGGCTGCCGCAGAATCAGCCCCGTCCCTTGCCTATGCTGAAAAGCCTCGGGTGCCGCTCAAACATCAAATGATGGATGTGCTGCATCATGCGGTAGAGGAGTTTTTCTCGGTCGGCAAATATTTGGTGCTTGGCGCATTTATCGCTTCTTGCATGCAGACGTTTATCCCGACGTCGACGCTGCTTCATTATGGCAGCAATCCGCTCACCGCTTCATTAATCATGATCGCTCTGGCGTTCACGATGTCGCTCTGCTCGGAAGCGGATGCGTTTATCGCAGCTTCATTCCGCAGCACGTTTTCGGTCGGCTCGCTTTCCGCTTTTCTCGTCTTTGGTCCGATGATCGACATTAAAAACACGCTGATGCTGCTAGGTACGTTTCGCGGCAAATTTGTGGCGACGCTCATTGCCCTGGTGACGGTGTTCACGCTGTTAGGCTCGCTGCTCGTTGGGAGGTTGTTCGGTTAACATGATCCGTTTATTTATTCTAATCGGCTTTATTCTCATGTTCGCCCTCATGCATCGCAGCGGCGATCTGAACAAATATATCAATATGAAATACGCATATCTATCAATTGGCGCCATCGTGCTGCTTTCCGTACTGGCGGTTGTCGAGTTCGTGCGGATTTACCGGCAGGAAAGCGCCGAGCTGAAACGGAAAGTGGAGAAGGAAGCGGGAGCGCTCGCGGGTGCTGTTCAGCTTGCTGACAATGCCGATGCCGATGCGCGCAGGGGCGGCGGACATATACAGAGCTGCTGCCATGACACTGTGCATGATCATCATGGTCACCGCGACAAACATGACCGCCATCATCACCATCATCATGGCCATGATGATGGCGGCTTCGGCCATAGCCATGAACCGGTTTCGCGCTGGAAGAGAGCGATCGGCTACCTGATTCTAATCGTGCCGATCGCGACAGGCATTTTTCTGCCCGTTCAAACGCTCGATTCAAGCTTTGTTAAAGCCAAGGGCTTCTCGTTTCCAACCTTCGAGGATGCGGAAAAAAATCCCGGCCAGCACCAGTTTCTGAAACCGGATACGAGCATTTTTTACGGAAAAGCCGGATACGAGAAGCAGAAGGAGAAAGAGCTTGCGGAGTTTGCCGGCATGGGCAATATTAAGCTGACGGACGACAATTACTTGAAGGGAATGGAGGCGTTATATAACAATCCAGGCGAATTTATAGGCTCGACGATCAGCTTTGACGGGTTCGCCTATAAAGGAGAACAAGTCGACGGCGACCATTTCTTCGTTTTTCGCTTCGGCTTTATTCATTGCGTCGCCGATTCCGGCGTGTTCGGGATGCTGGTCGATTTCCCGAAAAATACGGAGCTGCAGGATAACGATTGGGTGAATGTGACCGGCAAGCTGACGTGGGAGTTTTACCAGCCGTTTAAGCAGACGATTCCGGTGCTGCAGGTGACCTCGTGGACGCGGATCGAAGCGCCGAAAGACCCTTATGTTTACCGGCTTTAGACAGACATGGCTCGGCGTATACTAGCGGTTGCTTTTTTACGGGCTGTAGCTGATAGTAAATAGAATGGTAATTCTGATGTAACAAGGAGTGGCTTAGAACTCCATTCAAAGATGCTGACGTAAGGAGTTGACTGAAGATGCGTATTGGAGCCATTGAAGCGGGCGGAACGAAATTTGTCTGCGGCATAGGCAATGAAAATGGAGAAATCGAGGAACGCGTAAGCTTTCCGACCGAGCATCCGGAGGCGACGATGGCCAATGTGATTGCTTATTTCGAGGGTAAGGGGGTTGAGGCAATCGGCATCGGCACATTTGGCCCGATCGATATTGATCCTTCAAGCCCGACTTACGGGCATGTGACGACAACTCCGAAGCCGCACTGGTCGGGCTTTGATTTTCTGGGGACGTTAAAGCGCAAGTTCGATGTCCCGTTCGGCTGGGATACCGATGTGAACGCGGCGGCGTTTGGCGAGGCAAAATGGGGCGCGGCGAAAGGGCTCGACAGCTGCGTTTATTATACAATCGGCACGGGAGTCGGCGTTGGCATATACAGCGAGGGCAAGCTGGTGCACGGACTCGTTCACCCGGAAGGCGGACATGTGCTGACTAGACGCCATAAGGACGACACGTACGAAGGCTTCTGCCCGTATCATGGCGACTGTCTGGAAGGCATGGCGGCAGGACCGGCAATTGAGAAGCGCTGGAGCATGAAGGGGAGCGAGCTCCCGGCCGACCATCCGGCTTGGGCTATGGAAGCCTTTTATATCGGACAAGCTGTGAGCAGCGCGATTCTAATGCTGTCGCCGAAAAAGATTATTCTCGGCGGCGGCGTTATGCATCAGCGGCAGCTGTTCCCGATGATTCGCGATGAAGTGCGCAAGCAGCTCAATGGCTATGTCAGCGCCGATCCGATCGTAAACGGACTCGACAGCTACATCGTGCCTCCGGGACTCGGCGACAACGCCGGACTGAGCGGCGCGATCGCGCTGGGCTTGGCCGCTGCCGCTAAATAACGCAAAAGAAGAGCTTCAGCTGATTTCAGCTGAAGCTCTTCTTGCTTATGAACCGCTCGCCATTCTCAGTGTGCGGGTGATTTTAGGCACAAATGTGCCTAAAAAGCGTCGAAGCAGCAGTGTACGGATGATTTTAGGTGCAAATGTACCTAATACCGGGAGTGTGACGTCGAGTAGGCGAGCAGCCTCGGTAACGCAAGTGACATCCCAAGCGACATCTTAAGCCACGTGCCAAGCTACAAACTGCACAACAATCAAAAAGCCGCAGATACGTATCGGAACGAAGGTTCCAGCTCCAGCAGCTGCGGCTTTTTAGCGCATATTCAATTTTTCGATCGCCATATAGAATACTATTATAGTAGGAATTGTGTGAATTGCATTGCCGCCAGCACGAAGGCCGTGCTAGAATAGTTCAAATTAATGGAAACTGTGCTGCGAGGAGACGAAGCTGCATGAAATTTGCATTGTTCAGCTTGATTATGAATGTACCGAATGCTGTGACGGGGGAGACGCTGACGCCGCAGCAAAAAATCCAAAATGTATTAAATCAGGCCGTGCTCGCCGAGAAGCTTGGCTTCGAAGCTTACGGTGTCGGCGAGAGGCACGGAGCGCCATTCCTTTCTTCATCACCGCCGGTCATGCTGACGGCTATTGCTGCCCGCACCTCGCGCATTCGACTGCTGACGACCGTAACGGTGCTGAGTGTGCTCGATCCGGTCCGCGTCGCAGAGGATTATGCGACGCTGGACCATCTCTCAGGCGGAAGGCTTGAGCTTATTATCGGTAAAGGCAACGACCCGCGCCATTATCCGCTGTTCGGCATTAGCGAGGATGAACAGTGGGAGTCGCTGGCCGAACGGTACCATCTTCTGAAGCAGCTATGGGAGGAAGAGAACGTTACCTGGCAGGGCAAGTACCGTCCGGCACTGGAAGGCGTCACGACTTATCCGCGCCCGTTCCAGTCCTCGATTCCGATCTGGCACGGCAGCGCGTCGAGCACGCTGTCGACCGAGCTTGCGGCAAAGTACGGCGAACCTATTTTTTCCTCCAATACGTTCCATCCGCAGGCCAAATATAAAGCGCTCATTGACCATTACCGCGAACGGCTCGAGCACTACGGGCACGATCCGAACAAAGCGTTAGTCGGCTCCGGCGCGGGCAGCCTCTATTTGGCGAATACAAAAGAGGAAGCGATTCGACGGTTCCGTCCATATTACGATGCTTTCCATGCGACCGATGCCGCGCAGCATAACAACTCGCCTTTCAAAACGCTTGAAGATACGATTGCGAACGGCCCCGCGCTCGTAGGGAGTCCCGATAGTGTAATCGAAAAAATAGTAAACTACCACGAGGCGTTCGGTAATCAAGTGCTGAGCATCAGCGTGGACGGACTCACGGAAAGCGAGCAGCGCGAGCAGGTGGAGCGGTTCGCAACGGAAGTTGCTCCCGTGCTGCGTCGTGAATTTCCGAGCTCCGTATGGGATGAAGTGAAGCGTGCTGTTCCGACGGGTACGGTTGTTTAGCTGTAGCTTGGGTATCACGCGTTAAGCGCTTGTTTTAGCTAAACGAGCGCTCTCCTTAGCCGCGGTCTCATTGCGTTTGGCGTGGGAGCTGGAGAGCCGGAACGCATAGACCGCGGTGCTCACGGCAACGGCTACGCCAAGCGCACCGATCCAGCTGACGGCATGAAGCGAACCGCCTTCGACAGCCAATCCTCCGAGTCCGGCGCCGGCTGCCATGCCGAGCTGCAGCACGGAGCTGTTCAAGCTAAGCATGATGCTGGAAGCGCCCGGGGCCAGGCTGATCAAATAATATTGCTGCGTAGGGCCGGATGACCAAGCGGCGAATGCCCAAAGAATGAGCAGCGGGAACATGGCGGCAACAGAGTGGCCGGCGAAAGCCATCAGCAGCAGCGTCGCGATTTGCAGCGCCATTCCGGCGAGCAGCGTGCGCGGCGCGCCGATTTTGTCCGTGCTGAATCCGCCGAGCTTCGAGCCGACAAGGCTGGCGATACCGAAGGCGAATAGCCCCGTGCTGACGGCTTGCTCGCTCATGCCCGTCACTTCGAGAAGGAATGGCGAAATGTACGTGTAGGTGATGGAATAGCCGCCGATCCAGAAAAAAGTGACCGCGAGAGCGGTTGCTATGCGCGGCTCCTTAAACAGCCGAAGCTGCGCCCGCATCGGAATCGGATCTTCGCCTTTTAATACCGGAATGAGGAAGGCGATGGCGACAATGGCAAGAATGGAGAGTGCGCCGATCCCGCCGAAAATCATTTTCCAGTCGTAGACCGAGGCGATGACCCTGCCGAGCGGTACGCCGACGATTAAGGCGGCGCTGAAGCCCATGACGACGGTAGCGATGGCGCTGCCTTGCTTTTCCGCCGGAGCAAGCGCGGAGACGACAGTCAGCGAAGTGACGACAAATACGCCGGCGCTTAACGCCAAAATGATTCTGGAGATGACGAGAAATTCATATCCTGGCAGTAAGGCTGCAATGATATTGGCAATGGCAAAGACGGCAAGCGAATATTGCAGCAGCTTCCTGCGCTCCATGCGTGCGGTTAACGCAATAAGAAGCGGCGTTCCGAACGCATAGGCAATCGAGAACACGGTAATCAGCTGGCCTGCTGCTGATACCGATACGCCGAGATCCTCCGCCACCCGATCCAAAATCCCCGCGATAATAAACTCTGACGTACCGACAAGAAAGCTGATAATCGCCAGCGTATAAATTTTCCAAGCATGAGACATGAGGGTACAGCTCCTCTCCACTCCATAATATTTTTATATTTCTAAATATATAGAAATAACAACCGAAAAAAATTACTCCAATAAATATGGAGCATATTTTTCTGCAAGCTCACGATTGACGCTATAGTAGATATAAGTGCCGTCCTTGCGCATATTGAGCAGCCCGCATTCCGTCAGCTGCTTCAAATGATGGGAAAGCGTCGATCCCGCCACCGATTCCAGCTTGCCGCTAATGTCCGAGCAGCATAAATTCTGCTCCTCTGTCAGCAGGAGGGCGATCTTAATCCGGGTCGGTTCCCCAAGCGCTTTATACACTTTGACGGCTTGCCGCAATTCCGCGTTTTCTTCTGCCATATTCATCACCTTTGCTGCAGTTCATCGTATTTCTATATCGGTAGAAATAAGGTAGCACAGCTTTCCTCGAAAGTAAAGGGTCTATAAATAAAATTTCCACTTTTCGGAATTTATTGTTCGTTTTTCGCAACCAACCCGGGTATCATTCGTCTAAATAAGAATGAACATCGCATGTTGGCCTCAATGACGAAACACCGCCTGAGGGGGAGAATGCCTTTGCAAAAATACGGCTTGCCGCTATTCCTGCTCGTAATTGCAATATCATGGGCAGGGAATCTATTGTTTTATGGTACGCAAAAAATCGAAAAACCGCTTTTTCTGCGCCATTATTATGAGATGCCTGTTTCCTTGCTCGTTAATTCCGAAATCTATTACATCGTAAATAAAGACAATAACCGTGATGTTTATCAATTCGAGCTGCCGAACGGCCAACCGTTATACGTTCAAAATAATATGGTGAAATCGGAATACGGCCGGCTGGTATTAAAATCGGCGATGATCGCGCCGAATATGCTCGAGGAGCTACAGAAGATGGAAGAGCCGCTCTCCATTGATGAAGTGAAGGTATATTATTCGAACGGAGAGTCTGATACGATTTCAGTCGGGAAGATCGTCGTTTATCCTGACGATGTTGAAAATCGTACATTTAAACAGAATTTCGGGAGTGGTTCGTCGAACGGAGACGGATCAGCAAGTTATACCGCTGACCGGGATATTACGATTCAAGACGCCTATTACAGCAATAGCGACCGTCTTTCTGATGTGATGAACCTAAATGTTAATGGCAAAAATGCCGGCGAATCCGGTGTGTTTCCGTTGTTAGTGAAAAAAGGAGAAGGCCTAATGTTGAATTACAGCCTTCGTTTTCCTGATAAAGATGTTCGCCGCTTTGACGCTTATACGATTAGATTTTCCTATCAAGAGAGCGGGAAAGAGGGAAGCGGCATTAACCATTTTATACTGCAGCCGGAGCTTTATGATAAGGATTTGCGTCGTTATGTGAAGCTGAGGAAAGGCGGTGATTTGCCATGACGGCAGCATTTTACCGAATGGGCTGGGGCATTATTTTCACGATGCTGGATTTTCGCTTTGGTTACTTTGATCTGCTGCCTGACGTGATCGGCTACGCCTTGCTGTGGAGCGCTATTCACGTGCTTGAAGCGCGGCGAAAAGAATATGGCAGAGCGAAGCCTTTCGCTATTCTGCTTACGATTGCATCAGCCAGCGAATTGCTGCCATTGTGGCAAGGAACGATCAGCCTGACCTCCAATACAACGAACGTCTCGATTCCGTCATTCGTATATGGCGGAGCGGTGATGCTGCTGCTGTTATTGCTGTTCCATTTCTTCTTGACGGCAATGGAGCGGCATGCCAAAGAATGTAGAAAACATAGCTTTGCGGCGGCTATAGCAGGACGCAGACTTTTTTTCAACCTCACCTCGGGAGCATTGCTTGTGATGATGCCGTTTCTGTTGAATTTCTCGCCAACACTTAGGCTCTGGCTGGTATTTGTGACGCTGCTGTCATTGATAGCCATGCTAGCTATTTTCTTTGCATGCAGACGGGCCGGCAAGGAGCTGCGCACGCCGTCGCAGAAAAGGCCGCTGGCTGCCGGAGAGGAAGATACGGAAGCGGATTCGGAGTCCGATTTCGAGGACAGCGAAGGAGAGCAATGAGACTAGCCTCTTTCAATTCTAGAGCGACGATGATAGAACGAAGAAGATAGATGCAGGAGACATTCGGCTAGATGAAATGAGAGAGAGAATCGTAGTAGCCGCAGATGGCAGCGGCGACTATGCGACAATTCGAGAAGCTGTGGACGCTGTGCCTGAGGGCCGCGCGAAGGCGACAACCATCTGCATATCGAGAAGCCGTCGATTCGATTGGTTGGCGAGAGCGCTGATGAGACGATCGTTACATACGACGATTATGCGCTAAAGGCTTATTCGAACGGTGAATTGTACAACACCTTTAATTCATATACGGCATTGATTGGCGGCGACGATTTTACGGCGGAGCGGATATCCTTCGTCAATAGCCAGGCTTTGATCAACAAGGAGGGGATCGATTGTTTTGGAAGAAAGAAACGCAGCTAGATCGAATAAAAAACAAACTCAAAATGGCTATGCGCAAAGATGCGGATTTTTTGGTGTTTGGTTCGTCCTCACACAAATATAAGGTCAAGGATTAGCTTACAGCCAAAGAGCTTGCGGACTGGCAAGCAAAAATTCAGGTTACACTCCCTGAGCCTTATACGCAGTTTTTAACGAAAGTCGGAAATGGCGGCGCGGGGCCGTATTACGGAATATATCAGTGATGAGGACATTTCCGACGCGGAATACGACGAAGTCCATAATAAGGTGCTGGGCGGCATGCTGTGCATTGGCAGGCAAGGCTGCGAGTATGATATGTATCTTGTAATTGAAGGGGAGCGCAAAGGGAGAATTGTATACTCATCGGGTTTTTATCCGGATCATCCCTTTTTCTTTGTTTATGAAGACAATATGCTGGACTGGTATGAGCGTTGGCTGGATGAAGTGATTTTGGATTACGATATCGCGTGGTTTGGCAGCAGAATGTCGGGTCATGACTTATGGAGCCGGTTATTGATGCGGCAGTTTTGTTTTAAAGGGATTGCATCTTCTATATCATCTATTACTGTAGGTCCTGACTACCGAAAATATCCCAAAATTATTAAGACTTTTGGAGGATAATGGGATATAGTGTCGAATTCAGAGTAGGAAAATGACACCAGGAGGATGATGGTATTGTACGTAGTCGATTTTTTCAAAAGATTATTTCGAAAAAATAATTGGGGCGTAGTCGTATATTTGATTTTGAATCTATTGCTTTTGTTCTTGTTGTTCGGCGCGTCTGACGTCAAAGGCTTCGTTATCGTGCTTGCCATTTATGTCGGTTCACTGGCAGTAGCATTGTCTCCTTTGGGAGAGTACATTCTTCGCGTGCAGACAGGCTCAAAGCCAATTACCCGCAAAGAATTTCGCGATCGCATTGATCCTTTGTTCAATAAAGTGTACGAGAAGGCTAAGGCCAAAGACCCATCTCTTCCAGCCAATATTCGTTTGTTTATTAATTATGACGAGTCGCCTAATGCATTTGCTACCGGCAGAAGAACGGTATGTGTGACGCTAGGACTTCTTGCTCTGCCCGATGAAGAAATTGAAGCTATTCTGGCGCATGAATTTGCCCATTTGTCGCACAAGGATACCGATATGCTGCTCATCATTTCGGTCGGCAATTTGATTATTACTTGCATCTTTGTTTTTATCCGTTTTGTATCCATGATTGTAGTCGCTATGGCAAGCAGAAGGGCATGGATTGCTCTTCTGTTCGATGGCATGCTAGCGGGCTTGATGTGGGTGTGGACCAAAATCGGAATACTTCTAGTATTGACCTCCAGCCGCAACAATGAATTCGAAGCGGATAAATTTGCTTTAGAAATTGGTTACGGCAAGCAGTTGGCGTCGGCGCTGGACAAGCTGACAGGCTATCAGCCTTCTCAAGTCGGACTGTGGAGAGCGCTTCATTCCTCCCATCCCCAGACCCATGACCGCATTGGCCGGCTGCAGGATCTTGGCGCGGACTATTACGCTAAAATTTGATTGATAGATGGAGAGACCGAATTTTTGGTCTCTTTACCTTTTATAGAGCGAATTTTCGGGAGGCTTCACATGTCGATTAACTTCCAATTTCTATTGACCGAGAATGAGGAACTGTACAATAAATGCAGTTATGCCGAACAGTTCTCCAAAACGTTTCCAAACAACTCGATGCTGGAGACGCGAAGAGCGTTGGAGTTTTTTTTGCAGCGGGAATGCAGGCTGAGGAACATCCAATTTACGCTCGAAGAAAATCCTTATAAATCGGCGTATCCGAGTATCTATCAAATGATCAAAAAAACCGCCGACGAATTACAGATTTTCACCCCTGTGCAGAAAAAGGCAATGAACAAAATTAGACGTCTGGGCAACGATTCCGCTCATGTCGAATATAAGGGCGAAGACCGTGACGTCGAATTAGACGGACCTGTGTCAACTGGCCAAGCTATCGCGCAAATAAAAGCGATGCATGAGCTTCTCCGGCAATTTTTTGCAGCCAAATATAAGGAGATGCCGCCATTCGATGAGAATCTCATTCCGATCGACAGCATGATTCCTGAAACGGTCATTCCGGCTGAGCAAGATGAAGCGTGCCAATTAAAGCTCCGTTGCAAAATCGTGAACGAAGAAACGAGCAATGAAATGTACTATATGGTTCGTCAATATACAAGGGCGCAACTGGAGCAGGATAAAACGTTCATATTAAGAGATATGTATACACTGGAGAAGCTTTCTCAAGGCAGCTTGGCTTCGCAAAATGTAGTGAAGTACATTCGGGTGAACGTACAGAAGCAAAACGAGCTGTTATTTACTTGCTTTGAAATTAACCGCGATGCGGTAAGCCTGGACCATTATCCGCTAGGCCAGCTGTCTGTCAAAGAGCGTCTTCAAATCATTGAAGGTATAGCAAACGGGATCGAGGAGCTTCATACGAACAGTACGCCAATTATCCATCGCTTCTTGTGTCCGTCCAGTATTTATATCGGAGCCAATAGAAAGCCTCAAATATGCAACTTCGAATACTCGAAGCTGGAAAACTCTCTGCATGGCACGGTTCAAGACAAGGTCATTGGAAGAAAGAGTCCGTATACCGCTCCGATATTATCGAATGAAAATATGGATAAGAATTGGCCAAGCGCAGACATTTATTCATTGGGCGTCATTATCCTTTATATGTTTGGACTTCCCGTCCAAGGGGAACTCAATCCCGACAAATTGATTAAATCTGGAATAAGCAAGCCTTTCATCGAATCGATTCATGATATGCTGTCCGACGTTGCCGCCGAAAGGCCGGCTATACATGAGGTCAAACCATTCATTCAGCAGGAGGCCGCACGGCATGCATGATTTGGCGTTTAGCAAAAGCTACAATTATATGTTCAAAAGAACGGTCTATAGCAACGAAAATACACAAAGCTGGTTTTACGAAGCGTTTGATGATACAGATAAGCGAACCGTTGGCGTCAAAAAGGTTCACGTCCAGTACAAGGATCTGGCCCGCGCGCAGGCGGAAGCGAATGTCATTCATACGCTGTCGAATGTGACGACGCAAATTCCCGCGCTATATAACACCCACTATGACCGGGCAAACGAAATGTATTATTTGATCATGCAATATATAGACGGCGGCGTGACGCTTAGAAAGTATATGGAATCTTCGCTTCCAGTCGATGCCGCTATTGATACGATGATCAAAATATGCGACGTCCTGCTTCAGCTTCATAAGAAGAGGTTTCAGCACAGAGATTTAAAGCCGGAAAATATAATGGTCAAGGATAATCAGGTTTTTATTATCGATTTCAACATTTCTACTTCTGTGCCGTTCAAAGGAGAGGGAACAGACCTCTACCGTGCCCCCGAGCAGACGGAAGGAATGCGTCAAATCGGCTTGAACGCTATTGATATGTTTTCATTAGGCGTGATCCTGTATGAGTTTGTCACAGGCAAGCCCCCGGTCAGAGGAGAGGATTACTCCTATCGGAGAGGCGCGGATGAATGGAAGTTTTTCGTCTCCGCAATAGACAAGCGGCCGGAGCTCTCGCCGGAATTGAATGATGTCATTATGACTTGCCTGAAGCTGAATCCGTTGCATCGTTTCAAGGATATGTGGCAGCTGAAGCAAGCGTTGCTTCAAACGAAAAGGGGGATGAGAGCAAGTGGTGGCGCGCAACAACGAAATCATAGCTATTGATACCTTTCATTTGGGGCAGCATCTCCTTGATAAACACGGAAAGGCTTTGCCCGAAACGCTCCAAGCCGCGCATCAACCGTTAGCTTCCATTGAGGAGGTGCTGTCGAATGCTGGACAAGCAAATTTACCTGTATCAAGAAGATGAAACGTTAAATTTCGATCGCTGCGTTCCGTTTGTGTGCACATCGAACTTCATTAACAGCTTCTCGGCAAGCGGCCTATTGTGGAATGACTTTATTTATAATTTGCAAAACAACCGTTTGTTTCTTGTGATGAAAGATAAACACGGAAACATTCAAATCTTGCTCGACAAGGCTGTCTTAAATTGTGCGATCAACGCGGATTGTTTTACGATCAAACATATTTCGCCCAAGACTGTCCGCATTCAAAATCAATTCATAAGAAGCGCTATGAAGTTAAAAACGGAACACGGGGCGATCCTATGGAAGGATCATCAAATCTATACAAGTAACTCGCCTTTGGAGCGTGACTTTGCGCGAGCTTCCTTCGCGCACATAAGGCCGAAGCTGATTCAATTTCTATCGGGTGACGAGCGGGGAGACGGCGAAGGCAGCGAAGCCACGGACTCTGTCATGCACGACGACGATGGTATCGAGAAGCTAGAACAATTGCTCGATATTGCGCAGTTTTATAATGAGGCCGAGGATGAAATCCAGCAGGCAGAAGCGCTGTCAAGCGCTCAACTAGGCTATTTCCGAATGACGGCTAACTCCGACCATACGCGCGTGGAGAAGCTTGCCTACACATTCGATGTAACCGGTTTTGATAAAAATAAATATAAAAAAGGAAGCCGGGTTAAAGTGAACTCGCTTCTAGGCGAAGGCTTCGCGGGAGGCGTTGTCGATATTCAAGCGGAGAACGCGCCTGCCCAAATGACCATCTTATTTGACGATAAGTTTGATATACGCGAGGTTCCTCCTGCAGGGGACATATGGCTCGAATACAACCCTGTGCAAAAGCAAGTCAGACAAACGGTCATTGACAGTATAAAGAACGGGACAAGCCGCGCCGAGTACTTCGACTATTTGCTGCGCGATCATTCGATACTGTCTTTTGAAGAGCAGGATGTATCCAAACTTCTTCAACAGTTGCAGGAGCGAAAATATCCGCCAAATGCAAGCCAGATTGACGCCATCGTAAAAGGAATTCAAGCTAGAGAAGCGTTATTGGTACTAGGTCCTCCAGGAACGGGCAAGACGACGGTTATACTCGAGTGGGTCAAGCATTTTGTCAAGGAAGGCAAGCGTGTGCTCATTTCGTCTCAGAACAATAAAGCGGTCGATAACGTGCTGGAGAGGCTGGCTAAAGAGAAAGACATCGAGACGATCCGCATCGGCAGTGAAGAGAAGGTTCAGAGCAATATTCATCCATTCATGTTCGAGCGCAAAGCGATTGAATTGCAGCAAAACATTACGAGATCCTGTGAAAAGCATCTACGCTTTTTGCACGATGATGAGTTGAAAATTAAGCAATATGAAGAGCACGCGGAACGCGGAGAGCGCAGTTGGCAGCAGTACGATGCTGTTGACAGGCAAGTCCTGGAAGTTTACAGCTCGATCACGGAGAGCACAATACAGCCGTTGCGCAGCGTACACGGGCAGTATCAAGATACTGCTGCTCAAGCTGAAAGCCTGCTGCAAACGATCCAGAGCTTCTTGCGGGATTATCGCAGCTATCAAGAGTCAGGCAAGCTAATGAAGGTGCTTCGGTATCCGATCCATCAGTTAAACAAACGAAGGATACAGAAGGGACATGAACAATACCATTCTCTTATTGCTGAAGAAGCGAGATTAGCAGATGAGTATAATAGATTGTACAAAAAAATGAAGGAGCAGCTGGCTGAACCGGCCTTTCTTTCGGCCAAGGAGAGCTGGATGGAGCTGAAGAACCAATGCGAGGCGTATGCGCAATTGCTGCTCGAGGTTCCTCAGTTCAACAGTTTTCTGCCAGCGCTTAGCCTTCCGGAATTTAAGGAAGCTGCGACGGACTTGTTAAGGCCAGCCTCGATTGGGTACATACGCCAGCAATGCGCAGATCTAAACGATAAGATCGAATGGACCCGGGAAGCGGTCAGCAGCTGGAACGGATATCTCGCGCAAAAGCAAAATAACGCACTGGCCCAAGTATTGCTTGATTCCGTTAATCTCGTAGGCGCTACTTGTATCGGAATTAACAGCCAGCCGCGGTTTATGGATATTGAATTCGACGTTACGATTATTGACGAAGCGGGACAAATTCAAATTCACAATGCCATTGTGCCGATGAGCCGTTCGCCGAAAGTGATTATGCTTGGCGATCATCTGCAGATTCCTCCGATGAAGGATGCCGGAGTTGAGGCCCGCTGTGTAGAGACGGGCACCAGCACCGAGCTGCTTAACACCAGCCTGTTTGAATACTTATACAACCGATTCCCGGAGTCTAACAAAATATTGCTCGATACCCAATACCGAATGCCAGGGGAAATCGCTGATATTTTGTCCGAATGGTTTTACGAGGGGAAGTATAAATCGTTTGAGGGCAAAAGAAGTATGAACTCTGCGTTGCCTTCGCTTTTTAAGAGCGCGTTTGCCATCGTTTCCACTTCTGATTACGCTCGGAGACATGAGGTAAAGGTGCCTGGCGGAGGCTACTATAACGTCTATGAAGCGGAGCAAGTCATTCATTTGTTGAGAGAAGCGCTCCAGACGATAAATCCGGAAACGTTGAATCCTAAAAGCTCCGACTTTACGATTGGCGGAAGATGCTTCTTGCCATCTGAGATCGGAGTGATTACTCCATATAAATATCAAGTGAATTATGTGCGGAAAAAGGTGTTGGAGCGAATGCCAGAGCTTTCGGTTCATGACGTCAATGAGCTTGTTGCATCATTAGACAGCTTTCAGGGACAGGAGCGTCCGATTATTATTTATAGCTGCACCCGAAGCAATGACAAGCCGCCAACAGCCGAAAGGCTCGGTTTCTTAAAAGAGCTTCGAAGATTGAATGTGGCTCTTTCAAGATGCCAGCAGCAGCTTGTTTTTGTCGGCGACGTTGATTTTCTGCTGACATGCGAATATCAGGCGAAGGATGAAAGAGGGCATTCGCTTACGGATGAAGAGGGCAACCCTCTGCCCGGCACAAGCGAAAAAGAATTTGCCGATTTCATGAAGCTGATGCTTGAAGCCGCGCAACAAGGAAACGCAGAGCTTGTCCTTTCGCAGCAACTGCAAGGATTGCCGGAAAATGCGTCGAGGGGTGTGAAATGAGTAAGACGGGCACGAGTTTATCATTTGTCAATAAAGCTCCTCTTCATGTCGAAATGATCATGAAAAACTTTTATCGGCATTATCCGCAGTTTTTCCAGGCAGGAAAAGTGGAGCTTTGCTCCAAGCTTTTCTATCCGATCGCGTTATTGGAGCTGGAGGTGCTGGAGAGCGCAGGGGAAGAATTCGATACGATTGAACATGCTGTGCTTTCTTTGATTTATGCGGGACTTAATGAGCCGGAGCAAATTTGCGATGTGCTTGGTTTGCCGTTGAATTACACTGCGCAAATGATTAATATTTTACGAGGCTACGGCCACGTTGCGGAAATGAGCATTACCGAGCTTGGCGTTAAATCCGTCGTAGAAAAAGTGAAATATACGAAAATGCATGTCCGCCAAAAGGTGCAGGCAGATACGTTGACGGGACAATTGCTCAAAAAAGAGATGGTTCAGCGCGTTCAACGGATGTATGCTCCGGATGAAACGAATGAGAAAATTCCGCATATTGCTCCCCTTGCGTATTTGTCCAGTGAAAGCTTGCACCAAATCAATCAAGTCATCTCGAAATATAAATATACGGAGCAAGCTATTTTTCATACAAACGCAGAACGCATTGAAGCTGTTATTCAGAAAGAAATCAGGTATACAGGCGCATTATTATTGAAGTTTACGCATCTGCCCCATCCGTTCGTCCTCGTGCAGTGCCAGAATGGCTTCTCCAATCGGAAGTCTGCTTCGTACGAGTGGCGGCCTATCGCAATTTCACAGTCTAGCGCCCATGTATTGCACGGTGCCAATGATGAAATTGAAACGGTCCCGGATGAATGCTTCGCGTCTTTATCCCAATTGGCAGAAGACTTAAGAAGCTCGTTGAACCAATCCCGCGAGAAGAACGGCCGCAAGCTGAAAACGCGAATAGAGAAGAGCTTTGGCGGGATCGTAGACGCTGACAAGGTATCGTACGATGCGGCGGCTGCAATGCATATTAACGTGGAAACGCCAGCCTTGGAGAAGTTCAATCGAGAACTGTTTGGCCTGTTGGAGAGCGTTGCGTTAAGCCAGTTAAATATTCCGTACATGTGGTTAGGCAGTGACGACGATTTCCAAGGAATGGTTTGTTATGTTAAAACTGAACATGAGGGGATACGACAATTTTCAAATCAACTGGCAGAGCTTTGGATAAACTCACCCCAAGAATCGGACATTTATAACGGACTCATCTCCTATGTGGATTTTCAATCATTCATCTCGATTGAGAAACTGCAAATCGCTCTGGACGAAGTATCCGCATCCAATTATCTTAAACATGTTAAGGAATTGCCTGTTGATGCCAAAGGCATTTATTGATTGCAAGTAAATTACGCTTCAGAGGCTTCCTCTGGGGCGCTTCTTATTCTGGAATCGAATAGACCGAAGATTGGAGTTTGGTTAATGAATAATGATCAGGATATATTTCAACAAATTAATAGATTTGTAGTGAATAATCAGATGCTAGAGCAATTGGAATCTAAAATTAATGAATTCAATCCGTTTAGTGTGCTGAAAGTGGATCATTTCGAAATTAGACACTCCAACATATTGGCGTGGTTATTGAATCCGAAGGACAATCATTTCTTAGGGGACTTGGTGCTAAAAAAAATAACAGCAGAGGTTCTTTGCGGTGCAGTACAGATTGCCAATCACAACCTGCAGGTTTCGGATATTTTACTAGGCAGCTTGCATGATGCAGAAATATTGCGCGAGTGGAGAAATATCGATATTCTCGTCGTTTCGAAGAAAAATGATTTTGTTTTCTTTATAGAAAACAAAGTCCATGCGGGATTAGCCGAGCACCAGTTGCAGAAGTATTTGCAGATTGTCAAAGAAACGTATCCGAATGTTAAACACATTATTCCTGTATATTTAACTTTGCACGGAGACGAAGCGCCTAATCCTGAGTATTACAGTTTAGGACACTGCGATATTTTGAACATTTTAAAGTCGATTCTGGATCTGCATAACAATAATATGAACGCCAAAATATTTGATTTTATCCACTATTACACGCAAACATTGGAGGTACTTACAATGCAGGACGAGCAGCTAATAAAGCTTTGCAAAGAAATCTACAAGCATCACAAAGATGCAATCGAGACGATCATCAAGTACGGCGTAACCTCGATTTCGACGCTGAACCAAGCTGTTGAAGTGCTTAAAGATGATCTTAAATGTATCGGACACGGCGAGGATGCTGAATTTTTCTTGAGCGATACGCAATATTGGTTCATCCCGGACACATTTGATCAGTGGCTTCCGCGGCTTACTCAAAATTGGAGATCTCCAAGGCCGATTACCTACTTTTTTGCTGCTGAAGAGAATAGGCTGAGATTGATCCTAGAGGTAGGCCCAATTAGCGATGGCCATTTACGTTTACAAGTATTGAACCATATCGTAGATCATGATCATGAAAATTTGTTCTCCATAAAGGCAAACGCGCTCAAAAAAGTGGACGGCAGCTTCAACAAAATACGAACGAAAAGCATTGAAATAAGCGATTGGTCGGACAGCGATCACGTTGTTGAACGGATGAAGAAATTAGTCGAGCATGAGTTTAAATATCACGAGGTTAATCAGGCGTTGCAAACGATTTTCCAAAATTTCAATTTGGGCAATGCGAACGATAAAATATGAGCAGGATAGGGGAGTCTATGCCTTTTCATATATTGGTTGTGGAAGACGATGCGGATATTAATCAGCTATTGTGTATCCTGTTAGCTAAGAATGGCTACAAGACGGAGCAGGCGTTTTCTGGAAGTGAAGCGAAGCTGCTGTTGTCGATGAAGCGTTACGACCTTGCGCTGTTGGATCTGATGCTGCCCGGGTTGTCCGGCGAAGCGCTTATTCGCGACATTCGCAGCAGCTCGGTTATGCCCGTCATCGTCATTTCGGCAAAAACGGAAACGCAAGCGAAGGTTGAAGCGCTTAAAAGCGGCGCGGATGATTATATTACAAAGCCTTTCATTAAAGAAGAAGTGCTGGCCCGGATTGAGGCATGCTTGCGGCGCTGCAACGATTTTAGTTCAGCTGAACAGGCAGCTCAAGCTGCTCCAGGTTTACTTGCCTATCAAGACCTTGTTCTGGATTTGTCTTCACGGTCAGCAGCGGCGGCAGGCAAGCCATTAACCCTAACCTCCAAAGAGTTCGACATCTTGGCTATTCTCGTCCGTTCCCCCGGCAAAGTGTTCACGCGGGAAGAGCTTTTTCAAATGGTATGGAAGGAAAAGTATGCGGTGGAGGACAACACGATTAACGTCCATGTCAGCAACCTGCGCAGCAAGCTTTCCAGAAGCAATCCCGACGGCAGCTACATCGAAACGGTATGGGGAATCGGCTTTAAAATGGTCTAGCTTTATACTTTCTTTATAGATTCCTTTACGCTTTGTTAAGTACTTGTTTGCCGCCTTTCAGGTAAAGTGGATGACGAGGTGATGAATTGATGCAAGCGAATACCATATTGATGGCCAATCAATTATCAAAGCAATACGGGGCATTTACCGCACTGCATCCCGTCAGTCTATCCATAACGAAGGGTGAGATTGTAGGGCTGGTAGGCAAGAATGGCGCCGGAAAAACGTCTCTGCTAAAGATGATTGCGGGACAGACGATGCCTACAAGCGGGGAGCTCGAGCTTTTCTCGCAGTCGACACCGGAAGGACTGATGCAAGCGAGACGGCGAATTGGCGCTATTGTAGAGAAACCAAGCTTTTACAGCGACATGACGGCTCGGCAAAATTTGGAGTATTACCGGATTCAGAGGGGGATTCCAGGCAAAGTGTCGGTCGATGCTGCCCTTCAAGAGGTCGGCCTGACTCAGACCGGACGCAAAAAGTTCAAGCATTTTTCGCTCGGCATGAAGCAGCGCCTTGGCATTGCTCTCGCGCTTATGAACCATCCGGACTTGCTTGTGCTCGACGAACCGATCAATGGCCTTGACCCGATGGGCATTATCGAAATTCGAGAGCTGTTATTGAAATTAAACCGGGAAAAACAGATCACGATGCTGATTTCCTGCCATGTGCTGGCGGAGATGCAAAATTTGGCGACCGCCTACGTTTTCATTGATCAAGGAAAAATAGTCAAAGCAATGACGGCGCAGCAGCTGGAGGAGAACTGCAGCCGGTATATTAGGCTGGTTGTCGGGGGAGAGGCGAGAGCGGTTGCCCTGCTCGAAGATCATTTTCCCGATATTCGGTACAGCGTACAAGCGGATAAATCCATTCATGTTTTCAACCTGCTGGACAAAGCGGACGAAATAAACCGGGTATTGGTAAGCAACAATGTCCGGCTGTTTTCGGTGGAAGCGAAAGGAATGAATTTAGAGAATTATTTTGTTTCTCTAGTTGGGAGGCCTGCCGCTAATGGCTAATTATTTAAAAAGCGAGCTATATCGGCTCGCGCGAAAAAAAGCATTGTATGTTTTTTTTGCGATCGGCATTTTTGCTCCGGTCCTCCTGACGATGTTTACAGCTGCAGTTGGCGGAGAACTCTATGCCAATACGGAATTTGTGTTTAAGGTAACGATCGGCAGCTGGACGCTCATCTTTTTCGTTGTGCCGTTTATCGTCAGTCAGCTGCTGATGGATGACTTCTCAGACGGCACTTTGAAAAATACCGCCGCATACGGAATACCGCGCAGCACTGTTTTTTACGGAAAATGGATTTTGGAGCTTGCCGTTCTCGCCATCGCTTGGATTGTCACTTATGCATCGCTTACAGCAAGTGCGTTTTTGATGCTGACAAACAACGGAACAACCAATTTTACGGGGTTTAATACTTCTATTCTAGGCATGCTGCCTTTGGCGCTTGCGGCGCTAGCTGTTTCCCACACGCTTTGTTTTCTGATCGAGAATATGCTAAGCCACTTGGTCGTCTATATTTTAATGATCATCGTTTTGCCCGAGCTGTATTACTTGTTGGCTAGAGCAGTGCCGACGCTGCAGGAGATTGTAAACAGCGTGCCGCTCTTTCCCTATGCCGCTGCCAGCGACTATGCATGGACGGGATCAAACGGTATGCTGCTATGCTGGGCGGTCGGAATTTGCTATGTAGCCGTTGCTTTTCTGGCAAGCGCAAAGCCGGTTATGAGGAAAGAATTCAAATAAATAAACGGAGCGTGACAAAAGATGTGGTATGTCGTGTTTACCGGCGCAGCGGCTATCCTCTTTGCCGCGCTTTATTTACATCTCCGCAGATCGATGCGATTGGCTGCGCGGCATATTAGCGGTCTTTTGTCCGAACCCCATACGAACAGGCGCATTCACTTTCAAACTCCGGATAAACAACTGGAAGCGCTGCTGATTGAAGTCAATCGCATTATTGCGGCAAGGCAGGAGGACCGCATCGCTTACGGGCGGAAGGAGCAGGAGCTGCGCAGAGAAATATCCAGCATGACGCATGATTTGCGTACCCCGCTTACTTCTATACTGGGCTATATTGAGCTGATCAAGGAGGAGCAGGTTACGGCTGAGGAAACGAAGCGATACTTAGACATCGTAGAACGCCGTTCCAACGCTTTGCGGTCTCTCATTAACGGACTATATGATCTATCCCGTATTGAAGCGAGAGATTATCCGATTCAGCTCAAGCAAGTTGATTTACAGCTGCTGTTGAAGCGGGCTATGGCCGATTTTTACCCGGAAATGAAGGATGCTGCTTTTGATGTTGTCCTTAATCTTTCAGAAGGGGCTGTACCTGTAATTGCGGATGAGGAAATCGTCATGCGGATTTATATGAACGTGCTGCAAAATGTACTCAAGCATGGATGTCGCTCCTTGCATTTGTTTCAAGGGGAAAAGGACGGCAGCATCGTAACCGTCATTTCAAACGTGGCGGCATCGTTTCGGGAAGAGGCGCTCCCGCATTTGTTCGAACGGAGCTACACCTCAGACCCGGCGCGGACGGGGAACCATAGCGGCTTAGGGCTGGCCGTTGTGAAAGGGCTGATGGAGCAAATGGGTTATCGCGTGCATGCGGAGTATGAAGCTCCGATATTTACGATTTGTTTGAACTGGACAAAGGGCGAGGAGAAGGATTAGCCCGAGAGCAGGTGAACAAGGCCGAGAACGGCTTTGTTTGCGTAGAGGCGGCAGCAGCAGAGCGAAACAAGGCTGAAAACAGCCTTGTTTCGGCAGTACAGCCACGATCCGTCAGCGGTAAAGGACTTCGTTTAACTCGTCAGTTCAACCAGCTTCGTCCATATGCCCCAATAGAGATCGTAGTGCCTGCCGCCTACCCCTCCATCGCAAAACAGTAATCGCCATGCAGGATAACATTGTCTGCTGCCGAGTAACGATGTTCATTCAAAGGATGAAGATCAATTTCCTTAGCCCGCGCATCATTCAACAATTCACTCGTGCGATTGCGTTTCACGCCGTAGTCCTCCTGCTATAAATTTTTTTTCAAATAGTAATGCGTATAGCCGCCGGCATTCTGGATTTCTCCAT
This sequence comes from Paenibacillus sp. NEAU-GSW1, assembly GCF_009737085.1. Taxonomy (GTDB): domain Bacteria; phylum Bacillota; class Bacilli; order Paenibacillales; family Paenibacillaceae; genus Pristimantibacillus. Next base: position 83,143 of record NZ_WOVL01000005.1, read on the forward strand.
AAACCTCGAACCCTTGCTTTTTATAAAAATCTAATGCTTGAAAGCTCAGTGTATCGAGCTTGATGAAGTCGCATGCTTTTTCTTTCGCGATTTTCTCAACAGCTTCCAACAGTTTCTTTCCATAGCCGAACTTCCGTACGCTTTCATCCACGAATAGATATTGAATTTCCATCCAGTTCCAGCATATCTCTCCGACAATGCCGCCCAGAATGCGGCCGTCCGCATCGGTTAAATGAAGATTGATTTCTTCGTATCTTCCCTTTAAATGATCAGGAAAATGCATAAGATTAAACTCGATCATTTTGTTTCGTACATAGCTTTTATCCGTATCTTTAATTTCGGTTGAAATAAAAAAATCCATGTTTCTATAGCGCTCCTTATAATAGAATCAAATATAAGCTTACCATATAATTCCTACTTATCCATAGCGTTTTTGAAAAAGCCCTAACGGTCATACCCAAAGAAATAACGTTGCGTGACAGCGCTATTTCCCAATTGGCATCCATACGATCAAATCCCTGACTGCGTCAGTCAGGTAAGAGATTATCGCGCCCTCCTGTTTTTATTGCTGTGGAAAGCTGTTGGTTCAAAAAGCTTTTAATTAATCTAGACGTCTCATAAGCGGCAACATAATCTACTGTTTCCCATTCCGTATGTTCATTCATATAACCGGCAGACAAATTGACGCTAGGGATGCCAAATGATTGCGCCAAAATTTTGGCGTCGCTGGAGCCGCCAGCGGTCACTTTCCAATCATTCATGTCGGCCAGGCGGCCAGCTTTCTCGAACAGCATGCCGTATTCTTCGGAGCAGAAAGGAATGACACCCCTGCAAGATGTGACGATGTCACGAGTTCCGCGACGGTCAACAACGATGGCGGCATCGACATCAGCCAGAAAATAGCGGTCCAGCTTCTGCGAACCGACGAGTCCGATTTCTTCCTCGACGGTAAAGGCGATCTTTAGAGTGCCGTTAAATTGGAGTTGATGAATGTTGTCCGCCACTTCCATAATAACGGCAATGCCCGCCCGGTCATCTGCGCCCAATATTCCATTGCTTGATCGTAAAATTGTACCTTCTTGAATAATACAGCGATCATTTTCCAGCTCCTGATAGATGTCCATGTGAGCGGACAGCAATACAGTTGGCCCTTCGCCGCAATAGATTGCCGCACATAAATTGCCTGCCCGGTCGACGAATAGATCGTCTGCAATGGAACGCAGCCTGCCCCGAAGAAGCTGCCTGATTTGCGCCTCTTTGCCGCTTTCGCCTGGGACGGACAGCCATTCGATTAAGCGATGCTTGAACTGCTCGGCCTCGTAACGCGAGAGAGAGCAGGGATTCAAGTGAATCTCATAGAGACGTTCGGCGAGCTGCAGCAGAAGCTCTTTGCGATCGCCGCAATCAAACTCAATCGCTTTTTCTCGCGGACGTATAGCCATCCCTTCAGGAGCAATCATTCGCAACAGCTCGATTTGCTTGCGGGTGAGACGAGTCAGCGTACCTACTGTTGGAGTACGGCGGCCGTGTCCGTCACAGCTATGGATAGTGTACATGCCAAGAGCATTCATCCATTGGCAAATGCCGCGCATAGAGAGATCGATATCCGCCAGCGGCAGTTCATGCTCAACCGGATTAACAAGGCATTCGCCGCCGCAGCGGTCAACTTGGCTAGAAGCGGTCTTGAGCGCTGCCGCCCAGCTTTGTTCCGAAACGAAACCCAGCTCATCTATCGTTGCGCCGATATTGACCAAGGTTTGGTTAAGCAGTTTGCCGGCATGGCTCGGTTGGCCGTTAAATTTTCCGTTTACATCTGAGGCTTTGAAACCATAACGAATAAGTAGTTGAGTTGCGTTCACCCTTGAATCATCCCCTTTGATTTAGTAGTTTTAGTGTAAGGGGCTGCTGTGACCCGCGGTCACACTAAAGCGAGGAGTAAGAGAATGAGAGACGAAGAGCGGCAATTGGTTCCATACGAAGAGGAAAGAGAGCTTCAGCGGAAGTTAAAAGAGGCGAGGGAACGAAGAGACGCAATCGAGATAAAGGCGATTCGGGCCGAGCTCGTTACATTCTATGTTTTCTACGGGGAAACGTATAAAAATTCAGAGGCGCCAGACCCGCAATCGGCGAAATGGTGTCTGAAAAAAGCTTTGGAGCTCCAGAAGGATCATCCTGTCGCTAATTATCGGTACGGCCATTTAATGTACGCCGATAAAGAGTACGCATTAGCCGCCTATTATTTTAAAAAAGCTGTGGACGGAAGCCCCGAGAAATGCCTTAGCGTTACACAGAGTTTAATAGCGAATATTATTACCGTTAATTGCGGCCTGCTTATGGCAAAGCTGGCTATTCAAGAAGTCGATGAGTTGGAAGAGCTTTATGAGGACGATTTGACGGATGCAGCAAAACGAGAAGACTTCTTAAGCCGTATGATAGTCAATAGCCAAGAAATGCTGGAACGCCATATGTACTTGAAGGTAACGCCTTCGAGAGACGAGTACATTTCTCAGGAGCGTTACTTGTCCGAGAAGGAGACAATTGGGGACAATGAGATCAAAATTTGCGTCACGCCGGACTACAGAGTGATGCAGTTCCAAAACAGAAAGCCTGAGAAACTTACGCAAACGGAGTTCTATGTTGCGCATACCGTCTTGATGTCCGCCACTTATCTCGAAACGCAAAAAATCGGGGAAGCGCTAAAGGATCTGGAGAAAATCATTAAGCCGGATGCCATCCGCAAATGCCTTAGCAGGCTAAGCAAAAATATTCCGTTCTGGGACTTGATTGTCGATACTTACCTTACCGGAAATTATTCTGCTCGCAGGAGGCGCAACGGGATTAAGTACACGCTATTGTGCCACAGCAGCATTGCGATTCCTTAATTGCAGGATACTAGCTCCTCCAGCGAGAACTTAATATTCGATCCTATCGCCGATACTTGCTTGTCGGTCGGTTTGGATCGGTATGATTTAAATTGTTCCACATTGAAATGGAGGCTGAATAATGGAGTTGACACCTTTCATTAACGATTTATTTAAAGCGGCACAGTCAGGTGATGCTGCGCGTCTGCAGGGCATTTTGGAGTCTCACCCGCAGCTTGCCAATACGGAAAATGGGCAGGGCCTTACGCCGCTTGGCTATGCGGCGCATTTCGGGAACAAAGATGCCGTTCAAGTCTTGTTGAATTATGGAGCAGATGTTAATGCGGTATCGCATTCCAGCGTTTCGTATATTCCATCGAATACAGCATTGCATGCGGCAATTGCGGGAGAGCGCAACGCGGACGTTATTAAGCTGCTATTGGAGCATGGTGCGCAGACGAACATTTTTGACAGCAACGGCCATACCTGCCTGCATTCTGCTGCATTCCATGACGACAACATCGAACTGATCCGCCTGTTGATCGAGCATGGCGCTGAAGTGAATGCCAGAATCGAAGGCGGAGAAACGGCATTGGCGCTCGCGATCGGGCAAGGCAACGTTAACGTTGCGGAACTGCTTCGCGAGTTTGGCGCGCTGCACTAAAGAACAAAGCCCTGACTATCCGCAGTCAGGGCTTTGTTCTTTAGTGTCGGCCTGCTTTGGCGCTGGGCTTCTAAGGTGCAAATGTACCTTAGAAGTGTAGAAGCAGCAGCAATTCTCAGTTCTAAGGTACAAATGTACCTTATCTCGTCAAGGTAATCTCGATTTCACCTCCAAATTGGGCGTCTAAGGCACAAATGTACCTTAGAAGTGTAGAAGCAGCAGCAATCCTCAGCTCTAAGGTACAAATGTACCTTACCTCGTCAAAGTAACCTCGATCTCACCTCCAAATTGGGCATCTAAGGTACAAATGGACCTTAGAAGTGTAGAAGCAGCAGCAATCCTCAGCTCTAAGGTACAAATGTACCTTATCTCGTCAAGGTAATCTCGACAAACCTCCGATTCGAGCGTCCAAGGTAGCAAAGGGTGCATTAAAATTTTTGTTCGCGAATATGATTGTAGGTTAGCAGTTAGCCCAAGTTTATTGAAGGAAGCGGTGAAACATGAGGATCTATGTCGCTGGTGAAAAAGATACATTCCTTTAATCAAATGCTTTTGCGGCAATTATGGGAGGGCGGTTATTTCGAAGCTGCGCTCGTGCGTGCCGGATGCGACTTATCGCTGCAACAACAGCTACTTCAGTTGGATCGTATTCATAGGGGAAGCGCTGCGGCTTGGAGCATTTGATTTAGCCGTCAATGCCAGAGCCGTTCAAATCAGGTTCGAGCAGGATCGTGTTTTCGGCGTGCAGGTGATGGCGCCTGATAAATCTCCTGCAGTGCTTCCGATCAAGAAGTGATGCAGCAGATTGGAAGAAGGTTTAAGAAACATTGTTGGCGTCTTAAAGGCAACCATTCCCCCAGCAAAATGCATTTGGTGTCCCGGATACGACAACCATGAATCGGGAACTTGCCGCATGGGAAATGATCCTGCTACCTCGATAGTAAACCGTTATGGTCAAGTCCATGGCATTTCCGGGCTGTATGTTGGCGCATCAAGCATTCAGGAGATTATCGCGGATGTTAGTGAAGAAATTCGTGCTAAGCGGTAATGAATGTAATCTATAATTTTCAAACATAAATACAATTTTTCCCTTACAAAACTATTATCATGGTATAATAGTTTTGTTTTTTTAAATTCTAAGAATCTATCGATAGCCGTTTCACCCTATACCAACTAAACGCTCTAGCATCTTTGCAGCGCGGAATGAAATGAGGACTGAACCAATTGAATTTTGTATCCATATTGAAGAAAACGGCGGTTTTCAGCACAGTACTTGCCGTTACAGCTGCTGCTGCGCCTTTTTCCAGTCAAGCCGATGCAAGCAGCAATGTACAAAATAGTGTCCAATCGAGAAGCGAGCAGGATATTGAAGCCAAATGGAAGCAATATTTGCCCCAGAAATTTGCTTTGGACAAGCTGTTTGCGGTAAAGCCGAACATAACCTCGCCTTACAGCGCAGGCCGATTGAACAGTTATGTGCTTCAGGATGCATTGAATGCAACCAATTTTGCCCGCTATTTGGCAGGACTTCCCGATGACGTCACGCTTGATATGAGCCTGGAGACGCAGCAGCAAGCAGGAGCGGTGCTTACGGCTCGCCACGGCAAGCTTAATCATTTTCCTAGCCAGCCAAGTGACATGGCCGATGACTTTTACCAATTGGGCTATGACGCGACATCCTCCAGCAATCTCTCGGCAGGGCGGGACTCGCTTTATGATACGGTTTTCTTCGGTTATATGGCGGACAACGGAACGAATAATCTGGATACTGTCGGCCATCGCCGCTGGATCATCAATCCGCAAATGAAGAAAACGATGTTTGGCCTTGCCCACAGTCCAGATTCGATGTACGGCTATTATTCTACGATGTACGCATTTAATAGAGAGCGCGCCGAAGATGAAGTCGAATATGACTATATCGCATGGCCGTCGGCAGGCAATTTTCCTGCAGACGTTCTGACGCCGAGCGACCCTTGGTCCGTATCGTTGAATACCGATCTATATGACAAGCAAAAGACGAGCGAGATTAAAGTGACCGTTACGCGCGAAAGGGATAACAAATCTTGGTCTCTGGACGCCGGGGACAGAGATTATGCAGGAAACTTTTTTAACATTAACACCAGCTATTATGGCGTAGACTTTGCTATTATTTTTCGGGCCGGCGATATAGATTCATATAAAACAGATGATGTGTATCAGGTGACGATAGACAACCTGTATATGACGAATGGCGAAAAAACGTCGATTTCGTATACGACATCGTTCTTCACGATGCAGGCAAGCTTCAAAAATACGAATGCGGTCCGTTCGATGCTCGTCGGCCAAAAGATGCAATTTCCGATCACAGGAAGCGCGAGCAGATACGTATCTTCGGATAGCAGCATTGCAAGCGTTGACAGCAAAGGAGTAGTAACCGCCCATCGGGATGGCAATGTCAACATTACAGTAGACGGTTACTTAGGCTATGGCAATAATACGATTCAGGTATATGTGATGAAGCCGGAGTACGTACAGCCAGTTAGCGCTTGGGCGAAGACAGGCATAGCGAAGGCGATCGAATACGGACTCGTAAATAATTATCCCTATTACAATGATCTTACGCTTGCTGTGACGAGAGAGGAATTTGTTAATTATGTCGTCGGGATGCTCAGCGCGTTAGACCCATCCTTGGACCTGAGTGACTATTACAGCAAAAAATCGCCGTTCACGGATGTTAATAACGGCGATTCGGCTATTATTTGGGCCTATGAGAAGGGGATTATTAGCGGCACCGGCAAGGGCAAGTTTTCTCCATATGCGACAATGACGAGGGAGCAAGCTGCAGTGCTGCTGCTGAACGTTTACGATTACCTTGGCGGAAAAGACAGCGGCGGGGCAAAAGTGTCGTTCGCGGATCAAGGCAAAGTATCGGCATGGGCCGAATCAGCCGTACAGCGAGCTGTTCAACTGTCGCTGCTTGGCGGCGTTTCGGGCAATAAGTTCGATCCGCAAGGCAAATACTCGCAAGAACAAACGATTGTAACGATGCTGCGGTTGTATGAGAAGTTTATGGAATAGATAAGCAAAAGGGTTTGAGCGGAGTCATTCATGATGGCTTCGCTCAAACCCTTTTTTTTCGCGCGTACGGCGCGCTTTACCTTGCTCTAACGGATTCTTATTCCGTTAGAGCGTCCGAGGTAACTCTATAGTTACTCCCTAACGGAACGGGAGGTCGTAACGTAAGCCGCACACCTTCCACCTCGACGCAAGTTGGTACTCTAACGGATTCTTATTCCGTTAGAGTGTCCGAGGTAACTCTATAGTTACTCCCTAACGGAACGGGAGGTCGTAACGTAAGCCGCATACCTTCCACCTCGACGTAAGTTGGCACTCTAACGGATTCTTATTCCGTTAGAGTGTCCGAGGTAACTCTATAGTTACTCCCTAACGGAACGGGAGGTCGTAACGTAAGGCGCGCACCTTCCACATCGACGCGAAACCGCGCCCTAACGGATTTTCGTTCCGTTAGAGTATCTCAAGTGTGCGGGAGTGAGGTCTTATCACCCCCGTGCAAACGGGAGACAAGCGAAACGAAGGGCTTTATATAAGCCGCTTCCGGAAGAAGCCGGAGATGGCGTCGATCGCCGTAATCATGACGACGATGCCGAGCAGAATGATGCCGACGCGGTCCCAGTTGCGGGTGCTGAGCGCGAAGATCAGCGGTGTGCCGATGCCGCCCGCCCCGATTACGCCGAGAATTGCGGCGGAACGCACGTTGATCTCGAACCGGTAAAGCGTATAGGACAAGAAGCCTGGCAGTACCTGCGGAATGACGGCGTACCAGAGCAGCTGCAGCCGATTCGCGCCTGACGCGGTCAAAGCTTCGAGCGGACCGCGGTCGATGTTCTCGATCTCGTCGGCGAACAGCTTGCCGAGCATGCCGACGGAATGCAGGCCAAGCGCCAGCATGCCGGCGAAGGAGCCGGGGCCGACCGCTTTAATAAACAGGATGGCCATGACGATTTCCGGGAAGGTGCGAATGAAGCTGAGCGCGATTTTGCCCAAGCTGGACACTGCCCGCGAGCTGCTCATATTCGTTGCCGACCAGAAGGCGAACGGGATGCAAATCAGGGTAGAGAGGAAGGTGCCGCCAATGGAAATGGCCAGCGTATCGAGAAGCCCGCGCAGCAAATCTTCGCCGTCGGGCAAATAAACGTAGTCCCAATCCGGCGCAAAGACACCGGCAAGAATAGATTTCGTAATCTGTCCTGCCGTCTCTTTCAAGCCGGTGAACGGCACGCCGGCGAACGCCCAGCCGTATACGGCGACCAGCGCCAAGATAATAAGCCAGCGATAGCGGTTTTTTCGCGGCTTCGGCACTCGGGCATTCCAGTCTGCAGCAGCAGCCGGCTTGCTAGCATTCGTAACTGTTGTTGCTGTTTTTGTCGTCATAGCAGTCTCTCCCGCAGTTTTGCGCTCGCGTAATCGATCAATAGCACGATAGCTAATGTAAAAATAATAATGACGCTCGTCTTGTCATATTCCAGAAAACCAAGCGTTACTTCGTAGTAATGGCCGATGCCGCCCGCCCCTACGAGGCCGAGCACAGCAGCTGCCCGAACGTTGATTTCGAACGTGTACAGCGTAAAGGACATGAAATGCGCCTGAATTTGAGGGACAACGGCGTAAGCGATGATCTGGAGCTTATTGGCACCGACGGAAGCCATCGCTTCCAACGGACCGCGGTCGATCGCCTCCAGCGCTTCATAGGTCAGCTTGGCAATAAGACCGACGGAGAAGACGGTCAAAGCGAAAATGCCGGGCAGCGAGCCAAGGCCAAAAATCGCAACGAACAGCGCGGCCAGCAGCAGGTCGGGAATCGTCCGCACCAGGTTCAGCAGAAAACGAATCGGATAGAAGATCCAGCTGCTTCCGGCGATGTTGCTTGCGCAGAGCAGCGCAACGGGAATCGCAAGCATTGCGCCGATGGTCGTTCCGACAATCGCCATGCGGATCGTCTCCAGCATTGCCTCCAGAATGTTATCGAAATAGGTCCATTTCGGAGGAAACATTTCGCGCAGCAGCTCAAACATATTGCCCAGCCCGTCGACCAGCTCGCCAAAGTCGGCTTCGGTTTTATACGCGCTCCCCCACAGCAACAACAGCAGCAGGCCTGCCGTAAAATAATGCTTGAGCCGGCTTGGCGGCTTCGGCCGATTGAATTTGATGTTCGCGCTCATGACTCAAGCTCCCCAAGCAGCTCGCCCCGCTGGATCGGACGGCCGTAAATTTCGGCGAACCGCTCGTCGGTCGCCTCGTGCACCGGTCCGTCAAAGACGACCTCGCCTCCGCGCAGGCCGATAATGCGCGTCGCGTACTGCCTTGCCAAGTCGATAAAGTGCAGGTTGACGATCGTCGTAATGCCGAGCTCTTGATTAATCTTTTTCAAATCATCCATAACTTGCTTTGTCGTAAGCGGGTCAAGCGATGCGACAGGCTCGTCGGCCAAAATAATTTTCGCCTCTTGCGCCAGCACGCGGGCAATCGCCACACGCTGCTGCTGTCCGCCGGACAGCTCGTCGGCGCGCGCATAAGCTTTTTCGGCAATGTTGACGCGCTCCAGCGCTCTGAAAGCGAGTTCGATATCGCGTTTCGGGAAGAGGCCAAGAATCGTTCGCCAGGTGGAATGGTAACCGACTCGTCCCGCCAGCACGTTGCGCAGCACGGAGGAGCGTTTGACCAAATTAAAGCTTTGAAAAATCATGCCGATATCCCGCCGGATCATCCGCAGCCGCTTGCCGCCGGCTTTCGTAATCGAGGAGCCGCTGATCATAATTTCGCCTTCGGAAATGTCGTGAAGGCGATTGATCGCGCGCAGCAGCGTCGATTTGCCTGCGCCGGACAATCCGACGACGGCGACAAACTCCCCCTTTTCAATGGACAGGCTAATGCCGTTTAGCCCTTTGGTCGCGTTGGGGTATACCTTAGTGACATGTTGCAGCTCGATTGTGCTCATCTTTGCGTTACCATCCTTTGGTTGTAGGTTCATCCATAATAAATACAAGTACAGCCAGTACGGGCGGCGCCCGTACTGGCTTCTTGCGATGCTAGCTATTCGTTTGACGCGCGCAGCAGCGCAATGATAAGCTACTCGGTTTTTACTTTCTCGCCGTATTCGCGAACGATGGCAAATACGCTGTCGTCCGATTTTACATAGCCTTCGTGCGAGTAGATTTCTTTAATAATGGCATGGCCTTCCGCGTCAGCGGCGATGTCGATGAATGCTTGCTGGATTTTTGCCATCCACTCGGCGTTCATGTCGGAACGAACGGAAATCGTATCGTTAGGAATTGCCTCCGTAAAGGTCAGCACGCGTGTATCTTCAAATACAGTCGGGTAATCTTTGCTTACAATGTTACGAGCATCTTGGAAAATAGCAGCGGCATCGACGTCGCCGTTCAATACGGCGATAACGCCTTGGTCATGGCCTTTTACCGTAACCGGTACAACGTCTTTAAGCGGATCAAGCTGGCTTTCCATCAGCTTGCCTGCCGGCCATACGAAACCAGCTGAAGAGGTAACGTTCTGATAAGCGATTTTTTTGCCTTTCAGGTCAGCGATCGATTGGATCGGGGAGTCTTTCTTAACGATAATCATCGACTTATAGAAATCGACCAACTTATCTGTCGGAGCGCCAGTCTCGTCTTCTACGCCAAAGCGTTGAGCTTGAAGAATAACTTCAGCCGCGCCTTTTTCTTTGGCAAGCACGTAGCCAGTCGGAGGCAGGAAGCCGACATCGACTTTTTTCGAAGCCATCGCTTCAATAATCGTGTTAAAGTCAGTGGAGATGCTCACTTTAACCTCGATGCCGAGCTTGTCGCTAAGCAGCTTCTCGAGCGGCTTCGCTTTTGCTTCGAGCGTGTCGGCGTTTTGGGAAGGAACGAATTGAACCGTCAGCGTTTCAGGCACATAGCCTTCCGCTTTTGGCGCTTCAGTAGCTTCTGCGGTAGCCGGCGCGTTCGACGCATCATTTGCTGCGTTGCTATTCGCGTTATTCTCGGTTTTGGCGCCGCATCCGGCAAGCAGAGATACAGATACGAACAGGGATAACAGTATGGCCGTTACTTTTTTCAATCTCAAACCCTCCAAATGATTTCTTGTATTTGATTGCTTGTTTACTATAGGCAATTTTTGTTATCGGTTCGTAATCGCGAGGATAAGTATTTGTAAATTCAGGTAAAAGTGCTGATTATAAGGAGGTTGCACTGCTAAAATAGCTTTGCCGTCAGCTGCGGCAATCTAGCATTAAAAGGAGAATCGATTTCGATGACTGCCGATTCTATTCAAACAACCTATCGTTTTCAACTATTAGCAACGAGCGATGTGCACGGACAGATCGTGCCTTATGATTATGCGACGAAGGAAAGGCGCCGCGACTCGCTTGCGGCGCTTGCTCCGATGATCCGCAGAGAAAGAGAGGCGTCGCCGGAGCTATTGCTGCTCGACAACGGCGATGCGCTGCAAGGAACGCCCCTAGCGCATTTCGCCGCCCGCAGGAGCTGCGGGGGAACGCATCCGATTATTGCAGCGATGAATGAGCTCGGTTATGACGCCGCCGTGTTCGGAAATCATGAATTCAATTACGGCAGGGAGCTGCTGGAGAAAGCGGTTCGCGAGTCGGAATTTCCGTGGCTGTCTGCCGGAATTGTCGATCGTGCCACGGACGAGCCTGCTTTCGGCAAGCCTTACATCATAAAGAGGATTAACAATGGAACGATCAAAATAGCGGTGCTTGGGGTGACGACCCATTACATTCCCAATTGGGAAAACCCCGAGCATATCGAGGGGCTTCGCTTTCAAGACGCATTAGAGACTGTGAAGCATTGGGCGGCTCATATCCGGGAAGAGGAGAAGCCTGATTTGCTCGTCGTCGCTTATCATGGCGGCTTTGAGCGGAGCTTGGCGGACGGTACTGCGGCGGAGCGGCTGACGGGGGAGAACCAGGCCTATGCGATGTGCGAGGCAGCTAAAGAAGCTGGCATCGATGTAATCATAACGGGACATCAACATCGGCTGATCGCGGACGAGGTGCTCGGCGTCACCGTCCTTCAGCCCGGCTTTGGCGGAGAAACGATTGGCAAAGTAACGGTTGACTTTGAGCACGAAAACGGCAGGTGGACAATTAGGGAGAAAAAAGCGGAGCTCCTGACGCCAAATGAATGGGAGACGGACGAACAGGTGACGGCTGTTGTGGACGAAGCGGAGCGGCAAACGCAGGTATGGCTGGACGAGCCGATTGGCACGGTAGAGGGCGATATGAGCGTGAGGGAAGGGACGATCGCGAGCCGTATGGCGGATCATCCGTTCATCTCGTTTGTCCATCGCGCGCAAATGGAGGCTTCCGGTGCTGAATTGTCCGTTGCAGCGCATCTTGCCGAGCAGCCGCTTGGCTTTGGCGCACAGGTGACGATGCGCGACGTGCTTGCTAATTTCCGCTTCCCGAATACGTTGACGGTGCTCCGCTTGTCCGGCCGCGATATTCGCGACGCGCTGGAGCGTACGGCCGATTACTTTCGGCTGGATGAAAGCGGGGAGCCGCAGGTTAATCCGGCTTACTTGGAACCCAAGCCTCAGCATTACAATTATGACATGTGGGCGGGCATTGAGTATGTTCTGGATATCCGGCAGCCTGTCGGATATCGGGTTGCAACGGTAACGCGAAACGGGAAGCCCGTCACAGATGACGACAGCTTTGAAGTCGTTATGAACAACTATCGCGCAAGCGGAGGCGGTGATTACGAGATGTTTCGCGGGCGGCCGGTCGTACGTGAAATGATGATTGAGCAGGCGGAGCTGTTTGCTGATTATTTCCGCCGTTACAGGTCGGTTCGAGCAGAATGCAGCCATAGCTGGAAGGTCGTCTACGAATGAAAGGGGCATAAGGAATTGATGGAAAAGAGAAACGGCATAGGTGCAACCGAAGCGCACGCCCGATTGCTGATGGATAGTTATAAACGGTGGACAGGACGTGATCTGCTCGTCGCGAAGACACAAGAGAACGGAATCAGCGAAGCGCTTTTTCAGGCGCCGTTCGTCATTCTGTCGCATGGAACGGAAGCGGAGCCTGTGTTGAACTACGGCAATGAAAAAGCGTTGGAGCTGTGGGAGATGAGCTGGGACGAGCTGACATCAACGCCTTCCCGCTTAACGGCCGAGCCGATGGCGCGCGAGGAGCGGGACCGGTTTTTCGAACGGGTAACCGAGAATGGCTTTGTCGACGGCTATACCGGCATCCGAATTTCAAGCACGGGAAGGCGCTTTGCAATCATCGATACGCTGGTATGGAATTTGGTTGACGAAGAGGGCGTGTTTCGAGGACAGGCAGCGGCTTTTTCGGAATACCGTTATTTATAGCGGAAGCAGGAGGGTTCTAAGAAAAATAGTACTGCCTCGCTCGGACGCTTGCTGGTAAGCTGGAGCAGTAATCCAATACGATCGTTACAAGGAGTGCTGGTTCCATGCTGGAAACACCGACGTGGGCGAAAGCTTTCGCATATTTTTCCGCCAAGCTGTCTGCCGCAGGCGGCTTGTTTCTGCTGTTTTTGCTGGTGGCTGCCGGCTTGGATTTGTATGGCTGGGGAGAGATTGCGAGTGAGCCGATAATTTGGTGCTTATTATTCGGCTATTCGATTCTGTTTTCGCTGGCGGCAGACGGCATTATGCTGCTTGCAAGAGTCCGGCGAGAAAAACGGATGCTGCTGGAAGTTCTTTTATATGCTTCGGGCGGTTATTTGCCTTTTCTACTATTAAGCCACAACGGGGCGAATTGGTTTTATGTCTTTATAGGATTGCTAGGTGTTGCTTGCTCGCTCATTTTCTTTGGCATTTATCATTTTATGCGCTACAAATGGCCTTTCTCGGGTGTAATTGCGGCGACGCTGCTCATTCTGCTCATTGTATTGGCAAAAGCTGATTTAACGATCACAAGGCAATGGGAGGAGCTGCGAACGGATAACGGATATGAGGCGAGCTTTGCGTATTTCCGTGGGGAAAAGGCGATTGCCATTTCGCTTAAGCATGGAGAGACGCTCCGTTGCGATATCAGTTGGAATCCCGAGAACGACGGAGGCTACGGCATGCGTGTGCTGGATGATCGCGGTGAGACTGTCCCGCTTACGGATTCTGGAGGACATGCATTCTCGTTTACTGCTGACCGCTCCGATACGTACTGGATTGCTATATCCGGAAACAAGCTAAAGGGCTCTGTTTCGGTAAAATGGACGATAGAGAAGTAACCTTCGTTCTGAGATGGCCAGCTATCTGACCTATAAAGCATTTGTTCAAAAAAGGGTTGCTTCATGTGGAAAATGGTGGTACGATACTAAACATACAATTCCACTGGGAATAATAAGTTATTAAAAAGCGCTACCGGATAACCGGAGGCTTCGATGCTGGACTGCCAGCTCGGAGCCTTTTTTTGTTTAACGTTAACGCTATGAAATATGATCTTGACCGGACAGCCGGAGAGATCGCTGTTGCGGCGACTCCGGCTGTCTTCTTTTATAGAAATAAAAGCCTGTAAAAGGGTTGTTACATAGTCTATACAACAGTTGATGTCAGGGGGTTATTCATAGATGGCAATAAAACGGCAATGGCGCGCAACGGAAGATGAGGGCAAGGTTTTCCCCGGATTATCTTATGCGAGAACGGTACTGGCGCCTGCCTACGGCAATGCCAAGCGCCAGCTTCTCGAGCCGATGATTGCGATTCATAAAGCGCATCTCATTATGCTTCGGGAGCGCGGACTTATGCGCAATGAGAATGCGCAGCTGACGGCAAAGGCGCTGCTCGGCCTCGATATTCATAAACTTCGCAGCGGAACGTATACCGGCAAGTTTGAGGATTTGTTTTTCGAGGTTGAGCAGCAGCTGCTCGAGCTCTCGGCGGAAGCTTCGGGCAATTTGCATCTGGCGCGAAGCCGCAACGATATGGGTATCGCCATCTATCGCATCGTGCTGCGAGAGAAGCTTGCCGCCACGATGGATGCGGCGCTTGAGCTGCATGATGCGCTTCGCCGTTTCGCGGATAAGCATGCGGAGACGATAATGATCGCCCACACGCATACGCAGCAGGCGCAGCCGACAACGATCGGACACTATGCAGCGGCTGTGACAGATTCGCTGGCCCGTGATATTCGCCGGTTGAAATCAGCGTATGAGGGTTGCAATGCGAGCAGCATGGGAGCTGCAGCATTGACAACGTCCGGCTTTGCGATTAGCCGCGAACGGGTGGCGGAGCTGCTTGGATTCAACAGCGTTATTGAGAACAGCTACGATGCGGTAAGCGGCGCTGACTATGTCGGCGAAACGGCTTCGGCTGTGCAGCTGGCTGCGATCGGCTTGGGCAGATTCGCGCAGGAGCTGCTGCTATGGTGCATGCAGGAATTTGCCGTGGCTAAGGTGGCCGCGCCTTATGTGCAAATCAGCTCCATCATGCCGCAAAAACGCAATCCGGTATCGGTCGAGCATGTCCGGTCGCTGCTATCAAGCGCCGCAGGCGATGCGCAGACGGTACTCGCGATGATTCACAATACGCCGTTCGGCGACATTGTCGATACCGAAGATGATTTGCAGCCTTACGCTTGGCGCAGCTTAAGCACGCTTGAAGCCGTGTACGGTTTGTTAGCGAAAGTGATCGATACGCTCGAGATCGATAAGGACGTTTTGCGCAAACGCGCCTACGACAGCTTTGCGACGGTAACGGAGCTCGCGGATACGCTCGTTCGGGAGGAAGGGCTAAGCTTCCGGCTTGCCCACTCCATTGTGAGCAAGTTTGTCGCCAAGGCGGCTGAGCGGGGAGAACGCGTTCGCGGTCTAAGCCTGTCTTCTTTGAAAGAAGCGGCTGCAGCCGCTGGTCTTAAGCAGCCGCTCAAGCTATCGGCTGAAGCATTCCATCTCGCGCTTGATCCGGAGCGCTTCGTGCGCATCCGTACTCTCCGAGGCGGACCCGCGCCAGAAGAGCTGCGGCGAGCATTGGGCGAGCAGGCCAAAAGGCAGGCGGAGCATCGCGCGTGGCTGGAGGAAGAGGCGCAAAAGCAAGAAGCGGCGATGAAGGCGCTGGATGACATTTTAACGGAATGGACAGCAGAGAAGCGAGCAAAGAGCGAAAAAAATGATTGAGATGAAAAGGTGTGACTTTGGGCCCCGCTCAAAGATACTGATATCAGAGGTGAACGCATATGTTCCGCAACCATTCATTTAAGGTATATGACATACACGGACATTTGCCGTATCGGATTCAAGGAGGCGGCATTCAGCAGAAAAAGCACGAGTTGATCTCCCGTTACGGGGCGGAGCGTGCCGAACGGATGCGTCTCACATGGGATTTTCCGGAGATTCAACCGCATAATCCGGAGCATGATACGACTCCGCTAATTGACCGCTGGGCGCAGGAGCTGGACAAATACGGCATTGGCGGACTTAACTTTCTAACCGCCCTCGATAACGACAACATGGCGGATCAGCTGGCGCGGTATCCGGATCGGTTCACCGGCTTCGCGTTCCATCCGATTGAAGCGCCGGACGCGGCGGAGGAGCTGAAACGGGCGGTCAACGAGCTGGGCTTGAAGGGCTATAAGCTCTTCGGCCCGTTGACGCAAGTTCCGTTCGACGATCCGTCGCTTGCCCCGGTGTGGACTTTTCTGGCGGAAAAAAAGCTGCCCGTGCTCATTCATTTCGGACTGCTGGGCCATGCCGGAGGCATCGTCCATCATCCGAATATTAATCCGCTGGCTATTTTCAATACGGCGCGCGAGTATCCGGATATTCCGTTCATCATTCCGCATTTCGGCGCAGGCTACTTCCAGGAGCTGCTCCACTTGTGCTGGAGCTGCCCGAACGTGTCGATTGACACGTCCGGTTCGAATCAGTGGATTCGCTGGATGCCCTACGAATTGACGCTGGAATCGCTGTTCCGCAAAACGTATGAGCTGATCGGGCCGGAGAGAATTATTTTTGGCACGGACGCCATCGGCTTCCCGCGCGGCTATCCTTATCGGTACTTGCAGGACCAAGTACGGGTGGCGCGTGATCTCCGATTCAGCGAAACCGAGATCGAGAACATTTTTGGCAACAACGCCAGAAGGCTGCTGAGGCTTGAAATCGCGGGTTCGTCCTCCGCAGCCGGCACGGCGACTAAACATACGATATAAATTTTGGGAGGGTTTAGGATGAAGAAGAAACCGATACTTACGATTAGCTCCGCATTGCTGGCATTAGCTGTTGTGCTCGCAGGATGCGGCAACGGCAATGACAACGGAAATGCGGGAAAAGAAAACCAGGCGGCAACCGCCGAGCCGGACAAGGCCGCAGAGCAAGCATCGGCGGCGCCTGCGCTGGATCCTGACAAAAAAGTAACGATTGAATATTGGCAGTATGAATTTCCAGCTAAAGTCGAACTGATCCAATCGCTTATTGAAGAGTTCCAGCAGGAGCATCCGAATATTACGGTCAAACAAACGAATTTCCCGTACGACCAATACAATCAAAAGGTAGCGGCTCTCGTGCCTGCGGGCAAAGGGCCGGATGTCATCAATCTTTATTACGGATGGCTGCCTAAATACGTATCCTCCGGTTATTTGCAGCCGTTGCCGGAAGCTGATTTCCCGTCTGCTGAGATTGAAAAGAACTTTTTCCCGTTCGTTGAGACAGCCAAGCTGAACGGCAGCTACTACGCGCTTCCAACTGGCGTGCGTACGCTCGGACTCTTTTATAACAAAGATTTGTTTACGAAAGCAGGCCTCGATCCGAACAAGCCGCCAACAACTTGGGAGGAGCTTGTGACCTACGCGAAGCAACTGACGGAGACGGACGACAAAGGGCAGTTTGTTGTCGAAGGGTTTGGCTGGGAGCCGGGCTCGCAGCTGCATCACTGGTTCCGCGACGGCCTGCTCTATCAAGTGGGAGCGAAGGATACGAGCGACGACCGCAAGAAAATTTTGTGGAACGAAACGCCGGCTGGGCTTGAAGCCTTCAACTATTTGATCGACTTCGCGAAGAAACATAAGGTCGGCATCAACGGTTTCTACAACGATGACGCGAACGCGTTCAAGACAGGCCATGCAGCGATCAATGTGGACGGCTCGTACCGCCTCGGATCGCTCAAGAAAGACGTGCCGGATTTGAACTACGCCATCGCGCCGTTGCCGGCGTACAAAAACAAATCGACGCAAGCGTCGTTCTGGGCTAACGCTATTCCTTCGACGGTGAAGGGCGACAAGCTTGCCGCAGCCGTTGAGTTCTTGAAGTTTTTAACAAGCAAAGGCGTGCAGGAGCAATGGGTGGAAAAGATCGGCGAGCTGCCTGCGCAGAAGGAAGTGGCACTTCAGGACAAATACGTTAATGACGAGAAGCTTGGCCCGTTTATTTCGCAGCTTCCGGACGGCAGAGCGCATTTCTTTATTGACGAAGTGCAGGAGCGGACGCTGTTCGTCGAAGCTGTCGATCAGGTGCTGCTGAACGATGTGCCGGCCGAGAAAGCTTTTGAGGAGCTCGTTGCCAAGACGCAAAAGCTGTATGACGATTACTGGGCGAAAAAATAACGTGATCATGAAGTGACTTTGAACGTGGAGTGAATTTGAGCTCAGCTCAAAGATCCTGATGTCAAGGAGGCCACCGCATGGGAAGGGCAATCGATTCGGCTGCGCCTGCCGCCGCAGGCAGCGGCGAGCTGCAACGGCAGCGGCATAGTCTGCTGTCGCGATTACGGGGCGCCGGTCTAGGGCTCAGAGGCAAAAGATATTTGTTCATTTACAGCTGCCTGCTGCTGCCGCTGCTGTTTTTCGCAGCGGTGAGGCTGCTGCCGATCGTTTATTCCTTTAACGTCGGGTTCAGCGAATGGGATATGCTGTCGCCGGAAAAGCCGTTTGTCGGCTTGGCCAACTACATCTCGTTGTTCAAGGACGAAGTGTTTCTCCAAACGATCCGCAACACGGCCGTTTACGTCGTCGTCGGCGTGCCGGGCCAGCTGGCCGCGGGGCTGGGCGTCGCGCTGCTTCTGCAGCGGGTCGTCCGCCTGCGGACGTTTTACCGGACAGCTTATTTCATCCCGTACATTACGAGCGTCGTTGCCGTAAGCTGGGTTTTTCGCTGGATTCTTATGAAGAACGGCGTTGCCAACGCGCTGCTGCTTGAGCTTGGGCTTGATGCGCAGCCGTTCCTCTATTCGCCGACCCAGTCGATATTGTGGATTATCGCTGCGATGATCTGGCAGAGCATCGGATTTCAAATGCTCGTCTTTCTAGCCGGACTGGAAAACATTCCGCGAATCTATTACGAAGCGGCCGCAATCGACGGCGCGGGAGGCTGGAGCCGATTCCGGCATGTAACGATACCGCTGCTCAATCCGGTGCTGCTTTTCTCGGCCGTCATCGCGAGCATCAGCTTTCTCCAGTCGTTTACGCAGGCGTTGAACATGACTGGAGGCGGACCGCTGAATTCGACGAATACGATCGTGCTGTACATTTACAATACCGCTTTTAAAAGCTTCGAGATGGGCAAGGCGTCTGCGGCAACCGTCGTGCTGTTCGCCATTATTTTGGCCTTTACCGTGCTGCAGCTGAAAGTGTTGAACCGGAAGGTCGAGTATTAGGGAAGGGGGAGTATGGAGGCATGGGCAAAATAAGCGGCGCAAGCTCGAGGATGGCGGAAGGCGGAAGCGCGCGGGCAATCGCTAGGCAGCGAGCAGGTTTGGCTATCGGCTACTTGCTCTTGACTGCGGGCGTTTCGGTCATGGTATTCCCTTTCCTATGGATGATCGCGACCTCGCTGAAGGCTCCAAGCGAGATGTATTCGCTTAGCCTTATTCCAGATGCTCCGGCTTGGGGCAACTATTCCGCGCTGTTCAGCGAGACGTCCTTTGACGCGTGGATCGTCAATAGCTTTATCGTTGCGGCAATTGCGACGGCGAGCGTTTGTTTATTCGATACGGTGATCGGCTACATTTTGGCGAAGTTTCATTTTCACGGCAAAAAAACGATCTATCTACTGATTCTAAGCACTTTAATGGTGCCCACGGAAATGCTCATTATTCCTTGGTTTCTTTATTCCTCGAAGCTCGGCTGGGTAGATACGTACTGGGGCATTCTGTTTCCGGGGCTCATCACGGCGTTTGGCATTTTCCTCGTGAAGCAGTTCATGGAATCGGTGCCTTCCGACCTGTTGGACGCTGCTAGAATCGACGGGATGAGCGAGCTGGGCATTATGTTCAAAATCGCCTTTCCGCTCGTCCGTTTGGCTATTGCGACGCTTTGCATACTGTCCTTTTTAGGCAGCTGGAACTCCTTTATTTGGCCGTTGATCGTTACGCAGACGGAGGGACGGTTCACGATTCCGGTCGGGATGGCGTTTTTCTCCAGCGAAGCGAAGGACAGCAGCAATTGGATTCAGATTATGGCAGGCGCGACGATTTCAGTCATTCCGCTTATTATCGTTTTTATTATTTTTCAAAAACAGATCATTCGCGGCGTCGCAACGACCGGGCTCAAATAATAAGCTGGGGGCGGCGGGGATGAAAAAAGGCCTTTCGGTCGGAGAATTATTCCGCCGGAGGCCTTTTTCCGCGTTTCAATTGTTTGATGGAATAGCCGAAATCCATTTGCAGATGAGGGTAATCGCGGAAGCTTTTCCAGTCTCCTCCCCAAGTGAAGCCAAGCTTCTTGGCGATTGCGACGACCTCCATCCAATCCGCGTTGCCGTTGCCGTTGCCGTCGTATTCCATATCCCATACGACCGTGTTGTCTTCGACTGTAAGCAACGCGAAATCGACTGCCAGACCATAGTTGTGATAAGAGTCGCCGCCGCGAACGTTCGTCACGATTGGTCCGTCCGTCGTGCGGCCTTGCTCGTAGAGGGCATCCTGCTCCTCGTTCGATCGAGCGTCATCCGTAATGAGAATCGTAATGCCGATGCTAGCCGTTTGCGCGATGAGCTTATCTGTTTTGGCTGCGACGATGGGATGCAGCTGCGGCTTTTCCGCCGCCGGCGCTTTCGGAGCGGTCTTGTCAGCCGATGGCGTGGAGAGCCGTTCCTCCAGCGCGCCGAGCCCGCTGATACCGCTCCAGACCAGGGCGGCAATCATGGCAAGGACGACCGTTGTCATGAGCGGATTGCGTTTCGCTTTCGGTCTTGCTAGACGTTGTCCGATACTGCGCTCCAATTGAGGCCAATCATTTTGTGAGTTCATATTTCTAGTAATCTCCTAAACTAGCTTCTATCATACCAGTGTAGCATAGAAGGTTTACGCTTACCCCCGACCTAAGCCTAATTTTGTTTTATGCGTTGTGCTATGATGGGGTTGTGAATTCATTGATGTAAGGAGGTTGGTTCGGATGAAATTGGTGCTCAAAGGCATTCACCATGTATCCGCGATTACGGCAAACGCCAAGCAAAACTTTGATTTTTACACGAAGGTGCTGGGGCTTCGATTAATTAAAAAAACGGTGAATCAGGACGATACGTCATCCTACCATTTGTTTTATGGTGATGAGTCGGGCAGTCCCGGAACGGAACTGACTTTTTTCGATATACCGATGGCCGGAAGAACGCTGGAAGGAGTAAGCGGCATATCGGCACTTTCGCTCCGCGTGTTGAATAATGACGCTCTGGACTATTGGGAGGCCCGGCTTTCCGAGCATGGAGTTGCCCATGATGGGATCGCCTTGCGGGCAGGTCGGCTAACGCTAGCGTTTCGGGATTTCGAGGGGCAGCGGTTCATTCTCGTTTCGGATGAAGACAACGAAGGCGTCGCCGGAGGAAAACCGTGGGCGAAAAGCCCGGTGCCGCCGGAGTATGCCATAATCGGACTTGGTCCGGTGCAGTTGACGGTCAGCGATGTTGAACCGACAGAGCAGGTGCTGGCGGAGCTGATGGGCTTCCGTCGAAAAGGCGAATATCCGTCGACCGTAGCAGGACAGCCGGACATTATCGTGTTTGAAACGGGTGAAGGCGGCAGCGGCGCCGAAATTCACATTGAGCTGCGCCATGATCTGCCGCATGAACGGCTTGGGCGCGGCGGTGTGCACCATGTGGCGTTTCGGGTCGACAACGACGAAGAGCTTCACGCTTGGGTCGAACGGCTGCGTGACGCTCGTATCGCCAGCTCCGGTTACGTCGACCGGTTTTATTTCCACTCGCTTTATTTCCGCGAGCCCAACGGCATTTTGTTCGAGCTGGCGACGGACGGTCCGGGCTTTGCGACCGACGAGCACATCGACAGCCTGGGCGAGTCGCTGGCGCTGCCGCCGTTTCTCGAGCCGCGGCGCGATGAGATTGAGGCGCGACTGAAGCCGCTGGATACGCGGCAATAAGCGCGGCGGCGGGGCGAAGTGACGCCCGCAAGCGATGCAAGCGGGGCGAGCGTGGTATGCCTGATCTAAGGCCGAAAACGGCCTTAGATTGCGCGAGCGGTGCGAGCCAGTGCGATGTAAGGCCAGAAACGGCCTTACAAGGGCGGCCGCGCGGGTCGGCGAGCGTGGAGTGCCTGATGTAAGGCCGAAAATGGCCTTAGATTGCGCGAGCGGGGCGAGCCAGTGCGATGTAAGGCCGAAAACGGCCTTACAAGGGCGGCCGCGCGGGTCGGCGAGCGTGGAGTGCCTGATCTAAGGCCGAAAACGGCCTTAGATTGCGCGGATGGGGCGAGCCAGTGCGATGTAAGGCCGAAAACAGCCTTACATCGCTTTTTACACTTCGGCCAGCAATTTACCCCTTTATAGGAAACGGTCTTACAACGCTGCCAATAACTTAACGGTGCCGCGCCTAAAGTCGTTTGATAGGATAAAGAGATTGCCGCTCTGTAAACTAGCTAATAGAGTTTCAGAGCGCGTTTTGCTGCGCAAAACTAAGCCAATGCTCTCGGAGCGCGTTTTGCGCCGCAAAACTAATTAACAGCTTTCGAAGCAGTTTTGCTCCGCAAAACTAAGCAACAGCTTTCGAAGCAAGTTTTGCTCCGCAAAACTAAGCAACAGCTTTCGAAGCAAGTTTTGCTGCGCAAAACTAAGCCAATGCTCTCGGAGCGCGTTTTGCGCCGCAAAACTAAGCAACAGCTTTCGAAGCAAGTTTTGCTCCGCAAAACTAAGCAACAGCTTTCGAAGCAAGTTTTGCTCCGCAAAACTTTTAGGAGGATCTTTTTATGAAGCGACGTTTGGGCGCAGGGGCTGCGTTTAATTTACTTATACTTATCGCCTTAACCGTACAGCTGGCTGGCATGCCGAAGGCCGAAGCGGCACAGAGCAAGCTTCCTTTTGACGATATTGCGACTAGTTTTGCTATGGACTCTATCATAAATTTATATAATAAAAAGATTTTAACAGGAACGTCCGCGACGACGTTTGCACCCAAAAATCCGGTCACGCGCGCAGAGTTTGTCGCGATACTCGGCCGGACGCTGGGGCTGGAGCAAGCGATTAGTCCGATATCGCCGTTCTCCGACGTTGCGGCTAACGCATGGTACTACGGCTGGGTTCAAGCGGCGGTGCAGCTCGGGCTCGCGGACGGGACAAGCGCAACCGCCTTCGCTCCGGCTAAAGCCGTAACGCGGCAAGAGGCTGCGGTGCTTCTCGTTCGCGCGTTCAAGCTATCGAACACGACGGCGGCGCAAAAAGCAGCTTTCAAAGATAGCGCACAAATTGCCGACTGGGCGGCGGATTCGATCGCTAGCGTGAACAAACTCAGCCTGATGCAAGGCGACACGGACGATCGTTTTCGCCCAGCAGACCCGCTGACTCGGCAAGAGACGGCGGCGATCCTTGACCGCGCGTTGCAAAACGATAACTGGGCGTCGGCGCTCGAACAAACGGGGAAGCAAAAAATTCAGCTTGGCTGGCAGTATGGGCAAACGGCGTCGCAATTTGAACAGTCGGTTACCGCTTCGAAAATGGTCAATACGCTTTCGCCGCGATGGTATTTTGCAGATAAGTCGGGCAATATAACGGATAATACGAACCAGTCTCTTATTACATGGGCTGCCGCCAACAAGAAGGCAATATGGGCGATGGTCGGCAACCGGTCGGATCAGGAGACGACGCACCAGCTGTTGTCCAGCGCTGCAGCTAGAACGAACCTGGTGACCAATTTGGCGAATGCGGTGCAAAAATATAAGCTGGCCGGACTTAACATCGATTTTGAAAATGTCGCGCCTCAAGACCGGTCCCACATGACCGCTTTCATTACTGAATTAAATGCGAAACTCGATTCGCTGAACGCGATTCTTTCCGTCAACGTGTCGCCGGATCTCGGGACGGACTGGACAGAGGCTTTTGACTACAAAGCGCTCGGTGCGCAAGCCGACTTCATCATTATGATGGGTTACGATGAGCATTGGGGCGGATCGCCAAAAGCCGGATCGGTCGCCTCTCTCCCTTTTGTCCGCAATGCGGTGACGACGCTGTTAAAAGTGGTTCCCGCCGAAAAAACGATACTCGCGCTGCCTTATTACAACCGCGACTGGACGCTGAACGCGAACGGCTCTGCGGCGTACTCGGAAGTGCTTACGGTTCCCGCACAAAACGAGCTGGTCAGTGAGCATGCGATGAAACCGCTTTGGGACAGCTCGGTCAGTCAATATACGGCAAGCTACAAGGAAAACGGCGCCATCCATCGAATATGGCTGGAAGACGGCAGGTCGCTTGCTGCGAAATACAAGGCGGCAGCCGATAATAGTCTCGCTGGAACAGCCTATTGGTACATTGGCGGTGAAAGCGAAGATATATGGGCTAGTTTGCGCAATGCGGAACGGTTCTATAATTTGAAGTTTGCGAGCTGAGCTAGACAGGTATGAACCACGGGACGCTTTAAAAACGTCTATCGTGGTTCTTTTTTTACTGCCGTAATTATGCCATTATGTAAGAGGAGTATCTCTTCAGAGAATTTAAGTAGGTGAATGAGTTGTATTCGGATATTAAGCTTGCAGACGACCGACCGGTCTATATTCAGGTGAAGGATTACATGAAAAGGCTGATTCGGAAGGGCGCGCTGCAAGCTGATCAGAAGCTCCCATCCACTCGGGAATTAAGCGAACTCATGGGCATTAGCCGCAATACGGTCGTTACCGCATACGGCGAGTTGGTCGAAGAAGGTTATATATACGCCGTGCAAGGAAAAGGAAACTTTGTCGCCCACACAGCGGCGGCGGTATCCGGCGGCGAAGGCGCAAGCGGAGCTTCTCAGCCGATAATAAGCGGCGAAAAGATGAATTGGGGCAAGCGTATTAGCGCATACGCCGAGCAAGCGGAACAATTCGATTTGATGAAGCACGGCATTCGCGCGGTGAAAGGCTCGATTTCTTTTACAAGCATCGCGCCCGATGAAAAGCTGTTCGACCTGCATAACGTCAAACGCGCTTTTATGGATCGGATGTCGCTCGAAGGCGAAGTGCTGCTTAACTACGGTTATGCAAAAGGCTACAAGCCGCTGATCGATTTTCTGCTTCGCTATATGGAGAATAAAGGGGTCGATTTGGCCGGCAAGGATATGCTTATTACAAGCGGCTTTACGGAAGGCTTCGATATTGTTCTATCCGCGCTTGAACGTCGTTACGGCCGCGCCTTATGCGAAAATCCGACCCACAACACCGCGATCAAAAATATGAAGCTTCACGGCTATGACATAACCGGCGTTGATATGGAAGCGGACGGATTAAGCGTGAAGCAGCTGGAGCAAAGGCTGTCGGAGGAGCAATCCTACGATTTTGCCTACCTCATACCGTCCTATCACAATCCGACTGGAATCGTTATGTCGCCGGAGAAGCGGGCCGAAGCGCTTAGGCTGCTGTGCGGCAGCGGCGTTCCCGTTATCGAAGACGGGTTCAACGAGGAGCTGCGCTATTCCGGCTCGCATGTGGCGCCACTGATCGCTACGGCCGGACAGAGCAATAACGTCATCTACATCGGCAGCTTTTCAAAAATATTGTTTCCCGGCCTGCGCGTCGGATGGGTGCTTGCCGACAAAGAGTTGATCGGCTATCTGGAAAGCGTGAAACGATCGCGCGCCATTCATACGTCAACGCTGGACCAATCGCTGCTGTACCAGTACTTGCACAACGGCAATTTTGAAAAATATATGAAGCGCGCCCGCACGGAATACAAGCGAAAATACGAGCTTGCCATCAAGTGCTGCCGGGAGTACATGCCGCTTCGCAGTCTTTCGGGCGACGGCGGCCTGCATTTGTTCCTCGAGCTGGAGCATTCGCTTACGGCGCGAGAGCTGCTTGCGGCGAGTACGGACCGAGGAGTCGTGTTTACGCCGGGCGATATTTTTTACACTGGGGAAGGGCAAGGACGGCATACGATGCGGCTTGGCTTCTCGCGGGTGGCCGATGAGCAAATCGTCGAGGGTATTCGTATAATAGGCGAAATAGCCAAAGCTTTACTCTAAGAGGTTGTTCTCACGCAGTAACCCACTACGGTCTGGATCCTCATTCCCTAGCTTTATCCAATCTTCTACAGCGTTTTGGAAAAACGCAGCTTCGGAAGCGTGGCTAGTGTGCTGAAAACTGGACTTTTTGAACCGTACTGAATAACACATAAACATACAGGAGCGTGCACATATGAAAGTCGGAGTCATCATGGGCGGAGTATCTTCCGAAAGAGAAATTTCGTTGTTAACGGGTCAAGGCATGATCAACAACCTGGACCGCAGCAAGTACGAGGTTGTGCCGATTGAAATTAACAGCAAACGCGACTTGATCGACAAAGCGCAAGGGATTGACATCGCGCTGCTCGCGCTTCATGGCAAATATGGCGAAGACGGCACGGTGCAAGGGACGCTGGAATCGCTTGGCATTCCTTACACAGGCTGCGGCGTGTTGTCGAGCAGCGTGAGCATGGATAAAGATTTGGCTAAAAAGCTAATCCGTTTCGAGGGCATTTCGACCGGCAACTGGATTCAGGTTGAGAGCATGGAGCAGCTGAAGGCGGCCGACATCGAAGGAGCGCTTGGCTTCCCGGTTGTCGTTAAGCCGAATTCCGGCGGTTCCAGCATCGCGACCAAGCTGGTGAAAACGAAAGATTTGCTTGAAGAAGCGGTGCGTGACGCGCTGGAGTGGGATCGTTCGGTTATGATCGAGCAGTTTATCGGCGGACAGGAAATTACTTGCGCCGTCCTGAACGGCAAGCTGCTTCCGATCGTGTCGATCAAAGCGAACGCCGAGTTTTTCGATTATACGTCGAAATACGAGGACGGCGGCGCCGACGAGCAAATTATCGACCTGCCGGCGGACGTGCATGCGCGTGTCGAAGCGGCGGCGCTTGGATGCTATAAAGCATTGAAATGCAGCGTTTATGCGCGTATTGATATGATTATTAATGACGGTATTCCGTATGTGCTGGAAGCGAACACGCTGCCAGGACTGACGAAAAACAGCTTGCTGCCGAAAGCGGCGGCGGCGGCGGGCATTTCTTTTGGCGGCCTGCTGGATTCGATTATTGAGTATTCATTGGCAGAGCGGAAGCTGGAGAGCAAGTAAGACGACGCGCAAGGCGGGCCAAATAAGCAAAAGCGAAGGGGAGAGCGGTATGAAATCGATGAGCGAATACGTATCGCCGGTGGTAAGGGAGATTCCGCCATCGGGCATTAGAAAGTTTTTCAATGCGGCGGAAGCCGGAAAGGATATTATTTCGCTTGGCGTGGGCGAACCCGATTTCGTTACCCCTAAGCCTGCTCGCGACGCTTGCGCGGTTGCGCTTGACCGCGGAATGACAAAATATACGAACAATGCAGGGATGCTGGAGCTTCGCGAGGAGATCGCTTCTTATTTGTATCGCAGCTTTGGCATTGGCTACGAGCCTCAGAACGAGGTGCTCGTGACGGTAGGCGGCAGCGAGGCGATCGACCTTGCGCTGCGTGTGCTTCTTTCACCCGGGGATGAAGTGCTCGTTCCGGTTCCAAACTATATCGCTTACGGTCCGATTACGAACCTTAACGGCGGCAAAGCGGTTGAAGTGCAGACGTATGCTGCGGACGGCTTTAAGCTAAAGGTCGAATCTCTGCAGGCTTCCATTACGCCAAGGTCGAAGCTGCTTCTAATTAGCTATCCGAGCAATCCGACAGGCGCTGTCATGACTTACGAGGATTGGCTGCCGATTGCTAAGTTTGTAGAGGACAATGACCTGATCGTATTGTCCGATGAAATTTACGCAGAACTGACCTATGGCCGTACGCATGTCAGCTTTGCCTCTCTGCCGGGAATGAGAGACCGCACGATACTGATCAGCGGCTTTTCCAAGGCGTTTGCGATGACGGGCTGGCGTCTAGGCTATGCTTGCGGACATCCGGAGCTGATCGGAGCGATGCGCAAGGTGCATCAGTATACGGTGCTGTCCGCGCCGACGATGGGACAGATTGCCGGGCTCGAGTCGCTGCGCAATTGTCTTGCCTATAAGGACGAAATGGTTAAGTCCTACAACCACCGGCGAAAAATGTTTGTAGAAGGCTTGCGCAGCATCGGCTTAGCCTGCCGCGAGCCCGAGGGCGCGTTCTACGCATTCCCGTCGATCGCTTCGACGGGACTAAGCTCGCAGCAGTTCGCTGAACGCATGCTGCGAGAAGCGAGAGTAGCCGCTGTGCCGGGCGACGTGTTCGGCCCGGGCGGCGAAGGCTTCCTGCGCTGCTCGTACGCCGCTTCCGAAGCGAATTTGCGAGGCGCGCTGGAGCGGATCGAGCGCTGGCTGAGGACGCTCGAGCCTGCTGCGGCTGGTGCTGTGGCAGTTATGAAATAAAGATTTGGATAAGGAAGCGCTCGCGCTCGGCTCTGCGAATGGATTCGCAGAGCGGGGCGTTTTTTTTGCGTGAAGTGAAGGAGGCTTAGCGTTGATTGGTTCGGTTCTCTGCTGCAAGGCATGCACCTCTGCCCCGTACTTTTAGCGAACCTGCCTCGCTAATTAGCGAAGGCAAATTCGCTATAGGACGGTTGCTGTAAGACGTTTCAACCAATTGCGAATGCAGCTTCGCTAATAGCGAACTTGTATGCTCCAATAGCGAAATTCCTTTCGCTGTTCCCCGCAAACCGTATTACGCATATCCAAATAGCGAAATTACATTCGCTATAAAGCGAATCAGGTTCGCTCTGCAAAATGCAGTGATGGCGAGTGTGGGCATCGGTAATGGCAATGTGGAGGTCATAAGCTGGTGTTTTAGAGGTAAAAGTAGGCAGTTTTACGAGTGTGGGGCGTTGGTTAGGGCAATATGCAGGATATATGTGTGGGGCGTTCGGAACGCAGAGTATCTGGGCTATCTCTTGAGACGCAAGGCCAAATTTAGTATAACAAGAATAACAGTATGGAGCGATGGAACGGGGGTGCCTGCCGATGCCGATTCAGATCGGGCTTGCCGGTTGGGGCGATCAGGACCGGCTTTACGGTCCGGGCATTAGGGCGAAGGACAGATTGAACGAATACGCGAAACATTTTCCGCTGGTGGAGGTGGACAGCAGCTTTTACGCGATCCAGCCGAAGGAGCGTTTCGCGAAATGGGTTGAGGAGACGCCGGATACGCTTCATTTTATCGTAAAAGCGTACCAGGGCATGACCGGCCATCAACGCGGCCCGGCTGCCAGGGACAATGACCCGGAAGCGATGTTCGCCGCCTTCCGGGAATCGCTGCAGCCTGCCGTCGAAGCCGGCAGACTAAAGGCGGCGTTGTTCCAATACCCGCCTTGGTTCGATTGTACGCGTGAAAATGTACGTATTCTCAGGGAAGCGAAGCTGCGCATGAACGGTATTCCGTGCGCGCTTGAATTTCGGCACCAGAGCTGGTTTGCGCCGGAATACCGCGACAAGACGCTGGCCTTTATGCAAGCGGAGCAATGGATCCATAGCGTCTGCGATGAGCCGCAGGCGGGACTCGGATCGGTGCCGACCGTGCTGAAGGCGACGGATCGAAGCGTCACGATGGTCCGTTTCCACGGCCGCAATGCTGCGGGTTGGAATCAAGGCGGTGCGCCAAATTGGCGGGATGTGCGATACCTGTACCGGTACAACGAGACGGAGCTGCGGGAATGGGCGGAGATGCTGAGGCAGCTTCAATTGGAAAGCGAGCATCTATGCGTCATTTTCAACAACAATTCCGGCGGCGACGCAGCCGATAATGCGAAACAATTGATGGCGATGCTGGAACAGCGAAGACCGGATGGACGCGATCCGCTGGAGCCGCGAGAGGATGAAAAGCCGCCGGAGGTCGAGCAGCTGGATTTGTTTTGATAGGATAAGCATAACGAAATTAAAAATGAAAAAAGCCTGCCGAGACTGGATAAAGTCCCGACAGGCTTCTTTATGTTTTGCGTCAGACCTTCAAAATACGGGTGACAAATTTCCGGTACGGCGAGTTAGCCGGAATGGCAAGCGCAATAGCGCGGAGCGTCCGCTGCAGCTCGGCATAGCATGCCGTGCCGGGCCAATCATGCGGCAATAGCTGCGCAGGCAGCATCGGATCGCGCAAGCTTAGCTCGGCGATGACATCGCCAAGCTCCAAAAACTTGATGATGAGGGCGAGGCCATTATCGTCATGGCGTTCACTCGTCAGCAGCGAAGCTAAATGCGGCTGAAATGAAGCCGTGAGCCATTGCTGCTTCTCGTTGTAGAGTTCCTGCAGCTCGGCAAGAGACCAGAGGTCTGCCGCCTTTGCGGCTGATATTTCGTTCACAGTGAAGCGGGAGCTGCTAATCATGAGCCGCTCCCCCAGCTCGTACTGCTCGCCAAGTGCGACAACCTGGCCCGTATATTCCCAAGGCGAGATGTAAACGCCTTTATAAATAGAGACAAAACCTAGCTGCAGAAGCCCGCTGCGGAAGCCGTCGCGCTTGCTGCGTTCCGTTTCGGGAACTTCGAACATAACGACCTGCCAGCTGCCGTCCCATTGCTGCTCGGCAATGCCGGCTTTGCTGTTGATGTATCGAATAAATTCGGAGCCAAGCGGTGTAATCGCATAGAGAGAGCGCGCCGCAGCTTCGATGTAGCCTGCCTTCTTCAAGCGAGCGAGGCTGTTTCGAATAACCTGAGCAGACACGCCGCGCGTTTCGTATATGGCAATCAGCTCTTTCGCTTCAACCGTTTGAGCGCTTGCGATCAAGTAGAGGATTTGCTTCTCCATCGACAGCAAACAAACCCCTCCTCCCTTAATTTTTATGGATAGGATTGACAGAATAGCTCCGCTCTAAATATAATACAAAATATAACGATCGTTATAAATTATATTATAAAAGTGAGGCGAAGCGTAATGCATATTCAGTATCATGGTCATTCCTGCATTCAAGTGACAGCTAACGGCCACTCGGTCATCATCGATCCTTATATCACGGAGAATCCGTCTGCGGTTGTCACTGCGAACCAGATTCGAGTAAGTCATGTTCTGGCAACACATGGTCATTCCGATCATATCACCGATGCGGTCAATCTGGCAAAACTTAATGACGCTCCGATTATTGCGATTGAGGAATTAGCGTATCATCTGGCTCAGCAGGGCGTCCAAACGGAGCCTATGCATTGCGGCGGGGAGTGGGATTTCGGTTTCGGCCGCGTCCGGTTCACGCCGGCGACGCACGCTTCGTCCTATCGCGACGAGCGCGGTCAGCTGCATTATGCGGGTACTGCCGCAGGCATTTTGTTGGAAATCGATGGGGTTACGATCTATCATGCCGGCGATACCGGGTTGTTTCAGGATATGAAGTGGCTGGGCGAGCGCTATCGGATTGATGCAGCGTTTCTGCCGATCGGAGGCCGGTTCACGATGGGTCCTGAAGATGCGCTTATTGCGGCGGAATGGCTGCAAGCTCGGCTCGTCATTCCGATTCACAGCAACACGTTCCCGGTGATCAAACAGGATAACTATAAGTTTGTCGAGTCGCTGGCGGAACGGGGAATACGCGGAAAAGCGATGGAGCCTGGCGAGACGATCTCTGTCTGCCGCCGTGAGCAAAGTATGATTTTGAATTCCACGCAAAGATTCTGATGCGAGAGGTGAGCTTCGATGATTTATACGTTCTATCATATTATTATTCCAATTCTGATTCCGATCGGCATCGGGGCGCTGCTGCACCGTAAATTCAAGTTCGATTTAGGGAGCTTCTCCAAACTCATCCTCTATTACTATGTTCCGGCGCTTGCCTTTGTCAAAGTATTGGAAGCGCAGCTTTCGGCTAAGCTCGTTGTCATGATATTCGGCTTCCTTATCGTACAATTTATTGCGATGGCGCTGATCGGCAAAGCGATCAGCCGAGTCATGGGTTACTCCAAGCCGCTTGCGGCAAGCTTTGCGAACAGCGTAACGCTGACGAACAACGGCAATATCGGCATTCCCGTCAACGCGCTCGCTTTCAAGCATGATGCGTTTGCCATGAGCATACAGATGATGGTCGTCGTTTTTGAACTGTTTGCGACATTTACTTTCGGGTTAATCAATGCAAGCAAGGCGGCGGCAGGGTTAAAGAAATCATTGCTCCAATTTGCCAAAATGCCCGTATTGTACGCGATCATCGCTGGCACAGCTTTGCATATGCTGCGCCTTCCGATGCCAGAGCCCGTTATGGTCCCGCTTGAACAAATTGCCGACGGCATGCTTCCGTTTGCGCTCGTCTCGATTGGCGCGCAGATTGCATCCGCCGCTATTCATCGCAACACTGCCGCCGTTCTTCTAAGCAGCCTTACCCGACTTGTTCTGTCGCCGGTCTGCGCCTATTTGCTGCTTATGCTGCTTGGCATTGAAGGCATCGCCGCGCAGGCGCTGTTCATCGCGAGCGCGATTCCAACATCGCGAAACAGCGCTGCCCTAGCGCTTGAATACGGCAATGAGCCGGGCTTTGCGGCGCAGGCGGTGCTTCTGTCGACGCTGCTCAGCAGCGTGACGATGACCGTCGTCATTGATTTGTCCAATCATCTTTTTTAAGCCTAAGGTAGAGAAAAAGGGGTGTAATGCGATAGAATAGGGACTAACTAAAGTACGACATTGCTTGAAGGAGTGTTAGGATGGTATTGAAGTGGGACGGACACACGCATACCCGTTTTTGCTATCACGGCAGCGACGCTGCAGAGGAGCTTTATATCGACCGCGCGATTGAGCTCGGCTTCCAGCGATATACGATTAGCGAGCATCCGCCGCTTCCTGCAGGCCTCGTCGACGATCCGGCGTTATTCCGCGAGCTGGCTATGCCGCCTGAAGAACTGCCGCTTTATATGGAATATGCAAAGGCGATGAAACGCAAGTACGAGGGGCAGATTGAAATAACGGTAGGCTTGGAGCTCGATTATTTGCCGGGACAGCTTGATTTTACGAAGCAGATCGTTGATCAGTGGGGGCATGAGCTGGAAGACATCGTCTACTCGGTTCACTATTTGCCGGGGGCGGATGGCGGCGCGCGCTGCGTTGATTTTACGGCGGATTACTTCCGGGAACAAATTTTATCCTGCTACGGAACGATGGAAAAAGCGGTAGATACGTATTACGACCACGTTGAGTCTGCGATCGTTTTTGCTTCTGCGCTGCCTATGCGCAAGCGGATTGGGCATATCAATCTGATTGAAAAGTTTGCCGATGCGCTTCCTCCGATCGGCGAAGGGCAAATCCGGCGCAGGCTGGAGCGCATCATTCCGTTGCTCGCGCAGGGGAAGGTCGGAATCGACGTCAATACGGCGGGACTTCGTGTTGCTACGTGCGGCAAGCCGTATGTGCCGGAATGGTTTCTCGCCGCTTGCCGCGAGCAAGGGATCGAAACGGTATACGGCTCCGACGCCCATAAACCGGAGCATGTCGGCGCCGGTTGGGAATGGTTCGAGGAACAAATGCGTAAAAAGGCATAATGAAGAAGAAGCTTGGATCGCTCGAAGGAGCGGCCCAAGCTTCTTTTTTGGCTCATCAACATTAACGCAGCTTTTTGCTCATTACATACCAATAGTCGGTTTCCGCAGGATACGCATGCTCCTCGATCACTTCATACTGCAGTTTTTTATAGTAGGAGACATTGTCCGGAATCGACAAGCGGACCTCAAGCCGTGTCTCGGATAAACCTGCGTTCAGCGTCAAGCTTTCGATATGCTCGACCATCGCTTTGGCGATGCCTTTGCAGCGGTGAGAAGGGAGCACTGCCACTCTTCCGAGGTAGATGTAGTCATCAATTCGATAATATTGGGCGGAACCGACAGCCTGTCCTTCAGCAAGGGCAAGAACCGCTCCTCCGCTGCGGCTAATTTTATCCGTTATCGAATCAATCGTTTCAGAGAACGCTCCCGAAGGCGGATTCAGCTTTCCGCGATATTGCTCAAAGGATTGTATCATAATGGTATAAACAAGCGGGATTTCCTCATTCGTTGCCGTTCGAAGACTCGTTTCCATGATTAGCCTCCTGAAGATTTTATTTTTGCAGCTTTTTCCTTTATTCTAGCATAAAGCAAAAAAATTGAAAGATTGGGAACTTGACGATAAGGGGGCGCCAGACGATGAAACCGGAAATAAAGCCGAGATTAAAGGCGGGCATAAGGCTTCTGGTCGGGATGCTGTTGGTTCCGCAAATGCTGCTGCTTGCGGGCTGCGGCGGGGGAAGCGAAATAGAACGGATGATGGTTGATGCAAGTGGCTCGGCAAGGGAGGCATTATCGGCAGAGGCTCAAGCGGGCGAAT
This sequence comes from Paenibacillus sp. NEAU-GSW1, assembly GCF_009737085.1. Taxonomy (GTDB): domain Bacteria; phylum Bacillota; class Bacilli; order Paenibacillales; family Paenibacillaceae; genus Pristimantibacillus. The sequence goes on from NZ_WOVL01000005.1 coordinate 117,303, forward strand.
TATCGGCGATGCAGCATTTGACGATAGCGAGCACGGCGCTGGGCAAAGCAATGAAAATTAATGTTTATTTGCCGGAAGGTTATTCGGACGGAAAGGATGTCTATCCGGTGCTGTACGCGCTGCATGGGAAGAACGGCAACGAAAACAGCTTTTTCGCCAATGGGTTGAATATGGGGGAGAAAGCGGCGAAGCTTGCGCGCGAAGGGCGAATCAAGCCGATGATTATCGTTGCCCCGCAGCTGGACAACAGCTACGGCGTCAACTCGGCGGAGAAGCCCAAGGACAAAAATGAATATCAGCTCGGCATGTATGAGGACTTTCTGATAAAAGAGGTCATACCGGCCATTGATGCGAGCTTCAATACGATAAAAAGCCGCGAGGGGCGATACATTGGCGGCATTTCGATGGGCGGCTATGCGGCGCTGCATTTGGCTTTTACCTACCCGTCGATGTTCAGCAAAGTTGGAGGACATAGCGCAGCGGTATGGGAGGAGACGCCGGAGTATTTGACATGGCTGTACGGTGGGGAAAGCACGCAGGAGGAAGTCGATCCGGTCCGTCTTGCGGCACAAGGGAAGGCGCTGGACTTAGCGGTTTATCTCGACCACGGCAGCAAGGAGCATGAGCATATAGCGGCTGGCAACAAGGCTCTTATTGCGGAGTTGGACAAGACGGGAGCCAGCTACGAGTTTCATACAAGCTCGGGCGGACACAACAATAAATATTGGGCGGCGCATATCGAAGATTATTTGCTGTTCTACGACGGGACGTCCAAGTAGCAGGCTATCCATGCTGTACAAACGCCGTTTCGAACAATGGCTTGGCTGCTTATGATGAAAATGCGGGATTTGCTGAAGAGAGGAGCTTTTCATCAACATGCAATCAAGAAGCAGCGGCAATGCGCAGGGGATCGATGTTTCCCACTACCAAGGATCGATAAATTGGCAGAAAGTTAAGGCGGACGGCATTGTTTTTGCTTTCGCAAAAGCAAGTGAAGGACAGTCCTATCGCGACGATCGGTTTGCTGCCAATGTGGCCGGAGCGCGGGATGCCGGCGTTCTAATCGGCGCCTATCATTTCGTGAATGCAACGTCGACGGAAGCGGCAAAGCAGGAGGCGAACAATTTTGCATGCGCGATTGCGGATGCAGGAGGAATCAGCTTGTTGGATTTGCCGCCTGTGATGGATTACGAGAACAATCCGGGCGGACTTAGCGGCAGCGAAATCAGCGCGGTAGCGAAAGCTTTTTTGAGCGAGGTGGAGAATCTCGTAGGCGTAAAACCGATTGTGTATACGGGAAACAGCTTTGCCTCTAATTTTGACTCATCGCTGGGAGATTACGAGCTGTGGATTGCTAGATACAGCAGCAGTCAGGTGCCTTCCGATACTGCGGCTTGGTCCAAATGGACGTTCTGGCAGTATAGCGACGGCTCTCAGGGCGGCTATCGGCCGGACGGCACCCGTTCGGTTGACGGAATTGGCGGACCGGTAGACTTGAATGAATATGACGGCACGGAACAAGAGCTACGCGACAGCTATAAAGGGGATGAACCGATGACAGATGATGAAAAGCTGGCGTTTGACCAATTGTCGGCAAGAGTGGCCGATCTGGAAAAGTTCGTGAACATTTCGGGCAATCAGGTGCCGCCAAGCTGGGCGCAGCCTGCTCTTGATGCCGCGCTCGAAGCAGGCATTATAACAACGGTCAACGATAAGGGCGAGCCGGAGCTTGTGACGATCCAGATGCTGTACAATGCGGGGCTGCTAAACAGCGAGCTTGTTGCGTTCTTTAAAGAATTCAGCGTCGCAACGCGCAAAGCGATCGAGGATTTGGAAGCGGACAAGTAAGCGGGGCGAGGCGCTAGTGTTAGCGTAGCAGAACTGCGGTTGATGGGCTCGCTATACTGGAAAAATCCAGTGTAGCGAGCCTAAATGCTGAATTTGAGCCGAAGTTAGTGGATAAATCCAATATAGCGAGCTGAAATGGTGCGTACGGGCGAAAGTTAGTGGATAAATCCAATATAGCGAGCTGAAATGGTGCGTACGGGCCGAAGTTAGTGTATAAATCCAATATAGCGAGCTGAAATGGTGCGTACGGGCGGAAGTTACTGGATAACTCCAATATAGCGAGCTGAAATGGTGCGTACGGGCGAAAGTTACTGGATAAATCCAATATAGCCAAGCGAATGATTCTGGAGAAGCGATAGCGTTCGCATTTGTATCCGGATTCCAATTCTATCGAACAATTTCAAGGAATCTGGATACAACAGCGATCGTAAGAACATTCGCTTGCGTAGTTTGCTTATTCAATAAAGACCATCAATACCCCGGCTTCAACATATCCTGGCTTCCCAAGAACGTCGATAACGTGGATTTGCGGCACACGCAGATGCAGCGCGAGAAAGGGCATCACGCTGTGCGCGTAGAAATCTTTTATGACGAGCAGCTTGTCCAAGTCGTGTTTAAAGAAGTACATATTTTTCATTTTTGTCTTGTTGCAAGCCGACGATTGGCAGTTTCTAGTCCAATCAGTTCAATTTAGAAGAGGTGTACGTATGCCAAGCTCCAAAAAGCTCGTCGACGAACCCAAAATGCCGGCTCACTTAGAGCGTGTTCCGTTCGATCCTTATGAAGTGGAAGATGAATATGAAATAAGCGGCCGGAGCATCGCGGATGCCGAATTTAGCGGCCATTCCGCTTATCGGACATGCTTCGTCCGATCGACGTTTACCAATGTCGCGATGCGCGGAACGTCGCTGCGGAAAGCGGAATTCACCGATGTGGTGTTCGAGAGATGCGATCTATCGAATGCGATTTTACAGGAAGCTTCGTTCTATCGGGTTGTTTTCAAGGATTGCAAGCTCATTGGGCTTGATATGACGGACTGCACGCTGCGAAACGTGACTTTCATCGATTGCAACGGGGAATACGGCGTGTTTCGGATGACCGATATTAAACGCGTTAAGCTGGAGGGCGGGTCGTTTGCGTACAGCGACTTTTTCAACTCCAATTTGACGGAATTTTATTTGCGAAATACGAAGCTGGAGCAGGCGCAGTTTTCGCAGACCAAGCTGGCGGGCGTAGACCTCAGCAGTTGCGAGTTTGATAGTCTCGGCGCAACGCTGCAAGATTTGCGCGGCTGTATCATATCGCCTATGCAGGCTGCCGTTTTTGCGGGACAATTTGGCATGGTCGTTAAACGGTAGCGGAGGGCAGCCGTCCCGGAATGCCGTTCCCCCTTTTTTCGCTGTTTCCCCCATTATTGCGTACCATTCTATTAATCTCGCATAGCATGAAAGTGGATGCATCAACGCTTGGGAGGCGATCGGATGGGTTCGAAAGCAAAAGGAATTAGGGAAAATCAAGTTTACTCGAATCGGGTGCTGCGGTCGGAGTTCGACCGGCACTGGTCGACACGGATTTCGAGAACAGGTTATGTCATCTACACGGCGATTGCGGATTGGGCCAAAGTGACCACGCTGCTTAGCAATGGACAAACGAAGATCATTACATTCAAAAAAGGCGGAAAAGTGTTTGTCGGAGGCGGCGGAACGAGCCATTACAGCAAACCGCATTTTGTGAAAACACTGTGACGCGCGTAAAAAGGGCGCCAACTGGGAACTAATAGCAGATAAAGACTACCGCTATTTAGGAAAGTTGGCGACCACCTTACATGGAACAAAGCAAATGCGATTTTTCGCCGCTCAGGCTGGAGCTGAAGCGGGAGCTGCAGGGGATTCGGGATTCCTTCGACGGCCTGTTTCAAAAGCTGGACGATGATGAGAACTGCCTGCTGAATGAGTTCGAGCACATTAAAGATAAAGTCGCCGCGCTGGAGACGCAAGCCGCCGCTTATTATTTAAGATGCTACCTCTCAACGTTTACGAGCAAGTTCGGGGAATTGACGATGGCGGTCAGGCACTTGTCCCAGCGGCGCCACGGCGCGCTTCTTGTCATTCAGCGCGAGCAGCCGGTATTGCCGTTTATTACGCAAGGCATTCCAATTGGGGCGGAGCTGACGCCGTCGCTGCTGGAGACGATCTTTATTCCCGGCGGGCCGCTGCATGACGGCGCGGTATATATTGCCGGCGAAACGATCGTGTCGGCCGGCAATGTGCTGCCGCTCGCTGCAGTCGAGGTCGGCGAGAGGAAGCTCGGCACCCGTCACCGGGCGGCAATGGGGATGACGGAGCAAAGCGACGCGCTTGTGCTCGTCGTCTCGGAGGAGACGGGGCGATCTTCTTTCAGTGTGGAGGGCAAGCTTTATCCGTTTTCGGCTCATTAGCAAACCGCTTCGCCAATCTGGCGCGAGGCGGTTTTTTCGCGCATGCAGCATATGGAACCGCGATCGATGGTGGCACAGTTTTGTAATCGCTTGCGCCCGCCGTTCTATTTTGCGCAAAATAAGGGAATAATAGTTTCATAGAATGGGGTTTAATAAGAAGTGACTTTGAGCTTAGCTCAAAGATCCTGATGTGAGGAGGCAAAGGATGAAAACGAAAACGGTTGTTTTGCTGCTGCTGTTAGCGTTAAGTACGGCGGGACTGATGGCATGCGAAGGGAAAGAGGCGGCGGCGCCGATGGAAAGCGGGAGCAGCGGAGGAAGCGAATATAAAGTGAGGGCAAAGAAGCTGCAGGCGCCGTGGGCGATCGCATTCGATAACGATACGATTTATATAAGCGAACGGGGCGGCAATATGGTTCAACTGATCGGCGATCAAATGAACCGGGAGCCGGTCCGGCTGAACAAGCCGCTGCTCGCGGAAGGAGAAGGCGGGCTGCTCGGACTGGCGCTGGCGCCGGATTTTAGCAAATCGAATGTTGCTTACGTCTATCACACCTATGAGGAAAACGGCGAAGTTCTAAACCGGATTGTCACCGTGGAGCATAAAAACAAAGAGTGGATCGAAACGAAGGCGCTGCTGGAGGGCATACCCGGCTATTTTAACCACAACGGCGGGCGGATTGCGATTGGACCGGATGTTAAGCTATACGTAACGACAGGCGACTCGGGGCAAGAACAACGGGCGCAGCAGTTGGACAACTTAGCGGGCAAAATATTGCGAATGAACCTGGACGGCTCCATTCCTGCTGACAATCCATTCCCTGATTCCTATATTTACTCCTACGGACACCGAAACCCGCAAGGCTTGGCGTGGGATGAGAACGGTCAGCTTTACAGTACGGAGCATGGTCCGTCCGGAGATCCCGGCGGACATGATGAAATCAACCGGATTGCTGCAGGCGGCAATTACGGCTGGCCGGACATTATCGGCGACGCGCAGAAAGAGGGCATGATCGTTCCGCTCTATCATACGGGCGAAGACACAGTCGCTCCGTCAGGCGCCGCTTTCAACGGCAGCGGCAAGCTGCTCGTTGCAGGCCTGCGCGGGCAAGGGCTGTTCCGATACGATTTGCAGAGCGACATATTGGAAAAGCTGGTTTCTGACTTAGGACGGATTCGCGACGTAAAATCGCGTGATGGAAAATGGTATGTTTTGACCAATAATACGGATGGACGAGGTACGCCTTCGGAAGAGGATGATATTCTCATTGAATTGGACGCCCGAAGCTATTGACATGAAACCTATTGGTTTCCTATAATGATGAAGTGAATTAGGAAACCAATAGGTTTCCTATTTTAGGAGGAACAGAACCTAATGACTAACCATACGAATGATGCGAATACGTTACCGGATATTGTGCAGACACAGCTGATGAATGCGCCGATCGAGAAAGTGTGGAAGGCGGTTGCGACGGCGGAAGGGTTGTCCGCATGGTTTATGCCGAACAATTTGGAAGCAGCCGTCGGCCGCGAGTTTACTATTGAGGGCGGTCCGTGGGGACAGTCGCCTTGCAAGGTGACGGAGGTCGACCCGCCTAATCGGCTGGCATTTAATTGGGGCAAGGATTGGACGCTTGCCTTCGAATTGAAAACGGCGGGCGAAGGACAAACGGAAGTAACGATTATCCATAGCGGCTGGACGGCCGATTCGGTAACGGAGTTTGGCGAGGCGCATTCGCTTGTGCGGGAGCGCATGAACGGCGGCTGGGGCAAGCTGAAATTCGCGCTTCAGAAGCATGTCGAAGCTTAATCAACCGGCTTCTGAGCCGAAGCATGACGTTTTTCAAGCGATTGCCGACCCGACAAGGCGCAGTCTGCTGCAGCTGCTGGTGGATCAGGAAATGCCGGTTAATGCGTTAAGCGAGCATTTTCCGATTAGCCGGACGGCCGTATCGAAGCATTTGCGCGTTCTGTCGGAGGCCGGGCTTGTGAAGGAGCGAAAAGTAGGACGGGAAACTCGCTACCGGCTGGACGCGGAGCCGCTTCGCGAGCTGCAGCGCTGGCTCGCCTACTATGAGCGTTTCTGGGAAAACAAGCTGGGCGCGCTCAAACGGTATGTTGAAGCCGATGCTGGAGGAAGCAGCTCGGCGGGAGAGAAATAACGGAGCAAAGTTCCGCTATTATTTCCGCACAACGCCGCAAGCGGCGGTAAGCGAACAGCTCCATAAAAGATTAAAAGGCGAAATCGCGATGCAATCCATCGCGATTTTGTCTTTTAATCTTTTTATACTGGAAATAGGCGAGCAGGGTGGCATACAATAGGGGGATAGTTAGGCTGAGCGAGGAGTGAGGACGCATGCAAAACAAAAAAATTATGTTTACTGGCGGCGGATCGGCGGGACATGTGACCGTTAACCTGGCATTGATTCCACGGTTTCAGGAAGAAGGCTGGTCCGTCGATTACATAGGTTCGGAGGCGGGCATCGAGCGGCAGTTGATCGCACCGCTTAGAAATGTGAAATATTACGGTATCGCAACAGGCAAGCTAAGACGGTACCTGGATTGGCAAAATGTAAAGGACCCTTTCAAAGTCATTAAAGGCGCGTTTCAAGCGTATCGGATCATTAAGAAAGAGAAGCCGGACGTGCTTTTCTCCAAAGGCGGCTTCGTCTCGGTGCCGGTCGTTCTGGGCGCTAAGTTGAATCGCGTGCCGGTGCTCATACACGAATCCGATCTGACGCCGGGATTGGCGAATCGTATCGCGATTCCGATGGCGACGGGCGTTTGCACGACGTTTGCGGAGACGGAACAGCACTTGCCTTCGGGCAAAGCCCGTTATGTCGGCGCTGTAATCCGCGAGCAGCTTAAACGCGGCGATGCTGCGAAAGGTCGCGCTTATTGCGGCTTTAACGCCATGAAGCCTGTGCTGCTTATTATGGGTGGAAGTCTTGGCGCGCGTAAAATCAACCAAGCGGTGAGAGCGTCACTCAGCCGTCTTACCGAGCGTTTTCAAATTGTGCATCTGTGCGGCAAAGGCCAAGTGGAGCCTGGGTTGGATTCGCCGAACTACAAGCAGTACGAGTATATTAATGAAGAGCTTCCGGATGTGCTGGCAATGGCGGACGTCGTCATTTCCCGGGCGGGCTCGAACTCGATTTTTGAATTTTTATATTTGCGCAAGCCGATGCTGCTCATTCCGCTGACGAAGGAGCAGAGCCGAGGCGACCAAATTTTGAATGCACGCTCGTTTCAAAATTCCGGCTATAGCGATGTTCTGTATGAAGAGCAGATGACGCCGGAAACGCTGGCGAGCAGTGTTGAAGCTTTGTATGCAAGCCGCGGCATCTACATTGACCGGATGCAGCTGGACGAGCGCAAGGACACGCTCGAAATTTTGTTTAAACTGATTAAAGACACGGCAAAGACGCGTAAATAAAAGGGATGCACGCCTAGCTTCGGCGAATCTTACACAGAGAGAAGCTCTCTACATCAGATGAAGATGGAACTGGATCAACGCGGCAGCGCAGGGACAGGCATCGCTTTTTAGCTGGAAAATAAGACCGATTCAACCTCAAGCAAATTATTGCTTGAGGTTGGAGCGGTCTTTTTCGTATAATGGGGGGAAACATGGCAGGGCGTTTGCGTCAAATTGCAGGAGGGAATCGGAAAATGGAATATATCAGTACCCGAGGCAATGTCGGGAAAATCGGATTTATCGACGCTTTTTTGATGGGCTTGGCGGATGACGGAGGCTTGCTCGTACCTAACGAGATTCCGGCCGTATCGGCTGAAAAGCTGAAACAATGGCAAAACCTCAGCTATCAAGAGCTGGTTCTGGAAATTTTCTCGCTCTACACGAATGACGAAATTCCGCAAGAGGATCTGAAACAGCTCGTGAACGACAGCTATGCGACGTTCCGCGATCCGCAGGTAACGCCTGTTCGCAAGCTGAAGGACGGACTGTTCCTGCTCGAGCTGTTCCACGGGCCGACTTTTGCGTTTAAGGATATTGCTCTGCAATTTATGGGCCAGCTTTACACGTATGTGTCCAAGAAGCTGAACAAAAAAATTCATATCCTCGGCGCTACGTCCGGCGATACCGGCGCTTCGGCGATCCAAGGCGTACGCGGCAAAGAGGGCATTAAAATTTGTATTCTGCATCCGAACGGCAAGGTCAGCAAGGTGCAAGAGCTGCAAATGACAACCGTTCAAGACGAGAATGTGCTTAACCTTTCGGTTGAAGGCAACTTCGACGATTGCCAGCGCATCATCAAAGATCTGTTCGCGGATCTCGACTTCAAATCGAATAATCACCTTTGCGCAATTAACTCCATTAACTTTGTCCGCATTATGGCGCAAACCGTGTATTACTTCTACTCGTATTTCCAAGTTGTGAAGGAAACGGGCGTAGAGCAGCCGCTGAACTTCAGCGTGCCGACAGGCAACTTTGGCGATATTTTTGCCGGTTACTTGGCGAAGCGGATGGGCTTGCCGGTGAATAAGCTCATTCTGGCTACAAACGAAAACAACATTTTGGAGCGCTTCATTCACGAGGGCGTGTACAAGCCGGGCGATTTCCGCACGACTTACAGCCCGTCGATGGATATCCAAGTGGCGAGCAACTTCGAGCGCTATTTGTACTATGTGCTTGGCGAAGATGCGGCGCAAATTCGCGAGCTGATGGACAGCTTCAAGCGCAATGGCGAGATCGTCATCGGCGGCGAAGCGCTTGCCCTCGTACAAGCGGAGTTTGCCGCTCATGGCGTGCAAGGACAAGAGTGTCTCGATACGATTACGAAATATAAGGCGGAGACCGGCTACCTGCTTGACCCGCATTCGGCATGCGGCGTTTCGGCTACCGAAGTACGCAGCGGCCAAGGCGAAGTAACGGTATCGCTGGCAACGGCGCATCCTGCGAAGTTTAACGAAGCAATCGAGCTTTGCGGCATTGAGCAGGAGTTCCCGGAGCAAATCGCATCGCTCTTCAACAAACCGCAGCGTCAAACGATGGTGGATGGTTCGCAAGAAGAGATCGTTCGCGAGCTCGTTAAATTTTATAACGCCTAATGATTGAGGTTGAAGCTTTCGTTCCGCAGTTTGCGGGGCGAAAGCTTTTTTTTCGCTTCTGGTCGGAGATTGCGTCAGCGTATGGCGGTGCGATTGCGGTTGCGAGCGCGTCGCGTTGCGGCCGCGGCAGGCGAATGATAGGATTACGATTAAACAGCAAGCAGGAATGTTGGGATTCGATCAAGGTGACAGAGGAGCTGGCATGATGAAATTTAGCGATAAAGTGGTTGTGATTACGGGGGCTGGCCAAGGCATTGGCCGCGCTTTGGCGTTGTCATATGCCGAGCATGGAGCGGCAGTCGTTGCTGTCGATCGGAACGCGGAGACGGTACAACAGACCGTTAACGGCATTAAGGAGGCGGGAGGTAACGCTTCAGCGCATCCTCTAGATTTAACTAAGCCGGAAGAGATTGAAGCCTTATTCGCCGAAATTCGCGAGCGTTATGGCAGGACGGATGTGCTGATCAATAATGCGGGTTTATCGGTATGGAAATCGCCATACGATATTACGCTCGATGAATGGGACTATGTGCTGAATACGAATTTGCGAGGAACATTTCTGTGCGCGAGGGAAGCGGCGAAAATAATGCGAGAGCACGGAGGCGGCGCGATCGTCAACCTGTCTTCGACTCGCGCACTGATGTCCGAGCCGAATTCGGAGGCGTATGCGGCATCTAAGGGCGGTATTGTGGCTTTAACGCACGCATTGGCGGTTTCTTTTGCCGAAGATCGCATTCGCGTTAATGCCATTAGCCCAGGCTGGATCGAGAACGGCGATTACAGCGCGCTTCGGGAGGAAGACCACACCCAGCATCCGTCAAGACGCGTAGGGCGACCGGATGACATTGTCCGCACGTGCTTTTATTTGACCGAGCCGGGCAATGATTTTGTTAACGGCATTAACCTCGTCGTTGACGGCGGCATGACGCACAAGATGATTTACGCGGAGTAGAGCGGCTGCGCTGTGCACCGATTCTGCCGGACTTTGGACGATGCAGCCGCATTTTTTTTTGCGTAAAATGATATATTTCGCCGCTTCCGTCCGTCTTATATAGACTAGGCGCTTACTCTATGAAGAATAAGCGGAGATGAACGGAAGGCGGCGATTTCTCATGCGCAGTAACGGCAGGTTGGAGAAGCTGAGAGAAATTGAAATTATCGTATACCGGCTATGTTACGGCCTGCTGCAATCCGAATCGCTGGCGCATGAAGCGGCTAAGGAGCTGTTGATGCGCTTATTTCGCGATGGACGCAATGTGAATTTTACAGGAGCCGCTTATGCGGAGCACGATGCAAAGCTGCTGCGGAGAGAAGCAGCGTCCGTATGCAGCAATTATTTAAGCCGCGCGCAGTAAGGGAGGCGCGACACGGTTGGTGAATGGGCGTCTCGCTGAGCGAGCACCGTTGTTATTAGGCACAAATGCGCCTAATAAGCCCATCCTACAAGCGGCGAGGAAGCTCGAACGCTTCCGCAAGCAGGCGGTACGATTTCAGGCGCGCTTCGAAATTGTGAATGGAGCTCATTACAAGCACCTCGTCCGAATGGTATTGCTCCGCCAGCCGAATAATGCCCTCTTTCACTTTATCAGGGGTGCCGATAATTCGACGTTCTCTCGCGCGGTTAATCCGGTACATGTCGTTTTCGGTATACGGGTAGTCGAGCGCGGTCTGAACGGACGGGAAGCCGTGCTGATCGACGCCGTTCTCAAGCAACAGGAAAAACAGATCCGTGCTAAGCGCAAGCTGATTAGCTTCTTCCTCAGTGTCGGCGCAAATCGCCAGCGCGGCAACCATCGAACGCGGACGGTCATTGGCGAGCGACGGCTGAAAATGCTGCTGATAATGGTTCATCGCCGTCTCGCCGCCAGGCGTTCCGAAAAATTGCGCGAAAGCAAAGGCTGTGCCAAGCTGTGCCGCGATGCGCGCGCTTTCAAAGCTGGAGCCGAGCAGCCACACTTCCGGCGGCTCCTCGATAGCCGGGGCGGCATGCAGGCTCGCGAAATGATGACCCTCCGGCAGCTTGCCGTTCAAATAGCCGACGAAGTCCATAATTTGCTGTGGATACTTGTTGATGTCGACGAACTTATTTTCTTGAAGCGCGCGAGTGGCCAGCGGCATTCCGCCCGGCGCTCGGCCAAAGCCGGCGTCGATTCGTCCGGGATGGAGCGCCTCCAGCAGCTTGAAGTTTTCCGCAACTTTATAAGCGCTGTAATGGGGCAGCATCACGCCGCCGGAGCCGACGCGGATTCGTTTCGTGGCCGCCGCCAAATGCGCGATCAAAATTTCGGGGCTGGAGAACGAGAGCATTTTGCCGGCGTGATGCTCGGATATCCAATAGCGGCTGTAGCCGAGCGATTCCGCTTCCTGCGCGAGACGGGTCGTATCGGCAAGCGCATCCGTCGCTTGCTGGCCTTCATTAATATGTGACTGGTCCAAAATGCCCAGCTTGATCATGTCTGCACCCTCCAGTAACTGTATTCATAGCAAAACGGATAAACTGTTATGTTTTTTGTTACACTTTATAGTATACACGAGTTTATGCATAAAAAACTATAATTGCCTTAGAAATGGGACAAAATCGGCGTAAATATTGACTTGAGCGGCTATTAAGGGTATTATTACACAATCGTGAATCTTGAACAGTAAGGGTGAAAATCTTGAATTCGAAACTGCAAATTAAGAACGTAACCTTGGCGGACAAAGACCTTAAATCCGGATTGTTTCAGTACATTATGACTCTTGGCGACGGTTCCCGCGCGCGCTTGTTCTACAGCAGCAAGCCGGAATGGAAGCTGACTGGCGTTACGCGTATGCTGAACGTGCCTTGCCCGCTTTGCCGGAAAGATTATTACTGCGGCTGCTTCGAAAAAAATGCAGATCTGTTTGATCGTCAGATCAACGAACAAGACCTGATCCCTGCATCGCTGAGAAGCTAAGCTGGCTGACAGTCATCGCCATACCTATCAGAAACGGCTCCGTCCCGAGAGGACGAAGCCGTTTCTTTTTTATGCGCAAGAGCAAAGAGCAATAGTTTACGATTGCGATTGCGCCTCAGGTTCGTATTTTTTTAGCACAATGACGGCATTATGCCCGCCAAAGCCAAACGAGTTGGACAGTCCGATCTGCAAGTTCGCTTCCCGCGCTTGATGAGGAACATAATCGAGATCGCATTCGGGATCGGCCTGATCCAGGTTAATCGTTGGCGGGATGATGTTATCCTGAAGCGTCTTTACGAGGGCTACTGCCTCTAAAGCGCTGGCCGCGCCGAGCAAATGGCCGGTAATGGATTTGTTCGCCGTTACAGGAATATTGCGGGCGTGCTCGCCGAACAGCTTTTTGATCGCTGCCGTTTCCGAAAGGTCGCCGACCTCGGTGCTTGTCGCATGTGCGCTTATGACATCGACATCCTCCGGCGTGATGCCCGCATCTGCCAGAGCCAGCCGCATTGCGTTATAGGCGCCGATCCCTTCCGGATGGGTAGCGACGATGTGATACGCATCCGAGGTTGCGCCATAGCCGATGACCTCGGCGTAAATGTCGGCGCCTCTGGACAGCGCATGGGAGAGCGATTCGAGCACCAGCATCGCAGCCCCTTCCGACATGACAAAGCCGTCTCTTGCTGTATCGAACGGCCGGCTTGCGCGGGTTGGATCGTCATTGCGGCACGATAGCGCTGTGGCGTTGCCAAAGCTCGCAAGCGCAATGTCCGTCACAGCTGCTTCTGTTCCGCCGGCAATGACGGCATCGGCTCCGCCTAAGCGAATAAGCCTTGCCGCTTCGCCGATAGAAGTATTGCCAATCGAGCAGGCGGTGACCGGAGAAAGCGTAGGGCCTGTTGCGCCGTATTTAATGCTGATCATCGCTGCTGCCATATTCGTTATCATCATCGGGACTAGCGTCGGACTGACTTTTTCCGGACCGCGCCCTTGAAGGGTGACCGACTGGTCCAGCAGCGTCTGCAAACCTCCAACGCCCGAGCCGACGTACACGCCCAGCCGTTCGCGATTCAATGGCGACTCGGGGCGGCCTAAGCCCGAATCCTCCCACGCCTGATCTGCGGCGGCCAATGCAAATTGGCAAAACCTGTCCATTCTGCGAGCTTCCTTCTTGCCAAAAAGCGCATCTGCATCGAAATTGCGTATTTGTCCCGCGATTTGCGACTTATGCCGGGAGGCATCAAACGAGTCGATTGCCGAAATGCCGGATTCACCGCGTTTCAAACCTTCCCAAAACTGTTCCACCGAATGGCCAAGCGGGGAGACGACTCCCATGCCTGTAATAACGACTCTTTCCATATCGAATATAACCCTCCTTGATATGCTGATCTTTGTTGGAGCGCAAAGCCGCTCCTAATCCGGATGGTGTTAGCGATTTCCAATTGATGTGTTAGTTGCTATATTGTCACGAATAATATCCTATTACAAGTTGTAGTTTATAATAGTATAATGACTACCATGATAATGGCGCAGCAACGCCGCAATGAAAGAGGTGAGTTGAAATGCAGCAGCAAACGCGACTGCAGGCGTTGTCCGCTTTTTTAAAAACGCAGCGCTCGAAAATAGTTCCTGAATCCGTCGGTTTGCCATCGGGAGCACGTAGGCGGACGCCGGGCTTGCGCAGGGAAGAGGTAGCCCAACTTGCGGGCGTCAGCACGACTTGGTATACGTGGCTGGAGCAGGGGAGAGATATTCGCGTGTCGGCCTCGGTGCTGGATGCCATCGCAAACGCGCTTCAGCTGAGCATCGACGAACGCAAATATTTGTTCGCGCTGGCGCTGGAATCCGGCGCTCAAGTGTCGGCAATCGCAGAGGCGCATCCGGAGATTAGTCCGCCCTTGCAGCGGATTTTACAGGAGCTGCGCAATTGCCCGACGATTATAACCGATCGAAGGCATGATATCGTCGGCTGGAATGAGGCTGCAGCTCATGTCTTTCTGGATTTTGAACGGATTCCCGCCGAGGAGCGAAACATGCTTCGTTTGCTGTTTACGAGAAAAGAGCTTCAGCGTCTGGCGGTAAACTGGGAGCATTTCACGAGCGGATTTCTGGCCATATTTCGCACCTATTACGGACAATATGTCGAGGATGAATGGTACGATCGTTTTATCGGCGAGATGAAGGCAGCACATCCCGAATTCGAACGGCTGTGGCGCCAAAGCGAAGTGAAAACCGCGCCTGAAGTGCTTATCGAATTCCGCCATTCAAAGGCAGGGAAAATGCTGTTCCATCTGACCTCGTTTCAAGTGCAGGGAGGCACGGATCTGAGATGCAGCATCTACACGCCGGCGCCTGAATCGTCGACAGAATTTAAACTAAAGCAATTAATGGACAGAGAATAGAGCAGACCGGCGCTATCCGAGTATTTCATTGTCAAGTTGGACAAATTTGACATGTTAATAATGCTCAGGAGGCGAAGACCACTTAATATCTTCCTCCGATCGGCCGGCTTGGCCGTCCGGAGGAAATCGCTCAAGCCGCCTTATTTCTGCCGAGCGACGCTTCGTCCTTTATGGCCGGAGCGAGCTTAATCGTAGATGGCGGCTATACAGCGCAATAGACCTTTATATTTCCTCCGGCGCTTGAACGCCCAGCAGCTGCAGCCCTTCCTGCAAACGTTGACCAGCGGCTTTGGCGAGCTTTAACTTAGCCTGTCTGTCTTCTGCATTGTCGGTCATAATGCGTTCATGATGATAGAAGCGATTGAACGATTGAGCCAAATCGATCAAGTATCGAGTAAGCAGCGACGGCTCCAGCCGTTCTGCTGCTTGGCGCAGCGCTTCCGGATAGGCAATAAGCTTTTTGAATAGCTGCCAGCCATAGTCGCTCGAGACAGCGGTAAAGTCGGAAGGACTGGTCCCGTTGATCTCGCCGGCAGAATGATCTCCATACTGGCGGGCGGCTTTGCGCAGCAAGCTTTGGATCCTCGCATAACTGTACTGCACATAAGGGCCGGTCTCGCCTTCAAAATTGACCGTATCCGCAATGTTGAAATCGACCTCCAGTATGCGTGAATGCTTCAAATCGCCGAATACGACGGCTCCAATGCCGACGGCTTCGGCTACCTCCAGCTTTCGCTCCAGATTCGGATTTTTCTCGTTAATTTTCAGCAAGGCGTGGCGAACCGCTTCGTCCAGCACATCTTCCAGAAACACGACTTGCCCTTTGCGAGTGGACATTTTTTGCCCGTTTAAGCGCATAAGACCGAAGGGAACATGCTTGCATTGCTTGGCCCACGGTTTACCCATTCGATCAAGAACAAGAAAGAGCTGGCGGAAATGCAGCGATTGCTCCGAGCCGACCACGTACAGCAGCTGATCCCCCTTCATTACATCATGGCGGTAAAGGGCGGTTGCGAGATCGCGGGTCGCATAAATCGAAGCGCCGTCCGATTTTTTAATGATGCAAGGCGGCAGTTCCTCCTCGTCGAGCCGCACGACCATCGCCCCGTCGCTTTCCTCCAACAGCCCAAGCCGTTCAAGCTCATCAGCCGCCGCATCCATTTTATCGTTGTAAAAGCTCTCGCCCAGCACGTAATCGAAATGGACGCCGAGACGGTCGTACAGCTTTTGAAACTCCGTTTTGCTGTCGGAGATGAATTGGTTCCAATAAGCCAGTGCCTGCGAATCCCCGGCTTCCAGCCTTGCAAACCATTCTCTTGCCTGAAGCTCCAGCTCCGGTCGCGACTTCGCTTCTTCATGGAATTTAACATATAGCGCCAGGTACGCTTTAATCGGATCGTCAGCCGCAACAATCTCGTGGCCCCATTCCAAATGCGCGGCAATCATTTTGCCGAATTGAGTGCCCCAGTCGCCAAGGTGATTGACGCTCACTGTCTCGTAGCCCACTTTGCGTAAAATACGGTATAGCGCATGGCCAATCATCGTTGAGCGCAAATGTCCGATCCCGAACGGCTTTGCGATGTTCGGCGAAGACATGTCGATAATGACCCGTTTGCCGCCGCCGACGGAAGGCGTGCCGCCGTTTCCGGAAAGCTGTTCGTCGAACCAGCGCTTCATGAGCCGCGGGCGATTCATTTTGAAATTCAAATAGGGACCTTCCGCATGTACGCTCCACCAATCGCTTGCGGCCAGAGGGGCGAACTCGGCGGCGATTTGCTGCGGGCTTCGTTTAAGTTTTTTGGCGAGGATGAAACAAGGAAAGGCGACGTCTCCGAACGCTTCGTTCGCCGGCGTTTCAAGCGCCAGCAGCAATTCCTCTTCGCTAAGCGGAAATACGGTTTGCAGTTTTTGAGCGACAAGCTTCATGAACGACATGGAATCGACTCCTTTAAAAGTTTTGCTTCGAAAGCGTCTGCTTCGTTTTGCGAAGCAAAACTTGCTTCGAAAGCGTCCGCTTATACAGCCGTTATTTGGCCGAAAAAACAGAAAAACCCCGTCTCGATAAAGAGACGGGGTTCATTCCCGCGGTACCACTCTAATTGCCCGATTGAATGCCGGACAGCTCTCCGTTATAACGGTTCCGAACCGGGCAGACCTACCTGATGCTTCATCGGCCAGCCATCTCACGGGTCCGCTTCGCGCTTGATCGTCAATGCCGGCTCTCACCGTCCCGGCTCGCTTGAAATGACAGATCAGACTACTCTCCCGATCACTGATATTATGGAGCTATAATAAATAATGCAGCGGTGAATGTCAATCTCTTGAAGTTTTAACATCGAAATGCGCGAGGTTAAAAAGGCAAAAGACCCGCCGCAGCGGGTCTTTATAGGAAGTTCAGAGGTTCAAGAGGAATGCTGCATATTGTGCAGGACGGTTACGGCGTCTGATGGATGAATTAGTAGCCTTTGCCGCCCCAAGGACCAACGAAGCCCATGCAGCTGCAAGCGACAATAACTAAGAGAATGAAGAGTACCAAGATTGTTCCTGTGTTAGTAAAAGCGCCACCTACGTATCCGGACATTATGCAATGCACCTCCTCACGTATTGAGTACTCTATAAGTTATGCCTTAGCGGTGCATGATGATTGGGTGTTTGCCAGGGAGACAACTAATAACCGTCATTTGCCCAGTAAGCGATGCGAAAAGCGAGCAAGGGGCGTCCGTCAGTCAAAGGAGATGACTGGCAGGACGCCCCTTGTGTTTGTCAGGCCTACACGCCTCTCAGCACGCGAACATCAGCCGGCAGCACAGCTTCGCCCGCGTACAGCATAAAGCGGCCGTTCTGCCATTCGATGCGAAGCAGCAACATGTCGTCGGACTGATATTGCCATACCGATTGCTCGCCGGTTTGCATGAACGGCGTTTTACCGCTCGAAACAATCATCCCCGCGAATTGTTCCTCCAAATAGTAGGCGCGGCCGTCCAATTCAAGCGTAGCCGGAACTTCGTCAATGGAGTCGAGCCTGCCGTCGATCGGCTCGTAAAGCGCGTATACGGTGCGCTCGCGCTCTTCGATATTGAGGTAGCGAATATCGGTCCCGTCCTGGAGCGTAAGCACAACCGCATTGCGGCTGCGATTGTGCGTCCGGCCTGTTACCTGGTACGTTACGAGTGAAACTTCGCAAACATCGCCGGGGCCCAGGGTCAAAACGCTTTTCTCCGCTTGAACGGGGGCTGGTTTGGACATTATATTTTTAATTCGTTTGAAAATGCTCATGGCACGACTCCTCCGTCAAACGTTGCCCGTTAATCAGCCTTCTCGTATTGCTTCATCAAAGCGGCAAGCTCTTCTTCGACCGCTTTGTCTTTGCCGATCGCGGCGAATTCATCGTCGAGCGATTTGCCTTTCGACTGGGCAAGCTCGTTGCTGGCTTCGGCGCGCGCTTCCATCTCCAGCATCTTTTCTTCCATGCGCTTGAGCCCCGCGCTTGCCGAATCGGTTCCGAAGCCGGCAATCGACTTATTGATTTTCTCTTGCGCTTTCGCGGCGTTGTAGCGCGCGGCGATCGTCTCGCGTTTATTTTTCATCTCCGTCAGCTGCTCGCGCATTTCGTCAAGCTTGGCGCGGAGCGTATCGGCCATGGCTTTGTTGTTGTCGTAGCTCGTTTTGTACTCGGCAGCTTTCGCTTCCGCCGATTTTTTCTCCTCCAGCGCGCGGCGGGCAAGGTCGATGTTTTGTGCCTGCGCGGCGATATGCGCTTGCTCCGTACGCTTCTCTGCGAGCTGAGCTTGCTCTTCATACAGCTGCTTGAATTTTTTCTCCAGCGCGATTTGAGCGGCCACCGCTTTCTCGGCGTCTTCCAAATCCTCGGTCATATCGCGGATGTATTGGTCGGTCAATTTAATCGGATCTTCAGCTTTCTCGATCAGGGCATATACGTTGGAGAGAGTCAGGTCACGAAGTCTTTTGAAAATAGACATTGTACAGTCCTCCTACATTTCATTTAATGGTGTTTTCGATTTGTCGGTACCGAATAGCTCTTCTTACGATTATAAAACCGAAAGGGTTTCAATTGAACGTCATGAAGCCAAAAATATTTAAAATGCGCTGTGCCGGCTGATGCTGAAAAGGTGAAATATGCGTAGAGCTCAGCGGTGAAAGGATGGCATTTGCAATTTATTAATAGCAGTATCCACAGACTTATACCCATTATCAACATAAAAAACAGCGTTCTTTCTTGATTATCCTGAAGTTATCCACAATTATCTGAAAATTTTTATCCACATGTGCGAAAACAGATTTGATCAGGTTGAAATATGCATGTTGACTCTGACGCTGCGTTATCGTTTAGGATGTAGGAAGGGAGAGGATGATGGCGATGATCAAGGTGAATGAGGCGGCAAAAATTGCGGGAGTGAGCGTGCGTACGCTGCACTATTACGACAAAATTGGGCTGCTGAAGCCGTCTCAGATCGGCGAGAACGGGTACCGGTTCTACGGCGAGGCGGATTTCGCCCGGCTGCAGCAAATTCTTTTTTTCAAGGAGCTCGATTTCTCTTTGGAGGACATAAAAGCGATTCTCGATAATCCCGGTTTCGACCGGCGAAGCGCGCTCGAGTCGCATATGGAGCTGCTTGTTGAGAAGAAGCGCCGGATCGAACGCATTATCGCTTCCGTTGAACAAACGATACAGTCCATTAGAGGAGGAACGACCATGTCTAAACAAGAAATGTTCGAACCGTTCGATATGAAGAAGATCGAGGAGCATCAGAAAAAATACGAGCAGGAAGTGAAAGAAAAGTACGGCGGCACGAAAGCTTACGAGGAATCGCAGCGCAGAACGTCGGGCTATACGAAAGAGGACTGGCAGCGAATTTCGGAACAGGTAGGGGCGATTTACCGCCGCATTGCTGCCGCTATGCCCAAAGGTCCGGCGGATGAGGAAGCGCAGGAGGCGATCGGCCAATGGCATAAGCATATTACGGATAGTTATTACGAATGCACGACGGAAATTTTTCGCGGTCTAGGCGATATGTATGTTGCGGATTCGCGCTTTACGGCCAACATTGATAAATACGGCGAAGGGCTCGCTGCCTTTATGCGCGATGCGATGCATATTTACTGCGACCGGTTGGAGCGGGCGTAGGCATTGAGGATTTACAAGCGAATCGCATGCTGTCATGATAGATGGGTAGATGGCATCTGTGTCACTCAACATCGTTATTGACAGGAGAGAAAGCTTCATGGCTTGGCTTGTGTTTGCAATTCTTGCCGCGTGCGGATTTGGCCTGCGGGGCATATTATACCACTGGACCAGCCAGCAGCCGTTAAGCCGCAACGCGCTGCTGTGCGGAACGTTTTTCTCGGGTGCGGTTATCAGTCTGATCTGCGCCATATTGACCGGACAGCAATGGAGCGTATCGGCGTTGATCGGCTTGCAAATGGGACTGTTCTCGTTCGGCGCCAATGCGAGTATGTTCAAAGGATTTGCGGTCGGCAAAGCGTCGCTGGTTGCGATATTGACCGCGCTCCCTTCCGTCGTCGTCGTTATTGTCGCTTACGCGCTATGGGGGGAGAAGCTGAATGCGATGCAGCTGGCTGCTTTTGCCGTCATTATTGCGGGCATTCTGCTCGTCCGTTACTCCAATGATTTGTCATGGGGCAATTTGCAGGGCGCCCAATGGGGATTGCTTGCGATGATTTTATTCGCCGGCAACGATTTGTCGGGCAAATGGTCGACGATGATGGAAGCGGCGATGTTCCCGACGCTCGTCTGCATGTTCGCGATGGGCAGCGCTTGCTTTGGCTTATGGTGGTTAAAAGATGCGCGTTTCGCGCGAAGCGTTGCAACAGCCGTTTCACAGGGCAACGCGCTTGGGGCGCGAGTGAAGGTGGTGAGCATTGCCTCCGTCTCCTCGCTGGCTGAACGCGATGAGATGGCAACAGCGAAGGGACGCTGGAGCGGCAAGCGGACGTTTGCTGTAGGCATGGCGGTAGGCATCACGAATGCGGTCGGCATGATGTTCATCATTACCGCATTTGATCTCGGCAAAGCGGGTCTCGTATCGGCCGTTGCCGCGCTAAATGTGTTAATCGTCCTGTTGTATACGCGATTCATCGTGAAAGAGCGGTTCAGCCGGCTCGAGACGATCGGCATCGCGACAGCATTTGCAGGCATTTTGCTGATGCGGCTGTTTGGCGGGTAAGAAAGAGTCGCGGGAACTGCCCAAGCGGGGTTATTAACCTTGCTTGGGCAGTTTTTTTGTGTGTTCGGTGGAATAGAGCAGGATTGTCTGACGTTTTAGGCCCGTATGAGCCTTAAATTGCCCCAGCAGCAGAGTGCGAATGAGATTAGTCTCATATGAGCCTAAAATTGCAGGTGAGCGATGCTTTTCTTGTACGCGGAAGGCGTGTCGCCGGTAAACTTCTTGAACATGCGGTGAAAGTGGGGCAAGCTTTCGAATCCGCATCGTTCGGCGATGACCGCAATGTTGTCGTCGCTCGCCGCAAGGCGTTCCTTCGCGAGCACGATGCGCTTGGCTGTAACGTATTCGGTCAGGTTCATGCCGGTCAGCTGCTTGAATACGCGGGAGAAATGGGCAGGCGTTACTGAGGCCATGCCGGCAAGCGCGGCAAGCGTCAGCGGCGCTTCGGGATGTTCGTTGATATGGAGCAAAATGTCGCGCATCCATTGCGGTCCGATCAGCGGCAGCTCGGACGATTCGCTTGAGGCTCGCGATGCGTTCGGAATAATGCTGCGGTTCAGCAGCAGTAAAATATGCTCGAGATAAAGAAGCACCGCCTGGCGATAGCCCGGCTGCTTCTCCTCGCGCTCGCGCTGCAAATCGTCGATCAGCCGTTCCAGGCGCACTTGCTCCTGGTTGGTTGGCTCCAGCTTGTAACTTTTATTTTTTTTGGCATGCTCAAAGCAGCGCAAATAGGAGAACGAATCGCCGAGCGAGGCGGCCTGCACAAAGATGGCGCTGAAAAAAATAGCGGTAGAGGTAACGGGATCGACCTTGTCGGGCAGAGAGCGGTGAATCGTGTTGCCCGGAATGATGAACAGGTCGCCGCGTTTCATATCGTAAAACGTCTGATCGATGAAAAAGGTGCCTTTTCCATCGTAAATATAGACCAGCTCATGCCAATCATGCAGATGGTCGGGCAGCTCCGTCTGCCAATGCTTACGGTCGCGGTAGTTGCAGTCGAACGGAAAGGGTGAGCTGAAAATAAACGGTTTGCGCATAGCTTGCATCGGCGAGTGCTCCTTTTATGCGAAAATGATTATTTTTAATGCAGAAAATATCAATATAGAGTATAAAAATGCGGGTTTACGCAATTTTTAAATTCATTATTGGTTTCTATAATAGGAGATATAAACGAGATTGTACAGGGGGCAGGTTGAACATGAGGATCGATTCGCATCAGCATTATTGGTCGATTGCGCGCGGGGACTACGGCTGGATTACACCGGAAATTCCGGTGCTGTACCGCGATTATTTGCCGGTCGATTTGGCGCCCAGCTTAGCCAAGCACGGCATCGACAAGACGGTAGCGGTGCAGGCGGCGCCGACGCTTGCGGAGACGGATTATTTGTTGGCGCTAAGCGATAAGGATGATTCGATTGCGGCGGTTGTCGGGTGGCTGGATTTGGATGATCCCGATTATTGGCAGCATTTCGAGCGGATGCGAAAGCATCCGAAGCTGGCCGGCTTCCGCATGATGATTCAGGAGTTGCCGGACCCAAATGCGGTACTCGAGCCGCATTTTGTGAAAGCGCTGCAACGATTTGAAGAGGAAAATATTCCGGTCGATCTGCTCGTCGTTTCGCATCAGCTGGACACCGTCATTAAACTGCTGGAGCTGGTGCCGAACCTGCGGGGCGTTATCGACCACATTGCAAAGCCTCGAATAGCGGAAGGCGTGCTGGACCCATGGCGCGATCAGATGGCGGAAATTGCGAAGCATAAAAGTATTTATTGCAAGCTGTCGGGTATGGTGACTGAAGCGGATCATCAGCATTGGCAGCCGGAAGATTTCAGCCGTTATATCCGGTTCGTGCTGGAGCATTTTGGCCCGGAGAGAGTGATGTTCGGCAGCGATTGGCCAGTATGCCTGCTGGCGGCAAGCTACGATGAAGTGATCGGTGTGTTGGAGGATTCGATCCCGTTTGACTGGAGCGGGGCGGATCGGGATCGCTTGTACGGACTAAACGCAAAGGAATTCTACAAGCTATGACTAATAAGCTGAATGCACGGACATTGTCGGGTGTTGATAAAGAACAATATGAGGCGACGCAAGCGAGTCCGGTAACGGTGCTGCAAATCGGCGAAGGCAATTTTCTTCGCGGCTTTATCGATTGGATGCTGCAGCAAGCCCGCAACCAAGGACGGTTTGACGGCAGTGTCGCGGTGACGCAGCCTCGTCCGTCAGGAAAGCCAAAGATCGATAAGCTCGCCGGCCAGGACGGTCTTTATACGCTCGTTATTAGAGGGCTGGAAAACGGAGAGCGCGTGGAGCGCAAAGAGGTTGTTTCAGTATTCAAGCAAGCTTTAGATCCGTATACGGAATGGGAAAAGCTGATTGCGCTTGCGGAAAGTCCGGAGCTGCAGTTCGTCGTTTCGAATACGACCGAAGCAGGGCTTGCTTATCGGGAGGAAGCGCTCGTTGAAGGACAGCCGGTTCAGTCCTATCCCGGCAAGCTTACCTACTTGCTGTATCGGCGCTATCAGGCGTTTAGCGGCGACCCGCGGCGCGGCTTGATTTGCCTGCCTTGCGAGCTGCTCGAGCGCAACGGCGACGAGCTGAAGGCATGCATATTGCGCTACAGCGACGATTGGGGCTTGCCTGCGGCGTTCAAGGATTGGATTGCCGGAAGCAACCGGTTTTTAAATTCGCTCGTTGACCGCATTGTCACCGGATACCCGGATGCCGAGCAGGCGGCGCAATGGTTTGCGGAATGGGGCTATGAGGATGAGATGCTGAGCACGGCAGAGCCTTACCATTTTTGGGCGATTGAAGGCGAGCCTGAGCTGGATGAACGGCTGCCGCTGCGCCAATCCGGCTTGAACGTTCATTGGGTTAACGATTTGAAACCGTTCCAGCTGCGCAAAGTGCGCATTCTGAACGGAGCGCATACGCTGATGACTCCGCTTGCGTTAGTGCACGGTCTGGAGCAGGTGCGCGAGGTGATGGAGCATCCAGCCTTCGGGCCGTATATCCGCGAAACGGTCGAGCAGGAGATTATCCCGTTGCTGCCGCTGCCGGAGCAGGAGCTTAATGAATATGCCGGCACCGTATACGAGCGGTTCCTAAATCCGTTCATCCGCCACCGGCTTAGCGATATCGCGATGAACAGCGTCAGCAAGTTTAAAGTTAGGCTGCTGCCTTCCTTGCTGCATTATATCGATAACGGCAAGCCGCTTCCGAGCCGTCTTATTCGAGGCTTCGCCGGTCTGCTTCGTTACTATAAAGTAGCGCCGGACGGCAATGGCGGTTACGCGGGCGTTAATCTCTCGGGAACTTCATATACGGTTCGCGACGATGCCGCTGCGCTTGCGGCGCTTTCGAAAGCATGGAGCGAAGCGGAGCGGGACAGCGGCGGCGCGGAGACCATTTATGAAGCGGCGGCTGTGCGGCTGCTCGGACTGAGCGGCGTGTGGGGCCGGGATTTGTCTGTTGAGGCTGGACTGGTGAAAGCCGTAGCGGCATTTTTGACAGAAATGGAGAGGAAGCGTGCATGAACAGCTGGGTCAAATTGAACGGACAGGATGATGTCGTTATTGCGCTTTCGCCAATGGTCAAGGGCGATCGGATTACGCTGGACGGCGGCGCGGAGATCGAGCTGCGCGAGGATGTGCCGAAAGGGCATAAAATCGCGGCGCGCCGTGTGCAGGAAGGCGAGCATGTGCTGAAATTCGGCTACTCGATCGGCGTCGCAAAAACGGATATCGAGCTGGGCTCCTGGATTCATACGCATAATTTGCGGACGGGCTTGAAAGGGTTCGTCGATTACGAATATAAACCGGCTGCCGCTTCGGCTGCCGCGCCTTCCAGCGAGCAGGGACGCAATTTCCAAGGCTATGTGAGAAGCAACGGCGAAGTCGGCATCCGCAACGAGATTTGGATTATCAATACGGTCGGCTGCATTAACAAAACCTGCGATATCGCGGCAAAAAGAGCGGACGCGATGTTCGGCGACCGCGTCGACGGCATCTACCATTTTGCCCATCCGTTTGGCTGCTCGCAGCTCGGCGACGATTTGACTTATACGCAAAAGCTTCTCGCTTCGCTTGTTAATCATCCGAATGCGGCAGGCATTCTCGTCATGGGGCTGGGCTGCGAGAACAACCAGATCGACTCGTTCAAAGAAGCGATTGGCGAGTATGATCCTAAACGCGTTAAATTTATGAAGTCGCAAGAGGTTGAGGACGAATTGGAAACAGCGCTTGAGCTGCTGGAAGAGCTCGTTGAATATGCCGAGACCTTTGAGCGCCAGCCGGTTCCGATTTCCAAGCTTAAGCTCGGGCTTAAATGCGGCGGCTCGGACGGATTGTCCGGCATTACGGCAAACCCGCTGGTCGGCAAGGTCTCGGACCGGCTTATCGCGGCAGGCGGAACGGCGATTTTGACCGAGGTGCCGGAAATGTTCGGAGCGGAAACCATTCTGATGAACCGCGCGGAGAATGAGCAGGTATTCGGTAAAATCGTTCATCTGATTAACGATTTCAAGCAATATTTTATACGCCATGATCAGGAAATTTACGAAAATCCTTCGCCGGGCAACAAGGACGGCGGCATCAGCACGCTGGAGGAAAAGTCGCTCGGCTGTACGCAAAAGGGAGGCCATGCGGTCGTGACGGACGTCGTGCCTTACGGGGAGCGGGTTACGCATACGGGTCTCAACCTGCTTGAGGCGCCGGGCAATGATCTCGTTTCGGTAACGGCATTGTCGGCAGGCGGCGCGCATATTGTCCTCTTTACAACAGGCAGAGGAACGCCTTTCGGCGGTCCGGTTCCGACTGTCAAAATCGCGACGAACAGCGAGCTTGCCGGACGTAAAAAGAACTGGATCGACTATAATGCAGGGCAGCTGCTTGAGGGCAAACGGATGGAGGAGCTGACCGACGAGCTGTGGGAGCGGATCATCCGAATCGCATCAGGCGAGGACCGCGCGCGCAATGAGCGGAACGGCTTTAAGGAAATTGCAATATTTAAAGATGGCGTTATTTTGTAGAATGGTTTTGTCGAAGCGAAAGGGTGGGCTTAATGAAATATCGGAAACTTGGCAATACGGGGCTTGATGTGTCCGTCCTTAGCTTTGGCGCGTCGTCGCTGGGCTCGGTGTTCAGAGAAACGGATGACGCGGAAGCGATTCGCACCGTTCATGCCGCAATCGACACGGGCATTAACTATATCGATGTATCGCCGTATTACGGCCTGACGAAAGCGGAAACCGTTCTGGGGCGGGCGATAGCTGAAATTCCGCGCGACAAGTTTTTGCTGTCGACGAAGGCGGGCCGTTATGGGGTGGATGTGTTTGATTTCTCGGAAAAGCGCATATTGGCGAGCGTGGAAGAGAGTCTGCAGCGGCTGCAGACCGATTATATCGACATGATGTTTTTGCATGACCTGGAATTCGTTACGCCGGAGCATGCGCAGGAAGCGCTGCCGGCGCTCCGCAAGCTGAAGGAGCAAGGGAAAATTCGTTATTTCGGCATCTCGGGACTGCCGATTGCGTTGTTTGAGCATTGGCTGCCGGGCTCGGATATCGAAGTCATTCTCTCCTACTGCCACTATTCACTGAACGATACCGCCTTATTGCAGCTGCTTCCGCTGGTCGAAACGCAAGGCATCGGACTGGTTAACGCTTCGCCGCTGTCGATGGGACTGCTCGGTACGCGTGGAACGCCGGCGTGGCATCCGGCCGGCTCGACGCTGAAAACGGCTGCGCATGAGGCTGCCGAGTTTTGCGCGAAGCAGGGCGTCGATATCGCCAAGCTGGCGATGCAGTATTCGACGGCGAACGAACGTATTCCGACGACGCTCGTGAGCACGGCGAATCCGGATAACATCCGCCGCAATGCAGCGTGGACGGAGGAACCGATGGACGAGGCGCTGCTCTCGGAAGTGCTGGCGATTTTGGCGCCGGTCCACAATGAGACTTGGCCGAGCGGCGTTGCTGAATACAACAAGGCGAGGGTTTAGTACAGGTGGTCATTTCAGCAATTATGCCGCTATGTGGCAAAGTAAAGTTGTGGAAGGAGATTCATTATGAAAGCAATCGTATGTGAAAATATCGATCAGCTGAGGCTGGTCGAGACGGCAGAGCCGACGCTTGCGGAGGGGGAAGCGATCATCCGCATCCGGCGGATCGGCATTTGCGGCACAGATATGCACGCGTATAAGGGCAATCAGCCCTTTTTCACTTATCCCCGCGTGCTTGGACATGAGCTGGCGGCGGTTGTCGAGGCGGTTGGCGACAACCATTTGAGCCTTCGGCCTGGCGACCAGGTTACGGTTATTCCGTATATGCATTGCGGCGAATGTATTGCCTGCCGCCATGGCAAGACGAACTGCTGCACCGATATGAAAGTGCTAGGCGTTCATATTGACGGCGGCATGCGCGAGCTTATTTCCGTCCCTGTGACGCATCTCATCCGGACGGATGGCTTAACGCTCGATCAGACGGCTGTGCTTGAGCCGCTGAGCATTGGCGCTCATGCCGTGCGCCGCTCGGAGTTGCGCGCCGGCGAGACGGCGCTCGTCATTGGCGCCGGTCCGATCGGCCTTGGCGTGATGGCATTCGCCAAGCACAAAGGCGCGAATGTTATTGCGATGGATATTAACGATGAGCGCCTTGCTTTTTGCCGGGATTGGGCGAAGGTCGACCATACCGTTAATGCGCTGGAACAGGCGAAAGAGAAGATCGCGGAGCTGACGGGCGGCGAATTCCCGACTGTCGTCTACGATGCGACCGGCAACGCCCGCTCGATGATGAATGCGTTCGAGCTTGTTGGGCACGGCGGACGGCTTGTTTATGTCGGTCTTGTGAAGGCGGATCTTTCGTTTAACGATCCGGAGTTCCATAAGCGCGAAATGACGCTCATGGGCAGCCGGAACGCGACGATGGAAGATTTCGAGGGCGTCATTGAAGCGGTAAGAAGCGGCAGCATCGATGTGGACAGCTTTATTACGCATCGCGCACCTTTTGGGGAAATGATCGGCCGTTTCGAAGAGTGGCTGAAGCCGGAGTCGAAGGTGATTAAGGCAATCGTGGATTTGTAATGTTTGATGGGCGCACTGCGTAATCGAATGAGGTTGATGTTTGATAGGCGCACTGCGTAATCGAATGAGATTGATGTTTGATAGGCGCACTGCGTAATCGAATGAGATTGATGTTTGATAGGCGCACTGCGTAATCGAATGTTCTTCCGATCGCTGTTGTATCCGGATTCCTTGAATTGCTCGAAAAGGTTGGAATCCGGATACAAAGGCGAACGCTCCGCTTCTCCAGAATCATTCGCTTACTTCGTTTCGCCGCAAACATAGTGTTGAAGGAAAAGAGTGTGAAGGCTTGCGGCGGATTAGCGAAGCCGGTTCGCTGAATAGCGAAATGAAATGCGCTAATTATGGGGCGAAACGGTTAGTATGAGGCGTTAGCGAAGGTGGTTTCGTTGCTGAGGAATGGAGGTTCGCTAATAGCGAAAGCAGCTTCGTAAATGGTAGAAGAGCGGCCGTAAACTGCCAGATTAGCGAAAGTAGCTTCGTAATATAGCGAGTCTGCTTCGCTAATGACGGGGGAGTCGGTTGCGTACGGTGTGGATCAACCGGGGCTGTTTCGCTAATGTAGAGAAGTCGGAACGGAATGTTCGAGTGAGTAGTGACCATCTTTACAAACAGGGCTGCCTACGTCTTTGAAGACGGTGGCAGCCCTGTTTTTTGAGAGGATGAACCGGAACGGAACGGCCGAATGATTCCGAAGAAGCGATAGCGTTCGCTTTTGTGAGCGGCCTCCTACCACTGCCAAATTAATTATAGGAGTCTGCGCACAATGGCGATCGTAGGAACATTCGGACGTGCAGTGTCATGGTGGTCGAAGATTCGAACATTCGGACGTGCAGTGTCATGGTGGTCGAAGCTTCGAACATTCCGGACGTGCAGTGTCATGGTGTCGAAGTATCGAGCATTCAGCCATATAGCGGAGGTGCTTTAGAACGCCCAGTTGCCGTTCAGCAGCACCGGCTCGCGTTCGCCGGATGCCGTGATGCCGTAAATGTCGAGCTCGCCGGAGCCGACCATGAAATCGGTATGCGCCATGCTGCGGTTAAGCCCCTTAGCCGCAAGCTCCTCTTTCGACAGCTTCGCGCCGTCCTTCACACAAGAGGCGTACGCGTTGCCGACCGCGAGATGGCAAGATGCATTTTCGTCGAACAGCGTTTTGTAGAACAGAATGTTCGAATCCGAGATCGGCGAATGATGCGGCACGAGCGCAACCTCGCCGAGATATTTTGCTCCCTCATCCGTATCAAGCAGCCCTTTCAGCGCCTCCTCGCCTTGCTCGGCGGATACGCTGACTACGCGGCCGTTCTCGAACGTGAAGGAGAACCGGTCGATAATGTTGCCGTTGTAGCTGAGCGGCTTCGTGCTGGAGACAGTACCGTTTACGCCGTCGCGGAACGGAGCGGTGTATACCTCTTCAGTCGGCAGGTTCGGCACGAACAGGACGCCTTGCTCGTTGCTCTTGCTTCCGCCAAGCCATACATGGCCTTCCGGCAGCTCGATCGTCAGATCTGTGCCTGGAGCGGTATAGTGAAGCGCACTGTAACTTTTCTCATTTAAGTACGCGGCCTTCTCTTTAAGTACGCGAATATGCGCTTCCCAAGCAGCGAGAGGGTCAGGCTGATCTGCGCGCACCATTTTGAAAATAGCGTCCCACAGCCGGTCGATCTGCTCTTCTTCCGGTACATCCGGAAATACTTTGGCTGCCCAAGCGGCGGACGGGGCGGTTGCCAGCGACCAGCTGAACTTGAACGCCTGCGCATACTCGCGATATTTCTCGTTCGCCTTGCGCAGCGTCAGATCGGCCTTGTTGACGCGATCAATCGGCACGCCGCGAAGCAAATCGGGATCGGCGGTGCTGATCGTAATGGAAGCGGCGCCTTGCTCGACCATTTCCAGCCGTTCGCCGGCCAGCCACTTCGGCGCTTCCAGCAGCGAAGCCTCCGGCGCTAAATCGTATTTAATGCGCGACACCGCGTCGTCCTGCCATTGCACTTTCACTTGATAGGCGCCTGCTTCGTAAGCTTTCTTTACGACCAGGCGGGCAAGCTCCGGCGCTTCTACGGATGCGCTCAGCATGACCGACTGCCCTTGCTGCACATTGGCGCCGACGCGGACGATCAGCTCGGCATAGTTGTTTAGTTTTTGCTCGAAGGTTAACATAGGAATTCATCCTTTCTCATCAAGTCCGAATGACTGCTACGACCATTATACCTTTCTTGACTGGCGAATATAATAGCAGCCGGCATGTCGGTTAGATAAAGGAATGACAAGCTAGGGTATGCTACAATAGTGGCAAAAGCATTGGAACGGAGCGGATGAACATTTGAGCGGACAACTTACGATCTGGCAGGCTAGAAAACAGCGCTTGCTTGACTATATGAAGCAAAACGGAATCGATTTGGCGATGATTACTTCGCCGACGAATGTGTATTATTTTACCGGCTTTCATTGCAACCCGCATGAACGGTTTCTGTCGTTCACATTGAACGCGGTGACCGGGGAAGAGAAGCTGTACATGCCGCTTCTCGACCTTCAGGAGGCGGAGAAGCATGCCGCTCCGGGCACAACGGTTCCGATCTCGGATACGGAGAACGCCTACGAGGTTCTGCGCAAAACAACAGGCGAAACTTCACACATCCGACTAATCGGCATTGAAAAAGATGCGGTCTCGGTCGCTAAAGCGGAGCGTCTTACGGCTGCTTTTCCGGGAGGCAGCTTCGCTGATTTGGAAAGCTTTATATTGTCGCTGCGCATAAACAAAAGCGAAGAGGAGATCGAGAAGGTTAGCGCCGCCGTCCGTATGGTGGAGGCGGTTGTGGCGCACACAGCGGGGATAGCTAAGATTGGCGCGACGGAAATCGAGCTGGCAGCCGAGCTGGAATATCAAATGCGCAAGCTTGGCGCAGACCGTCCGGCATTCGAGTCGATCGTACTGACAGGCGCGAGATCGGCGCTGCCGCACGGCGTACCGGGGCCGTACGCGCTGGAAGCCGGTCATTTTCTGCTGATCGATATCGGCGTTCAGGCAAGCGGCTATTGCTCCGATATTACGCGCACCTTCGTTATCGGAGAGCCGTCAAAGGAGCAGCGCGCCATTTACGAAGCGGTGCTTGCCGCAAATAAGGCCGGTATTGCCGCGGCGAAAGCCGGCATTCCGCTGTCGTACGTCGACCGCGCTGCGCGCGAGGCGATCGAGCAGCGCGGCTTCGGGCCGCTGTTCACGCATCGCGTCGGGCACGGGTTCGGCATGGAGGTGCATGAGCAGCCGTCCGTGTCCGGGCAAAACGACACGCTGATCGAGCCGGGGCTGCTCTTTACGGTCGAGCCGGGTGTTTATGACCCTGTTGTCGGCGGCGTTCGCATCGAGGATGACGTGTACATTCAAGCGGACGGAACGGCTCGCGTACTGACGAGCTATCCGAAGGAATTAACCATAATCGGACAATAACCGCAATAAAATAGGCCATGAACGGAACTGCCGCCGCCGCTTGTTATGGGGCACGCCTTCCGATTCATGGCCTATTTTCGCTTAATGGAACATATTTTTTAGAACGAGCATCAAATTGGAAGGCTTCTCTGCCAGTCTGCGCGTGTAGTACGGATACCACATGCTGCCGTATGGCATGTAGCAGCGAATCCGGTAGCCGTCTTGCGCCAGGGCAGCCTGTTCATTCATGCGAAGGCCGTACAGCATTTGAAACTCATAGGCGGTTTTTGGCAGCCGCTTGCGGCGGGCATATTCTTTTACCCACTGAATGATCGTGTCGTCATGCGTAGCAATCGCGGTATAAATGCCTTTGTCCAGATGGTAGCGAATGAGCCGTTTGTAATTTTCGATGATGTCGCGTTTGCGCTGGTAGGCAATCAAGGCCGATTCCTTGTAAGCGCCTTTTACAAGCCGCAGGCTGACGCCGGTTTTGGCGAGCGTCTGGACGTCGATCAGCGAGCGGAAGAGGTAAGCTTGAATGACGGTGCCAACATTGCGGAGCCCTTCGCCGTGAAGCCGATTTACAAGCTTGATCGTACGGTCCGTAAAGGGCGAATCCTCCATATCCAGCGTGACGAAAATATTGGATTCATTCGCCTGCTTCACGACTGCGCGAATGTTGCTGCAGCAAGCTTCCTCATCGAGGGCCAGCCCCATTTGGGTTGGCTTGAGGGAGACGCCGGAGTCGAGCCGCCGATTGGCAATTCCTCGCACTAAATGCAAATATTCGTCTCTGTAGCCAGACGCTTCATCCAAATGCTTAATGCCTTCTCCCAGATGGTCTAATGTGACTTTTATACCTTGATTGTTCAACATCTCGATTCGGTCTAATGCGTCCTCCAGCCGGTCGCCGGCTATAAATCTGCTTGCTAATCGTTTGCCGTATTTCATCGACAATGATTTGACCGGCTTGCTGCCGGAAAGCGTCAGCATCACTTTGCGATATAGCTCTGTTCCGTCCATTCGCCGCTCCCCCCATCCAGCTCAGTGTTCCCTTGAAAAACCGTGTTACTTCTATGTTATTCCGAAGGAGGCTGTTCCATTATGCGAATTACGTTTCAGAACGAGCCGTTTACTCCGTTTCAAGATCCGGCAAACCACAGCGCCTATGAGAATGCGCTTCAAAATGTCCGATCCAAACTGGGCGCGCACTATCCGATCATAATCGGGGGAGCGCGCATCGAATCCGCCAATAAAGCGGCATCCGTCAATCCGGCGCGAAAAAGCGAAGCCGTCGGAATCGTCTCGCAGGCCGACAAAGCGCTGGCGGAAAAGGCGATAAAAGCGGCGGCGGCCGCTTTCGAAAGCTGGCGCGACGTCGATCCGAACGAGCGGGCGCGTTATTTGTACCGGGCGGCGGCGATGCTGCGGCGGCGCAAGCATGAGTTTTCCGCGTGGATGACCATAGAGGCAGGAAAGACGAGAGCGGAGGCCGACGCCGATACGGCGGAGGCAATTGATTTCATGGAATTTTATGCGCGGGAGCTGCAGCGCATTTGCCAGCCTCAGCCGCTGACACCGGTCGCTGACGAAGAAAATGAGCTGTATTATATTCCGCTGGGCGTCGGCGTTATTATACCGCCGTGGAATTTTCCGCTGGCCATTACGGCAGGGATGACGACAGCCGCCATTGCTGCGGGCAATACCGTCGTTTTGAAGCCGGCGAGCCCGACTCCGGTCATCGCTTACAAGCTGGTGGAGCTGCTGGAGGATGCGGGGCTGCCGCCGGGCGTCGTCAACTATTTGCCGGGACCGGGCGGAACGATCGGCGACTACTTGGTCGATCATCCGTTAACCCGATTCGTAAGTTTTACCGGCTCGCGTGACGTAGGGCTCCGCATTAACGAGCGCGCGGCGGTTGCCCGTCCGGGGCAAAAATGGATCAAGCGCGTCGTAGCCGAAATGGGCGGCAAAGATGCGATCATTGTCGACCGCGACGCCGATCTGGAGCTGGCGGCCGATTCGATTACAGCCGCCGCCTTCGGCTTCTCTGGGCAAAAATGCTCGGCATGCTCGCGGGCGATTGTGCATGAAGCGGTCTATGATGCTGTGCTGCAGAAAGTCATCGAGCGCACGAAGCGGCTATCGCTTGACGACCCGGCCAAAGCTACAGCCTCGCTCGGACCGGTCATTGACGATAAAGCGTATGCCAAAATTCTCGAGTATATCGAGATCGGCAAAACGGAAGGCCGACTCGTCTGCGGCGGCGGCAAGGGCAGCGAGGACGGATACTATATCGAGCCGACAATTTTTGCCGATGTGGAAAGCGATGCGCGAATCTCACAGGAGGAAATTTTTGGCCCCGTCGTCGCCTTTACGAAAGCTGCATCGTTCGCGGAGGCGCTCGCTTTCGCCAACGCGACGGATTACGGCTTGACGGGCGCGGTTATATCGAACGACCGATCGCATCTGGAGCTTGCACGGCGGGAGTTTTTTGCCGGGAACCTGTATTTAAACCGCAAATGCACCGGCGCTTTGGTCGGCGCGCATCCGTTCGGCGGCTTCAACATGTCCGGCACCGACTCGAAGGCGGGAAGCCGCGATTACTTGCAGCTTTTTATGCAGGCAAAGCTTGTGTCGGAGCGGTATTAGGCCATATTAAGGCGGCACCTTCTATGATCGATTTTCAAATGTTGGATAAAATATAAAGAGAGTGCGCCATGGCGATTGGCTTCTCGTAAGCAGCAGTTGTAAGCTCAAAACTGGCCTAACAGTCGCAAAAGTAACTTCGGATCGTAGGCGTAAGGCCAGAACTGGCCTAACAGAATGCAGCATTACGACTGTGTTCTCGAAAGCAGCAGTTGTAAGCTCAAAACTGGCCTAACAGTCGCGAAAAGTAACTTCGGATCGTAGCCGTAAGGCCAGAACTGGTCCTATGGATAAAATATAAAGGTTGTCATCATCCGATAATTCAAATAAAATACGAACCAATTGCAAGAGGCAATAGCTAACAGAAGCAGGGAGCTGGTCGCAGGTGGCGTTTTTTGGACAGCCGATTGTGCCTTCCATTCGCGGTTGGAAGGATTTCGAGGAGCTGGTTGCCTCGTCCTATACGTATCTTGTGCTGCTCGACAGCCAGTTGGGCCAGTTGAAGAGCATTGTGGACGAAGCGTCGAGACACAGAAAGAAGATTTTGGTGCATGCGGACCTGATCGAAGGGTTAAAAAACGACGAGTATGCGGCCGATTTTTTATGCCAGCACATTGCGCCGGCAGGTATTATTTCAACGCGTACCGGCGTTATTCAAAAGACGAAGCAGCATAAGCTAATCGCCATTCAGCGGCTGTTTCTGCTCGATACAAATGCGCTGGAGAAAAGCTATACGCTCATTGAGCGGACGAAGCCGGATTACATCGAAGTCATGCCAGGCGTCATGCCGCACATGATTAAAGAGGTTATGGAAAAAACAGGTACGCCGGTGTTTGCCGGCGGCCTGATTCGGACGGGCGAGGATGTTGAGGCCGCGCTGTCCGCAGGAGCGACGGCTGTAACAACGTCGCGGCGCGAGCTTTGGAAACGTTATGCTCCCGCGAAATAAGCGGCTAGGCGAAAGATGGACTGTCGATTGACGGCATGGGAGGAGAAATCGAGATGGAGACGTATATTTTAGCGCTGGATCAAGGAACGACGAGCACGCGGGCGATATTGTTCAACAAGGCCGGGGAGCCTTGCGGCGTTGCTCAGCAGCCGGTAACCTGCCTGTTTCCGCATCCGGGCTGGGTAGAGCTTGACGCGGAGCAGCTTTGGGAAACGTCGGTTCAAGTAATTCGAGACGTTATGGTGAAGCAAGGCATAACGGCGGGCCAAATTGCCGGCATCGGCATTACGAATCAACGCGAAACGGCAATTGTGTGGAACCGGGGGACGGGCAAGCCGATTCACAATGCTGTTGTTTGGCAATCCCGCCAATCGTCGGGCATTTGCGAGACGCTGAAGGCGGAAGGGCATGAACAGCAGATTCGCGAGAAAACGGGATTGCTGGTTGATCCTTATTTTTCCGGCACTAAGGTGAGGTGGCTTTTGGATGAGGTGGACGGAGCGAGAGCGCAGGCGGAGGCCGGCAAGCTGCTGTTCGGTACGGTCGACAGCTGGCTAATCTGGAAGTTGACTGGCGGAGCCGTGCATGCAACGGATTATTCCAACGCCTCGCGTACGCTGCTTTATAATATTTACGAGCTTAGCTGGGACATGGAGCTGCTGGAGCTGCTCAACATTCCGGTGTCGATGCTGCCTGAAGTACGGTCGTCCTCGGAAATTTACGGCCTTACAACCGCAGAGCTGTTCGGCGGGGAGATTGCCATTGCCGGAGCAGCGGGCGATCAGCAGTCGGCTTTGTTTGGACATGCCTGCTTTGACAAAGGCGAAGCGAAAAATACGTATGGAACAGGCTGCTTTATGCTTATGAATACAGGCTCCGAGCCGATTAAATCGGAGCATGGCTTGCTCACGACAATCGCTTGGGGCGTCGACGGAAAAGTCGATTATGCGCTCGAAGGCAGCGTGTTTGTCGCGGGCTCGGCGATTCAATGGCTTCGCGAAGGGCTTGGCATGATCGAGACTTCGGAGGAGAGCGAGCGGCTCGCCGCTTCGGTCGAATCAAGCGATGGCGTCTACATCGTCCCGGCGTTTGTCGGACTCGGCACGCCGTACTGGGACAGCGACGTTCGCGGCGCGGCTTTCGGCATGACGCGCGGAACGAAACGCGAGCATTTCGTTCGCGCGACGCTCGAGGCGATCGCTTACCAGGTCAAGGATGTGCTGGAGGTTATGGAGCAGTCGTCGGCGATGCGGCTGAAGGCGCTCTGCGTCGACGGCGGCGCAATCCGCAACAATTTGCTTATGCAAATTCAAAGCGATTTGCTGCAGGTGCCGGTTGAGCGTCCGGCGGTCAGCGAAGCGACTGCGCTTGGCGCCGCTTACTTAGCCGGACTTGCGGTCGGCTATTGGGGCAGCAGAGAGGAAATTTCAAGCCAGCGCTGCTGCGAGCGCATATTCGAGCCGTCCATCGAACCGCCGAAAAGCGCGGAAATGCATGCCGGATGGAAAAAAGCGGTTAACGCCGCGATGGCGTTCCGGTAAAATTTAGGCTGGCTTTTTGCAAGCCTGGTGTGCTACTATGGGGCTACAAGTTCATATTCGGTCGGAGAATTGGAGAAGCCGTAAATAACCTGTCGTTTTTGCGTGAAGCATAAACGGTAGGTGTTTGCGGCTTCTCTTTTTTTCTGAATATTAGATCGTATAAGCATCGTCAACATAGAGGAGATTAGGTGAGAGATATGAATCAAACTGCAAACAGATTGGATCGAATGAATCAGAACAGCGCGTTGTTTAATGCGCTTCATCGGGCGGAACGGCTAGAGCAAATGCTTGCTGCGGAGCAGCCCTTCGATGTGCTTGTCATCGGCGGCGGCATTACCGGCGCGGGGATCGCGCTTGATGCGCAGACGCGCGGGTTGCGCACGGCTCTTATCGACATGCAGGACTTTGCAGCCGGAACTTCGAGCCGTTCGACCAAGCTTGTGCACGGCGGGTTGCGCTATTTGAAGCAGCTGGAGATCGGGGTTGTTGCCGAGGTCGGCAAGGAGCGGGCGATCGTCTACGAGAACGGGCCGCATGTGACGACGCCGGAGTGGATGCTGCTGCCGATCTACACGGGCGGAACTTTCGGGCGGTTCAGCACGTCGCTTGGCCTTCGGGTATATGACTTTTTGGCTGGAGTAAAGCGGAAAGAGCGCCGCAAAATGCTGAGCAAAGACGCCACGGTCGTCAAGGAGCCGCTGCTTAAGCGGGACGGCATGAAGGGCGGCGGCTACTATGTCGAGTACCGCACCGACGATGCCCGGCTCACGATTGAAGTGATGAAAAAAGCGGTCGAGCTTGGCGCATCGGCTGTGTCTTATGTGCGAGCGGACGGATTTATATACGACGGACAGGGTAAGGCTGCAGGCGTTAAAATGACCGATCTGATCTCTGGCGTCACAGGTGAAATCCGCGCCCGCAAAATCATTAATGCGGCAGGGCCTTGGGTCGACACGCTGCGAGAAAAGGACGGCTCCAAAAAGGGCAAAACGCTGCATTTAACCAAAGGCGTCCATCTGGTGTTCGACCGGAAGCGGTTCCCGCTTACCCAAGCGATTTATTTCGATACGCCGGACGGCCGGATGGTATTCGCCATCCCGCGCGAAGGGAAGACGTACATCGGCACGACGGATACGAACTATCAATCGGACATCGCTTCTCCGCGAATGACGGAAAGCGATTTGACATATATTTTGGCAGCGGCGAACTTCATGTTCCCTACGCTGAAGTTAAAGCCGGCCGATGTGGAATCCAGCTGGGCAGGGCTTCGCCCGCTTATTCATCAAGAGGGGAAGGATCCTTCGGAAATATCCCGCAAGGATGAAATTTTCATCTCGGAATCGGGCTTGATCTCAATGGCGGGCGGCAAGCTGACCGGTTACCGGAAGATGGCCGAGACGGTCGTTGACAAGACGGCGGCTCAGCTTGCTGCGGAAGGATATACCCATATCGGACCTAGTGGAACGAAGACAATGCCGATTTCAGGCGGAAACATTGGCGGATCGGAACGTTTTCCCGGCTATGTCACCCGAATGACGGAGGCCGGCGTGAGAGCGGGGCTGGAGGAGACGGAAGCGCGGCGGCTGGCAAGCAGATTCGGCTCTAATATGACAACTGTGCTGAGCTTGATGGACGATGCGAAAAAGGAATCGGCAGCGCGCGGCATTCCTCTCGGCGTTATGGCTGAACTTTTGTATGCGATTCGTTATGAGATGACGGTCAAACCGATCGATTTCTGGATTCGCCGCACGGGCAGCCTGTTGTTTGACCGGGCTCGCGTCGTGAAATGGAAAGGATCGGTTCACGCCTATATGGCGGATGCGTTCCGCTGGAGCAGCGTGCAAAGCGCGCAATATCGCGAGGAGCTGGAGAAGGAGCTGGAGTTCGCGGTGACGGCGGTTAAGCAAGATGAATCAGATAACACCTAGTTGAGGCAAAGTAGCAGCATTAATAAATAGGCTCCAACAGCAAGAGAGGCAGCGAAGCCGTAAAGGCTTTGTTGTCTCTTTTTCGTTTTCCAAATTTTGATGCAATGATAAAATAAACGTTATCGGAGAGCCCAAAGTTCGATAATAGGAGGAGATAGTGTGGGACAGTTAAGCAACAAGGCGGGGGTAATGCTGCAGCTAACGGAGCTCGCTTATCAGGAAGCGACCGGGCTCGCGTGTCCGACTTTTTTGCGTTTTCCGTATTGTTCTTTTCGCGAGGAAAATTTGGGGGCTGGCTGGCCGAACGCGATTATTTGGACATTGAGGGCGTCGAGTCAGGGGATTGGGCCGGTATTTCTGCGGAAATGATTGTTTCAAAGGTTACGCCTTCCTTGGAAAATGGCACGATTGTCGTTATGCATAGCAATGATATTGCCGTCGGTTCGCCGGATGCGCTTCGGACGCTCATCCGCTTGGCGAAGCTAGTACAATAGTCTAAATACAAAAGTTTCCATGTGAGGATTGCGTACTGGACTAACAAACTTTTACGATTTATCTTGCATCTGTGTGAGCTCAGGAACGTTTTGCTCATGTAATAAGGTTGTCAGATGAAAGGATGTGTTAAAGAAAGTGGCTAACTTTCAAACTGAAAATAATAGGAGTGCAGGAAATCGAGTTGAGCAGAAAAGCGGATTGGTTTCTTCCCCAACTGTCGCACCTTCTGTACAACATTCGTCAATTGGAGATATTGTTCAGCTGCAGAGATCAATTGGCAACAAAGCAGTTGGCCAACTGTTGCAGTCCTCAGATCCTGCTGCCCAATCAAAGTCAGTTCAACCTGTTCAGAAGAAAGAGAACAAGACAGGCCTGCCAGATTCATTAAAGTCAGGTCTAGAGCAACAGTCCGGTATCGATTTATCGGATGTTAAGGTTCATTATAATTCGAAGGAGCCTTCGAAAGTTCAAGCATTGGCGTTCGCACAAGGAAACGACATTCATATCGGGCCTGGACAAGAGCGCCATCTTCCGCATGAAGGATGGCATGTTGTGCAGCAAAAGCAAGGAAGGGTTCAACCCAAATTGCAGATGAAGAACGGCATGTTGTTGAATAATAATGATGGCTTGGAAAGAGAAGCGGACAGCATGGGGCAAGCAGCATTAAGAATGGGAGAAACGATGCAAAGGCATCCATTGGATGCACAGCAAGCAGCTTCTGCCCCGAATTCCCCTCAGGCTCGTTCCACGGCACAAATGGTCGTTCAGAGGAAAGTAATTATAAAATTTAATGAACCAGAGCATGAAATGGAAGAATTCGATACTTTAACGGCTACAATTGATTCAGTAAGTGCCGAAAGAGACAAACCAACGGTTGCAACTGAAGATCAATCGGTTGACGCAAGCCAGAGATCGCATGTAACGTCCAATGTCGTATTTACAAGTCTATTCGAACGTAATTTGGTCGGTAAAAATTGGGTCGAAGCATGGGAATTCCTTAAAGAACAATATCAGTTCCTCTATGATTTGCTAACCCGTTGGTATGCTGAAGAAAATCTTAAAAAAGGCTCCAATGCTCATATAAGAAAGCAACTTCCACTTTTAATTGCAGGAGGAATTCAAAACTGTACGAAAGAGTTGACGCGAGGCAGCGGTAATCTTCCGATAGGCGACAGCCTCTGGGCGGCTAGACCAAAAGCAGGAACGTCTGCTGATTGGGAGTATTATGATCATCAGCCCAATATGGATTCGGATAAATTCGACAATACGACTCACTTCATCAAGCAATGGAAGCCGACATTACGAGATTCCGAAGTTATAAAGCTCGCTGAAGCTTGTGAAACCTGGATTACGCTTCGAGGGCAGATTCCATGGACTTCGGTTGATGAAGATTCCTACATTAAGGGTGATGCGGTCGGTCCTAGGCAGGTAGACAGTAAATCAGAGGAATACGCTGAGGATCTGGATTTGTCTGATGGTCAAGCAAAAAAGATCAGCAAAGGCATTATGAAGACGTTCGATTTCTTTCCTAAAAGTTTTACGCAGAAAAGAACGATGGAGCATGCCGCTGCTGTTGCTGCGCGTCATTTGGTTGAACATTTCCAATATCATAAAAACTCAATAAGTCCAAATTGGCGTGATGCAATAAAAAATCAGTTTCTTGTAGCCTGGAAAGAAAAGATAGAGCATGAGATCGAAACGGAAAAAGAGAAGACAGAAAACATAAAATTAGAAAGTAATCATACCAATAAGGACAACGCTAAGAGGAAAAGATCGAATTCCTATAATGACTATGGGAGGCCGACGGCTGCATTGGAAGCGTTACAAACAAATTGGACTGCAGTGAAAGTAGCTTTTAATAAAAAATATGAGGCATTTAAGACGGCAATTAAATAACAAAATTAGTCGAATTGTGAAGAATGAGCCGCTCTTTCGCGAGCGGCTCAATCATTTTCCAATTGCCGAGAAGTTATCGAATGCTATAATTAAAGCGCATACATTACCATTCCGGATGTTTAAGACGGGGGAACGAACATGTACAAATTAGTGCTGGTTGATGATGAGGCAGTTGTGCGCGAGGGCATTCGCGAAAAAATAAAGTGGGAAGCGCTCGGCTTCGAATGCGCAGCCGATTGCGAGAATGGCGTTGCTGCGCTGGAGGCGATTGACCGGCTGCAGCCGGATGTCGTCCTGACGGATATTAATATGCCTTTCATGGACGGGCTGGAGCTGACAAAGGCGGTGAAGTCGAAATATCCGGACATGAAAATGATTATCCTGACCGGATATGACGATTTTGACTACGCGCAGCGTGCGGTGAAGCTGCAAGTGAACGATTTTATTTTGAAGCCGATTACGGCAGCCGAGCTGACCGCTGTGCTGGAGAAATTGAAAGAAGAGCTCGACGGACAGCAGAAAGAAAAGGAAGATCTTGAGCGGCTTCGCCGTCAGCTGCGGGAAAGCATGCCCGCTCTCAAGGAACGGTTTCTCGACCGGATTGCGATGATGCCGATCGGCGAACGCGAGCTTGCGGAGCGGCTTGTTTTTTTCGGAT
Organism: Paenibacillus sp. NEAU-GSW1; assembly: GCF_009737085.1. GTDB lineage: Bacteria > Bacillota > Bacilli > Paenibacillales > Paenibacillaceae > Pristimantibacillus. Next base: position 158,820 of record NZ_WOVL01000005.1, read on the forward strand.
TGGAGCTGGCGGGGCCGTTCTTTATTGCGCTCGCGATCGATCTCGATCTTCCGGAACGAAGCGGCTTGACCGCTGCCGACCGCGAGCTGCTGCGATTTGCCGTATATAACGTTGCTCAGGAGCTGCTTCATGAGGAAAAAGGAGCTGCCGTATTTCGCAGCAGCAGAGAAGAGAAGGTGCTGGCGATATTGTCCGGCAACGGAACGGAAAGTCTGAATGACCGGTCGCAAGAGCTTGCCGACGCCATCCGGACGTCAGCAGAGCAGTTTTTGAAGCGGACTGTGTCGGTCGGCATCGGAACGTCCTCAGGCGATTTGCGCTGTATACATGAATCGTGCCACTCCGCAATCTCGGCGCTCGAATATAGGTTGTTGCTTGGCGGCAATCAGGTCATCAGCATATCGGATATGGAGATCCGCAGCGGCCGAGGGGCGGATTATTCGCAGGAGTTCGACCGCAAGCTGATTGCCGGCATTAAGACCGGCACGCCGGACGAGGTCGATATAGCGGTGGAAGCGGCGATCAGTCAGCACCGGACGGCGATGCTGACGATCGAGCAAAGCTATATTCGGCTGCAGCGTACGATTATCGCCGTTATACAGGCGCTGGAGGAGCTTGGCTGCGAGGAGGCCGAAGTATTCGGCAAAGGGGTCAATCCGGTGACGGCCATCTATTCATTCCGTACGCTTGAGGAAATAAGCGAATGGCTGAAAACGGCGTGCCGGCGCGCCGTCGACAGCGTCGCCGAGGCGCGCGACGGCCAGTGGCGGAAGCAGTTGAAGGATGCGCTGGCGATCATTCACGAGCGCTACGGCGACGCGGACCTTTCGGTTAAGGCGGTCAGCAAGCAGGCGCTGATGAGCGTCAGTTATTTCAGCGCGGCGTTCAAGGCGCATACCGGCAAAACGTTCGTCGAATATTTAACGGCGCTGCGGATGGACAAAGCGAAGGAGCTTCTCAAGTTCACCGCTTTAAAAACATATGAAATAGCAGCCAGATCCGGCTATCCCGACGCGCAATATTTTAGCGTCCTCTTCAAGAAGCATACGGGCGATTCGCCGACCGAATACCGCCAGAAGACTGCAGCAGAACGGGCGTGATGCGCATTTATGGACATATTTAAATTTAAAAGCATTCAGACGAACATTGCGGCGGCGATCGCCTGCATTATTTTGCTAACGGGCACTTTGCTCGGCGTAATGTCGTATCAATTGTCAGCCGCATCCGTTCGCGAGACGGCTCAGGACTACACAGCGGAGCTGATCGGGCAAGTAAACGCAAATCTTCAAACCTACATTACGGGGATGGAAAACATTTCGCAGCTGGCGCTCAGCAACGAGGATGTTCGTTCTTTCGTTGCGACGGGGGAAGGCGCGCGTAAAGTATCGGACTATTTCCAATCGATTATCGTCTCCCGCAAAGACATTGCGTCGATTCATGTGTTCGGCTACAACGGCAAGTTCGTTTCCGACCGGATTGGCGCCGAGCTGAATCCAAACATGAACGTGAGGGAGCAGCCATGGTATGTGAACGCGCAAAATGCTTCCGGCCGCATCGTCGTCTCGTCCTCGCATGTGCAGCATCTGTTCCTGGACGAGTACGGCTGGGTCGTCTCGCTAAGCCGCGAGCTGTGGAGCAAAGATCAGAAGGAGCCGCTTGGCGTATTGCTTGTCGACTTGAACTTTAGCGTCATGAACGACATGCTGAACAGCATTGATCTAAGCAAGCGGGGCTACGTGTTTATCGTCGATGCGAGCGGCAACATCGTTTATCATCCGCAGCAGCAGCTTGTGTACAGCAATCTGAAGACGGAGATGATTGATGATGTGCTGCGGCAGGGAAGCGGCAGCTTCGAGACGGACGAGGGCGGCCAAAGCCGCATATATACCGTTCAAGATACGGGATTCGGCTGGAAAATCGTCGGGGTATCGTATACGGACGAATTGATTGCCGGGGAACGGCATATGCAGCTCTCTTTTATCGTCGCCGTTATTTGCTGTCTGCTCGTAGGATTGCTGCTCGCCTTCTTCATTTCCCGCAATTTGTCACGGCCGATCAAGCAGCTTCAAGAGCATATGAAGAAGGTGGAGAAAGGAATATTCAACCACAGGGTGCCGCTCGCCAACCCGAAGGAAATCGCCAGCCTTGCCCGCAGCTTCAACTTGATGGTCGTACGGATCGAAGAGCTGATGAACCAGGTTGTCATGGAGCAGGAGTTCAAGCGGAAAAGCGAGCTTACGGCGTTGCAAGCGCAAATTAATCCGCATTTTCTGTACAACACGCTGGATTCCATCATTTGGATGGCGGAGGGCAAAAAATCGGAAGAGGTGGTGCTGATGACGTCAGCGCTCGCCAAACTGTTCCGCGCGTCGATCAGCCGGGGGCAGGAGCTTGTGTCGATCCGCACGGAGATTGAGCATGTCGCCAACTATTTGACGATCCAAAAAATGCGCTACAAGGATAAGCTTGATTTTCAAATCGACGTCGATCCTGCCATTATGAGCTGCCGTACGTTAAAGGTGCTGCTGCAGCCTCTGCTTGAAAATGCAATCTATCACGGGATCAAGAACAAGGTCGGCATTGGCGAAATTACCGTTTCCGGAGGCCAGTCGGAGGACCATATTTGGTTCCAGGTAAGCGATAACGGCGTCGGGATGGACGGAGAGACGCTTCGCGCCATTCTAGAGCCGCGCAGCAGCGACCATGAGAGCAAAGGGGTCGGCGTTGTCAATGTGCATGAACGAATCCAACTGTACTTCGGCAAAGGGTACGGCTTGAGCTATGAAAGCAGCGCAGCAACGGGAACGACTGTGACGGTGCGGATTGCGCGGCTGCTGCCTCAGACGGATAAAGGGGAGGGACAAGCGATATGATGCGGAAGGCAAGATTTCCTTTGCCTGCTATTATTGCGCTGTTGGCTGTTGCGGCTTCAGCTATCGTGTACGGCGTGTTTCAATGGGCTGTCCATGATAAGCCGGATCATCCTCCACGTATTGTTGTATCCGTCAAAGCGACCGAGCAGATCGCCGGTTTTTGGAATGTGTTGATCGACGGCGTTAACGATGCGGCGGAGGAGTTCGGGGCTGAGGTGACGGTCATCGGACCGCCGCTTGAAAGCGAAATCGACGTTCAGGTGAAGCAGCTGGAGCAAGCGATTCAGCAGAAACCGGATGCGATTGTCCTGGCGGCGACCGATTATAACGGGTTGGTACCGATTGCGCAGCAAATTGTCAATGCCGGCATCAAGCTGATTACGGTCGATTCGGGTATTAACAGCGACGATGCGCTGAGCTTGATCGCGACGGACAATCTCGCGGCGGGGCGGAAAGCGGGCGATGAGCTGTCCAAGCTGCTGAAAGGCGAATCGAAAGTGGCGATTATCAGTTACATTTACGGCACGTCGACCCAGCTGGAGCGGGAGCAGGGCGTTCGCCAGCGGCTGGAGGAGGAAGCAAGATTTAATCTTGTCGGCACTTATTACAGCGAAGGGCTTGTTGAGAAGGCGTATACGATTACGAAGGAATTGCTTCGCAACAATCCCGACCTCGCAGGCATTGTCGGCTTGAATGAGCCGTCCACTGTCGGGGCGGGCAAAGCGATCAAGGAGCTGGGGATGGCAGGCAAGGTGAAGCTGGTCGGCTTCGACAGCTCGATTGACGAAGTGAAGCAGCTGGAGGAAGGCGTCATTCAGGCGACTGTAGTGCAGAAGCCGTACAACATGGGCTATTTGAGCGTGAAGAAAGCGCTGGAGGCAATAGACGGTCAAAAGCTGGACAAAAGGATTGACACCGATTCCGTCGTCATCGACAAGAACAATATGTATTCGGAGCAGAATCAGAAGCTGCTGTTCCCTTTTGTAGGCAAGTAGCGGATTAAGGGTAACGCCTGGCGCAGACGCAGATACAGATGCAAACGCAGGCGTAGGCGCAGAAAACAAGGCTAACCAACGCAAACCTGCAAAATTGCAGTTTTTTTCGAAGCTGGAGCGCATTTTGGAAGGAAACCTGTAAAAGTACATCTATTCCGCTGACAATTCGTTCAAAACAAATCGGAGGGCTTTAATAGCTGCACAATTGCAGGAATCTGAGCTGGATGTTCATTCTGTTGTCAAAAAGCCTGCACATTTGCAGGAATTCGATTCCATTCCTCCTCAAAAGCAACACTCGTTCCGCCTTATAGGCCGATGATGGCGATTTCCGCCATGATCGGCCTTTTTTGTGTCTTTTATCAATGAAGTGAAAGTTCGAATTGTACATTTTTCAACGATCCCGATACGATATTCGATTCTGCGCGGCCAAGGGCTGCTTTACAATGAGGGCATGCAGAAGCGAAGAGGTGAATACCGGCATGAGTGACGTGTTGATTCAAATGGAAGGCATCGATAAAGCGTTTCCCGGCGTGCAGGCGTTAAAAGATTGCCGTTTCGAGCTGCGCAGCGGCGAGGTTCATGCGCTGATGGGCGAGAACGGCGCCGGCAAATCGACATTAATGAAAGTGCTTACAGGCGTGTATCAGCGGGACGCCGGGACGATGACGCTGCGCGGCAGCGAGCTTGTCGTTCCGAATGCGAAAGCGGCGCAGGACAAAGGAATTGCGATTATTCATCAGGAGCTTAACCTCGCCCCGGACTTAACGGTGGCGCAAAATATTTTTATCGGCCGGGAGCCGCGCAAGCTTGGTTTTCTGCTTAACGAGAAGGAGCTAAACCGCAAGGTGGAGCAGCTGTTTCAAAGGCTGCGGCTAGATCTCGATCCGAACGAGCTGGTCGGAAATTTGACGGTTGCTAAGCAGCAGCTCGCAGAAATCGCCAAAGCGCTCTCCTACAATTCCGAAGTGCTCATTATGGATGAGCCGACGGCCGCGCTGAGCGATGCGGAAATCGAGGAACTGTTCGTCATCATCCGCGAGCTGCGGAGAAGCGGTGTCGGCATCGTGTACATTTCGCATCGGATGGATGAGCTGAAGCGGATTACCGATCGGGTTACGGTTATGCGCGACGGCAGTTATATCGGCACAGTTGCTACGGCGGAAGTAACAAACGAGCAGATTATCGCGATGATGGTCGGCAGAGAAATATACGATTCCTCAAAGCCGAAGCGGCGCGAAGGCAAGGGCGAACCGGTGCTCGAGGTAGAAGGCTTAAACCGCAAAGGCTTGAAAAATATTAGCTTCAAAGCGCACAAGGGAGAGATCGTCGGCTTTGCCGGGCTGATCGGCGCGGGAAGAACGGAAGTAGCTAGAGCTATTTTCGGCGCAGACCCGATTGATTCGGGCGAGATTCGCGTAAAAGGCCGGAAGCTGCGGCTGCGTGAGCCGCATGACGCGGTCAAGGCGGGCATCGGCTATTTGTCGGAGGACCGGAAGCGTTTCGGCTGCATCGTCGATATGGACGTGCAAATGAATGTGGCTGCTGCTTCCATGAGCAGTTTTACGAATAGGCTCGGTTGGATTAAAGAGAAGCGAATTGCTGAAGCGGCAGACAAAATGGTAGAGACATTGAAGGTCAAAACGCCGCATATTCGTCAGGAAGTGAAGTTCCTGTCCGGAGGCAATCAGCAGAAGATCGTTATCGGCAAGTGGCTGACCCGCGACTGCGACATTCTTATTTTTGATGAGCCGACCCGGGGCATCGATGTTGGAGCGAAGAGTGAAATCTATAAGCTGCTAAACGATTTGGCGGCGAGCGGCAAGACGATTCTCATGATCTCGTCGGAGTTGCCGGAAATATTGCGGATGAGCCATCGGGTTATCGTCATGTGCGAAGGCCGGATTACGGGAGAACTAGATCAGGATGAAGCGACGCAGGAACGCATTATGCATTTAGCTACGCTGCGGGGCTGAAGCAAAGAAATGCAAAAATAGGCTGCAACATGATGTGGAGGGATTACGCATGAATATTCAAAATCAGACGGAGGCGGCGGCAGGAGTAAGCAAACGGCCGATATTGCAAATCAAGCCCGGAGCTATGCAGCAGGTGTTTGCGTTCGCAAGCTTGGTCGTGCTGGTGCTCGCATTCTCGTTATCGTCGTCCAACTTTTTTCAATTCTCGAACATTGTCGGCATTTTGCTCTCGACGGCGGTTATTGGCGTCCTTGCGCTCGGCTCTACCTTTGTCATTATTACAGGAGGCATTGATCTTTCGGTCGGAACGGTAATGACGCTTAGCGCGGTAATGACAGGCGTCTTTATCACCTACTGGGGTTTGCCTGTTCCTCTTGGTATCCTTGGCGGCATCCTAACTGGCGCGATTTGCGGACTGATCTCAGGCGCCGTCATCTCCAAAATGAAAATCCCGCCGTTTATCGCCACGCTGGCGATGATGATGGTTGCGAAAGGGCTTGCGCTCGTTATTTCTGGAGCAAAGCCGATCTACTTCGACGAGAACACCGGCTATTCCAAGCTTGCGCTCGATTCTATCGTCGGTAAGATCATTCCGGGCTTTGATATTCCGAACGGCGTGCTTATCTTTTTTGCAGCAGCAATTGTTGGCGGCATTATTTTATCCAAAACGATCGTCGGCCGCTACAATTTTGCGCTCGGCAGCAACGAAGAAGCGACGCGTCTCTCCGGCATTAACGTGAACTATTGGAAAATCGTCATTTACACGTTAACGGGTGTATTTACCGGTCTTGCGGGCGTGCTTATGGCATCTCGGCTCAATTCCGCCCATCCGTCTCTCGGCGCCGGTTACGAGCTCGAAGCCATCGCCGCAGTTGTGCTTGGCGGAACTTCGCTTAGCGGCGGCAAGGGTACAATTATCGGCACTGTAATTGGCGCGCTGATTATGAGTGTACTGACGAACGGATTACGTATATTGTCAGTGCCGCAGGAGTGGCAGACGGTAGTCGTTGGTTTCGTTATCGTGCTTGCCGTGTACGCCGACATTTTGCGCCGCCGCAAAAAGTAGTTTTCATGTTTTCGGAATACCTTGCTTGCCTTGTCTTATAACGGTAGACCCGTTTGACCTGCCGGTCAGCCATGAAGCGCTGCCGTCGCTTGCCAGACGAATCTATAGATGAACTTTTACAAAAGACGAAGGGGAGATTTCGATGAAAAAGGTAACGTTATCGATGCTTGTTATGCTTCTTGGGCTTACGCTGCTCAGCGCATGCGGTTCAGAGAATGCGAAGAACGATGGAAACAAGGCTGCTTCCGCCGGCGGCGAAGAGAAAATTTACATTCCGATTATCTCCAAAGGGTTTCAGCATCAGTTCTGGCAAGCGGTAAAATCGGGCGCTGAGCAAGCGGCTAAAGAATTCGATGTCGAAATTACGTTCGAAGGACCGGAAACGGAATCGCAGGTAGATAAACAGATCGAAATGCTGCAAGCGGCATTGGACAAAAAGCCAAGCGCAATCGGCTTCGCCGCGCTCGACAGCAAAGCGTCGATTCCGCTTCTGCAAAAAGCGAAGGACGGCGGCATTCCGGTCATCGCCTTTGACTCCGGCGTAGACAGCGATATCCCAGTTGCGACCGCATCCACGGACAACTTGGCGGCAGCTGCTCTTGCCGCTGACAAAATGGCGGAGCTGATCGGCGGAGAAGGCGAAGTTGGCGTAATCGTTCATGACCAAACGAGCGTTACCGGCGTCCATCGCCGCGATGGTTTCGTAAACCGGATTAAAGAAAAGTATCCGAACATCAAAATCGTCGACATCCAGTATGGCGGCGGCGACCATTTGAAATCGACCGACCTTGCTAAAGCAATTATTCAAGCTCATCCGAACCTTAAAGGCTTTTTCGGCGCTAATGAAGGCTCGGCTATCGGCGTTATCAACGCAGTTACCGAGTTGAAAAAAGAAGGTCAAATTACGATCATCGGCTTTGACTCCGGCAAGCAGCAAATGGATGCGATCAAGAGCGGCAAAATGGCTGGCGCCATTACGCAAAATCCGGTCGGCATCGGCTATGAAACGGTCAAAGCGGCTGTTCAAGCGATTCGCGGCGAGAAACTGCAATCGACAATTGATACCGGATTCTACTGGTACGACAAAACGAATATCGACAGCGACCAGATTAAAGCGGTGCTGTACGAATAATAGCGGCAGCAAGCACCGAGCTTCGCCCAATTCAGGCGCCCCCTCACAGGAGGGGGTGTCTTTATGCTTTGTTAAGGTTTGGTTGCATCTTTCGGATTAACGAACCTTATTCGCTGATTAAAGAAGCCAGCTTCGCAAAAAAGTGCTGTATTGCTAGTTATAGACTGCACGCCATCGAACAGCGAATCTAGTTTCGTTATCCGAGAACTACCATTCGCTATTTGCGTCAACAGTTTCGCTATCCTCTACTTCTTGGCTGATCTCGGCCAGATCAGCGAAATTTGCTTCTTTAATCAGCGAATTAGCTTCGTTAAGAAGCTGCAGGGTTTACATAAGCGATATGTAGAGATTGACAGTTTATGCAGGGAGAAAATGACGACTGGATCGACCCGGAAGTGCTCGAAAGGTTTAATGATCTTGCCGGAAATGTAACGGGAAAATCGCTTGTCATGGCACCGCTCGGACAAGACTGTCTAATCGCATATTTAAATGAACAGCAGCGCCGCGAAATCAACCGATTTGTGAAGCACAAGTTTGAATCGCAGGCGGGCAGCTAACCCCCAGCCTTCGATTACGCTGGGCAAATTGGCTTCCGCTTTTTGAAAAATGACCGTATGTGTGCTAGGCTTAAAAGAAAACGACGGAGGTATTCATGGCAAAAGAACATCGCAAAATGGCGCCGCTGGAGCTTTTAAAACGCATCCTGTTCATTACAATCGGCGCGGTTCTAATGGGCGTGGCGCTCGAGCTGTTTCTCGTCAACAACGAAGTCATCGACGGAGGCATTACAGGCTTATCCATCATGGCATCGGCATTGACGCATTTACCGCTCGGACTTTTCATTATTTTATTCAACCTGCCTTTCTTGTTTATCGGCTTTAAACAGATCGGCAAGACGTTCGCCTTTTCGACGCTGTACGGCATCGTCGTCATGTCGGCAACGACGCAGCTGCTGCATCATGTGGATCCGTTTACCGAGGAGAAGCTGCTCGCCGTTCTGTTCGGCGGCATCATTCTAGGGGCAGGGGTCGGACTTGTCATTCGTTACGGCGGCTCGCTTGACGGTACGGAAATCGTCGCGATTCTTGCCGCTAAAAAGTTTGGCATGCCTGTCGGTCAGATCATTATGATCGTCAACGTGTTTATTTTTGTTTTGGCAGGCTTCGTCTTCCAATGGGATTCGGCTATGTATTCGATGGTTACATACTACTTGGCAACCAAAGTGATGGATATCGTTGTCGAAGGTATCGAGGAATCGAAGTCGGTAACGATCATCTCGCATTCGTACGAGGAAATTTCCGAGACGATTATGACTCGCCTTGGACGCAGCACGACTTACATTCAAGCGCGAGGCGGCTATTCCCGCGAGGAAACGCAAATGGTTTATTGCGTCGTCAGCCGTCTTGAAGTGGCGAAACTGAAAGCGATCGTGCAAGAAATCGATCCGAAGGCGTTCATTGCGATCGAGCATGTATCGGACGTGCTTGGCGGCAATTTTGCGAAGAAGGAAATTCATTAATTGAATTGAGCATAGAGACAGAAAACCTCCGCAGTCGGCTGAAAGGCTGAAAGCGGAGGTTTTGTTATTGCGTTGTCGGATTAGGAAGTAACGTTAGACTTGGCCGGCAGCGCGCCTGTGCCGCTTCCTGCAGAAAGGCCTTTATCATTGACGCCAAGCAGCATGACAAGCGCAATGACCATGCCGCCCGCAGCCGTATAGAACAGAACCGAATAGTCAAACATGTCGATCAGATTGCCCATCAGCGGCGGTGAAGCGATAGCGGCAAGCGACGAAACGAGATAGTACATGCCGGTGCGCGTGCCGATGCTCTTTTCTTTGCCGAGGCCGATGACAAAAGGATAGGAGTTAATATTGATGAGCGCCCAGCAAACGCCTCCGGCAACTAGCAGCAAACGGAGCGGCAGCAGCGTCTCAACGAAGGTAATGGCGGCAAACACAAGCGCTATGCCGATGACCCCGATAAGGATGATGCGCTTCTTGCCGAAACGGTGTCCAAGCCAGCCAGCCGGAATTGCCGTTAAGACGAACATTAACGAATAGAAGGCCAAGGAGAAGGAAGCGTCGCTTTCTTCAAGTCCAAGGTGATGCTTGCCGTAAAGCGTAAATAACGCCTCGACGCCCTGGTAAGAGAAAAACCAGAAGAAAACGGCAGCTAGCAAAAAGATCGTCGGCCGATTCCATTCTCCTTTAAACGAAAAAGATGTTTTCTCAGAAGCGGATGCAGGCGAAGCATAAGCGATAGCATCGCGCTTCTCTTTGATCGACTTGATCAGAATGAAGAGGCAGATCAGCGTAATAACGGATGCGGCGAGAAATGGCAGCGACGGATGCGCCTTGTACAGAAAGGAGCCTGCACCGAAAGCGAGTATCGAGCCGACGCCGCCGAGAAAGTTAATAATGCCGTTTGCTTTGGTGCGCCGTTCATCCGGCGTAATGTCAGGCATAAGCGCGACGGTCGGCGAACGGTACAAGCTCATGGACAGGTTCATCAGCACCATGAACAGAATGAGAGTGAGCAGGCTGGTGTACAACGGGATAAGGGCGCTGAACAGCGCCGCAAGCGGCATCCCGATAAGCAAGTAAGGCATTCTTTTGCCGAAGCGGGTGTCAGTCCGATCGCTGCGGCTGCCGATCCAAGGCTGCAGAAACAGGGCGAAGTAATTGTCGATCGTCATCATAAAACCAATAACGGCAGTGCTCTTCAAAAAATTGTCGAGAAAAAACGGCACAAAAGCATTGTAAAGCGCCCATGTAATGCTGATGCTGAAAAAGCCGAATGCCAATAGCCATGTCTTTTTCATCCGTTAACTTTCAGCCCCTCTCCTTAAATCTTACAATAACGCGTGCAAGCGGTCCGGATAGTCGGTAATGATTCCGGCGACGCCCGCATCGATGAGACGCTTCATTTCATTCGGATCGTTTACAGTAAACGGATTGTAAATGACGCCTTCGGCTTTGGCTGAGGCAACCCAATCCGGCAGAACAGCATAATACGGAGCGTGCAGAGCGGAAGCTCCGATTGATTGCGCATATTTCCACGGCTCGTAAAGCCCTTCCATATATAAAATGCCTGTGGCGATTTCCGGCGCCAGTCGATTGGCTTCTGCAAGCGAATAGTGGTTGAAGCTCGATAGAATGACACGCTCGGTCATTTGATAGCGGCGAACGGACTCTATTACTTTGGCTTCGAGCTGCGGGTATTGCACGAATCCGTTTTTCAGCTCGATGTTGACGATGGTGTTTGTGTCCTTTACAAGCTCGAGAAGCTGTTCCAGTGTCGGCACGCGCTCGCCTGCGAACTCGGAGCCAAACCAACTGCCCGCATCAAGCTGTTTCACTTCGCTGTAATCGACGCTTGCTACAAGAGCATCCAAACCGGCTGTCCGTGTCAGTTTTTCGTCATGAATCAAGACGAGAGTGCCGTCTTTCGTCATTTGCACATCTGTTTCAATACCGGTTGCTCCAAGCTCCAGTCCTTTCGAGAACGCCGCCATCGTATTTTCCGGGCAGCAGCCGGACGCCCCGCGGTGCGCGAAATTAACAATATTTGCCATTTACGTTCTTCCTCTCTTATTCGGATCAATTATGGAGGCGGCAAGAGCGCCAATAGCTGTAAGCATAGCATCCATTTGTAAACAGTGTATCATGGCAAACGCTTTCGTAAAATACAACTTTTTCGCTTTTGATGATGTGTATCAGCGGCTGGAGGGATAGCAAACGCAGGCGCTGCGCAACATAGCCTTTATAGGTTAACGTTGGAAAGGCGGGAATTATGATGGAGCAGAAGGTCGTATCTATTCTGGAGGATAAAATAAAGCATATCAGCAGCAATTCGGGCGAAATTTATTTGGTCGGACCGATCAAGCTGCCGATTCATCTGGGCGAGGAGACGGCTATTTTTCAATGGTATTGCTGGCTGCTTTGCAAAGAGGATCTTCATGACATCGAGGGGATTATTCATAAGCTGTCGGCCGTCAATCTGGCGGAAATGCAGCAATCGAGCGTTCTTGTCTACGGCGACTTCGAGCACGCGGACGATGCATTTATCCGTATGCACAGCATATGCCATACCGGAGATATTTTTGGCAGCAAGCGCTGCGATTGCGGATTCCAGCTTCATCAATCGCTCCAAATGATCGTATCCCACGGCGCGGGCGCGTTGTTTTATTTGGCCAATCATGAGGGGCGGGGCATTGGCTTGTTCAGCAAAGCGATGGCATATTTGCTTCAAGAGGACGGCTACGATACGGTCGAGGCGAATTTGAACCTTGGTTTTGTCGACGACGCGCGCAATTACGGCGATGCGATACGGGTGCTGCGATCGCTTAGGGAAAAGCAGGTCAAGCTCATTACCAACAATCCGAAAAAGCTGGATGCTCTGCGCTCTGCAGGACTTGAGGTAGCGGATCGAATTCCGCTATGGGGCGACGTATCGGAATATAATGAGAAATATTTGCAAACGAAGGTTAATCGTTCGGGCCATTTGCTAAGCGGCTGTCCGGAGCAATGAATAGGCAGGTAGGTCTTAGGATCTCTTCACAAATCTTATTTTTTTGGTAATATAAGTATTACCTTAAAATGGATGGTGATGAAATGTTGCTGCAATCGAAGGTCGTCTCTGACGAAGAGCGCCTGAAGGTCAAGCAGCTGCTTAAGGCTTACCCGTCAATGAAAGCGGCGGTCGATATTTCCGTGTGGGACCATAGGGCTGATCATCTTGTCGAATATGCCGGAAAATGCAAAGCGATCGAGCGGGCGCTAGAGGCACTGCCTTATGAAGGGAAGGAAATATTGACGAAATGTTTTTTTGAGCAGAGAAAAGACAAACATATTTACGAGTTTATATTGAAAATACCGAAAAGTACTTATGATTTTTACAAAGCCCGCGCAATAAGCACGATGTCTAGGATATTGAAAGCGGCCAACATGCTCTAGTCCAACAACGCTGCTGTACATTCGAATATAGCAAGTCCCGAAAGCTTCCGCAGAGGAAGCTTTTTTTAATTTGGAGCAAACGGGTGAAACCAGCGGCAACACATTGGGCCGATTTTAGGCTTTTTTAATGCGAAATTAGTATTTAATTCGTACGCGGCTTGTACCGAACATAGGCCGATTTCGCATTACACTGAAACAGAGCTTTCAGGAAGAGCCATCCGGAATCGGGTGGCTTTTATGCTTTGAATAAATCGGGAGCAAGGAGATGATCATGTGTTCCCCGACATTGAATCGATCGCGGCCTTCTGCGGGGGGCTGATTGGCGCGGAGCTGTATATCGGCGATATTCCCGAACAGAAGACGATCCCGGCCATCGCATTTCCGCCGCCGCGCATCGTAGACAGTCCGGGCAACCTGGCTTCTTTCCGCAAGACGTATACGCTTATCGTGAAAATTTTTGATGAATCGGACAGCAAGGCTTTTGCAATGGCGGAGACGATCGCGGACGGGATCCGCTATCCGCGTTACCGCATACCGGAGCTTGATGAATCGGGAACGGCAACGGGCTCTTTTATCCGGATCGATCAAATGGATTTGCAAATGGCCGGGACAGGAGAAGCGCAGCTGACGCTCGTGTGGACCCGCCAGGACAACTACGAACGCGAAACCTATGAAAAAATTAAAAGGCTTACGATTGCCGAAAGGGTGAAGAACGATGCCTAAAGCAAAAAAAGCAGACATACAGCCGTTGCCGGAAAAGGTTGAAACGACGACAGAAGCGCAAGAAACGAAGGAGCAGGAAACGCGTTATTCCGCAGACAGCCTGCGCCGCAATGCTCGGCACTTATTCCATGTCAATCCTGAAGTCGTCGACGGCGCTTTGTACGGTGCGGACGGCGAAGCATTCACAATTACAGAAGTAAAAACGTTAATTACCGCTTATTTGCAAAGGGAGGTTCGTTAGGATGGCAGGAGGAACATGGATTCAAGGGGTAGAGAAGGTACGGCCGGGACTTTATATGAATTTCAAAATCGCGGCGCTTGAGCGGATCAAATCCGGGGATCGCGGAACGGTAACGATGCCGCTGGCGCTGAGCTGGGGCGAATCGCGCAAGTTTTTGCGGATCGAGAAAGACAGCGACGTGCTCGAGCTGCTTGGCTACGACATTAATGACCCGCAAGTAACGAAAGTGCGGGAAGCGAAGAAGCGGGCAAAAACGCTGCTCATCTACAGGCTGAACGACGGCGATAAAGCGAAGGTTACGATCGGAGCGGATGCAAATGCAACGGTCGTTACGGCGCTCCATGCCGGCAAGCGCGGAAACGATATTTCGATTACGTCCGAGGAAGATCCGTCCAGTGAAGGGAAAAAACTGGTTAAAACGCTCGTCAGCGGACGGGTGGTTCACCAGCAGATCGTTGGTTCGGCGGCTGATTTGCAACCGAATGCCTGGGTTTCGTTTGCCGGTACGGGCAGCGTAGAGAAGTCGGCGGGATCGCCGCTTACAGGCGGCAAGGACAACGAAGTGAAGGGCGAGGACCATACCGAATATTTGGAAGCGACGGAAACGCAGCATTTTGAAGTCATCGCTTATCCGTTTGAGGATTCCAGCTTGAAAATTTCGTTTGTTTCGTTCATCAAACGGATGCGCGAAGAGGAAGGCAAAAAAATTCAAGGCGTTATTGCCGGCCTCTTTAAGGACGGCGCCTTCTCGAAGATTGCCGATTATGAAGGCATCGTCTGCGTCGGCAACGGCGTCACTCTGCTGGACGGAACCGTGCTTAACGCAACGGATGCGGTCGCTTGGGTCGCAGGCGCAACGGCAGGCGCTTCGATTATCCAGTCGAATACATACAGCGCTTATGAAGGCGCGGCTGACGCCAATCCGAGGCTGAAGAACAGCCAAGTCATCGACGCGCTCAAGAAGGGCCAATTCGTATTCGTCCATGACGGCGTTAAGGTGAAGGTTGAGCAGGATATCAATTCGCTCGTTTCCTACTCGCAAACGCGCAACGGACGTTTCTCGAAAAACCGCGTTGTACGCGTGCTGGACGCCATTGCCAACGATTTCGCGCGCGTGGCAAATGATAGCTATATCGGCAAAATCGACAATAATGCGGACGGCCACGCCTTGCTGAAAGCGGCAGCCAACCAATATTTGCGTGATCTGCAGGATGCGGGCGCGATTCAGAACGTAGATTTCATTAAAGATTTCGAGATCGATCCGATCCGCTCGGTCGGCGACGAAGTATACGTCAATCTCGGCATTCAGCCGGTTGACAGCATGGAGAAATTTTTCTTTACGGTGGAGGTGCGATAATCAATGGCTAAATTTCGCGGCGACAATACGATTAACGGACGGGAAGCAAGACTGTTTATCGACAGCGAGGAAATCGGCTACGCCAAGTCGTTCGAAGCGACGATCGAGAAAAATAAAGTCGACGTGGCGATTCTCGGCAATCGCTGGCTTAGCAAGAAGACAACCAGCTTAAGCGGTACGGGAACACTCACCTTGTACAAAGTAACGTCCAAATTTTCGAAAATGATGCTGGAATATTCGACTAGCGGCAAAGACGTATATTTCACGCTGCAAGGCGTGCTCGACGATCCTGGCTCCGGGCGCGGAACGGAGCGGGTCAATCTGCTCAACTGCAATATCGATTCGGTCAAAATCAGCCAGTTCAGCGTCGAGGCGGAAGTGCTGGAGGAGGAAATTCCGTTTACATTTGAGGGTGCGGAAATTCCGAATTCGCTCAAGGACAGCTTTGAATAAGCGTTACATTCAATCCACTACAAGGAGGAATAAACAATGACAACGGCTACTAGATCGATGGATATGTTTATGAAAGGCAAAGCGAAGCAGGCGGTAACGGAGGAGGTCATCGTCTCTAAGCGATATGTGGACGAGGACGGCAATACGATCCCGTTTGTGCTTAAAGCGGTAGATACGAAGCGGATTGAGGATTTGCAGGATGAGTGCACGGTGCCGCAGTTCAAAAAAGGAAAAAAGGTAGGCGAGGAGATCGACTGGAAACGGTTTGCTTGCAGGCTGGCAGTCGAGACGACCGTGTTTCCAAACTTCCGCGACGCCGAGCTGCTGAGCAGCTACGGACTCGTTGACCCTTGCGATCTCGTTAAGGAAATTTTGAACGTCGGCGGGGAGTATGCCGAGCTTATTCAAGCGGTGCAGCGCGTTAACGGCTTTGATACCGATTTTGAAGAGCTGGTGGAAGAAGCAAAAAACTAATTAACAGTGGCGATTACCATGCGCTCGTCTCTCATCGGATATGGCAAAAGCATCATTTGGCCCCGCAAGAGCTTTGGGCAATGGATGATTACCACAAAGCGTTTATCTATGCTTCTGAATTTGTCGAAATGGATGCCGAGCGAAAAGCGGAGCGCGCGCAAAAGCGGAAGTAGGCTTGGAGAATTCGGATGTAAGCAAGGAAGAGGGTGACCTCGTATGGCGGCTGCAAATACCGCAGCAAATGTAGCCAAAGGTTATGCCGTTAAGAAAAGCAGCGATAAATACGCTTTAGTCACGAATGGAGGCAAGGGGTTTTCCAAAAAAGGCATCGGGAAGCAATCGATGAAGGGCATGTTTGGGAAACTGGATAAATCCTCAATGAAAGTGAAGAAGGCAGGCGCGGCCGAAAGCAAGAAAGAGCCGTCTTTCATGGAGAAGCTGAAAGGCAATATGAAAGGGATTCAAGAAAAGGTCGGCGGCGTCGGCGAGAAGATTGCCGGCAACATCAAAGGTATTCAGGAAATATTCGGCGGTGCCGGAGAGGCGTTAAAAAGCTTTGGATCTTCGACCGTCGTTGCCGCCGCCGATCTGGAAACGAGTAAAATCGGTTTCGACTTTGCCATGAGCAAGCTGCAAGGCCAAGGCGGCGGAGGCAAGGGCAAGGGGAAGAAAGGGCCTGCCAGCGCGCAAGATCTGGAGAAGAAATTCGCCGATTATTGGACGGCATTGCGCGACAATGCCCAGAATACAGCCTTCTCGGCGGATCAGGTGCTGGAAGGCGGAATGTCGGCGGTCAAGCTGACGAAGGGCGATACAGGCAAAGCGATGCAGCTCGTCAAGCTGGCGGAGGATATGGCCGGCTTTAATCCGGGCAAGTCGGTAGCCGAAGCGATGGAAGCAATTGAGGCCGCCAATTCGAAGGATTACAAGAAGCTGGAGGCATTCGGTTTCGAATTCAAGAAGGGCAGCTGGGATAAGTTTCTGAAAGATGCAGGCACCTGGTTCCAGGGCGGGGGTGAGAAGCTGAACAAATCCGCCAACGGCATGTGGGAAATTGTGACGGAAGGGCTTAAGGGCTCGCTGCAGAACGCCGGAGTGGCTGCACTGGAGCAGGTAAAGCCAATTATGCAGCGGCTGGTCACCTGGCTGACGAGCGGCGGTTTTAAGAAGCTGGAAAACATCGCGGCGAAGACCGTCGATGTGTTCGTCAAATGCTTCTTATGGATGATGGATGTCATCGGCCCGGTATTCGGCTGGCTGGAGAAGGCGCTCGACTGGGTCGGGGCCAACTTTGAGACCTTAAAGCCGATTCTGAACGGGCTGATCGCCGCATTCGCCGCATTCGCGGTTATATCAACCGTCATGTCGATTATATCGGGCATTGGAGCCGCTATTGGCCTGTTGACGAATCCGATCTTCTGGATCGTCGCCGCGATCGGTCTGCTGACCGCGGCATGGACAGGCAATTGGTTCGGCATTCAAGACAAGACCAAAGCAGCCGTCGCTTGGATCGTTGCTTCTTATCAATCGCTCGCGCAAGAGATCGAATGGTTTATTGCGGATACCAAGCAGTTTTTTACCGATTTGGCCGGTTGGATGAAAGAGGTTTGGAGCGGTATCGCAGCGGTTACGACGGAGCTGGCGGGCCGTATCTGGCAAGGGGTAAGCGCCGCTTTTCAATACGTTTGGTCCATCGTTACCGGCTATATGACGCGAGTCTTTACGTTCTATAAGCTG
The DNA here is from genome assembly GCF_009737085.1 of Paenibacillus sp. NEAU-GSW1. Taxonomy (GTDB): domain Bacteria; phylum Bacillota; class Bacilli; order Paenibacillales; family Paenibacillaceae; genus Pristimantibacillus. The sequence goes on from NZ_WOVL01000005.1 coordinate 176,801, forward strand.
ATATGGGACGGCATGGCTGCTATCGTGACCGGTATCGGATCGTTTATTGCGAATACGGTCCAATCCGCTTTCGATACGATCAGCGGCATCGTGTCCGCAGCTTTCGATACGATAGTCGGCATCGGAAAGGCCGGCATGGAAATGCTGCGCGGTATTTTCAAAGGCGTATGGCAGGGGGCGGCAGGCGACCACAAGGGTGCTTTGATAACGATCAAAAACGCCATTATGGGCGCCGTCGGCAAGATCGGCGCGTTGTTGGACGGCTTTGCCTCTACAGCATTCAATTATGCGCGTAATTTCATTATCGGCTACGCCGGCGGTTTGATCGGCTTATTCCAGACGGTCAGAGATGCGGTTATGCCGGTATGGAATTACATTACGGCCACATGGGACGAAATTTCGACGTTTGTCGTTACGACCGGCAAGCGGATTCAGGATTGGGCAAGAACCGCTTGGGGAGAGTTCGCCGCGTACATGCAAGGCGTCGGCAGAGCCATCTCCGACGGCTTTATGAATGCGATGACGGCGGTGGGCCAAGCGATTCAAACGGGGCTTGGCTATATCTGGACAGGATTAGGCGCGATATGGACGTATGTTGAAGGTATCCTGTCGGCGATCGGAACCTTTTTCGTCACGACGTTTAATCAGGTCTCGACAGCAGTCGGAACCGCGTTATCGGATATGTACAAATGGGGCGCAGACACGCTCAATGCCATCGGCGGCGTCTTTACTACGGCATTTACCGGAATCAACGAATTTATTGCGTTGATCTGGGGCATCATCGCCGGAACGTTTTTCTGGGGCGCCCGCATCGTTTACGACGTCTTGAACGGTATCGCGCAATATGCGATGACATTCGCCACTCAGTTCATGGACGGCCTCATTCAAGGGTTCCAAAGTATGTATGGAACGCTTATGCAGACGGTTCAGCAAATATGGGATTCGATTAGAAATATTTTCGGCAGCGCATCTGCGACGGTAAACATGAATGTGCAGCCGATTAACGGCAGTCATAAAACAGGGCTTAACAGCGTGCCGTTCAACGGCTATATTGCCGAGCTTCATCAAGGGGAAATGGTGCTTACCTCCGAGCAGGCAAGCCGTTACCGGAACGGGCAATTGAGCGGCGAGCAGCGTTCGTCCATGCTGCAGCCTTACGGCGGAGCAGGAGGAACGTCCGGCCCTGTCGACCAATCCAAATCGGTAGCAATCGCGAACTTGATCGGAGAGATGCATGTGCATGACGAAGCCGATGAGAACCGGTTTATTGACAAGCTAAAGCGGATGCTGGAGGAGGATTTGCTGACGGAAGGAGAAGGCGTCTATGCCGGTTGAGTTCTGGTTCACCTTTAACAACGGAGCGGAGTCGCTTTGGCTGCCCGTCAATCCTTCTGAATTGAAAGTGTCGGCAGGCTCGGCCAACGAGACGGTGTCGGTGCAAAAGCTGGGACAAATTACGGTCATCCAGGATCCGGTTCTGAGAACATACGAATTCGCCTCCCATTTTCCGAAGCATTACGGCCCGTATTGCTCCTATGTCAATATTAAGCCGCCGATGAAAGGAATCGAACAGCTCGAGAAATGGAAGAACAGCGGCTATCCTGTCCAATTTGTCGTCATTCATTCGGAGGAAGAGAAGATGACTCTTCCGGTCACGATCGAATCGTTGTCCTACCGGGAAATGGCAGGCGATGTCGGAAGCATCTATTACGAGCTTTCGTTGCGGGAATTCAAATATACGAAGCCTCGCGTCATTGAGACGAAGAAGGAAAACGGGCAGACGGTAGCGGAAATCAGCAACAAAGGGCAGCGGCCGGATCAAAGCGTGAAGCCGAAGTCGTATACGGTAAAAACCGGGGATTCGCTATGGGCCATTCAGATGAGAGTCGGCGTGCCGTATGAAAAGATAGCGGCGGCCAACGGTATTAAACCGCCTTATACGATTTATCCGAATCAAGTGCTGGTGATTCCATGATTCAAGTAATGACCGTTACAGACGGGCAAATGAACGATATAACGGCGCTGGTAGAAAGCGCGGAATGGTCGGGGACGGCGCAAAAAGCGATTCGCAAGCTTACGGTCAGCCTGGTGCATGCCAAAGAAGGCGATATCGCGCCGGCAAAGGTGGAAAACGGCAGCGGTATCGTACTTCGTTTCGGCGAGGAAGAACTGTTTCGCGGCATCGTATTCAATGCGGAGTATAAGCCGGGAAAGCTCAGCTTAACCGCCTACGATCAACTGATTTACTTGACGAACAACAAAGATTCCTATGTGTTCAAAAGCATGAAAGCGTCGGCGTTGCTGAACAAGCTTTGCACCGACTTTTCGATTCCGGCCGGAACGATAGAGGATACGACCCACGTCATCTCGCATATGGTATGCGACGAAGAAACGCTGTTCGATATGGTGAAGAAAGCGCTCGATATTACGTACAAAAATATTGGCGAGCGCTTTTCCCTTTTTTCGAAGGAGGGGAAGGTGCAGCTCGTGCCTTTTAAGAAAAACAGCCGGAAATGGATGATCGAGACTGGCATGAATTTGATCGATTATTCGTACGGCGAATCGATTGACAAGACGGTAACGAAAGTGAAGCTGCAGGGCAGCGACGGAAAACAGACGGTTATCGCTACGGCTGAGAATAAATCGTTGCAGAAGCAATTCGGCGTCCTCCAGCATTACGAGAAAATAAAGGATAAGTCGAATCGGGCGCAGCTGCAAGATGCGGCTAACATGATGCTGGCCGAGAACGGCAAAGTGAAGAAGACGCTTAGGCTTGATGAGGTGCTTGGCATTACAGAGGTGGTGGCCGGGACGACGATCATCGTCAAAGTGCCGGAGCTCGGCATTGAGCAGACTTATGCGGTCGAGGAGGATACGCATCAATTTAGCGGGCGCTATCATAAAATGTCGCTCGCGCTTTCCGAGATGTCCTGATCGTAAAAGCCTTTTGGGGGGATGCAAGATGTCGCTGTCGCTGGGGCAGTTAATTAAACAGCACAGCATGAAAAGCGTGCAGTCGCTGAAGCTGATGGAGCTCATGGAGGCTGAAGTCGTCTCCGAGCCGCCCGAGCTGAAGATTAAGCTGAAGGGGAGCGACAAGCTCATCATCCCGAAGGAACTGATCGTCGTTGCGGAGCATTTGTGCGAAGTAAAGCGGAAGGTGAATTTGGTGAACAAAGCCAAGATTGTGGACGGGAAGAAGACAAAGGGCCAGACGACGATTGGGGAGCAGGAGTTCAGTTTGTCGTTTTCAAAGGAGAAGCATCCCGTCTACCCGTATCCGATACACACGCATACCGGTAAAGTGAAGGTCGCCTTGACTGACCGGGAATTTACGATGGAGCAAGGCGAACTGCACTATATTAACGATGACGAAGAGGACGATCTGCTGAAAAAGGGCGATAAAGTGATGGTCATTTCATTCGAGGGCGGGCAGCGTTTCTTTATTGCCGACCGGATTTTCCAATATGAATGAAAGAAGGTGCCATTAATGTCGCTTGGGCAATTGATCAAGCAGCATAGCTTAAAAAGCGTGCAATCGATGAAGCTGCCGGAGCTGATGGAGGCCGAAGTCGTCTCGGATGCGCCGGATTTGAAAATTAAGCTCAAGGGAAGCGATAAGCTCATTATTCCGAAGGAGCTTATCGTCGTTGCCGAAAAGCTATGCCGTGTAAGACGGAAAGTAAATTTGACCAATGAGAAGCTGACGACCATCGAATCGCAAGAGTTCAGCGGAAATACAGACCCTTCGGATCATCCTCACAGCTACAAAGTTACTGTCGATCTGAAGGATAAGGATTTCACGATGAAGGAAGGCGAAATCCATTTCATTAATGACAAAAAAGAGGATGATCTGTTGAGAAAAGGCGATAAAGTGATGGTCATCTCTTACGAGGGCGGTCAGAAATTTTTTATTTTCGACCGGATCGTTCAATATTGATGGCCATGGGAAGGCGGCGGTGGCATGGGACTAACGCCCGAAATTGATTTTCCGGACCTGATTGTTAAAAAGAAGCCGGTGCTGCGCACGTACAGCCTTGATTTGGAAACCGGGGAAATCGGAAGGCAAATCGACGGCAAAGACGCGGTCAAGCAATTTATTCATAAAGCGATTCTTACGATTCGGTTTAATTATTCGATCTACTCGAATGATTACGGCTGCGAGATTGTGTATTTGCTCGGCAAGTCGTATACGCAAGGGTTTATTCAGGTAGAGATGATCAGGATGATTACGGAAGCTCTCGTCTATGACGAGCGTATCAGCCGTGTGTTTGATTTTAATATCGAGTTGGCCGGCGACGAGGTGAAAATCGCTTTCCAGGCGGAGACGACGCAGGGCATCATCCGATACGAAGGAGTGTTGTAGCTTGAACGGCACAAATACAGTCAGCTTTGAATCAAAGCTGCAGCAGCTGCTCGATCGCGTCGACGACGGGCTGGACAAAAGCGAAGGCTCGATCATATATGACGCGTTGGCGCCAATAGCTATGCAGCTTTGGATCGAAGAGAGCAAGTTTCGCAGCATTATGGAGCAGGCCTTTGCCGTAACGGCGGAAGGCCGTTTTCTCGATTTAATCGCAAAGGATTACGGAATGGACCGCACGCCGGCCACTGCTTCTTGGGTAGATCTGGAGTTCACGGGCACGGAAAACGCCGTTATTCCGGACGGCACGACGGTCGGCATTGAAAACTCGGATCTCTCCTTTGCGACGGTCGGCGAAGCGACCATCGGCAGTCAAAAAAAGACGATTGTAAAGGCAAGATGCAAGCAAGCGGGCATAATCGGCAACGTAAATGCAGATACGATCCGGCTGCTGTTTGATCCGCTCAAGGATATTTCGAAAGTGAACAACCCGCGTCCTGCAGTCGGCGGGCTCAATCAGGAGCCGGATGAAGCGCTTCGCAACCGCATTTTGTACCAGAAGCGCAACCCGGAGCATGGCGGGACGGAAACCGACTACAAGCGATGGGCGCTTTCCGTTACCGGCGTCACGTATGCAGAAGCGATCAATTGCAATCGCGGGCTGGGCACGGTCGATGTCATCGTTGGCAGCGACGGAAACATCAAAGAGGTATGCGCGGAAGTGCTGAAGCTGATTGAGCTGAAAAAGCCGCTGGGCGTCGACGTTATCGTAAAGCCTGTTGTCCCGGAGTCGATGACGGTGAGAGTAAAAGTGATCGGCTTGAACGAAGCGGCGGCCAAAAATGCGGTTTACGGCTATTTGCGTACGGTGGACATCGGCGGAACGATTTATTTGTCCAAAATCGTGGCGGCGATCATTTCCGCAGGAGCGACAGATGCAACCATCGAGGAGCCGAAGCAAAACCTGGAGCTGCCTCTTGATCGGAGCCTGCAAGCGGAGGTGATTATCGTATGACCTCGCCGCTCATTCGTTATTTGCCCGAGTACTATCAGGAAAGCAGGCAAATGAATGCGATTATGGAGGCTGCGGAGCCGGATATTCCCGATGTGGAGGGCCGGCTGCTCCATACGCTTTTTTTATCGGAATCGCCTGAGGAATGGCTGTATTTGTGGCAGAAGGAGCTGCAGGAGACGAACAGAGAGGCGCTGCTTGCCAAGCTGAGATCGTCATCGGGCACGCTCAATATGGAAACGATTAATGCGCTTGGCCTAACTGCACTGGAAACGTTTCGGCTGAGTCCGGAAGACGGCTATACGCTGTCGGGTGACGATGCGATGCTGCCGGACGGCGAATTTTTCGGGCCGTTGATTACAGCAATTTATGTCAATCCGGATCAGGTGGATGTCGTTCGCAAGCTGTTGCAAATTAGCGGCTTTGCCGGTTTTAAATATTGGCTTGCCGTCATGCTGCAGCAGCAAGTCAAGCTGGAAAGCCCGAGGATTAGCACGTGGCGAAGTTTGTATTTGGGATCGGATCGCGAAACGAAACTAAATTATGAAGAGGTCAGCGGACAGAAATTAAGCACCAATATGGCAATGGGTATCTGTTTGCCAGCCGGCAGCATAGCCCGTACGGCGAAAGAAGCGTGGTGGTCGCCAAACGTGTTTTTTACGGATTCGTTAACCTTTGCGGAGCAGGAGCTTCACATTCAGCAAGCGGCTGTCACGATCGTTCAAGGATAGCTTTAGCTTAGGAGGAGAGCACATGGGAGTCAGTTATACGGCCTCGGTTGCCGGGATGAGGGCGTTTCAGGCGCTAAATCTTGTGCGGACGGACAATATCTGGATCGGTATCGGCAAGCCGACGCCATGGAATGAAACGGACAGCGTGCCGGAAGTGACGGGCGCAGCGCAGTTTAGCGAACCGATCGGCTATAAGAAAGCGGAGAAGGTCAGGTTCGTCATGCCTGACCCGGACGGAGACATTATTCAGTTCGAGCAAAAGTGGAAAATGATCACGGAAGCGGAAGCGATGCAAAGCTTAACCCGCTGGGTTTATGTTGCCGCATGGATTAACGGCACCGAGCTGCCTGCGGTCAGCTATCGGCAGAGTGCGATCATTACCGAGCTGGAGCTGGCGCCGGAGACATTGCCCGGAAAGCTGGCGGTTAAAGCCGAAGAGGTGAGCAGCCACGGCTACGCGCTCGTCTTGAATAACCGTACGGTCATTAACAGGGCTGAGGATCAACGCGAATATCTCGAATTTATCGTGGAGTTTTAGGAGGAACGCGGGGGATGAGTGTATACAACCGTTTTGACCCGAACGACCGCTGGGTATCCTTGCTTGCGCAGAGCGGCAGACGGCTGCAGTCTGCGGAATTGAACGAGATCCAGTCGCTCGCTTTGCATCGGGATAAGCAAATGGGCGATGTCATATTCGGAGCTGGCCATATTATCGAAGGCGGGCAAATATATGTACAGCTTGCGCCGGCCAAACTGGCGATTATTTTTCCTTCCAAAGTTTATGTGGACGGCATTATTCACAAAATCGGGGAGAAGAAAATCCCCATCACCGGCGCAGGCGAAGAAGTGATCGGGTTGAAAATCGTTTATGAGACGATTACATACGAGATAAAAAAAGAATTGCTGGATCCGGCTGTCGGCTATGCGAATTTCGGCTCGCCGGGCATGGACCGCCTGATCGCGGTGCCGGATTGGGTTGTGAACGATCCGGCCGCCATTCCGATGTACCGGATCATTGACGGTCAAGTCGTCACGGCGAAGGTGCCGCCAGAGCTGGAAGGCTTCACGCCGATGCTGGCAAGAAGAACGCATGATACGAGCGGAAGCTTCCTCGTGTCCGGAATGGACGGTTTTATTGAACCGGCTGAAGGCGATTATGTAACGCTCGTCATCGAGGCCGGCAAGGCGTATGTGCTGGGCTACGAGATTAATCGGCTCGTGCCGACCCGGATCAAGCTGGGGAAGGCGCTGGAATCACGACGGGTGTTCGACGAGGTGAAGTATTACAATGGCACGGATATCCATTCGTTAAGCAGCAAGCCGGTAAAAGCCATTCAGGAAGTGACCGCTATGCTTAGGCTCGATGCAACACTAACGTATGACGGTTCATCCCTCTATAATCCGATTGGGTCCGATGCGGTTGTTGATATTTACAGCATCGAGCAGTTGGGCAAAACATTCGTCAAAGGGAAGGACTACAAGCTGACGGATAACAGCGTGGATTGGTCGATCGGCACGACCCGTCCGGCTAACAATGTCGCGTATCAAGTCAAGTATGATTGCATGAAGAAGCTGACGCAGGGCGTTGATTACAAGCTGCTGGAAGGCACGAACGAATTGATGCTGACGGGGAGCAGCCGGCCGATCCTTGAAAGGCATTTTAACGTAACCTACGACTATTATTTATCGCGCAGAGATGCGTTCTATTTGACTGCTGACGGACAAATTCAAATCGTAACGGGTCAGTCGGATATTAATCCTCCTGCACCTCCGGTGCCTCCGGATATACTGGCGCTCGGAGAGCTGCATTTTTCGGCAGGAGGCTTGGAGACCAAAGTCGTCAACAACAAGCCGAAACGGCTGACGATGCTGGAGCTGCGATCGCTGCTCGATCGGTTAGAGCGCGCAGAATACAATCAGGCGATGCTGGAGCTCGACCGGACGGCGCAAATTACCGACCAAACGACGAATAAAAAAGGGATTTTTACCGACAACTTTACGAACTTCGAACGGGCGGACTTGGGCTTTGGCTTCGACGCGATGATCGATCCGGCAAATCAAACGCTGCAATTGCCGGTCAATCAGCTGTTTATCCAGATGGAATTCGAAAGCGGAGAGTCGGTTCGGCAGCATGAAAGGTTGCTTACGCTCGACTATACGGAAGAGGTCATCATCGATCAAAGCTACGGTACCGAGTCCTTGAACATTAACCCTTATCAGGTATTCGGCTCGCAGGCTACGATCCGGTTAACGCCTTCGCAAGATTCGTGGGTGGAAACCTCTTATGTCTATGAAACGGTATGGGGCTGGTGGGATGCTTGGTGGAGCGGCAATCGGACGGAAACACGCGTTATTCTGGACGAGAACATTCCGTACATTAGGCAGCGCGTCGTGACCGTGCACGGAGAAGGGTTCGAGCCGAACTGCGACAACCTGCAGGCTACTTTTGACGGAGTGAATGTACAGCTCGTTCCGGCTGACGGTTCCGCCGCAGGAACCAAAAACGGAACGGTGAAGGCGAACGGAGCCGGGAAATTTACGGCAACCTTTATTATTCCTGAGAACATTAGGACGGGCACGCGGGAAGTGCGGATTTACAATTACGTGTAGCAAAAAGGAAACGTTTGTCTTGCGAAACCGAATTTGAATTTGATAGGCAAGCTTTTAAGGAGGGGTATGAGTGGCTCAGATTCAGAATGAATCGAGAACATCCTATGTCGGCGTCGGCCGGAGGCAAATTATTGAACAAACCTTCTGGCAAGTGCCATGGTGGAATCAAATCGATCCGCTTGCGCAAACCTTTCTTCTGCTAGAGGAGCGGCTTGTAACGAGCATAGAGCTTTTTTTCGAAACGAAGGACGTCGATCATGCAGCAGGAACGCCTGCCGAGTATTTAGCCAAGCCGGTTACGGTACAGCTGCGCAACGTCGTTAATGGCTATCCGGGCACGACGGTGCTCGCTTCGAAAGTGGTCGAAGCAAAATCTATTCAAATTTCGGCGAAAGGCAATTTGCCGACAAAATTTACGTTTGCCGATCCGGTTCTGCTGCAGACGAATGTTGAATATGCGATTGTCGTCTTGACCGGAGCTAGTCAATACCGGTTATTTGTCGCGAAGATGAGCGCCAAGGATCTCGTAACCGGCAACATTGTATCCCGTCAGCCTTACGCAGTCGGCCTGCTGTTCTCAAGCTCCAACGCGACCGCATGGACAGCGCATCAGGATATGGATTTGAAGTTCCGCCTGTATGCGGCTGAATTCAAGAAACCTGTGAGCAAAATTTATTTTGAAGGGCTTACGTTGCAGTCGGAGATTTCCCAGCTGCTGCTTTCAACAAGCCAGGTTGTTCCGCAAGGCAGCAACTTGCAATGGCAATGGTCGTTGGATGGAACCAGCTGGTTCGCGTTGAACGACTCGGGAGTAACGGGCCTTGGAGCGCCGACAAAAGAAGTGTTCGTGCGGGCGCTTTTATCGGGCTCAGCCAAAAGCTCTCCAGTCATTCAAACCGAAGCGATCGGCGCAGCGGCCTTATCCTATAAGACGAATGGAACGTATGTCAGCAGAGAATGGACGACAAACGATCCGTTTACGAAAATTATCGTATACGTCGATCTTTACAAGCCGGCAGGAACGTCGCAAAGCGTAGAATTCAGCATTGACGGCGGCTCGACTTGGGTTTCCTTGGGAGCAGGAAAGGTGAATCAGCCAATGGGCCAATACGCGCAGTACAAATTTGAGGCAACCGTCGCCGCTTCGAAAAAGATCCGTATTCGGATCAAGCAGTCGAACGACGATAAAAGCAGAGCGGAGACGCCTCGGGCAAGAAGACTGATGGTAACGTTATCTTAGAGAAACGGGTGATTGGCGATGAGCAATCCGAACCGCATTAATTTGGACCCGGCTGCGCCTGACAGCCTTTACGCCGGAGCTCAAAAGGTAAATTTGGCGCTCGACGAGACGGAACAACGTTTGGAGCAGCTGGAGAAGCTGGCTAAAGAAATCAACATTAAATTGAGCAATGCAAATTGCATGTATTGGATGGGGGTGTAGACTTGTGGCTTATGAAGTCTATTCGGCTGTTGATTTGTATGCCGGGCAGCCGGCAATTGCGCTGACCGACCTCGTTACTTTAAAGCAAAAGACGATATTAAAAAGCATTGTCATCCATAATACGACAGCCTCGGGAGCAAAGCTGAAGCTTTATGTTATTCGCCCGGGCAAAACGGCAAATGCGGAAACGCAGCGGATCGGCACGAGCATCGGCGGCGAGGATACGATCAAGTTTTCGTTTGAGACGGTGCTGCCTAAGGGAACGATAATCGCCGCCTCGCAGACGGTTTCTGGCGCCTTGTCCATCGATATATCCGGAGTCGAGGTGATTCCGGGTGTATAGTTCACTAAAAGGGATGACGGGAGGCGGAGGGACAGCTTCCATTAAACGCGCTTTCCAGGTTGCGCCGGGCGAAACGATCCAAAAGGACGACGTTGTTACCGTGGTCGATGATAAGCTTTACAGAAATAGAGAAATGAAGCTGAGCGAGCTTCCGAGGTTCAGTCCGGACGTCTATTATTTACCGCTAGGCATTGAAAACATGTCCGTTCATCCGATAGGCGGGGACAGCTTTATTCATATAGGCATGACTGCTACTTATATTCATATTATTCGTGCGGAAGCAACCGCCGGCGGCATTCAAGTAATAGCGCAAAAAAGTTTGCCCGTGTTTGGCTCAGAGGGCATTTATAAACTGCATTTTAAGCCGCTGACAGCGGATACTGGCATTTTATATTATCTCGAATATAATACTTCGCAATGGGCGTTTCGTATGATTCGCTGGCCGGGCGAAGAGGAGCTGCGAGTCGGCCTTCCTTATGAGATTGAATTGTATACGTACGGAACGGTTGCAGTCGAAAGTCTCTCGGAGCAATCGTTTCTAGTAACTTGGGTTTGCGGAAAAGAGCCGGCAAAAGTGTTGAAGTCGGTATCTTTTGCGATTAATCGGGTATACGATACGATCGAAATTATGGGAACTCCTCTATCGGTGGAAACGAATGAAACGCTCCATGACGACTTTGCATTAAGCAAGCTGGCGGATCAACTTTTTGTGGCAAGCTTTTGGCTGAAAGGTGCCACGAGAGGCACGATCGTCAACCAGCTGCTTCAAATCAATCAAGACGGCGTCCCTGTTGCCGGTGTGAGAACCGCTGTGAACACGCCCAATAATAATTTGGTCGAGCTGCGGCAGCTTGTTTTGTCGCCTACAAAGTTTGTGCTGATCAATAAATTGGATACGATGCTGAATTATTATACGGTGTTTTTAGAGGAGACGGATTTGCTTATCGGAATTATACACCAAGTTTCGCTTACCGACCCCTTTTTCGATGCAGTCAAGCTGTCTTCAGACCGAATTTTAACCGCAATAAATGCCGGATCAACGACCGGAGCGCTGACGCTGTCGATTCTCGATACGGCTAACCCAATGGTTAGATCCATTGCGAGCAAAGTGATTCTCAGTACGGTAAAAGGAAATCATAACAAGCTGCAGCTCGTTCCGATGGGCAACGACATATTTGTGCTGGGCTTTAACCATGTAACGGAACCTGGCTACAATTACACGCAGGCGGCGATGCTGCGCGTAACGACAGAAGTGATTGACGTTTTTACTCAGCAAGAGCAGCTCATTAATATTTGGGATAAGGATGCCGTTGCCGAGGTGTTCCGGTTCAGCCCCATCGGTACAGGCGGACGGTTCATAGCCGCCGGGCGGGGCAGGCTGAAAATTTACCGCTGCGGCTGGTCTCCGATGCGGTTCATTACTTCTGGTATTGGAGAATTCAAGGAAGCGACGGGCGACCATGGTTTCATTAAACGTACGATGGATGTAGTTCGTTTAACGAATGGCTATATCGCCATTGCTTACCGCGAGCGCGATACCTGGCATGGAAAGCTGTCGGTATTCAAGCCGGCAGATGGCGGTTATCAGCCGCTGCTGTCGCATACTTTTTCGTATAGCCATATTGATAATCCCAGCATCGTTGAGCTGGATCCCGGTACGATTGCCGTGCAATTCAAGCAACGCATCGTGCCTGCATACGATTCGAAGCAATTGGATCGCGGCGAGGGGATAGAAGAGATGAAGGTGATGGTTGCGACGATTACCGAATCCGGCCTGACGAACAAGATGACGAGTGGCGTTACATATCTTGCACAGCTATACGTCAACAGCCATTTTACAAAGCTGGATAACGGATGCCTGCTTCATGTAGGCGTTACCTCCGGCAGCCAGGCGGTAGTCGCGCAAGTTGTGAAGTATCAAGCTCAAGGGACCGCTATGTATAGTTTCGGGCGTTATTTAGCGTTGGATTATGAAAGAGGAAACGTAGAGTCGATTCAACTGGCTGGCAATAAAGTTGCGGTTCATACGTTCAGCTGTACGATCCTTCTCGAAATATCGAGTAATGGCGATTTGGTTGCGTTCGAAAGAATCTATTCCGAGCTGACGAATCGCAAGACGCTAGGCTTTGTGTCGGACGGGAAAGGCGGAGCTGCGCAAATTACGATAAATAACAGCAACAACGGACTCGAAACGACTTCTTATTCAAGCTTGAACAACGGTTTATATCAAACGGCTGATACGGTTGCAAGGAAGAAACAGGCATTTGCGGTGAAGTCGAAAATGACGAATTTCGGAGGCAGGGCCGCGTTCGTCTATCGGGCGAGATGGGAGAGCGGACGCGATGCCAGCTATGATGCGCCGCATCAAAATTTGTGGCTGGCTTTGCTTGATATCGACATGGAAACAGACGGTGATGGAACGCCGCCAAAGGATCGCTTTTATCCATTTCCAGGAGCTGTTGATATCGTTCCGGTATTTATCCCGCTCGATCATCAGAGCGCTTTCTGTGTTGGAACCGATGAATACGGCAATCAAGTGTATATGCTGGCCTATGGAGACGGTGAGTCGCTGTCTTATGGAAGGCCGTATCTAACGCCGCTGGGAGTCGCATCTTCAGCCGGCAACGGAGGCGAGCATGTTGAAGTTACGGTGAGGGGCATATCGGAAAGCGAAACGCCGCTGATGCCGGGAGCGGTGTATTACAACGGACGAGACGGGAAATTATGTCTCACAGCTGGCGGAAAAAAAATAGGCATTGCAATTTCAGAGCATGAATTGCTTGTAGAATAGCCGCGTGCATGAAAAAAATGGGCATCTCGCAAAGTCGAAAGACTTGCGAGATGCCCATTTTTCATATAGCTATGCGAGCAGCTTGCGCTTGCGTGTTACTGCTGCTCCTTATCTGTTTGTTTCGTAGTGCCAAGCTCTGCGCTTAGCTCAGCCAATGATTTCACCTTGCCGTGAGGCTGCTGATTTTGCTTGCGCTGATTCCATCGGTTTTCGCGGCGGTTTTGGGATGATGTCATGATAAAACCCTCCTTAAAAGTTTTGCGAAGCAAAACTTGCTTCGAAAGCATACGCTTAGTTTTGCGAAGCAAAACTTGCTTCGAAAGCATACGCTTAGTTTTGCGAAGCAAAACTTGCTTCGAAAGCATACGCTTAGTTTTGCGAAGCAAAACCTCGCTCGACTTTTATTATGGCTTCTCAGCGCGAAATCATGCGAGCCTTACTACGGCGCGGCTATTCGTCCTGGGCTGGCTCCGTTCTTCGTATAATAAAGCCGAAAAACAAGATCCTGATTATGATTGCCGAAGCCGGAACCGAATAAGGTAACGCCCCCGATATGCTCCGCATCGGCCTCAACCGCAATTCGGAATGTCCATTGATTGCTGCGGATATCGATGTCGTCGATGGAGACGTCCGACAATTGAATGCCGTCCATGAAGGTGCCGTCTTTTTTAATGATCAAATGCTTCAGCAGGCCGTATTGGCTGACGCTTTCGAACCACCATGGCGGATTCAGCTTGCCTTTGCCGCCGAAATCGCCGGGGCTTGTCCACATGCCGACTTTTTTGCCATTGAAATAGAACGTAATGTCGGATGGCCAGTTGTTGTTTGTATATTGATAATAAAAATATAAATTATTCATTAAAATGTTATTAATCTGCCTGTTACTCATTAATTGCAAGCACAAGACTGGCTTCAGAATGCTGCCGATTGATTGGCATGGGCAACTTATTTTTGGTTAGGCAGTTTATGAAGGGAATTCCGGCATTAAAGGTTAATGTTCTGAATGGATAGAGAGCTTGAACGCAAGGCTGAAAATTGCCTTGCCGTTCGAGCTCTTTTTGCGTTCTGGCATAAATTTGGCCGTTCAGGAAAGGCTAACCGCAAACGGAGGTGATCGGATGCGCATGCGTTCATTGGGGAAGAAAGAGGGCCGGCTCGATCATAAGGCAATCGGCCAGCTTAAGCATATGCGGATTGAGAATACCGTAAAGGCGAACAGAGCATTGCTTGAGGAGTTATTTACCGACAGCTCTGATTTTGTCATCCGCGAATTTCAAATTGAAAAAGGTCCGAAAGCGTTGATTTGTTTGGTTGACGGCTTAGTGACATCCGCTTTGGTAGACGACGCGATGCAGGCGCTCATGGTGTTTGAGGGCGGCGCATTTACGATAGATACGATCTGCGAGCAGGCGTTGCCTGTCGGCCAGGCGCTGCAGGTCCAGCACTATTCGGAGCTGCTCGTTAACGTGCTCGCCGGTGATGTCGGATTGATAATCGAAGGCGGAAGAACAGCAGTATGCCTTGGACTACGGGGCGGAGAACGCCGCACGGTCGCGGAGCCGGAGACAGAGACTGTCGTTCGCGGACCTAGAGAAGGCTTTACGGAAAAGCTGAGAACGAATACAGCATTGGTTCGCAGCCGAATCAAATCGCCAAGGCTCAAAATGAAATCATTTGTCATCGGAACGGAATCGAATACGAATGTCGTTCTCTCTTATATGGCAGGTATCGTAAATCCGAAGCTTGTCGAAGAAGTTGAACGCCGCTTGAATGATATTAAGATCGATGCTGTCCTGGAGAGCGGCTATATCGAAGAGTTTATTCAAGATCAAGTTACTTCGCCGTTTCCGCAAATTCAGACGACAGAGAGGCCGGACGCGGTTGCTGCGGCGGTATTGGAAGGAAGAATCGCGATATTGGTAGACGGTACGCCGTTTGCGCTTATTGCACCTTTTACTTTCTGGCAATGGCTTCACGCAAGCGAGGATTACTACGAGAGATTTATGGTTGGCACGCTGACGCGGATGCTCCGTGTTTGCTGCCTCTTCATTGCGCTTATGGCGCCGGCGTTGTACATTGCCGTATCGACCTATCATCCGGAAATGATACCGACCAATTTGCTTATTAGTATTGCGGCGTCGCGCGAAGCGATTCCGTTTCCCGCCGTCGTCGAAGCGCTTATTATGGAGATCGCCTTCGAGGCGCTGCGCGAAGCGGGAATTCGTTTGCCGCGAACCGTCGGGCAAGCGGTCAGCATTCTGGGAGCGCTTGTCGTCGGGCAGGCAGCCGTTCAAGCGGGGATTGTATCGGCAGCAATGGTCATTGTCGTGTCAATGACAGGCATTGCCTCCTTTACGCTGCCGAGATACAACGCCGCCATTGCGATTAGGCTGCTTCGTTTTCCGCTAATGCTGCTGGCATCGGTATTCGGTTTACTTGGCATTATTCTCGGCACGGTTGCTATCATCTCGCACATGTCGAAAATTACTTCTTTCGGCGTGCCTTATATAGCGCCGGCATCGCCGTTCTCGGCAGGAGACTGGAAAGACGTCGTCTTTAGGGCGCCTTGGAGCAAGATGAAGAGCCGCCCTCAATTTATTCATCCGGAAGATACGATTCGTCAGGAGTAGGAAGGAGGCGGCATGCCATGATGTTGAACAAATGGAAACAACACGCATGCGTGCTGTTGACTCTGATTGTTAGTAGTGCGATTCTGACGGGCTGTTGGGACCGCAGGGAAATCAATGACGTTGCGTTCGTCCTGGGAAGCGCGATTGATATTACCGAATCGGGCGAATATCAAGTTTCAGCGCTTATTCCGCTCCCTGGCAATATGGGCGGCGCAATGGGCGGAGCCGGCGATGCCAAGCCATTCACAATTAAGACGGCTTACGGCAAGGATATTAGAGGCGCTGTCGACAACTTGCAAAAAAGTTTGCCGCGGTGGCTGTTTTTCGGGCATCGCCGCGTTCTCATCGTTAGTGACAAGTTAGTCGAAACCATAGGTTTTAAGCCTGTTGTGGATGCGATTACGAGAACGCCGGAAAATCGTCTTACTGCTTTCATCGCAGTTTCGAAAGGTCCAGCGATCGATGTATTAAACGCGGATATTCGTATGGAACGCTTCTCGGCCGAGTCCATTCGCGAGATGCTGCAGTCTGATGCCAGCTTGCGGATATCGCTCAAAGAAATTACCGCAAAAATGATCGCGGTCGGCGATGATGCAATGTTTCCTTACCTGAATAAACGTAAAACAACGTTGAAAGGGCATGAGTCGGAGGATATTCAAGTTATCGGCTTTGCCTTAACGCATGACGGAGTGATGAAAGCATCGGCCAGTGACGGGGCGGCGAATGGCGTCCGTTTATTAAACGCCCAGTTTCGTCCATATCGGGAAACGTTGGAAGACGGCGAAAGCACGATTACGATTGCGGCAAATTCAAATCAGCTTAAGATAAAGCCGTCGATGCGCAACGGTGTTCCTTATTTCGAGATTAGCAGTTTGATTAAAATCAGCATCAATGAAGATACGAATTATGACCGCGATTATGATGATATAGGACAGCGCAGTCATATCGAGAAGCTGTTCGTGAAAAAAGCGAAGAGTGATATTAATGCCGCATTGGCTCTTATGAAGCAGTCCAAATCGGATGTAATCGGATTTGGGCGGTACTTAAGCCGTTCGCAGCCGGGAAAATGGGATAAGGAATGGAAAGGAAAATGGGAAGAGCTATTTCCGCAGAGCGAATTTATAGTGACGGTGAAGGCGGAAGTATTCCGGATTGGCATGAACCGCGAAAATTTAGCGAAGAAGGATCAACGCTATGAATAACGCATATATCCTGGTCGTTGTGGTGTTAACCGTTATAACGATTGTAATGAAGCGGAAAAAGCTGGATAGCAAAACCGGCGCAACGATGTTCTACTCATTGCTTGGCGTTGTGATCTTCTTGCTTTTGCTGCATGAACGGGAGACGGAAGTGAATCTCATGCAAAACGAGTTTATTTATCGTTCCGTGAAATCGATCATAGCGATGATGAAGGGGTGAGCGGAAAATGAAAGACAAGATGAAAATTTCGGCGATGCAATTGATGCTGCTCGTTTGCTCGCTGCTTGTCGCCTCGAATATGATCAGCCTACCCATGGCATTAACGGGAATTGCTCGGCAGGACGCTTGGATCGTGTTTGTAACACCGATTCCATATGGCATAGCTTTAGCCTATATATTCTGGAGGCTGGCTAGGAAAATGCCGAATAAAAATATTTTTGAGATGGCGAAACTGGCCTGCGGCAAATGGATCGGAGGCGCTTTGAACGCCGTGCTGATTGCATATTTGCTGCTCGATTTGGTTGGTCAAATACGTGTGTACAGCGACTTTTTCAGCGCGTCGATATTGCTTCGAACGCCGTCCGAGTATGTCGTATTGCTGACAGCTATATTGCTAATGTATATCGCAACGGGCTCTACTGAACATTTAGCGCGGCTGAATGTTGTGCTGATCGCGCTGTTTATTATCTTTTATACGTTGCTTCCGCTGCTGCTGTTAAATGAGATCGACCTGCAGAAGCTGGAGCCGATTATGGCAAACGGAATTGCTCCTCCCTTAAAAGCGGGAATTTTAGCGATTGGCGCCTACGGGGACCTTATCGTTATGGGAGCGTTTCTGCATCATGTGAGAAAACCGAGAGATATATATTTTTCCGTCAAAGTCGGTGTCATTTTCTCATCGTTCATGTTGACGATTTGGCTGTTTTGCGTCGTCAGCGTCATTAGTCCGATGCTGTCGTCGAGGCTTATCTATATCGGCTGGATCGTCGTGCAGCAAATCCACGTAACTGACTTTTTAGACCGAATTGACTTGTTTCTCATATCGCTGTACGTTCCGATTTTACTGATCAAATTCGCTATTTTGTATACAGGCGTACTGACGGGGTTGGCCTCTTATACGAAAAAGAAAAACTACGATTTCGCCAATGTGATGACCGGATTGATTGTTGCGATGTTGACCGACATCATGTTCAGCAATATGGATGAAGTGAGCATGTTTAATATTTACGGCATCATGCCGATTACGATTGCTGTGCAAGTGTTGTTTTTCGGATGTTTGTTTATTGGATTTGCGCTGAAACGATCCAGCCTTGGCGGTGCGATAATAGCGGACGATCGGCAAAACGGCAGTAATGGGAAGCTCGTTTGGCTATCCTTGTTCGGCTGCGCCGCAGCGATTGCTTTTGGCGCGATCTATGGCCACGTGAGCGGAATGTACGGGAAGATTAGCGGCATTTTATTTATATGCGCGTTCTTGTTATGCGTGTTTTTTGGAATCAACGAGTACCGTCAGACAACGTTGAAAAAGGCATAGAATTGGAAGGCGGCATCCTGCCTGGATGCCGCCGCGTAATTGCAATATTTAACCGAAGCGCTTCCTGTGAGAGGGAAGACCCGAATTATGAGTGTTTTTCGCTTGAAATCCCTTGTTAATCGCATGTTGGTTAGAGGAGCAAAGCTCTTTCCACACGCATACAGCTTACTTTAAAACAACGGAAGCCCTGCCTCTCTTCCGTCCTTGCGGCTCCGAAGACCGCGCCAGTGTGAATCAAAGAATAGCTTTACTGAACTTGGCTTGAGAATTAACGGAATAGAAAATCAAAATCAGAGGAAAAATTGAAGTTCTTTTTGAGGGATATTTAAGGGGTTAAATACAGCATAACTAAAATTATAACATATAGAAAGAGGGAAAGCAATGCCTGATTGGTTAGAAATTTCACTGCGCACCTTGTCGTCTGTCGTCATTTTATTCGCCATTACGAAGCTGCTGGGAAAAAGGCAATTATCGCAATTGTCTTTGTTCGAATATATTACGGGTATCACGATTGGCAATATTGCCGCTTATATATCGCTTGATCTCGATAATTTATGGTACTTGGGCATCGTCTCGCTTGCGGTATGGGTGGGCGTATCCGTGTCTTTCGAATTTATTACGCTAAAGAACAAGCGAATTCGCGATTTCGTCGACGGAAGCGGCACGGTACTGATCGAAAAAGGGAATTTGCTTAAGGCAAATATGCGAAAAGAAAGGATTACGCTCGATGAAATTTTGGAGCAGCTTCGCAAGAAGGATGTTTATCGAGTGGCCGATGTTGAGTTTGCCATTATGGAGCAAAGCGGCGAAATCAATGTCATGCTGAAAAAAGAGCATCAGCCGATTACGCCCGATTCGCTTGGCTGGCATATTAAGCAAGAGGTGGAGCCGCAGACAATTGTTATGGACGGACAGTTGCTTGAGCAATCTCTTTATCATTCCGGACGGGACAAAAATTGGCTGAAGAGGGAGCTTCGCAAACAAAAGCTGAGCATGGAGGAAGTTTTTCTGGCGCAAATTGACGCAAACGGAGAACTATCTATTCAGACCGGCACAGCAAGCGTAAAAGGCCAACAGCCATCCAAGCCGAAGGATCAGATTGCGGATTTGCTTAAGCAGTATGAAGATGAGCTGCATATGCTGGAGCAATTTGCGACGAATGAGGATGACAAGCGCGATTACCGCAGCGCTATTAATAAGCTTAAGAGCGCAATGAAGCAACCGACATCGTAATGGTTTGAAAAGCGGAAAACAAACGAGACGATCGGCGTCGGCTGATCGTCTCGTTTGTTGTATATATAATAGGAAGAGATTTTTTTGTCATCGCAATTTTACACGGGTTAACGAGTGTCAGGAATGATCGATTCGCCTCGGCGGCTCTTCGCGCGCATTTTCTCATACTCGATAATTTGCGCCGGCATTTTTTGTCCGCCTGCGAATTGATGCTTAACTAAATTGTTGAAATCGTCGGTCCAAGGGGCGAGCGAACGGTTCATCCAAGCTTGCTTCGCATATTCGTTCATTTGATTCACGAAATCCATATTAGCCGATATGTGCACCTCTTGCACATTTGGAGCGAACTCGCGAACGCGTCTGGCGACCGTCTGCTTTAGCTCATGCGACAATTGCGAATGGTCGTTCACCGAGAAGTATGAGTTGAAAGGAGTAATGAGCTGCCGGTTATCCCAGTGCGAGCTGCCTGTCTCGGTATTGTAGACGGCGTCGCCGTTGCGCTGCTCATTCGTATTGCCGCTGCTTTTCGTCCCGACTGCGGTCCAATCAAGCGCCAAGCCGACATAAGCGTTTTTATCGGTAAGCATAACGATTGCGGTTCCGACGCCGTTGAGCTGCGTCACTTTGTTTGAGAGCGTGTTGCTGTATTCGAAGAAGGTGTTGTCGTGCTGGTCCGCTTTATTCTTCGTGGAGCCGTAAAGTTTAACGCCGTGCGTTTTCGGATCACCGGCAGTGCGGCTGCCGTAGTCGTAATCGCTCTTCTGAATGCGTTTCTCATAGCCGCAGGAGCTCATCAGCGCCAGCAGCAGTAAGGCAATAAAGGAAAACCAATAAATCCGGGTCGTTCTTTTAGCCATTATAATCAGCCTCCATTCGGATGTCGATTAAGCTTCTTTGGTTATCTGCGTGATCAAAAGCGGACTTTTTGAACATCATCTTATATGGATAGGGTTTGTAGGGAACGATTAAATATACGTACCCGGAATCATACATAATTGACCATGGTTTTGGAGCACAATGTAGGGTAGAGAGTCAATCAAAAACAGGTACAATTTGCAGCCGAAAACGTTGAAAATGAACGGATTTGACAGCTTTGCGAACAATTTGTGAACTCTCTGTGGAACATTGACAAATAGGGGCTTCAACTTTATATTTAATAAAGTGTGTATTTAGTGCAGGAGTTGTCATAACATCTGTGAAAACACGCAGTTTGCCGCGATTTTACGCGATTTCTGCAGCTGCGAAAACGTCAAAAGTGGGGTTGATTATTGAGATGAATCGGTGGCAGTTATTTAAACGGCTAGCGCCGCTTCTGGCCTTGATGGTGCTAGTGCTGTCGGCGTGCGGACGAAGTGATTTGTCCACGTTGAATCCCCAAGGCCCTGTAGCGGAAGAACAATTCGGACTGATGAAGCTGGCGATTTCAATCATGCTTATCGTGATTGTTGTCGTATTTGCGATTTCTTTCTACGTAATTATTCGTTTCCGCCGGCGTCCCGGAGACAAGACGATTCCGAAGCAAGTGGAAGGCAGCCACAAGCTGGAAATTATTTGGACGGTTATTCCAATCATCCTGCTTGTAATTCTTGGCGTACCGACTGTTCAATCGGTATTTAGTTTGTCCAAGGATTACACGAAGGACCCTGAAGCGGTTAAAGTAATCGTTACTTCGCACCAATACTGGTGGGAGTTCGAGTATCCAGAGCTTGGCATCAAAACAGCGCAGGAATTGATCATTCCTACTGGCAAAACGATCTCGATCGAGGCGAAATCGGCAGACGTGCTTCACTCGTTCTGGATTCCGTCGCTTGCCGGCAAAATCGATACGAACCCTGGCGCTAACGTAAACGTTATGCATTTCTCTGCGCCTAACGAAGGCGTTTACTTAGGTAAATGCGCCGAGCTTTGCGGACCATCGCACGGCTTGATGGATTTTAAAGTTAAATCGGTGGACGAGTCTTCGTTTGACCGTTGGGTAGCGGCACTGCAAGAGCCGGTTGCGCTTCCTAGCGATCCTGCTGTTAAAGAAGCATTCGTAAGCAAGTGCTTGACTTGCCACGCTGTAGGCGACCAAGGCGGTCCGGCATTCCCTAACCTTACAGGCATCGGCAGTCGCCAGACAGTAGGCGGCATTCTCGTGAACACCGATGATCCGAAATACAAAAATGAAGGCTCGACTGAAGAAAACCTTCATCGCTGGATTGAGGACCCTCAAGCTGTCAAACCAGGCAATCTAATGCCGACAGTAGAATTGACTGAGCAAGAGCTCGATGGCATTGCTAAATATTTGTCGGAATTGACGCTTGATTACGAACAATAACTCATCGGTGATTGAAGGAGGTTCCTACCTTGGCTCATGGACATGCGGTTAAACGTCATACCGGCCTTATGGATTGGCTGACGACGGTTGACCACAAAAAAATCGGTATATTATATTTGATCGCCGGAGGATTTTTCTTCCTCGTCGGCGGCTTGGAAGCATTGCTCATTCGGATTCAGTTGTGGAAGCCGCTTAACGACTTCGTAAGTGCGGATACATATAACGAATTGCTGACGATGCACGGTACGACAATGATCTTCTTGGCAGCGATGCCGATGCTGTTCGCATTGATGAACGCCATCGTTCCGCTGCAGATCGGCGCACGCGACGTTGCATTCCCTTTCGTTAACGCGCTTGGCTTCTGGACCTTTTTCTTTGGTGCCGTATTGCTGAATGTCAGCTGGTTTGCAGGCAGCGCGCCTGAAGCAGGCTGGACAGCATACGCCCCGCTTGCCGGCACAGATTATAGCCCTAGCCACGGCATGGACTATTACGTACTCGGCTTGCAGATCGCCGGTATCGGTACACTGATCGGCGGTATCAACTTCCTAGTAACGATTATCAACATGCGCGCGCCTGGCATGACATTCATGCGGATGCCGATGTTTACTTGGGCGTCGTTCATCACTTCGGCGTTGATCCTGTTCGCTTTCCCTGCTCTTACAGTAGGTCTGGCGGCGCTTATGTTTGACCGTATTTTCGACGCAAACTTCTTCGATCCTTCGGGCGGCGGCAACAGCGTCCTCTGGGAGCATATTTTCTGGATCTTCGGACATCCTGAGGTATATATCCTCATCCTGCCGGCTTTCGGCGTGATTTCCGACGTAATCAGCACATTCTCCCGCAAGCGTCTGTTCGGTTACAGCTCGATGGTATTCGCAACAATCCTGATCGGCTTCTTGGGCTTCATGGTTTGGGCGCATCACATGTTCACCACAGGCCTTGGACCGGTAGCGAACTCGCTGTTCTCCATCGCAACGATGCTGATCGCAGTTCCAACGGGTATTAAAATCTTCAACTGGCTGTTCACGATGTGGGGCGGCTCGATCAAATTTACTTCTGCGAACCTGTTCGCAGTCGGCTTTATCCCGACGTTCGTAATGGGCGGCGTAACCGGCGTCATGCTGGCAGCAGCGCCTGCGGACTTCCAGTACCATGACTCGTACTTCGTCGTAGCGCATTTCCACTACGTTATCGTCGGCGGTTTGATTCTCGGTATTTTCTCCGGCCTGCACTACTGGTGGCCGAAAATGTTCGGACGCATGCTCAGCGAAGGCTTGGGCAAACTGACGTTCTGGACATTCTTTATCGGCTTCCACTTGACGTTCTTTGTACAGCATTTCCTTGGTTTGCTCGGCATGCCGCGCCGGATCTGGACTTACCTGGACGGTCTGGGCTTCAACGAAATGAACTTGATCAGTACGATTGGCGCAATTCTGATGGGCCTTGGCACGATTTTCTTCTTGCTGAACGTTACGATTACCGCGTTCAAACCGAAAAACGCAGTCAACGATCCATGGGAAGACGGCCGTACGCTGGAGTGGACGATTTCTTCGCCGCCGCCAGAGTACAACTTCAAGCAAACTCCGCTTGTTCGCGGTTATGATGCATTCTGGAAAGAAAAAATGGATGGCAAGAAAGGCATGACGCCTGCCGAGCCTGTTGGATCGATCCACATGCCGTCTCCATCGATTTTGCCTTTCATTATGTCGCTTGGCTTGTTCATCACAGGTTTCGGCCTGCTGTACTCCGACGGCACTTGGGGCAAAGTCGCAGGCATCGACACCGGTTATGTTGTCGGCGCAGCCGGCTTGATCATTACCTTTACTTGCATGGTGCTTCGTTCCTTGTTCGATGACCATGGCTTCCATATTGAGCCTGAAGACCAACATGAGGGGGTAAACGCATGAGCGCACATACGCATGTAGACGGGCAATTGCCTCATGAGCCCGAAAAGGCAACCCTTGAGGGACGCAATAAAGTATTAGGCTTCTGGCTTTTCCTTGGCGGTGAAACGGTATTGTTCGGAACGCTGTTCTCGGCGTTCCTGGCGCTCCGCCATCAAGTGCTGGAGGGACCTCCGGCACATGAGCTGTTCTCGCTTCCGCTCGTTGCGATTGCAACAGCGCTCCTGCTTACCTCGTCCCTGACGAGCGTATTTGCAACACAAGCGCTTCATCGCCACGACAACAAAGCGTTGATCAACTGGCTGATCGTTACCGTTTTGTTAGGCGCAGGCTTCCTGGGCCTTGAGATTTACGAGTTCTACCACTACGTACATGAAGGACACGGCTTCACAACGAGCGCTTTCAGCTCCTCGTTCTACACGCTTGTAGGCTTCCACGGCGCGCACGTTGCGCTCGGTATCGTATGGATTTCGCTCCTGATCGGTCAATTGATGAAAAAAGGGCTGACGGTCGTTACTGCGCCGAAAGCGTATGTAGCCGGCCTGTACTGGCACTTTATCGACGTTGTATGGGTATTTATCTTCACTGTCGTTTACTTGATGGGAAAGGTGGGTTAATCCATGTCAAGCAATCACTCCGCTGAAGAGCAACGCCCGGTTCGCCATCGTCTTGAAGGACCGCAGAAGGCGATCGTATCGTTTATTTTATCCGTTCTCCTGACGCTGATTTCTTTCGCGACAGTCGCTTCCGGCGAGATTAACACCGACTTTATTTACATCATTCTTGTTGCCAGCGCGTTTGTGCAAGTATTCGTTCAAATGGCAGTATGGATGCATATGAAAGACCGCGGCCATGCTTATGCCACAATCGCTATCCTGTTCGGCGTATTTATCGTATTCACTTGCGTAATTATGGCTGAATATTGGGCTTGGTGGTAAGAAAGCGAGTCGTCTAATAATTAAAAAGAGGAGGGTCCCTAAAGGCTGGGTCCCTCCTTTTTTGCAAAAATGGCAGACATTCTGCCCGGTTATGTGAAAGGAGCCTCCACATATGCTAGGTTTACAATATTTTAGCTTTGAAGAAGTGTGGACCCCGTGGTTTATGTTCATCATGGCGTTGATTGTCATCGCATATTTCTATGTGATCGGGCCATGGCGGGAAAAGCACGCCCCTGCAGAGCCTTCAGCAACGGTAATGCAAAAGATAATGTTCGTGACATCGATCATTATGCTCTACATCGTGCATGGAGGGCCGCTTAGTCTGCTTGGGCACTTGATGTTTACGTTTCATATGATCAATATGTCCGTCTCTTATCTCATTGTGCCGCCGATGCTGCTGCTGTCTATACCGGCTTTTGTGTGGCGGAAGGTGTTTGAGCCGGCATGGTGGTCGAAGCTAAATTTTCTGGCGCATCCGATTGCGGCAATTCTACTGTTTAATGTGCTCTTCTCTGTGTATCATATTCCGCTGATTCATGATTACGTGATGACACATTTTACAATACATCGGATCTATTATGTCGTATTGCTGATCACTTCAATGATGATGTGGTGGCAAATTTCATGTCCGGTGCCGGAATGGAACAGATTGACCGATCTGAAGAAGCTCGCTTACGTGTTTGCGAACGGCATTCTTCTGACGCCGGCATGTGCGCTGATCATTTTCGCTACCTCGTCGATGTATTCGATTTACAACGATCCGCAAGTATGGGTAGAAGCGATGGGCTATTGCGTAACGGGAGATCCTTCGCGCTTAATGGAGCTTGGCCCGCAGTTTTTCAATCTGATGGATCCGGCGGAGGATCAGCAGCTTGGCGGCATCATTATGAAGCTCGTGCAAGAGCTGATGTACGGCATTATTCTCGGCTACATTTTTCTTCATTGGTTCCGTAAGGAGCATAAGGATGATGAGCTGGATGAATTGCCGAACAACACAAACACCGGCACGGCCTAAGCAACAATTTAAACGTTTAGTATAGGTGGGATTATGGTGAATTTAGATTGGTATTTTATTTTCCCGACGATCAGCACATCGTTTATCGTCATCAGTGCTGTGCTTGTAGCAATCGGCTGGAGCCTTGCGATTAAGCGCAGGCTTGAAGCGCATAAAAGTGTAATGATCTGGGCGGCGATTGCCGCGATTATCTTCTTTATTATTTATTCGTCTCGTACGTTAATCATCGGCAATACGTCGTGGGGCGGGCCGCCTGAACTGAAGCCTTTTTATGTGACGTTCCTGCTGTTCCATATCGTCCTTGCGACCGTTGCAGCCGTATTCGGCATTACGACGCTTACGCTTGGCTTCAAAAGCAAGTTTGCGAAGCATCGCAAATGGGGACGCGTAACGTCGCTTATTTGGTTTTTTACGGCGATAACAGGCGTTGCCGTCTATGTACTGCTCTATCTGATGTACCCGGGCGGTCATACGAAACCGGTTTTTCATGCGATTTTTGGTTAGGTATTGAAAAGAAGAATGAGCGAGAGAGCCCAGTATTATGCATTATGCGGGGCTCTCTTTTTGTTGTTCGACTAATTGCGTTACAAGTTCCGCAATTTTCCTGGGTTTTTGTTGTAAATGGAGGTTTAGGCGTTGGATAGAGGAGCGAAGTTCCGCTATTTCGAACTTGTAGCGGCAACAGGAGAGGCAGCGTGGCAGCAACCAGCTTTTTCACCTAAAAAGAAGCACAAACAAAAAAAAGGAAATATTTTTCATGGTATATGTTGACAACTGTATCTACTGTGGTTATACTGTGTATAAAGATATATACAGTATAACCACTTGAACGAAAGGGGCTGCCGGAGTGAATACTTGGCAAGGAGCATGGCATATCGTCAGGCATGAGATGAACAGAGATAAGTACGGCGTATTGATCACAATTGGATTTTGCTTATATATGGTGTTTGTAACGATGGGGATTTTTGATCTGGATGAAGAGGTGCCAGAAGGATTAACTTGGATACTGGATCTTGCATATGCAATCGTATTTCCGTCATTTGCATTCGTAATGAATCGAACTTCGTTAAAAGCTTGGCGGGAAGATTCGTTTACCGATAAGCTGGCCGAGTGGAGGACGATGCCGATTTCGCTAAAGCAATTAACACTGGGCAGGCTAATTCAGATCATCATCATCCTGACGCCAATTGTTATTTTGTTCTTCGGAGTGCAGTATGCGGTGATGGCTGAAATTAGGAATTCGATATCGATTGGAGCCTATATTCTATTCGCAATGTTTTGGTACTTTTACGGGGTTGGAGTTGCTGTCATGTATGTTTATTACGAGTTGGGTCATTCCGGAAAAGCATACTTCTTCTTCTGTTATTTATTCGTAGTAGCAATCACCATTGTGATGGTTATACTCAAGCTGGCGAATGTAAGTGTCGTGCTTGGATTGCTGAAAGAGCTTCAAGCGGGTCACTGGTGGTACACAACAGCAGCATTTATTTACAGCCTCGGGGCAATGCTGCTTGGTTACTCTCTAATTGTAAAACGGCTGGAAAAACGAAGCTTTGTTAATCGAAATTGGGAAGCGAATGTATAACAGATACTTAATCAACAAGTCATAATCGAAGAAGGTGACGCCATGTGGCTGCCGATACAAATTAATGAACAAAGCGCGGAACCGCTCTACTACCAGATCGAAGTGCAGCTGCGGGCGCTAATCGTGAGCGGACAGCTTGCGGAAGGAACATTGTTGCCATCGATTCGAGAATTGGCTCAGATGCTCAAGTGCAGCATCATTACGGTCCGTCGGGTCTATCAAGATTTAGAATCGGAAGGACTCCTTCGGACGAGGCAAGGAACCGGCACCTATGTGGCGCGAGTAGAACAACGAGAGCTTGACCGGCATCGGTTAGCGGCAGTGATCGAAGCGGTAGACAATGCCGTGACGGCAGGAAAGCTTGTGCAATGTACGAAGGATGAAATCAATGAAATATTTCAGGAAGCGCTGAATAAACATTACAACGGCTGACACCTGTTGAAGGGAGAGAGAAGGATGTCGCAACAAGCTGCGGTTAAGCTTACTGGCATTGAGCAAAGCAGACCGCATTTTCAACTGGGACCGATTGATTTAGAAGTGCCAAAGGGTTGCGTAACTGCAATCGTTGGCCCTAACGGATCAGGCAAAAGCTCGGCCTTTAGGCTGATACTCAATTTGGAGAAAGCTGCAAAGGGTGAAGTTACTGTACTCGGCGAGCAGATCGGCAGCGGGAATGACGCGGAATTGAAACAGAGAATCGGTTATTTGCCGGAATTGTTCGGTTCCCACGACGGCAAAATGAGGGCGTCGGAGAAAACAGCATTTGTGAGAAGATGGTATACGGATTGGAATTTGAACCGATATCGTGAGCTTTTGCGAGTGTTTGAGGTGGATGACAGCATTAAGCTTGGCAAAATGTCCAAGGGGACGCGCCGCAAATACGAGCTTGCGCTTGCACTCTCACATCACCCCGAACTGCTGCTGCTCGACGAACCGTCCTCGGGACTTGATCCGCTCGCTTGGCGAACGATGATAGATGTGCTGCATCGTTATATGGAGGATGGAGAGCGAACCATCATAATGGCTTCGCACATCATAGAAGAAGTGAAAAGGCTGGCCGACTATATCGTGTTCATGGGGCATGGCCGAGTGCTCGGTGTTTTCGAAAAAGATGAATTGTTCAGCAGCTGGCACTCCTATTATATAAGCGGTGAGGGTTTTACTCGAAAAGCGGCGGAACAAATACCTGGCCAATGTTTGATCGAGGACAATGGAGGCGGCACATTCCGCGTAGTGACAAAAGAAGCGTTTGCGGCTGAGCGCTGGCTCGAGGAAACGGGGCTCCGCATCGTCGGTAGGCAAGCGTTAAGTCTAGACGATATACTCGCCATATTAATCGAGCAAGAGAGGCTTCGCGTACGATCTTAATAGGCTCAACATCAAAAAAACGGTAGATAGAATCGAAGGGAGAATCGATATATGCAACGGTTGCAGGTCGATCGCATTTATAAGCAGTATGGAGAGAAAACGGCAGTCAATCATATCAGCTTTGAAGTAGGAGAAGGTGAAATATACGGGTTGCTCGGCGCGAACGGCGCCGGTAAAACGACAACGATGCGGATGGTGCTCGGCTTGATCTACCCGGACGGCGGAAGCATCCTATACAACGGCAAGCCTTACTCGAATGACGAATTGAAAGGTCTCGGCTACCTGCCGGAAGAGCGCGGCTTGTATCCGAAAGTTCGCGTCAGCGATCAGCTCATCTATTTGGCAGAGCTTCGCGGCGTATCGAAAAGAGACGCAGATGCCAGCTTAAAGCGGTGGCTTGAACGATTCGAAGTGCCGGAGTATTACAACAAACGGGTGGAAGAATTATCGAAAGGCAATCAGCAAAAAATTCAATTTATCGCTTCGGTCATCCATAATCCGAAAATCGTTATATTGGATGAAGCGTTCAGCGGCCTTGATCCGGTCAATGTCGAGCTTCTGAAGTCGACCGTTAAAGAGCTTCGCGACAACGGAACGTCGATGCTGTTCTCGACGCACCGTATGGAGCATGTCGAAGAGTTATGCCGGAATATTACAATACTTCATCGCTCAAACGCTGTTGTGCAGGGCAGCTTGAAAGAAATAAAGAGTCGTTACCCGCGTGAAAAAGTTATACTGCGTACGTCAGGCGAAGTGAACGGTCTTGAGTCTCTGGAAGGAATTACTAAGGTAACCCGCCAAGAGAACGGATACATTGTGAACATCTCTAATGAAGAAGCAGCTGGCAGCATTTTGCGTCATGCCATCGGCCAAACGGAAATTTACCGCTTTGAAATTATGGAACCAACGCTTAACGAAATCTTTATAAAAACGGTAGGTGAGAGAAATGAGTAAATTTTGGACAGTAGTCGGCTTTACCGCTCGCAACAAGTTCCGCTCGAAAGCTTTTCTAATCACAACACTTATCATTGTCGTTATTATGTCGATTGGCATTAACTTGCCGGCTATCATTTCGTTGTTTGATAAAGATGGCAACGATAATAAATTGGTTAAGATCGGCTATGCCACTCAAAGTGATAATATCCCAGGATCAGAGATGGGGAAAGAGTTGTCGGATTACCTTTCCAATGCGCCGCAATTGAACGTCAGCTTGATAGAAGTTGGCAAAGGGGGCAATGCGGAGGAAGCGGAAGCAAAGCTGAAAGCAGCAATCGCGGAAGAAAAAATTAGCGGCTACTTACTATTCGGTGAGAAAGCGGAGAATGGTTTACCGAAAGTAACGTATAAAGCAGAGAGCATGAATACAACGACAATGGCAATGCTTGAATCCATATTGAATCTGTATAAAACGGAAGCTGCATTGACTGGTGTAGCACTAACGGATGAGCAGCGCGCAATGCTTCTAACGCCATTGGCAATGGAAACGATTCAAATCGATGCGTCTGGAGAAGGCAAGGATGAGGCTGAGCTGGGCGTTACGATAGGAGCTATAACCGTTATTATTTTGCTTCTCTTCTTTGCAATTATGGTATCGGGACAAATGATCGCATCCGAGGTAACAGCTGAGAAAAGCTCGCGTGTGATGGAAGTGCTCATTACGAGCGTCCCTCCGCTGACGCAAATGTTCGGGAAAATTTTCGGGGTGTTTATCGTAGGGGTTTCGCAAGTTATGATCTATGTCCTCACCATGTTCGTCAATGCAAGAATGCCGCATAACAAAGAAGCATTTATGCAATTTAATATTGATCTGACACAAATCGATCCGATGATTCTCGTCTATGCGCTTGTTTATTACTTCGCGGGCTACTTCCTGTACGCAACTCTTTATGCGGCAGTCGGCTCCATTGTGAGTCGGACGGAGGAGCTTGGTCAAGCGGTGCTTCCGATTACGATTTTATCGTTGGCAGGCTTCTACATCGCCTCGTTCAGCATGTCGAACCCGGACACGATGCTCGTACAGGTTGCCTCCTATGTTCCGTTCTTCTCGCCTTTCGTTATGCTGCTTCGTATTGGCCTGACAGACCCGCCAGTATGGCAAGTGCTGCTGTCGCTCGGCATCCTGTTTGTGAGCATCTACTTTGGCGGTTGGCTGTCGGCAAAAATTTACCGTACAGGCGTGCTGATGTACGGCAAACGCCCTACATGGAAAGAGCTTAGAAAAGCGATGAAGGCTTACAAGATTTAAGAAACTATACAAGAATGATCCTAACAAAATAAAAGCACAGCAGCGGCATAAATAGCGGAAATGGTTCTAGGCATCTATCCTTCTGATGAACATTACCAGGCGATTATAGAACGATTTAAGGAAAATCAAGAGAAGTAGAACATATCCGAAAAAAGCAGCCGGCTGTCGCATAGCCAGCTGCTTCTTTTATCTCTGCCTTTTTATTTAGGAGCTGCCTCAAGGTTGGTCATTCGACTTTGCTTATCGAAATATGCTTTAACCGTGAGCCTGGAAGAAACGCCTGTTAAGCCGTCATCAGAGTCAATCACTTCAAAGCCTTTGTCTTGCAAATAGAAGCTTAACGCTTTTCTATGATCGAGTTCAAACGCCATAATAAGCTGCGGAAATACGTTTAATACCGATTCGGGTTGCTTCTTTACATCTTCTTCTGCCGTATCAATTGTGAAAAAAGCGGTGCCAGCGCCATAGTTGCCTGCGTAATAAAAACGGTTTTTAAACATGCCGGAAGCGATGCTGGCAATCGCATGTCCTTCATGACTGGTCGCAGAAAATGTTTTTTCAGCAAGCTCGGCAATGTTGTGCTTAGTGCCGTAAGCTTTCAACTCATTTGCTTGTTTCAAAATGGTTGCGGACATTTGCGCCTGGGTGTTTGCCCATGCCCATAACCAAGTGTTTGATTGATGTGAAACGCTGCCCAGCATTTGGATGGGGAAAGTGAACTCCGTACCGAATGTAGCTGTCCCTGCGATCATATCCACATTCCAATCCAGATCGCCGATCAAATCGGTCATTGCCAGCTGTTTTTCAAAAGCGATCCCGCTGTATCGCTCTAACAATTGTTGAAAAGACGCAAAGCTTTCAACATTTTGCAAAGCTTCGTTTTGTACTTCCATTTCAGCTATTTTCGGTTTCTTTAAAAAATCAAATAATCCCATATCGTCTCGTCACCTGCTTCATTAATTTCAATCCATATATTTCATGTTTCAATTCAACATATCGGTGCAAAATCCTGCCCGCTGCTCCCGGGCGTTTGGCTGGGCTTTTCTTTCGACGCATCGTTGCAACCGATTTTATATTATGATAGATTTAAATTAATAAAACTATATTCTGTTTAATATTTATATTAATTCAAAGAGGGCAGCACCGCTGCTCTAGGGAGGAACTTGCATGCAAGCTTATTTATTCGTCCATTTTAAAGAGAAAAAAACGCCGGACGGCGAGCAGGTTTATTTCGGTTTAAGCACCGATGGCTTCAATTGGAAGCAGGTCAACGGCGGCGAGCCTGTCCTTTGGAGCAAGCTGGGCGAAGAGGGCGTCCGGGATCATACGATCGTGCGGGCGAACAACGGAAAATTTTATATTTTTGCTACTGATCTTAGCCTTGCGAATTGCTTCCAGACGAAATATAAAGGCGATTGGGCTAACATCGGCAGGGAAGGCAGCAAATGTCTGTCCATGTGGGAGTCAGAAGACCTCGTCAACTGGTCGGAGCAAAAATTAATTGAGCTCGGAGATGAAGATTACGGCTGCCTGTGGGCGCCTGACGTCATCTATGATAAAGCGAATGAAGAGTATGTACTCCATTGGTCATCCTCTCACGCATCGAACAATTTCGGCCATAAGGCCATCTACTATTCGCGGACGAAAGACTTCGAGAGCTTTACCAAACCGCAAATGCTTTGCCGGAAGGATGGCAGCGGCATTATCGATTCCGCAATTTATGAGGAGAACGGCAGTTATTACCGGTTTCTGAAGAGCGAGATTGACCCTGCGGGCATTATTTTGCAAAAGGGGAAAACGTTAACCGGCGAGTATACGCGAATCGAAGCGTTCGACGTGGAGATGGCGAAGCTTGGACACAGCGCTTATGAAGCGCCGACAGCGTTTAAGTTGGCGAACGGACAATGGTGTCTGCTGCTCGACTTCTTCGGCGTGGAGGGTGCAGGGCAGGGGTATGTGCCATTCGTCGCTGACGATATCGAAAGCGGCCGGTTTATCCGCTCGGATGAAAGCTTTAACTTCCCCTACGGCTTTAAGCACGGAACGGTGCTTCCGATTACATTAGAAGAGTATGAACGGATCAAGCAATTTACGTTTTAACGACAAAGGAGCTGACTATGCAAGTAAATCTTGCAAAGTCAGCTCCTTTTATTTCATCGGTATTTAGCAGCTTTCGGGTTGCCTTTCACCGATTTCTTCTTTGCTGCTGCATTAACGCCGGCGTCCTGGCCTTCGTTCAAAGCGCCTTGAGGCGCATTGCCGACAAAGTCCTCGATAGAATTAAGCCGCCCAATCCTTCCGAAATGGATCGTGCCGTTGTTTTTGCATATAATCACCTTTCCGATAAAACAGCACATCGACGGCATCCCCTATCTACGCTCGGACATGGGCAGGTATCACGCGCGGCCTGCGCTTATGCTCTATTGTATGAAGGGCTGTCTTACCCGGAAATGGTTGAATGCAGCGGTGCAGCCGCCTGTTTTCTCACCCTTTTTGAACGAGTTCACAGCAGCAACAAACCGTTTATTTTGAATTAGTCCAACTCAATGCGGAATACGACCGGGAGCGCACTTTGCACCGTCTTCGTCGTAATGCACAAAGCCTCTTCGTTGCGCTCCCACACCGGCGTCTCTTCCCAGCCGAGCGGCTGAATCTTTTTAATGATCCCGTGAAAATGAGGAGAATGTGCCTTAAGCGATTTGATCCGTACTTCCCCGTTCTCTGGATATACAAGCACGGTGGCATACAACGAGCCGCCTTTGGCCGTGAAGCGAATATCCTCGCTCGTAAAGAGCTTCATTTCTCCGTCCGTAAATTGGCCTTCGGAAACTTTGGTAGGTCCTTCTCCAAACGTCCGCCAGTAGCTCGCACTGTATATCGCTTCGCCGTTGAGTCGTAGCCATTCCCCGATTTCCAGCAGGATGCGGCGATCCTCCTCCGGGATCGTGCCATCCGCTTTCGGGCCTACATTCAATAACAGATTGCCGTTTTTGCTAACGATATCGACCAGGTCGCGAATAATTTCTCCGGACGTTTTATAGTCGTTTCCTTCGGTATAGCACCAGGAGTTTTTCGCAACAGCTGTATCGGTTTGCCAAAAATAAGGCTTCAGCTCTGCGAACTGTCCCCGTTCAATATCGACGACGGCCGTGCCGAACATATAGGCGTCATGTTTATAATTGATCGCAACCGGCTGGCCCCATTCTAATCCCCGATTATAATAGTAGGCGGCGAATTTTTTAAGATAAGGCTTGAATGCCGCGGTATGAATCCACCAATCGAAGTAGAACACCTTCGGTTTGTATTGGTCTACCAGCTCGCAGCAGCGAACGAGCCAATCCTCCAAGTAAGCTTGGTTAGGCGGGGAGCCGTATAGATCCTGATGATCAGGCTCCGGCATTGCCGGCCAATAGAAGTCGCCCTGCTCCAGCGGCTCACGAATATCAGAATCAAACTCCTTGCCATGCGACATAAAAAACCAATGCTCCGCCCTGTGGGAGGAGATGCACAACTGAAGGCCGCTTTCCTCGAAGGCTTCTTTCATCTCTCCGAGCAAGTCACGCTGCGGTCCCATGTCATAAGCGTTGAAGCGGGATAGACTGCTTTTGTACATTTGAAAGCCGTCGTGGTGTTCGGCAACGGGCATCACATATTTTGCGCCCGCTTGCTTGAACAGCTCGGCCCATTGCCGAGCATCGAAATGTTCCGCTTTAAACATCGGAATGAAATCTTTGTATCCGAAATCTTTATGATTGCCGTAAACAGCCTTATGGTGCTCAAATTCCTTGCTGCCTTGTATGTACATATTGCGCGAATACCATTCGTTGCTGAAGGCTGGAACCGAATAAACGCCCCAATGAATAAAAATGCCGAACTTCGCGTTCGGATACCAGTCTGGCAGCTGGAACTGGCTGAGCGAATCCCAATTGTCCTTGTATTTCCCGGTAGCATTAACTTCGTCGATGATTTTCAAATAGGATGCCGTATTCATATTCTCATCTCCTTATAGGTGGGTGTCGACCTGTTTCCCAATATAAATGTAACGATTACACAAATTGAAAAAAAGATAAGAAGTTAAGCTATCGGTGTTAAAAACTAATATGTTTTCGATCACGTACAGTGTACAAGCAACGTTCCGTTTATAGTATGATGAAGATTGAAAGCGCTGTATCTAATCTATTTTGCTAAAGGAGCGATCGCGTTATGGACAAAAGCAAGCTTGGAAATCGCACCATCACTCAAATCGGACTGCTGGTACATGATATTGAGGCAGTCTCGCAAGCATATGCCGACTTTTTCGGTGTGGAGAAGCCCGACTGGTTTTGGACCGATACGGTCGATAAAGCGCAAACGGAATATAACGGAGAATCAACCGTGGCCCGCGCGAAGCTGGCTTTCTTTGATATGGGGTCGCTCCAGCTGGAGCTGATCGAGCCGGATGAGCATCCTAGCACATGGCGGGAGCATCTGGATAAGCATGGCGAAGGCCCTCATCATATTGCGTTTGCAGTGGAAGGCATGCAGGAGAAGGTCGCCGTCATGGAAAAGAGCGGCATGGCGCTCGTGCAAAAGGGCGAATATACAGGCGGACGCTATGCGTACATGGATACGTTCAAGCAGCTGAAAGTGATGCTTGAGCTGCTGGAGAATGACAACTAGCTGGGAGGCATCATAGATGAAAATATTAATAACCGGGGCAAATCGCGGCTTAGGCCTCGCGATCGCTGCGGAAGCGTGCGCGCGCGGACATGTAGTGCTGGCCGGCGTCCGCAGTACCGCTTCTGCAGGAGGATTGGATAAGCTTTCGGCAGAATATCCCGGCCAGTTGCATCTATTGCCGCTTGACGTCAACGATGAATCGTCCGTCCAAGCGGCGGCGGCACAGGCAGCAGCGGAGCATGGCAATTACATAGACGCCGTCATTAATAGCGCAGCCATTTTGCTCGGCCGCGAGCAGAAGCTGGAGCAGCTTGATTTCGGTCAGGTGGAGCAAACGATGCAGACGAACCTGTACGGTCCGATGCGCGTCATGAAGCACTTTTTGCCGTTGCTGCAGCGCGGCGAGCGGCAATGCGTCATGAACATCAGCTCGGAAGCGGGGAGTATCGCAGGCGCGTACGGCGGAGATTACTCGTACGCGCTGTCCAAATCGGCGCTGAATATGTTCTCCGCGCAGCTGCGCGGCGCGCTTTCGCCGCAAGGAATGCTTGTCTATGCGCTCCATCCAGGATGGATCCGCACCGATATGGGCGGCGGAAATGCGCCGGGCGACGCGGCGGTTGCCGCAGCAGGCATTATGAGCATCGTGGACCGGACGGCCTCGCCGCAGCCGGAAGCGCTCTTTATTACACACAAGGGGCAGCCGATGCCGCATTAACACACGAAAACCGCTCTCTCGGCATACTGCACATGCCGAGGGAGCGGTTTTTATATTGCCGGGATTACGCCCGACATTTTAGATGCAAAAGTACTTTAGAATCGATAAAAGGAGCGGGTTGCCTTAAAAGAAGAAAGATGCTACACTTCTTTTAATAGTAATTGTTACGATTAAAATAAAGTTGTAATCCGAGAACCGATTCTCGGATTTATTAACGGGCAATAATCGTAATTGTTACGATTTATTGAATGTTGAATATAATGAAAGAGGTGCGAATGGATGGCAATGAACAAAATTCCGGTAACGGTGCTGAGCGGCTATTTGGGAGCGGGGAAAACAACGATACTTAATCATGTACTGCATAATCGCGACGGTTTAAGGGTAGCCGTTATCGTTAACGACCTGAGCGAAGTTAATATCGATGCCGAGTTGGTGAGAAATGGCGGCGGCCTTTCCCGTACCGACGAGAAGCTGGTGGAAATGTCGAACGGCTGTATTTGCTGCACGCTGCGGGAGGATTTGCTTCGCGAGGTGGAACGGCTCGCCAAGGAGGGACGGTTCGATTATATTTTGATCGAGTCGACGGGGATCGGCGAGCCAGTGCCGGTAGCGCAGACGTTTACGTATATCGATCAGGAGCAAGGCATTGATTTAACGCAATGGTGCAGGCTGGACACGATGGTGACGGTCGTTGACGCTTACCGCTTTTGGCATGACTACTCGTCCGGCGAGTCGCTGCTCGACCGCAGCCAAGCGGCAGGCGAGGATGACCGGCGCGAAGTCGTCGATCTGCTTATTGATCAAATTGAATTTTGCGATGTGCTTCTGCTCAATAAATGCGATCTTGTAGAAGAAGCAGAGCTGGAAGAACTGGAGCAGGTATTGCGTACGCTTCAGCCGCGTGCGAAGCTAATCCGCACCGTGAAAGGGCAAGTTGAGCCGGCTGTCATTATGAATACCGGGCGGTTCGATTTCGAGGAGGCGAGCCGATCTGCAGGCTGGATCAAGGAGCTGGAATCGCCGGTTCATACGCCGGAAACGGAGGAGTACGGCATTT
This sequence comes from Paenibacillus sp. NEAU-GSW1, assembly GCF_009737085.1. Taxonomy (GTDB): domain Bacteria; phylum Bacillota; class Bacilli; order Paenibacillales; family Paenibacillaceae; genus Pristimantibacillus. The sequence goes on from NZ_WOVL01000005.1 coordinate 214,501, forward strand.
CCTCCTTTGTCTATCAACGGGTTAAGCCGTTTCATCCGCTGCGTCTGATGAAGTGGATGGAGCAATGGCCGGAGGAAGTCGTGCGGGCAAAAGGAATCGTCTGGCTGGCTTCGCGCGCGAAGCATGCGCAGAGCTTAAGCCAAGCGGGGCCTTCTATTCAATTTGGCCCGGCCGGCTTATGGGCGGATGCGCTGCCGGAGCATGAGAAGCTGCAGCTGCTCAGGGAAGAGAAGGAGCTGGCACGGCAATGGCATCCGAAATACGGCGACCGGATGAATAAAGTCGTTTTGATCGGTATTGGTTTGGATCGACGGGAGCTGGAAGCAGAGCTGGACCGCTGCCTGCTTAGCGATGAGGAGATGGAGTGCGATTGGAGCGTCCTCGCCGATCCGTTTCCGAATGTGCAGGATGAAGCGTTCTTCATGCAATAGCGCAAAAAGCGAGGAAGCCCGGCGGCTTCCTCGCTTTTACAACACTAGACGATGACAGAAGCTAGCCCTTTTTCACAACAGGCACCCAAAGCTCGTTTTTACCCTCTTCGATCGGCAAGTAGCATTCGATAGCCGGCAAATGCCCAAGCTCATAATTGGAAGCGGGAATCCATTCCGTATATAGCCGTCTCCATAGGTCCTGTATGCCTTCCGGGGGGCCCAGTGCTTCGAAAACGGCCCAAGAGGCTTCCGAAAATTCAAGCTTCTCCAACCCTTCCGGCGGCTCTTGTTCGGAAGCGATCGCCAATAAGTAATCGAATCCGTCGTTTTTGCCCCAGTTGCCGTCCACGCATACGCCCATTATGCCTCTAATTGGATGCTCGGCATTGCGAATATCCCACAGCAGGCCAAACAACCCTTCCTCTTGCGCTGATTGCCAGATACGGGGAACTTGTTCGAAAGCAAGCTCCATGTCAATGCGTTCCTTCTTGCCGGAGATACTGAACGGCCCTAATTGCTCGATACGGTAATTCATTTCAAGAGCTCCCTTGATCGTAAAGTGGAAGGAAATGCGCGGATAGGCTTTAAGCTTCGTTCCGGCATGTCTCGCGGCGGTTGGCGTCGTGCCGTGCAGCTGCTGAAACGCGCGGGCGAACGCTTCCGGCGACTCATAGCCGTATTTCAATGCGAGGTCGATCACTTTGATCGGGCTGTTCTGAAGCTCGAACGCCGCAAGCGTCATTCGCCGCCGCCTAATATATTCCGCCAAGGAGACTTCCGCCATATAAGAGAACATCCGTTGAAAATGATAGGAAGAACAGCCGGCGATTCGCGCCGCTTCCGCGTAGACGATCTCTTCTGTCAGATGCTCCTCGATATAGCCGATTGCATCGGTCATTCGTGTTACCCATTCCATTCGCAGCTTCCTCCCCGTGTTACTATATCGCGAACTCCTGATACGTGCCTTGCATTTTGTGCACCAAATGGCTAGCCCGATATTTTCGTTCTATCATCCTATTTATTAGGTATTATTATTAATAATACCCTGAGACAAATCAGACTGAAAGCATCGATTGGAGAAGAATATGCTTCTCTCGGGGTTATGGTATACTTATTAAATGTTTGCCATTAGGACATACTGCCGTTTGAAATACGTTCCTTTAACATGCTGAAAGTATAGAGAGGTTTTTGATATGACAAATAATTTTTGGCGTGATTTACCACGGCCCTTTTTTATACTGGCGCCCATGGAAGATGTGACGGATGTTGTTTTTCGCCATGTCGTAAGCGAGGCAGCCAGACCGGATGTGTTTTTTACGGAGTTTGCGAATACAGAGAGTTATTGCCACCCGGAGGGGAGCCATGCTGTGCGCGGGCGTTTGACTTTTACAGAGGATGAACAGCCCATTGTAGCACATATCTGGGGAGACAAGCCGGAATACTTCCGTCAAATGAGCATCGGTATGGCGAAAGAAGGCTTCAAAGGCATTGATATTAATATGGGTTGTCCTGTAGCGAATGTAGCCGAGAATGGGAAGGGGAGCGGCCTGATCTGCCGCCCTGAAACCGCAGCGGAACTTATCCAGGCCGCCAAAGCAGGAGGACTGCCCGTCAGCGTAAAGACAAGGCTCGGTTTTAGTGACCTAGATGAATGGCGCGGATGGTTAACCCATATTTTGGAGCAGGACATTGTTAATTTGTCCATTCATCTGCGCACAAGAGAGGAAATGAGCAAAGTGGATGCTCACTGGGAACTGATTCCGGAGATTAAGAAGCTTCGTGATGAGGTGGCGCCAGATACCCTTTTGACCATTAACGGGGATATCCCTGACCGCCAGACCGGCCTCAAGCTCGCTGAGCAGTACGGTGTGGATGGTATTATGATCGGGCGCGGTATTTTTCATAATCCGTTTGCTTTTGAGAAGGAGCCGAAGGAGCACAGCAGCGAGGAATTGCTTGATTTGCTGCGGCTGCATCTGGATTTCCATGATCGCTATTCAGGACTGGAGCCGCGTTCGTTCCGGCCCCTTGCCCGTTTCTTCAAAATATACGTCCGCGGATTTCGAGGGGCAAGCGAATTAAGAAATACGTTGATGAACGCAAAGTCAACAAATGAAGTGCGTTCGCTGCTCAATGAGTTTGAAAGCAAGGAGCAGGATGGGGCGGAGGAACGCGGGGATTAAGTAATTTCTAACGAATTTACAATTTCCTTGATATGACAATAATGCTGGATACGACGAACGGCAAGCGTAATGTTATCAAAGGGGCCGTCTCAAAAGAGGTTCGCTCGCTAGAGAAATGGCTCGCATCTAAATTACAAAAGTGAATTTCATAAAAATAGCGTTGCGGACCTGCAACGCTATTTTTAGATTTTTATCCTTTGCAGCTTTCTTCAGCAAATGATGGGCAAGTGAAAGCCACCCGACCTCTAAGCTGACTTTCGGCAAGCCTCGAAGCAGGAACCGGCGGAATCCTCGGTTATTCTTGATTTGGCCAAACACACGCTCTGGTTCGTGCATGCGTCGAACCGATAATGCATACCATCCTCGCTCTTTAATTGCTCCCTCGCTTGTCGTTTGAGGCGAAGATATTCCATGCTAACCTTTATTTCACGCTCGCCTTGTGCCTTCGTACATCGTTCCTTCAGCGGGCAGCCTTCACAGGAAAGGCTGCGATAATGGCGAGTGGTAATTTCATAACCACTTTCCGTGGTACTTCTGCTTTCATAACGGAATAGAAGTTTCTGTCCTGCTGCGCATGTCCACGTGTCTTCTTTCTCGTCATACAACCAATGCTCGAATTTGCTAATGTCTTGCTTCCACGCTTTGGTATTTTCTTTGTGATAGGTATTGTATTTAACAAGTGCCCGTTGTTCCTCAGACTCCAGGTAAGCATAGTTTTCTTCACTTCCATAACCTGCGTCTGCAATGATGGTTCCCGGCAATTGACCAAACGAGGCTTTCACTTTGTCCAGATGTGGCTTGAGACAACGCGTATCCGTTGGACGTTGATGGATACTGTAAGCGAGGATGAATTGATCTTCTGTCCCAATCTGCACGTTATACCCAGGCTTCAGCTGACCATTGCGCATGTGGTCTTCCTTCATGCGCATAAATGTGGCGTCGGTGTCGGTTTTGCTAAAGCTGTTGCGGCTTCCGAGCGTCGCTTGTTGATCTTCATATTTCTGCAACCGTGGGAGAACGTCTTTCCGCACTAGGCGAACAGCTTTCTTTAGTGGCTTGTCCTTTGGCTTTTCTTGAAGCTTGTTTTCCAGCTGCTGAACAGCCTGCTCCAGCTTTTCACTTGTAATGGTCGATGCTTCTCCAAGTTCAGGGAGATCTACGTCGTTCA
>NZ_WOVL01000050.1 GCF_009737085.1 Paenibacillus sp. NEAU-GSW1
CATAAAAAGCTGCGTATTTATTCCAATTACGTTCCTTACCAGTATGGAAAAGCAAAAGAACCGCTAACCTCAACATGATTAACTTTTCATGTGGGGGCTGCGGTTCTAAAACCATGGAGGTTTTGTTGCGCATTTGATACTTACAGAAAACCAAGTGATGACTCCGCGTTTACTTCGGCGCATAAAAAAATACAGAGCAACGGCAATGCTTCGATCGTTAAACCCTCATTGACTAACTTATTATTTTCCCAATATAAAACGCCATCCTTTTCAAGAACCATGTACTCGATATCTTTGTCTGACGGATATGTCCAGAAACTGTAGATATCCACTTTACTTTCATCCATGCCTGCAATTCGGTACACGACAATATCTTTATTTTCGATTTTTAATATCACATCTTCCATTCTAAATTCCGATTTATTAGGTAAATCTTCTACTTGATGCTCAGTAAAGCTTTTTAAATCGATCCATGAAATAGCAGAACGATGAATACCTGATCCGAATGAATAGGCATAAACGATGTCCATATTACCATCATTATTGACATCGTAAGGCACAGCGCTTGTTACGCCAAACCCGCCAAAACCATTGCCTATATGAACAGCTTTTTGATTGTTCACAATATAGGTTTCTGAACTAGAGCCGCCATATTCTTTAAACAGCTGATATCCCGTAAGATCCCAAATATTTGTTGGAGTAATATCGATCAGTTCAGTATGTTTAACACCCGATAGAGTATTATTTTGAAGTTGTTGAATGAGCTTTTTCGCTGTTTCAATTGTATTTTTTTCTTTTGATTCAATTACGGTTATTGGCTCATTAGAAGCACAAGCCGCGAGAAGAACGCAAAATACCAAGATAATTAATGACGCCAAAAACATCTTAGCTTTCATGTCATTCCTCCCATTTACTAATTCACAACATTCATTAGTTAAACCTTTTCATCGTCTTCAACGGCAATCGGGTTGTCAGCGTACGTGTAAAGATAATCTAACACAATATTCACTCTTTCTTTTACCGAGTAATCACCCTCTATTCTTAGAACAGGGCAGGCTAGATCAGACATCCAACGCTCGTGTAAAGACTTACTTCTAACCTCTAGTCCGGCTTCATCATATAGAGATGCCCACTCTAAAAAAGTCTTTGATTGCTCGTACTTACTTCCACCAGGCAATATTTCTTCACCATATCTTTGAAACTCTCTGTCTTTTAACCTTTGAAGCCTAATTTCCTTTGGAGTATAAATAAAAATAACTAAATCAAAGTATGACTTTAATTCATCTCCCCAACCACATACTGCCCCGGATAGAATCCACTGTTTATTCTTCGAAAGGTCTTCCTTTAATAGCTGAACTCTGTCCTTAGGAGCCCTTTGTTCAGTGAATTTCTCAATCCAAAAATAATCATCACCATCTAAATTAACATGTGGTAATTTCAGTGATAATTCAGCCCCAAGAGTCGAAGCTCCAGAGCCCGAAGCACCTAAGATATGTATTTTGTTTTTCATACTAACCTCCTTGTAGATCGTTAATTAAAACAAAAAACATCTCATTCATTAAAGTCGTATTCTTTCAATTCACAATTCTCAATATGAAAATGATAAAATTGTTCGTCTGTTTGCTCATTAAAATAAGCGTTTATTACTCTGGAAACACCACCGTGGGTTACAATTAATACATTCTGATTGCTATACTTTCTTTTAATTTCATCAAGTACATTGAAAATTCTTTGTGCTACTTGTAAAATCGACTCTCCTCCAGAAAGCCTGCTTGAAATTTGTCTTTTTGCTTTTATAAAATTTTCATTGTCTCGATAAGTTCCTTCATAAACCCCATAATCTTGCTCAATAAGTCTGTGGTCAACAACAAGCTCTTTGCCAATGGCTTTAGAAAGTATTTCAGCTGTTTTAACTGCCCTAACAAGCGGAGAAGTTAGTATGATGTCTATTTGCTTTTCGCATACTATTTTTGATAGTTTCTTAGCTTGTTCTTCACCTTTCTTGGTTAATTGGATATCAGTTATTCCACAAACACGATTTTCATAATTCCATTCCGTCTGGCCATGTCTTACAACATATATTTTCAAAAGATCATCTCCGCAATGTAATAAAATACCTTTTCACAGGTATTCGACAGACAAACTAGAGTACCCTGCCCGAGAGTTCATAGACCCGCAGACGCGTCGAGGAGTTCCGGCATTCCTTCTATCTAACAAATGTTACGAATCTAACCAATCCCCGGAAAACGAATCGTAACCGTTGTTCCGCACCCTACCTCGCTGCTAATATGGACAGAACCTCTATGTTGGTCGACGATCCAGCTTGCAATTGACAGCCCTAAGCCCGCTCCATGTTCCCCTCTGTCTCTAGCGGAATCTCCCTTGTAGAAGCGATTAAATACAAGCGGCAAATCACGTTCCGAAATCCCCGCTCCATTATCCTTAACGGTTACCACAACGGATTTCCCCTGTCTAAAGCACTCCAGATCGATTTGCCCCTGCTCCTGCGTAAATTTAATGGCATTGTCTATTAAGATCATAAACAACTGCATGAGCCGGTCCTCATCTCCATGAATGAGCAATTCCGCACCTTCGACATGGAGCTGTAATCGCAATTGCTTGTAATCCATGATCGGCTCCATATTGTTTGCAATCTCTTTAATGATCCCATCTATCCGCACAGGCTTACATACGATTTCTTCCTCATGTGAATCGCCCCTTGCCAACAGAAGCAGACCGCCGACCATATTGCTCATTCTTTTGGTTTCTTTCAGAATGGCTGCGATGGCTACACTTTCATCCTCGATCGTATGATCGGGATGGCGCAGCAGTAATTGCATCTGCCCGTGAACAACGGAAAGCGGGCTCCGGAGCTCGTGTGAGGCATCTGCGATAAACTGCTGCTGCTTGTCCCAAGCTTTCTGAATCGGAACGAGCGCCCGTCTAGCCAAAGCGTAACCCGCAATGACCGACAATATGGCGCCAATGCCTATTCCAATGCCAATCCCCCACAGCAGCCGGTTCAAGTAATACACCTCGGCCGAAATTTCCGTTATGATCTGAACCGTTTTCAACGGTAGATCAGAGAGCTTCTCTATTTCCGATAAGTTCCCCTGATAGGGCCTGCTTACAAACCGGTAGGTTTTCTTGCCAAACTGAACGGACTCAGGACCAAAGTGGTCTTGTTTGTATTGAAGCATCGAGCTCAACGAGATAAACGGCTCTTTATAATAAGAGCGTCCTATCAAGACATCGCTTGAATTCCAATAGTAAGCAATGGAGAATCGCTCCGGTTCTGTCGAAGCAATGTTAATGACTTTCTCTCCTGTACTCAGCGTAACCTGCTGCAAATGATCAATATCGAACACCAGCCGTCGGTCAATATCTGAATATATTTGATAACGCGCCAGTCCATACAACGCTCCCCCCAGCAGGATGAGCAAGCAAAATACGATCGCGCTATTCCAGATCGTCATTTGTACGAGCGTGCGTTTAATCATACTGGGGTTTGCTCTCCTTTTATGTAACCGATTTAGTAGATAAATTCACTCGCCGTTTCTTTATTGGAGAAGTTGCTGCGGGATAATCTCAAACTTCGCAGCGGCCTCTCCGGCGAAAACCATAAATCCCCCGGCAGGCAGCGCAATCTGATCCTTGTCTCCGATGACACTGAAGTAGATGCATGTTCCATTCGCATCATAAACGGCAACGGAGGCGTCCGAAGACATGCTCACCTTAACGGTCTTGCCCCCGTCTTGGTCGCTTATCGTATACCACTGGGCGTACCCGCTCGACGGAATCGTAACGATTGACTTCTTAGCAACGTTGATAGGCTTCACGGCGTCCTCGTTCACATAGATTCTTTCGTCTATATCCAGATACTCAACGCCTTCCTCCGTAAAGAGCGTTAAACCTGAGAGATCCCGCCCGTTAATTCCCGGAATTTGCAATTCGGAGACGGCCGTATTCGGGCCTGTTATTCGCTTTTCCCAAACATACCCTGGCAATTGTTTTGACACAGTCAATTGAACGGTCGCTAATACCAAATAAACGGTCGACGTATACTTCTCATCCAGCAGATAATACTTCTTGCCGTCGCGCTGCATCCATGCCTCTCTTGTTTCTGTTAGAAGATCTTGAGGCTGGAGCTTCTGGGCGTTGTACTCCGACACAGCATACTGCCCAAGACCCGGCACCGAAACGTATTTACGAACCCATAGGTAGGTGCGGCCGTTCTCCTCCGTCACGAAGGTGATCATCATATTCCCATCCGCACTCCGGAAATTGCCGTCCGCCGAGTACTCGTAGATCTGGACTGGAATATCGGGCGACTGCTCTGAAGTGACGGACATGACGCCGCCTTCGGTAATATCGATCCTGAACGTTCCATTATACGCACCATAGATTCCCGAATACTGCAGCACGGACTTCGGCATATCGGCCTTTACCGGCGCGCCGTACGACTTCTCAGGCTTGAATTCGTCAATGGTTCCTTTCTCCTTCAGCGCCTGAAGCAGGATTTCGTTCGCCAGCAGCTGATCGTTCGTGCTATGCCCCCCGGAAGAGACGACCGCTGCCGCCATACCCTGATCGGGAAGAACAACGAGCGATGCGTGAGAGAGCAGCGTGTCCCCGCCTTTGGTCAGCGCCTTCATTCCATATTCGCTGAAGGGATATAGATTGACGCTGTCCCAGCCGAGACCGTAATCCAATGAGTTATCCGCATCGTCAGGCCACAAAGGCGTCTTGTACTCGTCATGGGCCATGGCCGCAGCCGATTTGCTGGACAAGACTTCTTCCGCTTCCCCCGAGAAAATTTGCGAGAATCGAGCCAAATCTTCCGCCGTGGAATAGATGCCCCCCGCTCCGATCATGTTAACCGTCTGGTTGGGAAGTTGTCTTGTGAAGGCAGGATAATAGAGTCCCGCCATCTCGGCTTTGTTTGGAGAATCGAGCGGCGTTATCGTATTAACCATACCTAGAGGTTCCGTCATATATCGATGGATATAAGAAGTAAAGTCCATGCCGCTGACGTGCTCGACCAGAATCTCGGCAAGCGTAAATCCGTCATTGCAGTAAACCGAGTAAGCACCCGGGTCCGCCTTTAAGGTCTGTCCGGCCAGCTGCTTCAACAGTGTGTCGTGGGCGTAAGTATCGTTATCCTCGAATAAAATAGCGCTTGTCCCCGACGTTCCGTTCAGGCCGGAAGAATGATTCAGCAGCATGCGCGGCGTAATCTGCTTGTAGCGTTCATCCTTCATCGTAAACCCGGGGATATACTGAACGACCGGCGTATCGAGATCGATTTTCCCTTGGTCAACCAACTGCATGACGGCAACCGAGGTAAACATTTTACTCGTCGAGCCGATCCCGTACATCGTGTCTTTCGTGAGCGGCTTCTGCCCATTCTCATCATTCTTGCCAGCTTGGCCGGATACGACAATGCTGCCATGATCGATAAGGGCGTACTGCACACTGTTCGTGCCGTAAGTTTTCGTAAGGAGCTCCGCCTTCTCCAGTGCAACTTTCCGGGTTGCTTCGAAGGCGATCACCGCCTCGTTCGAAGGCGAGTTCATTGCCGACGTTGGCGTTGGCGTCACTGCCGGTGCAGGGTCGTCATCACAGGAGGTCATCAGTAGGCAAAAAGATAGTACAGCTCCCATTAGGAAGGTCAACCGAGTTTTCTTAAACAACTGTCTTAAAAGGCTCATGCATGATATCCCCCTTATCTAAATATAAAGGGAGTATAAGGGATGAACTTTTGATTTTCCTTTGAATAACGACTACATCTTGAGTTTGTAGCCCAAGCCTCTTACCGTTTGAATAAATGGATCCGCATGCCACAGGGACAGCTTCTTCCGAAGGTAATGGACATAGAGCTCGACGATACCGATTCCCGCTTCCGAATCGAACCCCCAAATCCGATTATAGATTTGATCCTTCGTCACGATCTGCTCTTTATTCATGAGCAAGAACTCAAGCAGCTCATATTCCTTTTCCGTTAAAGTCAGCTCTTCTCCTGTGACCGTTACCGCCCGGCTTCTGACTTGAATAACGATCGGGCCGTAGCTAATCTGCTCTTCTTGATTAACCTTGCCATAGCGGCGCAGCAGTACTTTTACTCTGACGACCAGTTCTGGAACTTCGAACGGCTTCACCACATAATCGTCTGCACCGATCGACAACCCCTTTACCCGGTCGTTCAAACCGTCTTTTGCCGTCAGACATAGGATCGGCGTATCCACATTCCGCCTTCTAGCCTCTTGGATAAACGTAAATCCATCTACTTTGGGCAGCATGATATCCAAAATAATTAGGTCAAACTCGCCGTACAATGCGTGATGCAAGCCCTCTTCCCCGTTATGACATTCCATAACCTCGTATCCTTCATCCCGCATAACCCTAGCAATTGTATACGATATTGCTAGATCATCCTCTACGATCAGCAGTTTCATAGGCTCCTCCATATCGCGGACGTATATGAGGATAGGGTACCATATTAAAACTAATTTAGGAGTACCCTCCTAAGAAAACATTTCCGATAAATTTAATAATGCTCTGGGAAGTGTGCGTGATCGGACTTGTAATTGAAACATTTTTTCCAAAATGAACTTATCGTTCATGGTATAATCAGGTAAAAAATGACTTAAATTCAATGGATATGAGGAGCTATAATGGACCATCATGAACTGGTAGAACGCGCATTGATTCATATCGAAAACCACTTACAGCAGCCTTTATCCGTAGAATCCGTTGCAAAAGCCTTCAACATGTCAAAATACTACTTTCATAGGCTGTTTACAGCCATGATGGGCTGTTCGCTAAACCATTACATCCTCTCCAGAAGACTGAATGCATCATTAACATTCATTCAAAACAAAGACATGTCACTAACCGAAATTGCCTATCAGCTAAGCTTTGGTACGCAAGCCTCATTCACTCGCGCATTCAAACGCCAATACGGTGCAGCTCCAAGTTTGCTAAGAGCTGGCATTGCACAGATCTCTCCGGTCCCTATACCTATCGTAGTGAAAAGACAAATAAAGAACATCAACGGCGATATCGTCACAGACTTCACCCTAACTGAATTCACGAAGACCCGAATAAGCGGGATCGCTTTTGAAGTGGATTTAGCAGCCGACGACTACAAGCTGAAGATTCGCTCTCATTCAGAAATGCTGTTGCACAATATTGATAAAACTGTCAATGGGTCTTGTTATGTCATTTATTCAAACTGTCAGCCCCATTCTACCCGCTTTAAGGTTCTGTTCGGGATACCAAGCGATATTCAGATCGAAAAGCCTTTTTACTTCACGGTCGATGTTCCGCAGCTCTTTTGTGCCAAGTTCAACTATTTTGGCGACCTGCTTGAAGTTGGAGATGTACTCAAAACCGACTATGCACGATTTTTAAAAATCTCCAAGCAGGAAGCCGGGGAAACCGATATCGAGCTCATTCAAGTTTTTGATGACGTCCATAACCTTGATTCCGACTACCATATTTACGCGCCTGTAAAAAAACTTCCTACCGATTCTGAAGCTTAAAATTCTCGTTGCTTTTCTTACGTTCAGACCAAAGGACATATCCCAGAGCGATTAGAGCCAATCCCATCGGCACCGCTAGTATTCGATCGAACGGGTGAGGAATGAGTGAGGCAGCGATGGTCGCCACAGCAGCGCAGGCAAGCAAAGCGGCCGTCAGGCGGGGCAAGACTCCGGCGCGAAATATGGCAATGCCGAGCAATAGGCCTCCTAGAATATACGTTATCCCGGCTATCGGCGCTAATGCAGGAAAGATCCCGAGCCTAGACTCGCTTTCCGTTCCGTCAAAGATTCCGACCATTCCCTTCACAAACTTCGGAGCATCCGTTGTAAGCAACGGCAATACAAAAGCTTCGATGAAGCTGAAAGCTATAGAGGTTAACCAAAAGAGACTAAAGGTTACATAACCGACAAGGCCCAGCCAGCCGGTCTCTTCCACTTGTCTAATGTAGAGCCCTGTAATTCCGACTAGGCTGAAGAGAGACATTACAATGGTCAAGCTTGCAACAATGACCCATGAATTAGAGCTGACAGAGGAAATATGATCCGATGGGTGAATGAACTGAATCACAATATACAGAATCCCTGCCAATGTTAAAAATAAGCCTGACCAATGGATAAGAGCCGTTGCTGTTAGCTTTAATCCACTTTCCTTCTTCATGCGCGTGCTTTGCATAGGTTTACCCTCCCAACTTTGATGATATCAACTTATCAAATACAGTTTGCTTTGACTTTTCAATTCTTGCTGTAATTCCAACCTCGGAGCAATATTATCCAAACTTGTAATAAATAACGCTTTCATGATAATGTTTAAGAAAATAAGAAGAGGAAGGGGCAGCAAGGTGAAAAGAACACCATTACTTCGTGAAATTTGCTCCGTGCAAAGTCTATATGATGAACAACAGTGGTTCTTTGTATGGAGCGCTCTTACCTTAACCACTGAATAAATATAAAATGCAGTTTGTTATATAGGCTTTGCAACCTTGCCATCGAAAGCAGATGAAGGAGCGAAGCTAATGAAATATGTATCCGCGAGTGATATTTTACCTGATCATTTACTTCTCGAAATACAAAAATATGTTCAAGGCAGGATGCTTTATATCCCCTCCCCAAAAGGATATAAAAAAAAGTGGGGACAAAATACGGGGCAGAGAGAATTTCTTCTGAGACGAAACACCGAGATTCGGAAGCTTTTTCAACAAGGCATGAATCTTGAACAACTTTCAAGTTCATTTTATCTATCACATGATAGTATAAAAAAAATAGTCTATCGTACAAAGAAATAACAGACAAGCTCGCGTACAACAACGCGAGCTTTTTTTGTGCAGACTTGTGTAAGTCTATTCTTTACCTATATTTGATTCCATCATCCTTCTACAATTGTATTCATAATTAGATTGCGAGGAGGCCTACATAAATGCAGAGCTATTTAGACAGAATAAAGCAACTATTTGTAGAGGAGTTAGGCGAGAATCTGGTTGGAATCTATCTGCACGGTTCTTTGGCAATGGGTTGTTTTAATCCTTCAAGAAGTGATATTGACTTATTAGTTATTGTAAAAGAACGATTATCTTCTTTATCCGCGAAGCAGATACCGCATAAAATTCTATTGCTGCGCGATGAAATCGAGAATGGTATTGAATGCAGCATAATCCTGGAGAACAATCTAATTGAGTTTGTTTACCCGACGCCTTGTGAGTTTCATTTCTCGGATTATCACCGTGAGCAGTATCGGGCAAATAAAAATTATTGGATTGGAGGGTATGAAGATAAAGATCTTGCCTCTCAAATAACGATTGCCTATTACAGAGGCAAGACCTTATATGGAAAACCGCTTTCAGAACTTTTTCCGCCGATTGACAGACAATACTATCTTGCTTCCATACTTCACGATATAGAATGTGCTTCCGAAGAGATTTTGACCAATCCTTTATATATAACATTGAATTTATGTCGAGTGCTCTGCTTTATTCGGGAAGGCAAAATTTCTTCAAAGAAAGAAGGAGGGATATGGGGGGTAAATAACTTGCCGAATCCATATCGAGATATGGTTCAATTTTACTTGAATGAGTATTCTGGAATGATGTTGCATAAAAATGAAGAGCCAAATCAACATTCGGAATTTGCTGAGTATATGCTGTTGCAAATCAAAAGAGAGATGGCTCGGCTGTAGTTTTTTGGACCATCCTTTTACGGGATGGCCCTTTCTAATTTACTTACCCGAACCATTCTTTTCAATCGCTTTATAATGATCATCAAAATGCCCGCCTTCATTTAAATCATCTATCAATTTTATTAAACCAGACGTACCAACAACTCCGTACCACCTTGAAACCTCATAACACGCCAGCTCATAATTAATATGGCTTTGTGCATTGGGCAGAAATGCAGAGTGGGTGTCCAAAAGGTTGAAATTTATCGGGTTTTTACCGTTATTCGTTTGATTGTTCCAAACCGTTTCATTATCTGAATATCTGCCATCAATCATTGCAGCTAAACCTTCATCAAACCATACGGGCACCTTACTGCTATTTTTAAGTCTTTTTCTTAATTCAGCATGTGTGAATTCATGAGCAATAACGTGTTCGTTAAAACCATTTGTTCCAATAACAATGTAGTTATTCCACGGAAAATAATAGGTTTGCCCAATATTTGTATTTGCGTATTTTTTTAAAGCCTTTTTTGATTTGGCATAGATGGTTATAGGAGTTGATTCTCTTTGTCCGAAAAGAGCCTCTACTTTTTTAGCGGCCGTTTGAACAATGTTGATTAGTTCCGTTTTTTCGTTTTCATTCATATCGGGTTCAACATATACATGATGAGCGATCTGTTTCATATTTGAGTAGGTGACTAATACAGCATTTGTCTGCTTAGCATAAATTAAATAGAAGGACAGGATAGTGAGAGCGAATAACAGAATGGTTAAAAAGCTGATCGTCCTGGTCTTCTTTGTTCTGGGTAAGATCAATGCAATATTCTCCTTTATCTTTCGATATTTACTTTGTTTCCCCGGACTTCCCCTGATACTAAGCCAAGCAAGCCAAAAAACGTTCAATATCATAGAGGGCCGCGCGTGTCGGCGGAGCATATTGCGAGTCGAGGAAGGCAGGAATCCTTAGTCTGGGAAAGGCCTCGTTCGCCATGCTGGTTATAACATCCCATGCATGCTCTGTCTTGTGCATCTCTACATAGATGACTGGTACCGAATAGTCCCTGAGTCGTTCTACCAGTTGAATCGTCGCTGCCTTGGGCGTAATGAAGTCAAACTCCCCTTGGAAAATTAAAGTCGGAGGCGCTTCCCGATTGACATGATTTTTGACGTCAGCCAAATCGAACATTGGAGCCGCACTATCGGGCATGCCGCCGCAAAGATTCATCATCATCTGTTCCGCATTCAAAGCATTGAAAAGAACGGGAGCAGCTTCTTCAGCAGGCTTTCCGGTAATCGTGGCCCGTCCCCCATGATGAGATAGATACGCCCGAAGGTCACTTAAGCCATATAGCGATATGACCCCCGCAACGGAGGCGTCCCTTCCTTTTAATTCATCGGGCGTAAAATCCGGATGATCATGTCCATAAGCAGCTAATAGCGAAATGTGCCCGCCCGCGGAAGCACCGCCAACTACGATTTTGGCAGGATCGATACCCAAACGGACAGCGTTCTCCTTCGCCCAGATTACAGCTCGCTTCACGTCTGTGGTCATGCCTATAAGATCCACCTCCGGGGCCAAACGGTACGCAACGTCGATAATGACATGGCCCTGCGCGGCAAGATGCCGGAACATGGGGTCGGTACCGGCACCCTTGTCAAAGAAATGCCAGGCGCTTCCGTGAAAAAAGAGAAAGGCGACTCCCGTTGGCTTCGTGTCCTCTGCAGGCTGCCAAATGTCAGCAAGCAAGTACCGTTCCCGTTCGGATTCCTTAAAGGCCCAAATCGCCGCTTCACGTTTCCGTATGACGCGGCCGTGCGAATAACGAAAGGGCAGCCAGCGCTGGGACAGCATCCTATTGTCCGCGGGCAGCTTGTGCTTCCAGTCCGCTCCAAAGGTCTCGGCAAAACCAGTATGCGGACGAGTTACTCGCCGTATGTAGCTGGCATGGGCGATGCCAGCCCCCAGCGCGATTAGGGTAAGAAACAAGCTCATGTACCAGATAACGGTAAACTCCGTTGCCGCGAGAGCAAGAACAATGCCACCGATGGCGGCCATGAAAGAAACGACAGTCAATGGCCAGACAGCGGCAGGATAGATCATCTTCAAAGGGGCCGGATACCAGGATTTTCCGATCTCGAAGCGCCAAGGGATAATGGCGGCACACCCCGCTGCGGGCAGCACTGCAAGCCCGAGAATGGTGATGCCGATAATTTGATAGAACATGAACAAAAACCTCCTTAAGAGAGCCTGCTTGCATTCTTACGGGCGAGCGATCAGATGAAGAGCAGCCCGAACGGCATCGTCAAGGACGATGTCTCCAGGTTCGGTTGGATGCATCATGCTGCATCCGTTGATGAAAGCCAAGAAAAAGAAGGCTAATTTCTTTGGATTGCCGGGCAAGAATTGGCCTGCCTTCTGTCCTTCGGCAATTACGCTGCTAAGGAGTTCTTTATTCCCTGTCGTAAAAGCCGTCAATTCCTCGTAGAGGGCTGTAAAACGATCTTTCAGATGTGAAACCTGTCGGATAAGCATTAAGTATGCTTCTTCCTGCGCAAAAGAAGTAAGCATAAGTCGAGCAAGGCACTCTACCCGTTCCCGAGGACTCCCTGATCCCGTCAGCGTTTCTCTGACTAGCTCCAGGGCCGGCCCTAATGGTTCCAGCACCGCATCCCGGTAGAGCTCCTCCTTCGTTTGAAAGTAAAAGAAAACAGTACCATGACTGACTCCCGCAGCCTTAGCGATCGCGGCGGTGCTCGTTTTGTCGAAGCCGTCTTGTACAAAGAGCGTGACGGCGGCCTGAAGCAATTGCCGGCGCCGCTCTTCCCGTAATTGCTCATTCTGTTGTCTGGTTCGAGGGGACATCTTGTTTCACCTTCTTTTATGATTGAGTACTTAATCAAAATTAAACTTCGGAACGATCGTTTTGTCAAGATGTACCACTAACATACATTGATTGACTTTATTTTCTTTCCATTGCCGCATAGGCATCTTATGAGGATCACTTTTATAACAAAAAGGAGCCGACCTCATCGGCTCCTTAACCGTTTAATTTCGCGAAAACAATTACTCCCAATATGGCGTGCCTGTAAAAAGAAACGACTCTTGATTCACATAATGTTTAAACTCCCTGCCGGCTAACTTATCCATATGACCGGGCAACCACTCCAAAGCATCCGGCAAGCCGAGCCAGAAGTTCATCGTTTCAAGTTGTGCGGCAACGAAAAAGCCTTCCAAAAGCTCGACATGGTTATCCGGCAGTTTGAAACTTGCGGAGTACGCTTCAAGCAGTTTATTTCTGAACGCCGGATGTATATAAGAGAACGTCCAACCAAGATCAAACAGATAATATCCAAACCCACATGCTCCAAAGTCAATAGGCCGAGATTGTTGATCATAAAACACAAAATTGCTTGGTATCAGGTCTGCATGGATGATCCCCCAGTTGTTTGGCGTCTTTTCTATCGTATGCATCATGTTGATCGATCGTTGTCCTGCCATTATAAGCATCTCAGCGATTTCCTTATCGAGCCCGCCAGATTCGGATAATCCTTTAATCTTATTGAGGGACTGCAATATACGGGAACCATCGAAGGCAGGCCTTGAAAAGTGTTCAGGCGGTATCCATGAGGAGGCCTGTTTGTGCAACTCTCCAATCATTTGACCTACCCGCCCAGCGTCGTCCGCAGTGGGAATGAATGGCTTTTGCTCCCCTTCTACCCATCCAATCAGTGTACACTTCACCCCTCTTACATCAGTTACAAATTCACCCATCCTATTCTTGTAAGGCGTTGGTACAGTTAAAACAGTCTCTTTTGCTAGAGCTTGAAGCCATACCATTTCAGAGTTAATCACTTCTGGATGTGTCCAAATGGTTTCCAGCGTCTCGCTCTTTGATTTATGGAATCGGAGACTATAACGATTCTGCTTGATGTCGGCCACTTTAAATACAAAGTTCGCGCTTTGTCCAATAAGATCAACTGAATCAACTTGAATAGCATAATGTTTTAATGCTTCCATCGCGATTTCCAAATCGTCACTCATATTCGCACCTCTGTCTTAATAGATTGAAAATATCGTTATAGGTTTTCAAATCTATCATGGTATTTTTTCTAGCTCCTTTACTATTGTTTTTGGAGTAACAAATCATGCTATGTCCAATCATTGAAATGATCTGCTACAAATCGAATCTCGCTCTCATAGTGAGCCAAGTGTCCTTCATCAACCATTTTTTGAAAGGCAAGATTCCCTTCGGCAGCACCA
>NZ_WOVL01000051.1 GCF_009737085.1 Paenibacillus sp. NEAU-GSW1
AAAATCCGCGTTTCGGACAAGACGGAGTTTCTCGAGGACCTGAAACAGGTGTATACCGCTATCGATGGCGACGTCGCGAAAGCCGTGTTCGATGGCTTTAAGGACAAGTGGCGCAAACAGTACCCAAAGGAGGTGAAGTCCTGGGAAGAGCAGCTCCCAACGCTTCTGACCTTCTACAAATACCCCGAACTAACAAGGCGGGCCATCTACACAACAAATCCGATCGAGCGTATGAACAAAGAACTACGCAAACGATTAAAGCCGATGAATAGCCTTACTAATATTGAAGCGGCAGAAAAGATCATTTACCTGCAAGCACTAGATTACAACGAAAAATGGTGTGGCAGAGCCATTCGCGGCTTTGTCGATCCTGATACGAAGGTCGCGTTTGAGCAGATGTACAACGAGCGATATGCGAGAGGGGCAGACTAAGACCTTTAATCTCCCGCGCCTGCGCTTGAGCTACGCCCTCCAACCGAACAAGCATCATATTCTTTATCCAACGTTCCGATGGATAATCTTACTACACAAACTACTTGACGCTACCAAGACTAGCTACTTTAGCTCAGATTAACACTGTACTCTTGCGTTATCGTTTGCAATAAGAAGCAACTAGTAATATTCACAAAAAAACTCACAGTCGGAGACGATCCGATAGTGAGTTTTTTCATCTTAAACCTCTATGCGCAAAAATTCATTCGAGCCAGGCATAAACGGCAGCTTCGACGGCTGTCGAGTCGGCTTTCCGCCAGCTTCCTCAATCGCTGCTAGCAGCTGATCCATTTGTTCGAAATGATTCCATTTGAGCGTCAGCAGCGGATAAATTCGCACCTCTCCGCCAGGCTTGCATACTCGCATTAACTCAAGAACAGCTTGTTTATGAAATTCAAAGCCGAATTGCTCGGCATATAGGAATAGGAAATGACTGCAGGTAACGAGTGAAAAAGAATCGTCCTCGAATGGAAGTTCCGGCAATGCTCCCGCACAATAAGCGCGTTGCCCTTCCTCTGTCGCCAAATGCGAAGCAAATAATTGCAGTGACGCCTCTCTTCCGGCGCGGTGATTATCCAGACTGCCATAATAGCTCCAGTCGAAAAGCTCCTTCAGCTTATCGAGCTTCGCTGTTGATACGGCGATTTCTTCGGCAGCCTCTTTGATCCATTGCTCAACATCCTGCGCATATCTCGGATCGACAGCAAAAGCTTCAATTCCTCTGCGGCGCGCTTCGGCAGTAAAAGAAGATCCTCCGCCGGCTACGTCGAGCACTTTTTCATGAAACAATTCACTTTCTTGCAGGTCAAACATTTGGATATACTCGTCATATCCACGGCATGTCATAGCCACGCCAATCTGTTCATAATAAACCTTCATCTCAAAACACTCTCCTCATCTCATCTCGTCTCAGCTGGACATTCGCGGGACCCGCAGACTGCCTTTTCCTTCCTCTTGGAAAGAATATACTGATTCTACCATTACATATTATTGATTTCCACCTTTATTTTTGGCTATGATGAGAACAATCCGAAAAATTGCAATTCCAAGCATAAAGCTTGATTGGTCCGGATAGAAAGGTGGGCATACACATGTTCAAAAAACACGAAATTTACAAAACAGACAAATACAATATGTTGACTGTAGAGGTACAAGGCAAAACGCTTATCGTTCGCGAAATTTCCGATCAATGGGGCGAGGAGTGCCATACATTCGTCAGCCGTCCGGAAATGCTGCATTGGGCTGAAAACCGCTTCCGCCTGGAAAGCTACGCAGGCCGTGAAGCCGAGCGCGACGCGATTATTGCAGCCTTCAAAGAAGTGTAGAAGTAAAAGCGGAGCTTGCGAGCTTTTAGAAGGAAATATTTGCATTTATGGCGAACATATCAGAACTACGGTCCGCATACGACAATACAGGAGGTTAACTCGACGATGGATTTTACCGCAACGATTATTTTTGTGATCGCCTCTTTCGTATTGGGCGGTGTCGTCTTTATGAAGCGCGAATCAATCGCCCCTCCGTTCAGACGCAGCTTGGCGCTCATTTCGATCGTTTTTATCGCATTTTCGTTTTTTCTAGTCGTTTACAGTTTATTTACGATGGGAATGGAGTAAAAGCCAACCGCAGCAGCAACAATTTAGAGTAATCGAAGCGTTGCCGGACATACTAGGACAAACTGTGCCTAGAGGTGAATGCAACGATGATCATCAGATGGCTCTCCGTTCTGCTCGCGCTAAGCCTGGCGCCCGGTTCCGCCGCAGCCAATGCCGCACCGCCGAAAGCCCAAGCTGCGCCTATCAAGCCTGCTACTATATCCGATTCAAGGAGGAGTTCGATGAATCACGTACCGAAACGTTCTGAAACCGCGGCAGAGCACCGCTGGCAGCTTGAGGATCTGTTCCAGAATCAAGCCGCCTGGGATAAAGAGTATGCCGATGCGAAAAGCATGATGAAGAAAGTTGCCGCTTTCGAAGGCAAGCTTTCCGACGCGAGTCAATTGAAAGCTTGCTTCGAATTGGAGGATGAGCTTTCTTTAGCAGTGGAACGGCTTTATGTATATGCAAATATGAAGCACCACGAAGATACGGCGGAACCGGCTTACATGGCGCTGTCCGACAAGTCGAAAAAAATTAGCGTCGAAACCGGCGAAGCGCTGTCTTTCGTAACGCCTGAAGTGTTATCGCTGTCGGACGAAAAGCTTGAAGCTTTTATTAAAGATCCGAATCTAGCGAAATACCGCCACACGCTGGAAGAAATGCGCCGCCAGAAAGCGCATGTGCTTTCCAAAAACGAAGAAGCGCTCATGGCGCAGGTCGGCAACATCAGTTCGGCCCCTAGCAGCATTTTTAGCATTTTGAACAATGCAGACTTGAAGTTCCCGAAAGTGAAAAACGAAAACGGCGAAGAAGTCGAGTTGTCTCACGGCCGTTATATTCAGTTTCTGGAAAGCAAAAACCGCGAGGTGCGGAAAAACGCTTTTACAGCGATGTACGATACATACGGCAAGCTGAAAAATACGCTCGCTACGACGCTGAACGCCAATGTAACGAAAAATATTTTTTATGCCCGCGCCCGCAAATACCCTTCGGCATTGGAGATGTCGCTGTACGGCGACAATATTCCGCAATCGGTCTATACGAATCTGATCGACGCGATTCACAAATCGCTGCCGCTCATGCACCGTTATATGAATTTGCGCAAAAAGCTGCTTGGCGTTGATGAGCTTCATATGTACGACTTGTTCGCTCCTCTGGTTGACGAGTTCGATATGGACATCACCTACGAGCAGGCCAAAGCTACCGTGAAAGAAAGCTTGAAGCCGCTAGGCGAGGACTACCTTGCGGTCTTGCAGGACGGCTTCGACAACGGCTGGATCGACGTATACGAGAACGAAGGCAAACGCAGCGGCGCTTACAGCTGGGGAGCGTTCGGCACGCATCCTTACGTGTTGTTGAACCATAAAGACAACTTGAACAGCATGTTCACGCTGACGCATGAAATGGGCCACGCCCTGCACTCGTACTACTCCGACAACACACAGAATTATCGTGACGCGCAGTATACGATTTTCCTGGCGGAAGTCGCTTCTACGTTGAACGAGGCGCTGCTGATGGATTACTTGCTTGGCAAGTCGACCGATCCGAAGGAAAAAATGTACTTGCTCACGTATTACGCCGACCAGTTCCGCACAACGGTATTCCGCCAAACGATGTTTGCCGAATTCGAAAAAATCGTGCACGAGAGAACGGAGCAAGGCGAATCGCTTACGCCGCAAGAGCTGAGCAAAATTTACTACGACCTGAACGTGCTTTACTACGGCAAAGATATGGTCGTCGACAAGGATATCGAGATGGAGTGGGCGCGCATTCCGCATTTCTACACCAGCTTCTACGTGTACAAATATGCGACGGGCTTCTCTGCGGCAACCAGCTTCTCGAAGCAAATATTGGAAGAAGGCGCGCCGGCCGTCGACCGCTATCTCGGCTTCCTGAAAAGCGGCGGCAGCGATTTCTCGATCAACATTCTCAAAAAAGCCGGCGTCGATATGTCTACGCCTGAGCCAATCGAGCAAGCGATGAGCGTGTTCGAAAGCTTGATTGAGCAAATGGAGCAGCTGACGAAGTAAGATCAGCTTGCAGCTTGAGCCTGCGAGGGTCTTATCAGCCGAAGAAACTTGAGACCAAACCTGCTTACTCGAAAAATAAAAATAGGGGGACGTAATGCAGCAACTGCATTACGTCCCCCTATTTGCAGTTTCACGGGTCGGGACACGATTAAACAAAAGCCTATACGATTTTGCAATTAGGTATCTGACCATACGATTTCAGCGTATGTTGCGCTTAAGCGGAAGCCTGCAAAAGCGCAGTTATTTTCTTCTTCCTAACGCCAAACGAAGAGATTCCTGCAAAAGCGCATCTTTTCGCCGCTCGTTCCTGGCGTAGTATGCAAAAATCGCGATATTCCTGCACTTTCGC
Organism: Paenibacillus sp. NEAU-GSW1; assembly: GCF_009737085.1. Taxonomy (GTDB): domain Bacteria; phylum Bacillota; class Bacilli; order Paenibacillales; family Paenibacillaceae; genus Pristimantibacillus. Next base: position 4,467 of record NZ_WOVL01000051.1, read on the forward strand.
AGGTTTAACTGGCCTATACCCTTGTAACGACCGAGAAAACTGTACTTTTGCAGGTTTAACTTCATTACTGCTATCTCCTAGTCACATTTCCCTCAGAAAATAACAAAACACCTTCAACATTGTGCTCTACATCTACGATGTGAGATCAATTCATTGAAGGTGTTTGCATTTATAACAGCAGCGAGCCAAGCGCCCAGCCGAGCGCGCCGGCAAACAACGACGACAGCAGGTTGACCCTGTCGTTGTTCAGCCACGCGAAGCCGCGGATTCGCTCGGTCGCCGCGCCGCAATGCTCGCGGCGCTCCGTTTCGCTGCCGCATACCCGGCAGCGGAACATGGCCTGGCCGGTTGCGCCGAGCAGCGAGTCGGCGAAGCAGCCGGCCAGGCCGGCGGCAGCGGCGGCGGCAACTATCGCCGCCGCGCCGCCCAAGGCGCTCCCAGCAGCGGCATCCGCCTGCTGCTGGAGCGCCAGCAGCGCTGCCGCGACGCCGCCGATTGTGGCGGCGCCGGCCAGCGCTGCGGCGGAGCCGAGCGGCGTTACCGCGCCGCTCGTGCCCGCCTTCACGACCTTGCCGCTTAATAGCGAGCGCGGCGCGGACTTGCTTAGGGCGCCGATTTCCGTCGCCCACGTATCCGCATTAACGGCGGCCATCACGCCGATATAGGCGTAAAGCCAGCCCGCCGACGGCCAGATCGCGTCGGCGGCGCAAAGGAGCAAGCCAACGCCGCCGTTCGCCCATACTTGTCCGGCATCCCGCCGTCCGCTTTTTTCATAATTCACTTCCGCTTGCTCTTTTGCTTTGGACCGCCGCTTATACTTCGACCAGAAGGTCGAAGTCACAAAAAAAGCGATCAAGCATCCGAACCAGACCGGTTCGCCAAGCGTAACGAAGCCCGTACCCATCACGACGGCCGACAATGCCCCCGAGCCGGATAACGAGCGTGACCGATAGGCGGAAATCGAAATCATCCCGCCCCCGATCAATCCAATCAACGCCCTAAGCCACCATTCGTCAATCCAGCCAACCATCGTCCCCGCTCCTTCTTTAAAGCATAGCCGTTCATCGCACTGCCGCTGCAGCCGCGCTGCGCCAACGGTCCGGATAATTCGTGCAAATAATAATATCGGAATCGAGTGCCGTTATTTTGCGAATCGCTTTTTCCTCATTAACCGTCCAAGCCATAATCTGAACGCCGGCAGCATTCAGCCTGGAAACCCGTTCCTTATTGAGCTTCCGATAATCAATCGAAATAAAATCCGATCCCGTATCGGCCAGCTCTGCCGGCAGCGTATCCCGCCATTTGTCAACGATATAGCCGGTGCGAACCGATCCTCCAGACAAACGGCTCATGTTCTTCAACGCACCGGCATAAAACGATGTCACGACAACGCCGGTTTCCATTTCCCAGCGCCGAATTAATTGCAGCACTTGTTCCTCGATAAGCGGATACCGCACGCCGTCGGTTTTCAACTCCACGTTTAACAGGCATTTGCCTTTTGCTGCTTGAAAAACCGCTTCAAGCGTCGGAATGGGCTCGTTCCGGTATAAGGGAGAAAACCAGCTTCCCGCATCCAGCATCGCGAGCTCGGCAGCCGTCCAATCATTCACTTTGCCTTTGCCGTTCGTCGTTCGCCGCAGCTTGTAATCGTGAATAACGACAGGAACATAGTCCTTGGACAATTGAACATCAATCTCGATCCAATCGATATCCGGTTCCGAAAGCGCAAGGCCTATCGCAGCCATCGTATTTTCAGGAGCTCTGCTCGACCAGCCCCTATGCGCTGCGCACGGATTTCGCTTTGTCACTTCATCACCCTTTTCACTCCGATTCCAGCATGCCGTCCTCACGGAATTTTGCCGAGAACGAGATCGAGGTCAAACGCTCCAGCAGTGCTTTCGCTTTATCGCCTTCAAGCGGCTTCGGCTGCGCATTATCCGCATACATCGGGTGGAATTGCAGCTCGCAGTCGCCTTTCGCCGTGCAAACGGCGTCAAGTACTCCCGTTTCTCCTGATTTGCCCTTCGGAAAAACGCTAAAAATAAAGTTCCCTAAACTGTATGCAATCCATTTGCCTTTATACTTCTCAAACCCTTGCAGCACATGCGGATGGCCGCCAACGATCAGATCCGCTCCCGCATCGATATATTCCCGGGCGAAATCGCGCTGGTACTTCTCCGGCGTATCCGCCCGCTCAATTCCCCAGTGCACCATCACGACGACCAAGTCGGCTTGCTGCTTCGCTTTCTTAATTGCCGCAACAGCCCGCGTCGTATCGTAGGTTTCAGCTACGCCAGGCTTGTTTTTATCCGCTTTCCAAGACGTTTCCGGCACGACTCGGCTTAAGCCGACATAGGCGACTTTAATGCCGTTCGCCTCTTTAAAAAGCGGCGTAAATGCTTCCGTATCATCCTTTCCGGCGCCCATATGGCCAATGCCCGCCTCGTCAAGATGAGCCATTGTGTCAAACAGGCCGTCCACGCCCTGATCAAGCGTATGATTGTTCGCCAAGTTGACTACGTCAAAGCCCGCATCCCGCAAGTGAGGGAGCGCCTCCGGCGTTCCTTTGAATACAAATTGCTTGTCATCAGCCGGAACGCCTGCGTTTGTTACCGGGTACTCCAGATTTCCGGCCGTCAGGTCCGGTTCGCTCAAATAGAGCAGCGATTCCTTATACGGAAAATCAAAGCCGCTTCGCTTCATCAATTCGCCGACAGAATCCGCGAGCAAAATATCGCCGACAAAAGACAGCCTGATGGTGTCGCCTTTGCCGACTTCGGCTTGCGCGCCATCATCATTACCGGACTCTGCATTTCCTGCGGTTTCACCCGCATTGTCCAAACCGCCATCATTGCCTTCTGGCGCAGGCTCCTGCTCGTCTGCAGGCTGTTCGTCCGGTTTGGCATTGCCTGCTGCCGAATCGCTCGACGGCCCGTTATTTGTATCTGTATCATTTGACTGTTCTGATTTCTGTTCGCTGGCAATCGCACCGTTGGTTCCCGTATCCGCAACTGAATTGCTGTCGAACCGCAGCCATTCAGACAGCGGCTTATCCCCTTTCATGTAAATGACAGCTGCCAGTAAAATACATATAACGCCGGCCAAAATACTATTTATAATAACGAGTCTCTGAATCTTTCTCTTTCGTTTTCGTTTCTCCTGTTGATGACTTTCGGAACGTGAAACGTACATGGATCGGGCCCCTTTGCAAAGTAAGTCTTTTCCATTATAGCAATGTTCCTATTTCGCAGTCTATTGATTCATTACGCCTGCTGCACCGATTTCATAACGGCAATCGCGGCTTCTTTTCCTTGACGGATGCAATCCGGCAAGCCGACGCCGTGGAACGCCGCGCCGATCGCATATACGCCTGGCAGCTCCGCAGCCATCGTCTCGCGCAGCTTCTCTATATGGTCCAAATGTCCGACCGGGTATTGCGGCATCGAACGCGGCAGACGCGTAATTTCCGTAAAAATCGGCTCAGCCGTAATGCCCATCGAACGATGAATATCTTCCAGCACCGCTTGCTTCAGTTCCTCGTCGGGAAGCATGGCGGCTCCTTCGTCTCCGGCACGGCCAACATAACAGCGCAGCAGCACTTTGTCTCCAGGGCTCGTGTGCAGCCATTTCGTCGACGTCCATGTGCAAGCGGTAATGCGAAGCCCTTCCGAACGCGGCACGAGAAAGCCTGACCCGGCAAAATCAACGCCAAAGCCTTCCTTCTCAAACGCCATGACAACGTTGGCTACCGAAACATATTGAATATCCCGAAGCGTCGCGACGTCCATATGCGGCGCAAGCAGCTCCGCGGTATGATACGATTGCGACGTTACAATAACGGAATCGGCAGGCAGCCGCTCCCCATTCTCCAGCACGACGCTATAACGCGCCTGCTCCGCAGCGGCTTCCGTTTTCTCGATTGCGCTCACCTTTACGCCCAGCTTCCGCGATGCGCTGCCAAGCGCTTTGTCCAGCGCATCCACCAACGTCGACAGCCCGTTCTTGAAGCTAAGAAACATGCTGCCGTTCAGCTCTGCGGGAACGCCTTCCGGCAAAGATTGCTGAGCCGCTTTTCCTTTTTTCTGCTGTTCAATGGTGCCGCGAATAAGGCTGCCGTGCTCCCGCTCCGCCTCCGCAAATTGCGGAAACGTCGATTGAATGCTCAGCTTGCTCAAATCGCCCGCGTAAATGCCGGCAAGCAGCGGCTCCGTCACATGCTTAACGATTTCCGCACCGACTCTGCGCGACAAAAAGCCGCCAAGCGATTCATCGCCCTCAGGCGCATCGCCCGGCAATTCCAAATCAAGCAAAGCTCGCTGCTTGCCCTCCTCCGACACAAGGCCGCTTGCCAGAAATGCGTCGATATCGGTTGGAACGCCAAGCACCAGCCCTTTAGGCATCGGATGAAGCTTTCCGTCCTTCATAATAAATGCGGTTTTCCCGCTGCTGTTTTGCGCTGTCAATTCGCTCTCGATGCCAAGATCCAGCGCAAGCTCGATCGTCGGCAGCTTCCGCGACAGGAAAGAATCGGGACCGCGTTCGATAACGAATCCGTCCCGATGCAGCGTTTTAATTTTTCCGCCAAGGTCAGGCGCCCCATCGACAATTGTCAGGCTCGCCTTTTTCCCTTGCCGCTCCGCTTCCCGCTGCAAATAAAAAGCGGAGCTCAGTCCGCTGATGCCTCCGCCAATAATAACGATTTGCATGTAGTCAGCTTCTCCGGTTCTCCGCATGATGTACATCCCTTTCCACATTCTGTTTTATCTTCTATAAGAGTTGAACGAATGATTGTGCTTATTTCTGAGCTTCAATAACCGATTCCGCCAACGTCTCCATATATAGCGGATCGTGGTTTAGCATTGCGATTCGCTCCAGCGTTACGCCAATTTCGCGCGCAGCCGCTTTCGCTTCAATATCGAGATCGTACAGCACTTCAAGATGATCGGAGACGAAGCCGACAGGCGCAACAAGCACCGCTTTGATCTCTTCCTCTTGCACGATTCGCTCCAGCGTTTCCAGAATGTCCGGCCCGAGCCATGGCTCTCTCGTGCGTCCCGCGCTTTGCCACGTAAATTGCCAGTCGCTTTCAGCAATTCCGGCTCTAGTCGCAATCGCCGCCGACGTTTCAAGCAGCTGCGTCTCGTACGGGTCGCCGAGTTCGCGGATTTTTTCCGGCAAGCTGTGGGCGCTGAACAACACCTTAACTGGCTTTGCGCCGCCGGAGCTTGCATCAAGACGCTTCAACCCGTCTTCAACACGCTCTGTTAAGGCTTTCAGAAGCTTCGGATGCAAATGATATGCCTTGACGAAGCTCATTTCAATGCCGGATTCTTCCGCTTGCGCTTGCGCGCGTTTAATATAGGAACCGACGCTCATGACCGAATAGTGCGGCGCCAGCACGATGCCTACGGCATGCTTAATGCCGTCCTTCGCCATTTGCGCAACGCCGTCCTCGATATACGGGCTTGCGTGCTTCAACCCTTGATAGCAAACATATTGTCCGGGAGCCAGCTGCTCCAATTTGTCCTGAAGGCCGGCTACTTGCCTGTTCGTATTCTCCCGAAGCGGAAACACGCCCCCGACAATCGCTTCATAACGATCCTTAAGCTCCTTGAGCTGCTCCTCCGTCGGAGGATGGCCGCGGCGAATATGCGTGTAGTAGGCTTCGACGTCTTCCAGGCTTTGCGGCGTTCCATAAGACATGACGAGTACGCCGATTTTACCGTTGTTTAATTGTTCAGACATGGCTCGTTTCCTTTCCGTTCCGCGCGGCAAGCTTCCGCTCCGAATACGCATGAATGAATGCAGTCAATTCTGTCAGCTTCTCCAGGGAAGCTTCAGGGAAAAGTCCGTGACCGAGGTTGAAAATAAAGCCCGGCTGCTCTAATCCTTGATCGATAATGGCCGCCGCATGCTGCTCGATCACGCTCATCGGCGCTGTCAGCACGGTTGGATCGAGATTGCCCTGCACGGCGAACCCTCCGTTCAGACGTTTGCGTCCTTCCGGAATCGAGACGCGCCAGTCAAGACCGATGACATCGGCCTTCACATTGCCAAGCTCAGGCAGCAATTCGCCGGAGCTGACGCCAGGGAAGTAGATTTTCGGCTGCGGCAAATCCGCAAGCTCGGCGAAAATCCGTTCAATCGTCGGCAATACAAATTGGCGGAAATCTTCCGGCGTGAGTGCGCCTACCCAGCTGTCAAACAGCTGGAACGCTTTGCCGCCATTCGCCATATGGGCGCGCAAATAAGCGATAACCATATCGCCAAGCTTGTCCATCAATTGATGCCAAACCTTCGGTTCGCTGTACATAAGCGCTTTCGTGCGCAAGTAGTTTTTCGACGGTTTCCCTTCAATTAAATAGCTCGCGATCGTAAATGGCGCTCCGGCAAAAGTGATAAGGGGCACCTTTAACTCGCGGTCAAGAATGCGGATCGTCTCGAGCACATGGCCAAGATCGCCTTCAACGTCGATCGGCTTCAGCCGTTCGACATCCGCGGATGTTTGAATCGGGTTCGCGATAACCGGTCCAATATTCGCAACGATATCAAAATCGATGCCAATCGAGGCGACCGGATTCATAATATCCGAATATAAAATGGCTGCGTCAACGCCCAGCTTCCGAACGGGCATCATCGTCACTTCCGCCGCCAGCTCCGGTTGCTTGCATATTTCCAGCAGCGAATATTTTTCTTTAATTTTGCGGTACTCAGGATCGTAACGTCCTGCTTGACGCATGTACCAGACCGGTACGCGGTCCACAGTTTCCTTCCGGCATGCCCGAATGAAACGGTCGTTATAACTCATTGCCGTTCCTCATTTCTGTATTTATTCCATAATTCACATTATGCCCTTTTTCGATTGCCCTAACAACTGCAATCAGTTTGTTTCCTATGACAATAGTATGACAATCGGTATCTTTTAATCATGAAGAACGCATGAAAGATTCATCTCTGACAGACTGCCTCGCCACTGGCGAATCACGATGCCGAGATCGGGAAATTCATCGTTCGATTTTCATTGTGATATACTGAGGCTATGGAACAGTGGAAAAAAAATCTGATCGTCCTTTGGTTTGGACAATTTCTTGTTAATGCCGGAATGACGATGGTCATTCCTTTCTTGTCGCTCTATTTGCAATTCGATCTCGGACTTACCGATCCGAATGAGATCGCTTTATGGGCCGGGTTCATTTTTGCGGGCAATTTCATTACTTCCTTTCTATTCCAGCCGTTATGGGGCAAGCTATCCGATCGATACGGGCGCAAAATGATGCTGCTGCGCTCCGGCTTCGGCATGGCCGCCGTTATGACGCTAATGGGCTTCGCCGCTACGCCGCTTCATTTGTTGCTGCTGCGCATGCTGAACGGCACGATTTCAGGCTTTAATCCCGCTTCCGTTGCTTTGCTTTCAGCGACCGCCCCCAAGGAGCGAACCGGCTTTGCAATGGGAACACTGCAATCCGGAGGCATCGCCGGGACCATTATGGGACCGTTTATCGGCGGCCTATTGGCCGATGCGGTCGGCTTCCGGCCAATTTTCTACATTACTGGAGCGCTGCTGTTTCTCGCTTCCACCCTTTCGCTGATCGTCGTCAAAGAGCCTTTCGACAAAGCGAAGGCTGCCGCCAAACCGTCTATTTCCGTTACGGCAGGATTTCGCGAATTGCGGCGCATTCCCGAAATCCCTGCGCTCTATGCCGTTACGTTTCTGATTCAATTTGCGATGCTGAGCCCGATGACGATGATGCCGTTGTTCGTGCAGGAGCTTCACGGCACGACCGCCAACCTGGCATTTTGGGCCGGATTTGTCGGTTCCGTAACCGGCATGTCCAATATGATCGCCTCGCCGCTGCTCGGCAAAGCGAGCGACCGGCTCGGCGCCGAGCGCATTCTTGCGATATCGCTTGTCGGCGCTGCGCTTACGTTTATTCCGATGGCGCTTGCCGGCACCGTATGGCAGCTGCTGCTTGCCCGATTCGCGCTTGGCGTCTTCCTCGGCGGGTTAGCCCCGACTGTCAATGCGTTAATCCGCAAATTTACGCCGGACGGCATGGAATCGCGCGCATACAGCTTCAACAGCAGCATGCTGGGGCTTGGCAATATGGCCGGACCGATAGTCGGCGGCTCGCTGTCAGGCTCTATCGGTATTCAAGGTGTGTTTGTTTTGTCTGCCGCTTTCATGCTGCTTAACGCAATCTGGGTTCGGCAGTCGCTGCTCCGCAGAAAAGCAGCGGCTCGAAAACAAACGTAATTTTCGTTCTGTGTACGAGCAATAATAAGAGGCCATCCCATAAGTGGTTCGCTCGCTGAAAAAACGGCTCGCATCAGTAATTGAAGAAGCGGTATTCATGAAAATAGTGTTGCAGAGAGCTATCCCTGCAACACTATTTTTCGATTTTGATGCTTTGTGGCTTTCTTCAGCAAATGATGGGCAAGCGAAAGCCAC
>NZ_WOVL01000052.1 GCF_009737085.1 Paenibacillus sp. NEAU-GSW1
AGTGGGAGAACTGTTTTTAGTACGGGGTAATTCCCCAGGGGCTGTCACGTTCTCCCGGCTACCGCCATCATAAAACGACCATTAAAAAAGGCCAACCAGTAATCTCTGGTTGACCTAATAATACGAAGGGGCCGTCTCAAAAGAGGTTCGCTCGCTAGAGAAATGGCTCGCATCAGTAAATTAAAAAAGTGAATTTCATAATAATAGCGTTGCGGAGAGCTATCCCTGCAACGCTATTTTTAGATGCATCTCCAAGTTCAGGGAGATTCACGTCGTTCATAGTTGCTCTTCTTGTCTTTCTGCCTGTTCAATGGCAGCCAGCAAGGTCTGCACTTTCTCTTGCAGCTTCATTTTCTGTTTAACGACCGCCTTACCCATACAAACGTGCAGCGATTGGCATTCGCTTCGATCTTCGTTCCATCCACGAGGTAATGCTCAAGCTTTATGTAGTTTTCTACCATGAGAAACTGAAGTACGGCTGTGATGACGGTCTCCAGCACGTCTTTCATTCGCTCAGAACGCTTTGGTGAAGAGATATATATCTAAACGATTGACCGCATCGTTGATGACGTGAACGAGATGGTTTTCGGGGATATCTTCTTGCAAGGCCTCTCTTTCTAGAATGGTTGGTCGTACTTCTATTCTAACAAGGAGATGGCTTCTTTTTGTTTGTATTTGAAGCAATTAATTGACAGGTTAATGGCAAACGGAACATTTAATGTGAAGTTTGCTGTTTAACCTAAATAAAACAGAGGGTATCCCATCGTCATTTTAATGACTTATGGGACACCCCCTCGCGATCTCAAATTATTCCTCGTCTTGTTCGGCAAGAACGATTCGCGATGTTCCAATGATACGGCCAGACGTGTTCAGCGCCTTGACTTGAAAATACGGGCCTTCCGCATTTACTTCCATTTCGGTCTCGAATCCGATACGAGGCATGTTGTTCACAACGATAGACAAAGCATTCGGCGCAGCACCAGCGAGAACTTGCCATGCAGCCGTTTCTGTCGACCCATTCCACGACGCATACACCGATGCCGTCTCCGCCCCATGCTCTACAGCAACGCTTGGCGGATCAAGCGGCACACCTGTCCATTTATTTTTGAATGCGCGATAGGACAAATTTTGATTCGGAAATTGCATGTTATAAATCAAATGCAAAGACGGGTTTGCCTTCGTATTGCCTCCATGCAAAAATTCTGAAACATAAGGTTCCTGACCCCATCCAACGAATTCGTTTCCGTTCGGCAGCTGCTGCACATTTCCTTGGCTTGGCACATAAAGCGCAGGATCATGAAAATAAGTATGAACCGCGTTGGCAGTCATCGTTTGTGTATCAAGCTGAACAATCAAGCCGTGCGCCTGGCATTGCGGCGGAGCTGTTGGAGAAGCGCAGCAAGCATCGTTGAAAAGGCTGATCCGATTCCCTCCTCTATGTCTGGCGTCATGCTGCCATGAGAACGCAGCGTCAGCCCCTAAGACGAAGTCGCTCTTCTTTCCTCCAAGCTGCCACAGAATATTGCCCGAACGTTTATCAATATTGTATATCGCCCACATATTGCGCATGCTGATAAGCAGCGTATCGTCTGGCCCTTCCTTTACAGAATTGACATGGAAACAATCCCATATGTTGTTCGATTCAGATGCGGTTGAAGCTGAGATGTACGAATCGGCCGGGTTTACATGCGCGAGCACATCCCACAAGAACAGCAGCTCTCCAGTCTCAAGATCCACTTCTTGGATCGAATAGTTGTCGTAATACCCGTCCAAAGGTCCGCCGTACGCAGTCAGGTCGGCAGGCACTTGTTTGAGAGCGGTGAATAAAACGGTATTGCGCTTCGTTATCGTAAATTCATGAAGATCAGAGGTATACCCGTTCCGGGCAGTAATCGTCTTGATCACTTGATAATGCTGATTATAAATGAGATAAAATGCGCCTGGTTCCGCGTCTCCGTCCGGCAAATTCGGATCGGCGGACTGCGTTCCCGATATTGTTCCCTGCCACATCGTAAGAACAGCCTCGCCTTTGTATTGTTGCACCCGGAAGTCCGTATTTTGGACGAACCTGCTCTCAAGCGGCTGAAACCAGATTGGATTCCCCTTTTGATCCATCATCAGGGCACCGGTCTGTCCGATCATTTCTACTCCAAAAAGCGTATAGGGCGCAACGAAAATAAACCCGGGAGCTGTCCCAGGTTTAGATACGTTGATGTTAACCTTCATTGGCTGCAAATTCGGGGCCGATACAAAATTCCATGCTCCTGAGCTGTCCATCCCCTTCAACTCCTGTTAACGACATATTCGGAGAAACACCTATCTCTACGAGTATATCGCTAAACAGTGCCATTCATGACTTACTTATAATCAATCACTTGACTCCAGTCTCGGCGACCGTAATAATCCGATGCGAGACTTAAACGGTCAATCCATGCTGTCGGCCGAAGCCCATTAGGCTCTGCGAGCATAACGGCTCCAGCGGTTGAGCTTGCGCGCACCCACGAAAACTTCCGGTGCTCGTTCTCGGAAATGAATAGCGGATAATAATCGCCATTATCGGACGGAGGCTGCGTCACTGCCGTTTGTTCCCCGCGCTCCAGCGGAACGTTTGACAAATATGGCGCTGTATTTCCTACTTGACTAGTTTCGCGAACTCGTTGCACAGTAATGGTTCGGTCATCTTGCCAGTCAAAATCGTTATCGGCAAAACCATTTGGCGTATAAGCTTTTTGCCGGAGCGATGCAATATCCTCCACAATCGTCAGCCTTTTATTCTGCGACGCCTCTCTTCCTGTCCCTTCGATATAAGCGAGCTGGCTCCTCTTTGGGCTCCATTGGAACCAATTCGACTGATTCAGCATTTGCCCCGATTTCACAAACGTCTTCGCGTTGGAGGATAAAAAACAAAGCGTATTGCCGTCCGCCGATAACGATGCAGTCGGCAGGGCGAGGAACGCGATCCAGCGTCCGTCCGCCGACCATTTGAAGCTGCTCGTTGTGACGGCGAAGAAACCGTCTGATTCGCTTTTGAATTGGAAAAAAAGCTTTTGCTCCGTTACTTCCCTGCCAGGTTTGAGCTTTACTGTATACAGTTGAACATCGGTCCAACCGCCGCCTGGAAGCAAATCCGCAACTTTCGAATACAACAGCCCTTTTCCATCGGGAAGCCACGAATAGCTGCCGGTGTGGTCGGCTATCGGTTTATTTTCAATGCGATCGGGATGATCCGCATATACAATCGATAAATTCCCGTCGTTTTGAAAAACCAATCGGTCGGCATTTGGCGCCCACTCCACATGGCTGCCCGGCCCAATCCGATGAGTACGAAGCGTCTCCGTGTTATAAAGCAATAGCTCGGGACGCTCCTCGCCCTTTGTATACGCAATCCATTTCCCGTCATTCGACCATCTCGGATATCGAATATAGCCGCCTTGTGTAATTTGTTTCTCTGAATTTCCAGTTTTGATCCACAAATCGTTATTGCGTATAAAAGCCGCTGCAAGCTTCTCTTGGCCAGTCGCATCTGCATTCGAAGCGGAGACTCCAGCAGCGGATAAAATAACGGCTAGCAGTAAGATTATTTTTTTCATTCCGCATTTCCTCCTGTCTCGATGGCTATTTCCTCAGGCAGACGTTTTGCCATGCTCGGCACGACGCGCTGCTTGTATTCGATCACGTCCGAGGAATAGATCGAGACGAATACGCGTCCGCCTCCGGCAAATGCTTTTATAAGGATGGGCTGATTGTATTGATTTTGAAAGGCGAAATCCGGCCCGTCCCAGCTGACTGTCGCGTCTCGCCCCGGAAGGACGTAAGGAACATTTCTGCTGTGCGAGTAACGTTTGACGATGACCAGCCCCGCTCGATCCGCAGCGTTAAACAGCGTTGACGAAACTTGGCATATGCCGCCGCCAATCCCCTCTGACAATTCCCCTCTAACAATGACCGGGGCTTGCATATATCCTTTTTCTAATGTTCGTTGACCGACAACGCGATTGAACGAGAACGTTTCTCCCGGCAAAAAGACCTGGTTATTGATCGCTTTCGCCGACAGCGCAATATTGTGCGAGCGGTTCCGGTTGTTGGCGTTGTAATAAGTGACATAAGAGCCGATAAGCCTGTCCCGAAGATGTGCAATTAACTCGGCGTCTATTTTTGCATAGAGCTTGCTCAGCGGAACATCGACCGTTTGCATCCCATTCTCGAAAAAATGTTCGTAAAACTGCTCAGCGAACATCAATCGGTTCAGCTTGTAGCCAATTTGATCGGGTAAGACTTGACCATGATCGCCTATGTAAGCATTTTGCGGCGCTTCATACACCTGACGTTCAATTTTAGCCTGAAGACGCTCGAAAAGCTCGGGGTTTACCAGCACAGTTCCAGGCAGCGTCATATCTGTTCGGTTCAGCTGGCCAATCGTTTCACCTTTGTGCTCGATCGTGATGGTATCTTGTAACGTATTTACGGGTTGAAGGATCAGTGCCAGTGCCGCTATCCAATGCCAATTCAAAATCTCATTCCTCTTTTTCTGTTTTTTGTAGCTTGGTCCTGTTTTGTACCCGATTGTCAATGCATAGTATGCGCTTCGGTCATTGGTTTGATTAAAAAGGACAAAAAAAACCGCGATAGTCGCGGTGCGGTTTGACAATCTATTTATTCGGCAACTGTCGTTGCATTCAGCTGCTTCAAACGAGCGATCATCTCCAGAGGCTCCATGCGGGCCATAAAATCAGGACTTACATAAGCATGGCGTACAATGCCTTTCGTATCGATCAAATAAGTTGCGGGAATCGGAAGCGCCCAGCGATAAGAATGATTGAACGCAGCGAGATCAAGGCGCAGCGTGTTAATAAACGTATCTCGCAAATAGTCGGGCAACTCAAACAAAAGCCGATACTGCTCGGATACAAGTCCGTTCGAATCGCTCAACACGGGGAAACACAGCATTTCCTTCTCTTGCTGCGCCAATGCTTTGTCTGGGCCTTGAGGACTGACAGCAATAACTTGTGCGCCGAGCTGTTGAATTTCGGGCAGCACCTGCTGGTAGCCCCTAAGCTCAATGTTGCAGAACGGGCACCAGCTGCCGCGGTAAAAGGTCAGAATGACCGGACCTTTAGCCAGCTCCTCATGAAGACTGACTCGGTCGCCATTCGAGTTATTTAATATAAAATCAGGCGCCTTACCCCCTTCTCTTAATCCGAATTCAATGCCGGATAACTGCTGCTCTCTAATATGCTGAAAAATAGCTTCTTGTGCCGATTCCGGCACTTTTGTAATAAATCCGGCTTTGGCTTGCTCCAATTGTTCATGTACAGACATCGTCAACACTCCTTCAAATAAATAAAAGATACCAGTCGGTATCTTTTATTGTAGCACATATCCAGCATATGGCAAGAGACCCATAGAAAAAGAAAAAGCCTGCGATGCGCAGGCTTTCCTTCTGTAATCCTATAGTGGTCGAAATCTTATTTCGGTTGGATGTAGCCTTCCGCTTTCAGCAGCTCGGCGATCAATACCGCGCCGCCCGCAGCGCCGCGAAGCGTATTGTGCGAAAGTCCAACAAATTTATAATCGTAGATGGAGTCCTCGCGCAGACGACCTACCGAAACGCCCATTCCGCGTTCAATGTCGCGATCCAGGCCGGTTTGAGGACGGTTCTCTTCTTGGAAATAAGTGATGAATTGCTTCGGCGCGCTCGGCAAGCCCAGCTCCTGTGGACGTCCTTTAAATTCGAGCCAACGAGCGAGAATTTCCTCTTTCGAAGGTTTTTTCTCGAACGATGCGAATACAGTCGCCAAATGTCCGTCCGTTACCGGAACGCGAATACATTGCGTCGTAATCAAAGGCGCGCTTGCTTTCACAATTTCGCCGTTCTGCACGCTGCCCCAAATGCGAAGCGGCTCTTGTTCGCTTTTCTCTTCTTCGCCGCCGATGTACGGGATTACGTTATCCAGCATCTCAGGCCAGTCGGTAAAGTTTTTGCCGGCGCCGGAAATCGCTTGATATGTCGATGCGACTACTTTTGTCGGATTGAATTCTTTCAAAGCGTGCAGAGCAGGTACATAGCTTTGGATCGAGCAGTTAGGCTTAACTGCGATAAAGCCGGTCGTTGTGCCAAGACGTTTTCTTTGCGCTGCGATGACGTCGAGATGTCCTGGATTGATTTCCGGAATTACCATTGGAACGTCAGCCGTCCAGCGATGTGCCGAGTTGTTGGAAATGACAGGCGTGCCTGTTTTCGCATAAGCGTCTTCCAGCGCTTGAATTTCTTTTTTGCCCATATCTACCGCGCAGAAAATAAAATCAACGTCAGCTGCTACCTCTTCCACTTTCGATGCGTCCTGAACGACGATAGTCTTCGCAGCCTCAGGAATTGGAGTCGCAAGCTTCCATCTGCCTTTCACCGATTCTTCGTATGTTTTGCCTGCCGAGCTTGCGCTTGCGGCAATCGCAGTTACATTAAACCAAGGATGACCGTCCAGCAGCTGCAGGAAACGTTGACCAACCATACCCGTTCCGCCAACAATACCGACTTTTAACTTTTGAGACATGTTCAATTCCTCCAGAATGTAAAGTTGAGTTCATGTAGAGCAAAAGGATGCTGCTTCATTATATTCATCTATGACTTCCAATGCGGCAAGCAGAAACGGCTTCGTCGCATTTGGCAGCAAAGCTGCGTTTCAACCAAGGTGAAACGGCCGTCTCGAATTATAGGTCAAGTATGGAGAATACTTAGTACTTTCCTATAATTAAAAAAATCCCACCCCCAAGACACTTGTCTTAGGGACGAGATTTGTATACTCGCGGTACCACCCCAGATTCGTTAATATGTCGCCATATCAACCTCTTCAAGTACGGCATACGGATCTGTATGCTTATACTCTAGCTCTGTAACAGGAGCTCCTGTCACACCACCTGCTTCCTGCTGAAGCTTCCGGTGCGCTGCTCAGAGTCTTTCTTCGATAAAGTGTTCTTTGCTCCTTCCCAGCTAACGGAGCTCTCTGTAAAAGAATCCATTTATCTACTCGTCTCTTCATCGCATTTATTATGAATTAATCATAACAAATTACGAAACGGAGGTAAATATCCTTTTCGAATTTTCCTGCCAATCCCTGCGACATTTTTCGACTATTTGTCCCGATTGATCATGTACGTCAGCAAGTGTTTCAGGAAGCTGATGTTGCGGGGCAATTCGTTCAATGCCGCCATTGCAAGGCAGTAATGCTCCCACATTTGTTTTCTGGCGCCTTCCAGACCAAGTATAGTGACGAAAGTGGACGTGTTGTTCTGCGCGTCCTGGCCGACCGGCTTGCCCAGCAGCTGTTGATTGCCCTCCGCATCGAGCAAGTCATCCTTAATTTGAAACGCAATGCCGGCATGGTACGCATACTGTTTCAACACTGTTATTTCGCTTTCCTTCACTTGCGCGAGGATGGCAGGCATTACTAACGAAGCCTCGAATGCGATGCCGGTTTTATAGAAGCATATCGTATTCAATTGCTCCAAGGACTGCGCTTTTCCCTTCGCGTGCAAATCCATCGCTTGGCCAGCGCTAATATCAGCTGCTTTCTGGGAAGAATAATGAATTAATGCGAGTACCGCTTTCGGATCAAAGCCATCCAGTGCCGACTGCTCCTCAATCGCCTTCTGAATCAAGAAAAGTCCCGTCAATTCAGCGATCGCGCTATTGTGGATTTGATGCAGCGTCGGACGGCCCCGGCGGGATGATGCGTTGTCCTGCGACGGCAAATCGTCAAATATCAACGACGCGGTGTGCATGTACTCCAGAGAGCGCATCAGCGGCATAATAGCCGATTCGTCAAGCCCGTATTCTCTTACGCCCATTACCCAGGCCAATATCGGCCTCAGCCGTTTTCCGTCGCCTGTCAGGCTGTAATTGGCGGCGTCAATAAGCGACTCTTTCATCTCTGGAATGCCAGGCTGCTTCACAAGCTGCAAGTGATCGTTGATTTGTTCTCGCACCGTTTTGACCGTGTCTCGAAATTGCGCTTTTTCCTGACGTTCTCTTTTCAAAGCGGCGATCATTTGATCGCGCAGCAGCTTGTCGAAAAATTCGACATTATGAGCCTTATGAACCATCTGCTGAATAAGCTGATGGAATGATGCGTTTGCAAGAGCGAATTTTTTCATGATGGCAGCATACCGTTCATTCCCTGCCCGTTCTTTAAACCGTTTCAAACCGTTAATTGCGCGGTCCAATATGACGTCGCGAGTTTTGGCATCGGATCCATACACGTCATGGATTAAATGCGCAATGACTGCCCAGTATAGTTCAAAAGGATTAATGAGATCCGGCCTTTGGTCGCGATGTTGCCAGTAGTACGTATAGGGCGTAACCGCTCCTTCCTGCAAATCGTCATGCATATCCGCGAAATCGTCGGCAAGCTGATTGTAAATGCCGTAATAAAAGGTGCGATGATCAAACCCTTCGTCTTCCGGAGCGCTAATGACAGAACGAACGATAAGGCGCGAGGATGAGGATTTTAATATGACGGGAAGATACAGCTCTTCATTCGTATATTTTGCGTTTGCAAGCGACTTTTGGCGGTCGATATGCTGAGATTCAAAAAACACGTAGGACTGTTCGAAGAAGGTTTGCAGCGATGCGGGCGATTGATGATTTTTAATATATTCAAACGCCTCTTTCAGCTCGCTATGCACGTAGTGAAGCAATTCTTTGTTCTTATCCGCCCATTGTCCCAGCTCAGGCACAGAGCCGTAAATGAGCGTTGTGCGGATCATTCGGGAATACTGCTCTTTCTCCCGTTCATTCAATACGCCGGAATCGAGCAGATCGTCAATGAAAGGATACGTGAGGCCGTAACAATAGCCGAGTCGAATCGCTTGATCTAGCCTGCGAACACGTTCCTCCGGAGCGACCCGATCGTCCATCTCATCCATCACATGCATGACGACTCCGATCATAATCTTAATGAGCTTGCGAACCGCATGCTCGGCGTTCATTTCATCCGGAATACGGGACGATACGATCTTGATCTTGCTTATTGCCCATATCGCCGCGCTCTCTACGCCTTCCTTCTGGGCCCAGCGGTATATGCCGGCCAAGCTGAGGCTGTCGAGCTCTTCTCTGTCTTCGGATTGAACAGGATCGATCAACATGCTTTTCAAATCGGCTGCGACTCGCTCGATCTTGGCCTGTGTATCCGGTGTGTTCATCGCCTTCCCTAAATCCCTCATATACATGTACGTTACGCTTCGTTCCAAATAAGCATCCAGTTGGCCGGATTCTGTCATCCAGCGGATATATTTGCGATAGCTTCGAGTATCAGGCTTCGACTTGCTGCGCGAAAGAAACGACAGCAGCGAAAATTTGTGAATATGAGTTTTGCTCCACCCCGCAAAATCATCGGTCAACGCAGTGACATGCGACTGCTCATTAAGCTGCGTTTGAAGCGACGACAAGTAGCTTTCTGCCTTCCTTTCAGCCGTCCGATACCAGCTATCGGTACGATTATCTATTGCCATATTCATACGATGGTTCCCTCAATTTCTATTTATATTGATAAGGTATGGCATCTAAAAAGTTTAATTTCTAATACGCAGAAAATGGTTTAGGGTTACGCAAAATCGCTTTGCTCGTAAAAATACCAATGATAACGATATTGGCAAATGTTTCTCGAAATGTCAATGCCATTCGACAAATATCATGCCAATAAAAAGAAGCGAAACCGTAGCCGGTTCCGCTTCTTTTTGCAATGTATTTATAGGGTATAGATTAGTTGCTCATCCAGTTATAGTGGAACGTGCCTTCTTTGTCCAGACGTTTGAACGTATGAGCGCCGAAGTAGTCGCGCTGCGCTTGCAGCAGGTTTGCCGGCAGACGCTCCGAACGGTAGCTGTCGAAGTAAGCCAGCGCGGAGGAGAACGCAGGAACCGGTACGCCGTTTGCTACAGCTGTGCCGATTACTTCGCGCCATGCGCCTTGGTACGACTCAACGATTTCTTTGAAGTAAGGATCAAGAAGCAGGTTGCGCAGGTTCGCGTCGCGATCGTAAGCGTCCTTGATGTTTTGCAGGAAGCCTGCGCGGATGATGCAGCCGCCGCGGAAGATCATCGCGATGTCGCCGTAGCGAAGGTTCCAGCCGTACTCGTCGGATGCTGCGCGCATTTGAGCGAAGCCTTGTGCGTACGAGCAAATTTTACTTGCGAACAGCGCTTTGCGAACGGCTTCGATGAACGCCGCTTTGTCGCCTTGGAAAGGCGCTTTTTGCGGGCCGCTCAGCACTTTGCTGGCTGCAACGCGCTCTTCCTTCATTGCGGAAAGGAAACGCGTGAATACCGATTCCGTAATGATGGAAAGCGGAACGCCCAGGTCGAGCGAGCTTTGGCTCGTCCATTTGCCAGTTCCTTTTTGGCCTGCGGAGTCAAGGATCACGTCTACCATAGCTTTGCCTGTTTCTTCGTCGTATTTCGAGAAGATGTCAGCAGTGATCTCGATCAGATAGCTGTCGAGCTCGCC
>NZ_WOVL01000053.1 GCF_009737085.1 Paenibacillus sp. NEAU-GSW1
TATTTAACAAGTGCCCGTTGTTCCTCAGACTCCAGGTAAGCATAGTTTTCTTCACTTCCATAACCTGCGTCTGCAATGATGGTTCCCGGCAATTGACCAAGCGATGCTTTCACTTTGTCCAGGTGTGGCTTAAGACAACGCGTGTCTGTTGGGCGTTGGTGAAGGCTGTAACTAAGGATGAACTGATCTCCTGTTCCAATCTGCACGTTATATCCCGGCTTCAATTGTCCATTTCGCATGTGATCTTCCTTCATGCGCATAAACGTGGCATCGGTGTCGGTTTTGCTAAAGCTGTTCTAAACGATTGACCGCATCGTTGATGACGCGAACGAGATGGTTTCGGGGATATCTTCTTGCAAGTCCATTGGCAAGGACAGCTGATCCATGGTCTATTCTTTGTACATAAAGAGGCCTCTCTTTCTAGAATGGTTGGTGGTACTCCTATTCTAACAAGGAGATGGCTTCTTTTTGTTTGTATTTTAAGCAATTAATTGACAGGTTAATGGCAAACGGAACATTTAAATGTGCAGTTTGCTGTTTTACCCAAATAAAACAGGGGGGTATCCCATCGTCATTTTAATGACTTATGGGACACCCCCTTGTTCATATTATCTTATTTAACGCCAAGTTCAACCGCAATTGCCGTTGCCCAAGCACCTGCCGGCAAAACCTCATACTTCACGCCATCAACCAGTTTACCGCCGTTCTGAATATCGAAAATGCCCGTTTCGCCTTTGCGAGTCTGCACTCTGTATTGCGCGGTAAGAACCGAACCGTCGCTGCCCTTCAACCGAACTGAGCGATAGGCAAACAGCTCATCGCCTGGATCGGCTGTCAACGAAACAGTAATCGAAGCATCATCGATACTTGCTGCGGAAGCAATCGTAAGGGGATCGATAGGCTGCGCAATGAACGTATTGTTTGCAAGTACGAACCAATCAGAGGTTACTGTATATTTGACGCCTGGCTGAAGCGTTGTGCCTGCTGGCAGGCGGAACTTCGGTTCTTGCTTGCCGTCGGTCGATTGCGTAAAGCCGACATAGTTGACGGTAATCGGCGCTCCGCCCTCCGGCGTTAATACAGCTTGGCGAGTTGCTAACGAAGAAATGATTTGCAACGGCTGCCCTTTGTAGCTATTGTCTTCTTCAAGCACAATCGCGTTTGCGCCGCGTCCGCCGGCATAGGCGGAAATGACATAACCGTAGTCAATCACGCCGTCCTCGCGCAACGAACTGACCTCAAACGTATCGTTCGTCACTTGATTTACGTTTTTCAACTGAATCGCTTCCTCGCCAGAAGTTACGCTAAATGTTTGTTTGCCTTTATAAGTGAGCGTGAATGCTTCACCGCTCTTCATCGTTTGAATCGGAACGATATAAGTCGCAACAGAGCCTGTTTTCAACCGAGGCTGATTAACCAGCTTCAAGCCATTGCTGAGCACAAAATTCGCTTGCGCCGAAGCTGTAGTCTCATCCGTTAACGTCATCGGACGGTCAAATTCAACTTCGAGCGTAATTTTGTTGAGCGCCTTCACCGATACGATCGCTGCGGATTCGCTGCGGATCGCTTGCTCAGCTTGAATGAGCAAGCGGGCTGCTTCGCCGCGCGTTATTTTAGTATGATCGATTTGCAGAAGCTCCATCCAGTATTGCACTGATTTCACATCGCGTTGAAGCCCTTTAGCAATAATGGACGCTAAATCTGCGCCTTCGAGCTGTTTATTCGGTTGGAACGACGGATTCGCATCCATCAATCCGTTTGCTGCGGCGGCGTTAACGTACGCCTCGTACCATTTCGCTTTAGGCGCCGGGGCTTCCGGCTCAAAACCGAACACCAACACCGCCATCTTAATGAACTCACCGTTTGTGATGCGGCGCTCTTCATGCATTTTGCCGTCACCATTGCCTTGAAGAATGCCCTGTTCCGCCAGCTTTGCGACCGCTTGCTGAATCGTTACGCTTGCGTCATTAAAGCTGGCTGCCGATGCCGTTGTCGATGGAAGCAACGCGCTGCCGCCAATTGCGACTGCAATTGCGATAGCTGCTGCTTGCTTATTTGTTTTTTTCATGAGGTTCGTTTTTTTCATTGGATTCATTTTCCCCTCTGCTCGATTTAGTGGCGTTTCCTTTGACTACTTCATCATAAAGGACATCCCTAAACCGGCTTCAAAGGAATTCTAAACAATTTATAAACGAAGTCGTAAAAATGTTAAAATTTTCATCGTCTATACGGTGAATCGGTATCCCGCACCCCATACCGTACCAATAAATTGCGGATTTGAAGGGTCTTCCTCGATCTTCTCGCGAATACGTGATATATGGACGGTTACTGTCGCAATCTCGCCGTTTGACTCCATTCCCCAAATTCGTTCAAACAGATCTTCTTTACTAAAAACCCGGTTCGGATGCTCGGAAAGGAAGAGCAACACCTCAAATTCCTTCGTCGTCAGCGATACCTCGCGATCGTTCACGAATACGCGGTAAGCCGCTTTATGAATAGCTAGCTCTCGAATACGTAAAATTTCCGGCTCTGGCTCCCTCTTGACTCCCTTGTCCTTCAAATAGCGTTCGTACCGGGCCAAATGAGCCTTCGCCCGCGCGACCAGCTCGCTAGGGCTGAACGGCTTCGTCACAAAATCATCAGCGCCTAGTCCGAACCCTCTAATTTTGTCCACTTCTTCATTTTTAGCCGATACGATAAGAACCGGAATGTCCAGCTTTTCTCTTACCTGCTTGCAAATGTCGAACCCGCTTGCGCCGGGCAGCTGCAAATCGAGAATCAATAGATCGTATTGTCCGCTTAGCGCTAATTGCAGACCTTCCAAACCGTCCTGCACCATCTCGGCCTGCATGCCGTGCAGCCGGAAATAATCTTTCTGCAGCTCTCCTATATACGGATCGTCTTCAATGATCAATATTTTTGTCATGTTATTCACCGGCTTTTTCTAATGATGGGCAGCGTAAAATGAATCTCCGTTCCGTGACCCTCTTCACTTTTGGCTGTTATCGTTCCGCCATGTCCTTCAATAATTTGTTTTGCGATCGCAAGGCCTAAGCCGCTTCCGCCTGTCGAAGGCGATCGCGCATCATCGGCGCGATAAAAGCGATCGAACACGAGCGGCAGCGATTCAGCTCCGATGCCCGGTCCATTGTCGGCAATAATGACCTCTACTTCTCCGTTTGTTTCTTCTGCACGAATGCCGACAGTAATGATTTTCGGATCCATTTTCATAAACTTGATGCTATTGACGAGCAAATTGCGGACGACGCGCTTTAATTTTTCCTGATCGGCCTGAATCGAAAGCGCCTGCTCCGGCAAGCCAACCCACTTCAGTTGTATCCCTTCACGCTCAAAGTCTAACGCATGCTCGTCCACAAATTTTTGAATCAGTGATACAGCGTCGACTTCATCGAACCGGAATGGCTCTTCTTTAAGATCAAGCTTGGAATAATAGAACAGCTCCTCCACCAGTCGCTCCATATCCGAAGCACGAGTATGAATCGCACCGGCATATTGATCCAGCTTCTCCGGTGTCCGCGCCACGCCGTCCCGAATGCCTTCTGCGTAACCCTTGATCGTCGTAATCGGCGTACGCAGGTCATGTGAAATATTCGAGAGCAGCCGCTTGCGATTTTCCTCGTATTGAAGCTGCAATTGGATCGACGCTCTCAGCTGGCGTCTCATCTCCTCGAAGCTCATCGTAAGCTGGCCAATCTCGTCCTTGCTGTTTGGCTTCAGCTCGTCATTCAAATCGCCGTCCTTGATCCGTTCGGCCGACTTGCGCAGCCCTTCGAGCGGAAGGACGATTTTATGCGTGACGTACCGGTAAAGAATGAAGCTCGTTATGAGAACGATAAGCGCAAAGAGGCCTATTAGCATAGGCAGCATTCTGCGAATGATTTCCGCGAATGGGCTTCTCTCTCTAACTACAAAGATACTCCCTTTTTCTTCTGAATCGGTATCGAAATAAAAGTCGAATTTGGCGTAAGCAAAAAAGCGGCTGCCGACATTCATCGTATTGCGGATCGAATAGTTCCCCATCTCATACTTAGGTAACGATAATTCAAACTTTGTTTCATTCATGTTCAACGTTGTATAGAGCAGTTCGTCTCCTTTGCGCACAAGCAGACCGGCTTGAACCATTTTTAGCTTTTGGTCATAGTCTTCCAGCAGTGAAAGATCTTCCAACTTGGCCGGATCGTTCTTTGCTAAATATTTCAGATCGAGAAAAATGCTCTCTTCTTCCTCGGACAATGGGTGAAGTGAATAATGAATCGTATAAAAGCTTCGCACGCTTTTATAATCGCCGGTCGCTGCGACAGACAATAAGTAAGCGGCAAGCATTACCAGCGCGACCGATATAACGACCACCGATGTAAAAGAAAATAGTAAACGAAACCGGATCGACATTCCGATCGCCTCCTCTCCTGCTCTTTCTCTATAATAGCGAGTCCGAAAGCAATTTCTCAAACAGATCATCGAAATGATTAAATTTCATGACCTCATTGCCAGACGGCTTGTCTAATTCCAAGTACATCTTTTCATCGATTTCATACACAAACCAGCTTATATTGCTGTCGCCTAGAAACAAATATTTTTTCTGATCCTCATTTTCATACCAAATTTGATTAGCAGAAATTAGCCCCGTAATTTGTTGATTTGGCTTTTTTTCTAAATAGGGATCATCAATTCCATACAAAATAAAACCGTTGAACTCCAATCCATTTACGGTTCTCAAAACTGACATATAGGGTTCGGGCAGTTCAATATTCCATTCTTCTTTGACCGCCAGATGAAAGCTCGACAGCTCCGCTTCTAAAGCTCCCGTATTGATGATTGCACTGTAAATCAACAGTTCTTTCCTTAATTGTTCCAGCTTGATTTGCCACATCATCTTCACCGCCGAATCTGTCTTTAGATCCTATTACATTCTAGCATAATCCGGATTAATCTTTCGCTCCTCTTTTGTCATAAATGGAGTGGACATCCGCATAAACAATACAGTATTTGACATGAATCGTATACATGGAGGTTACATATGAGCGACAATAATCAATGGTCGGAAGATATTCCTGCCAAACTGCATTCGCAAACCGTCGGCGAGAGAGGCCCTGTGCTGGAACAGGACTCGGTGCTGCATGAAACGCTAGAATCCTTTATACATACCAAAATTGTTGAACGGCCTGTGCATGTTAAAGGTTATGGAGCGTTCGGTTACTTCCAGACGGTTCATTCCATGTCCGACTATACGAAACTTTGCTTTTTGCAGGAGCCTGGCCAGCAGGTGCCGGTTACCGTCCGCTTTTCACTTGCCGTCAGCAATAAAGGCACCCCGGACACATCACGTAATGTGCGGGGCTTTTCAACGAAATTTTACACGCCCGACGGTGTGTTCGATCTGCTCTGCAATAGCATTCCTGTCTTTTCCGTAAGAGATGCCATACGCTTTCCTGAGACGATCAATGCGTTCCTTCCCTCTCCCATAAACAACCTGATCGACCCTGAGCGTTTCTGGAGCTTCGTCGCAAGAGCGCCGGAATCGACCAATTTTATTGTATGGCTCTATTCGGATGCAGGCACGATCAAAAGCCTCCGACATGTTCGCGGACATAGCGTCAATACTTTTATATGGCGGAATGCGCAAGGCGTTCGCCGCTATGTGAAGTACCATTGGATCCCGCAAGCTGGTGAGCAGTATATCGACCGGCAAGAGTCTGTCCGTTTGGCGGGTGAGAATCCGGATATCGCCGGCCAAGATCTTTATGATTCGCTCGCCTCGGGCAAAACGGTTGAATATGGGCTTTATGTGCAGCTGATGAATCCGGAGGATGAAACGAAGCTTAGCTACGATCCGCTGGATGACACGAAGGTTTGGGATGAACGGCAATATCCGTTGCATCCGGTTGGCCGGCTCGTATTGAACCGCAACCCCGACAACTATATGGAGCAAGTGGAGAAAATCGCGTTCTCTCCAACGAATCTATTGGATGGCGCCGAGCTGTCGGACGATAAGATGCTCCAAGGTCGCGCCAATATTTACTCGGATTCACAACGAAACCGCTTAGGCGCAAATTTCCGTAAAATTCCGATCAATCATCAAGCGGATTGGACGCCCGCCAACCTTGTGACCAGCGGCGAGGGCCGATATGTGGAAGGTCATCTTGTACGGTCCGATTTGTTCAAAGCCGATGATTTCGCACAAGCGGGCGAGTTTTACGAATCGCTTCCCCCGATCCAGAAAGATCGCTTAGTCGATAATCTGGCTGCGGATCTGGCAGGCATTTCGCATAACACGCAAAACATCGTACTTAGCTATTTGCACAAGGCGTCGCCGGAGCTTGGCAAGCGAGTGGAACGACAAATCAGAGCACATTCCAAAGAATAATGTAATGATACACTCATATAAAGAGAGGCCGTCCCAAAAGTGGTTCGCTCGCTGAAAAAACGGCTCGCATCAGTAATTGAAGAAGCGGTATTCATGAAAATAGTGTTGCAGAGAGCTATCCCTGCAACACTATTTTTCGATTTTGATGCTTTGTGGCTTTCTTCAGCAAATGATGGGCAAGCGAAAGCCAC
>NZ_WOVL01000054.1:0-1525 GCF_009737085.1 Paenibacillus sp. NEAU-GSW1
TAATCATTGAAAACGTAAAGTGAGGTAATTTCGAATCGGATTTGATTTTTCGACGGAGTTATTTCGAGTTCAGCATGACTTTTCGAAGATTCACTTCATCTTAATTGCGTAGCAATGAGTTGGATGGAATCGAGAACGGCAGGATGAACCGAAATGACGCAGGAGAATAGCAAACCGATCGACGTTAATTACCGAACGTAGGTTAAGCTAGTAAGAGCGCACGGAGGATGCCTAGGCACTAGGAGCCGAAGAAGGACGTGGCGAACAACGATACTGCCTCGGGGAGCCGTAAGCAGGCTTTGATCCGGGGATTTCCGAATGGGGAAACCCAGCTGTCGTAATGGACAGTTACTGTTAACTGAATACATAGGTTAACAAGAGGCATACCAGGGGAACTGAAACATCTAAGTACCCTGAGGAAGAGAAAACAAAAGTGATTCCGTCAGTAGCGGCGAGCGAACGCGGATTAGCCCAAACCAAGGAGCTTGCTCCTTGGGGTTGTAGGACGTCTCACATGGAGTTACAAAGGTGTAGGTTAGGCGAAGAGGTCTGGAAAGGCTCGCCATAGCAGGTAAAAGCCCTGTAACCGAAAAGCTGCACCCTCCGAGACGGATCCTGAGTACGGCGGGACACGTGAAACCCCGTCGGAATCCGGCAGGACCATCTGCCAAGGCTAAATACTCCCTAGTGACCGATAGTGAAGCAGTACCGTGAGGGAAAGGTGAAAAGCACCGCGGGAGCGGAGTGAAAAAGAACCTGAAACCGTGCGCTTACAAGAAGTCAGAGCCCTATTAATGGGTGATGGCGTGCCTTTTGTAGAATGAACCGGCGAGTTACGTTCACGTGCAAGGTTAAGTCGGGAAGACGGAGCCGCAGCGAAAGCGAGTCTGAATAGGGCGAATAAGTACGTGGTCGTAGACCCGAAACCGTGTGATCTACCCCTGTCCAGGGTGAAGGTGCGGTAACACGCACTGGAGGCCCGAACCCACGAATGTTGAAAAATTCGGGGATGAGGTGGGGGTAGCGGAGAAATTCCAATCGAACTCGGAGATAGCTGGTTCTCCCCGAAATAGCTTTAGGGCTAGCCTCGGTTAAGAGTGTCGTGGAGGTAGAGCACTGATTGGGTGCGGGGCCCGCCAAGGGTTACCAAGTCTAGTCAAACTCCGAATGCCATAGACATGTTTGCCGGGAGTCAGACAGTGAGTGCTAAGATCCATTGTCAAGAGGGAAACAGCCCAGATCATCAGCTAAGGTCCCCAAGTGTGTGTTAAGTGGGAAAGGATGTGGAGTTGCAAAGACAACCAGGATGTTGGCTTAGAAGCAGCCACCATTTAAAGAGTGCGTAATAGCTCACTGGTCGAGTGACTCTGCGCCGAAAATGTAACGGGGCTAAACACACCACCGAAGCTATGGCATGAACCTTAGGGTTCTTGGGTAGGGGAGCGTTGAATGTACGTTGAAGTCAGACCGTAAGGACTGGTGGAGCGCATTCAAGTGAGAATGCCGGTATGAGTAACGAAAAGAC
>NZ_WOVL01000054.1:1535-2080 GCF_009737085.1 Paenibacillus sp. NEAU-GSW1
TCGCAGCTTTCACTTTGTTCTGGTGAAGTACCGGGACATTGGTCAGAATCAACCTTATTGGTTGTTCAAGATTCTGACTAAATGCCCCAGGGGCTAAGCCACCAGAGTAAAGTGAAGGCTGCGACTTGGGTAGGGGAGCGTTGAATGTACGTTGAAGTCAGACCGTAAGGACTGGTGGAGCGCATTCAAGTGAGAATGCCGGTATGAGTAACGAAAAGACAAGTGAGAATCTTGTCCGCCGAAAGCCTAAGGGTTCCTGAGGAAGGCTCGTCCACTCAGGGTAAGTCGGGACCTAACGCGAGGCCGAAAGGCGTAGTGGAAGGACAACAGGTTGAAATTCCTGTACCACCGTAAGCCGTTATGAGCAATGGGGTGACACAGAAGGGCAGTGACGCAGGCTGATGGAATAGCCTGTCCAAGCAGTGAGGCAGAGTCGTAGGCAAATCCGCGACTCGTGTAAGCTAGGCTGTGATGGGGAGCGAAAATTGCAGTAGCGAAGGTCATGTACTCCGGCTGTCGAGAAAAGCCTCTAGCCAGGCGAAGGT
>NZ_WOVL01000056.1 GCF_009737085.1 Paenibacillus sp. NEAU-GSW1
AACAAAACCTCCATGGTTTTAGAACCGCAGCCCCCACATGAAAAGTTAATCATGTTGAGGTTAGCGGTTCTTTTGCTTTTCCATACTGGTAAGGAACGTAATTGGAATAAATACGCAGCTTTTTATGGTGGTACGACCCTGCAAACAAAACTGTGAGGATCCGAAGCGTGTACAGCCCCATGTTGGCTTCTTTCTGAGGAAGGATTGACCACGTACAGAAAAATGGTTTAATTTCCTTCGGATTCACCAATTACGTATCTTCTTACGAGGAGCAAATCTAATGGAAACACTAATTACTCATTGTGCCGGTATGGATGTTCACCAAGAGACGATTGTGGTTTGTGCCATTGCTGGTGCTGCCGGTGAATCACCCGAAATCGAAACACGTACGTTCTCAACCATGACGAAGAGTTTATTTGAACTCTTACAATGGCTCGAGTCAAAAGAAATCACCCATATCGCCATGGAAAGCACAGGTATTTATTGGCGACCCGTTTACAATGTATTAGAAGGCTACTTCGACATTACACTTGCAAATGCACAACGAATTAAGAATGTTCCTGGACGTAAAACCGATGTCTCTGACGCCGAATGGATTGCCAAGTTGCTTCGTCATGGCTTGGTTGAGCCTAGCTTCGTCCCTCCGGCTGACCTTCGTGAACTCCGCGAACTTACTCGTCTTCGGAAGAAACAAGTTGGTGGATTAACCGCCAAGAAAAACAGGCTCCAGAAGGTCCTGGAGTGCGCCAATATTAAACTAGGTACCGTCATTAGCGATGTATTTGGCGTGTCAGGGCGAAATCTTCTTCAGCGGCTAATGGAGCAAGGGTTTATTGATGCAAGTGACATTGAGGATCGAGTCAAGGGTACCGTTAAGAAGAAAGTTCATGCTTTAGCAGACTCGCTCTTCGGCACGCTAGATGAGCACCAAATTTTCATGATTCGATTCCTTTGGAATGAGATCGCATTTTATGAAGAATCCATTAGCGAGCTGGATGAGCGTATCGAACAATATCTCGCTAGCTACAAAGAAGAAATGGATCTGATGCAAACCATGCCTGGTGTCAAGAGAACAACTGCAGCAAGCATATTATCCGAGATGGGTAACAACATGGAGCAATTCCCGACAGCTGCTCATCTTACGTCTTGGGCTGGAGTAGCGCCAGGAAACCACGAAAGCGCTGGTCAAAAAAAAGTACCCGGACTGTAAAAGGCAATCCTCACATCAAGGTCGCTTTATGTGAAGCTGCTTGGGCAGCATCTAAAACTCGAAACACTCGATTATCTGTTAAGTTCTGGTCGATAGCCTCACGTCGCGGTAAGAAGAAAGCACTTGTTGCTCTAGCGAAGAAAATGTTAGTCATCCTTTACCAAATGCTTAAAACGAAGCAAGTCTACTTGGAGAACATGCCTGCTAGAACCTTAAACTAATAAGCATTGACTGTAATAGTGTAAGCTAAACATGGAATCGATAAATTCGTTTCCCGGGTATCCTATTGCCATTTTTCTGAATCCCCTCCCTTTAGAAAGACGAGATCCTTCATACGTGCGTTATTCTTTTCACAGAAAAAA
>NZ_WOVL01000057.1 GCF_009737085.1 Paenibacillus sp. NEAU-GSW1
AAAACCAGCTAATGGTATGTCAAGCTAAGCTTTTTGAATGGCTTAAGATTTGCTATACTAAAAAATAAGTACAACAAATAAACCTCCACGTGCATGGAAGTTTATGGAACTAATGAGTTATAAAGTGTAGGGTTGCCTTCTTTTGAGCATAGCGTAGATGTGATGTAGTAACTTGTTGGCGCAAGCGATCACAGCTACCTTATGGGGCTTCCCTTCACTTTTTTTCTTGTCATAGTACTCTCGCATTCGAAGATTTAATCCTGCTCTCAAACCGCATGTGACGGCTAAATAAACAGCACGCCTTAATCGTTTGGATCCCCGTTTTGTAATGCGGTTTTGAGTAGCTGTGAACTTTCCTGAACTGAAAACACTCGGATCAAGCCCCGCATAAGCCACTAATTGTTTAGGATATCTAAATTGAGAGGCATCACCAATTTCCGCGATGATTGAAGCGGCTATCTTCGTCCCTACACCAGGTATGGTCTCCAATAACTGTACTTCCTCGATTATTTCAGACAGCTCCAAAATTGTTTTCTCAAGTTCTCTTAGTTGGAATTGAAGTTCACGAACAGTAGCTAGCAGGCTGCGTAGAGCTGTTTCTAATCCGAAGGGGACATGTGTGACAGGATTCTGGAGTACAGCTGTCTTTAAATGATCCACTTTGCGTTTCATCCAAGCTTCTGAACGAGAGGCTCTTGTTGCTTCCCTCACAGCTTGAATCCATCCTTCGTCATCCCTGCTTTGGACACCTTCTTGCGATAAACACATGTCGAGCAGGTTAAGAGAGGTTTTAGAAAACAAATCTTTAAACACCCCCTCGTACCCTGGAAATACTTGATCCAGCAGCGTCCGCATGTTTAACTTTGCTTGCACATAGAGGCTTGTAATGAACTCGTGATGTCTAGTTAGAAATTGCAAGTCCATGAGATGTTCTTCACGACAAGGATGGACTAACCACTCTTCCTCTTGATAGTACAAGTCTCCTAAGTGCCAAGCATCGGAAGCATCTGTTTTGACTTTACGCAAACTTGTCCTCCGGGCTCTTTGGGCCTGCAAAGGATTAACTAGTATTATGTCATACCCTTCGCTTTGTATTCGCTGAACGAGAGTACGATGGTAGTGTCCGGTTGGTTCTAAAATGACAACGGGTTTCATCTTAGTCGTCATTTCTAATTCGACTAAAACTTGAAGTAGTCGTTCTATGCCATTTGGTGTATGCCATATCACTTGATCTCGACCATAAGGAGCATTACGTTTAATGAATGCTTGTATGACTGATTTTCCTTTTGCTACATCAATGCCAACAACGGGTCTCATTTACTTCCTCCTATTACTTTTTCGCCGGTAATCCCACAATGGTTCCAACTCCACAGCTTCGCTTGTGATACGAGGTCAAACGCCTCAACCAGCTCAAACATGGTAGTAGGGAGTAGTGGGAGAACTGTTTTTAGTACGGGGTAATTCCCCAGGGGCTGTCACGTTCTCCCGGCTACCGCCATCATAAAACGACCATTAAAAAAGGCCAACCAGTAATCTCTGGTTGACCTAATAATACGAA
>NZ_WOVL01000058.1 GCF_009737085.1 Paenibacillus sp. NEAU-GSW1
TTTCGTATTATCAGGTCAGCCAGAGATTTCTGGTTGGCCTTTTTTAATGGCCGTTCTATGATGGCGGTAGCTGGGAGAACGTACGCTATTTTGAGGCAGTGACCTCGTCACAAAAACTGTTTTTCCCACTACCCCCAATGACCATGTTTGAGCTGGTAGAGGCAATGACCTCGCATCACAAGCGAAGCTATGGGTTTGGAACCATCGTGGGAGTTCCGGCAAATTTATTCGGGAGGTTGTTATGCAGCCAGTCGTAGGTGTAGATGTAGCGAAAGGATTTAGCGTAGTACAAGCTTTTACAAGGAGGAACGAACCGTACGGAAAGTTGGAGAGCATCTCGCACAAGGATAGCGGATTCGAGCGGCTGGGAGAACTCCTAGTGGAGTTACAGGCGAAGGCAGCAATCGCCCCAGTAGTTATTCTTGAAGCGACAGGGCATTATCATCGGGCGCTTGTAGCTTATCTCGAACGCAGTGGATGGACGCACTTTATCGTTAATCCGTTACAGTCTAAGCGTGCGAAAGCAACTCAACTGCGGAAGGTAAAAACAGACGCTGCGGATGCTTGGCATCTAGCGGATATGTATTACCGCGGGGACGTTGTGCCGCATCGTACATGGGACGAAACATTTACGGAGTTGCAGCATGTGACCAGGCAACATGAGTTTGTGACGGGGATGTTCGTTCAAGCGAAGTTAAACACGAGGGCGTTGCTCGAACAAGTCTTTCCGGCTTACGAGGATATCTTTTATGCCCTGTTCTCTGTAACTTCACTAAAAGTGCTGAAGCGTTGTTTAGAGGGCGATGTTGAGGATCTTGTTGAAACGATTCAGTCAGGTGCTGGGAAATCGCATTCGAGACATTGGGTTGATGAGAAAGCAAAACGACTGCGGGAGATCTTGTTACATTGGAGAGCACAGCCTAGAAGTCAATCTCAGAGCGCAGTCTTAAGCGGCATGGTATCCTTGTTACTTTCGTTCATGGAGCAATTAAGTGATCTTGAGAAACAGATGAATGAACTCGCATTTGATCTACCTGAGGTAGAACTATTGAAAAGCATACCTGGCATCGGGGATAAACTAGCTGCTGCGATTGTCGCGGAGGTCGGAAACGTGCAACAGTTTGAAGGCGCCAAACAGCTTGTGGCGTATGCCGGATTAGATCCTGGGATCTTTAGCTCGGGGAAGTTTACTGCCACAAGTTCACGTATAACAAAACGGGGTTCCAAGAGGCTTCGCCGTTCGTTGTATTTAGCTGTGCAATGCGGAATCCGGGGAAGCACCAATAAGAGGATTAGAGATTATTATGACAAGAAAAGAAAAGAGGGCAAGCCATATAAGGTGGTTGTGATCGCTTGCGCCAACAAGCTCCTCCATCACGTGTACGCCATCCTTAGTAAAAGCCAGCCCTACAAAATCTAAAACCATATTTACCCATAACCTTCACGCCAATGAAGGTTATTTGTCGTGCCTAGAAATTAGTATACCAATTAACTTGGCGCGCTCCAATACTAAAAGCTTGACAAACATTAGCTGGTTTT
>NZ_WOVL01000059.1 GCF_009737085.1 Paenibacillus sp. NEAU-GSW1
TTACCAGTATGGAAAAGCAAAAGAACCGCTAACCTCAACATGATTAACTTTTCATGTGGGGGCTGCGGTTCTAAAACCATGGAGGTTTTGTTGCGGGTTTGCGCCGTTATTGCTGAAGAAATTTAGTCTTCGTTGCCTTGCTCGATGACAGCGTTTAACGATATATCGGATATATCGGCAAGCTGTTCGTCTTCCGGACGGCCAGACGGCAAGAAATGCAGCTCAAGCGTAACCGAATCGTTTCGTTGGAGCGGGAAGCTCAGCAGTGTGAACGGAATGACGCGGCCATTTAAGCGAAGGGTGTATTGAATTGGGCCGCCAATTGGGATGCCGCTGACAGAAGCGATTTGTCCGCTGAACGTAAAGCGGATAACGCCGGTTTCTGCGAGCGCTTGTGCGATCGTCAAGCCGGGACGGAAGCGAACGCGATAGCCTCGAGTAATGTTCGGGAAGAAGCGCCCGCCGTTAATGAATACAGTAACTGTCGCTGGCGGCACAGGGAATGGGAAAGGAAACGGGAATGGGAATGGGAACGGTCCAGGAAACGGCCCTGGAAACGGTCCTGGGAATGGCCCTGGAAACGGCCCTGGAAACGGCCCTGGGAAAGGTCCTGGGAACGGCCCTGGAAACGGCCCTGGCATTGGTCCCGGCATTGGCCCTGGCATTGGCCCCGGCATTGGCCCCGGCATTGGCCCTGGCATTGGTCCCGGCATCGGTCCCGGCATTGGTCCCGGCATTGGTCCCGGCATCGGCCCTGGCATTGGTCCCGGCATTGGTCCCGGCATCGGTCCCGGCATCGGTCCCGGCATCGGCCCGGGCCCTGGTCCGCCAGGGAAGAGCATGCGCGGACCGCCGCAGCCGCAATCTTGAATGACACTTCCATCTAAAGTGTTAATGTACTTGTAAGTATATCTCATGCAACAGTCAGACTCCTTTGCACTGCATATTAGGCATCTATCCTCATCCATCTTATGCGGCAAGCGCCCAGCTGTGCATGATGGAGGGGAAGAGAGTGAAGAACGATAAGGGTGTTGTCCAAAAACGCGACGCATGGGAGAGCACATTCGGCAGCAGCTGTTGATCATGAGAGGGTGTGAGCTTAAGGCCGAAAACGGCCTAAAAGTCGATTGCGCGAGGTGCAACGGAGGAAATAAGGCCGAAAATGGCCTTATATGGGCGAAAAGCAGCGGCAGTCGGAGGAAAAAGCGAGCTTTAAGGCCGAAAACGGCCTAAAAGTCGATTGCGCGAGGTGCAACGGAGTGAATAAGGCCGAAAATGGCCTTATATGGGCGGAAAGCAGCGGCAGTCGGAGGAAAAAGCGAGCTTTAAGGCCGAAAACGGCCTAAAAGTCGATTGCGCGAGGTGCAACGGAGGGAATAAGGCCGAAA
>NZ_WOVL01000006.1 GCF_009737085.1 Paenibacillus sp. NEAU-GSW1
CAAGCCACATGAACATGATGTTTTCACGAACCGCTTTCGCGATTTGGCGAGAAGAGTAAATGCGCTGTGTGTAGGCATAGATGATGACTTTCATGAGCATCTTGGGGTGATAGCTATCCCGGCCACCCCCGGGATAAGCTTTCGTGAAGAGATTCATATCTAAACGATTGACTGCGTCGTTGATGACGCGAACGAGATGATTTTCGGGGATATCTTCCTGCAAGTCCATTGGCCAGGACAGCTGATCCATGGTATATTCTTTATACATAAGAAGCCTCTCTTTACTTAGAATGGGTGGGTGGTACCTCCATTTTAACAAGGGTTGGCTTCTTTTTGTTTGAGCAATTTATGAACAGGTTAAGGGTAGACGGAGCATTTAAATGATTCTGGAGAAGCGTCAGCGTTCGTTTTTGTGAAGGGATCCCAACCTTACCTCGTTGATTCAAAGGAATCCCTGAGCAATGGCGATCGGAAGAACATTTAAATGAGCAGTATACTGTTTAACCCAGATAAAAAAAGGGGTATCCCATCGTCATTTTAATGACTTATGGGACAGCCCCTGATCAGTCTAGGTGACAGTGAACAATGCGTAGAATTACCGCGTCAGAGGGATCCTCCATTTGAGGCGGAAGTCCGCCCGCTCATCCCAGGTTGTGCCGCGCCGCGCCGCATCGAACAAAGGCTCGATATATGGCGCGAGCTCGCCATAGCTTGGCGTTGCCGCTAGCGCTGCGGCGACGCCATCAAGACAGCCGACGAGTTCGGTGCGATCACCGGCATAGAAAGCTTCGACATACCGCTCTTCCAAAGCCGGGATGTGTGTAAGTGTTAACGTTTCGCGAGCGCATAAAAGCGCCAGAGCGAACGCCGCTTTAGCTGCTGCCGGAGAAACGAGCCAGCTTGGCAGTGTGCGGTATTCGAAGCCGCCGTGCGGCTGCAGTCGAAAATCGCCAAGCACGCCGTAACGGGGACGACGCCCTCGTCCGGCGGGATCTTCTACTAACGCCAGCGGAAGTGCAGCATAGCTATCTAGCAACCGCAACAGCCGCGCGGACAAAGGCACACCGCTTATGTGAATATGCCCGCCGAGCGCCAAGCCTGGAACGGGCATTGCGCCTGCAGCCCAGCGAAGCGTGGGATCGCTTATACGAGACAAGGCGCGAAACAGCAATTGACGCACATGGTCCGCGAGTAAAGCCGGATGCTCGGCAGGCTCCGGGCGCAGCTCAGCTACAGGATAAACTATTCTGCGTCCAATCCTTAGCGCATCGCTTCCTGCCGCCCCGCCAGTCCCTTCTCCTAAAAAGCGCGAAGCCGATGCAATTCGTCCATCAGGACGCACCAGAACGAATTCCGGATCCGCGCCAATTTTAATGCCGCCGGATCGCTTGAACGCATTGTCAGCTGCAACTTGCTGGGCAAAGTGTCGCAGCGCATTGACTATCGTGGCGCTTCCGCATATCGCAGCGCTCAAAGGACGCGCATTACGCACTGCTGCTCGACCATCTGCACCTAAAGCGACTTCAGCCTCGCCAATGTCGAGCCCGATTGCGTACAGTCCGCTCGTCGCTGCCTTGACGACTCGCCGCAGAGCCGCATCTTCCGGCCACTGTATATTATTCCCGCTAGTCCGCTTCGAGCGTACTAATGCCTCATC
The DNA here is from genome assembly GCF_009737085.1 of Paenibacillus sp. NEAU-GSW1. Lineage (GTDB taxonomy): Bacteria > Bacillota > Bacilli > Paenibacillales > Paenibacillaceae > Pristimantibacillus. Next base: position 1,658 of record NZ_WOVL01000006.1, read on the forward strand.
GTAATATCGTCCTAGCGGTCTAGTCATGGAAGCGGAAAGCGGCCTTCCATGTCGATCAATTCGCGTGATCGCAAGAGGTTCCAAATGAAATAGGACGACGCGATAAATTCGCTCGTCCTCTCTGGCTTCACGCGCCAAACCCGCGAATTGCCAGCGTCTCTCTTTCTCGGCAGCTTTCATAGCAGCAGCTTGTGCCGCACCTTCATTTACGAGCAGCACGCCCCGGAATCGTGACGGATCGAATGGTTTCAGGTGCGTCATGACGACTACTGCATCCCCCGGCACAACTTGCCTATAATCGCCAAATGAACTCCCCGAGGATTCAACTATTGTTCTGTTTAGCGTCGGGTCCACGCTTACCCGCTCGAGCCGTTCATAACGGCCATTCCATATCCATGTCGCAGCCATCGCCGCCACCCTCTTACTTAGCCGATATCCGCCATATTCTAACTCAAACGCCACATACAGCCTACAGCCTCACAATAACGGAAAAAAGTTCCGTTATTCCACCCGCTTTAGCTGCTTCACGCCAAATAGCGGAACTTTCTTTAACTTTCTTCCGCTATTCTCACGCCTACTCGCCAAAATCCACTAACCTTACCTCGCGCCGCCCGAGCGCTAACAGCCCAATTAAACAAAAAGAGGGCTTTCGCCCTCGAATTTGCCGCATAAGCAGCATAAAGTAAAGTACAACAGCGGAACCGAGAATTAGATTTCGTCATCCAAAAGTTCAGGATCCAAATCCTCGTAGTCGCCATCGCCGAGATTGAAATCAAGGTCTTTGACATCCAGGCCGTCCGCACCGCCCGGGAATACAGCAACAAACACCTTCGTCTCGGCAATCATTTCCACCGCATATTCGCGTTCAACGCGAATCGTTACGCCAGTGCCGCTGCTCGAGATGTTCGCCTCGATGCAGTTTGGCTCTTGGATCGCCTCGGCCGACACTTCCTCCGTGGATGCGCGATGCCGCGGGTCTACATAAGACAGCGGAACATGCTCAACATAATGTACGGATTCTTTTGCTACGTCCGTTTGCGAGTTTTTACTGTACGAATACCAAATGTTGACATCGTAAGTACCGATTACCTCAATGCCGTCGCCCGATCGAACCGCTTCATATTGATGGTTGATAATCCATGCGCCCAAAATGCTGGTCGGATGATGAGGCGGGGTTACGGTATGGGTTACAGTGGAAAACTTACGACCTTTGCCGCAGACAGCTTTCGTTATTATTTCTCTGGCTTGAAGCTGTTTATCTGCAATAGTCATCGATTTAACCTCCTCCATACAATCATTCATTTAAAGTGTATGCAGGACATTCGTCTAGGGTGACTGTTTCTTTTCCCGCGCCGCAACGAATTTTTTCCCTCTTTATTCTATGTCTGCCCCTGGTCCAAAATAACTTTTCTTTTTTTCAGCTTTTTTGCCACATCCAAATAGCGTTCCAGCTCATGCATCAGCTTTAACAAAGCGGCTCGCACTTCAAACTCTTCTCGTGTCCGGGGCAGCTCCGTAGCCTTAAATCGCTGCTCTAACGACAGCAGTTTCTTTTCCGTCAGCCCGGTATACACTTCGGACTTTACGTCCTCGGACAGCTGCTCCATCAGCTCAGCGATCAAATCATTCTGCGGCCAGCGCTCGAATACGAACGCGAGCTCCACAAGCATTTGCTGGATGAGCTCCAGCTGCTGCCGCCTCATTTCGAAATAATTGAGCCAATACAGCTCCTGCCCCCAAAGCCGGTTTTCCCGGTTCAGCACCGACCTGCGCGCGCCCTCCTCGATCGCTTCATGGGCTTCAAGAAGCTCGCTGCCGTTCCAAATATGAGAAGGATCGCGAAGCGTCAGCGCCATCTCGGAAAATATCGTATCGAACCGCAGTTCGACATAGTCCTTTAACCCCTCCAGCAGATGCTTGTCCTTTGGCATGTAAATCAAATTAATGACGGTAGCCCAGCCCAGACCGGCGAACAGAAGCATAATCTCGTTGCCGATTATATCGGCGGTTACCTCTTCTCTGCCGAACAAATGAAAAACAATTACCGCGCTGGTCACAATGCCGTCCTTCAGCTGGAAACGGGAGAGCACCGGGAATGTAATCAGAATAAACAAAGCAACTGCCCATATATGAAAGCCGAACACCGTAAAAATGAGCGAGGCGAAAAAAAGTCCCAGCACCGAAGCGACAAACCGGACTAAAGCGCTTCTCAGCCCTTTCAGCCGGCTCACTTCAACGCCGAGAATCGCAAGAATGCCGGCGCCGAGCGGCGGTTCCAGTCCGAAATAGACTGCTGTGTAGATCGCCGCAATCGTCGCCAAAGCTGTTTTTATAATTCGAATCCCCATACGTCCAAATACCTCATTTGAATGATAAAATGGCAAGATTTTGCGAAGCAACTAAATCTTCAAGACCATCCTACCGTTCTCTCCAGCCATTCGTCAACTTTCGCTCAAGCGCAGCAACGAGTTGATACATGACGGTAGCGACCGCCGCGATGACTAGCAAGCTCGACAGCACGAGCGTAAAGTTAAACACTTGAAAACCGTATATGATTAAGTAGCCAAGGCCAAGCTTTGCTACGAGAAACTCCCCTACGATAACGCCAACCCACGCCAGACCGACATTGACTTTTAAAGCGGATATAATGACCGGGAAGGATGCGGGCAAAATAACGAGCCGAAACAGCTGCGCCCTGCTCGCCCCGAACAGCCTCACAACCTTGATGTATCCTTCTTCGATCTCTCGGAACCGGTTATATATATTAATCGTCGTAATGATCACCGTAACCGACAACGTAACGGCAACGATGGACATGAACCCTGGCCCGAGTCCAACAATAAATATAGGGCCGAGCGCCACCTTTGGCATACTGTTCAGTACGACTAAATACGGATCGAACACGCGCGATAAAAACGGAAACCACCATAGCGCGGCCGCTAGCGCCGTCCCTAGCAAGGTGCCGAGCGCAAAGCCGAGCGCAGTTTCCGATACTGTCATGCCGATATGCGGCCAAAGCGAGCCGTCCGCCATCGTCCGCCATAGCTGCCGCAGCAGCTTGGTCGGGTAACTGAACAGCAGCGGATCAATCCAACGGTTGCGTCCTGCCGCCTCCCAAAGCGAGACAAAAAGAACAAGAATCGCAATCTGCGTTGCGCCGACAGCTGCCGTCAGCCGCTTTGCTCTTCTTTTGAACCGGATGTGAAGCTCTGCCATCCAATCCGCGCGCTTGCCCTCACTCATCGCCCGCCAAACCTCCTTCCGCAGCGTCAAGCTCTGCCCACAATCGGTCAAATACCGATTGGAAGCCAGGCAGCCTGCGTGCTTCCATCGGTGAAGCCGCGCGAATGTCGTCCGGCACGACGAGCTCGGCAACGATGCGTCCGGGGTTCGCGGCAAGCACGATAACCCGGTCGCTCATCGCGGCCGCCTCCGCCAAATCATGCGTGACAAGCACCGCTGTTTTGCCAAGCTTGCGCAGCGTCTGCTGCACTAAATCCTCAAGCTGCAGCTTAATGTGCAAATCAAGCGCCGAGAAAGGCTCATCAAGCAGCAGCACATCCGGCTCCGTCGCCAATGTCCGCGCAAGCGCTACCCGCTGCCGCATGCCGCCGGACAACTCATGCGGATAGCGGCTGCCGGAGCCCGGCAGCCCTAGATCCGCAAGCAGGCCGTCAACCTTTTTTAGCGATAATGACGACTTCGTTCCGTTAATCTCCAGACCAAGCGCGGCATTGTCGCGAATCGTCCGCCACGGAAACAAAAAATCCTGCTGCAGCATATATCCGACTTTCGTCGATGGCCCCGACACCGCCTCTCCGCCAAGCATGACGTTCCCGCGCGTAGGCGGAATCAATCCCGCAAGCATGCTTAGAATCGTCGTTTTGCCGCAGCCGCTTGGGCCAACCAGGCTGACGAATTCACCGCTTTGCACGGAAAGTTCAAGCTCCTCGACGGCAAGCGATGCGCCTTTGTCGTTGACATAGACATGAGAGACGCCGAGCAGCTCCAGCATCCGATTTCCGTCAGCCATTGCAGCACCTCCAATGCCTTATTTGCCAGCCGATTCGATCGCTTTTTCCGCGAACGTATTGTTCACGATTTTATCGTGACCCGTTTTTTCTTTCAGCTCGCCTGCAGTTGTCATTACATCAAGCAAATTGTTCCATTCGCCCTCGTCGATGATCGGATCTGTCGCATAAGAGCCTTGCTGTTTATAACGGTCGATCGAGCTGATCAAAATGTCCTTATCGACGTTCTCGAAATAAGGAGCAACGACTTCGGCAATCGTCGCAGCATCGTTTTGCTCAACCCACAGCTGCGCCTTATGGACAGCGTTCGTAAACTTTTGAACTGTCGATTTGTTTTTATCAATAAAGCTTTGCTTCGTCATAAATACGGTGTAAGGCAAATGTCCGCTTTCAACGCCAAACGATGCGACAACGTGGCCTTTGCCTTCTTTTTCGAAGATGGATGCCGTCGGTTCGAACAATTGCACATATTCGCCTGTTCCGGAAGCAAAAGCAGCCGAAATGTTGGCGAATTCAATGTTCTGAATCAGCTCGAGATCCTTATGCGGATCAATGCCGTGCTTTTTAATTGCAAACTCACCGGCCATTTGCGGCATGCCGCCTTTTCTTTGTCCGAGGAAAACAGTCCCTTTCAGCTTATTCCAATCAAAATTGTCGTCCGCTTCGCGAGCGACAAGGAATGTGCCGTCCGTTTGCGTTAATTGCGCGAAGTTGATAACCGGATCATCCGCACCTTGCTGATAGACGTAAATCGAAGTTTCCGATCCTACAAGCGCCACGTCGATCACGCCGGACAACAGCGCTGTCATCGTCTTATCGCCGCCCGCTGTCGTCGTTAATTCAATGTCGAGTCCTTCTTCAGCGAAAAAGCCTTTCTCGATCGCCACATATTGCGGCGCATAGAACAGTGAACGCGTCACCTCGCCGATTTTCACCTTCGTTTTCTCTCCGCCGCCGTTGCCGCAGCCGGCCAATACAGCCGTTGTCAGCAAGACAAAAGAGAGCAGCAGCCCCATCCACACCCGTTTGCCCATGTCCATTCCTCCCGTTGCATTCTTTTGTTAGTTGGTACTCCAGCCTATGCACGGGCGCGCCCAGAGGTGATTAAGTCTCCGTTGGGGATCCGCTGTTATCGGTTCCTGCCGTTCTTCGTTCCATACCTTCGATAACAAATCCGCGGAAATTTAAAAAAGAACATCAAAAAAGCTGTCCTCCGCCAGGGACAGCTTTTTCTCAAATCCAACTATTAAAGCTTATAAATCTCCTTATACTTGTTCTCCAAGTAATTCACCAGATGCTGCGGATCGAGCGGTTTGCCGGTAATGCTGCGGATCAGCTCCGACGGCGTTCTCATCTTGCCGTATTTATAAATTCGCTCCGACAGCCAATCCTTGATCGGATGAAGCTCGCCGCGGCCGACCAGCTCCCAGAAGCCCGGCAGCTCTTTCTCCATCGTATCGGCGATTTGTGCCGCGTACATGTTGCCGAGCGAATATGACGGGAAATAGCCGAACATGCCGCCGGACCAGTGCACGTCTTGCAGAACGCCTTCTGCATCCGAAGGCGGTGTAACACCCAAATATTCCTTATACTTGTCATTCCAGACAGCAGGCAAATCAGCCGCTTTCACGCCTTCATTGAAAATGAGCTTCTCAATCTCGTAACGAATAATGATGTGCAAATTATAAGTAAGTTCGTCTGCTTCAATACGGATCAGCGAAGGCTGAACGACGTTAATGCCGCGATAAAACTGCTCGACTGGAACGTTCAGCTGCCCGGGGAATCGCTGCTGCAAATCGCCGTAATACCGCTGCCAGAACGGCTTGCTGCGGCCGATTACGTTTTCCCAGAATCGCGATTGCGACTCATGGATGCCCATCGATGTGCCTGTGCACAGCGTAGTGCCGATCAGCTCAGGCCTAATATTTTGCTCATACAGCGCATGGCCGCCTTCGTGGATTGTTCCGAACAGCGCGCTTGTCACATCGTCTTCCAAATATCGTGTCGTAATCCGCACGTCCCCCGGATTAAGACCGGTAGCAAACGGATGTACGCTCTCGTCCAGCCGGCCCGCTTCAAAATCGTAGCCCATCTGATTCAAAATAAATTTGCTGTAATCCTTTTGCGCTTCTTTATCGTAAATTTGCCGCAGGAAGGATGTATCCGGCTGATGCGGCGAAGCGGCAATCGCAGCTGCAAGCGGAACCAGCTGCTCGCGAAGCCCGCCAAATACGCGGTCGAGCTCGGCGGTCGTCATGCCCGGCTCATACTGATCGAGCAGCGTGTCATATCGGGTAGCTTTCGCGCCCCAAAGATCAATAAATTGCTGCTGATAGCCGATGACTTTCTCTAGGAAAGGCTGGAAGCTTGCAAAGTCGTTATTCGCCTTCGCTTCCTCCCATTTATTTTCCGTCTGCGCTGCAAGAACGACATATTCCTGATAAAGCTTTTGCGGAATTTTTACACTGCGATCATAGTCTATGCGAGTTTCGGTTACGAGCCGCTGTTCGATCTCGGAAAGCTCGGCATATGTTCCCGTTTCCTCAAGAGCCGTCAGCCACTCGCCCAGCTCCGGCGATGTCGACAGCTTGAACATATCGCCAGACAGCATGCCGATCGCCTCCGAACGAGAATCCATTCCTTTGCGCGGCGCGCCTGTCCTCAAATCCCAATACAAGACGCCAAGGGCCTCTTCATAGCTTTTCACTTTGCGAACATTTTCCAAAAATAACGGAAGCGTTTTATCCATATGTACAGTCATCGCCCAACCGCCTCTCTCTATCATTTGTTGTTATATTTTCTAACATGAACTTTTCTTCCTATCTTGATCTTACCTGCAACTAGTCGTATAATCAACTTTAGCTGTTTGGCCCCGGTGGTCGCAATTGCTTGAAAGCGAGGACTATTTCGATGCATATTTCATTCTCTAAAGCAGCTGTTGCCTACTTGTCGCCCTATCTGTCTAGCGGCGAGAAGCAATTAAAGCTGCTGCATGACACCGAAGGCTGCGGATGCGTTATGAGCGGTGTTCCCGCCCTTCAGCTCGTTCAGGAATCGACGGTTGACGATCGAATGGCGGAAGGCGATCCTTTCCCTTTTCTATACGAGCCTCGGCATGAAGTTTTTTTCGAGCCTGAGCTGCGCATCGATTATAGCTCGGATCGCAATGCGTTTAGCTTGAAGAGCGACAGCCAAATCTATACGCTGAATCTTCGTTTCATTAAGTCTTAGTCAGGATCTGGAGGAGAGAGATAACTATGAATAAACTGGAGCAAGTACTTAGCCACAATAGCACATTTGTAGAAAACAAAAGCTATGAGCAATATCTCACCACAAAATTCCCGGATCGCCGGATGGTTATCGTCACTTGTATGGACGCTCGCCTGACCGAGCTGCTTCCTAAAGCGATGAATTTGAAAAACGGCGACGCTAAAATTATTAAAAGCGCAGGCGGCATCGTTACTCAGCCATTCGGCAACCTGATGCGCAGCGTGCTTGTCGCCGTGTACGAGCTCAAAGCGGACGAGGTGTTCGTTATCGGCCATCACGATTGCGGCATGACGGGCATTAATCCGGAAACCGTAATCGGTCATATGATCGAACGCGGTATTCCGCAACAAACGATTGCTACGCTTCGCAATTCCGGCGTTGATCTTAACCGCTGGCTGACTGGCTTCGACAACTTGAAGGAAAGCGTGGAGAAGAGCGTCAGCATCGTGCGCAATCATCCGCTTCTGCCCTCCAACGTGCCGGTTCACGGCTTGACGATCCACCCGGATACCGGCGCGCTTGACTTGGTTGTTAACGGATATAATCAGCTGCGCTAAGTATAAACGGCTGAAGCCATCTAGTGGCGGCAACAGCAATCGTTTCGCGCAATAACAAAAGGAGCCTCCGCAAGCGCTAGACAGCGCCGGGACGGCTCCTTTTTTTCAACTCCGCAGCTGCCGCTCTTGCGGCAATGACATCGCTGCGGTCGCGAAGCTTATGACGATGGATGACAGATTCGGCAATGTCGGTCGATGATACTCCCCAGACGAGTCCGTATTCCCCGCATAATCGCCGGCATTCCGTTTCTACTTCCGGATCGACGATCTTTAAATCGAGCTCTTCGTACTCGACGGCTTTATTCGCAATCAGTCGCTCCTGCCGATTTTGCAGCTTTGCGAGCAGCATGGCTCCGTCCAGCCCTAACGAAGCCAGACCCGACGGGTTGAGCCGTTTCAGCGCATTCGCATATATTTTACGCGCGCCTGCAGAATTGCCCCGCCGTAAATGATAATGGCCGACAGCCAGCTGGATCAGGCCAACCCACAACTCCGAACGCGGATCATCCGGGTGCTCCTTCCAATACTCCTCGAGCAGCTCATGGCATTCAAAAAAATCACGAGTCGCATGGTATTCCAGCAAATATCGGAAATATGCATTAGGATAGCGTTCAATCACGACACGTTCCCCCCGCAAATGCAAATATTTTTGAAACCTTTGTTAATAATAGCCGTAAAAGAAAAGGATAGCAATGAATGCACCACACAATTCGCTAGGAGGAGAAGTTGCAATGAAGAAGGGGTTACTTGTAATGCTCATTATGACGCTGTTTCTGACGCTCGGTTTCGGCCAGGTAGCAGATGCGGCGAAACGAGGCGGCGGCTTCAAATCGCCGAAGCAAAGCTACACGCAAACGCCAAAGAAATCGGCTTCCGACGATGTCAGCAAGACAAGTTCCGGAACGAAAGCAGGCACAGCCGGTACGGCGGCGGCTACGAAGAAAAGCTTTGGCAGCAGCTTTATGAAAGGGATGCTGGTCGGCGGCTTGGCAGGCTTAATGTTTGGCAGCTTGTTTAGCGGTATGGGCGCACTCGGACAAGTATTTGGCTTTTTGATCAATTTGATCGCAATCGCAGCACTCGTCATGATTATTGTCGCTGCCTTTAAATATATCCGCAATCGCAAACCGGATACGCGGAGACCGTATTAATGATCCGCATTTATACGGACGAAATTATTAACGCCGTTTGCCTTCACATGGCAGATCGCCGCGGCGTGAAACCTCAAGATGTGGAAGTACAGCTTTCATGGGAAGAGGAATACGGCTTCACCGCAGAAGTTTGGGTTAACGGGCGCAGTCAGTATTTAATTGAGGCGAATTTGCTCGAAGCGATCGAGCAGTACATGTACACGCAGTACAATCGCCGCGTGTTCCGCTCCAACATTAAACTGGATGCGGACGAGGAATTTTGGGCCGATATTGCCGAATGATAAAACCGGCTATCAGAATGATTTGGAGATCATAACGTTAAAAAGGGCAACCGCCCGACAGCCGAATGATTCGGCTGCCGAAACGGTTGCCCTTTTTTTTGCTATGCGCGTTTAAATGCAAGCACGCCGTTCACGCCACCGAAGCCGTACGAGTTCGACACGGCCGCTTCTGCCCTGGTTTGTCTGGCGTGCCGCGCGACGAGATCAATATCAGCGGCAGGATCGGGCTCGTCGAGATTGGTAGTCGGCGGGAGCCACTCATGATACAGCGACAGAAGCGTAATAGCCGCCTCTATCGCGCCTGATGCGCCGAGCGGATGGCCGTACAAGCCCTTCGTTCCGCTTACGGCGACCGGACGGCTGCCGAACACGCTGCGAATTACGATTGATTCCGTTACATCGTTAAGCAGCGTCGAAGAGCCGTGCGCATTGACATAGCCAATGTCGCCTGGCGACAGTTCCGCACTGGCCAGCGCCATCCTCAGCGCTCTTGCCGCCTGTGCCCCGTCCGGGAGCGGCGCGCTCATATGGTAAGCGTCATTCGTCAACCCGAAGCCTGCCGCTTCACCGTAAATAACGGCGCCCCTTGCACGTGCATGATGCTCGGCTTCAATTACGAGAACTGCCGCTCCCTCGCCCATGACGAAGCCGTCGCGGTCGCGGTCAAACGGCCGGCTTGCGCTGGAAGGCCGTTCATTGCGCGTCGACATTGCCCGAAGCATATCGAAGGCGCCAAACGATAGAGGCGCTAGCGGAGCTTCCGAGCCGCCTGCGAGCATAACGTCGGCCTCCCCGCGCTTGATTGCTTGCAGCGCGCGGCCGATTGCCACTGCGCCGGATGCGCACGACATTGCGTTCGTCTCGTTCGGTCCGTTGAAGCCAAACTCCATCGCCAGGTTGCATGAAGCCGCCCCGCCGAACACCGAAAAGCCAAGCGTCGGCGATACGGAGCGAAAGCCGCCGTTGTAAAACTGGCCGCATTGCTCTTCAGCGAATGCGATGCCGCCGAGCGCGCTTCCCATAAAAATGCCTGCCCGCTCTGGCTCGACGCTATCCGCCGCTAGTCCGGCATCCTGAAGCGCCAATCGTCCGCTCGCTACAGCCAGCTGTGAGAACCGATCCATGCGATGCGCTCTTTTTTTGTCCATATAGTCCTCGGCTCGAAAATCTGGAATTTGTGCGGCAATTCGGCTTCGCAGTCCTTCTGGAGTAAAACGGTCAATCGCCTTTACAGCGCTATTCCCCTGCCGAACGCCCTCCCACATCGCAGACACGCCATTGCCGATCGGAGTTACGCACCCGATTCCGGTTACGACCGCTCTAATGTTGCCCATATAGTGTCGATGCCTCCTTTGTCCATTCCGAATTCTCGATTGGTTCTCTATACTCGTTAACCTCCGTATGCTCCGCGAGCCTGACCTTACGGTCGCTTATCGCCAATAGCTCCGCATGCTCGGCATGACGCTTTAGTCCTTGCAGCGTCCGCTGCGCGATGGCATGTACGAACAGTCTGCCGATAATACCGGCGGCCAGCCTGCGGCCGAAAGGCGGCTGGCGCCAACGGTGAACGATGGATACGATGACGGAATTATCTTGACTGGCATCTTCCCTCTCGAGCCGCCATTCTACCTCCATTCCGCGCGTTACCCCCCGCACATGCAAGTATTTTACCAACCGGCGCGACTCGTTCACTTCCATTTGGCTTGTCCATCGTACAGGCCATCTGAGCCGATTGAACGGCCTTACCGCTGCCATCTCGACGAGTCCGTTGTTCTTGCTGCTGTCTCCTTGCCTAAAAGTTACGCTCCGGTAATGCGACAGCAGCTCCGGCCAGCTTTCCACCTGTTTGGCAAACTGGAATGCGGTATCTGCCGAACATTGCATTGTAATTTCGTTATAGGTGCGCATCATCAATTGTCACCCTTCCATTTCGATTACATATCCTCTTACAGCCTGACGCAGTCGCCAATTGACTCAGCAAGCCTTGTCGTCAGCATTCGCGAAGCGCCGATCGCTCGCATGCTTGTCCGAAGCAGCCATTCATGCCGGCTCGTCCCTTCTATCAGCTTTTGCATTCGCAGCGGAGCCGCGAACTCGTAGTTCCGCTGCCTCTCGTAGCGATGTAGCGGCGCAAAGCTTCCAGTCCGCATCGCTTCGATCAGCGCATCCGCAGCGAGCTCTGCGCTTCTAACCGCGCGATAGAGCCCTTGACCGGTCATCGGATCGAAATAGCCTGCCGCGTCGCCAGTAAGCAGCAAGCCGTCATATCGGTTGCTTTGGACAATGCGCTCGAAAGGGCCGCACGTCAATACCTCCCCTTCGATTTCAGCCCCGGAAAATCGCTCTCGCAGTTCGGCAATTCGCTGTGCTTGAGCCATCAAGAAGCCGTTTTTGCCAATCTTCGCCGACTCCAGCAGCTGATTGCTTCTGAGCGCAATCGTCATATTGGCTTGTCCGCTGCCTATAGGCGCCAATCCGATCACCGTATCTCCAGTCACAAACAATTCTACTTTGCCGTTCAGTCCTTGAACGCCTTTTATCCTCGCCGTCATTGCCGCTTTGCGCAGCTTGCCAAAACCGCTTAACTTTGCGCTTCGGGCCATTGCCGAACGGATGCCGTCAGCTCCCGCTACATAACGGGCGCTTATTAATAGCTGCTCGCCGTTATGGAGTCTTGCCGCTGTGCCGATGACACGATCATTTTCCCAGAGCAGCCTTTCCGCTCTGCACCGATCCTCGAATTGCACTCCCGCATCGCACGCCTGTTGAACGAGCCAATAATCGAGGCTCTCTCGTCGAATGCCGATGCCTGCGAGACCTGCAGGATATTCCGCTTCAAGCGTCACGCCGCCGCTGTTTAACCGCCAGCCTGACAGCATTTCGAACGGAATGGATGCGGCATTCAGCAAGCCCCTGAAAGAAGCAAGCTTTCCGTCACCATACAATTGACTTAATCGATTAACCGCGCCTGGATTTAACGACTCGCCGCAAGGCTTCCTTCTCGGAAAAGCTGCCGCATCCAGCATGAGCACATTCGCCCCTTGCAGCGCAAGCAGCCTGGCCAGCACGCTGCCGGAAGGACCTGCGCCAACGATGACCGCATCATATGTCGAACGCCTGCCTGTCATCGCCCCCGCTCTCCGTAACACGCAATGGCGATCCGAAACGGAAAATGCCGCTTAACGACCGCATCGACACCCGCGCTGCGAACGAGCTGCGCAGCTTCATTCGCAGTATAAGACCGCTGTACAGACAGCGGTCCGTCATGCTTCGTTACTGGACTGCGCCAGACGTAACGGGCCAGCATCTTGGCAGCGGCGAACGCAAGCGGATGACGTACCAAATCGGTGATAACCCAGCCTGCTCGCGCAACCCGGTTCATCTCCTGCAGCAGTTTGACAGCCGCTTCATCATTCATGTGGTGAAGCGCCAAATTGCAGAACGCGATGTCAAAGCTGCCGTCTTCGAAAGGGAGTGCCGTGCCGTCCGCCTGCTTCACATTGACAGCTGAGTCACCCTCCGTTCTTCGCGAGGCAAGCTCGACGATGCCGGGATGCGTATCGACGCCGGTAATGGAAACTGCCATTCCATTTTTCCGGTATTTTGCCGATAAAGCCATCGGAATGTCCGCCAGTCCCGTTGCAACGTCCAGCATCCTGATTTCGCTTATATCCCGGCCAATCTCGCGAATCATTCGATCCAAATGAGCAAATAAAGCGGGGTTGCCGCCCAAATAACGGTTGACGTTCCAAACCTCTCTCAAGCTGATTTCCAATTCCTCCGGCTCTACATATATGGAGCTTTCTTCGTTGTCGAGCCATTCCTTGGACATTGCCCGAATCATGCTTCAAACCTCCAGTCCGTGCATCATCGAAGTTATTGTTATTGTTTTCCACCTTTTTTATCCGCTTATATCCAAAAACGCTGGAAACATTTGTAGCCGCCGAAAATGCTCCATTTCGCCGCAACCTCTCGCAATCTAGCGCGTCTATTAAATGACAGCGAATAGGAGAGTGATGAAAAAACGTGAAGATGAGGAAATGGACAACGATGGTGTTGGCGTTGCTGACTGCGCAATCCTTGGTTTTATCCGCCTTTGGGGGAGACGCCGCATCAGCTGCCGGAAGCATGACCAAATACCGTGTCTATCAAAACGACAAAGCGCTCAGAGAATTCTCGACAGAAAACCAAGCAATCGCATATGCACAAGGGTTCGAATACAGTCATGTCGAGACCATTACGGGCCGCGGCTGGGTATGGGATAATTTCCCTCGCTACAAAATTTATCAAGGCGGCAATTCGAACGCGAAATGGGAATACCGCTCCTACGAACAGGCTCTTGCAGCAGCAAAGTCGATGAATTACGTACATATCAGAGATTTGGAAAAACCGGGCTGGATCTATCAATCGTATGCCAAGTATCAGCTCTACCAAGGCGACAATACCTATGCCAATTGGGGATTCACAACGATTGCCGCAGCGAAAAAAGAAGCGGGAAAGTGGACGAATTCGCATATCATCGAGCTTTCCTCCAATCAATGGGTGTGGGATAACGTCTCTGACGCGCAAGAGAAGAAGCTGCGCGCAGGCAGCGCGGTCTATCAAATTGAAGTTGATGGAGCCAAAGCGGAAAACACGAAAAATTACGCCTATTTATTCGATGCGATCAAAGCTTCCGTCAATGTGGCGAACAGCGTGGTCATGAATACGAAGACGAACAAAACTGTCCATTCCAACGTCGCCGGCTACACGGTTCAGCAAAGCGGCAAGCCGATCAAAGCTTTTGTCTCTCTAGAAAAAGCTATTCAGTACGCGAACTACTACTCTAATTCTGAAATTGTCTACAAAGGATCCGTCTGGTGGACGAACGCCGCTTATCTGTCGGTCTATCAAGGCGACAAGAAGCTAAAAAGCTTTCATTCCCGTGAATCTGCTGTATCCTACGCGAGAGGATACTCGAATAGCTACGTACAAACGGCTGAAGGCCGCAAGCTATGGAGCAATACGAAAAAACTTATTTACCTCGGCTGGAACGGCACATCCGGCGCATCAACCATCATGGGACATGTTGCCGACACGCAAGGTCTCGATATCGATTCCCCGTCCTGGTTCGAGCTGACGGCTGCGAACGGCCTGTTGAGCAATAGATCGGACCCTGCCGTCGTAAAGTCTTTGCGGGAGCAAGGCATTAAAGTAATGCCGCTCGTTCATAACCAATTCGACAAAAAAATGACAAGCGAATTTTTGGCAAACGCCGATGCGCAGACAACGTTCATAAACGGTCTGACAAGCTGCTTGACCGATATAGGAGCATATGGCGTAAATCTCGACTTTGAGGAGGTTGCCGGCACGGATCGCGCCGCTTATACTGCCTTCGTCAAAGCGTTGGCGGAAGCCGTCCATGCGAAGGGCATGAAAATTTCGATCGACTTGCCGCGAGGCAGCACGAGCTGGAACCATCAAACGGCTTACGATCACGCTGCGCTTGGCGATATCGTCGATACGATTATCATTATGGCTTATGACCAGCATTGGAGCGGCAGCGATACGCCTGGACCGGTCGCCGGTCTGCAATGGACGGAGGACGGACTCTCGCAATTTTTGTCCTACGGCATTCCGCGCAGCAAGCTTATGCTTGGCATTCCTTTTTACGTTCGCGAATGGAAGCTTGACGGAAATGGCAAGCTCGTCGGCAACCGCGCGATCTACATGAAGGAAATCCCTCAGCTCATTACGGACACCGGGGCGATCGGTACGCCTGATCCTGACTCTGGCTTGATGAAGTTTACGTATGTGAAGGACGGCTATACGTACCTCTTCTGGGCGGAAACAGCCCTGACGATTCAAGCCCGCATTCAAATTGCGAAAAAATACGATATTGCCGGCGTCGCCGCATGGCGTCTCGGCTATGAGAGCTCAGACCTGTGGACGATGATGCTCCGCAATAAATAAAAGGGTTGCTGCCCGTCAGGGCAATGTCATTAAGTTAAGGCGCAGGGTTAAAAATCATGAACAAGAGCAGGTTATCGAAAAGATAGCCCGCTCTTTTTTTTGCACAAAAAAGAGAAAGAGGACTTGACAAGTAGTTGGCAACGCAGACCCTTTGAAACACGATGAGGTTTCGCCGATGAACGAGTACGCCAATTCGCTAAAAAACACGCTGACTTCCCTCAACAGCAACATGAGAACACTAATTCTTGTTTGTTGGTGAGGAGGAGTTGCATCCCTCAGGAAGAGTGGCGCAGAACAATAAATGGACTGTACGAAAAGTACCGTAAATCAGTTTCGCCTTAGCAAGGATACGCTGAACCTTACCATAAGAAACGGCGAATTTTTTTGGGTGGAATGCTGGAGCCTGTTAAAGCGTTTAAGTAGTAGGGGTTGGGCGGAGGTCGCACGACCCAAAACATTATTCGGCTCTTAAAAAGGAGAATTTGATAACATTGAAGAAGTGATATTGAACGGAATGAATGATCAAGCCTATTGAAGCTCTTGCTACATAAGAATGGTAAGCACGCAAGGGAGGAAAGATTTTTTTGAGGCCTATAAATGTAAATCTTCGGCAGGAGCATACTGCTGTTATTAATAAACTGATCGAATATATCGACGAACATATTGAGAAGCCTTTAGAATTAAAAGATTTGTCGGAAAAGGCCTTGGTTTCCCCCTATCATCTTCATAGAGTTTTTAAGTCTATTACAGGGGAAACAATACACGCATATGTAAACCGTATACGACTTGAAAAAGCGGCAAGCAAACTTAAACATTCGGAGACGATTGATGTTAGTGAGACGTCCAGACAATGCGGGTTTTCCTCGGTATCCATTTTCTCTCGTTCTTTCCGAAATCATTTTGGCGTTTCTGCTACTGAGTACCGTAAAATGTATTCGATTAATAGCAAATCACGCAAAATTAATAGCAAGAATAATCAACTGCAATCAACATGGCTCGCCTACAATAAGGGTGGCGCCAATGATTTAGAACTGGATATCACAATAAAAAGGATGCGGCCCTGCTACATTGCTTACATCCGAACGAATGGGAGGGTTCTGGAGAAAACATTCGAAGAGAATCGAAACCACCTTGAGACGATGGGAGCGATTTTCGACTGGGCCCGTCAGCATTCGCTCTGGAATCCACCTTTGACATCACTTTTAAGCATTGAGTATCAAGACCCGAGTGTATCTGGTAATAAATATATGCGGGTGGATTGTGGACTGACCCTTTTGAAACCGATTGATTCGACTGGTGAAGTCGGGTGCCGCCTTTTCGCTGGAGGCCAGTACGCAGTTCTGCGTATATTTGACACTACTATGCATGCTAGAGAAAGAGTAAAACAATTTTGGGAAGACTGGCTGCCAAATAGCGGTTTTTATTATACCAGTCAGCCTGTAATCATTCTTCATCAAAATAATCCTTCATGGGAACCTTCATATCGGTACTTTGTCGATTATGCAGTTCCTATTAGTCCAAAACAGTATCCGGGGAAGAATCTTTCACATTATCGTGAGGAAATGAGAACGCCGCCTCCCCGTCCCGATTTGCCCAGGTTAACCCAACTATTTGAGGAGGAACGTCCATGAATCTATTTTTTAACGGTAAGGTTGTCATCTGGCTGCATGTCAGAAATTTTGAAGAGGCAGTAGAATGGTATAAGGAATATCTTGGGCTACCGCTGGCCGATAACATGGGGGATATCGTTTTTTTTCGTTTAAACGACGATCAAACGAAGCTGGCTCTTGTAAAATCCGATCTGGAAAATCCGAAAACTCACGCAGTCCTCGACCTGCAGTCGGACAATATCAAAAAGACATATCAGTTACTTAAAGGACGAGGCGTTAGGGTAGACGATTTGGACAACCCTTACTGGGTTTACCATGAATTTCACCTCTATGATCTGGAAGGTAATAAATTGAAAATCCATGGGTTTTCGAATGACTCAAATGAACACGCTTAGATGAAATGTATCTGAAGCACATCGCCGCGGCGGTTTCGCGCCTTTTTCATGCCAATAACGCTGCCTCGCAGCGTTATTCCACTGCTTCGGCCCTGCGCCGCGGTTATAACGCTTTGCCACAGCGTTATTTCCTCTATCGCGGCGGTTTCGCGCCTTTTTCATGCCAATAACGCTGCCTCGCAGCGTTATTTCACTGCTTCGGCGCTGCGCCGCGGTTACAACGCTGTGGCACAGCGTTATTTCCTCTATCGCGGCGGTTTCACGCCTTTTTCATGCAAATAACGCTGCCTCGCAGCGTTATTTCACTGCTTCGGCGCTGCGCCGCGGTTATAACGCTGTAGCACAGCGTTATTTCCTCTATCGCGGCGGTTTCGCGCCTTTTTCATGCCAATAACGCTGCCTCGCAGCGTTATTCCACTGCTTCTGCGCTGCGCCGCGGTTATAACGCTTTGCCACAGCGTTATTTCCTCTATCGCGGCGGTTTCGCGCCTTTTTCATGCAAGGCTACGTGCCGCAAAACGTCCGGTAGGGCAAATCCGGCGGTTCCGGCAGCACGGCAAATTCAGCATGCCCAGACGCATGCGCATACGGATTCGCCAGTGCCTCCAGCAGCCGATCCATCACGCTGTAATCGCCTTGCTGAACTGCGGCCGCCAGCGCTTCCTCTACCCGATGGTTGCGAGGGATTACCGCAGGATTGCTCGCCCGCATCAGCTGCTGCGATTGCTCCATGCTTTGCGGCTGCCTGCCTAGCCTTGCTTTCCAGCGCTCCCGCCAATCGGCGAATTCAGGCGCTTGTTCGAGCTGCGTTTCCGTCTCCCGATCGAAGGAAAGCGCGATAAACGTGTTCGTATAATCGGCATGATGCTGATGCAGCAAGCCAAGCAATCCGCCAATGAACGCCTCATCCTCAGGCTCTACATTGAATATGCCTAGCTTTGCCCTCATGCCCGTCAGCCAGCTCTGTTGGAACAACCCGCTAAACTCTGCTAGCGCGTCTTCCGCCAGCTTTACGGCTTCCTCATCATCCTCGTGAAGGATCGGCAGCAGCGCTTCGGCAAAACGCGCCAGGTTCCATACCCCGATATAGGGCTGGTTGCCATACGCATATCGTCCGTTGCTGTCAATGGAACTGAACACGGTTGACGGATCGTACGCATCCATAAATGCGCAAGGACCGTAATCAATCGTCTCCCCGCTGACAGCCATATTATCGGTGTTCATCACGCCGTGAACAAAGCCGACGAGCTGCCATTTCGCGATCAAATCCGCTTGCGCTCGAATCACCCGTTTCAACAACGCCAAATATCGATTGTCTTCATCTTCAGCCGCCGGAAAATGGCGTTGCAAAGCATATTCGGCAAGCGCCTCCAGATCTTCTTTCATCCCCCACTGCGCTGCATACTGAAACGTGCCTACACGCAAATGGCTAGCTGCAGTACGGACAAGCACCGCGCCGGGAAGCGCCGTCTCGCGCATGACCGCCTCTCCTGTGGATACGACGGCTAAACTTCGCGTCGTCGGAATGCCCAGCCCATGCATCGCCTCGCTGATGATATACTCGCGCAGCATCGGCCCAAGCGCCGCCCTGCCGTCGCCGCCGCGGGAATAAGGCGTCCGCCCCGATCCTTTATAGGCAATATCGATCCGCTCGCCGCTCGGCGTAAGCTGTTCGCCAAGCAGCATCGCCCGTCCATCGCCTAGCTTCGTAAAATTGCCGAACTGATGGCCCGCATAAGCTTGAGCCAATGGCAGCGCGCCTTCCGGAATCGCATTGCCCGCAAAAACTTGCGCCCCCTCTTCCGTTTCCAGCGCCTGAGCATTCAACCCCAACGATTGCGCTAATGCATGATTCAATCGAACAAGCTTTGGCGAGCGTACGGGCACAGGATTTTGTCTGGCAAAAAATATTTCGGGCAGCGCCGCATAACTGTTATCGAAATGCCAGCCGGCTCCTTCAAGTTTTGTATGATTCATAGTGTGCTCCTCAATTAATTAAAGTCTCTTCATGCTTCTTACGCTTCCCTTTTCGCCATGATGTCATAAACCAACAACCCCACAACATGAAAAAAAGAGGCAGCGTAATCCAAAATTGGGTTGCGTAGAACAGCCAGCCGTCGATAAACAGCCAATCGCCTGAATTCGTAAAAGGGCTGCACAAAATAAAGGATAATATTTCAAGGCTGAATGCTGCAATCATCATACTTGCAATGATCTTATGCCTATGTCGATATGCCATGAAAATCGACATTAGAAAAACAACCTGCAATGCTAATTCAAACACAAACAACCCAGCATTCATTCGTTTGCCCTCCGGTGTTAGCCTTTAAATGCAGGCATTAAATCAAGAATACTAGCTACTTATTCAATTGTACAATAAAAGGCCTCATTTGCATCCTCGTACCCGTGAATTAAAGCATGACGTAAAATCTGAAACATTGTATACTTGTATACAAGATACATATTATCAACTTGGCAACTTAAAGTTGCCAGACATGAAGGGAGATTTTTTTCGCCAATGAGCCAGAAAAAACGTTTTAATAACGACTGGTTTTTCGTTAAACAACCTTTGCTTACCGAATATGACGCCGTTGCTTCAGGAAGCTTTGATTGGCAAGCCGTAACCTTGCCTCACGACTGGCTCATCTATGACGCCAACAATTTGTACGAGAACGGTCAAGGCTGGTACCGTAAACATTTCGTCATCGACGAAATCGCTCCAAAGACATTAACATCGCTCCGTTTTGAAGGGGTCTATATGAACGCCTCCGTTTATGTAAACGGGCAATTCGCCGGCGAATGGAGGTACGGCTATTCGACCTTTGAAATCGATATTACGCCTCACATAAAACCGGGATCTAATGAAGTATACGTTCAAGTTATTCATGAGTCCCCCAACTCCCGATGGTATTCCGGTGCAGGCATTTACCGTTCCGTATGGCTAGTCCGCCGGCCTGATACCCACCTTGTTGCGGACGGCATCTATATTTCGGCTGTTAAATCTGAAGAAAGCTGGAACGTCGAAGTAGAGGCCGAAATCCGTTTTACCGAAGGCACGGGTTCCGAATACAAGCTTCGCCATAGCCTCTTGGATGCATCCGGCAGCGTCGTAACCGGCAGCGAAACGGACGTCTCGTTAAGCGCATCCGGTACAATAAACGCGAGCTCCACTCTCGCTGTTTCCGCTCCTCAGGTGTGGGATATTATCAATCCAGTCTGCTACTGGCTGAATACCGAACTCTTAAAGGACGGTGCGGTTATCGACGCGGAAACGGAACGGTTCGGCTTTCGCACAATCGAATTTGACAGCCAAAAAGGCTTCTTCCTTAACGGCCGCCATGTCAAATTAAACGGCGTTTGCCAGCACCATGATTTAGGCTGCCTCGGAGCGGCCGTAAACAAAACGGCGCTTAGAAGACAAATCACGCTCTTGCAGGAAATGGGTGTTAACGCAATTCGCACTGCGCATAACATGCCGGCAGTTGAGCTGATGGATTTAGCCGATGAGATGGGCGTATTAATCGTTTCGGAAGCTTTCGATATGTGGGAACGGAAAAAGACGACCTATGACTACGCCCGCTTTTTCTCTGAATGGCATGAGCGAGACGTTGCAAGCTGGGTTCGCCGGGACCGCAATCGCCCAAGCATGCTCATGTGGAGCATCGGCAACGAAATCTATGACACGCATGCCGACGAACGCGGCCAAGAAATCACCGTCATGCTGCGCGATCTCGTACTCATCCATGATCCGAAGAAAAATGCATATGTGACGATAGGCTCCAATTATATGGCTTGGGAAAATGCGCAAAAATGCGCCGAGCTCGTTACTATTGCCGGATACAACTATGGCGAAAAACTGTACGAGCAGCACCATAACGATCATCCGGACTGGATCATTTACGGAAGCGAGACCGCCTCTACCGTACAAAGCAGAGGCATTTATCACTTCCCGCTGGCGCAGTCCGTCTTGGCCGATGACGACGAGCAATGCTCGGCACTTGGCAACAGCTCGACCAGCTGGGGAGCTAGAAGCACAGAGGCCTGCATTATTGCTGACCGCGATGCGACCTTCTCGCTCGGACAGTTTTTGTGGACCGGCTTTGATTATATCGGAGAACCGACCCCTTATCATACGAAAAACTCTTACTTCGGCCAGATCGATACAGCCGGCTTCAAAAAAGATTCCTTCTATATTTATCAAGCGGAATGGACGAGCTACAAAACGAATCCGATGGTTCATATTTTCCCGTACTGGGATTTTTCTGAAGGCCAATTAATCGACGTACGGGTTTGCTCGAACGCGCCGCGCATCGAACTGTTTTTCAACGATGTATCGGAGGGAACTTTCGATATCGACCATGTGAGCGGCCAAAAGCTGCTAGGCGAATGGCGCATCCCTTATACCGAAGGCACGCTTCGGGCAGTCGCATACGATGAGCACAACAAGCCGATTGCGACCGATGTTCAAGCGTCCTTCGGCAATGCGGCTGCCGTCGTATTAACGCCTGACAAGCAAACGATCTCAGCCGACGGCGAGGATCTTATTTTTATAGAAATCTCCGCTGCAGATTTGCAAGGCCGTCCGGTCGCCAATGCCAACAACCGCATTCATGTTGCCGTTGAAGGTCCGGGCCGTCTTGTCGGGCTCGATAATGGCGACAGCACCGATTATGATTCGTACAAAGGAACGCATCGGCGGATGTTCAGCGGCAAGCTGCTGGCCGTCATTGCGAGCACCGCGGAAGCAGGCTCCATTGTTGTTAGAGCAGCCTCCAATGGGCTGACAGCCGGAGAGCTTACGCTTAATGCTGTTGAAGCGGATGCACCCGAAGCGAAAGGCGAAGGCTATTCCCTATTTGCTTTTACAGAAACCGAGCATACGGAAACGGCTGACAACGAAATTCCGGTGCGCAAGCTCGAAATTGTGTGCCCGCAGGGCACAACGTTTTCGCCGGACAACCGCTCGCTGCCTGTCAGGGTCAACCTGCATCCGAGCGATGCAACCTATCAAGACGTACAGTGGCGCCTTACGAATGCGGCAGGCGTCGACACCAACATTGCCACAATCGAGACAAACGGGCACGAAGCGGTCATCTCTGCGCTTGGAGACGGTGACATTTATATACGCTGCGGAACGACGAACGGCGCGGATAAAACGAAGCTGTACTCCCTGCTGGAGCTGAAAATCGACGGCCTCGGATACGCGCACCTAAATCCGTATTCGTTCGTCTCCGCAGGCAACCATAACGATGCAAGCAGTAAAAACTTGACGAACGGCAATGAACGGGGCGTCGCTACGGCTAGAGACGGCGAAAGCTGGATCTGCTTCGACCGGATGGACTTCGGCAGCTTCGGCTCCGATGAAATTACGCTGCCGATCTTCTCCTTGGACAGCGAGCAATTTCCGCTTGAGATTTGGAAAGGCACGCCGGGAGAAGAAGGCGCCGAAATGCTGACGCGCGTGACCTATCATAAGCAAACGATATGGAATGTTTATCAGGAGGAAACGTACCGTCTGCCTAAACGTTTGACAGGCGTTACGTCGCTTACTTTTGTGTTGAAGCGAAAAATCCATCTGAAAGGGTTTCAATTCAAACCAATCCAAAAAGCATATGAGCGTTTGAGCAGCATTGACTATAGCCAAATTTACGGAGATTCCTTCACGCTTTCCGATGGCGCAATCGAACATATCGGCAACAACGTTTCGATCGTGTACGAGGATATGGATTTCGGCGTGACGGGCAGCTCAAAGCTCGTTCTGTGCGGGCATTCGCCGCTGGACAACAATACGCTGCATATTATGTTCAACAGCCCTCATGGGGAGTCCAAACAAATTGTCGAGTTCGCCTATTCCGACGGCTATTGCGAACGGGAATTTGAACTGGAGCGTATAGCCGGCCCGCAAAAGGTGACGTTCATATTTTTGCCAGGCAGCCAGTTTGACTTCAAATGGTTTCAATTTGTGCAAGACTAACGGATTGCACAGCCCCATCCAGCCCCACGATATAAGCGGGTCCCGGAAGGGGCTTTTTCTTATCCTTGTTATTACAGCGGCAAAAACAGCGAAAATCGGCTCCCTCTTCCCAGCTGCGAGCTTACTTTGATATAACCGTTCTGTTCGCTTATTATTTTTCTGGCTAAGTACAGGCCGATGCCGACACCTTCTGTTGACGAAGCGTTATCCCCGCGATAAAACCGTTTGAAAATCGCATTAAACTCCCGCTCCTCCACGCCAATCCCTTCATCTTCAATGTCGATACGGACAAAGAGCTCGTATCGGGTTACCGCAATCGTAACTTTCCCGCCTTTTCGCGAATATTTGATCGCATTATCGAGAAGGTTGCCGATCGCTTCGCCGGTCCAACGCGCATCATGCTTGAGCAATAGACTCTTTTCACCTTGCAGCAGCAGTTCTATCTCTTTGCTTTCAGCTAGCAGATATACCTCCTTCAACGCGGCAAGTACGGTATCGACGATATCCTGCTTCTCCAGGCGGATCGCAATAATGCCGCCTTCCAAACGAGACATTTTGATTAAGCTTTCCATTTGCCATGTCAGCCGCTCGGCTTGCCGCATCAGCACATCCGTAAATTCCTTTCGTATGTCCGAAGATAAATCTGGATCCGACAATAAGGCCAAGTACATATTTAAATTTGCCAATGGCGTTTTTAATTGATGCGCGATATCAGAAATGAGCGATTTAATTTCATCGCCCTCCTCTTTATACTTCAATTGCCTCGACTTCATCGTCCTTGAGAGCTGTATGACCTGATGCTGCAGCTTGGAGAGCAAACTGTCCTCATAAGCAGAGAACAGCTCCCGCTCCTCCAAATCGCTAAGCGACTGGATCGTCTGCGACAGCTTCTGTACAACATCGGACATTTTACTTCGGACAGACCATGTATAGCCAGCAAACAGAACGGCTATTGCTGCAGCAAAGACAGCCGCCGCAGCCCATACGAGCCCGCTGGCGCCGAGCCGCCATAATACAATAAAAAACAGGCTGCATGCGATCGCATACAGCCCCGAGCTAACCGCAACGATGCGGATCATCGAGCTTTTCATTCGTCACTCTCCCCACGTATAGCCAATACCGAATACGGTTTTAATAAAGACAGGTTTTTTAGGATCATCCTCTATTTTACTCCGCAGCCTCTTGATGTTGACGCTAAGCGTGTTCTCGTCAACAAAAGCGCCGTCTATATCCCACAGCTTATCGAGCAGCATTTGGCGGGTCAGCACCTGCTTGCTGTTCTCCGTCAAAACCGCCAGCAGCTTGTACTCCGTTGCCGTTAGCTTTACTTCAACATTGCCTTTATATGCTTTCATTTTATTATAATCAATCTCAAAATCTTTATAGGCAAATCGATTAATACGATTATCCGCGCTCGCGCCTCCTCTTCGCAGCACCGCCATGATGCGCTGCGACAGCACCGCTATGCTGAAGGGCTTTGCAATATAATCGTCAGCTCCGGCTTGAAAGCCCTCGATCATATCGGGCTCCGCATCTTTCGCTGTCAGAAACAGTATCGGCAGTTCCGAGTATCGGCGGATTTCCTTGCATAGCTCCAGCCCGTTCCCATCCGGCAAATTAATATCGAGTATGATCAGATCAGCTTCTTCATTGCCGAATGCACGCAGCCCTTCTTGAGCGGAGTAAGCTGAAACTACATCAAAGCCTTGTTTCTTTAGCGCAAAGGTTAATCCTTCATTCAGCGGCCGGTCATCTTCGACGATGAGCAGCTTAGCCATCCCAAACACCTCAATTCCATTATGCGGATTCACGCAGCCTATCCACGACAGTAAGCTTTCTCGATTTATTATACGCGATTAACGGGACGGTCAAGCAAACGAGAAAGGCGACTGCGAAAGTGATCAGCAACGGCATTGTCGGAAATGTATAAATGGCATAATCAGCTTCTTGGCTGAATAGCCAATAGGCGCCATAGCTGATTAGAGTCCCCAGCGTCGAAATAAGCGCCAGCGAAATGACAGCGTAGCCCGTCCCTTCCAATAGAAGCATTTGTTTAACCTGATTGCGAGTCATCCCGATACTCTCCATGACTGCAAGTTCGCGTTTTCGGACAAACACGCTCGTATACATCGTTCCAACAAAGTTCAATAGTCCGATGAGCGCCAAAATGAATGAGAGCGCTCCGCCGCCAATATAAAATACGGTCTTCGCCGATTTCATGATTTGCGCCCACTGCCATTTGGAAGTCAATTTCAACTCGCGGTCTCCATTTACGAGCGAATCCAGCTTTTTCCCCACTTCCGGCCAATTCTTTTTGTCGACGGACAACGCCAGTTTGTAAAGTGCCGGATCTTTAGCCGCTTCCTTAAGCACCTTATCGCTTACATAAACGTTCGGAGCTAACCCCATCACCGATACCGAGTAATGCGGAGGAGCGAAGCCGCCGATTTCGAGCTCTCGGACCTCCTCACTGCCCGGCATTTGATAACGGAATCGCTCGCCGAGCGAAAAATCGTCCGCATTGCCTTCGAGCAAAGCAATTTCCCCTTTCTCGAATCGTTCAAGATCGATCGGCTCTGCCAATTCGGCATTCATTTGTTCGATGGACTTGCTGTCCAATCCGATCATCCTAGACCCGAACAGCTTCATCTCTTCGATTTGCTTATCGGTTGGACGTTCGGATCCCGTCATTCGAGAAAAGGAATCGACATGCTTGCTGAAAACAGCAGGCTCATAATCAAGCTCGGCCTTTTCCAAATATACGGCGCGGGTTTCCTTGACGCCTTCTAATTCTCGTATAGTTTGAACCATTTGATCAGTCAGTTTATGCCGTTTCGCTTCATCTTCTTCCCATAAGGCATCATCATT
This sequence comes from Paenibacillus sp. NEAU-GSW1, assembly GCF_009737085.1. GTDB lineage: Bacteria > Bacillota > Bacilli > Paenibacillales > Paenibacillaceae > Pristimantibacillus. The sequence goes on from NZ_WOVL01000006.1 coordinate 27,747, forward strand.
TTCCAGCTGGAAATCATCTTTGACATACTGCTCGATAAAATTGTCCGTATTCATGCTAAGAATAAGCGTGTTTATCGTCAGAAAGGTGGTTAGACCAAGAAATAAAGACAATAAGACAGTAAATGCACGTTTTCGGTCGCGAAATATGTTGCGAAGCGCCATACGATGCACCTTTGCTCCATGCCGCCCCTTTTTCGTCGAGCCCCGTTCATACTTGGATGCTTCAATCGGCGAGATGCTTCCCGCAATACGCGCCGGCTTCCGGTATCCAGCCCATGTCGTCAACCATGCAAATAACGCAGAGCCCGCAAAAATAACCGGATGGAACGAAATCTCGGTACCTGTCTCAATCGCCGTCGTCCCAATTGCAAGCGGAACAATGAAAAATGAAGTGAGCGCTCCCGCGGCAAGCCCGATTACAATGCCGATCAGCGCCAATCGGCGGGCTTCGCCGTTGACCATTTGCTTTACTTGCCTGCGTGTCATGCCGATTGTTTTCAACAGTCCGTAAAATTTCGTTTTCGTTGTAACGGAAATGTAGATCATATTGTAAATGAGCAAATAACCGCTAAACATCACGAAAATAATGAGACCGACGATGCCGGCCATTGTTGTCCAATCGGACGCTGAATTGCCGTCATCCGGCGCAAATATATACGGTTCCTGCTCTTGTTCTAAGTTCAAATCGCGCTTTAATCGATCCATCAGCTGTTCGGCATTGCCGTCATGAAATGACACCGATGCAACGCTGTTTGCCGAACCGGCGTATTCTGCAGACGCTGCGAACTGCGGCGAAACCAGAATAGCGCCGGGCTGATCCATTCGAAGCTGGGAATAGTCATTGTACCAGCCGATAAGCGTAAATGTTCCCGTCATCGTCTCTGACGCCAGTTCCCCGTCGCCCGCTAGCCTTTGATAGGTAAGAGGCAGCGTCATGCCTGCTTTGGGCTCTTTAATGCCTAGATGCTCCAAAATCCAGGTCGGAATAATAACTTCATCGGCTTTTTCCGGATATCGCTCGGCATTCATGCCCAGAAGTGGAGCTCTCATTTGCTTCCATTCCACATCATCATATAGATACATCGCCGCTTGCCAGTCGTTTGCCTCTTGCTCCGGCGGTACAAGCGAACCTATAATCTTATTGGTTCCGGCATGCTCGACATAAGACAGCTTCTTTAGCTCCTCCAGCTGCTTGCTCGTCGGGTTCGAAAATGCAGCATCCGCCGTCGTCCCGATCAGCTTCATTTTTTCTGCTTCAAATGATTTCATTGTGCTCATTCCGATACTAAAAACGGTTGTAAGCAGCCAGGTTGTAAGCACGATCGCCAAAATGATAATGGCATTGCCGGATCGGTTCGCCTTTAAGCTTCGATTGACTAATTTGCCTATAATCGCCTTGTTGGTATTAGAAAACATCATTTCGTATTCCCTCCAACCACTTTTCCGTCCCCAATGCGGATCGTTCGATCGGCAAGCTGCGCGATTTCTTCATTATGGGTAATCATCACAATCGTCTGATTGAATTGTTTGCTCGTCAGCTTCAATAAGCCCATTACATCTTGGCTTGTACGGCTGTCCAGATTGCCGGTCGGCTCGTCCGCCAACACAATAGACGGCTTCGTTATCAATGCTCTAGCGATCGCAACGCGCTGCTGTTGACCGCCTGACAATTGGTTCGGCAGCTGATTCAGTTTGTCTGCGATGCCAAGCGTCTTTACAAGATGATCCAAATAGCCGGTGTCGACTCTGTTGCCGTCCAACTCGATTGGCAATACGATATTTTCGTACACATTAAGAATGGGCACGAGATTATACTGCTGGAATACGAAACCGATTTTGCGTCTGCGGAAAATGGTCAATTCGTCGTCGTTCATTTCAAAAATCGATTTGCCGTCAACCATTACTTGCCCGGCTGTCGGCCGGTCAAGGCCGCCAAGCATATGGAGAAGCGTTGATTTTCCGCTTCCGGACGTTCCGACGATCGCAACAAATTCGCCCTCGGCGATTTCGATTTCGACGCTATCGAGCGCTGTCATTTCATTTGGCTGTTTGCCGTATTTTTTAATTAGGCTAGTCGTCTTTAACAGGTTCATTATTTCGTGCTCCTTCGGCTTAGTTTTCATGAATAAGCCCTATTTTAACCTCCGTTTCTTACAGCCTCGTGACAAAATAAAATCCTCTCCCTGAATGCAATATTCGCATTCAGGAAGAGGATTAGCGGTTATATCAGTTTATGCTTGTACCACTCTTCCCCTCTGAACCGCCACATAAAGACGGCTCCGCGTATGCCCCATTCCAGATTCATTGCAATCCAGACGCCGAGAATGCCCCATCCGAACGTAATGCCGAGCACATACCCGAGAATGACGCGGAACAGCCACATGGTCAGCATGGAAGACGTCGATGTGAAGCGGGCATCTCCTGCGGCTCTTAATGCCGAAGGCAATATAAAGCTGACCGCCCACAACGGGATTTGAACGATGACCGTAATAATCATAAGCAGAAAAATATCGTCTGCAATTTCAGCCGGCGGGCTAAATATCCCGACTAACGGCGCATAGAACGGCATAAGCAGTACACCAGTCAACACCATAAATGCGGAGCCAAGCCATAGAAAGGAACGTATAAATTTGCGGGCATCCTGTATATTTCCGCTGCCGATGCTTTGGCCAACGACCGTCACGATCGTCAATGACAACGCAGACGCCGGAATTTGAAAAATCATAATTAAGGTTCCGGCAATCGCATTCGCCGCGATAGCATACGTGCCAAGACCGACGATAAATACTTGCGTCAACAGCTTCCCGCCGTTGAAAAACATTTGCTCAGCCGCGAACGGCAGCCCGATAAACATAATTTTGCGCAGCATTGACAGCGGGATGCGAAACAGATCGCGGATGCGCAAATGCAGCGTCGTATCGATTTTGAACAAATAATAAAGCGCGCAAGCGGCGCCGGCGAATCTGGCGATATTAATCGCCAGCGTCATCCCCCACACGCCCATATCGAGAACCTGGATATACAACACGTTAAGCAGCATGTACAGCACGTTCATAATAAGGGACAAGAAAAGCGATACTCGGCTTTTGCCTATGCCCCTAAGCGCGCCGCACACCGCCTGCACAACCGCTAGTCCCGCGAAAGAAACAGCGCTGCCGATCAAATAGATTTTGGCGCTATGCAGCACATCAGGAGAAGCCGCTCCGAACAAAATGCGCATGAGCGGGCTGTGCAGCGCAATGATGAGCACCCCGATCGCAATCGACAGCAACGTTACGGAAACGATGCTTCCCGACGTTGCGCGGGCTACCATCTGATCGTTGCCGCTTCCCTTGTACTGTGCGACGACGACCGTTCCTCCCGTTGCCACTGCTATAAACACATGAATAAGAAAAATATTTAACGAGTCGACCATATTAACGGCACTGACAGCATCTACGCCCGACGAGCTGATCATGGCTGTGTTCACTAAATTCAATCCAATAATGAAAGCCTGGTCGATAAGTATAGGCAGGAATAAGGCATACATTTGGCGATAATTCATCGACTCGCCGGAAAAATATCGATTCAAATAGTGCTGTGTCCTTAGCTTAAGCTGCGTCAAATGATCACATTCTTTTCGAAGTAGTTGGAAACGGATACCCTATTTAATCACTTGAAGGGTACTACTGTAAGCGGATTCTGTCAAATCGGCAAACGGGCAAAAAACAGAAGGATTGCCAGCTATTCGCCGCGCAATCCTTCTGTCCGATTCTATTTGAGATTTATTCGCCTTTTACAGCATGTCCAACCATATTTTAAGCGCCGTTGCCATAATCAGCACCGCTAAAATGACCTGCAGCACTTTCGTATTCATTTTTTTGCCGGCCGCTGCGCCAAGCGGCGAAGCAATCAGGCTTGCGACAACCATAATAATAGCCGGCCAATATTCGACCTGACCCGTCGTCACTTTGCCGACGGTGGAGCCGATTGATGAAATGAACGTAATCGCAAGCGAGGAAGCGATTGTCATGCGGGTCGGTATTTTCAATACGACGAGCATAATCGGAACGAGCAGAAACGCTCCCGCCGCGCCGACAATTCCGGCCCCAAGGCCAACAACGAGCGCTAGTCCCGCAGCAAGCCCTTTATTGAATTTCACTTGATCCAGCGGTTTCTCGTCAATCCCTTTTTTCGGGATGAACATCATGACGGCGGCAATTGACGCGAGCAGGCCGTAAATAATATTGATGCCGGATTCGCTCATCATTTTCGATCCGAAGCCGCCGACAAAGCTGCCGATCAAGATCGCGCCGCCCATATAGGCGATCAATGTTTTATTTAAATATCCGCCCTTGCGGTATGCGAACACCCCGCCAATCGTAGCAAACAGCACTTGTACGGCGCTGATGCCGGAAACCTCATGCGCTGTGAATGCGGCAAGGCCGAATAACGGCGGTATATACAGCAGCATCGGATATTTAATGATGGATCCGCCGATGCCAACCATTCCGGAAATATAAGATCCAATGAAGCCGATTAGAAAGATTACAACGATATACGTTAAGCTTAAATCCATACGCGCCTCCCCCTTCTCTGTTGATTATCTATTGTTAGCGGACGGCGCAGCGATTCGGACCGATTTCCATTTCGCGCTGCTGTTCTTCGTTCGGTGTAATTTTCCCCATATTCGTCTGGCGAATTTCAACGTAAGCGTTCGGCTGCGGCGGCAAATTTTTTGTAACCGTTGTTCTGAATTGCTCCTCATCCTCCACGTTCAGTCCGTGGTTGGTCGCATAGAGCTCACCCAGCTTGCGTGCTGCCGTACCGTCATCATTCAATTCATCCATTGTCATAAAGTGCGCTGGCAAAACGATCAAATCTTCATGCAGCTCTTTGTATCTGGAGTACAGCGTTTCGCGCAAATCACCGACCCAATCCTCGGCGAGCCCGGCAAGGTCAGGACGTCCGATCGAATCGATAAACAAAATATCTCCAGTCAGCAAATAACGATCGTCTATGACGAATGAAGTGGAGCCGATCGTATGGCCCGGCGAATAGAGCGCGCCGATGCTGATTTTGCTATGGCCGATCGCTACATCAGTACCGTCTGTCAAAGGCTCGTACGAGAATACAACCTCGCCTGCATCCTTTGGCGGAAGCCAATACGTTGCGCCTGTTTTCTCGGCAATAACTCTTCCGCCGGAAATGTGGTCGGCATGCAAATGCGTATCGAAAACATGTTTAATCGTGGCACCCAAGCTATTAGCAAAATCGATATACACATCCGTCATTCGCGTCGCATCGAACAACGCAGCTTCGCCGTTCGATACCGCCATGTAGGAGAGACAGCCTTTGCCGATCCGCACGAATTGGTAAAGCTCGCCGCCTTCGCCGAGATCGCCGACTTTTAACGGAACGAGATGCTCGCTCCAAGCTTTCATGCCGCCTTTCAAATATGCAACATCGCGGCCTTGCTCATGCAGCATTTCCGCAACCATGATCGACGAGCCTTCTTTCGCGCAGACGACCAGCACCTTTTGATCCGCAGGCAATTGATCGATAATTTCCTCCACGCCGTCGATCAAATCGAAATAAGGAACGTTAAGATGGGTGATGCCTTCCCCTTCAATTTTCCAATCGGCAAAATCGGTCTCATTGCGAACGTCAAGAATAAACAGTTTTTGTTTTTGAATCGCTATTTCAGCCACTTCCTGCGACAACATTGCTTTGATTGTCATTTCATTATTCCTCCAGTTCATCTATTAGATAATTGTTGATCCTTCTTTTTGCGGTTAGGAATGGATGACTAGAGCTTATTAGCAATCGTTAGCTGTTAAAGCCCTTCGTTTCCCCTGTCCAGCCGCTCATTCCCGGCAGTACGTTATATACCTGTTCAAAACCGTTTGCGGCAAGCTTCTGGCAAGCCAAGTCGCTGCGTGTTCCCGTGCGGCATATGACATAAATTTCGCTTCCTTTGTCCAGCTCGCCTAGCCGAGTATCCAATTCACCGAGCGGGATCGATACAGCCCCGGGTATATGGTTGAACTGATGCTCCGCCGACTCCCTCACATCAAGGACGACAACCGGCTTTCCTTCTTGAAGTTTCTCGGTCAAAAATGCGTTGTTAACCGCATTCGCAAAGCGATGCTCTGCGCCGTCTTCTCCCGAGCTTTTGCGCAAGTAATGCTTCAAAACCTCGCCTTCTTCAATCGTGCCGATATATTGCTGCCCTGTGCTTTCCGCCCACGCCTGAATGTCCGCCTTCGAGCCTTTGTCCGTTGCCGCTACTTCCAATACTTGACCCGTTTCCAGGTCCTTCATCGCTTTTTTCGTCTTTACAATTGGCATAGGACATGCCAAGCCTTTCGCATCCAGCGTCACATCTGCTTTAATGGTTGTCATAGATTGCAAGACCTCCGCTCTATAATTACCCCATGGGGTATAAATTTATTTAAAAAAAATTAGATGAACAGATTTACATTGCCTTCTTGAGCATCAGCTAAATAAGCCGCAACACCGGCATATTCGATATTGTCCAATAGCTCTTCTTTCTGTAGCCCCAGCAAATCCATCGTCATTGTGCAGGCAACCAGCTTAATATCTTGTTCCTTCGCCATTTCGATCAATTGCGGAAGCGTCAGCGCATTATGCTTCTTGATCACATCTTTAATCATTTTCGGCCCCATGCCAGCGAAATTCATATTGGAAAGGCCTAACTTATCGGCGCCGCGCGGCATCATTTTGCCAAACATTTTTTCCATAAATCCTTTTGGTTTCGGAAGCATCACTTCCTCGTCCTTGCGAAGCGTATTCAAGCCCCAAAACGTGTGGAAAATCGTCACTTCGTGATCATAAGCGGCAGCCCCGTTGGCAATAATATAAGCGGCCATAGCTTTGTCATAGTCACCGCTGAATAAAACGATAGTCGTTCTTTTTGTTTCCGTCATTGTTGGAATGACCTCCTATTTGTGATTGTATACCCTAACGGGTATTATTTAAGGCAAAAAAATATAATTACCCTTTTTTCATCCAGAACGTAAGCACTTCACCGTCTTCTTTATGCTCCATCAGTTCGTTGCCGCTTGCTTTCGCCCATGCCGCCAAATCGTTTTTAGCGCCTTTGTCTGTTACTTGAATTTCTAACACCTGACCGGATTCCAATTCATTCATCGCTTTCTTCGTTCTTACGATCGGCATTGGACAAGCCAGCCCTTTTGCGTCTAATACTTTGTTTGCTTTCATTATTCATTACCTCCGAAATATTATTTTGTATACCCATAGGGGTATATTAAACGATACAGAAAGGGGTGTCAACCCCTTTATTAATTAGTTGATCCGCTTATCTGCTTTTGACAAGCAAGTTAACAGCTTCAAGCACGAGCTTTTCCGTATCCTTGCCGTTTTCTTCTCCATGCTTTACACACTCTACCAGGTTAGAGCTGACGATTAATCCGATCGTGCGGTCGATCGCCGTTCTTGACGCTGAAAGCTGCGTAATGACTTCTTTACAGTCTTTGTTTTCTTCCATCATTTTCAGAATGCCCCGCAGCTGCCCTTCAATCCGTTTGATGCGATTTTTCATTTGATCGTTATAATCCATTCGGCTTCTCTCCTTTCTGAAACAGCTTGTTTCTGTCCTTATAATATACCCCATAAGGTATATTGGTCAAACGTAAAAAATGGTTGCTCCGTCATTTCAGCAGCTTCCGCACAAGCTCAAGCGTCCTCGCGCTATACGGAGGGAACAGCAGCGTTAAATGGATCTTGTTGCTTTTCTTCAATACGCTGCGCGCATGCGAGAAAGTCGAAAAGCTGAACCGGCCATGATAGGAGCCTATGCCGGAGCTGCCTACGCCGCCAAACGGCAATTCGGGATTGGCTAAATGCGTAATTGTATCGTTAATGCTGACGCCTCCCGATGATACCTCGGCCAGCACCTTTTGCTCCGTATGCTTGTTTGCCGTAAATAAATATAAGGCTAGCGGCTTTGCCAGCTTCTTGATTGATGCGATCGCATCATCCAAACGAGCGTAGCTTATTACAGGCAATATCGGGCCAAAAATTTCGTCCGCCATGGAAGCCGATTCCCATGTCGCAGCTGTCAAGGTCGGCTCAATCAAGCGGTTTTGCTCATCGGTATTGCCGCCATAAATGATTTCCGATTTGTCTTGATCGAGAATGGCCTTCAAGCGGTGGAAATGCCTTGTGTTGACAATCCGCCCGAAATCGTTGCTTTGTGCAATATCAGTTCCGTAAAACTGCCGGATAGCGGCAATCATTTCGTTCAGCAACGGCTCCTTGACCGATTCGTGCACGAGCAAATAATCCGGCGCTACGCAGGTTTGCCCCGAATTAAGCATTTTCCCCCATACGATCCGCTGCGCGGCAATCTTCAGATTAGCGCTCTCATCTACAATGACCGGACTTTTCCCGCCCAGCTCCAAAGTAACCGGTACGAGGTTTTTCGCGGCCGCCGCCATTACAATTTTGCCAACCGGAACGCTTCCCGTGAAAAAAATATAATCAAAAGACGCATGAAAAAGCGACGTATTCGTTTCTACCCCGCCTTGTACCGTGCGAACATAAGAGGAGTCAAATGTCGCTTCAATCATTTCCTTGATGACGCCAGCTGTGTTCGGCACAAGCTCGGACGGCTTCAGCACCGCACCGTTCCCGGCGGCTATCGCGCCAACGAGCGGCTCGATAAGCAATTGAAACGGATAATTGTAAGGCCCGATGATTAGTACGGTACCGTATGGCTCGTAAATTATCGAGCTTTTCGCAGGCTGCAGATAGATTGGCGTTGCCGCCCGTTTCGGCTTGGCCCATTTGCGGATATGCTTGATCGTATGCCGGATGCTGCTAAGCACGAACCCAACTTCAGATGTATAGGTCTCGAAAGGATGCTTGCCGAGATCCAATCGCAAAGCTTCATTAATACGATCTTCAAAGCGTAATATGCCCGCTCTTAGCTTCTTCAATTGTTCGATTCGAAAATCGATGCTGAGTGTCTGTTTTGAATAAAAAAAACGGCGATGCTCCTCCAGCAAACGATCGACATCAGCAGGCTGCAATTCAATCGGGCTCATAATATCGTTCCTTTCCCTATCCGACTATTTGAATGGAGTTCAAAGTGGCATGAATGCTATTGAAGCCTTTTTGCTCATTGTCGAACATTTAGTCAAATTTTGCAATAACACCCTTTGTGCGAATTTACAATAATATGAAATTGCAGAGAAACCAAATGGACTTTCGCATCGTATATACTTGTATCACCTAATTAAGGGGGAATTTTTTCATGTCCATGTTCAAAAAAATGCTTGCCAGCGTCGGAATCGGCGCAGCGAAAGTCGATTTGCTGATCAACGATTCATCCATTGCCGCAGGCGATTATGTTTCAGGCGTCGTTCGCATTGAAGGCGGACGGGTAAATCAAGAGGTGGATGACGTTTATGCTTTTATTAAAACTAGGTACATAAGAGAACATAACGATACGAAGGTTCATCATGATGCGGTAATAGCGAAATATTTATTGGCGGGCAAGTTCACGGTAGAAGCGGGTCGGGTATACGAATTCCCGGTTAGCTTTCAAATACCGGTCAATACGCCGGCAACAATTAACCGTACGCCAGTGTGGATTCAAACCGGCCTGGACATTAAGGATGCTGCCGACCCTGGCGATCAGGATTATTTGCAAGTATCGCCGCATCCTCACTCGGAAATCGTGCTGGAAGCCGTTGAACAGCTAGGCTTTACATTGCGTGAAGTAACTTGCGAATACGCGCCGCGTCTTGGACAGGGATTGCCGTTCGTACAAGAATTCGAATTTGTACCGAGAGGCCAATTCCGCGGCGAACTTGATGAATTGGAAATCATATTCCACCCATCCGAGCACGGCCTCGAATTGCTCATTCAGATCGACCGCAAGGTTCGCGGGCTTTCTAGCTTCTTCTCCGAAATGATGGAAACGGATGAAAGCCTCGTCCATTACACATTGGAAAAAGCCGATCTCCAGCAAGGCGCAAGCGCAATTGCGCGAGACTTGTCTAATCTCATTCGCCGTTACGTGTAATTATTGAAATCATTGTCGAGCAGGCTCGCAATAAAAGGTGTCTCCGTGAGCGGGGACACCTTTTTTGTCTAACCGTTGTTAATGATTTCAGCGTGCATCAATGCTTCCGCTTCATCCCATCGAACGCTGAAACCTTTCCCCTTCGCGCAAAAAATGGACGTCGACGTATAGCCCGGATCGGCGTTTTTATCATACTTTTTCTCCGCAATGACGGCTTCAAACGGCTGGCAAAGCTGATAGCCGCTAAACGTTAGCGAAATGCTTCCCTTCCCTTTTGTGTAAGCGGCCAGCTCTGCGCTATATGCCATCATCGCCGCAACAGGAGCCTCTCCTCTCACGACCGCGAACTCGCCATCCATTTCCGGCGGCTCCATCGTTCCTCGAGCAAATTGTATATCGGCGAGCACTTTTCCGATTTGCTCCGTATGAACTTTGATTTGATACGCATAAAACGGCTCAAGAAGACGATTGTCCGCTTTCTCCAGCCCTTGCCGCAACGCTCGCAGCGCCGCTTCCCTGAAATCGCCGCCGCTAGTATGTTTGTTATGAGCCCGTCCTGTTATGAGGGTAACGACAATATCGGCAATCGGCGATCCCGTTAACAATCCGCGATGATCCTTCTCCATGAGATGCTGCTCAATCAAATGCTGATAGCCGATGTTTAAATCGTCTACATGGCATTCGTTTTTAAACGTAATCCCGCTGTTTCTCGGTCCTGGCTCAAGCTTCAAATGAACTTCCGCATAATGGCCCAAAGGCTCGAAATGACCGTACCCGTATGTTGGACTCATTATCGTTTCCTTATATAAAATTTCCGGCGCCCCAAAGGTCGCCGAGAATCCAAACCGGCTGCTTACAATTTGCTCCAGCACCTCAAGCTGGATCGCTCCCATGACATGAACAAGAAGCTCTTGCAGCGCTTCGTCCCAAACAACGCCAAGCGAAGGGTCCTCCGCTTCGAGCAGCCGAAAGCAGCGATTGGCCTCTTTCACCGAAACGGCTGGATCGACAAATACTTTCGCTTTAAGCGCAGGAACGAGCTCATATACCGAGCGTTCATGCTGCATATCGCCAAGTCCGTCTCCCGGAGCGGCCGCGGATATGCCGGTTAAAGCGACAAGCTGGCCGGCTTCCGCATAATCAATGGAACTAAACTTCTCTCCGCTATATATCCGTATCGACGTTACTTTTTCCGATCTTTTCTCTCCGCGATTGTCGATGAATTCGATCTCGTCCCGTACATTCAGCTTGCCTTGAAGCAGTTTTACGAATGTCAGACGCGTGCCCTGCAGCTCGTGGCGTATTTTGTATACCCGTGCGGCGAACCGATTTTCTCGCTTCGCTGCATATTCCGTTAGAGTCAGCAGCTCCATGTTAGCGATAAATTCAGCAATTCCCCGATCAAGCAATGCTGACCCGGACATGACCGGAAATAAGTTGCCGCGTTGCATCGATTGGAAGATGCTATGGATCGCCGATTCATTCGTCGTATTGCCTTCAAGGTAGCTTTCCAGCAGCGCATCATCCCGTTCTGCTGCAAAGGCAAGTACAGCTTCTGGGACACCGTCTGCCAAGTTGCCGAACAAATCAATGGCATCGGGAGTTAACGTTTTTCGAATTTGACCTAGAACGGCAGCCGGATCAGCGCCTTCGCGATCGACTTTATTGATAAAGAACAGTGTTGGTATACGCCGTTTGCGCAGCAGGCCCCACACCGTTTCCGTATGGCTCTCTATCCCTTCAACAGCGCTAATGATGATGACGGCGTAGTCCATCGCTTGCAGCGCTCGTTCCATTTCGGCAGAAAAGTCGACATGCCCCGGCGTATCCATGATTACGTACTCCGATTGCCCGCAGCGCATGACTGCTTGATCGGCAAAGATCGTAATGCCGCGCGCCCGCTCCAGCTCATGGCTGTCGAGAAAAGCGTCTTTGTGGTCGACTCTGCCGCGGCTCCGAATACTGCTTGTATGGTAAAGCAGCTGCTCGGCAAAAGTCGTTTTCCCCGCGTCAACATGTGCGAGCAAGCCGATCGTTTTGTACATTTTCATCTCTGTCTGAACGTTCATTAGCTGATCACTTCCCTAAACCATTCCGTTATTCAGATGCTTTGACAAGCGGCGCGAACTCCGCTGACACTTGCTCCGCAAGCATTGAAGGCACTAGCTCCATTTGCGTGCCTAACCTTCCGGCGCTCACAATTATCGTTTCCAGCGCAGCGGCACTGCTGTCGATATAAGTCGGATACAGCTTCTTCATCCCTACCGGCGAACAGCCGCCTCTAATATAGCCGGTCCATTTCAGCAGCTCTTTAACCGGCAGCATTTCGATCTTTTTCACGCCTGCCATTTTTGCCGCGGCCTTTAGATCAAGTTCTTCGGCAATAGGAATGACAAATATGTACAAGCTATTGCCGTGATGCGTGACGAGCGTTTTGAAAACCGCGCTTGGCGGCTTGCCGATTTTTTCTGCCACTGCGATTCCGTGAACTTCGCCGTTCTCATGATCAAATGTAAAAATGCGATAGCTGACTTGCGCTTTATCAAGCATGCGCATCGCATTCGTTTTCGTTTCCGCCACCTTGCACGACTCCTATCTTAAACTTGAATGCTCCGAAAAATGTTCAAGCGAGTATAATTCATAAATTTTCAACATTGCGCAATATTTGAAATACCGTATGGACATGCTACAATGATATCGTTAATGACATAATAATCCAAGGAGTGAGTTTGATGTCGCTGGATGTTTACTTGAATTTTAACGGAAATACGCGCGAAGCGGTGCTCTTTTATGCAGAAGTGTTCGGTACGGAACCACCGCAAATTATGACGTTTGGCGAAACGCCGCAAGATCCAAGCTACCCGCTTCCGGAAGAAGCGAAAAATTTGGTTATGCATACGAGACTCAACATTCTCGGCAGCAACGTCATGTTCTCCGACGTCTTCCCAGGTATGCCGTTTACTGCCGGCAACAACATCAGCCTCTCCGTCGTCAGCCAAAACTTGGAAGAAGTCCAGTCGCTGTTTCACAAGCTCAAAGAAGGCGGCAATATCCGCATGGAGCTGCAAGAAACGTTCTGGAGCAAATGTTATGGCAGCTTGACGGACAAATTCGGCATCGAATGGCAGTTCAACTTCGGCGAATAACCTTATTTATTAGTAAGACCAAACAAGCCCCGGTCAATCTGTGCAACGACGAAAGCTCGCTGCGCAGATCAAGCCCGCGGGCTTTTTTTTCGCATCCTGCGCCGTTTTAGTGTAATATAGTTTTATTACATCAATAGGAGCTGTTTGAACGATATGGCGAACGAAGAAGTAATTTTAACCGCTGAAGGCTTGGCCAAGCTGGAACAAGAGCTCGAAGAGCTTAAAACCGTCAAGCGTGCGGAGCTTGCGCAACGTCTGAAGGTAGCGATTAGCTACGGCGATTTGAAAGAAAACAGCGAATACCATTCCGCAAAAGACGATCAAGCGTTTATGGAAACCCGCATACAAACAATCGAGCGCATGCTGAAAAAAGCTCGTGTCGTCAGCAACTCGGATACATCAAAAGTACAAATTGGCTCCGTCGTCGTCCTGAACGATATCGAAATGGCGGAAAAAATCGAATACCGGCTGGTCGGCCCTGCTGAAGCAGACGTATTCGACAACAAAATCTCGTATGAAAGCCCGCTCGGCGTCGCCCTGATCGGCAAATCGGTAGGCGATACAATTAGCGTATCCGCTCCGGTAGGCGTCATCAAATATGAACTGCTGGAAATTAAAGCGTAACAGCTCAGCTAGCGAAAAAACCTGTCTTTTTGTAATGGAAGCCGTAGACTCCATTGCAAGGACAGGTTTTTTTGTGTCTGTTCAATGTTTGGACCGATGAGCGAAGTGACGTTCGCTCATAAAGAAATTGATTTCGCTAACTGTGATTAGCGAAGCCGCTTCGCAATTTTACGAAGCTATCTTCGTTATTTGTAAGGAATACGAAGAGTTATGTGCAGTTAGCGAATCGCTGTTCGCTAATAAGGAACTTCCGTTCTCCGTTAGCGAACAACGATTCGTTAATCGAGCTGCTCCAACCGTTCTCTGCAAAATTAGCGAATACTAGTTCCTTATAAAGCGAAGCAGGTTCGTTAACAATAGGTGTGCTATATGTACGCTGGATGGATATGTGTGTTTGAGTAACTTTGAGTAATTCCGTTAATCGAGCAATGTGAGTAATGTGAGCAATTCGAGCAATTTGAGTAATGTGAGCAATTCGAGCATTTTGAGTAATCCGAGTAATTTGAGTAATGTGAGCAATTCGAGCATTTTGAGCAATTTGAGTAATGTGAGCAATTCGAGCATTTTGAGTAATCCGAGTAATTTAAGTAACTTTCGAGTAGCTTGAGTACTTTTGTTTCCTTGGTCCTTTCAAATCCAAATTTGCGAAGCCGCTTCGCAATTTTACGAAGCTATCTTCGTTATTTGTAAGGAATACAAAGAGTTATGTGCAGTTAGCGAATCGCTGTTCGCTGATAAGGAACTTCCGTTCTCCGTTAGTGAACAGCGATTCGTTAGTGGAGCAGCTCCAACCGTTTCTCTGCAAATTAGCGAATATTAGTTCTTTAAAAAGCGAAACAGGTTCGTTAAGAGACGTGTTAGAGGTATGAGGAAATTCCAATGGCTAATTATGGAACCCAGAACGTAGCGGTAGTGGGCTGAATGATTCCGGAGAAGCGAAGCGTTCGCTTTTGTTCTCGGACTCCTTCCTTTGACAAAATCTCATTCATCGAGTTCGAGAACAATGGCGATCGGAGGAACATTCAGACTGCGCATTGGACCGATTCCACTATTGGTAGTCGGTATTCATAATGGTTTCCCCACACCATTCCCCGCTATCCCTGCTTGAACATATCAATAAAGTAGCGAGCGCTGTTCGACAGATAGCGATCCTTCAACCACAGTATGCCGACTTCCGATTGAAAATCAGCGTCCGCAATCGTCAGCATGCGGATCGTCGAAAGCGGGAACGACGCCATAACCGATTTCGGAAAAACGGTAGCGCCGATACCGGCAGCCACAAGCGCCATAATGATGGCGACGCTGGAGCATTCGCAAATCACTTTAGGCTCAAAGCCGTGCGCCCTTGCTTCGATCATTACCTGATGGTGCATCCCGGTCGTCCGATCGGTTTTGAGCGAAAGAAACGGAAGATCCGCCAGCTCCCTCATATTCATCGTCGTCTTTGCCGGGTCTGGAACCCACTGTGCGGGCAAAACTGCAACAAAGGGATCCGACGGCAGTGGTAAAACAGACAGCGGCTCCATGTCCGGCGAAGGCTCGAACGGCAGCCTGGCAACGATCAACTCAATGTTTCGCCGCTCCAGCTCATACCCGAGAAGGTAATGATCGCCCTCAGCAATTTTAAAAGTGACTTGCGGATACAGCTTGCGAAACCGTTCAATCGCCGGCGGCAGCAGCGAGATACAAGAAACAACAGCGCCAAGCGCCAGCACTCCCCTAACGCCGGCGTCAAGCTCCTTGACTTCCTTAATATTTTCTCCAAATTGATGCAGCAGCTCCTCCGACTTTTGACGCAACAGCTCTCCGGCGTGAGTGAGTGTTAATCCGCGACCGCTGCGGTCGAACAACGTCACGCCAAGCTCTTGCTCCATTAGCTTCAGCTGTCTGCTTAGCGGCGGCTGCTCCATATTTAATGCTTTGGCTGCCCTCGTTATTTGGCCTTCTTTGGCAATTGCTAGAAAGTATCGCAGCTGGCGTAAGTCCATCCTGCTCCCCATCCTTTACCTATACCCGCAAGGTATGAACATTAGATAAAACTGATACTTTAAATATACCTGCTGTAATGGTACGATTCAACTAAGTATCTAATGAGGAGCTGTGTAACGAGATGAATACGAGCATACGCGTTGAATTGTCGAACAATAAAAAAACGAAGCCAGCCGTATCCGAGCTTGGCTTCGGCAAATATTATACGGACCATATGTTCATTATGGATTACGATGCATCGATTGGCTGGCATGACGCTCGCGTCGTTCCCTATCAGCCGATTACGCTCGATCCTGCGGCAAAAGTTTTCCACTACGGTCAAACCGTATTTGAAGGTCTGAAGGCATACAAAACTGCGGACGGAAAAATCAGATTGTTCCGCCCGAGCAAAAATTTCGAGCGGTTGAACCGCTCCAACGAACGTCTTAGCATTCCGCATCTTGACGAGGAGCTTGCGCTTGAAGCATTGAAACAACTTATTCTCGCCGATCAAGATTGGATTCCGACGGCTGAAGGCACTTCGCTCTACATTCGTCCATATATCATTGCGACCGAAGCAGCGCTTGGCGTTTCCCCTTCCAAGCAATACAAATTTATGATCATTATGTCGCCGGTAGGTTCTTATTACGCTGAGGGCATTCATCCGGTTAAAATTTTCGTCGAATCCGAATACGTTCGCGCAGTTAAAGGCGGCGTCGGCAACGCGAAAACAGCAGGCAACTACGCAGCGGGTCTGAAAGCGCAAGAGAACGCTGCAGCTCAAGGCAGCTCGCAGGTTTTGTGGCTTGACGGCGTGCACCGCAAATTTATCGAAGAAGTGGGCAGCATGAATGTGTTCTTCAATCTGAACGGCACCATTGTCACGCCTGCGCTGAACGGCAGCATTCTGGACGGCATTACGCGCGATTCCATCATCGGACTGATCAAGCATTGGAACATTCCGCTTGAAGAACGCGCATTGTCGATCGACGAGCTTGTTGAAGCGCACAGCAACGGCACGCTTATTGAAGCGTTTGGTACTGGCACAGCTGCCGTTATTTCACCGATTGGCGAATTAATGTGGCTTGGCAGAAAGCTGTCGATCAACAACGGCGAGACCGGAGAGCTTTCCGCCAAGCTGTATGACACGCTGACTGGCATCCAAACCGGCAAAATCGAAGATCCGTTTGGCTGGATGGTTATACTTGAGAATGAGGATGTTGCTAATCGCGCTTAAGCGCCGTAGCTTTTTGTAACCATTTGATCCAAGCTTTTAAATTGATAGCCTTGTCTTTTGGCCTCCTCGATAATTGCGCCTAACGCGCCGGCATTATCCTTCGATACCGTATGCAGCAGGATGACTGCTCCGGGATGAAGCTGTTTAATGACCTGCTCGAAGGCGTACGAGGGGCCTTTTTGGCTATTGACGTCCCAATCTTTGTAAGCGACGGACCAGAACACATTCGTATACCCCGACGCTTTGCTCACCGCAAGCACATGATCGTTGAAAATTCCTCTAGGCGGACGCAAATAATCCATCGCCTGCTGTCCGGTTAAAGCGGTTACTTGCGCCTTCACCTTTTCCAGTTCGGAACGAATTTGCTCAGCGGACAGCTGCGACATATCCGGATGGCTCCAGGAATGATTGCCGACAAGATGACCTTCCGCCGCCATTCGTTTCACTAGCTCAGGCTGGTCCTTCACATAATGCCCGGTAACGAAAAACACAGCCGGCACTCCCTTTTCTTTAAGCACATCCAATACTTGAGCGGTATAACCGTTCTCATATCCGTTATCGAACGTTAAATAAAGCTCCTTCTGTGCGGTATTGCCTAAAAAAATCGCGCCGTGTTTTACGACGATGTCTTTAAAGCCCTCTTCGTTTATGGACGGAAGCTGGCCGCCGACGCTTTTTTTAAAGCCAAAGTGAAACACGCCCGCCGCTCCGTAAGAGGTTTGAGCAAATAATACAAATGCTAACAACGCTAAGGCTACCGACCATCTTTTTGTTACTTTCATTGTTCCCATATCCCCTTTTGCTCAATGATTTCTCTTACTTTTCCCAACGAAAAGCGAATGTATGAAGCGGCGGAAGCTATTGACAAAACTCGTTGCTTTGAATATAGTTGTTAAAGCAACTATATATAAATCAGGATGTGATGCAATGCGCAAATTAGGCTTGGACGATTCCATCGGATTTATGCTAGGCATCGCCCATCGCAAATTATCGCTGTTGTTTATGATGCGAATGAAGCAATACGATATTACGCCGGAGCAATGGTCGGTATTGTACCGAATTCGCGAGCAGGACGGCATGATCCAGAAGGATATTGGCGACCGCGCCGGCAAGGATAAGCCGACAACGACTCGAATACTCGACACTTTGGAGGCTAAAGGATACATTACGAAGCAATTAGGCAAAAACGACCGCCGGTCTTTTCATGTCTACATTACGGAACAAGGCATAAAAGCCGCTGATGAAATCGCCTTAATTGAATATCAGGTCGTTTCCGATATGTCGGAAGTGCTTGCTCCCGACGAGTATGAGCACCTGGCTCAACTGCTCATCAAAATCAGCGACCACACGACAGCATGGATTGAAAAAGAAAAGGAGCAGTGAACTTCATCATGGTCAGACATCAAGAGAAACTTTGGACAAAAGATTTTATAGTGCTTACACTCAGCTATCTGCTGCTGTTTTTAAGCTTGCAAATGCTGTTATCTCCCTTTCCGGCTTATGCGAAAGAACAGTTTCATCCCGGCAATTTTACGCTTAGCCTCGTAACGAGCCTCTTCGCCCTGGCCGCTATTGCGACTCGCTTTGCGACAGCTCCGATGCTAAGAATCGTGAGCCGCAATACGATTTTATATTTCGGCCTGGCGCTTGCTTCCGCAAGCACGCTGCTATACCCGCATGCCGACTCGATGGCTCAGCTGTTGATTTTGCGCACCTTGTTCGGTATTGGCTTCGGGATGACAAGCACCGTACTGCCAACGCTTGTCTCTCAAATCATTCCCTCTCAACGCATTGGCGAAGGCATCGGTTATTTCGGCTTGTCAACCAGCATTGCAATGTCAGTCGGCCCAATGATCGGTTTGTCCGTCATCCAGGAGTACGGATTCTCAACGTTGTCCGCTATGGGTACCGTTGCCGCATTCGCCATTATTCCGCTTTTGTTGTTTACTCGCAGCATACCTTCGCAGCCTGCTGCTCCTGTTGCTGCAAGCGATACAGCACAGACGAATAGTAAAAAGCCTGCTATGGGCAGAATGCTCCTGCCTGCTTTGCTTAATATGCTGATGTCGATATCGTATGGCGGTCTCCTTGGCTTCCTCGCCCTGTACGGTCAAGAGAAGCATCTAGATCAGATCGGGTTGTTCTTCCTGTTTCTAGCCTTCACAGTGCTCATCGTACGCCCGATATCCGGCAAAATCTTTGACCGCAAAGGTCCAGCTCCGGTTCTCATCCCAGGAGCACTGATCGTCATTGCCAGCATGCTTATTTTGTCCTACGCCGACTCGATGCTGCTCGTCATCATTTCTGCGCTGCTGTACGGATTCGGATTCGGCGCTATTCAGCCGACAACGCAAGCCTGGATGCTTCGTGAAGCTTCGCCAGAGCGGCACGGGATGGCGAACAGCCTCTATTACAATTCGATTGATTTAGGCGTTGCACTCGGCTCCATGCTGCTTGGACTCGTCGCTGCCGCAACCAGCTATTCCGTTATGTATCGCTGCGCTGCAGGCGTCCTTGGCCTGTTTCTCGTTATTGTTCTCATCCAGCAAGCTGCGGAACATAAAAAAAGCAGCGGACAATCCGCTGCTCCTGCTCAAACTCAAGCTATGTCGTAAACTTCATCAGCTGTCCATGCAAGTTGGCGGACAACGACTCGAGCTGCTTCGACAGCTCGTACAGCTCGCCGCTTATGGACAGCTGTTCTTTTGTGAGCGAGGCCACTTCCATCGAAGCGGCCGCGGACTGCTCCGATACGGCGCTCACATTGCTGATTGTAAGAACCAGAAACTTTTGCATTTCGCCGAGTTGATGAATGGACGACGTAGAACTGGAAATCTCTTGCATCACCTGGTTCATCTGGTTCTCCATATGGCTGAATGTGCTTGCGGCTGTGTTTACTGCGCTGCTTTGCTCCTGAAGCAGCGGAGCTACAGATTGAAGCTCTGCTATGGTCGCTTCCATTTCCTGCTCGATCTGATTTGTCATATCGCTGACCGTGACGATCGATTGCTTCGACTGTTCAGCCAATTGACGGATTTCTTCCGCTACAACCATAAAGCCCTTGCCGGCAGCGCCGGATCTTGCCGCTTCAATAGAAGCGTTTAATGACAATATGTTCGTTTGGCGGGCAATGGCATTCATCACGTCAAGCAGCTTGCGAATGGAAGCGGTGCTGTTTTTCAACTGGTGAATACGTGTCAACAGCTGATGCGATTTTTGAGCGGTTTCATCCGTAAGCCCAACTAGCGTAACCATTTGCGTTGCCGCTTCCCGGCTAGCCGATTGGAATCGATCGGAAGATACGTTCAGTCCCTCATTTGTTGATGCAACTTCCTCCATCGTATTGCGAATAGTGTCTACGCTCTCCATCCCCTTTTCCGCCTCATGGGCAAGCTGCATTGCCCCGTTTGCAATTTGACCTGTCGCATCGTCAATATGCTGGGACGAGTGGCGCATCGTCCGCGATACTTCAATCAATCGCTCGGCACGATCCGTAACTTGGCGAGCCGAATCGTTCGTTTCATTAACCAAGCTGCCGATTTGCTGCATCATCCGGTTAAAGCTTCCGCCAAGCCGAGCGATCTCATCATTGCCTTTATTCGCTGCCCGGACAGTAAGGTTGCCGTTCTCCGCTTCCTTCATCAAACCGAATATTACCGCAAGCGGCCTAGCGACCAATCGAACGAGGTAATAACCGATAAGTACGGCAACGAACGCTGCCAAGCCGCACATCGCAAAGGTGAGAATTAGTATCGTATTCGTTCGCGTCAGCAATTGCTTCGTCAAGCTCGTCCCTTCAAGCGTCCAGCCCGTTACAGCGGAAGGCTGTCTAACGACTAATTGGCCGCTCGTATGCGCCGGACCTGCCGCACCGATTTCCAATGCAGCATCCGAGCTGTATACGACTTTCTCGTCAGCAGTCAAAATCGTCATGCTGCCGCCCTCGCCAAAGTTCAATTTGGAAAAGGTTTCGCTCAGAAGCTTGACCGGAAATTCCATAATGATAATATATTCCGAGTCGCGCTGTTTCATATTTTTTAGCAAACGGGCTACTGCAAAGCTTGGTTCGCTGGCGAATCCGAAAAGCCCTTTCGCTTTCGTTGCAATAAATACGACTTCTCCATCCGCTTTAAGCACTTGCTCCAAATCTGCTTTTATCGCATCGTTCATATCGGCTGAACTGGCGCCGGACGATGAAATGATTCGCGATTTATTCAAGCTTTTCGGAATGAGCCGCAGTGAGCCGATGGACGGATTCGAGGCACGAACGCTGTCCAGCTTGCCGCGAATGTTCGTTTCCATCGCAACCTTCTCATACGTGCCAGTGCTCGAACTGTTAATATTGTTGAACTGAGCTTGCAGCTCTTTATCAATCAGCATCTGCCTCGTCAAACCCGTAAAGCTCGAGAGCGTTGCATCCATTTTGTCCGCAGCCATTCCCAGCGTTTGCTGCTGCGCTTGCGATACTTCATCTTTAATGATTTGTTTGGAAAGTGAATACGACACGACTCCAAGCACCGATACGAGCAAAACTATGCCGATAAATGTAATAAGAAATAATTTAGTACCGATTGATCTTTGTCGATTGTTCCTAGCATTCAACTTTACCATCACCGCTCAACTCCCCGTAAATAGTCAGCACATATGTAAGCGCTTTAAGTCATTCATTTCTATTACAAATATTACATCTAGTAAAACGTTTGCACAAGTATTTATTAAAAATCGACGAATATATGGTATAAAATTGTCATATCGGCTTGTTTTCGACAGCAGCTACTTACAATTTGCGCATACGTTTGCACATCGCGATTGTAACCAACGACTTTTTTTTCAACAAAAAGACGATGCACATTTAACAGCTGCATCGCCATTTGCTGAACCTCATCCTATTTTAAAGCTTGTCCAATCGGTACACATAGCCGCAAAACTTGCATTTGAACAACAAGCCGTCTTCTCCGATCATGTAGGTCATACGATCGTCATCCTCCAGCTCGATGTATTCTCTGCCGTTCTCATCGCGGTCTCCAGTGGCAAAAAAAGCAGTGCGATTGCCGCACTCGCATTCAAAACTCATTACCATAGCTGCTTTCCTCGCTTCCTTTTCCAATAATGCTTGACAATGATACAAAACGTATCATACATTACTAATAGTGGTTGTCATTAATGATGTAAGGAGCTATTCCAAATGACGATGGGAGAACGATTAAGGGAACTTCGCGTCCAACGCAACTTATCACAGGAAACTGTGGCCCGAATTATCGGCATCACTCGTTCTGCGTACAGCCACTACGAGATCAACAACCGGCAGCCTGTCTACGACACCCTGATCAAGCTTGCCGCCTTCTTTCACGTAACGATCGACTATATTATTGAAGGCGACGCATCAGGCTCCGACTTCCGGAAGGCTTCCTCGGACACGCTTGAAATCGTTAGGCTGCTGGAACAAATGGATCACGACAAGCGCAAGCAATCCATCGGTAAAATGATGGACCTGATCCGCGAGGCTGAATAACCGTAATCGCCTTTTGATACGGTTATTCAGCCGTTTTTTAATGCGATCTTCAAGCCTTCAACCCCTCGTTCAGACCCTCCCGCCTTTTTCTCGAACAAAATCACTCCTTCCAATTGCTTCAACCAGCTTGCTTCGCTATAATTATTGGATGACTTTATTATATTACAAATTTCGCTATAAGGAAGGATTGCTATACGATGTATGTTGCAGATAAATGGACAGACTATGAGGTAATCGACACTGGCGCGGGAGACAAGCTAGAGCGTTGGGGAGCGTATACGCTTCGCCGCCCGGACCCGCAAATCATTTGGCCGATTGCAAATGAAACCGGATTATGGAAAAATGCGGACGGACACTACCACCGCAGCTCCTCAGGCGGCGGACAATGGCAGTTCAAGACGAGCTTGCCTGAACGTTGGACGATTGCGTATGGCGATTTGAAATTCCACATCAAACCGACCAATTTCAAGCATACCGGCTTGTTCCCTGAGCAAGCGGTCAATTGGAGCTGGATGATGGATAAAATCAAGAGCGCTAATCGCCCGATTCGCGTCCTTAATTTGTTTGCTTATTCCGGAGGCGCTACTGTCGCAGCCGCTTCCGCAGGCGCTGAGGTTGTCCACGTCGACGCAGCAAAAGGCATGGTGCAATGGGCCAAAGAAAACGCCCAGCTGTCCGGCCTCGAAAATGCGCCGATCCGCTATATTACAGACGATGTGTTCAAATTCGTGCAGCGCGAGCAGCGTCGCGGCAGACAGTACGATGCGATTATTATGGACCCTCCGTCCTATGGTCGCGGAACGAACGGCGAAACGTGGAAGCTGGAAGACAATTTGTATCCGTTCCTCGAATTTTGCACGACGATTTTGTCCGATAATCCGTTGTTCCTTCTCATTAACTCCTATACAACAGGTTTATCGCAATCGGTTCTGCACAATCTGCTTCATATGACGATGCACAAAAAATACGGCGGCCAAATCAATTGCGGTGAAATCGGTCTTCCGATTACTGCATCAGGCCTTCATTTGCCTTGCGGCATCCTTGGCCGCTGGGAGTCGAACTAATGGCTTCCTTACGTGAGGGTATGCCTGCAATCAAAGTGCTTTACGAGGACAATCATATGATTGCCGTCGTAAAGCCTCCCGGCATACCCTCGCAAGAGGATGAAACCGGCGATCCCGACATGCTCACGCTAATCAAAGAGGATCTGAAGGAACGGCATAACAAGCCGGGCAACGTATTTCTCGGCTTGGTTCACCGGCTCGACCGCCAAGTGGGCGGAGCCATGGTATTCGCCAAAACGTCCAAAGGCGCTTCCCGGCTTTCGGAGTCAGTGCGAAACCGCTCCTTCGGCAAAAGCTATATATGCGTCGTTCACGGCGCTCCGGCTTCAAAGTCCGGCAGACTGCGCCATTTCATCCGAAAGGATGCCAAACGCAATCAGGTTACAGTCTACGATACTCCGGCACAGGATGCGAAAGAAGCGATTCTGGACTACGAGGTCGTTGCAAATCACGGCGGATTCTCGCTTGTCGCTGTAGAACTTCATACTGGAAGACCGCATCAAATTCGGGCGCAAATGGCCAAAATCGGCTGTCCGCTCGTCGCAGACCGCAAATACGGCGCGCCGGCAACAGCTAAAGTGAGCGACCCTGCTTTATGGTCTACGTCCGTTTCGGTGCCGCATCCGGTTACCAAAGACAGAATCGTCTTCCGTTCCCTTCCTGACGGCTCGCCGGTATGGAGCTGGTGGACACAGTTGCAGTTGGAATCAGCGGCAAATCTGTTTGTAAAGGAAGGTTCGTCCCCCGATGCGCCTTAAACGCAAAAAAAGAAAGCATTTGATCATTAATTTCATACTCTTGCTGTTCTTGGCAGCAGGAGTATTGTTTCTTATATGCTCAACATGGCGCGATGACGTTTCTACAGAAGCAAAGAAGCCGCTTACGGCCGCAAGCGAGTTGCCTGAACCTTCTCTCCTGTCCCTTTCTCCCGATATTCCGTCTGTCGCACCTACAGAAACCGCAACTGCCACGGAAACGCCTATTCCAGATCCGCCCTATGTCGAAGCGGCATGGATGGCTGTCGGCGATATTATGATGCACCGCCCGCAAGTGCCAGGCGCTTATGACAAATCGACGAAGACGTATGACTTTACTTCTTATTTTACGGAAGTAAAGCCAATTCTTGCGGAAGGCGATTGGGTAATCGCCAATTTGGAAACGCCTGTTGCCGGGGCGGCTTACGGCTATACCGGCTATCCGAGCTTCAACGCTCCCGTTGCGCTGCTGACGGCGCTTGAGGACGCAGGATTTAACATGCTGACAACAGCTAACAATCATGCGCTCGATAAAGGCGAGAAAGGGCTCCTTCGAACGCTGAACAATTTAAAAAAATTCAAGTTCGCCGTTAAAGGCACAGCCGCCACGCAAAAAGAAGCCGAACAATCGGTCATCGTCGCGCATAATGGCATCAAAATGGGATTGCTGTCTTATACATACGGCACGAACGGCATTGCGCTTCCCAAAGGCAAACCGTTTATGGTCGCCATGATCGACGAGGATAAAATCGTTAAAGATATACAAAAAACGAAAGACGATGGAGCCGATTTCGTTACGGTTGCTCTCCATTTCGGAACCGAGTATCAAACGCAGCCGAATAAAGAGCAGAAACAGCTGGCTCGAAGACTGGTCGCTGCGGGCGCCGATATCATCGCCGGTTCCCATCCGCATGTCATCCAACCCTACGAAGTGCTGGAGACCGTCGATGATGACGGAAGCGAAAGAAAAGGTCTTATTATTTATTCCATGGGCAATTTTATTTCCAACCAGCGTGACGACACGAAAGATTACGGCATTATTTATAAAGTACTTATCCGTAAAAACAAAGCCGACGGCAGTATCGAGCTGGGCGATATCGAGACGATACCGACATGGGTTCATCGCTATCAGCCTGATAGCAATTACCGTTACCGTATACTTCCGATCGAACAGACGCTTGCGGCAGCGACGACGGACGAACTGCTCTCCAAAGCCGATTACTCGAATATGGCCCGGACGCTTGAGGAGCTTCGCGAACGGCTGCAATCGATGCTTAAATAATAAAAGCACAGCTAAAGGGCAATTATACAAGCCCTGGCTGTGCTTTTTTACAATTTAAGCGTTTGCGACCTTGCCAAGCAAATAGACGAGCAGCTGCTGGTTATGAGCAGAGATTCGGTCGAGCGACTCGACGATTAGCTTGTTTCGTACTTCCTTCCCCCGCTCCGCTTCCGCTTTGCCTTTATCGGAAACAGACACCCATACGATTCGCCGGTCATTCTCGTCTCTTGTGCGCACAATCAATTCGTTGCGCTCCATCCGGTCCAGCAGCGTCGTAATCGCTGCCGGGGTCGTTGAAAGATGCTGAAGCAAATCCGAAGGCTTCATCGGTTCGAATTGCAGCAGCAACTCGAGCACATTAAGCTGCCCCTCAGTCAAAGGCGCCAAACCTTCCTCCAAGCTCATTTTCCACTCACGCGTCAACTTCGTCCATAATCGAGTGAATTCATCAGAAACCATACCGACACCCGCTTCCTGTCCGATTTTCTCCATGTTCCTAATTATACCATTAGACATTGTCGAATTAAAGATTAACCCAATTAATAATTTGTGTCATTAATCGAGAACGTCTTGAACGTTTTGACAAAACTAGACATACAATGACCATGGGCGATTTACCTATTTGTCAAAAGGATTAAATAAATGGCGGATGGATCGGAAATCAAGTGAGATTATAATTGAGCTCCGATCAAATCCTGATGATAGGAAGTGATCTCATGGAAGAGCACAAAGCAGAAATCATTCGGAAAATTAAAGCATATGGCATAATAAAAGACCCGCAATGGCTGGACCGCCCGGATGAGCTGGTGCCATTGTGGGTCATGCTGGACGCTATCATTAAACTAATCGAACGATTTGATCCGCCTAATCGGCCTTATGATTGACGGACAGCGACGGACGAACAAATACAGTCGTAATGACATCGTTCTTCTCAACCGGAATAAGCTGTTTGCCGATCGACTTCCTGTCTTCAATTGGCGCTTTCTCGGACGAAGCAGCCAGGTGCGCCCCGGAAGCTGTAAGCGCAACGATGTCGACCGCATCTTTGCAATAGATTGCAGCGGCAAGGGCATCGCCGTTTGGTCTGACGCGCTTGCCTTCTTTAAACTCAAACGTCTGAACGCCTTTTCCGCCTCTGCCTTGCACCGGATAGTCAAGCAGCAGCGAGCGCTTCGCATAGCCGATGTCCGAAATGACGAGCAACTCGCCCTCGTCGTCGGAAACAAGATCCGCTGCCACCAGCTCATCATCGTCTTTCAGCTGCATGCCGCGCACGCCCGCAGCGACGCGACCCATCGGATTGACATCGTTCTCCGCAAACCGGATGCTCATACCAAGCTTGCTGACGAGCATTAATTGCTTCGCGTTATCGCTCGTTAAGACGCTTATAATCTCATCGCCGTCGGCAACTTTGCATGCCGCAATAGCAGTCGAACGCGTCGTCATATATTCTTTCAGCTCTGTCCGCTTCACTTGTCCGCGCTTCGTAACGAAGACGAGCGAAACGCCTGGAGCGTTAAAATCTTTAATCGGAATAATGTTAATAACGGAGTCATCCTTCGGTATCGGTACAATATTTACGATTGCAGTTCCGGTATCCTTCCATTTAAACTCCGGAATTTGATGCACAGGGAGCAAATAATATTGGCCTTTTCGCGTAAATAACAACAAATTGTCAATCGTATTTACTTCGTACAAGCTGTTGATTATGTCGCCGTCCTTGACGCCGGCCGTTTCCAGCTCGCCGCCCGATCGAGTAAACGACAGCATGCTCGTACGCTTCATATAGCCTTCGCGAGACAGCGTCACCAAAACATCCTCCGGCGTAACCATCACTTCGAGATTGACTTTAAGCTCTTCCACTTCTCCGCGTATTTCCGAACGGCGATCGATGCCGTATTTGTCGCGGATTTCGATAAGCTCCTCCTTAATAACGGAGAGAAGCTTTTTCTCGCTGTCCAGAATCGAACGCAAGTAAGCGATGCGCTTCATCATTTCCTTCAATTCTTTTTCCAGCGATGTAATCTCAAGATTCGTCAGACGGTACAATTGGAGCGTTAGAATCGCATCGGCTTGCCGTTCGCTGAAGCCGAACTTTTCCACGAGATTGTTTTGAGCATCAGCGCGGTTTTTCGACGCTTTGATCGTCGCGATTACCTCGTCGAGAATGTTCAGCGCTTTAACGAGCCCCTCAACGACATGCGCACGGTCTTCCGCTTTCTCCAGCTCATATTGCGTCCGATAAGTGACAACTTCCTTCTGGTGGTCAATATAAGCGCTTAAAATCTG
Organism: Paenibacillus sp. NEAU-GSW1; assembly: GCF_009737085.1. GTDB lineage: Bacteria > Bacillota > Bacilli > Paenibacillales > Paenibacillaceae > Pristimantibacillus. The sequence goes on from NZ_WOVL01000006.1 coordinate 55,678, forward strand.
TTTAATGCCTAGTTGAAGCGGCGCTTTGTTTACAATCGCAACCATATTGAAGTTGTAGGTGACTTGAAGGTCGGTTTTTTTGAGCAAATAAGCAAGAATGCCGTTCGCGTCAGCTTCTTTCTTCAGTTCGACGACGATGCGCAAGCCGTTGCGTCCGCTCTCGTCGCGCACCTCTGCGATACCTTCAACCTTTTTCTCCAGACGGATATTTTCCATCGCCGTTACAAGCCGCGATTTGACGACTTGATACGGAATTTCCGTAATCGTAATTTGCTGGCGTCCGCCGCGCATATCCTCGATTTGCACCTTGGAGCGAAGATAAATGCGGCCTTTGCCCGTCGCATAGGCTTCGCGGATGCCTTCCTCGCCCATAATAACGCCGCCTGTCGGGAAATCCGGCGCTTTAATAATCGTCATCAGCTCTTCAAGCGGCATGTCGGGACGAGCCATCATAGCGATACAGCCGTCGATGACTTCACGCAAATTATGCGGCGGAATTTCCGTTGCAAAGCCGGCTGAAATACCCGATACGCCATTGACCAGCAGGTTTGGATAACGCGATGGCAAAACAACCGGCTCTTTCGTCGTATTGTCAAAGTTATCCTTGAACAATACAGTCCGCTTGTCGATATCGCGGAGCAGCTCCATCGCGATCGGCGACAGCCGTGCTTCCGTATAACGCATCGCCGCTGCCGGATCATCGTCCATGGAGCCCCAGTTGCCGTGGCCGTCGATCAGCACATGGCCCATCTTCCACGGCTGCGCCATCCGCACCATGCCTTCATAAATCGAAGAGTCGCCGTGCGGATGATAATTGCCCATTACATCGCCGACCGTCTTCGCCGATTTGCGGTACGGTTTATCCGGCGTATTGCTGGAGTCGTACATCGCGTACAAAATACGGCGCTGTACCGGCTTCAAGCCGTCGCGAACGTCAGGAATCGCCCTGTCTTGAATAATATATTTCGAATAGCGTCCGAAGCGGTCGCCAACGACCTCTTCCAAATACGCCGGTAAAAATTGTTCGAGCATGCCCATTGCCTTGCCCCCTATTCCTCATACTCCGTGAAGTCGACATTTTCCAAAATCCATCGTTTGCGCGGATCGACCTTGTCGCCCATCAATGCGGAAACTCGGCGTTCCGCTTTCGCCGCGTCTTCAATTTGCACTTGAAGCAGCGTCCGCGTCTCCGGATTCATCGTCGTCTCCCACAGCTGCTCCGGATTCATCTCTCCGAGACCTTTATACCGCTGCAGCTCGAAGCTTTTGCCGAATTCCTTCAAATAGTTTTGCAGCTGCTCGTCCGTCCATGCATAGCGAATCGTGTCCAGCTTGCCGGATTTGCGCGAAATTTTATAAAGCGGCGGCTGCGCGATATAGACGCGGCCAGTGTCGATAAGCGGCTTCATGTAACGGTAGAAGAACGTAAGCAGCAGCACTTGAATGTGCGCGCCGTCCGTATCGGCATCCGTCATAATAATAATTTTGTTGTAATTGCTTTCCTCAACGTCAAATTCCGGACCAACGCCAGCGCCGATCGAAGAAATAATCGCTTTATACTCATCGTTCTTAAGAATGTCCAGCAGCTTCGCTTTCTCCGGATTCATCGGTTTGCCTTTCAGCGGCAAAATCGCCTGATGCTTCGAGTCGCGGCCTTGCTTTGCCGAGCCGCCCGCCGAATCCCCTTCGACAATAAACAGCTCATTGCGAGCAAAATCTTTCGATTGCGCCGGCGTCAGCTTGCCGTTCAAGTTCGAGCTTTCGCTCTTCTTCTTGCCGCTGCGGATCTCCTCGCGCGCTTTACGGGCCGCTTCACGAGCCCTGGAGGCTTGTACCGCTTTTTTCAGCAGCGACTGCGCAACTTGCGGGTTTTCTTCCAGAAACACCTGCATTTTGTCCGTTACAACGGCATCAACTGCGCTCCGTGCGGATGCGCTGCCGAGCTGATCCTTCGTCTGGCCGACGAATTCAACCTCGCCCATCTTAATGTTGATAACGGCCATCATGCCTTCGCGAAGGTCATTGCCTTCGAGGTTTTTGTCTTTTTCCTTGAGAAGCGCCGTTTTGCGGGCATAATCGTTCATGACGCGCGTATATGCGGTTTTGAAGCCCGTCTCATGCGTACCGCCGCCCCGCGTCGGAATCGAGTTAACGAACGAAGCGATCGTTTCCGTGTAGCCGTCATTATATTGAAGCGCTACCTCAACCTCGATATCATCGCGTTCACCGGTAAAATGAATGACATCATGAAGCACGGTTTTGTCATCGTTCAAGTATTCCACGAATTGGCGGGCGCCGCCCTCATAATGGAATACATCGCCTTTGCCGTTCCGGTCGTCTTTAATCGTGACCTTAAGACCCGAGTTCAAAAAAGCGATTTCCTGCAGCCGTTCCGCAAGCGTGTCGTAGTTCAGCGATGTGCCGCTTTGAAACACGCGTCCGTCAGGCTTAAACGTAACCTTCGTGCCTGTACGGTTCGTCGTCCCGATCACTTCAAGGCCGGTAACAGGCTCGCCGACATGCTCTTTACCGCTATCGTCAACCCAATATTCGAAACGCATCTTATGGATCTTGCCGTCGCGATAAATTTCAACTTCAAGCCATTCCGACAGCGCATTCGTTACGGAAGCGCCTACACCGTGCAGTCCGCCCGACTTTTTATAGCCGCCGCCGCCAAATTTGCCGCCTGCGTGCAATATCGTATATACGACTTGAGGCGTCGGAATGCCCGTTTTGTGCATCCCGGTCGGAATGCCCCTGCCGTTGTCCTGTATCGTAACCGAACCGTTCTTATGTAAGGTAACATCAATCGCTGAGCAAAATTTGGCCAAATGTTCATCCACTGCATTGTCGACGATTTCCCAAACCAAATGATGCAAGCCGGAGCTGCTTGTACTGCCGATATACATGCCCGGCCGTTTGCGCACAGCCGTTAATCCTTCCAGAACCTGTATATCATCAGCCTCATAATTTCGGTCAGCGGCCGGTGAATTCGGGAAAAAATCAAGTTGTTCTGCCATAGGGCCTGGCCCTCCTTATTGTCACGTATCCATACCTTCAAGTATTTTAAAGCAAATCATCCCGATTAGTAAAGACATTCCCTGCGCCGAAACTTGCTGCAATCGCTCGAATCGCAAGCCCCGCAAGGGCTGAGAGAAATGATAATTTCGACTTTTAGATGCCGGTAAGAGAATGAATGATGTCAGCAGCGCGCTGTAAGCATCAGTTTCTCCGAAAAACGAAAAGTTAAGCTTTTTCATTTGTCATTTGTTCAATCCTCAATCAAGAATGGGTCTATTCTCTATTGCTGGAGCACACACCATACTGCTAATCTTGCAATATATTAGCTCTAAATGCATAGTGAGGAGTCATACAACGATGACAATTGGAACAGAACTATATTTAGAGCTGCTCAAAAAAACGATATTGTTCGAGATTTGGCTTGAGCATGAAGGCGGAAACGCAACGTTTCAAAACCGGCTCGAAGGACTGGATTGGCCCAATATCGCACATAGCATGATCGGCAGACTGCGGATGAACCAGCTGCATCAAGCAATGAATATCGTCATTAACGAGCAAATTCCCGGCGACTTTATTGAAACCGGCGTTTGGCGCGGCGGGGCATGCATTTTTATGCGCGGCTTCTTAAAAGCGCACGCGATCCGCAATCGCCGCGTTTTCGTAGCCGACTCCTTTGAAGGGCTGCCCGCTCCCGATCCGAAGTATCCAATTGACGCGACATCCACTTTCCATACGCAAGATTTTTTACGCGTCACCTTGCCGGAAGTCCAGCAAAACTTCAATAAATACGGCTTGCTTGACCGGCAAGTCACGTTCTTGAAAGGCTGGTTCAAGGATACGCTGCCAACCGCGCCGATTACACAACTCGCGATCGCCCGCTTGGACGGCGACATGTATTCCTCAACGATGGATAGCTTGACTCATTTGTACCCTAAATTATCTATCGGCGGATTCCTCATTATAGATGACTATTCGATCGGCTATTGCTCGGCTGCCGTTCACGATTACCGCGCAATGCATGGAATAACCGACCCCATCTTGCCAATAGACAATTACAGCGTCTACTGGCGCAAGACGAAATAGTGGGAAGCGTAAGAAAGGACGGGGCAGTATGCTGCAACCCGTCCTTTCTTATCACTATTAGTATTCAATACGCAGCGATTCCGCTGCTTGGCGCGCAATATCGCGGGCTTGTTCTACATCGCCTGCGGAAGCAAGGGCAACCGCCATCCGGCGTCCAACCTTCGTCTCCGGCTTGCCGAACACACGAACTTGCGTATTGGGCAGCGACAATGCTTCTTCCACGCCGGCAATCCGGAAATTCGCCGCTTCACGATCGGCTTTAAGCGTATGCGAAGCGCCAGCCGTAAGCAATCGGATGGTCGGAATCGGGAAGCCCAAAATCGCCCGGACATGCAAAGCAAATTCGGACAAGTCCTGCGTCGCCATCGTCACCATGCCGGTGTCATGCGGACGCGGGGATACTTCGCTGAACAATACGCCATCCTTCGTAATAAACAATTCTACACCGTAGATGCCGTAACCGCCAAGCTCATCCGTAATGCGCTGCGCAATGCTTTCTGCTTCCGTGATTTGTTCAATCGTCATCGCATGCGGCTGCCAGGATTCGATGTAGTCTCCGTCTTTCTGCACATGTCCAATCGGCGCGCAAAAGCTCGTGCCGGAAACGGAACGAACCGTCAACAGCGTAATTTCCGATTCAAACGTTATAAAGCCTTCCACGATAATCCGTTGTTTCTTAGCGCGGCCGCCTTCCATTGCGTAATTCCAGCAGCCCTCAATATCTTCCTCCGTACGGCAAACGCTTTGGCCTTTGCCCGAAGAGCTCATAATCGGTTTAATGACGCAAGGCAGGCCAAGCTCTTTAACAGCCGCTTTCAGCTCGTCCAGCGAGTCGGCGAAACGGTAAGGCGCAGTCGGCAGGTCAAGCGTCTCCGCTGCCAAACGGCGAATGCCTTCGCGATCCATCGTCAGCCAAGCTGCGCGCGCAGTCGGAATAACGTGAAAGCCTTCCTTCTCAAGCTCAAGCAGCGTTTCTGTCGCAATCGCTTCAATCTCAGGAACGATAAAGTCCGGGCGCTCGTCTTCAATAATCCGACGAATAGCAGAGCCGTCAAGCATATCCGTTACATAATGACGGTGAGCAACTTGCATGGCAGGCGCATTCGCATAACGGTCTACTGCGATTGTTTCCACGCCAAGGCGCTGCGCTTCCAAAATAACTTCTTTCCCCAACTCTCCTGAACCGAGCAAAAGAATTTTTCGAGCTTGCTGCGATAATGGTGATCCGTACATAAAATCAAAGAACCTCCCGAAAGATTGTAAAGGAGCGCTGCAATAGTTCGTATTCAAAAAGTCCAGTTTCAGTTGGATGAAGCTAGGGAATGAGGATATTGGACTTTTTGAACAACCTCTAATAGGCATCATCGCTTTACGCTTTTTCTTTCATTTTGGAGGTTCTTTCATTAAAAATCAATACTTAAGCCGACAAGAATCGATATTGCGCCTCAATTAAGCCGTTATAGACGCCGCCTTTGGCGATCAGCTGTTCATGGTTGCCTTGCTCAACGATCCGCCCATGGTCAAGCACGATAATCTCATCCGCATTGCGAATGGTCGACAGCCGGTGCGCGATCATAAAGGAAGTGCGCCCTGCCAGCAGCGTTTTTAACGCTTCCTGAATATGAAGTTCCGTCTCCGTATCGATGCTCGCTGTCGCTTCGTCCAGAATGAGGACGCGCGGATCGGAAAGCAGCGCACGGGCAAACGACAGCAATTGGCGTTGCCCCATCGAAAGCACGCTGCCGCGTTCCTCTACTTCGGTGTCGTAGCCGTCAGGCAGCGACATAATAAATTCATGGGCGTGAACCGCTTTCGCCGCTTCTATAATTTCTTGATCTGTTGCATCAAGCCGCCCGTACCTAATATTATCGCGAATCGTTCCTGCAAAAATAAACGTATCCTGGAGCACGATTCCGACTTGTGAACGCAGGCTGTCGATTGTTACGTTTCGAATATCTGTTCCGTCTATCAGCACTCGGCCTTCAACCGGATCATAGAATCGGCAAAGCAAGTTAATAATCGTACTTTTGCCCGAGCCGGTATGACCGACCAGCGCTATCGATTGCCCTGCTTTCACGTCGATGCTGACGCCTTTAAGCGCAGGCCGTCCTTGCTCATATTCGAAAATAATGTTGTCGAACTTGACGTCGCCGCGAATGCTCAGCAACGGCTTCGCCGCAGCCGATTCGCCAACCGTTGGCTCTTCGTCGATAAATTCGAAAATCCGCTCCGACGAAGCCATTGCAATAAGCAATTGGTTGTACATTTGACCAAGACGATTTATCGGATCCCAGAAGTTTCCGATATAATTGGCAAATCCGACCAGAACGCCGACTGAAATTTCGTTCGACTGGATAAGATGCGCGCCGTACCAGAACAAAATCAAGGTGCCGACGGCAGAAGTGACTTCAATGACCGGACCGAACATTTGGTTAAGCGCGGATGCCCGGTTCCACGATTTCAAGTTGTCCTCGTTCATATGCTCGAAAAAGCTCATATTGTCTTTTTCTTGCACATAAGCCTGCGTAATTTTCATTCCTTGAATGCTTTCATTCAAATGCGAATTGATCCGGGATTGCTTCATCCTCACCGTCTGCCAAGCGTAACGAATTCGTTTGCGCAGCGTCGTTGAAACGACGAACATAAGCGGCACGGTTATCATAATCGCAAGGCCCAGCTTAAAGTTCCAAGCAAGCAGAATGACAACGATGCCGAGCAGCTGAACGCAGTCCATCAACAGGTTGATGACTCCGTTCGTAAACAAATCCTGGAGCGAGTTTACATCATTTGTTACTCGAACAAGAACGGAACCCGCCGGCCGCTTATCATAGAACCGGAACGACAGCTTCTGAATATGCTGGAACAGATGCTGCCTAAGATCGTAAATAACTTTCTGTCCAATAATGTTCGTATACTTGATGCGATAAGTATTGGATGCCCATTGAACGACGAACAGCGCAAGCATGCTGCCGGCTATCCAATAAAGCTTTGCAAAGCTTGGATCTCCATGTTTGGGAGCAATCGCTTCATCAATGGCTAGAATGACTAGCGCAGGTATCGCCAGCCTCGTCAGCGTGCCGAGAATCATCATTATAATGACAGGAATCAATTGCCTCTTATAAGGACTCATATAAACCATCAATCGGCGAACTTGCGCCCAGTTGAACGGTTTTTCAATGGCGTCGTCATCTTTATAAATGAAACGCGCGTTTTTATCGTTAATGTTGCTTTTATTGGCACTCATTAGACGCCGCTCCTTTTCCGCTCCGATTCGGGCATCGACTGATCAAGCGCCGGATGATCCGCATATTGAATATTGTACGTTTCGCGGTACGGTCCAGCCATCCGAAGCAGCTGCTCATGCGTGCCGCGCTGAACGATATGCCCTTTATCCAGCACGATGATTTCATCGGCATGACGCAGCGACGAAATCCTGTGCGCGATAATAAAGGTCGTTCGGCCCGCCATCAGCTCATTGAAGCCGGCTTGAATCTCATGTTCCGTTTCCATGTCGACAGCGCTGGTCGCATCGTCAAGAATGAGAATGCGCGGATTTTTAATGAGCGCGCGTGCAATTGCGATGCGCTGCTTCTGTCCGCCTGATAAGCCCATCCCCCGTTCGCCGACGATCGTATCGTAGCCGAGAGGCAATTCCGTAATAAAATCATGAGCTTTGGCCATTTTAGCCGCTTTGATGATCTGCTCTTCCGATACTTCCTTCACGCCGTAGGCGATGTTGGCGCGGATCGAAGCCGAGAATAAGAACGTTTCCTGGAATACCGGAGCAATTTGATCACGCAGGCTTTCGATATCCATATTGCGTATGTCGATGCCGTCGATTGTAATCGTTCCGTTCTTTACATTGTACGCACGCATGAGCAACTGGATAATCGTCGACTTGCCGGAACCTGTGGCGCCTAGCAAGCCGATGACCGAACCGGCCGGAGCATCTATCGAAATATCGGTCAATGCCGGCGATTTGTCCGGATAATTGAACGTTACACGATCAAAACGGACATGCCCTTTAACCGTCTCGCCGTTCATTACGATCGCATGCTCGATGTTTTTCACATGCACATGCTCGTTCAGCAGCCCCAATACGCGTTCGCCCGACGCCTTCGATTGCGTGTAGTTGTTAATGTGGAAGCCTATGCCCCACATCGGTCCGATAATGTACCAAATCAAGCTGAAGAAAGCAACCAGCTCGCCTAGCTTCAACTCATCCCGCATAACGAATGTTCCGCCGGCAACGAGCAGAATAACGACGCTCAAGTTTGCGAAGAGCTCCATATACGGGAAAAACTTTGCCCAAATCGAAGCCGCGCCGACTTGGTTCGTTTGATAGGCTTCATTGCGCGCCGAGAACTTGTTAACCTCGTGCGGCTCGCGAGCGAATGATTTTACAGTTCGTACGCCCGTAATATTTTCCTGCACGGCAGTCGTCAGATTGCTCATCGCTTGGCGCATTTCACGGAAAGCCGGATGAATTCTTTTCTCGAATCGGACAGCGCTGAATGCAAGAAACGGAATCGTAACAAGCGTAATCAACGTTAATTGCCAATGGATTGAAAGCATCATAACGCCGCCGAAAATGATCATCAGAAATACGTTCAGCAGCTGCGCAAAGCCGAAACCGATAAAGTTGCGGATCGCTTCAAGATCGGCCGTTAACCGCGACATCAAATCACCGGTTTTCGCTTTATCATAATATTGGAAAGAAAGCGTTTGTAATTTGTCGTAACAAGCGTTACGAAGACGCGAAGCTACCCGGTTGCCTAGCCTGCCGCCGAAAAGTCCGTGAAGAAATTGCATAAAGCCTTTAAGCGCCACGACTCCTACTACTGTCAACGCAAGCGCGGGGACTTTGCCAAACTGTTCATTCATAATGACATCATCGATTAGAATACGCAGCATATTCGGATAAACAAGTCCGAGCGCCGTCGCACACATTAGGCTAACGATGGAAGCCAGCAGAAACTTTCGTTCTACCCAATAAAATCGTTTTAATTGCCTAAAGACGTCCAAGTAAACCCATCTCCCCGTTCTGTTATTAAAAATCGTTTTGTATGAGTGAAATATTAACAGCATCAACATGGAGGAGCAAACCGGATAAATTTTCGAATAATAGACTGTTTGCGCCGATAATGGCGAATTGTTACATATGAGGGGGGTATGCTCTTAAATAGTCTCAAATCATCCCTATAGTGCGTGTATTGCTCCATTTTTGCACACAATCACACAACCGACAAAAAAATACACCAAGCGGCCAATGAGGCCCGCTTGGTGTATTCAGCGATTCATGCGATCAATATTTATTCAATTGTTGACAATTGGATATCAATTAATTGCTGATGCAATTGTTTCAGCTGTTCGACATTGGCGTTGTCGCCCAACGAGTTTTGCATGCCTTCCGCATAGCTCGACATGTCTTCCATCAGGTTAGCCCCCGCTGCTCCGGCCGCTTCCGACCACAGCTTCGCATAGGTCGCCGACCAGCTTTCATTATGGACGTTCATCCAAGATTGCAGCGCCGGCGTGATGAACTGTTCCATATCTTTGCGCATTGCCGATTTCCCTTCGCCTTCAAAGAAATGGCGCGGCGACTTAAAGCGGCTCCACAGCCATTTGGCGTCGATCTCGCTTGAAGCCTGCCATTCCGCAACAGCTTCCAATGTCGGCAACGGCGCAGGTTCAAACTTCGCATACTTGTAACCGGCAATTAACGACTCTGCATGCTCCCCGAACGTCCCGTATTGCTTCTGCAGCAATTTGTTCAAGTTACGCTCCATGCGCAGCGTCGTCGCCTGAAGCTCCTGCGACAGCTCCGTACCGACAAGCCGCTGCAGCTCCAGCCACGAAGTCCATATCATCCGCTTCAAATCGCGTCCGTCATCCTGAAGCGACGACGGATTGAAGGCATAATTGTAAAACTCGCCAAATCGCAATTGAATCCGCTGCACGACGTAGTACAGCAGCTCATTCAGCTCTTGCGTCAGTCCGGCTGGCGCAGCCGAGCTCATAAATTGCTGCAGCTGCTCCTCCGCCTGCTTACGGCGCTCCGTTAATTGCTCGCTTTCCCGCTTGCGCGAAGCGGCATCGCCCGCCGCGCTGGTCAACCAACCGCTGACCGTCGCCGCAGAACGGGCGATTTCCTGCTCGGCTGCGTCAACGGCAAGCTTGCCGAGATCGTTCTGGACAAAATGAAGGAATGATTGCTCGAATGCGGCTACGCCGGAACGCTGCAGCCTTTCTTCATTGTCTGCAAGCTTGGCGTCCAGCGCTTCCAGACTGGATACCGGATAAAGACGCGGATTGCGAATGCCGTGCTGAAGCAGATTTTGCTCCACATGCTTTAATACGCCTTGCAGCTCCTCCTCGTCCGCAGCCAAATCGGCGGCGTTGACTAGGAAAAACATTTTATCCAGCTCGAACTGGTCCTTCACGCGGCCAAGCTGCATCAGAAACTGGCGGTCGGCTTGCGAGAAGGCATGGTTATAATAAGTGACGAACAAAACGGCGTCCGCATTTTTAATGTAATTGAAGGCAACGCCTGTATGCCGGGCGTTGACGGAATCGGCTCCCGGCGTATCGACGAGCACGATGCCCTGACGCGTCAATGGGCAATCGTAATAAAGCTCGATTTCGCTCACGAAGCAAGAACGCGATTCCTCGGCGACGTAGCTCTCGTATTCTTCTTGCGGGACCGTAATTTGCTGGCCGAGCAGCTTTTCATGCTGCTCCCATCCTGTGCGGGCCGCCTTTAAAAAGCTGAAATGCGGCCGGCCGCCGGCATGAATCGCATCCGGCGACAGCTTGTCGATGGCGCGCATGATCGCCGCAGCTTCCGGCAAAGCCGATGCCGACGCGTCCTCGCCGAGCAGCGCTAGCGAATAGCGCAAGTCTTCGATAATGGCGTCGCGCGACTTCATGACGACAGTCGCGGTGCCGTGCTCGTGCCCGTCGCCAGGCGGCACGAGGCGGTTGATCGCTGCGGTCGTCGGATTCGGCGATACCGGCAAAGCCGAATCGCCGATCAGCGCGTTCGCAAGCGAGGATTTGCCGGCGCTAAACGCGCCGAACAGCGCGATAGTGAACCGGCTGTTCTGCAGCCGGTTTGCCTTGTCGCGCATCGCGTGCGCCGCTGCGGCGAGCAGCGCGTGCGGCGCGAGCAGCTCCGCCGCGCGCTCGAGCCGCGCGGCCGCTGTGCGCTGCTGCGCGAGCGCGGCGCGGCCGGCGAGCGCAGCGCCAGCGGCGCCGGCTTTGGCGCGCGGCGCGGCCGCTGCGGCGCTAGGCGCGGCGTCGCTGCTTGGCGCCGTCGCGCCGCTGCGCGCTGCTGCGCTGGCAGCTGCGGCGCTTGGCGCCGGCAGCGCCGGCCGCGGCGCCTGCGGCGGCAGCGCAGCCGCGAGCCGCGCCTCATGCGCAGCGGCGCGCTCGTCAAGCGCCGCCAGCTGCGACAGCGCGCCGGCTTGCGCGCCGAGCGCCGCCAGCTGCTGCTGCGCCGCTTCGGCGCCAGCAGAGCTTGCTGCTGCTGCATATTCCGTCAACGCCTCAACGATTTCGAACGCGCTTTTGCGGTACAATCCTTTCACTTGACTCTCCAGCTCACGAGAATAGACAAGCGTGTACTCATTGCCGAATACAGCGGCTGTATTTACTTTATCAATAAACCATTGAGCCTCTGCCTGCCAATCGAACAGCGCCTTGAATTGCTCCTCCAGACGATCTGCCCCAAAGCCGACCTTGTCGCCTGCTTTGCGCAAATAATCTTTCACATGCCAATCGATAGCTGCATTGACCTGACCGGCAAAGTCAGTGCGGAACGACTCCAGCCTGCGTTCTTGCTCAGCCGCCGTCTTAGCGCCCGCAAACAGCAATCCTGCTTTAAAGCCCGGTTTGCGGCTTTCCAGAAACGAATGCGCTTTATCCCGAACAGGCGCCGGCGTGACGATTGCGTTATCGATTAACGCTTGCAGCTCGCGCCTCATTTCAATCCGCACGCGCTCCGGCTCCTGCCGCAGCCGTTCGACTTCAGCTTGAAGTCTTGCCGTTTCATCCCCGACGCGAGCAGCCTCCTCCTCGCCGCCTGCTTCCGCGATGAGCTTCTCGCGCTCCGGCTCCGCGCGAAGCGCAAGCAGCTTCTTGTGCTCGCCGAGCAAGTGCCGCAGGGAGGCGTCGACGCTATAGGCTGCGAGTGGCTGTCTGATTTGCGCCAGCTTCGCAAGCAGTTCAAGCAGCTCCTCATATTGTTGATAAGGGTGATCCGGCTGCCTTAACGACAAATAAACGATTCCTGCCGGCTCCAAATGCCAGGCCTGAAACGCTTCGGCTACACTTTTACGGTATTGCTCGAATGAAAGCTCGCGATCGCGATGCTTATCGATTTGATTGACGATAAAGTATAAGGGCTTCCCCCAATCCTTCAACTGTTTGGCAAATGCAAAGTTTATTTCGGATTGGACATGATTATAATCCATTACATAAAATACGACATCGGCCAAATGAAGCGCCGATTCCGTCGCCATCCGATGCGCGTCATCCGTAGAATCAATGCCCGGCGTATCGAGCAGAACGGTATGATTGCCTAATCGTTCGGTCGGATAAGCGATCGAAACCGAGGCTATGCCTTCACCGTCTTTGCAATAATCGTCAAGCTGATCCAGGGGTATCTCCGCTTGAAAGCTTTGACCGTTTTGAATGCGTACAACTGTCGCTTGCGCTTTGTCTCCCCCGCGGATCGATACGACGTTCGCGCTTGTCGGTATCGGACTTGAAGGCAACAGCTTAGCGCCGCAAAGCTTGTTAATAAGCGTGGACTTGCCTGCGGAAAAATGTCCGCAAAAAGCAACAGTAAGCCGACCTTCGGTCAGCTTACTGCTCAGCTCCAACGCTTGCTTCGCATGAAGCGCATCTCCGGCGGCGTTCATTTCATCAGCCGCAAAGGCGATAGCATCCGCCATGCTTGTTAGCGTCGTTTCTACCATGGCTTATACAGCTTCCTCTTCTGACGGCAAGCAAATTTCAAATACGTTGCCGTGCTGCAAAATCATAATGTTGCGGCCTTTTTCCTTCATTACAACAACCTCAGGCTTTTGGCGCATGCGCTCGATGTATTGATCCGGCACGTCGCCCGAGCCGCTTACGGTTACGCCTTCAACGAGAATATCTTCGTTCTCTTGCGGCGGCGATTCCAGCACTTGCTCATAAATATCGGAGAACAGCTCAAAATTGTTCGTGTAAACGGAAATGCACTTCATCTTCATCATCCTTCATTGGCTATTTTCGGTTTTGTTGCCTTATTTTTAGTGTTCTTCATGACGCCTGGCTTCATACGTTTCTGTCCTTCTTTGCACAAATCAATAAGCGGACAGATCGGACATTGCGGATTTTGCGCTTTGCAGTGATATCGCCCGAAAAAGATCAACCGATGATGCGTAATGGTCCACTCGTCTTGCGGGACGAGCTTCATCAGCTTCTTCTCCACTTCAAGTACCGTATCGTCCGGCTTGGCTGCGCCCAGCCGCTTCGAAACGCGCTCCACATGCGTATCAACTGCAATCGCTGGCACTCCAAATGCATTGGAGACGACGACGTTAGCCGTCTTTCGTCCTACCCCGGGCAGCTCGGTTAGCTGCTCATGCAAATGCGGAACTTCGCCGTCATATTTATCAATCAATATGCGACAGAGCTTTTGAATATTGGAAGCTTTGCTTCGAAAGAGTCCAATTCTTCGAATATCCTGCTCCAGCTCATCGAGCGGCACTGCCAAATAATCCTCTGGCCGTTTATATTTCTCGAATAGCGTAACCGTTACTTTGTTGACTGTCTCATCCGTGCATTGCGCGGACAGCAGCACTGCAATGGTAAGCTCGAACGGATTGCTATGACGCAATTCGCAATGCGCGTCGGGAAACATTTCAGCTAATGTATCCAGTATATGGCGCATTTTCTGTTTCGCATTCATCGTCTTTCGCTCCCCCGTCCATACACTATCGTTCAAAGTGTAGCGAAATTTGTCACGGCGCGCAACCATTAGAACGGTTAAAAAACGAAAAAACTGCCCAATTGAGCAGTTTTTTCACAAAATAGTTTAAATCGCAACGATCGATTCGATCGATTTGCCGATGTAATTGATATTCAAGACAGTTCCAACCGCAAGCTTATCAACAGTCAGCTTCGTTCCTTCGCTGTCCACAATATCTATGCTCGACAAGTAAATTTCAAGCGTCGTTCCGTTCGCATGCTTGACCGTCACTTTTCCGAGATTCGTATTGACAGCGGTAATTGTATAAGGATGCGATTGTTGTACTTGAATTTTGCTGATGATCGTTTGCGTAGGATCCAGAGTAGCCGTTACCTTGTCCCCTGCTTTCAAATCAGTGAGCTCCGAATTGCTTTTGCCTAAAATATCCACCACGACATCGCTTGCTAGCGGAAGCGTAACTTCTATCCCGTTCTCAAGCATCGTCATTTCGCTCTTCGCGATATCGACCTTCTTGATTGTACCCTCGTAGCTGAAAATAAACTCGATCGAAATGACCGTTTCGCCCGATTTCACAATGTTGATTTTTCTGCCTTCAGAGAAGAAATCATTCGCTTCCTTCAAGGTCAATTCTTCGCCGTAGTAATCGATTTTCGTCTTGTCGGTCAAATAAATGACGGAAGCTTTTTTACCGGAAGCATCAAATACGAATAACACTTTCTTTTCTTCGGAATAGCTGTCAATTTCCATATTGGACAACGTTTCAACCTTACGGTTTACGACTTTAATGGCCGTCACTTGATCTTTCTCGTTCAACGTAAGCTCCAGCTGGTCGGCTTGCTCAAACAAGTCGTCCAAGCTTGGGGCAGCCAAGCCGTCGATCGTAATCGTTACTTTGCTCGTCATAAATTTAGAGACTGGCTTGTTATCCTTGTCCAAATAAGTAATCAAATTATTATTGACGTTATAGAAAAGTCCGGTAATCGTTTTTGTTCCGCTTTCTGACGGCGCAACCAGCTTCACGGCAAGACGCTGTTCACGGAACGTGTCCATCGTAATTTGCAGCTCGCTGTCTCTCTTCAGATCGGTCAGCGATAATGTTTTGCCAGCCGTATCGGAAATGGCCACTTCGCTGTCATAGTAAATTTTCACCGGCTCATCGTTGATCCACACGTACAAAAATTTGCCTGACTCGTTTACGCGGTCCAGCTTCGCGGTAATCGTCTCCAGCTGAACCTTGTCGCTCGTAGATTCGATATAAAGCGCGCCGCCCAATTTTTCAATCAGCGTAACGTTCGTAAAAGCCTTCAAATCCGCAGCCGTAATCGCCTTATCGCTGTCGCTCCGGTAGAACAGCGTATTCGCGCCGATCGTATACGTCAGCTCTTTGCCTTCTGAGTAAATGGTAACGGAATCGCTTTTCAGCTTCGTAATGACACCGTTGTGTTGTCCTTCGTAAGCAACCGGGAAAATCGCTTCCGCGCGGCTGAACAAAGCAGCAAGGCTCATCCGGTTCACCGGTGCCTTCGGATCGAACTTATCAGCTGTCACGCCTTTAACCAGACCGAGAGAGACAGCCGCATTTACGTATCCGCGATAGGTAGATGCGATTTGAGCGTCATCCTTAAAAGCAGACTGCGTCGTATTCATCGCTTTTGCTGTACTTTCCTCTCCGATTGCACGGACGAGCAGCTTCGTAATCCATTCCCTTGTTGCCGGCAGCGTGCCCCAGCCTTTGCCTTCATTGCCGGCCGCAATCGCATACTCTTCAGACTCTTCCAAAATCCCTTTGCTCAGCGCAAGCTTGACAAAAGGCTTAAAGTATTTGCTCACTTGGAACGACTCCGGAAATTCAACCGTTTCCGATTCCTTCACTTCACTTTGCAAACCGGCGAAACGGATCGCCATAACGACCGCTTCTTCTTGCGTTACGCTATTTGCTGGACGGAACTCGGACGTTCCGTTTACGGTATTATAGCCGTTAACAATGCCTTGCAGCGCAAGCTTTGCGATATGCTTCTCAGCCCAGTGGCCGGCGGCGACATCGGTGAAAGGCGTATTTAGCGTCGCTGCATAAGCCGATTGAACGGGCAGAACAGTTGCCGCGCCGCCTGTAAGCAGCGAGAACGCCAGTGCGCCGGCAACGATTTTAGTACGAGTAGACTGAATAGACATGATGAACACCCTCCTAAAAGTTTTGCGAAGCAAAACTGCTTCGTAAAGCATGAACCTAACTTTGTAAATCAAACTGCTTCGTAAGCGTAGAATTAGCAGTTTTGCTTCGCAAAACTGCTAATTACATTTCCTTATTGCGCTGCTTGGCGCTGCTTGGGATGCTCAAGCTCCAAATGTCCCATTAAGCTTTCGGCAGGCTCGCCCTCCACTAACAAATCATACGATTTCACAAAATCAAATTGGAACAAGGTTTTCTCCAGCGTTTCGAGTACGAGCGCTTCACCCGGAGCGCCAAGACGCGCCTCATCCGGCAAATGAATATCGATCGTTACAGCGCCGTCGTTCAGCTCCGTCTTGCGAATTTCGATGAGTTTCCAAGGCGATTGAATTTCGCCGTCTTGTTCGATCTGCAATGCGCCAACCGCTTGCTGAACCAGCTCTTGATCGCTTCCATAAGCAACTTCAACTTGCTTCTGAACAGAGCTGCTAAATTCTTTATCGGCATAATAGACCGAAATTGTTGAATTTCTTTTTGCCGGTGCTTCGGATTGTTCTGGCGTAGGTTCAGGCGTCGCTTCTGGCGATACGGACGGTGATGCTTCCGTTGAAACGATTGGAGAAGCAGAAGGCGAGGCGGCCTGATCCGAACCGTTCTTCGTTGTTGATTGGTTTCCGCACGCCGATGCAACGATGGTTACGAGCAGCAGCATGACAGCCAAGTTGGTCGGTTTGCGCATGATGACATTCACTCGCTTTCTACGAAAGTTTCAAATACTCTTTTATTCCCGCAACGATGGCCGCGGCCATCTTGTTTTGCGCGGATTCATTGAACAGCACTTTGGAATCCGATTCATTGGACAGAAACCCTGCTTCAAGCAATACAGCCGGCATGGTCGTCTCCCGAATAACCCGGAAGCTTTGTTGCTTCACTTTTCTGTCTTTAAGTCCTGTCGCTTTTACGAAATGCTTATGAATGACGTCTGCAAACGCTTTGCTGTCATCCCGCGTATAATACGTTTCCGTTCCTGTAACATCTTTGTTTGTATTGCTGTTTGCATGAATCGATACAAATAAGTCCGCCTTATTGTCTTTCGCGAATGTAACCCGATTGGCCAGCGTTACAAAATTGTCATCCGGACGGCTAAGCATCGGTTTGATCCGTTTCTCTTTATCGAGCAGCGCTTTCACTTTCAGCGATACGGCCAAATTGAATTCCTTTTCCCATTTCCCGCTCAAAACGCTTTTTGCGCCTGGATCTGTTCCGCCGTGTCCCGCATCAATAACGACGGTATATATCTTCTCCTCGTCTGGAGGCGGCGTTGCGGACGGAGATGGCGTTGTTTCCGGTGAAGGCGACGGTGTTGGTTCCGCAGGCTTTGCAGGCGCTGTCAATTGGATGATCAACTCGTTCCCGCCTTGCGCGAGCGCCACATCCGCATCTGCAGTCAAATCCAGCACAAGCCGGGCAGCGGCAGGCGATGATGAGTAAATCGAATATCGTACCTGTTGCAGCGCGGAGTGGCCTGTAATCGGCATTTTCACTTCGGCGCCTGTAAACTGTGAGGCAAGCGTATCGGAATATCCGACATTGGGAATATCAATAACGATCCGTTTCGGATTGTCCAGCTTGAACGGTTGCTTGGGAGCAATCTTTCCTTCAAAATTGACAATCACATTATTAATGCCGTCATATGCGATTGATGTCAGCTTGCCTGTCGGCTCAGCCGGCACTGAAGGCTTTTCCGTTTCCACAGGCTTGTCCTCTTTGTACAAATAAGCAGACTTGGTTTCATTAACCCACTTTACCCGAATCCCAAGATTCTCGGCAACAAATCGCAGCGGAATTAATGTCGTATCGTCTTGCAATATTGCCGGCGTATCCATTGGAACTTTCTCGTTGTTTACGAGCGCTATGTTGTCATTGATCTTGAGAGAGATTTCGTCAGTATCATTATGTATGATGACGGTTTGCGTTTGTTTCAGCCAAGTAACGTCGTATCCGATATTCTCCGTAATAATTCGGATCGGAACAATCGTATACTTGTTTTGAATGATCTGCGGAGCGACTGAAGTCTGCAGCAGCTTATCGTTTAAATACAGCTTCGGGACAACATTTGTGCCGGATGCTTGTCCGACGCCAGGAAAAAGAGTAAACAAAACCGACAGAAACAACAGAATAGGTACAAACTTCTTCATTTTTCACCTCGATGACTGAAATTGCCCGCATCGAAATTGCTTATTCGACTTAACCAGACAAAATTTAGACGCAATCCGTCAAAAAAAGTTGCGAATTAGAACAAAAAAAACGGATTTTCCTTCCTCGGGCGGAAAAACTTTCGCACTTAAGCTGAATTGCCGCCTTATTGTAGCGTCAGACACCCCCTCCCTGCACAAATGCGACAA
Source organism: Paenibacillus sp. NEAU-GSW1 (assembly GCF_009737085.1). GTDB lineage: Bacteria > Bacillota > Bacilli > Paenibacillales > Paenibacillaceae > Pristimantibacillus. The sequence goes on from NZ_WOVL01000006.1 coordinate 74,339, forward strand.
AAAACCGCCGACCAGAGCACATACTCTGATCGGCGGTTTCATTCAATGGCTATTAGCCAAGTTTTGCGGCATGTTTTTGCTCGTATGCCGTAATTTTGTCTTCATGCTGCAGCGTCAGGCCGATGTCATCCAAGCCGAGAAGCAGGAACTGGCGGCGGTGCTCGTCGATGTCGAACGAAAGATCCAGACCGTAGTCGTCAGTCAGGCGTTTGTTTTCCAAATCGACAGTCAACTTGTAGCCGTCGTTTTTAGCTGTGCGTTGGAACAAATCTTCTACTTGCTCCTCGCTTAGTTTGATAGGCAGGATGCCGTTTTTAAAGCAGTTGTTGTAGAAAATATCAGCGTACGAAGGCGCGATAACAACTTGGTATCCGTAGTCGAGAATCGCCCATGGCGCATGCTCACGGGACGAGCCGCAGCCGAAGTTAGCGCGGGAAATAAGAACGGAAGCGCCTTGGTAACGCGGTTTGTTTGGCTCGAAATCAGCGTTAATTTCGCCGTTTTCGTGGAAACGCCATTCGAAGAACAAGAATTGGCCAAAGCCGCTGCGCTCGATGCGTTTCAAAAATTGTTTAGGAATGATAGCGTCCGTGTCGACGTTTACGCGGTCGACCGGGGCAACGATGCCTGTAAGTTGTTTAAATGGTTCCATATCGGTAATACCCCTCTCTCACACGTTCAATTAGTTCAACACTTCGGATTTGATTTTCCAGTCGCGAACGTCAGTGAAACGTCCGTTAACTGCTGCTGCAACTGCCATTGCCGGCGATACAAGGTGCGTACGTCCGCCGCGGCCTTGACGGCCTTCGAAGTTACGGTTGGAAGTCGATGCGCAACGTTGTCCCGGCTGGAGAACGTCAGGGTTCATCGCAAGGCACATCGAGCAGCCTGCTTCACGCCATTCAAAGCCTGCTTCGATAAACACTTTATCGAGGCCTTCTTTTTCAGCTTGGATTTTAACGCGGCCGGAACCTGGAACGACGATTGCCGTTACGCGGTCGCTTACTTTGTAGCCGCGCGCGATTTCCGCTGCTGCGCGAAGGTCTTCAATCCGGCCGTTCGTGCAAGAACCGATAAAGACATAGTCGATTTCAATTTCTGTCATTGGCGTGCCTGGTTTCAGATCCATATATTCAAGCGCTTTTTCTGCTGCTTTGCGCTCGTTTTCAGTTGGCAGATCTTGAGGGAATGGCACTTTGGACGTAATGTCTGTGCCCATGCCCGGGCTTGTGCCCCAAGTTACTTGCGGAATCAGGGAGTCAACGTCGAAGTCAACAACCGTATCGTAAGTTGCGCCTTCATCCGTAGTCAGCTGTTTCCATGTTTCTACTGCCTCGTCGTAGTTAGCAGGCGAATACTCGCGGCCTTTGAGGTAGTTGAAAGTCGTTTCGTCCGGTGCGATCAGACCTGCGCGAGCGCCGCCTTCGATCGACATGTTGCAGACTGTCATACGTTCTTCCATCGTCAGGCTGCGGATCGCTTCGCCAGTATATTCGATTACATAGCCGGTAGCGAAGTCAGTGCCGTATTTAGCGATTACGCCGAGAATCAAGTCTTTCGCCGTTACGCCCGGTTTGCGGCTGCCGTTAAAACGAACTTCCATCGTTTTTGGTTTCGCTTGCTGCAAGCATTGCGTAGCCATTACGTGCTCGACTTCGGAAGTACCGATACCGAAAGCAAGCGCGCCGAAAGCGCCGTGAGTCGAAGTGTGGCTGTCGCCGCAAACGATCGTTTTGCCCGGATGCGTCAGGCCGATTTCAGGACCCATAACGTGTACAACGCCTTGGTCGATGTTGTCGAGATCAAACAGCTTAACGCCAAAATCTTTACAGTTTTGCGTCAGCGTGTCGATTTGTTGTTTGGAGATCGGATCCGTAATATTGTAGCGATCTTTAGTCGGCACGTTGTGGTCCATCGTTGCGAAAGTCAGGTCTGGACGGCGTACTTTACGGCCGGACATCCGGAGTCCTTCAAACGCTTGCGGCGATGTTACTTCATGCACAAGCTGCAAATCGATATAGATAATGCTTGGCTTGCCTTCCTCTTGATGAATGACGTGATTGTCCCAAATTTTTTCAAACAGTGTTCTTTTCGTCATTATTATCACCCCGTCGTTTCAATGTTTCTCTATAAGATGGAACTAGCATATCATTTCTTTCTTGATTGATCTAAGATATAATATCTATAATGTTTATAGGTAACAACTATAGAAGTTGCGCAAACGCGCATGAATGAGAATACCCTATCTGTCAGTGAGAATAGCGAGAATATGAATAAATGAAAGGGATGGATTTACCACTATGGAGCTTCGGCAATTGCAGTATGTGAAACAGATTGCGCTTGAAAAAAACTTCTCCCGAGCAGCCGAAAAACTGCATATCGCCCAGCCTTCGCTCAGCCAGCAATTATCAAAGCTCGAACAGGAGCTTGGCGTGCTGTTATTTCGGCGCACGACCAATTCCGTCGAGCTGACGCAAGCCGGAGAAGTTTTTATAACGAAATCCCAAACCATTCTTGATGCTGTCGAGCAATTAAAGCAAGAAATGGACGATATGGCGCAAATGCGCCGCGGCCGTCTTGTCGTCGGTACGATGCCGATTACAGGCTCGCACATATTGCCGCTCGTTCTTCCGATTTTCGGCGATTTATATCCTCAAATCGAGGTTGTTCTCGTCGAGGAAACATCTGCGCGCTTAGAGCAATTGACCGCCAGCGGCGGCACCGACATCAGCTTGCTCTCGCTTCCTCTCGAAGATTCATCATTAGCATGGGAAGTATTAATGGAAGAAGAAATTTGCCTGGCTATTCCGCCGAATCATCGGCTGGCCGGACGTTCCGATGCGGTCAAGCTTCTTGAATTGTCGGAGGAACCTTTTATCGGGCTGAAAAAAGGACAAGGCTTCCGGCAAATTACAGTAGAACTATGTCAACGTTCAGGATTTACGCCTCAGTTTGTGTTCGAGAGCAGCAACATGGAGACGATCCAGTCGCTCGTGGCCGGCGGCATGGGCATCGCTTTCGTCCCTCGCATGCTGACTCGGTCAAAGGGAAGTGAACTGGCGCCGATCTATCTGTCGCTGGAATCGGACCCTTCGAGGACGCTTGTTATCGCGTATCGTAAAGGCCGATATCTCTCGAAAGCGGCGGATGCGTTTATTAAGACAATGAAGAGTACGTTTTGAGGCGGGTTAATGTTACATGCTGCCGTTCCACTGCGTAGTTTCGGTTCAAGCTGCCGTTCTCGATTCCATTTTTCTATCGTCTTTGACGAATTTAAATGGACAGAATCTTCAAAAAGCCATCCTGAACTCGAAACTGCTCCGTTAAACTTTTCGAACCATATTCAATAACTATTACATCTTTTATAGGGGTACATTGTGAGAAGCCGCTTCCATCGGCATATGTTTTATAAATGATTAAATTCCACTTGGATTATTTTTTTAATACTCGCCATTATATTCAACGTAGCTCGATTTTTTAAAGCGAGCTACGTGATATGGCATATATCTATTCTTTGCATGTGGCAGTAAATCCTCTATGTAATCAATTGCGGCTTCTACCATATCATCAGTTACAAAAATACCTTCATCTAAAAATCCGCTTAATAATGCTCCTTCGCCCTTGATTTTCAAGCAAAGATACCCATGACCTGGATCAACAATAACAAGATCAATAATTTCTTCTTCTTTTTGTTCTTTTGTTTTATCATAAAACCTTACTACAACATCGTCTTTATCTTTATTAAATATCTCAACATCACATGTGAAATTATTAAATGTGAACTTCATACGCCATCCCCTTTCTGTCATTCAAAGTATCAGAGCCTTAATAAAAAAGCTTACCTGCTTCGGGTAAGCTTTTGATTCCACATAATAAGGCACATAATAAGGCAAGGTCTTGGATCTAATAAAGCGTAGGCCGGCGATCTTCAAAGACCGGGATTTTCGCTCTGACTGTGTCGACTACCGACAGGTCAATTTCAGCATACAAAATGGCTTCCTCGTCCCCGCCTTCAACGATAGTCTCACCCCAAGGGTCCAGCACCATCGAATGACCGAAAAATTCAGTCGTGCCGCTTGTTCCGACGCGATTGCAGGCGATGACGTACATTTGATTTTCAATCGCTCTGGCTGTCAGAAGCGTGCGCCAATGATGCAGACGCGGATGCGGCCATTCCGCCGGTACGATGAGCAGCTTTGCGCCTTCAAGCGCGAGCTTGCGCGACAGCTCAGGGAAACGGATATCGTAGCATATCATCATGCCTGCGTCCGCGCCTTCGATTGTTAACTTGCCCGGCTGATCGCCGGCTGCCAAATACTTCTCCTCATCCATTAAGCGGAACAGATGAATTTTGGAATATTCGCCGATTTCATTGCCTTGCCTGTCAAACGCGTGAATCGTATTGTATACGCCGTCCGGCTTTTTCTCCGCAATTGAACCGGCGACGATATTTACGTTATGCTTTCGTGAAAAATCGGAAATTAACGCTTTCGTCCGTTCTCCTTCGCGATCTGCAAGCTCATTGATTTCCGTCAAAGCGTAACCCGTATTCCACATCTCCGGAAATACGATGATATCCGGTTTATTCGGCTGGGCAACTGCCTCCTCAAGCATTGACGACAGCTTCGCATAATTCGTCTCCGGGTTTCCAGCTTCAATGTGCATTTGCAGCAGCGCAATTCGCAGCTTTTGTGTCATATTCTATAACTCCTTTTCTTCCGTCATTTACGTACGCAATTTTCCCTAATGATACCTTCTCATGGTTCTGTGTCAAGTTGGGAACTCTAATTTTGATGATTGAACGATTCCCCAACTTAAAGGAGAGAATGAAAATGCAGCTTCAACGTATGGCAGCTACGCTGCTCGCTTTATGCATGATGATCATTGCATTTGCTTCGCCTGTATTTGCCGGTGCCGCAGCCGCCCCAGACCCGGAACCGTTCAGACCGGTTCAAGTTTTCGATGTCAAAGCCGGCAAAGTTATAAAATCGGTCCCGAACGATAAAGATTTCCAACGTTTCGCAAACGATTGGATCAGCTCGGTCACGGGACTTGCGCCGCAATTAACGAACGATGACAGCTGCAGCTATGTATATCGGATTCCGCTTGAGAAGCCGGTCACCATTAAAGTGAATGGCATTAATGTCGCTGCCGAAGATGTCTTCTTATTCAACTGCGATCAAAAACCGCCGCTATTGCTCGTGTTTGACGAACAACGCCGGCCGTATTTGCTTCTCTTCAGCGCTGACATTAAACCGTTCGTGCAAAAAGTCGGCATTCCTGCGGCGTAATTTGCCTGAGCGTTAATCGCTTCTGCGCAAACTTTTGACGCGGGCGGAGGCTGCGCCTTATTTATGCATGTAACGCTCACGGCGCTCCTGTCGCCCAATCCTATCTCCATGCCGACTAATATACTCGACATAAATGGTTTTAGCATGCTACATTAATTTTAATGTCGATTGTATTCGAGAGCAACTTTTTAATGGAGTGTGAGCGAGCAGAAATGGAAACGCAAATCGGTCAGCATACAATTAAACCCGCGGAACGGATGACAGGATTGCCGACGCAGTTTTTCGCCAAATTGGTAGCCAAAGCTAATGCGCAAGCAGCGAAAGGCCGCGATGTCATCAATTTGGGACAAGGCAATCCCGACCAGCCGACGCCTTCCCATATCGTAGCAAAACTGCAAGAGGCTGCGGCCAATCCGCTGTATCATCGTTATCCTCCGTTCAGCGGCTATCCTTTTTTAAAGGAAGCGGTCGCTAAACGCTATAAAGAAGATTATAACGTCGATGTCGATCCGGCTACCGAAGTCGCGATTTTGTTCGGCGGCAAAACAGGACTTGTCGAAATTAGCCAATGCTTGCTGAACCCGGGCGACGTTTGTCTCGTTCCCGATCCCGGATATCCGGATTACTGGTCCGGCGTCGCACTTGCCGGAGCGGAAATGCATTTTATGCCGCTTAAACCGGAAAACGGCTTCCTTCCCGATTATGAAGCCATTGACGGTGAAGCTTTGCAACGCGCCAAGCTTCTGTTCATGAACTATCCGAACAATCCGACTGGTGCGGTAGCCACTTCGGCATTTTATGAAGAAACGGTTGAATTCGCGCGCAAAACAGGCGTTGTTATCGCCAGCGACTTCGCATACGGCGCCATCGGCTTTGACGGCAGCCGTCCGATCAGTTTTTTGCAAACGCCTGGAGCTAAAGAAGTTGGCGTTGAGTTTTATACGCTGTCCAAATCGTACAACATGGCCGGCTGGCGCGTCGGCTTTGCAATCGGCAACGCTGAAATCGTATCACTAATTAATTTGATTCAGGACCACTATTACTGCAGCCTGTTCGGCGGCATTCAGGAAGCAGCAGCCGAGGCGTTAACCGGTCCTCAGCAATGCGTTGCAGATTTGAACGCAACCTATGAAAGCCGGCGCGAAGCGCTGTTTGGCGCTCTGGATCGTATCGGCTGGAAAGCGGATCGTCCGGGCGGCTCTTTCTTCTGCTGGCTTCCTGTGCCTGCCGGTCATACATCGGAATCGTTTGCGGATCTCGTTCTCCAGGAAGCAGACGTTGTTGTCGCTCCAGGCGTCGGATTCGGATCCCATGGCGAAGGCTATGTCAGGCTCGGTCTGCTGACGACTGAAGCTCGACTGGTCGAAGCGGTTGAACGAATCGGCAAGCTTGGATTGTTCTAAGAAAAGCGTCAAACAGAAAACGCTTCGCCTTCCTGTCGAGGCAGGACATCGTTTCGCGCTGTTCCAGGCCCGCCTTGCTTTACAGCAGATGGCAGGTCATGTTATGCTAGAACGTAATTAAACATGTAACGTGATGACGGGAATAGTAAGCTTGAATAGGTCGTGAACAGAGAGTAAATTCCTTAGGCTGCAAGAATTTACCTCGATCGCTCGCCGAACCAGCCCCCGAACGGCCGGCGATGAGCCGGACAGCGCCTCCTGTTACGAGGCATAAAGCAGGACTGAATTGGATCGGTGCGTGTAATAACGCTACGCTCGCTCTATCAGTCAACAAAGGTGGTACCGCGGAAGCACAGGCTTTCGTCCTTTTATGGACGAGAGCCTTTTTATTTTGTCATGAAATGGGATGAGAACGGATGCCTGAAACTATCGTCGTAAAAATCGGAAGCAGTTCGCTAACCTCGGAGGAAGGCGGGCTTAACCGTGAAAGTATCGCCTATTTCGCTCAGGAATTGGCCGCCCTTCATCAGAAAGGGCTAAATGTCATTCTCGTTACTTCCGGGGCAGTCGCCGCCGGGTTTAAACAGGTCGGTTATGCTTCAAGGCCAAAAGTATTGCATGAGAAGCAGGCTGCCGCAGCTGTCGGTCAAGCGCTGCTCATGCAAGCCTATCAGGAAGCATTAACAAAATTCGGTATCGTTGCAGCGCAAATATTGCTGACACGCGCCGATTTCTCAAACCGCAAACGGATTAACAATGCGCTGATGACGATCGAAGAGCTGCTGCGGCTGCGGACGATTCCGATCATCAACGAAAACGATACCGTCTCGACCGATGAGATCGTGTTGAAATTTGGCGACAACGACTACCTGTCCTCGCTAGTCGCTGCAATGACGAAAGCGAGCCAGCTCGTTATCATTACGGATATGGACGGTTTGTACACGGAAGACCCGCGTAAAAATCCGCAAGCTGTCAAAATCGAGCGCGTTGACCAAATATCCGAGGACATTATGAAACTCGCGGGCGGTGCCGGTTCCGCAGTCGGCACAGGCGGCATGCGCTCCAAAATTGAAGCGGCGCGCATCGCAATGCGCGGAGGCGTTGGCGCTTTTATCGGCAAAGTACAGCAGCCGGGCGACCTTGAGCTTGCCATTGCCGGCGAAGGCAGAGGCACTTATTTCGATACGCAGCTGGATAATTTGCCAATGAAAAAACAGTGGCTCGGCTTCCACTCGCTGCCGAAAGGCAAAATCATCGTTGACGGCGGCGCGGCGGACGCGCTGCTGACCGGCGGCAAAAGCTTGCTGCCGGCAGGAATTCGCGACATTGAAGGCGAGTTCCATCCCGGAGATGTCGTTGAAGTTTCCAGCCAATCCGGCGAAACGATCGGCCGCGGCGTCGTCAGCTATGCCGCATGGCAAGTACAAGCGGCCGCTGGCCTCAGCACCGAGGAAGTGCGCAGACGTATCGACGTCAACCGGATAGAAGTGATCCATCGCGACGAATGGATTTCGTTGCGATGACGAAGACAACAAAACGAATGAAACATAAAGAGCGGAGGTTTTCGATATGATAAGCGAAGTTAGACAAAAAGCGACTCTTGCAGGCATTGCCGCAGCACAAATGAATAAGGCGACCACCGAGCAAAAAAATGTTGCTTTGCAAGTAATGGCCGATGCCTTGATTGCCAATCAAACATCCATTATTGAAGCCAATCAAAAAGATCTGGAGCGCGGTCGAGAGCTTGGAACGAGCGCTTCCCTGCTCGACCGCCTAGCCCTGGATGAGAAACGGATTTCCGGCATCGCCGAAGGCTTGCGCCAGGTAATCGAGCTGCCAGATCCAGTCGGCGAGCTGCTGCAGCAATTCGACCGTCCTAACGGCTTGAGAGTTGAGCAAACCCGTGTGCCGCTTGGCGTCATCGGGATGATCTATGAAGCCCGTCCAAACGTAACCGTCGATGCTATCGGCCTTTGCTTAAAGACAGGCAACAGCGTCGTATTGCGCGGCGGATCAGCCGCGCTTGAATCGAATCGCCGCATTGCGGAAGTGCTGCGCGAATCGTTGAAAGGCACGGCCCTCCCATCCGACGCAATTCAGCTTATTGAAGATTCGGATCGGGCATCGGTTAACGAAATGCTGAAGCTGAACGGATTGCTCGACGTTGTCATTCCGCGCGGCGGCGCGGCGCTAATCCGCAACGTTGTCGAGAATGCGACCGTGCCTGTTATTGAAACCGGCGCAGGCATTTGTCATACGTTTGTCGACGAAAGCGCCATTTACGATATGGCCGCTGACATCGCTTTTAATGCAAAAGTACAACGCCCTTCGGTATGCAATTCGATGGAAACGCTGCTCGTACATGAACATTTCGCCGCAAAGCATTTGGCTCAATTAGCCGATCGTTTTACAGCCGCTAATGTCGAGCTGAGAGGCTGCGAGCGTACTCTTGCTTTGCTGCCGCAAGCAAAATCGGCGACCGAGCAAGACTACGCAACCGAGTACGGCGATTATATTCTTAATATCCGCATTGTTGCGGGCTTTGATGAGGCGCTTGACCATATCCGCAAGTACGGTACGAAACATTCCGAATGCATCGTTACCGAGGATGGAAGCAACGCTGAACGATTCCTTCAGGAAATCGATGCCGCAGCTGTTTACCATAACGCCTCTACCCGCTTCACCGACGGCTTTGAATTTGGCTTCGGAGCGGAAATCGGCATCAGCACGCAAAAGCTTCACGCTCGCGGCCCAATGGGCCTGCCAGCGCTCACTTCAACGAAATACCGGATCTACGGAAACGGTCAAATTCGCGGATAAACGGAGGTTCCTACTATGGTATCACTCACTAAAGATACAGCGGCTGCCATTCAGTCGCTCCAATTATGCTTCTACGGCGCAGGCTCGATGGCTGAAGCCATTATGCGCGGCATTTTGAACGAAAAGCTGACGCTCCCGACGCAAATCTCGATGCTGAACCGTTCGAACAATGACAGATTGACTGAGCTGAACGAGCGTTACGGCATTCAAACGACGCTTTCCGGTTCGACGAATGAGCAGTTTTTGAAAGACGCCGACATTATATTTCTCGCTATGAAACCAAAGGATGCTGCAGCGGCGATTGCGTCGATCGCTCCTTTTGTAAACAACAACCAGCTGATCGTATCCGTCATTGCCGGCATTTCGATAGCGACAATCGAGAAGCTGCTCGGCAATCAAGTGCCGATCGTCCGCACAATGCCGAATACGTCCAGCACAATCGGGCTTGGCGCTACCGGCATCAGCTTCTCGCATTCGGTTACGCAAGAGCAGAAGCAGCTGGCCGAAGCGATTTTCCAATCGGTAGGCATTACCGCCGCTGTCGATGAGTCGCTTCAAAATGCCATTGTCGGCATATCCGGCAGCGGTCCCGCCTATGTATATTACTTTATGGAAGCGATGATGGCTGCAGCCGATAAGCTTGGCTTGGAACCGTCCGCAGCGAAAGAGCTCGTCGTGCAAACTGTGCTCGGAGCCGTTGAAATGGTTCGCCAGACCGGAGAAGAGCCTGTGGATTTGCGACGTAAAGTAACATCGCCAAATGGCACGACACAAGCGGCAATTGAAACGATGGCTGCCGGACAATTGACGGAAACGATTGTTAAAGGCATGCTCCGTTCGGCAGAGCGCTCAGGCGAGCTGGGCGCCGAAATCGAAAGGAGCATCCTGTAATGAGCCAAGTTTGCATTGCGACTTATCGAAGCTTTGACGAGAAAGCTGACTTTAACAAAAAAGCGCAATCCATCGCCGTTGGCTTGACGGTAGGCAGCTGGACAGACTTGCCGGAAGCTCGCAAAGCAGACATGGAGAAGCATCTGGGCAAAGTGCTCTCTGTTGAGGTGCATGAGCCGGCAGGCGGCGAGCGTTATGCTGACATTCGCATTGCGTATCCGGATATCAACTTCAGCCGCGACATCCCGGCTCTGCTCGTAACGATCTTCGGCAAACTGTCGATGGACGGACGCATTAAGCTTATTGATCTGGACGTCTCCGAGCAATTCCAGTCGGCGTTCCCCGGCCCTGCTTTCGGCCTGCAAGGCGTTCGCGATTTGCTTGGCGTACATGATCGCCCGCTGCTCATGAGCATTTTCAAATCGGTAGTTGGACATGATCTGGCGAATTTGGAGGATCAATTTTTCAAGCAAGCGCTTGGCGGCGTCGATCTCATTAAGGATGATGAGATTTTGTTCGAGAACCCGCTTACTCCGCTGGAGAAAAGGGTTGAAGTATGTATGGCGGCGGCACGACGCGCGGAAAGCGAAACCGGTCAAAAGCTGCTCTATGCCGTCAATCTGACAGGCCCGACATCCCAACTGGCAGACAATGCCCGCAAAGCGATTGCGGCTGGCGCAAATGCACTGCTGTTCAATGTGCTTTCTTATGGTTATGACGTGCTGCATGAGCTAAGCAAAGATTCATCGATCAACGTGCCCATTGCCGCGCATCCCGCGATGGCAGGCGCTTTCTATCAATCGCCTTATTACGGAATCGGGGCGTCAGTGCTGCTCGGCAAGCTGATGCGCCTTGCGGGCGCCGACCTCGTCCTCTTCCCTTCTCCATACGGCTCCGTCGTCATGCCGAAGGAAGAAAACTTAGCCGTTAAAGATGTACTGCTTGCGCCTTCAGACACATTGCGCAAGAGCTTCCCTGTTCCTTCCGCTGGCATTCATCCAGGATTGGTGCCGCTTATTTTGCGCGACTTCGGCAATGACGTTGTCGTCAATGCCGGCGGCGGCGTACACGGTCATCCGATGGGCACCGCAGCAGGCGGACAAGCTTTCAGAATCGCCATCGACGCGACCCTTGCCGGGACATCACTCCGCGAAGCCGCTTCGCAAAAAGGCAATGAGCCGCTTCAAGCGGCAATCGATGCATGGGGAGTAAAAGAATAATGACAACAGAGACAAATACAGCTAAGAAACGCATTATTTTTTGCGATTTTGACGGCACAATTACTGTAAACGATAATATCGTAGCGATCATTCGCCATTTCAATCCGCCGGGCTGGGAGCAGATCGTCGAGAAAATCGTCGCACTAGAAATTTCGATCCGCGACGGCGTAGGCCAACTGTTCCGCCTGCTCCCCTCTTCCATGCAAAAGGAAGTTGTAGAATACGGCATCTCGAATGCCCGTATCCGCGACGGATTCGCTGAGCTTTTGTCGTATTGCAAAGGGAATGACATCGAGTTTTTTGTGACGAGCGGCGGCATCGACTTTTTCGTTTATCCGATTCTCGAACGGTTCGGCATTTCCCCGGATCATATTTATTGCAACGGCAGCGACTTTAGCGGCGATCAAATCGAAATTACGTGGCCAAATCCGTGCGACGAACATTGCCAAAATGATTGCGGCATGTGCAAAACGACCATTATGCGCCGTTATCCAAAGAGCGATTTCGAGCGCATTCTCATTGGCGACAGCGTAACCGACTTTGAAGGCGCAAAACTGGCGGACCTCGTATTTTCCCGCTCGATCCTAACTGACAAATGCCGCGAGCTTGGCTTGCCGCACGTCGAGTTTAACGATTTTCACGATATTATCCGCCAGTTGAAGCAAGAAAGGACGGAATAAGCAAATGGCTTACCAACACGTAACATTGGAACAAAAACAGAAAGCATTCGCCGATTTGCGCGAAGTAAAGGAGCTGTTCGCCTCACGCGGCTGGTTTCCCGGCACGAGCGGCAATCTTTCAGTTCGCGTAGGCAACTTTGCGCCTGACGATTTTCATTTCGCCGTTACTGCAAGCGGTAAAGACAAAACGGTTCATACGCCGGAAGATTACTTGATCGTCGATCAGAATGGCAAGCCGTGCGAAGCGACCTCCTTGCGCCCTTCGGCTGAAACGTTGATTCATACCGAAATCTACCGTCTGACTAGAGCAGGAGCTATCTTTCATATTCATTCCGTCTATAACAGCATCGTTTCCGAATGGTTCTGGGATCGCAAGGCGGTGCCGGTGACGGCAGTTGAGCTCATCAAGGGGCTGAACATCTGGGATGAAGACGCTCATATCGACATTCCGATTGTCTCCAACTATGCGGACATTCCGCGAATCGTGCCGGAAGTTACTGCTAGCTTGAACCCGCGCATTCCGGGCGTGCTGCTGCGCAACCACGGCATTTACGCATGGGGCGCCAACGCTTTTGAAGCGAAACGCCATATTGAAGCGTTCGAGTTTCTATTTGAATATGTGTATCGCTGGGAGCTTTTAAAAGGAAGACAATCATAACGATCAAGACTGGCATGCTGTCCGCAAAAGCGAAGCGGTTCGCCAGTCTTTTTTATGAACCGGAGGGCTTTGGGTGAAAGTACATGAGGCGGCAAAGCTGCTTGGCGTCTCGCCGCGGACGCTCCGATTTTATGAGGAAAAAGGGCTTCTCAAGCCGCGTAAAGAACAAGAAAATGGATATCGAATGTACAGCGAGAATGATATTACCCAGCTTCGCTGGATCGTGGCGCTGCGCGAGCTCGGCTTGCCGATTGCAGCCGTTTCGGAGGCATTGGGAGCTTCAGGCTCCGGCGATCCCGATACTTTCATACGCAAAATGGATGAAGCGCGGGCGAAGCTCTATTCGGAATGGGTGGAAGCCGGGGCGCGACTGCAAGCGCTGGATGAAACGATTGGAGACTGGATGAAGCATCGTTCGCCTCAGCTTGCGCAGGCTGAATCGCTAGCTGGGCAGTTTAGGCAAACCCGGATCGACCGTGAATCATGGAGCGACAAATGGCACTATAACGAGCTGGCGTTGTTGCATGGAAAAGATGCGCCGATTGCTGCGCTAGCCAATGAAATCACACCGGCGCAATACGAGATGGCGTTGCTGCGAACGACGGATTGGACGGATCCTGCAAGCGGCGAGACCGGTCTTGAGCTTGGCGGCGGCACCGGGAACTTAACGGCTCTGCTTGCTGCCGCAGGCGCCAATATGACCGTCGTTGAGCAATCGCAGGAAATGCTGAATGTGCTTCGAAAACGGTTGCCAGCTGTGGAGACGCGGCTTGGCAATCTGCTTACGCTCCCGATCACCGGCAAATCGTTTCACTTTATCGTATGCAGCTTTGCCATTCGTCACTTGGATCGCAATCAGCAATTGCTGGCGCTTGCCGAAGCGGATCGCCTGCTGTTGCCGCATGGCCGACTGGTCATTACCGACAGAATCGCCGATGACTCCATGATGGAAGCTTGGCTGAACGGGCGCGGTTACTCCATCGTCACAGAGCCGATGGATGGCGGGCTGACGATTTTGTATGCGGTGAAGCCTTAATACAACGCCAAAAACCGACTGACCAAAGCTGGTGATGAACAAAAATAATCTATAAATCAGCAATCCTTGCCCATGGACTTGCTTACCGGTCAGTTCCGCCCGCCGCGGAATTTTTGCGAGTAAGTGCGCGCCTCGTCCTCGTTCGTGACCCGGTTCCGGCTCCATTCGATTAATATCCGGTCAATATACTTGAAATTCAGCTTGCCTGCGAACACGGCTTCCTTCAGCGCAAAGCGGATCAGCTCGTCTGCGTAGCGGTCCTCATCGAGCCAGGCGGTAATCGTCTCGCACTCGATTGGAGAAAGCAGCCTGCCGAACTCTTGTTCAAAGACGTTAAACAAATTGTTCGGATCAACCGCCCGCTTGACCGCCGGTTTACGTTCCGTTTTACGAGTCTCGCGCCGCTCCTGAGCCGCCCATTCCGCTGCTTTAAGCAGCCATCCGCTCCAGTTATATTTTTCGGATTGAATGCCTGTCACGCTGTCCAGCTGCTCGTCTATCGTCAGAAAGCCTGCTTTCATTAACATAGCAATATGCTTCTCGGCTGCAAGCGCCGTTATGCCGAGCCGTTCGCCCAATTGCTCAGGCGTCGGAAACTCGACCCCTTCATTGTCGCGATACAGCATCAGCTGCAACAACAGCATCGCGTCCGTATCCGTCAAGCCCAATTGACGGTACGAGCGCAGCAGAAGCGCCGAAACGTGAATGCCGCCCTCGTTAAGAACGGCGGCCATGCCTCGCGAATATGCCTTCCACAACTCATCATTGCTCACTGCACTCACTGCTCCTCTATCCTTTTGCGTTTGCCTGTACCAGCTTGTAAGTATCCCGAGCGATCAACAGCTCTTCATTTGTCGGCACGACAAGCACTTTAACACGCGAGCTTTCCGTCGAAATATACCGAGGTTCTTTGCTGCGCTCCGCGTTTTTAGCATCATCGAGCTCCAGACCGAAAAAGGTCAGACCGTCGCAAACCGCCTTGCGCAGGATCGATGAATTTTCGCCTACGCCAGCAGTAAAAATGAGCACGTCAAAGCCGTTCATCGCCGCCGCATAGGCGCCGATATATTTGCGCATCCGATACGTATACATATCAAAAGCGAGCTTGGCGTTCTTATCGCCTTCATCTATCGCTTCCTGCACCTCGCGCATATCGCTGCTAAGTCCGGAAATGGCCAGCATGCCGCTGTGCTTGTTCAGCATCGAATTGACCTCGCTCATCGTCAATTCTTCTTTGTTCATGACGTATGGAACAATTGCCGGATCGATGTCCCCGCTGCGCGTTCCCATCATTAGCCCTTCAAGCGGCGTCATGCCCATGCTCGTATCGAAAGACTTTCCGTCCTTGATTGCCGTTACGCTAGCGCCATTGCCAATATGGCATGAAATCATGTTAAGCGATTCGAGCGGCACGCCGAGCAGCTTCGCGCCTTGCTCGCTCACATATTGATGCGACGTCCCGTGAAAGCCGTAACGGCGAACTTTATGCCGGCGATAAAGCACTCTTGGAATCGGATACAAGTAAGAGGTGTTTGGCATCGTCTGATGGAAAGCGGTATCAAAGACGACCGCCTGCGGCACATCGGGCATATTCGTTTCAACCGCGACAATGCCCATCATATGAGCCGGATTATGAAGCGGCGCTAAATCGAACAGATTGCGGATTTCAAGCTTGACCTCCGCATTGACAAGCACCGAACTTTTGAACACCTCGCCGCCGTGGACGATGCGATGGCCGACTGCTTCGATTTCGTTCATCGATTGAAGCACGCCGTGCACCGGATGCAAAAGCGCGTCCAGCACCTTTTTAACAGCCGTCACATGATCCAAAATTTCGCTCACTTCCCGAACCTCCGGCTTGTCCGCAGGCTCATGCGTGAGAATCGAGGAGTCCATCCCAATCCTCTCGACACGCCCGCTTGCGAGAACCGATTCTTCGGTCATATTGTACAATTGATATTTTAAGGATGAGCTTCCTGCGTTAATAACGAGAATTTTCATTAGATACGGTCTCCATCCTTATCGTATTTGAAAAAGCCGGCGCCCGACTTGACGCCCAGTTGTCCCGCGCGCACCATTTTTTTCAGCACGATGGACGGTCGATATTTCAATTCGCCGTATTCGCGGAACATAATGTCAAGCGCTGCTTGAACGGAATCAAGGCCAAACCGGTCCGCCATTTCGAAGGGACCGTGCTGGAACGAATAGCCGATTCGCATCGCGCTGTCGATATCCTCTGCCGAGGCAACGCCTTCCTCCAGCACATGGAGCGCCTCGTTAATGAAGAGGCAGATCAGCCGCGAAGTGACAAATCCCGGAGATTCGAACACCATGACTCCTTTCTTATTTATTGTTTCTTCGACGAAATGCTTCGTTTGAACAAACGTATCCTCCGACGTCCGCAGGCCGCGAACGATTTCAACCAGATCAATTTTAAACACCGGGTAAATAAAGTGAAGACCAATCACTCGCTCCGGACGGGCAGTTGCGCTTGCAAGCTCGGTTAAGCTTAGCGTAGACGTATTGCTGGCCAGAATCGTATCCGGGCCGCAAATGCGGTCGATATGCGCGAATACTTCCTTCTTGGCTTCCAGATCCTCCGTAATCGTCTCAATGACGAGCTCGCAATCGGTCAAGCCGTCATAGCTTTCCGCAAACTCGATTCGGCTTAGAATCAGCTTCTTCTCCGTCTGCGTTAGCGCCCATTTCTCAATCTGTTTGTCCAGACTGAGCTCGATCATATCTTTTCCGTATAATAAACGTTCTTTCGATATTTCAATTAAGTAAACTTCCAATCCATTTGAAGCGAGCATTTCTGCAATGCCCTGGCCCATGGTGCCGGCTCCGATGACTCCTATTTTTCTGATCGACATCGACTAAATTCTCTCCTCGGTCAGTCTCTCCCCAATGATACATAATGGAAGTTCGGGTGAGCCTATATTGTAAATTAATGATTTCGTTTCTCACACTCCATTATAACGATTTTCGCTAAAAAAAGAAGGCAGACGATACGTCTGCCTTCAAATTGTAATACTTTACGCGCTCTTCGATAAGCTGCCGAGCAGCTCGCGGAAATTGTCTCCGCTAATCGTTTCTTCGCGAATGACGATATCGAGAGCATCCATGAATACTTGGCGTCTTTCCTCCAGCATTCCCTTCGTTCTCGCCATCAAATCATCCAAAATCGAACGGTTCACTTTGGCCCACACCTCTGGCGTCATCATATTTGCGTCGATGATCCCGAGCTCTGTCAAGCCGCTTTCAACCATCGTCCTTACGATGCCCATCGCCTGCTCAAAGTCGTTGCGAGACCCAGTGCTGCGTCCGCCGTAAAAAATTTCCTCTGCGGCTGCACCGCCGAGCGCAATTATGATTTGACTGTCCAAAAATTCGCGCGTGTACAAGTATTTATCCTGCTGCGGATTATGACGCACATAACCAAGCGCTTGGCCGCGCGGCGAAAGCGCAACTTGCGATACGCTGCCCGGACGGACCAGCTCAGCTGCTATCGCATGGCCCAGCTCATGCAGCGCGACCCGGTCCCGCTCCTCTTTCGTCGCTTCGCGGTCAGTCTTCTCGCCCATCATTACTTTATCGATGGCCATAGCCAAATGGCTTTCCTGAATAAGCTCGCTGCCTTCCCGCATGGCGTAAATCGCGCCTTCGTTCATAACGCTCTCCAGCTGCGCGCCAGAGAAGCCGAAAGATTCGGAAGCGATTCGCTCCAGATCAATGGACGGATCAATCGGTTTATTGGCCGCATGCAAATTCAAAATATGCAGCCGTCCTTTTTTGTCCGGCAGTTCAACGCCGATATGGCGATCGAAACGGCCCGGGCGCAGCAAAGCGCTGTCGAGCATTTCTTTCCGGTTGGTCGCCGCAATAATGAGAATGCGCGGCGCTTCATCCGAACGAATGCCATCCATTTCGGTCAACAGCTGATTCAGCGTCTGGTCATACTCGCGATGCTGACCGCCATCCCTTTTTCCGCCTATGACGTCGATCTCGTCGATGAAAATAACGGCGCTGCTCTTGCCCGCTTTCTTCGCTTTCTGGCGCGCTTCCTTAAAGAGGTCGCGGATACGGCCAGCGCCGACGCCGACGTACATTTCGACAAACTCAGAACCTGAAGCGGCTAAATAAATCGAATCGGTATATTGTGCCGCAGCTCTCGCAAGCAGCGTTTTGCCTGTGCCCGGAGGACCCGTCAGCAAAATCCCTTTCATCGGCCGAATGCCCAGCTTCTTAATCTCTTCATGCCGGACCAAAAAATCGAGCGCTTCAATGAGCTCCGATTTGGCCCGCTCTTGTCCGCCGATTTGCTCGAAGCTCATCGAGGCAGCCGATACTTCCAGCCTTTGCTTGCCGCCTTGCATCGCCGTCATTTTTCCTCGGCTCATAAGCGCAAAGGTTACGCCGCCCGCAAGAATGGCAATAAGAAGAAACGGCATGATATTAACGCCTGCATATATTAAGAAAATCAACAAAACAGGAACAATCCCGATCAGCAGCTCCAGTCCATACTTACGCATAAGTCGGCACCTCCAGCATGATCGGCGTACGCGGCAATACGACATATTTGCGATGATCGCCGTCAATGATCGTAATGTAAACGTTCTTCTCATCGATTTCCGTTACCGATTTCACGCCTTTGCCTTCATCTGTTTGAGCCATCTTGTCCATGGCGGTCGGAATGCCCGAATAGTTTTTCTTCTCCATCGCCTCAGCAACATCAAACAGTACCGTCGACCATAACCGCTCCAGCTTGTCGCTCGAATCCGCATTCGAAATATCGAGTTTCAGCTCTCGGCCGCCAATAACGTCTTTACCTTCTTTATTGATCGAATCGTATACATCTTTCAAGCTTGCGTCTGGCGCAAGCGTCAATTTAATTGTCACTTGATCACGCTCTATAACAGGGGCATCAGCCGAAGCGATGTCCGCTATTTCATTTACCGCTTTATCCAAAGGACCCTCTACCGCTACTTTCGTATAGAGCAGCCAGCCGCCGAATAATACAAGCGCAGCAGCTGCCGCAGTAAACAATACGGGAACAATACGAATTTTTCTCATCATGCAAAAATCCCCCTTTCAATGCTACATGCAACCGGCGTATATCAGCTTTGCTATACGCTAGTATATCACATGAACATCTAAAAAAGGGGGTGTAAAAACAGGTAACAGTGCCAGCTGTTACGGCGCGTATTTGGCCGGCAACGCATACTCCGTCACATAGGAACCGTCACGGAAACGATAAAATTCATAATAGTATTTCGTCGTGTGTTCATCGCGTGAATAATATATTTCCCACACCGGCTCGCCGTTTAGCATACCCGGCTGAATCCGTTTAATATCAGCATCCGGCTTGGCTTGTTTGAAAATATCTTTTATATCGGATTTGCTAACGGATTCCGAAGCTTTAATAACGAGCGGAAGCATTAACGTATCATAAGCAGGCTTGTCTTTATCCGCTTGCGTCCATATGTACACGTCTTCGCCTTCGCCGTCTACGCCCTCGATAATCCAATAAGTGTGCTCCCATACATACTTCGTCGCTTTAGATACAGAATCGAGTTGAGCGGCTTCCTTCGTTTCTGTTCTTATTTTCGCTTCATCGGACCAATAGGGCAGCTGCACATAACGATAATAAATGAATACGGCGGCAACGATCGCAATGCCGCAAATGACGGCTAACGTTACCCAGCGTTGAACCGTCATAAACGGCTTCCGTTTTTTTATTACAGCTCTCATTTAGCCGTTCAACAGCCGATCAAAGCTGGCGGCAGCTTCAAAACGGATTTTCTCCTCATCCATTTGCGTGCAAATTCGGTCACGGACAACTTGCTTGCCGTCAACCCACACATGCAATACATCTCGTCCCGATGCCGCATAAACGAGATGGGATACGATATCGGTTTGCGGGTAGAAATGCGGCTGTTCTGTATCGATTGCGATAAAATCAGCCTTCATGCCTGCCGCCAGAACGCCCAGCTTATCTTCCTGCCAGATCGATTTTGCGCCGTAGACCGTGCTCATGCGAAGCGCTTCGATCGCCGGAACGACCGTCGGGTCGCCCGATACGCCTTTGTGCAGCAGAGCCGCAAATTTGATTTCTTTGAACAAATCCAAATTATTGTTGCTAGCTACGCTGTCTGTGCCAAGCGAGACTGTAACTCCGGCGCGGAGCAGCTCAGGCACGCGGGCAATGCCGCTGGCGAGCTTCAGGTTGCTGACCGGATTGTGCGATACGGCAACGTTTCGTTCCGCAAGCAGCGCAATTTCTTCATCATTCAGATGAACCGCATGAGCAACCAGCGCAGGACGAGAGAAGAGACCCAGCTTGTCAAGATGCTCAACCGGACGCGCTCCATAGTCGCGCACATTTTGCTCAACTTCAGCCAATGTTTCCGACATATGCGTATGCAGCGGCAAATTCAAATCATGTGCAGCTTGCACGATTTTCTCGATATAGTCCGGGGGACAGGTATACGGTGCATGCGGCGACAGCATCGTCGAAATTCTGCCGTCCGCTTTCCCGTTCCAGTCGCGGGCGAATGCAGTCGCTTCCACTAATTTGGCTTGCTGCACATCCGGCGGGCAAAGACCGATAACACCGCGTGTCAGAACGCCGCGAATGCCCGATTGCTCAACCAGTTGCGCAACTTGATCCATTCGATCGTACATATCAACAAATGCGGTAGTGCCGGTTTTCAGCATTTCTACAATCGCTAGTGCAGTGCCGGCACGCGTATCGCTGTCGACATATTTGCCTTCCATCGGCCACATTTTTTGCTCTAGCCATACTTGCAAATTTTGATCGTCCGAGTAGCCTCGAAGCAGCGACATTGCCGCGTGGCCGTGCGTATTGATCAAACCGGGCATAAACGCAAGCTTGCTGCCGTCGATGCGCTGCACATCCGGAGCTAATGAAGCTTGTTCAGGCGCTTCAGCTCCAATATACGTAATCCGATCATCTGTCACGACCATATGTCCGCGAAGCACGGCTTCTGAATCATTCATCGTAATGAACAATCCATTCTCAATCCAAAGTTGACTCATTGCTCTCGTTCCTCTCTTTTTCCAAGTAATAAGCGAGGCTTAACAGCTCTCTCGTAAAATCGGCATGATGGATTCGCACTTCCTCAGGCACCCGCAATATGGCTGGCGCAAAGTTCAGTATCCCTTCAATTCCAGCGTCGATAAATTGATTGGCGACGTTTTGCGCTTCAAATGCCGGCACTGTAATGATGCCGATACGAATTTGCAGCTCTTTGACCGTATCCTCTAACGCATCCATCGGCAAAATCGTCAAATTGTTAATTTTACTGCCGACTTTGCTCGGATGCGCATCGAATACCGCTACAATCTTCATGCTGTCCTTCGCATAGCGGTTATAGTTGCAAAGCGCGTGGCCCAAATTGCCCGCGCCGACAAGCGCAACATTAATCGCTTGGTCCAGCTTCAAAATTTGTTTGATTTTATCGATTAAGTACGTTACGTCATAGCCAATCCCTTTACGGCCGAAATCGCCGAAATAGGCTAAATCCTTGCGTATCTGCGCCGGATTTAGATCGAGCTTCAAACCGAGCTCCTGCGACGAAATCGTCTGGATTTCGCGATGATGCAGCTCATTGAGCACCTGCAAATAAATTGGCAGCCGGCGAACGACCGCCTCCGATATTTTCGTTTGCTTCAACTGCGAACACCCTCCATCTCCGAGTCATCGGCCAGCCATTCACGTATTCGCGGCACCATTTGATCGGTATGCATCGTCTCAATTTTCGGTCCCGGCAGCGAATATAAGAAATGTTTGCCGTAGTACGTATCAATAACCCGCGTATCGTACAAAATAACGA
Organism: Paenibacillus sp. NEAU-GSW1; assembly: GCF_009737085.1. Taxonomy (GTDB): domain Bacteria; phylum Bacillota; class Bacilli; order Paenibacillales; family Paenibacillaceae; genus Pristimantibacillus. Next base: position 96,194 of record NZ_WOVL01000006.1, read on the forward strand.
TTCCTTTATCCTTTGCCGTCCGCACAAGCCGTCCAAAGCCTTGCTTAAACCGGATAACCGCCTGCGGGATCGACAGCTTCATAAACGGATTTTGCTTTTGCTTTTGCAACAGCTCCGATTTTGCTTCGACCAGCGGATGATTCGGCGGTTGAAAAGGAAGTCTAACAATGGCGAGCGTAGTCAGCGCTTCGCCGGGAATGTCTACGCCCTCCCAGAAGCTGCTCGTGCCCAGAAGGACAGATTCCGGCTGCTGTGTGAACCGGCGCGTCAGCTTCGTCCGATTGCCGCTGTCGATGCCTTGGCCAATCACTTGAATACCCGCGCTCGACAAAGCTTCCTTAAGCAGCTCATAGACTTGCTTTAGCATCCGGTACGATGTAAAGAGCACTAACATACGTCCCTTCGTCTCCACCGCCGTTTCCGCCAGCGATTGTACGAGCATCGTAATAAACTGCGGGTCGCCTGCCGCGCCTTTCATGGTCGGAAAATTGCGCGGTATCATGACAAGCGCTTGCTGACGGTAGTTAAACGGCGAAGGAAGCTGTACCGTTTTGAGCCGATTATTTTCTTCGAACCCGCCAAGCCCTAGCTGCTCTTCCGCAAATTGAAACGACTTTTGCACCGACAAGGTTGCCGAGGTCAAAATAATACTGTCTTTCACATTGAAAAAATATTGCTGCAATTGGCTGCTCACATCAATCGGAACGGAAAATAGCTGCACGGACCGATAGCGGTATTGCGTGCTCGCTTCAATCCAGAATACGTCCGTCGTTTGCTCGACCTTCATAAATTGACGCAAATCGTCTTTCACGCGCGTCAAATCTCGCAAGGCGCCGTTAAAGTCGGTCAGCAGCGCCTGCGTTGCATGATCGTCAAGCCGATCCTTCATATCGTTGCTCAGCTTCTCGGCAGTGCGAAGCACGCGGCCCAGCTCGGTCGAAATATTCATCTCCAAAGTGAGCGCATGCTCCCAGCCGCTCGGCAATTGATCGGCGCGCAAACGGCATACAGCCGATGCTTGGCCGTTCTCTGCGCCGCCTTCCACGCTTGGCCCGACAAAGGTGTATAACAGCTCGAACAGCTTCTCCCAATGCTCTTTGACGTCATTGAAGACGGGAATAATCGTGTCGATCGTTTCCGTCCATACCGCAGTGCGATCCTCGCCCTCCTGCTGCACCTTTAACCGCAATGCTGGCAGCAAGCCGGTGCGGCTGTCTTTAAACAGCCGGGTTGTTGCATGAGTCAACGAAAAATAGTTCAGCTGCATGCCAAGATGCTTGCTGGCTACTTCCTCCACATGATGCGCTTCGTCGATGACAAGATGGCTGTAAGTCGGCAATAGCCGGTGATCTGCCTGAACGTCAGTAAACAGCATCGAATGGTTAGTGATGCATACATCCGCAATATTTGCTTCGTGTTTGGCACGGTGATAATAGCAGCGCTTGAACCACGGACAAGCCCGATTCAAGCATGAATCCGCATCGCTAGCCACTGTTGACCAAAAGTCGGCGCCTTTGCTGCTGAAATTCAGTTCCTCCTGATCGCCCGTCTCGGTTTCGCCAAGCCATACGATCATTTGCGATGCGGTAATCGCATCGTCGACCGGAGCGACAAGATCTTTTGTATTAATTTTACTTTCAAATTTACGCAGACATAAATAATTGCCTCTGCCTTTAAATATCGAGGCGCGGAAATCGAAAGGCAGCACTTCTTTCAGAAGCGGCAGGTCGCGCTGGCGCAGCTGCTCCTGCAAATTAATCGTATGCGTGCTAACGACAATTTTCTGCTCTGCTTTCACTCCATAATAAAGCGAAGGTATTAAATAACCGAGCGATTTGCCCGTTCCGGTTCCCGCTTCAATCAGCAAATGTCTGTCGCTGTTTAAAGCGTCGAATACTTCATGAAACATCGTCGTTTGCGCTTCGCGCTCTTCATAGTTCGTGAACTTCTCCATAAAACGCTGTTTGATGCCGTCTAAGTATTGTTCGAATGAAACGCCTTCAAGCGGATCATGAACTTGATCGGTGCGCGCAGGCTGTTCTTCCGTCCATTCGCCAGCTTTCATCGCAAATTGATTAAAGTACTGGTACGCATTAAGATCGATTGAAGATTGCTGTTCCGCTTGCTGCAGCGTTGAGCCGATAAACCAGCTCAAATCTGATCCGTTATCAATAAGGAAGGATAGCCGCTGCAAAGAAAGCAGCGGCAAATTGCGCAGTTTGCGAACAGATTCGGCAAACAGAAGCGCCGTCGCCATCGCGTCGCTGTCCGCGCGGTGATGCTGTTCATGCGCGATGCCAAACAGCTCCGATACGGCTCCAAGCTGATAAGTCGTAATAGACGGGTATAGAATGCGAAGCAATTCGATTGTATCCAATCTTCTGCCCGCAAACGTATGATACCCGCTTCGATCCAGCGCCTGATTCAAAAATCCGGCGTCGAAATTCACGTTATGCGCAACCAGAACGGCGTCATCCAAATAAGGAATAAGCTGCATCAGCACTTCATCGATCTCGGGAGCGTCAGCCACCATCGCTTCATCAATGCCGGTAAGCTGTGTAATATATGTCGGTATAGGTATTGTAGGACGCACAAACGAATTAAACGTATCGACAACGTCAAGCTCGTCGTTTACAACGACGAGCCCGACTTGCAATATTTCATCGCCAACGCCATGCCCTGTCGTCTCCAAATCCAAAACTGCAAATTTCATCGTAATTACCGATCTCCTCACAAGCAGCAAAGCTCGGTACTACCGAAAAACAAAGACAATTGCTGCGGCGTTTCTTTGCAGCACTTCAAGTTGCTGAGCGGATCCTTAAAGCTTGGACAAACTTCGTAAGCCTTCAAGAAAAACTGCTCCGCATGCTCCATATTCAAATGGACCGCTTGAATGCACCCAAGGGCATTATAGCCTAAAGCACGCCACTTCGGATAGTCCGTCAACGCAACTAATAATTGAAAATGCCGCTGCGCCTCGCTCCAATTTTGCAAATGCATGAACGTCATTGCCAGAAATAATCGCGCTAAATTGCATTCTGGAGCCTGTTTGACGGCTTGCTGAAATTGAGCCGCCGCATTCGAAAACATAAAAAGTTTATAATACCCTTGACCTTTAGAAATTAAATCTGCCATTTCATACGGAATAACCATGTCAAGCTCAGCTTCATACAATTGCTGCTCGGGGGTCTCTACAGTCGTTTGAACTGACGTCTGCTGCATTACTTTGGCATTGCTAATCGACATCGCTTTTGCCATCAGCTGCGTTTCATCTGCACAAGGCTGGCTTGCATGCGCAGGCGCATTCTCCAACAATAAAGACAGCTTTTCTTCAAAATCGATCCATTGCTCTACGACCGAATCGCTCATCTGCTTCAGCATTTGAATTTGCTCATCGTATTGACATTTTTCATCGCCGACCGAGCTTGGATAAGCGTCGATCAGATGATCCAGCATTTCGTGCATGGTTTCGAATATATGTTGAAACATTAACGCATCCCCGCCTTCACCAAAGAATTAAGGAGTTGTTATGCTCATTCTTTGTTTCGGCGGGGTTTTTCATACCCGATGCCAGCCGTTACATACAGCTGCCGCTAATGATCACGAATAAATTAGGAAGTTATGCCGCTGCTCTTACAAGATGGTGGCGTGAATTTCTTCGGTCAAGCTTTTTAAAGGGCGATTGTCGCTGTCCAATATGGTAACAATCGGTTTATGTTTTTTAGCGTCTTCATTCGACATTGTCGCATAGGAAATAATGATGACGGTATCGCCGGGTTGAACTTGCCGTGCAGCCGCGCCGTTTAAGCAAATGACGCCGGAACCTCTTTGACCTGTAATGACATACGTTTCAAAGCGGGCTCCGTTATTGTTATTCACGATTTGCACTTTCTCGTTTTCGAGAAGATCGGCCGCATCCATCAAATCTTCATCAATCGTTATGCTTCCCACATAATTTAAATTGGCTTCCGTCACCGTCGCGCGATGCAATTTCGACTTCATCATCGTTCTAAACATGGCAATTATCCTCCAAAAGTACCAAATAAATGATTATCGATAAGGCGCGTTGAACCGAATTTGACAGCCAACGCCAAAATATAGCATTCCGAAGCCGTGTTGATCGGAGCTTCCGGCTCCGTCGCCTGCAGGCTTGGATATTGCAGCCATTCTACATAATCAATATCGGCAAGCTGTGCTTCTCCGATCATTGCTTTCACGCGAGCGACGAGCTCGGCTGCAGTAATGTCCGTCTCCTTGACCCACTTCTCTGCCTGCTTCAACGATTGCGACAGCACGACCGCCTGGCTTCGCTGCTCAGCCGACAAATAAACGTTGCGCGAGCTAAGCGCCAGTCCGTCAGGTTCCCTGACAATGGGACATGGGATGATTGAAACCGGAAAATTCAAATCGTCGGTCATTTGCTGAATAACGGCAACTTGCTGAGCGTCCTTCATTCCGAAATAAGCGCGATCAGGCTGAACCAGGTGAAACAGCTTGCTGACGACCGTTCCGACGCCGTCGAAATGGCCGGGCCGCGAAGCGCCGCACAGCCGGGCCGTTACTTGATCAACCAGCACCTTCGTAAGCGGCTTGGTCGGATACATCACTTCCACCGACGGAATAAAAACAATATCGATTCCGTTTTGTTCTGCAATCGCGAGATCGCGCTCTTCATTGCGCGGATACCGTTCAAAGTCTTCGTTCGGTCCAAATTGAAGCGGATTGACGAATATCGACAAAACCGACAGTCCGTTCTCCTCTGCGCTTTGCCTCATTAAGCTGGCATGGCCTTCATGCAAGAAGCCCATCGTCGGCACGAAGCCGACAGTCGACTCATTGGCAAGCAAAGGCGCCTTGCCGTTTCGAATCGCTGTACGAAGCTCAGGAATGGTTCGACACACAATCACGTTTGGATTGCTCCTCTCTTTGCAATGACGGCATATTCAGGCTTCCGGCTGCTCCATAAAGCGTCACTTGTTCCTGGATTTCGGTTTTCGCAACGCCAAAGGAATGCTCTTCCGCAGGAAATGCTTTCGTCTTTACGTCACTGACATAATCTTTAATCGCATTGCGAATCGTATCGCCTATGCTCGCATACGTTTTCACCATCTTTTTCGGTATCGCTGGAGAACTGTATTGAATGAGATCATGATAGACCAGCACTTGCCCGTCACAGCCTCGCCCTGCTCCAATCCCAATGGTCGGGATCGACAGTTCTTGGCTGATAGCAGCAGCAAGAGGCTCCGTCACGAGTTCCAGCACAATTGCAAACACGCCTGCTTTCTCCAGCGCCTTCGCGTCTTCCATCAGTTTTTCCGCTTCACGGTCGAGCTTGCCTTGCACGCGGTAACCGCCAAGCTGATGAACCGATTGCGGCGTCAGACCGATATGCCCCATAACCGGTATGCCTGCTTTAACGAGAGCTGCCACTTCATCGGCAATATCGCTGCCGCCTTCCAGTTTAAGCGCATGCGCTCCGCCTTCTTGCATAATGCGAGCTGCATTGCGCATAGTCGATTCTCGTCCAACGCCATATGTCATAAACGGCATGTCGGTTACGATAAACGTTTCCCGCGCGCCGCGAGAAACGGCTTTTGTATGATAAATCATGTCTTCAAGCGTAACAGGTATTGTCGTATCGTATCCGAGCACAACATTGCCAAGCGAATCGCCGACCAGAATAGCATCAATGCCCGCTTCCTCGGCCAGAACCGCTGACGGATAATCGTACGCTGTCAGCATCGTAATCGGATCTTTTTTAACTTTCATTGCTTTCAGGGCCGTAATCGTTAATCGTTTCCTCATCAAGCTTCATCCCCTTTAAGTTTTAGGATAAACACAAAAAAACCTTTTAGCCGCTGCTAAAAAGGTCCTCGATCGAAAAAGGAAACGTTTGCTGCTATGTTGCTTCCTTCTGTCTCGGTCCCTACGGCTCAGAGCAGAGTTATGTTGCCGGTTTGTTAACGCGTTGCATAAAATTGGCGAGTGCAGCTCCATTTGGATACCGCCTGCTGTCTTCATAGTAGCAAAAAACTAGCGATTCGTAAACGATTCGCTAGTTTGCCGGTTCGCCCATTTCCGCAGAAAAAACAAGCACAGTATTTCCTTCTTCCAATCTCACTTCGATAGCGCCGCTCTGGTCAAGCGCAATCGGCACGCCGTCAATAACGCCTTGCGGCGTTGTGAGCCTGGCCGGCTTATGGAGCGATACGGATAACGACTCCCATAGCGCTGCTATCGGTTCAAATCCATTTGCTTGATAAGCGTTGTACAGCTGCTCGTATTCCAGCATGAAGTCGGCAATTACCGCCTCGCGTTCAAGCTTTTTGCCAGACGCGATCCGCAGCGATGTAACCCGTTCAAGCAGCTCATCCGGATAATCGGAGGTTTCAAGATTGACACTGATGCCGATGCCTGCAATGATGTAACGGAGCATCGTATCTTGTGCCGCCGATTCAAGCAGAATGCCGCTTATTTTTTTGCCGTCGATCAGAAGATCGTTGGGCCATTTAATGCCAATCGGCATCGCTGTCAGCCTTCTCAAGCTGCGGCATAACGCCACCGCCGTCAATAAAGTCAATTGCGGCGCGAAATGAACCGGGATCGTTGGACGAAGCACCATACTCATCCATATCCCTTTCCCTTTCGGCGATATCCATCCGCGTCCCATTCTGCCGCGTCCGTTGTTCTGCTGCTCGGCAATGACCAGCGTTCCTTCGGGCGCGCCGTTTTCCGCCAATTGCTGGGCTACGTTTTGCGTCGTATCGACCGAATCAAACCAATGAACCGGGCGGGCAAAATGCTGCGTTTGCAGCAAGCCGTTCAGCTTCTCCGGCGAATATTGATCTGGAATAGACAGCAGCTTGTAACCAAGCCGTCTTGAAGCTTCGAACTGGTATCCTTGCGACTCAAGCTTGCGAATTTGCTTCCATACCGCCGTGCGGCTCACATTTAATTCTCGGCTGATCAATTCGCCGGATACATATTCGCCATCATGATTGTCGAACAGATCGAGCAATTTATTCGTGGTCATGGTCATTATCCTTTGACATCCATATTTTCGCTTGGTCGAGAAGCGCTTGCCGTTCATTCGGCAGTTCTTCCGCAGCCGTGCACATTAACAGCTTCCGCATAAGCTTGCCGAGCCACTCGCCCGGTTTCAGGCCAAGCTCCAGCGTCAGCTCATTACCGTTGACTGCGAGCTGCTTTACGGAACAGGCCGGCATTGCTTCAAGCCAAATCGACAGCTTGTCCAGCAGTAAATTTGGCAGCCTCGACTCCAGCTTCATAATGTCCAGCCACCTGTGGGCCGCCTCTTTGCCATGGGCAATTACCGATTCGATCCAACAGCTTCGCAAGCGTTTGCTATTCTCATCCGACAATAGCAGCGCAGATTCCGTCATTTCCTTGTTTATATAAATAACAGCCGCAATGGATGTCTGGCGTTTGCTTGCGAGGCGCAGCGCAGACAATGTTTCTTTGACTTGTTCCATAGAAGCTTCGCTCCAAAGCAGCAATGCCGCCCAACGGGTGTCCGGCTCGGCAATTTGCCGCAAACGGCATATTCGTTCCCGAAGGTTGTTGATTTTCAGAGCATTGCTATACATCTCCAGCAATCGTTCGATGGCTGGCAAAGACTTTGCCGTATGGCGAAGCAGTCCGCTCCTTGCCAACAAATGAATCGCAAGCTCCGGCTCCTTGCCTGCCAGCATCCGGTCCAGCTCTGAAAATACGCGCTCCATCGCGATATGGACAAGCAATTCGCGATGCAGCCGCAATCCTCGCCAAGTCCGATAAGTAAATGAATAGCGAAATTTAGCTGCAAAACGGACCGCCCGCAGCATGCGCAGCGCGTCCTCCTGGAATCTTGCTTCGGCATCGCCGACGCAACGGATGGCATGGCTTTGAATATCCTGAAGCCCGCCGAAAGGGTCGTACAGCTGTCCTTTTTTGTTCATCGCTATCGCATTAATCGTCAAATCCCGGCGCAGCAAATCGCCGTCTAAATTGGAAATGAAAACAACCTCGCTGGGCCTTCGATGCTTCTCATAGGCCGATTCCTCTCGGAATGTGGTCACCTCGTACGACTTGCCATTTTGCCTTACCGTGACAGTTCCATGCTGCAAGCCCGTCGGTATGCATGACGGAAATACGTCCATCACCTGATCGGGCTTCGCCGAGGTTGCAATGTCGACATCGTGTATCGGCAGTCCCATAATCGTGTCGCGAACGCAGCCTCCGACGAATACCGCTTCGAAGCCTCTTGCCGTCAGCAATTCCAAAACCGGAAGCGCCTTATGCATCGGCTCCGGCATTGAAACCGGCTTGGACATATAGACGCCCCCTGAATAGTTATAACTTTACTCGCGTTACTCGCACACCGGCTCAGGCAAGTCTGCCTCAATTCCGAGCACGCGATAATAAATTTCCTCGTACTGCGTCGTAATCGCATCGTTGCAGAAATTGTAGTGCGCGCGTTTCACGCATGCCTCTTTAAATTTTGTGTGCAGCGCTTCATTTTGCAACAAGTAGACCGCATGCTCAGCCATACCGTCCACATCGCCGATCGGGCATAAATAGCCGGTTACGCCATGGGTGACGAGCTCCGGAATGCCTCCAGCCGTCGAGCCGATAGTCGGAACGCCGCATGCCATCGCTTCTAGCGCAACAAGGCCAAAGCTTTCCTTCTCAGAAGGAAGCAGCAGCAAATCCGCAACCGAGATGACTTGCGCGACATCTTCCTGTTTGCCGAGAAAATGAACGCGATCTTCTAATTCAAGCTGTCTGATTTTGCATTGAATTTTCGACAATTCCGGCCCTTCGCCGACGAGCAGCAGCTTGGCGGGAATCCGTTTCGCAACCCGAGCGAATATATCAATTACATCGCTAACCCGTTTCACCGGACGAAAGTTCGAAATGTGCATCAGCACTTTTTCATGCGGCTCCGCATAATCCGCACGCAAAGATGCGGCGTCTCGCGGATAATAAACCCGCTTGTCAATAAAATTGTAAGCCAGATCAATCGGTTTCGTTATATCGAGAAGATTTCTTGTTTCGTTAATGAGATCCTGCGACACTGCGGTAACTGCGTCGCTTTGGTTAATAGCAAGCCGAATCAAATCTTTCAGCGATTCATCCTTGGCAAGCACAGTAATATCTGTACCATGAAGCGTAGTCACCGTCTTCAGATCATCGCCAACCATTTGTTTAGCCAAATAGGCGCACACAGCATGCGGGACGGCATAGTGGACGTGAAGCAGATCCAAATTTTCCATCTTGGCGATTTGCGCCATTTTGCTTGCCAATGCTATATCGTACGGCGGGTAACGGAATACGTAATAATCGTTTGCTTCAACTTCATGATAAAAAATGTTTTTATGAAATTTGCCGAGTCGAAACGGTATGCTGTGCGTTATAAAATGGATCTCATGACCTCTCTCAGCCATAAGCTTGCCTAGCTCCGTCGCAACAACGCCGGAGCCTCCCAAAGTTGGATAGCAAGTAATTCCGATTTTTAATTTGCGAGTCAACGGACGCACCTCCAGTTTTCACCATGCTAACTTTAATTTTATGCCATTTGAAATCAATTTATATGCTCTCGGATATGCTTGCAATTAGAATAAATGAACGGAATGCGGCGACTTGGTGGCGAAGCCCTCGGCATATTTCCAGCCTCGCGGCTGCCCAAGCAAGGAATCGCGAGCTTCAACGCGTTCTACATAACGATCCGTCAACGGCGTCGCTACACGGTCCGCAGCTTGATCCGAAGACGAGAAGGCGGAGGATAAAAACTGCGAGCGATATGCCATTAGCGATTGACGCTTTTGTTCATAAAATTCCGATACATCGACAGTTAGTGCCACATCCGTAATATCATTTATGTAGTAGTACACAAGCTGCTCCACTTGCACCGGCGGCAATTCCGGCATGTAACGCCGCAGCTTGGCGTTAAACACCGCTTCTTCGACAAGCTTGCTGCAGGCGATATGGTCCGGATGCCGGTCGACCCAGTATGGCGCAAAAACGATGCGCGGCTTTGTTCGCCGTATTTCCGCAACGATTGCGTCGATATGCTCCTTCGACAATGACAGGCCGCGATCCGGCAAACCTAAATTAGTCCTCGAATGCAAACCAAGCACCGCAGAAGCCTCGGAAGCCTCTTGCTTCCGAAGTTCAACGGTGCCGTTCGACGACATTTCCGCTTGCGTTAAATCGCATATGCCGACGCGCATGCCGGCTGCCGTATGCTTAGCGATCGTACCGCCCATTCCAATTTCAGCATCATCGGCATGAGCGCCAAATATTAATAGATCAAGCTTGTGCTTGCTCATTGCTGCTCTCCAGGCTTGTACTTATGCACAAGCTCGCGCCAAGCGAAGTCTCCGCGTTCCAGCGCCTTTACAAGCAGCTCAGCAGAAGCGACGTTTGTCGCAACTGGAATGCCTTGCACATCGCAAAGGCGAAGCAAAGCGATAATATCCGGCTCGTGCGGCTGTGCCATAAGCGGGTCGCGCAAGAAAACAATTAAATCCATTTCATTTTGCGCTACCAAAGCGCCGATCTGCTGGTCGCCGCCAAGCGGACCGGACATAAACCGATGTATGTTAAGCTTCGTTTGCTCCATAATGCGAGTCCCGGTTGTACCAGTCGAATACAAGCGATGAGGCGTAAAAACATGCTCGTAAGCAAGCACGAAATTAACCATTTCCTCTTTCTTGCGGTCATGAGCGATAAACGCGATATTCAACACTGTTGTTTCCCCTCTCCTGCTGATTATTATTAATCCATCAAATGCTCAAAGCCGTATACGAGACCGCTGTAAGTCATTACCTTCTTAATTGCTACGTTTACGCCCGGCATATAGCCCGCACGGTCGTATGAATCGTGGCGAATTTTTAGCGTTTGTCCGTAACCGCCGAATACAACCTCTTGCTGCGCAAATACGCCCGGAAGCCTTACGCTATGTATGCGGAATCCGTTATAATAGCCGCCTCGCGCTCCTTCGATCGTCTCGTGCTCGTTCGGGTTGCCCTGGCGCAGCTCCTTGCGAACTTCAGAAATCAGCTCGGCCGTTTTAATTGACGTGCCGGACGGAGCGTCGAGCTTCTGATCGCCGTGATACTCGATAATTTCAACATGCGGCAAATATTTCGACGCTTGCGCTGCGAATTGCATCATAAGAATCGCGCCGATTGAGAAATTCGGAGCGATGAGCGCTCCAAGACCCTTTTCTTTGCTGAGCTTGTCCAGCTCCTCGATTTGCTCCGGCGTAAAGCCTGTTGTGCCTACAATCGGACGAACTCCATATTCAAGCGCCGTTCTCGTGTTGCTGTATGCGACCTTAGGCACTGTAAAATCGACAAGCACATCCGCTTGCGCGCTGTTCAGCGCATCCTCAAGCGTAGCGCACGCGAGGACGCCGGTTGCAGGCTTGCCGGCAAAAACGCCGGCATCTGTTTCGACGGCTGAAGGAGCAACTGCTGCGACCAGCTCCAGCGTGTCATCCTCCAGCACCATTTTTACAACTTCGCGGCCCATTCTGCCGTTTGCTCCAATAACTGCTACTTTAATTTTATCCATGATCGATCACCTGTTCCTTTTCCGATGTCTTTCCTTCGCGCGATCTCGCATCATTCGCCGTTTTCGGCGGATGTCGGCAAACAGCCTTCGAGCAGCCGAATGGCCCGGATCAATTCGAATGGCCTCGCGGGCATTGTTGACGGCAGTGTCCAAGTTGCCCAGCTCCGCATGCACGAAAGCCATGAAGTAAAACGCTTCAAAGCTTAGCGGATCAAGCTCTGCAGCCTCGTTAAGCATATCCAGCGCTTCCTCATATTGCGGCGGATTGGACTGTATCAATTGCTCAGCCGACAGCACCAGCTGCTTCGCTTCGATGGTTTGCAAGTAATATTGATATTCCGTATGGCTGGCGTCAAGCTCGACAGCCTGCTTAGCAAAGCGATGCGCTTTGTTCCATTTGCCGCTGCGCGCGCAAGAAATTGCGCATTTATAATGGTAGCCTGCATTGTCCGGTTCAATCGCGATGGCCCGCTCAAACCATTCAATCGCTTGCTCGAAATCATTGTTCAATATAAAGGCGTACGCCTGTTTCACACAGCTCTCGCCGTCCATCCGCCCATCCTCCTTGTACACAGGGTGATGGTACAGCATATGTACGGAGGCAGTCTACTGTTCAGCGTTTTTTCTCGTCCACCGGTCGGCGTCGCGAGTATTGAATTTATGCATCACTTTATTATGGGCTTCTGTTAAATCGATGCCAAGCGAATTCGCAAAGCAGGATAAAATAAATAAAATATCGCCCAGTTCCATTTCGACCGTGTTTTCGGCTTCATCGGCTTTTTTCGGCTTCTCGCCGTAATAATGGTTGACCTCGCGGGCCAATTCGCCTACTTCCTCGCTCATTCTGGCCATCAATGCAAGAGGACTGAAATAGCCTTCCTTGAACTGGGATATGTAGGCGTCTACTTCACGCTGGATTTCAGCTAACGATTTCTCGGTCATTCCGCTATATCCCTTTCCGCTATACATTTCGTTCATATCAATTCATATGTTAACGTAAAGAGACCGTGAAAACAATCATTTTTGCACAACCCCTTTTTGAGCTATACTAACGATGATTCGAATTTCGCCTAAGGAGACCGCTATGATTCGAAAAATGACCTCTCAATTAAAAATAATATTTCCGATTATGATTGGGACCGCTATTTATGCGTTCGGTCTGCATTACTTCGTCATTCCGAATCAATTAACTGAGGGCGGCGTAACCGGCATTGCGATTCTGCTTAACTATGCAGCGGGCTGGCCTCTATCACTGTCGACGCTGCTTCTTAACATACCGCTCTTTATCGTCGGCTGGCGAACGCTCGGCAAGCGTGAAATGGCCTATACGCTGATCGGCGTTTTGTCATTATCGCTATTTCTCGCCCTGCTCGAACGATTAATTCATAAAGGCTGGCTCGTCCCGTTCCATACTTCGCAGGATTACATACTGGCTGCATTGTACGCGGGCGTTACGCTTGGCGCGGGTCTTGGAATCGTTTTTCGATTCGGCGGCACGACAGGCGGCATCGACATCATTGCGCGCATCACGTCCCGTAAAAAAAACGTAAGCATGGGGCAGTTGATTCTCGCTTTCGATGCCCTCATCATTGGCGCCGCTTTGTTCTATATCCCGATCGAGAAAATTTTATATACACTGGTAGCCGTATTTGTCGCTTCCAGACTTATCGATTTTATTCAAGACGGCGCTTATTCGGCAAAATCGTTCACCATCATTACCGACCACGGATCTTCAATGGCTGCGCGGATTGCCGCAGAATTAGAGCGCGGCGTTACCTTAATGCCGGCAAAGGGCGCTTTTTCCGGGCATGCAAAAGAGGTCGTATACTGCGTCGTCCAAAGGCAGGAAATGCGCCGCCTAAAGTCGATTATCCGCAGTATAGACCCCCGTGCGTTTACTGTCATTAGCGAGGTTCATGATGTGCTCGGCGAAGGCTTTAAAGAAGAATAACGAGCTTTCCGCCAGTTGAACCAAGCTTAAATCTTTTTCACTCCATAAGGCATATGCTTATATTTCTTCCAGCCTGTATACGTAAGCGCCGCCATGATGATTGCTCCAAGGAGCAGGCTCCATGTAATCGGATTGGCGGCATTAACGGGAGCAAACGCCGGCTCATCGTTGACGTTCAGCCCGTCGTCAAACAAATTGCTCACCGCGTATTCCAAATCGCGAATGGAATCGTCCGTCCAATCTTGCTTGGCCTGTCCTCTCGTCCCCGCATCAAGCAGCAGCTGCGTATAGCGCATACGTTCTTTCAGTTCATCCAATCGAGCGCTCGGCCGCTGCATGGCTGCAGCTCCTTCGATTTTAGCAAGATGGGCCGTAAAGCTGTCCAGCGCCGCTCTCGCCGCCAGTGCTCCGTCCCCGGTCTGCCGATTCCAGGATTGATTAATCCGGCGCAAATCTTCCATCATGACTTTCTCGTACTGCAGCCAAAGCGCATGCTGAGGCCGCAACAGCGCATCCGTCGCTAAATGAATGCTCGCCGATGCGGTAAGCCAATCGGACGGCTGTGTGCCGTTCTGCAATGCGGTTTCTACCATTTGCAGCCGTTGCTCGAACAGCTGCCAGCCTTCCGTTTGACCGACTGCGCGAATCGTTTCGCTCTTCGTCTGCCGTTCCAGCAGCTGCGCGTATTTATAGCCTGCCTGGCGATTATTCGTGTATGCCGCTTCATACAGTTCATCGGCGGTCTCATCAAGCTTCTGAAGCTTTTGCTTCATAACCGGCTCTTGAATGGACTCCCACGCAACAGGCATAGCAAAAACGGTCGATACTGACCCGATCGTCATGACGATACAGGCGATTAATGGAACAACGATACGTATCTTCATGAACATGGACATCCCCCCATACAAACTCTATGAGGGGATGTCCATGTTTATGCCGATTTCTTCTGTTTCAAGGCAATCCAGCCAACAATGAAACTGAATATAGACAAGCAATACGTAAATAACTCCACTTGAGGCAAATCATCATAGAGCACATCCGCTAACCACGGGAACACTTCGAAGTTGTAGTCAACGGTATCGTTAAGCAGCAACCACAGCGTGCCGATGACCGCAGCGGCAGTGCCAGCTTTCATAAATCGGGCGTACAGCAGCACTTCAGCCGCCATACCCAGATGTGAAGCGCTAAGCATCGCATGCTGCCAATAAAGCTCATCGCCTTGTGCGCCTCCTGCCACAATCATCGCTACTGCCCATATGCCGTATTTAACCGACGTTACGACAGCAAGCCCTTCAATAATTATGCGCGTCCCTTTAATCCAGCGGGAATCCGACTGCGGGGGAAACAATAAATATAGCAGTACAAGCGTAAAAAACAAGCTGGCCGTTGGGCTGTCTGGCACGAATACGAGCTGCCAAAGCGGATGATTGTCCGCCGTATCGGCCAATTGGTTGCCATACCATATATAACCGTAAATCGTACCGAGTAAATTAACGATGAACAGCAGCCAGAGCATCCGCCGATCCATCAGAAATGAGCGGCTCCAAAACCAAGAAATAGTCACGACAAGCTCTCCCCCTGCCCGCATTTTCGAGAAAAAACCTGACCGTATGATACGATCAGGTTTTTAAGTAAGCGTATTATTCTGCTGGTGCTTTTTGCTTCGCCAGCCAAGTTGTCAGTTGGTCGATTTGTTCAGCGGAAAGCGATTCTTTGAATGCAGGCATTCCACCGCGTCCGTTTGTTACGATATCAACTAACTCTTCTTTCGAATACTTGTCGCCGACACCGGTCAATGCAGGGAAATTGCCTTGGCCCTTCAGATCTGCTGCATGGCAGCCGATACATTGCGCTTGCTTGACGATATCCATTGCTGGGTCATTCGCGTCAACAAGAGCAACTGGCTTTTCTTTCTGCGTTGGGTTTGGCGCTTCTTTACCGCTTTCAATAGCCTCGCGAGCTTTTTCTTCCCGTTCATGATGCTCAGGAATTGTATTCGTTTTTTCCAGCTGATGCGTGTAGTGATCCCAAGAGATGAGTGTCAAATAAACGCAAGCTATCAAAGAAAGAATCATTAAGGACGAAGCGATTGGACGGCGATAGAAGCGGCGCTCCTTGCCCGTATCCAGGAATGGTGCGAGCAACAGACCGCCGAACATAACGCCCGGTACGCCCATCGTGCCCAGCACGATGTAGTCTTGCGATACATATGGGTATTTCAAAAATTGATACAGGAACAAGAAGTACCAGTCCGGCATCGGAATAAACGCCGCGTTCGTCGGGTCAGCAGGATAGCCGAGCGGAGCCGGCTCTGCAATCGTCCAACAGAGGAAGCCGACGAGAACGACGCAGCCTACCATCCATTCCTTAAGCAGGAAGTTCGGGATGAACGCTTCCGATTTACCGGGAAAGGACGTATAGTCAGGAGGCACTTGAGCGCCTGCGCCCTTTTTTACGCGCGAATCCCCAACGTAAACGACTTTCTCGTTCGATTTATGACCATGCGCCATTGTAAGTCCTCCCTTCGCTTAAAGTGGTCCCGAGATCCCTTGCTTCCGAATCATCAAGAAGTGAGCGGCAAGCATAGCGATCAACGCGCCAGGCAAGAAGAATACGTGAATCGCGAAGAAGCGAGTCAGCGTCTGTGCGCCTACGATATCGCCGCCATACAGGAATTGCGCGATATACGGTCCGATGTAAGGAACCGATTCTGCAATTTGGACGCCGACTTTAGTCGCGAAGTAAGCTTTGTTGTCCCAAGGCAGCAAATAGCCTGTGAAACCGAGACCCAACATGATGAAGAAAATAAGCATCCCTACTACCCAGTTCATCTCGCGCGGCGCTTTATACGAGCCGGTAAAGAATACGCGCAAGGTATGTAAGAACATCATAACGATAACCAAGCTTGCCCCAAAATGGTGCATACCGCGAACGATGCCGCCGAATGGGACCTTATGGTTTAAGTAATCAACGCTGGCATAAGCATTGATAATATCCGGCACATAGTACATCGTCAGGAACATACCGGACAAAATTTGAATTACGGTGATGAAGAACGTCAGACCGCCAAAGCAATAAACAAAGGCGGAGAAGTGATGCGCCGGATTGACATGCTCAGGCACTTCATGGTCCGCTACATCGCGCCATAGCGGCGTAATATCAAGACGTTCGTCGATCCAGTTGTACACGCTTTTAAACATCTGAAATACGCCTCCTATACTCGAGTATTCGCTTTAATCGGACCTACATACACAAAGCCGTCTTCGACTTTCACTTCATATTCGTCGAGCGGATTCGGCGCAACGGAAAGGTTCTTTCCGTCCTTCGAATAGCGCGCGTCATGGCAAGGGCAATCGTATTCATTCTTGCCCTTCGTATTCCAACCGATTGTGCACCCAAGGTGCTTACATACCGGCGAAAGAGCGAATATTTGATTGTTCGCGTCCTTGGAAATCCATGCCGCAAGCTCAGGATCGCTGACATACCAGCCGTCGACCTGGTGAATTTGAAACTTGAATTCTTGCGGGTCGTTCGTAATTTTGCTTTCTTCAACTACTTTAACCCAAGTGCCTTCGCCCTTTTTTTCTAACAGCGGGTCTACTGCAAAACGGACCATAGGCAAAACCGCGCCGCCCATCATAAATGCAGTCGTACCGCCAAGCGTATACGACAAAAATTGACGCCGGGACATCTCTTTACGCTGAACCGGTCGATGCGCGGTCTCGTGATGTTCGTGGTTACTCATCTTCTGTTCTACCCCCTTTGCCAACCATTTCTCGTGTCTTGCCCTATGGCAAAACACATGACGAACTAGGACATAACTATAATAGCTTAGGTGCTTGGGAGCGTCAAGAATATGGCCGGAGTTTTGTTTACCTATAAAATGTCGTTCATAAATTTGTTGTCATTTTGTCACATTTGACCTTGTCTGCCAATTGTTTTCCCCATATGTTGATTTTTTTATACAAAATTTATTTAACCTTGCTCTCTATTGCCCCCGCTCCACATCGTTTGAATCGCGCTCGCGACTGCAGACGCCGCCGGCTTCTCGCCATGCTCGTCCGGACAAAGCACAAGGTCTGCGCTTTTGCAGTTTAATTCGGCAGCGTTTGCGGGTGTTGCCACAACCACAAATCGAAACCCGGACTGTTTCAATCTTTCGCACATTCGATCAATGACGTTTGATTGTTGTTCTTTCTCGGTATAATGCATGGCCGGATATGTAACGACTCTTCCTTTAAACGGAATTTCAACGAGATCCATCACATCGCGCAGCCGTTCAAGCGCGGTTGTCGCCTCGTAGGGCTGTTCATCACCCGTCATCCCCGTAACGGGCAACAGGCAAGTATCCAAATAAGGCCGGAGCTCCTCCCATTGTTCTGCCGATATATCGCTAAATTTCATTGCCAATTCTCCTTCAATCCTTAATCATGTTCAGGTTCTGGCACACTTTATCCATGTTACTCCGAATTCGCTTATTTGCCAATGCCCTTCGGCATGCAGAGAAGCAGAGAACGGCATTGTTGACCTTTTTATATGAAACCTAATAATTAAAAAAACTTCCGCATGCGTTTTCAGGTTTGCTCGCCTGGACGCAACTGCGGAAGCTTTATCGTTTCAACGCTTCATCTTCATTAACGCTTCATATCATTTAGCTGCTTAGCCAAGCGGTAGAACGTATCCTCGTCTCCGGACGAGAGCGCCTGATCGATTGCCTTATAAATCTGTTCAGTGCGAAACTTAAGCACGGCTTCATCGAGCACCATTTCTGCTGCCAGCCCTAACATAGCTTCATACGTAACCTTCATTTTGTCCATAGGATACACCTCCATACCGGTGTTCTTGCCTTCCCAAATGATGACAGCCAAACCGGCTTCTATTAAATGATATTCAGCGAATCCATAGCAGTAGAGTGCGCTCGCCCTTCACTGCTTGAATATGCTCTTGCCTATTTCCCTTAAAACGAAAACCGTTGCTCATTCAAATCGATTCCCGACATCACTGCTCTTCCTGCTATCGTCATTCGAATGACCGGGCCATGCGTTTCATGCTCGCCGAGACGAAGCAAGCCGAGATGCACCATCATGCCGATTAACCGCTGTTCCAGCACGGTAATCGCATCATCATAATAGAAAGGCTTGATTAGAGGGAGCAGCACCTTACGGATTGAAGCAACCGTAACCCATTGCTCGGCAAGGCTGTTGATCCACTGCGCCAATGCCATAATGTTCGGAATCGGGTTTTTGTATAGCTTCAGCCATAGCTTATACAATTGTTCCGTCTCGTCGATCAAAGCATTCTCAAGACGTTCTTTCCCTGCTGCTGTCACTGAGAGCGACAAATTGTTTTCTTCGATGTAACGCATAGAACAGCAATAGTCAAACAAATGGGACATGCGATTCGGATATTGGTGAAAGTGCTTGCCGTAACCGAAACGCCATTCGCCCTTGCCGGGCAATTCCTCACGAACCGCCAACCTCTCCAGCAGCTGCGCGCTGAATCGCTTATACATCGAGCCGTCCGCCGCAAGTTGCACTTCATTATGGTAAATATAATGAAGCACTTGACGGATATCGTCGGACATAAGCCTTTGTTCGTCGCGGTACATGGTCGGTTCATCCGTATACTCCAGTTCGGCGGCAAATTTGCGCTTTAACGTCTCGCGAAACCGGATTCGCAAATCTTGCGGCACTTGAAACAAATAGCGGTTCGTTCCGCTAAATCCATTGAACAGCCATCCTTGATGCTTAAAGCGAACGATCATGTCACGGGGAGCCATTTCCTTTTCTTGCGTTTGTTCCTCTTTTTTACGTGAACGTTTCGGCTTAGCAGCCTCAATTTTATTCGATTCCGGCACAGGTTCCGCTTTACCCGCCTCGACAAATTTGCCTTGCTGCACGCGCGCAATTAATTCTTCGAGGCTGAACGAATCGCGAGTCTCGAACAGCAGCGTATTTAGAAAGCGAAACTCTTCAACCTTCATGCCGCTGATTTGCGCTTCAAAGACGTCGTTGCGGCTTACTGTCGACAAAATCGACTGGATCAATTCGTTTTTGGAGTGCCCGTTGCACTCAATGCGATACACAGAAGCAATTCTGCTTAATTGCCCGATGTCTGCGAAGCCTAGCATATCCGAGAAATTCATCGCTGCCCCTCCCGTCCCCGCTGCCTATTCACAGCTGAATTACTATCATTATGGGAAATTAAACCCTTTTTCAAACGGGAGGCTGAGAAAAAGAAAAAGCCGCGAATTCTATTCGATAGAATTCACGGCTTTCATGGCTTGGCAATACGATATGCAAAGTGAAGCATCTTATTATTAATTTCTAGTCCGAGAAAGCCAGTTCAGGATCAATAGTGTAATGATGATACCAAGGAGCGCGAAGGCCGCCCAATATTGCGGAAAAGCAGGTACGACCTTAAGTACGAAAGGATCGCTGACGCTCGCGACTGGCACCTCTAATTCTGCGCTGATGACAAGCGCGCTGTCCGAAGCGTTGGCCGTATCCATCAATCCGGTCAATTGCGCGATTTCCTTCCCGGAAGGAGCAGTTTCATATCCGGTCACGAAATAAATGAGCGCGCAAGCGAACATAGCCATGCAGGCTGCGATGACAATCGCTAAATTGCGGCGGAACGATTTCGAGAAATGATAGCTTTTCTGAGCAACAGGCATGAGCCACGATTGCTCGGCATAAATCCGATCCATAACGTTTCGATTCACATGATCGATCGGGCCGAGCAGCGGTTCCTCCTCCTCGGACATGAAACGAATCATCGATTCGCTCTCTTCCCACAGTCGGAATTGCTCTGTGCAATGTTCGCACTCCAGAAGGTGAGCCTCCATCTCCTCCCGGTCCGTATCCTCCTCGGACAGTTGCCAATAGGTGCCGAATTTGTGTTGAACGTCCTCGCAGTTCATCGCGTTTTCATCCCCTCGAACTCCTCCATCATCTGTGCTTCACCGAAATAAGGCTCAAGCTGCGACTTGACGCTAGCCCTTGCCCGGAATAACAGCGATTTAACGGAACTGACCGTTTGCCCTAAAATATTGGCGATCTCTTGATAGTCCATTTGGTCATATTCGCGAAGAATGAGCGCAGATCGCTGCTTATCAGGCAAATTGTTAATCGCTTCACGAACCATAGCCATACGCTCGTTGCGCAGCACAAGCTGATCCGGAGCGAGTTCGGGCGATGCGGGAGGGATATGTCCCGCTTCGTCGAGCGGCAAATTCGTCGTCTTTTGTTTTCTCAGCTCGCTTAGCACCGTATTTCGCGCGATCGTGTAGAGCCACGTTGAAAAAGAAGCATCGACCTCGCGAAAGGAATGCAAGCTGCGATAGGCTTTATAGAACGTCTCCGAGCACAAGTCTTCCGCTAACAGCTCTAACTTTGCGCTCTTTAGCATGTGATAAATAAAAGTTAATATTTTTCGTTGATAACGGCGCATAAGCTCGGAGTACAGCTCGATGTTGCCGTCCTTGATTTCTCGTATTAATTGGGAATCAGTCATGACAGGCGAACCTCCTCACCTGCGAATTCTTCTTCCCAGTTCGATTATGAAACATTGTACCGAACCGGAAGCGAAAAGTTGCGGTCATTAGAATAAAAATTAATATTCGAGTCATCCAATCAAAATCCTGCTAGCTTCGACAAATGGTGTTTAACCCATTATTTTACAAACAAGACGTTCCTATGTATTGTATCATAGCTAGCTGAATCAGTCCTTAAATTAAGTAAAAAAAAAACCACCTATAAAAGGTGGTCCGCACAGAGTGCGAAGAATTTGGATAGGAGTGGAGAGAAACCATACTGTACTTTTATTATATGTATACGCTTCCAAATTGTCAATAAGCGTTTTCATTTTTGTATAAAGAAATTTGAAAGCGATTACTCCGTTCATCTTTACAGATGGACGGAGTAATGTTTGCCTAACAATACGAGCGCTTGATCCAAGTCCTCTTGTGAGCGGAACGATAGCCGCAAAACACCGGGAACATCTTCCCTGCTCTCGATTATAAGAATGTTGCTAAGATTAATCCGGGCGTTTCCTAGTTCTGTCGCGATGGAGCCGATGATACCGGGATGATCGGGAACATCGACATAACATTCGAACGTGGAAAGAATCATCCCTTTGCGCCGCTCCGGCATCCGGCTGCGGAATTCTCCCGCTGTCTGAAAAGCTTCTTCAATCGCCTGGCCGTCTTCAGATTCCAGAATGCGCACGAACTTCTCCGTTTCGACATTCCAGTCCTTCAACAGCTTCAGCAGGACGCTGCGATTGTTTATGAGAATATCGCGCCAGACGACCGGATCGCTGGACGCGATGCGCGTAATATCCCGAAATCCTCCGGCAGCGAGCGATTCATATAAACCGTTGCCTTCATTGTAGCCGCGAACTTGATTGACGAGAGCAACCGCAATAATGTGCGGCAAATGACTGATCGCGCCAACAATATCGTCGTGCGCACGCGCGTCAACCTTGACGATATGCGCCTTCGTATGCGCCAGCAGCTCTGTCAGCTTGTCCACTGCCTCAGCAGGCGTTGTATCATCCGGCGTAAGTACATAATAAGCGTTCTCGAACAACGTCGTCGCAGCTGCTTCGACGCCGGATTTCTCTGACCCTGCCATTGGATGGCCGCCAATAAACGATACGTTCCGTTTGTTGAAAATTCGGCCGCATTCCACAACAGAAGCTTTCGTGCTGCCAACATCGGTAATGATGCAGCCCGGTTTTAAATCAAGAGCATTCAATTCATTCACATACTCGTCCAGCATGCCGACCGGAACGCACAGAAAAATAAAATCTGCGTCTTCGGCTGCTTCCGACAGCGAAGTGGTTGCGTAGTCGACCACGCCTCGCTGCATATATTTTTGTACCGATGACTCGCGGTTGGAATAACCGACGACTGTAAGCCCCGGCTTGCCTTTAAAACATAAGGCCAGCGAGCCGCCGATTAGTCCTACGCCAAAAATCGCTATTTTCGTTGTCACTTTACCCGTGCACCGCCGATTCCTGCAATACTTGCTCTAAAGCTGCGATAAATTTCTCGTTCTGTTCCTGCGTGCCGATCGAAACGCGGATATAAGTCGGATAATAGGTCCAACGCGGACGCGTTATAATTCCTTTGCGAAGCAAGGCATCAAATACTTCTGTCGACGGACGTTTCACATCAACCAGGATGAAGTTTCCGTGTGCAGGGAAGTAGGGCAGTCCGAGCTTTTCGAAGCGATCGCTTAAATAAGCGATGCCCGCTGCATTCTCTTGGCGGCACCGTTCGACGAACGCTTTATCTCCGATCGCCGCTTTCGCAGCGGCTTGCGCCATGCGGGATGTATTAAACGGTTCTCGAACCTGATTGATAAAACGGATAACATCCGGATGGCCGACTCCATAACCGATACGCATCGAAGAAAGGCCGTAAATTTTCGAGAATGTGCGCAGCAGAACGAGATTGCGGTGCTCGCTAAGCAGCTCTAAACCGTCCGGGTATTCCGGATCTACAACAAACTCGCAATATGCCTCATCCAGCACCACAAGAACATGTTTTGGAACTTGCGATAAGAAAGCCGACAACTCCGGCTTTGTTACAATTGTGCCCGTTGGGTTGTTCGGATTGCATACCCAAACGATTTTCGTGCGTTCGGTAATTTTGGCGAGCATTGCCGGAAGATCATGCTTCCCTTCCTTCAATGGCACTTCAATAATGCGGGCATTCTCGACTTCCGCATTATGTTTATATTGAGAGAAGGTTTCATCCGCCATAATCGTTTCGTCGCCAGGCGCCAGAAACGCGCGCGCAAGCATCAGGATAATATCGCTTGATCCTGTGCCGAAAATAAGCTGATCCGTATTGACGCCCAGCGCTCTTGCCAGCTCGGCTCCAAGCTCTACGCTGCCGCCGTCCGGATATAAATGAACCTGATCCAGCTCTTTAATCGCAGCTGCTTTAGCCAGCTCGGAGCAGCCGAATGGATTTTCATTGGATGCCAGCTTGATGACCTCTGTAAGTCCAAGCTCTCTTTTTACATCTTCAATCGGCTTTCCCGGTTGATAAACCGGAAGATGCACGATATTGCTTTTTGGCTGCATGCGCCGTTCACCTCTTTAATAGAATGGCTGTCACATCTTGCATGTCCTCTATTGTCTCACATCTTTACTTCCTTTTAAAGACATTGGCGCGAAAAGCAGGGGCAAACAGCAGCCTCCGCGCTTCGAATGTTTTTCCGATCGCTATCGCTTCTCCAGAATCATTCGAAATGCTCTATTTGCTATGACCCTGTTTCTTAAACGGACATGAGAGACCTTATTCTGCCTTATCGAGACGACTCCGCATTCTAGCAACGGACACCAGAGCCCTTATTAGACGCAGAACGGCTCTTTGCGAAGCATTTTCACACAAATAGAGGCTTCTATGTCCGTTGCTTTTTCAATAACAGCGACACTACTTATTCACAAATGTTCAAATTAAACTTTCCCAAACAAAATAAAGGGGCTGACCCAAAAGTCTTTAGACTTTGGGGCAGCTCTTTTCGCTACACAGTCACTGCTGAAAGGCAACTGCGCAGGCGAATGTTCTTACGATCGCTGTGCTCTTACGGATTCCTTGAACAAATGGGTTAAGGTTGGAATCCGAAGAGCAAGGCGAACGCTAACGCTTCTTCAGAATCATTCGTCTGCTCCGTTGCTGGACAGTTATTTTTCAAAATGAACAAAAAAAAGAAACAGCTTTTTGGTAAAATGGAGGTACCACCCAACCATTCCAAAGGAGCTGTTTCTTTTGTACATCCAATATACCTTGGATCAACTTTGCCTGCCAATGGACCTCGAAGAGGATATTCCTCCGAATCATCTCGTTCGCGTCGTCAACGCTGCTGTAAACCGTCTCGACGACAAGATCTTTGCCGATGCTTATCCGGGCGGTGGTCGAGATAGTTATCACCCCAAAATGCTAACCAAAGTGATCGTACAGATCGGAACAGAAAACCAGTTCATCATCGGCTACAGCTTGCATCAACGCCCAACAGACACACGCTGCCTCAAGCCCCATCTAGAGAAAAGTAAAAACAACGATAGGATCGATGCCACGAAACGTCATTGCCGACGCAGGATATGGCGGCGAAGAAAACTACGCGTACTTGGAGAGCGAAGGGGATTCCGACGTTTTCTGCTTCTAGGCTTATCGAAAGTAAGCCTAGAGGTCGGTTGGCTTTCGCTTGCCCATAATCTGCTCAAAAAAGCGGCAATAGACGAAAAAGACAGAAATCGCGGTGCAGGGATAACCATCCTGACACCGCCATTTTGCTAAAAATATGATATTTTGTTAAGCAAGCTGTCACATCAAGCCAGCGGGATCTACTTATGGGTCAGCCTTTTGTCACCCTTTTAAACTCGCTACATACTCGCCAATTTGCCGCAAGCCCTCTTCACGCTGCTGCTCGTCGGCAAGCAGCGGAAGCGTCTCTTCGATTTTACGAACGATCGCGCTGCCGACAACGACGCCGTCGCACTGCGCTTCGAATCTTTTCACCTGTTCGCGGTTTGAAATGCCGAAGCCGACTGCAATCGGCAAATCGGTTGCTTGGCGGACTGTCGCCAGGAAATCATTAATGCCGCTGTGGAATTCCGAGCGAACGCCCGTAACGCCCAGCGAGGATACGCAATAAACAAAGCCGCGCGCTTTCCGGGAGATGCGGACGATACGATCCTTGGAAGTCGGAGCGACGAGCGGAATAAGATGGATACCGTGAGCTTCTGCCAGCGTACGAACCTCTTCATCTTCCTCGATCGGCAAATCCGGGATGATCAGACCGCTGATATCTTTTGCCTTCACAAGCTCCATAAAAGCTTCGAGTCCGAATTGCAATACCGGATTAAAGTAAGTAAACAAAATAAATGGCAGCTTCACGCCGCTTTGGCGAGCTTTCTGTGCCGTATCGATACAATCCCGGATTGAGATACGGTTTACAAGCGCCCGCTCCGAAGCCCGTTGAATGACCGGACCGTCAGCAAGCGGATCGGAATAAGGTACGCCAAGCTCCAGCAGATCGGCGCCCGCCTTCTCCAATTGCTGAATGATCGCAATTGTCGTTTCTACATCGGGATCACCGGTCGTCAGAAACGGAATGAGCGCTGTTTTGCCCTCTTCTTTCAATCGAGCAAAAGTTTGATCAATGAGATTCATGCTGCTCACCTCCAAGATAACCCATAATCGCTTCCACGTCTTTGTCTCCGCGGCCAGACAGGCTTACTACGACGATTTCATCTTTATCCAGCGTCGGCGCAAGCTTAATCGTCTGTGCAATCGCGTGAGCCGATTCAAGCGCCGGAATAATGCCTTCCGTACGGGAGAGCAGTTGCAGCGCTTCTAACGCCTCCGCATCGGTAATCGGGAAGTATTCCGCGCGTCCCGAATCTTTCAAATACGCATGCTCCGGACCGATGCCCGGGTAGTCAAGCCCTGCAGAGATGGAATGAGCAGGCTGCACTTGCCCGTATTCGTCTTGAAGCAAGTAGCTGAGCGAGCCTTGGAAAACGCCGTGGCTTCCTTTTGTCATCGTCGCCGCATGCTCGTTCGTGTCTACGCCGCGACCCGCCGCTTCGACGCCGACGAGTTTAACGGAGCCGTCGCCGACGAGTTTAACGGAGCCGTCGCCGACGAACGGATAGAAAATGCCGATGGCATTGCTGCCGCCGCCAACCGCTGCTACCACGTAATCAGGCAAACGTCCTTCAACTTCAACAATTTGCTCGCGGGACTCGTCGCCGATAATGCGCTGGAAGTCGCGAACCATCATTGGATAGGGATGCGGTCCGGTTGCGGAACCGAGAATATAGTAAGTGTCGTCTACATTGCTGACCCAATAGCGAAGCGTTTCGTTGCACGCATCCTTCAACGTTTTCGTTCCGGAAGTGACCGGAACGACTTCAGCGCCAAGCAGCTGCATGCGGAATACGTTCAGCTGCTGCCGTTTCATATCTTCTTCGCCCATGAACACTTTGCACTCTAGCCCAAGCAGCGCAGCTACGGTAGCGGATGCTACGCCATGCTGGCCAGCGCCTGTCTCGGCGATTACTTTTGTTTTGCCCATACGCTTTGCCAATACGGCTTGGCCAATCGTGTTGTTGATTTTATGAGCGCCCGTATGGTTCAAGTCCTCGCGCTTCAAATACACTTTAGCGCCGCCCAAATGATTGCTTAAGCGCTCCGCATAATAAAGCGGAGTCGGACGGCCGGAATATTTATGAAGAAGATCATGCACTTCCTGCTGAAACTCAGCGTCCTGGGAATAGCGGTTGTACGCTTCTTCCAATTCATGCAGCGCGTTCATCAGCGTCTCGGGAACATAACGTCCGCCGAATTTGCCGAAGCGCCCGTTCTCGTCAGGTACTCGGTTCATCTCTCAATCACCTTTCTTACAAACGCTTTTATTTTATCGATATCTTTGTGTCCATCCGTTTCAACGCCGCTCGATACATCGATGCCGTCCGGCATATATCCGTCCAAAAGCTCTCCGACGTTGCCCGGATGCAAGCCGCCCGCTACATAGAGCGGAACGCCGATCGAAGCCGCAGCAGCGCGGTATTCCGCAATAAGTTCCCAATTGAAGGTCACGCCGGTACCGCCGCCTGCAGTATCGATCAGCACGGCGTCAACCGCGGATCTATAGGGTGCAAGCCTTGCTTCCGCGCTTTCTTTCGGATCATCCTGCCCTTTGCCAATCGAGAAAACCTTCCAGACGTCGACCGAAAGCTGCTGCTTAACATCCCGGCAGAACACTGCGCTCTCCTCACCGTGCAGCTGAACGACATCAAGTCCAGCAATGTCCACAACCGTTTTGAGCGTATCCAATTCAGGATTTACGAATACGCCAACTGACCGAGGCGGCTGATCATTTGCCATTCGAACGCTTTTTGAAGCTTCAATAAGCTTAGCGGCTGCCTCCGGCTCGACTTGGCGCTTGCTTTTGGCAAACATGTAGCCAATCTCGTGAACCGGCAGCCGATCCATTAACAGAATCGTCTCCGCATTTTTAAGGCCGCATATTTTGATTCTTGGTCCGTTGCTCATCTTATCGGCACCGGCCCCATCAAATCAATGACCGCATCGCCTGCATCCGACTGACGCATAAAGTGCTCGCCAATGAGCACGCCTTGCGCGCCGACTGACTGCAAATAGTCCATATCCGCGCGGCCTGCAATGCCGCTCTCGCTAATAACCGTTACATGCTTAGGCATAAGTCCGATTAATTGCTCTGTCGTCTTCAAATCGGTTACGAATGATTTCAAGTCGCGGTTGTTCACGCCGATCAACGTCGCTTTATCGAGCTCCAGCACCTGCTCCAGCTCTTGGCGGTCATGCACCTCAACCAGCACATCCATGCCCAGCGATTTAGCGGTGTCATACAGCTCGCCAAGCTGCTGCGGCGTCAAAATTGCAGCTATAAGAAGGATCGCATCCGCACCGATTACGCGAGCCTCATAGACTTGCTTATAGTCAATAATAAAATCTTTGCGCAGCAAAGGAAGACTTACCGTGTCGCGCACGAGCGACAAGTAGTCGTTAGAACCTTGAAAATAGTCGCGGTCCGTCAGCACCGAAATGCAGTCCGCCCCTGCCCGTTCGTAGGCGGCGGCAAGCTCAGCCGGATGGAAATCCGGACGGATAAGCCCTTTCGACGGGGATGCCTTTTTCACCTCGGCGATCAAACCCAGCTCTCTCTTGCGTCCTGCATTCAAAGCCCGCTCAAAGCCGCGGCAAGGCGCAAGCGCCGAAATTT
This sequence comes from Paenibacillus sp. NEAU-GSW1, assembly GCF_009737085.1. Lineage (GTDB taxonomy): Bacteria > Bacillota > Bacilli > Paenibacillales > Paenibacillaceae > Pristimantibacillus. The sequence goes on from NZ_WOVL01000006.1 coordinate 124,511, forward strand.
GCTGTTCATATTGCGCCAATTGAAAATGCTCGGCTAAAGCCGCTACTTCTTCTCGCTTGGTCGCTACGATTTTATTAAGAAACATGTGCTAACTCTCCCGTCGTTTGAATAAGCGCATTCAGCTGCTGCTCCGCTTTGCCCGAATCAATTGTATCCGCTGCTATCGCTACGCCCTCTTGCAGCGTGTCGGACAAGCCGCCGACATAAATGCACGCTCCAGCGTTCGCCAGGACGATATCGCGATAGGCACCCTGCTGTTGGCCTGCGAATATCGCGCGAATCAGCGCAGCGTTTGTCTGCGGATCGCCGCCGACTACCTCGCTGATCGGATAACGCTTTAATCCCAAATCCTCCGGCGACAGCTCATAGGAGCGAACCTCGCCGTTTTGCAGCTCGGAAATTTTCGTCGGCGCGGAAATGCTGATTTCATCCAGACCGTCGATGCTGCTTACCACCATAGCCCGCTTCACGCCCAGATCGCCTAGTACTGAAGCAATCGTATCTGTTTTTGAGCGGTCATACAAGCCCAAAAGCTGGCGATCGGCTCCAGCCGGATTCGTTAAAGGGCCAAGCATGTTAAAAATCGTCCGTACGCCAAGCTCTCGCCGAGGCGCCGCTGCATATTTCAGCGACGGGTGATACAGCTGCGCGAACATAAAGCAAATGCCAATCCGGTTCAAGCATTCCGACGCTTGCTCCGGCGTTAGCGTAATTTGAACGCCAAGCGCTTCGAGCACGTCCGCGCTACCGGCTTTGCCGGACATCGCGCGATTGCCGTGTTTCGCAACGCGAATTCCCGCAGCGGAAGCGATGATCGAGGACGCAGTTGAAATGTTGAATTTATGAATGCCGGAACCGCCGGTACCGCAAGTGTCGAGCAATCCTTCCTGTTTCGTCTGCACATGGCTGGAGAGGGAGCGCATTACTTCAGCAAATCCGGTAATTTCATCTTTCGTCTCGCCCTTCATCCGCAAAGCGGTTGCGACGCCAGCAATTTGCGCCGGTGTCGCCTCTCCGCTCATAATAATTTCCATGACCGAGCGGGCTTCCGCTCGCGACAGGTCGCTCCCGCCGATGAGCTTCTGGAGCGCGCTTTGCATCGTTACAGGTTCCGTAATGAAAGTCATTGCCCTTTCCCCTCTCCCGCTTGAACATAATAATCGGTATTAATAGCGCTTTGCTCGCCGATCCGTTTTTTGCCGAACACGAGCTCTGCGACGCGAATCGCTTTTAAGCTCGCCTTCGCTTTATTTACGGTTTCCTCATATTCGCTTTCCGGCACCGAATCCCATACGATGCCCGCTCCAGCTTGCACGTAGGCTTTGCCGTTTTTGAAAATGATGGTACGAATCGTGATGCACGTATCAAGCGAACCGCCAAAGCCGAGGTAGCCAATCGCGCCGGCGTACGCGCCGCGCGCTTCGTTCTCCAGCTCAGCGATAATTTCCATCGCCCGCAGCTTAGGCGCGCCGGACACGGTTCCGGCAGGCAAGCAGGATAAAAATGCATCGAAGAAGTCTTTGTCTTCGCGCAGCTTGCCGGAGACATTCGATACGATGTGCATCACATGCGAGTAGCGTTCGATTTCCATATACGAATCGCATTGAACCGATCCGAACTCGGATACGCGTCCGATATCGTTACGCCCGAGGTCGACGAGCATCAGATGCTCTGCGCGTTCCTTCTCGTCAGCGAGCAATTCCTTCTCCAGCGCCAAATCTTGTTCAGGCGTCTTGCCTCTTGGCCGCGTACCGGCGATTGGACGAGTCTCCACTTTGTCGCCGTCGACTTTAACGAGCGCTTCCGGCGATGTGCCGACAATAACTTCGTCGCCCATTTTCAAATAGTACATATAAGGCGAAGGATTCATTGTGCGCAGTACCCGGTAGACATGCAGCGGATCGATAACGGTATCGATGCTGAAGCGCTGGGAAAGCACCACTTGGAAAATATCGCCGGAACGAATATACTCCTTCGATTTCTCGACGTTCGCAATAAACTGCTCTTTCGTGACATTCGATTGAATCTCGCCCAGATCCGGGTCAACGGCCACCGTCGAGCCGGACATTACCGGAACGGCAATCGGCTGCTGGAGACGTTCGATCGTTGCTTCAATTTTTGCGATCGCCGCGTGGTAAGCCTTCTCAACCGCGGATTCCGTTGCGACTTGCGGCACATGAACGTTTCCGATAATTTGAAGCTGCTGTTTGAAGTGATCGAATACGATGACCTGGTCGCAGAACATAAATTGCAAATCGTTCATTTGCAAATCGTCAACGCGATGTGCAGGAAGCTTCTCGTAATATTGCAGCAAATCATAGCCGAAAAATCCGATTGCCCCGCCCGTAAACGGAGGCAAGCCTTCGATATGCGGGCTGCGGAACGAGCGTAAATGCGCTTTAAGCAGCTCAATAGGCTTATCGTCGAACGCAGTTGTCACGCCGTTTTGCTCCAACACCATCTTGCCGTTTTTACCGTAAAGCATCATGAACGGATCGGTGCCGATGAACGAGTAACGAGCCCATTTCACGCCCCCCTCGACACTCTCGAGCAGAAACGCGTGCTTCTCCTTCGCAAAATGCTGAAACAGCCGGATTGGCGTTTCGGTATCCGCCATAATGTGGCGCACAATTGGAATCAGGTTATATTGACCGGCTAATTTTTGGACTTGCTGAAGTTCGTTGTTCATAATGGGCCTCCTAAATGCTCGCTCATTAACTTGCTCGGCAGCTGTGCCGCTTTACGCGCGAAATGTTCTTCCGATCGTATTGTTCCAAGGCCTGGCTTCTATCTTTGACGGATATTCCCGAATCGACCTTTACACAAAAACGAACGCTTATAAGCTTTCTGCAAGAAAGCTACTTCGAAAGCATTAACTGCGCTTCTCCAGAATCATTTCGCCCGCTCCGCTCAAGCGTCCCTTAACCCGTTAAAAGCTTCGCCTTTTTTCGTTGTGGGATGGGGTGGTTGGGGCAATAAGAAAAGCCCCTGCGATCGCAGGGGCTTGTTGAATTTAAATGAACAACAGTAACGATTCAGCAAATAAAATATAGCTAAGTACGCAGGCGACCGTTACGTAAGGTCGTACACAAATAAATGCTGCGCGCACATTAGGCTAATCTCATCTCGGCTGTACTCGTCTCTTCTCTGCTCATCTCTGCTCAACTAAAAACCTGCTCGCTCACTGTCTTGCGCTAATCTGGCTCTCTACTACTCGATCTGTTCTATCTGCTGCTAGGTGACTGCTCTCTGATTTACTAAACTGTATCCACTATACAATAGCTGACGTCAAAGCGTCAACTTAAGTTTTGGATAAATCCGGACGCAGCACTTGGGCGCCGCCCAAATAGACATGATTAATCTCAGCTTGCGTCTTCCCGGTATTGACGTGCAGCATAAAACGGATGCAACGTTCCAGGCTGCCTTTCACCGGAACTTCCAGCGCGCACATTAACGGCACCAGCTCCCAACCGCCCATTTGGCGAATTGCGCTAGCCGGAAACGTTGCGTCCAAATCGCCCGTTACCGTAATCATCACGCTGCAAATATCCTCAGGAACGATCTCATTTTCCTTTACAATGCTGTTCAGCAGTTCGATCGTTGCTTTCAAAATCGGCTGCGGTTCATTGACGTCGACTGTAATCGCGCCTCGTATGCCTCTGACACTCATCTGTTACGCCTCCAGTTTCAATTGCTCGACAATTTCCCGCACCCATGCTGCTGGAACGTCTTTCTTAATTTCGACCTTGCCAATCGCTGTCGGCACAATAAAGGTCATTGTGTTTTCCATAAATTTCTTATCGTGCATCATCGCTTTCATAATCGCGTCGACGTCGAAATGCTCCGGCAATTTCACCGGCAGGCCGCATTTCGCCAGCACTTGCTTCGTCGTCGTGTACACTTCTTCCGGCGCACCGTAACGAAGGCCGAGCTTAGCCGAACCAATCATGCCGATGGAGATCGCTTCGCCGTGAAGCATCTCGCCATATCCGGCTACTGCTTCCAACGCATGGCCGATCGTGTGGCCCAGGTTCAGAATCGCACGCAGATCATTCTCCCGTTCGTCTTGCGAAACGACTGCCGCTTTCACGCTGCTTCCTTTGTACAAGGCATAACCAAGCGCGTCCGGCTCGAGCGCTAGCAGCTTATCCGCGTTGGCGTCGCACCAGTCCGTGAATTCCGAATCCCAAATCAGACCGTGTTTAACGACTTCCGAAAGGCCGGCAGATACATCTCTTGGCGGCAGCGTTTGGAGCGTATTCAAATCGTAGAGCACGAACTCCGGCTGATAAAAGGCTCCGATAATGTTTTTGGCAAGCGGATGGTTAACCGCCACTTTGCCGCCAACGCTGCTGTCATGCGCCAGAATTGTCGTCGGCACTTGCACGAACTTAATTCCCCGCATATAAGATGCAGCTACGAATCCAGCCAAATCGCCGACAACTCCGCCGCCGAGGGCTACGATCGTCGATTTGCGGTCAAGTCCCGCCTCGAGCGCTTTCGTAACGAGCTCCTCCAGCATCGAAAGCGATTTCGAACTTTCGCCCGACGGAACGACCGCCGATGCGACCTGGAAGCCTCCAGCCTTCAGGCTGTTCTCCAGCGCCTGCAAATGATGGCCCGCGACATATTCGTCGGTCACAATCATAAGCGGCGATCTAACGCTTGTTCCATGCTTCAAAAAATAGGAGGAGGCCTCCTGCAGAAGACCTTCGCCAATATAGATCGGATAAGAGCGTTCGCCTAGATCAACCTTTAATTCTCTCATAATTTACCTCTCCCATAGCTCGTCAAAAGCCTCAACATCTTTGCTCATTATAGTACAGCCATGTCGGTTTGACAATCATCGCAATAGCCTTGCCGCCTGCGGCAGCACAATAAAAAAAGAGCTGCCCCGCCGTATTCCGGCAAGGCAGCCCGCTATTCGAACGCAGCTGTCGTTTCAGCTTGTAATGCTTGTAACCGCTCTGCCGCGTCTGCCTGTTACATCTTCGGCCGGCATTTGCACGTCATTGATCAGCCCCGACAGCTGACGGCTGTCCAGACCGATAATCTGGGCGCATTCCTGTATCGAAATGATGCCGCTGCGGTAAGCATTGATCACTTTCCGTTTATCCATTCCTATCCTCCCGTTCCCTGCAGTGTCGCTTATACTTGTAGTATAGGAGGAGATGGAAAACGGTATACATTCCGATCAGGATTAAGACTGTATTCTTCGGTAAAAGAACGTATCCGCCGTTTCGAAGCCGTATTGCCCTGGCGAAAAAATTTGCTCCGTGCTGCCAACGAACAGCAAGCCCCCCGGGCGAAGCGCTTGCGCGAATTTATGATACAGCAAATGTTTGGCCTCTTCGGTAAAATAAATCATGACGTTGCGGCAGACGATTAGATCAAAGCCGGAGTCAAACGAATCGTGCAGCAAATTTTGCTGTTTAAAATCGATATGCTTCTTCAAACTGTCGGACACCGCGAACGCGCCGTCTTCCGGCTTGAAATATTTGCTCTGCAGCGGCTTAGGAACGTCACGGAGCGAACGCTCCAGATAGATGCCCTCTTTCGCCTTTTCCAGCACAATTGCATCCAAATCGGTAGCCAGAACTGAAGCGCGGTTCGAGGCCGACATCTCCTCTAATATCATCGCCAGCGTATACGGCTCCTCGCCTGTCGAGCAAGCGGCGCTCCAAATTTTAATTCGGCCGCCGCCCTTCAGCATTTCAGGCAAAAAACGGTTCTGCAGCACTTCCCACCGATTCGGATTGCGCCAAAATTCGGATACATTAATCGTCATCCGATCAAGAAATTCGTTCAATAACGCACGGTTTTTCTCAATTGCTTCCCAATACAGTTCAAAGCTTTCATAGCCATGCTTCAAACGGAGCGTGGTCAAACGGCGTTTCATCTGCGCCTCTTTATATTGGCTCAAATCGATATGGGTCTTTTCCTTCATCCGTTGAATGAACAAGCTAAAATCGCGGTCCTCTGTCATTGCGGCGTCTCCCTCCCTGGATGCGCGGTGCCAATGATCGTATTGCTAACGAGAGAAAGCTAAATCCATTTTTGAATCGTATGCTCGTAGCTGACAAGCTCGCTTGCCGCAAAGAAATTGCCGATCTCGCGCGCAGCGCTTTCCGGAGAATCGGAACCGTGGATCAAATTAAAATTCGTATGTACTGCAAAATCGGAACGAATCGTTCCTGGCGCGGCGTCAACGGAGTTCGTTTTGCCGATCAACGCTCTAGTCAGCGCAATTACGTTATCGCCTTCCCAAACCATCGCAAATACCGGACCTGCCGTGATGAAATCGATCAGCGGCGGGTAGAACGGTTTTCCTTCATGCTCAGCGTAATGCTTAGCTGCGAGCTCGCGGTCGACCTGCATAAACTTCGCAGCCGCAAGCTTCAAGCCTTTGCGCTCGAACCGACCTACGATTTCGCCGATCAGTCCGCGTTGTACGCCATCCGGTTTTATCATCAGAAAAGTTCTTTCCATCATTATCCAATCCTCTCTGTATGGTTTAATAGTTGCGCTTCCCGACAAAATGAGCGATATCGATTAAATTCTTTTTCGCCCCGATAGCCGGCAATCCCTCTAATGCATGCAGCGCTTTTTCAAGATAACGGTTCGCGAGCTGATCGGCGAGCCCGATTCCGCTGCTTTCTCTAATGAGCTTAATTGCGGGAGCCGTATCCGCCGATCCGTTCGATTGTTTAATTCGGGAAATCTCCTCCAGCAGCGGACCGCGCACTTTCTCGTCACGCAGCGCCAATATTACAGGCAACGTTATGTTCCCTTGCCTTATATCTGAACCTGGCGGCTTGCCGATCTGCTTCTCCGTTCCAAACAAGTCAAGCAGATCGTCGCGGATTTGAAAATTCATTCCGATATTATAACCGTAACTGTACAGCCGATTGACCGTTTGCCGATCCGCATCGGCCGCGGCGGCGCCAAGCTGGCAGCTGATCGCAATCAACAGCGCGGTCTTGCGCCGAATGCGCAGCAAATAATTACGAATCGTTTGCTCCGTATTGAAAAAATCGCGGATTTGCTCCATCTCGCCGATGCTCATCTGCACAAGCGACTTCGATAGCATTTGATGGATAAACGGATTGTTCAGCTCGGTTGCGATCGTTAACGCCTTACCGAATATATAGTCTCCCGTATACATCGCGACGCGGTTATCCCATTTCGACTTAACGGTCAATTGGCCGCGGCGAGTAGTTGCGTCGTCGATGACGTCGTCATGCACAAGTGAAGACATATGAATCAGTTCGAGCGGAACCGCTATTTTTTGGAGCACATCAAGGTTATAGTGGCCAAACTTGCCTGCGAGCAACACGAAAACCGGACGCAGCCGTTTGCCGCCAGCTTTGAGCAAGTGAAGCGAGGCTTCGCTAAGCAGCCCGTCGTCAAACGTTACGCTTTTCTCAAGCTCGCGTTCAATTTGGTTAATATCCCCTTTTAGTTTGGAAAAAATGTCTAGTAGTTTCATTCGTTCACCTGTTCGGCATGAACCGGATATCCACTTCGCGATCCAAAAGTCCCAGCTCATTCGCATATTTAAAATATAAGGCCAAACCTTCCTGCTGCTTCGGACCGAAGTCGAATTGAAGGCTCGTAAAATAGTTCCGCCAATAGGCTTCATCGCCTCCCAGCACATCGCAAGCTTTACGGATCAGCGGCTGCAAATCGCTTGTGCTCTGCTCCTTGCTCGCCAGCATTGCGTCATACAGCAGACGAAGCGCCTGCGGCGCAGCCTCTGCCGCTTCTTTGCGGACAGCTACGACTGCATAAGTCATCGCAAGGCCGGTCCATCGATTCCATAAACCGCCCAAATCAATGACGTGCAGCCCCGTGTTCTCGCGCCAAGATGCATGAATAGCCGGATCTCCAATTAACAACGCCCCGTCCGCCTGTTCCAGCATGCGGTCCAAGTCCGGTTCCGCTGATTCATACTGAGGATGAATGCCATAATAGTTTGACATAATGATTTTCAATAAATTGACCGAAGTTGCCGAAGCTGTCGTAACCGCAATTCGTTCCGGCTTTACTTTATCTATCGGCTCTTTCAAGAAAAGCAATATCGAATTAACATCGCCCTCTGAGCCGACCGAAAGCTGCGGCAGCAATAAATAATCGTCGTAATGCAAGCCGTAAGCAAAAGAAGAAATGGCGGATACGCCAATCTCACCCTCTTGCAGCATCCGGTTAAGCACAGCCGGCACCCGTGAAACAATTTCAATCGAAGGACCGTTGTTCGGCAGCGACAAATGATGAAATAAAGGCCAAGCGTTCGCATAATCGATACGACCGACAGTGAGCGATTCGTTAATGCTCATGCTGCTCATGCTGCTCATCTCCCCATCTTCGATAGAGGCTGTGTTCAACATTCATGTTGTCCAACACTTTGCCTACTAGAAAATCGACCATTTCGTCCATCGATTGCGGCTTATAATAAAAGGCCGGCATCGCCGGAATCATCCGGACGCCTAGCCGCGACAGCTTTAACATATTTTCAAGATGAATCGCATGCAGCGGCGTTTCCCTTGGAACGAGAAGAAGCTTGCGGCCTTCCTTAAGCATGACATCGGCTGCCCGTGTCAGCAAATCGTCGGAAATGCCGTGCGCAAGCGATGCCAATGATCCCATCGAGCAAGGTACGATAGCCATGCCTTCCGCCAAAAAAGAACCGCTTGCGATCGAAGCTCCGATATCCGCATTTGGATGGAAGACAAGCTTGCCATCGGACAACTGACGGCCGAAAGCTTGTTCAAGCGCCGCTTGCCTGCGGGATGTCTCCCAGCCAAGCTCTTCCTTAAGCACCCGCCAGCCGGCTTCCGTAATAACGAGATGCACGGTGAATGATGCGCGAATAAGCTCCTCGATAAGCCGGATGCCGTAAATCGATCCGCTGGCGCCGGTAATTCCGACAACCCAGCGTCTTTTTTTCGCAGCTGCCGTCTCTACCATTGATGCAGCACCGCCAAATCTGCAATCGTAAATGCGAAGAGCACAACGCTGAGCGTTCCGTTCATGCCGAAAAAGGCAATTTGAACGCGGGACAAATCATTCGGACGAACGAGCCAGTGCTGATAGAACAACATGGCGATGGACAAGATTGTGCCCGCCAAATAGCCCCAGCTTAAATCCGTCAGCCAGAACAGTCCGATAAAGCCGACAGCTGTAACGATGTGAAAAGAGCGTGCGATCCAGAGCGCGCCCGAAATGCCAAAGCGCGCAGGAATCGAATGCAATCCAGCTCCGCGATCATACTCGAAGTCTTGCGTCGCATATACAATATCAAAGCCTGCGATCCATAGCGATACCGTAATATAAAGCAGCCAGGCCGGCGCGTCAAATTGCCCGGTTACGGCTACCCAGCCGCCCAGCGGCGACAAGCCGATCGTAAGGCCGAGAAAAACATGGCACAGCCAAGTGAATCTTTTCGTATAAGAATAAAGGACAAGCATAACGACAGCGATTGGCATGAGCTTCATCGCGATTGGCGCAAGCTGCGAAGCGGCGACAAACAACAATACGAACGATACAATCGTAAAGAGGAGCACCTCTGCAGACTTCAGCAAGCCCGCGGGAAGCGCGCGGCTTGCGGTTCGCGGATTGCGCAAATCAATCGCTTTGTCGATTAAACGATTCAGACACATCGCAGCGCTCCTCGCGCCGAACATCGCCAGCGTAATCCAGCCGATCTGCGCCCAGGACGGAAATTCGCCGTTCATGACGACCGAGCCGAGAATAGCTCCCATGAAGGCGAAAGGCAAAGCAAATACAGTATGCTCAAACTTAATCATTTCTAGAATAATGCGTAATTTGCGAATCATTGCTGCTTCTTCTCCTTTTTGCCGATGTGCAGTGCGGCAACGCCGCCGAACAGCGGATATGCGCTGACCTGCTTAAGCTCGGCTTTGCGGAACAGCTCACTTAATTGCTTCATATCAAGAAATTGCTTTAACGAATCAGGCAGCCATTTATATTCTTGGAACCGCTTCGCTACCAGCTTGCCAAGGAGCGGTAAAATCTGTTCGAAGTACAAGTAGTATACCGCTTTAAAAGGCTGCCAGCCCGGTTTCGAAAGCTCCAGGCAAACGACGCTGCCGCCCGGTTTGACGACACGTTCCATTTCTTTCAGCACCTGCAAATAGTTCGGCACATTACGCAGTCCGAATCCGATCGTAACATAGTCAAATGAATTGTCCTCGAAGGGCAGCTCCATCGCATTGCCTTGCACCAGCTTAATTTGATTGTCCAGCTTCTCGCCTTTAATTTTATCCATGCCGATATCAAGCATGTTCTGACTGAAATCCAATCCGGTAATCGCGCCGGTTCCGCTCGCCTTTGCCAGAGCGATCGTCCAGTCGCAAGTGCCGCAGCAAATATCGAGCGCCGTTTGGCCCGGCTGCACGTTCATTTTTTTCATCGTAAACTTCCGCCACGCCTTGTGCCTGCGAAAGCTCAGCAAATCGTTCATCAAATCGTATTTCGGAGCGATGCTCTCGAATACGGCGTGAACATGCTGTTTGGAGTTTGCTTCCATTGCTTGTTCGTCCCCTTATCTGATCTCGTTTAACGCGGGAGCGCTCCAGCCGGCTTGCCGGCATAAAGCTCCGTCATTTGGCGGAGTTCCTGCGCGAGCTTGTCCGAAGCAAGCCCTTCTGCCGCCATCCGCACTTCATTCGCTGCAGCATTAGCGATTGCAGTCAATTTCGCTTCTATATCGTATTTGCGCAGGAGGCCGCTAATAAAAGCAGGCTCAGCTTTGCGCTCATTAAGCATGCTGCATTCTTCCTCCGTCCCTTCCTGCAAGACATGCCAATAAGCCCAGCTTTGATAAAAGCGGGCAGGCGATTCGCTGCGCGCCAGCTCGTCCAAGGCAACCTCGCAGCGGCTCATACCCGCCAGCAGCTCCGGCCAACAAGCGGAAAGCTCGCCTCTCAGCATGCCATTAAAAACTCGAAACAGCTCGCTTTTGAGCTGCACTGTCGCATTCAGATATTCTTCAGCCGTTAGCTTTAGCCGGTTCATCATCAAATATAAATTCATCTTCATGCGATTGACTTCGCAAACGGCGGCGCTGATGGCCGAAATCATTTCGATTTGACCCGCCTGCGACAGCAGCCGGTAAAACTGGGAGCTGAAATAGTCGCCGCCGAGCACTTTCAGCTGCCTCGAGCGCATTTCGCTCTCCGATCTTTTATCGATTTCGACATCGATTAAATCATGCGTGTCCATGCCAAGCTGCACTAGCGAAACGACCAAAGAATAGAGTTCATTATGAACGGCTTGCGGACGCTGCTGCTCCAGAACCGCTTGCAGAAGCCGCACTCGCAAATCCGGAAACGCCGGCAGTTCCGTATAGGCCTCTATCATGTCGTACTCGACATATTTCTTCGCGATCTCATGGATACGGTATTGTTTCACAGGGTAAGCCTCCCAAGCTTAAAAGAGGTAGTTCAAAAATTCACTTTGATCACGACGCATATCATAAACCGGATTCAGCTTCGAATCGAATATTGAATGCAGCCGGATTTAGGAGAATGCTTCATCCAGCCTTTTGAACATATGCTCATAAGAAAAATAATCTAAACTATTATAGCACAACTTTGAAAAATGAGCATTGCAAGCTTGCCGTTTTATTGCGCTCTTTCCGACATCGGAACGGCCGAATATCCGTCCGCCCTGCCGAACCGTTCCTCCCAAGCCGACGTAAAGCTAATCCGAAGACGCTGCCGCCACATCTCGTTATGCAGCGGGTCGGCTTTGCCGAGCTCCTCGATGCCTCCAGCCAGCCAACTGTCGCCGCGTCGGACGTCGACCGCGAACAGCAGCTTAGCTTGATCCTGCGAGTCATCGACAAATCGAATCAGGACGCGATTGACATTATCCATTTGAACAAATGACAGCTGAAACAGCTTCCGCATATCGTCGGGCCATTGGCGAGCCTGCCCGGGATTATCGCTTACTTTTATATCGACACTCAATATCGCATGGTTCCAAACGACTTTGGCAAGCGGACTGGCAAGCTGAAGACCGACCATGGAATCGACCAGATTGCTGTTGCTTAATCGCGTCGCCGGCGACGGATGAAAAACGGCAACCTCGCCCCCAGGCTGAAAATGGTTGGCATGCGGCAGCCACGCCAGCAGGAGCGTTACCGCTAAAGCCGCGAGCAGCCCTGTTAAATACGGTTTTGCGATTCTCATCTTCATCGCCGATAACCTCCCGTGCTGGATGCGTCCGCTTCGTATTCAAAGTGTGGACGTTCCGCATAAACCTCATACCCCATTGTACAAACAATTAAGCCAGGCTATGACACGAAATCGACGAAAAAGCTCCCTCTCCGCTTATCCGCAGAGGGGAGCCGACTCGCCTTTATTGATCGGTTTCCATCGTACCGTATTTCGTCATTACAATCGCTTTTCCGCGAATTTTTATTGCGGAAGTATGGTTGGTGAACTGGGCAATCATAATTTCGTTCTTGTCCAACTTCTCGGTATGATGGAACTTTGTATCCTGTCCGCGCGTCAAGCCGATCACTTGAACGCCGTGGTCTTTGGCCTTAATAACGATGTAATCCTCATGGTTCGCTTCCATCTTGGACCCTCCTAAAAGTTTTGCGAAGCAAAACTCACTTCGAAAGCATAAGCTTAAGTTTTGCGAAGCAAAACTCACTTCGAAAGCATAAGCTTAAATTTTGCGAAGCAAAACTCACTTCGAAACATAAGCTCTGCTTTGCGCAGTAAACTTTCAAATAGCAATTTTTATTATAAGAGGGCGCGCATCGCTTGTAAAGGAAAAGCGCCGGACGTCTCTAAATGCAAAAAGCGCCTGGGCGGCTAAGCCCGGACGCTTTCTAGACATTCGTTTATGCTTAATTGGAAACAAGATCTTTAAGAGATTTACCCGGTTTGAATGCAGGCATTTTGCTGGCTGCGATATCAATCTCTTCGCCGGTTTGCGGGTTACGGCCTTTGCGTGCTTGGCGCTCGCGAACTTCGAAGTTCCCGAATCCTACCAGTTGCACTTTATCTCCGTTTTGAAGCGCGTCGGAAATCGCATCGAATACAGCATCAACTGCCTTCGTAGCATCCTTCTTCGACAGATCGGACAGCTCAGCTACTTTGGCGATCAAATCAGTTTTATTCATTGTATCACCTCCCCTAAAGACAATGAAGAGTCATCTTATCCCTCTTATTAACCGTTTACTTCAAAAATATACCTTCTAGAACAAACTTATAGTAATACAGCCGTTTCGCAATTTCAAGTAGTTGACTCGGTTTCAGATGTTTTCATTATTGCTTTAGCTATCTGTTTCGGCGTCTGGATAGATGAACGAACGTGACGGCAAGCGCCAGGACAAGCACGGTGCCTTTAATGATGTCATTCGCATAATATTGCACCTTCATCATCGTCATGCCGTTGAGCAGAACCCCGATCAGAATGGCGCCGAAAAAGGTGCCGATGACGTTCGGTTTGCCTGCGCCGAAGACGGAGTATCCGACAAATACGGCCGCCACCGCTTCCATCATCATCGGCGCGCCGGCGTCAATTTGCCCTGTACCCACCCGGGCTGCGAACAAGATGCCGCCAATTGCCGCGAATACGCCCGACGCAATGTAAGCAGCTGTACGGATGCGGCGGACGCGAATGCCCGACAGGCGCGCTGCTTCTTCATTGCCGCCTACCGTGTGCATTTGCCGTCCCCACTTCGTATATTTGAAGAACAGGTGTACGGCCGCTACCGCTACAATCATTAAAATAACCGGTACCGGCACGCCAAACAGCTTGCCTTGTCCGAGCCACAGAAACGATTCACTGAATACGCCAGGAGCCGTGGAACCGTCCGGCATCGGCATGTTGTTATAGATCGAATAGCCTTTTGTATACGTCTTGTGAATACCTGCGACGATATACATGACTGCTAGAGTCGCAAGCAAATCCGGGATGCGGATTTTAACGATCAACAGCGAGTTGAGCAAGCCAACCGCGGCGCCAATCAATAAAGCGACAATAATGACCAAATATACGGGCTGCTCATACCAAACCATCATAGCTGCCGTAACGACCGTCGTGATCGAGACCGTCGAGCCGACAGACAAGTCAAAGCCGTCTACGGTCAACGAGAACGTAACGCCGATCGCTACAAAAGTTACAATCGAAATGGAGCGCAATATATCTGCAATGTTTGCATAAGTGAAGAAATGCTCATCCCATAATGAGAAAAATAAAATGACAAAACCGATGACGATAAGTGAACCGTATTTAAAAATAAACTGCAAAGCCTTATCCATTATGCCTGCTCCTCCTTGCCGCCGCCGCTTGCGTAAAGCAGCAGCTGCTGCTGCGTTGCCTCGCCGCGATCGAATTGCTTCACCAGCTCGCCGTCGCACATGACGATTATGCGGTCGGCAATTCCGATCGCTTCCGTAAATTCGCAGGTCAGGTAGACGATGGCCTTGCCCTGCGCTGCCAAACCGCCGATAATGCGGAAAATATCGCTTTTCGCGCCGATATCGACCCCTTTGGTCGGTTCATCAAACAAATAGACAGCCGCTTCCGTCGACAGCCATTTGCCGATCGATACTTTCTGCTGGTTGCCGCCGCTCAGAAAACCGGTTTTAAGCAATGGCGATGACGTTTTAATGCCTAGCTTGCCGATAACCGCCTGAGCGTTATTGCTTTCTTTTTTGCCGGAAATGAATCCAAAACGGGAAAACACCTTCAACAGCGGCAGGCTGAGATTATGCTGAACCGATTCGTCTACAAGTATGCCTTGCGTACGCCGTTCTTCCGGAACGAGCGCAATGCCGCCCTTAATTGCATCCGCCGGATCGGAGACGCGAACTTGCTTGCCCTGCACCGTGATGCTGCCGGAATCGGCCTGATCGGCGCCGAAGAGCAATCGCGACAGCTCCGTCTTGCCTGCGCCGACGAGTCCTACGATGGCAACAATTTCTCCGCTTCGAGCCTCAAAGCTGACATTGCGCACGCGATGTCCGCGAGAAACGCCTTCCACATGAAGCAACGATTCACCGATAGCCGCATCTGCTTTCGGATACTCCTCTTCAAATACGCGGCCAAGCATCGCATGGACGACATCCTGAGCGGTAATGTCAGCCGCCCGTTCCGTCATAACGCCTTCTCCGTCTCTCATAACGGTAATGCGATCGCATATCCGGA
The DNA here is from genome assembly GCF_009737085.1 of Paenibacillus sp. NEAU-GSW1. Taxonomy (GTDB): domain Bacteria; phylum Bacillota; class Bacilli; order Paenibacillales; family Paenibacillaceae; genus Pristimantibacillus. The sequence goes on from NZ_WOVL01000006.1 coordinate 139,703, forward strand.
ACACTTCAGGCAAACGATGCGTAATAAACACGATGCCGATGCCGTCTTTTTTCAGCTGGTCGATGACACGGAATAACCGCTCCGCTTCTTCAAGGCTTAGCGGCGCGGTCGGTTCGTCAAAAATCACATATTTCGCTTGCTCGGTCAGCAATCTAGCGATCAATACGAGCTGTTTCTCAGCTAAGCTGAGCTCGCCCGCCTTTTTGCGCACCGGAATCGCTGCGCCAAGCTTGGCTAACGTCGCTTCCGCTTCTTTCTCCAGCTTGCCCCAATTGACCCACATTCCGCTGCCTTGCGCTGATATACGGTCCATCATTACATTTTCCGCAACGCTTAATTCTGCGACCAGAGCGGTATCAACCTCCTGATAAACACAATGGATGCCCAAACGCTTGGCATCCCCAGGTGAACCGATATGGGCAGGAGCTTCGTCAATGACGATAGAACCTTCTTCCTGCGTATACGCTCCGGACAATATTTTCATCAATGTGCTCTTGCCGGCTCCATTTGCCCCGAGCAGCGCATGAACCTCGCCGCCGCTCACGGTAAAATCGACGCCGCGGAGAGCGGGGACGCCGGAAAACGATTTCCGGATCCCCTTCATTTGCAATTGTTTAGGTATACTCATCTGCCTACACCTCTCCAGCGTTCCGTTTGACCGAATTACTTCGTGCCTTCCAGCTCTTTCATCCAATCTTCATAGCCTTGCTCGCTGCTGCCCCAACCTTCGACATATTGCGACAGTTGCGTTGTATTTACTTTTTCTTCAGGCAGAGCATCGCGGTGTACATATACCGGATTCAATACGATTGTCGCTTCATTCTCTTCGCCTTTAAATTCTTTGTACAGCGTGCGCACTTGAATGCGTCCGATATCTTTCGGATCAACCGCTGCGGAAGCGACCCAAGGGCTGTTCTTATCTTGAATCATTTGCAAATCTTCGTCGCTCATATCGATGCCGTAGACTTTAATTTCTGTACGGCCTGCTTGTTGAATCGCGCGCGCTGCGCCTTTCGCGAACTCATCCCATGCAGCCCAAACCGCTGTAATGTCGCCTTTGTTCGGATATTGCTTCAGAATGGCTTCCATTTGCGCTTGTGTATCGATTGCCGGGTTGTTCGCATTCCCGAACGCGCCGATTTCTTTAATTTCTGGATATTTCTCTTGGAACGCTTTGTAAGCCACTTGGCGGCGTTCCATTGGAGCAAAGCCAGCTACCCATACTTTTACGATTTGGCCTTTGCCGCCAGCGTCTTTTGCAAGCTGCTCAAGCGTCATTTCAGCCATTTTTTGGTCATCTTGCTGCAGAACAGGTACGCCTTCTACTTTTACGTCTGCATCAAACACAACGACAGAAATGCCTTTTTCAACCGCTTTTTTAATGCCCGCTTCCAGTGCCGCAGCTTGGCCGTGGTCGATCAGAATGCCGTCAAACCCTTGGTTGATTGCCGCATCAAGGTTCGAAGCCATTTTGCCGAGATCGTTGTCGGATGCGAATACTTGAACCTCGCCGCCGAATTTGCCAACCTGCTCTTTCACGCCCTCCACATATTGCGCGGAGAAAGTGCCTTGATTGAATTGCATAACGAGCGCGACTTTTTTTCCTTTCAAAGACGCTGCGTCGTTGCTAGCCGCCGGAGCAGAAGCCGAAGGCTCAGCAGAAGCTGCCGGCTCTGTATTTCCGTTTTTATTGGCGCCGCAAGCTGCCAACACGAGCAGCATTGCTGCTAAAAGAAGCGTAAATAAACCTTTTTTCTTCATTTCATCTCTTCCCTTCATTCTTCGATCGAAATCGTATCTCTTCCAATGCTATTATCATACCACCATAACATAGTATGTCAATCGGAATTTATGTACTTATGGACTAAACTTGTCGAATTGTATCGAAAAAGAATGATTTATAGCGGCACTTGTCATTATAATGCCGTTCTTGCCAAATATTCAACCACCAATTCAATGAAATATGAAGATTCGCTGCAGAAATTTCGCGCTAAAAGCAAAAAAACTGCCCGCGGCCAATTTGGCCATACGGGCAGTTTTTGTTTAAAGGATAATGGCAATCAGGCCGCCAGAGCCTTCATTAATAATTCGGCCTAGCGTTTCTTGAAGCTTGTAGCGCGCATTGTCCGGCATCATCGCAATTTTGCCTTGGATGCCTTCGCGTACGAGCGAGTGAAGCGAACGGCCGAAAATATCAGACTCCCAAATTTTGATTGGGTCGGCTTCAAAGTCTTGCATCAAATAACGAACAAGCTCTTCCGTCTGCTTCTCTGAACCGATAATCGGCGCAAACTCGGATTCGACATCGACGCGGATCATATGGATGGAAGGCGCAGTCGCTTTCAGCCTAACGCCAAATCGCGAGCCTTGACGGATAAGCTCCGGCTCATCGAGCGCCATTTCCGCAAGCGTCGGAGCAGCAATGCCGTAGCCTGTCGCTTTAACCATTTCAAGCGCTTCGGCGAATCGGTCATATTCCCGCTTCGCATGGGAGAACTCCTGCATTAATTGCAGCAAGTGATCTTTGCCGCGAATCTCGACGCCGACAACTTCCATTAAGATTCGATCGTACAATTCGTCCGGTGCGTACAGATCGATCTCCGCTACGCCCTGCCCCATGTTCATGCCGCTGAGGCCGGCTCTGGCGATAAAGTCATAGTCCATGAATTGCGTCACGACGCGATCGACATCCCTCAAACGGCGAATATCTTTAACCGTATCGCGAACGGAGTTTTCATAATTGCTGCGCAGCCAGTGCTGCTCGTTCAATACCATTACCCAGCTTGGCAGATTCACGTTTACTTCATGAACCGGGAACTCGTAGAGCACCTCGCGGAGTACGGAGACGACTTCCTCCTCACCCATCGTTGCCACGCTGAGCGTAATTACCGGGATATCATATTTGGCCTGAAGCTCGCTTCGCAGATTCAGCGCTTCTTCGCTGCGCGGACGCGTCGAGTTTATAATGAGGACGAATGGCTTGCCGACCTCCTTGAGCTCGCTGATGACCCGCTCTTCCGCATGCACATAAGAGCTGCGCGGAATTTCCGCGATTGTGCCGTCCGTCGTTACGACGACGCCAAGCGTGGAATGCTCCTGAATGACTTTTCTCGTGCCGATTTCAGCCGCTTCCTGGAACGGAATCGGTTCATCGAACCACGGAGTCGTAATCATTCGCGGTCCGTTCTCGTCCTCATAGCCTTTTGCTCCTTCGACAGCATAGCCCACGCAATCTACCAGACGTACGTTGACTTCAAGCCCTTCGCTCACTCTCAGCTGAACAGCCTGATTCGGTACGAATTTAGGCTCGGTTGTCATGATCGTTTTGCCCGCGGCGCTTTGAGGAAGTTCGTCAACGGCTCTGACTCTTTCAGCTTCGCTCGAAATATTCGGAAGCACGACGGTCTCCATAAACCGTTTAATAAACGTTGATTTGCCTGTTCGGACCGCCCCGACTACTCCGAGGTAAATATCCCCGCCGGTACGTTCGGCTATGTCCTTGAAAATGTCCACTTTCTCCACTGAATATCCCCTCCCAATTGAATTCCCGGTTCGCCGCCTTCCACCGGACAAGAGGGCAGGCCAGCGACGCAACTCGTACAGCTTTTTGGACTAGTAATAGCATATTGTCCATTCTCTCCGATTATGACAAGAATTGTGTGTGACACTTTTTAAAAACGCAAAACGATTGCTAATGCCGCCATAGATTAGCTTTAGCCGTTTACGCTTGATCGGGTCACGTTCTTGCCCTTCCAAGATTGAGATATATGAGGATGTAACGTTTTCTATACCAAAAAATCCTCATCGACAGCTCTACTAGCATGTCAATGAGGATTATAGAAGGTTGATACTATCGGGCGACGGCAACCGGTTCGCCAGCTTTCCAATGATAGACCGGCGCCTTCACCGGCACAAATAAATCTGAATCGGCTAGAAGCGTTCGTAGATCGGAGTCTGCGCCGGGCTCGCTGCCGCTTTTTTGCACGGCTTGCATCAGATCCGGACCATAATCGGCATACACCTTGCCTTGCTCGTCCAGCATCGCAGCAAGCGTCTGTCCGGAATAATCGCTTAGCAGCTCCGGCGTTTTCCGTTTCAATGCGTCATAGTCGATATAATTGTAACCCGGATAGGCTTCGTCCGTTTTTGGAAGCTCGCCGCCATGCGCGTCCGCATATTCATCTACCGCGTTTTGAATATCAGTAAGCTGTTGGAATAGCACAAGGTTCATCAGCTTAACGGCCGGCTTCGTCTCTTCGTTAATGACGATGAAATAATAATTGCCGCCCTTCTCGAAAGCGGCTGAAGGAATTTCACTCAAATAGCCTTTATTTTGCATCTGCGTGAAATCGATAAGAAATTTCTCGTACACAGGCGTTTCCGTCGTGCTGTTCTTGATCGGCAGAATGCCGGTCTCCGACTGGAATTGATCAATAGCCGCCTGGACGTTTCGCACCGCTTCTTTTGGAGCAGCCTGATTTTGTTTAAGCTGGCTTTTCGGGTACATGCATCCGCTTAAGGCAGTCAGCATCAGTGCGGCGATCATCAGGCGCACTGCCGTTCTAACAGCAGCGCCTGACCGCTTTGCTTCGATTGCGATCATCATTAGATCTTACCTCCCTCTATTTATTACCAAAGCTTATCGCCCTCTTCCTCCGCCTGTCTGGCCAGCTGGCGTTCCACAGCGGCGCGCAGCGGATCGAGAGGAACTTCTGCGGAAACGCAGCCTCCCACTCTTGCTTGGCAGGCTAGACGAATATGCCGCTCTTCCAAGCCGGACAGCTTTCTCCTCTCGTTATCCGAGATCGGAAGCAGCTCGCTTTCCGGACTTACCGTCATCTTGCACATAAAGCATGCCGCTTTCCCGCCGCAGCGCGTACGGATTGAAAGACCGGCAAGCCGGGCCGCATCCAGAAGCGTAGTGCCCCGCAGAACTTTAACTGTCTTTCCGGACGGCAAAAATCGCACCTCGCCGTTCATCGCGACACTTCTGCTTTCCCGGCTTTGACAGCTAACCGATCATGCAACTGGCGCTTTAACGCCGGAGACAGCGCATTTCGTGCTTCTAATTGCTCCAGCGCGCCAAGATGCTCCGCCGCTTCGCGAGCAAATGCTTCAATGATCAATTCGCAGCGATCCGAACGTTCGCGCAGCACATTGAACCAGAGCTCGTGAGCCAAAGGCGCCACATGCGCGATATGGCCGTGCCGCGTTGCGACAGGCAAGGACAACGGCAGAAGCAGCTCGGCAACCTCCGTCACATATACGCTTTCTTGCGCCTTGACGACAAAGCCGCCGACCAATTCGACTTCAATGCCCTCGATTTCATACTGGCAAAGCTGCGATCGGTACATACTCGTTTCACTCAACACCGGCTCGGCAACCGCATAAGGGCGCAGCAGCAAATGCAGACGATCGAATTCGGCGTCGTCGATATAAAGATCCAGGTCTCTTGGCTCGCTGGCGAGCGGCAATCCGCGAAGCATCAATCCCGCGCTTCCGCCTACAATCCAAGCCACCCCGCTATCCTTGGCCCGTTCTGCGATCAAGGCCAGCGCGGCTTCGATCTGTCCTCTTACGCTCATTCAAAGTCACTCCGCTTTAACTTAAATTAAAAATAAGGTTTATTCACCGCTTTGATCGCAACGGCTTCCGATTTAATAATCGATTGGCAAGCAAGACGATAGCCTTCCTCAAACTCTTCAGGATCCATTCTGTCCCATTCGGCATCCGTAATGCCCTCTAATCCATCAGCGCCCTCTGTAATTAGGCAACGGCATCTTGCGCACGTTCCTCGCGTGCAGGACGATGACCAATCAACTTTATGCTTAAGCGCCAATTGAAGCAGTGACAAGCCAGGCTCCGCTTCCACGACCGCAGTCTTCGTTCTTCCTTTCAGCTCTATCATTGCTTATGATATCCCCTTACCTTCGGTATGTATCAGATAATCAGATAATGGCCAGTTATGCTCTATATGATCGAAAACATGCCGTAAATAAAGCCGAACACCAGCAGAACGAATGCCACCAGCGAAAGAATGAATTTTACTGCGCCTTTCGTCTTCAGCCGGGCAAACGTGATAATGACGGCGGCAATGGCCATCAGCCCGATTCCGATAAATGAAACCCACATTTTTGTCATTGGATCCATTGCTTGATCTTCTCCTACTCTGTATAAAAAATGATTGCACCAAACCTCATTATAACATCGGTCGCAAAAAAGGACAAAAGCTGCGCGGCGCGGCAGGAAAAAGCGATTCCTTGTCGCGGCGCCATGTGCTTTTGTCCCGATATTTTGCCATTACTTTTTCATCATCATCTTCATCAAAGTTTCAATATTGCCCATATTCATACCGGTCGCTTTGACCGCTTTGACGATATCGTTCACAGTCGATTCCGATACGGGAACTTTAGCCATATCCGATACTTGCTTAATCAGCTTGCGCAGCTCCGCTTCGCTTTGCATCGTTTTATCGGTAACGCCGCTGGCCAGCTTTTTAACTGTGCTCTCCGATATGTTTTTGCCCGTTTTTTTGTTAATTGCGCCAAGCACGTCTTTGGAAAGATCTTTACCCATGTTTCTCCCCTTCCCGGTTTAGATCGGTTCGGCATGACATCAGCATCTTTGAACAGAATTCAAAGTCACTATTACAGTGCCTGAAACATCATATGAGGGGGACAACGGATTGGTGTAGGCGTTCATCCCCCGAGGCGGGGGCACGCTCGCAAATCTAACCTAGCTTAGCTGTTCTATTTCGTGCGTTTTCAAACGACCCATCAGATTTTCTACCGCCGTTCTCGGCGAGCTGCCAGCGAACAGCACCTGATATAGCTGAGACGTAATCGGCATTTCCACATCATAGCGGCTGGAAAGCTCATGCGCAGCTCGTGTCGTTTTGACGCCTTCGACAACCATGCCCATCTTATCGAGCACATCGTCAAGCGGCGTTCCGTCCGCGAGCATGGAGCCGGCTCGCCAGTTGCGGCTATGCTTGCTGGTGCAAGTAACGACCAAGTCGCCAACGCCGGCAAGGCCGGCAAAAGTAAGCGGACTGGCGCCCATAGCCACGCCTAGCCTGCTGATTTCCGCTAAGCCGCGCGTAATGAGCGCAGCCTTCGCGTTGTCGCCAAAGCCAAGGCCATCAGAGAGGCCTGCGCCAAGCGCGATAATGTTCTTGATCGCGCCTGCCACTTCAACGCCAACGACATCCTGATTCGTATAGACGCGGAAATAACCGTTCATAAATGCGTCTTGCGCCTTTTCCGCCGCCTGCTGATCAGCTGAAGCAACGACAACCGTCGTCGGCTGTTTGCGAATCACTTCTTCAGCATGGCTAGGGCCGGACAATACGGCAATTGAATCGACCGAACGATTAAGCTCTTCAGCGAGCACTGTCGTCATTCTCTTAAGCGATCCTGTCTCGAATCCTTTAGTCGCGTGAACGACCAGTGTGCGTTCGCCCATAAAAGCAGACGCTTGCTTTGCAACCTCTCTCATGGCAGCGGAAGGCGCGACGAACAACGCGAGCTCCGCGTCCAGAAGCGCATCTTCCATATCCGTCGTCGCTTTCAACGATGCCGAGAGCTTGACGCCCGGCAAATACTTCGGATTTTCTTGTTCGTTGTTGATCCGCTTCGCCTGATCGGCGTTGCGCGTCCACAGCTTTACTTCAAAGCCGTTATCCGCCAATACGGATGCAAGCGCCGTTCCCCAGCTGCCTGCCACGAATACGGCAGCGCGGCGAATCAAATCCGGATTTCCGTCAGACATGGTCCGTTACGCCCCTTTCTTTGCGCCAAGCTTGTTCTCCGTTCCTTTAGCAAGTTTGACGATGTTGGTCCGGTGACGGACAAAAGCAAATACGCACAGCAGCAAGCTTACCGACAATAAAGGCAAAGAATAATGAATAAGTCCGATAAAAAGCGGAACAAGCGATGCAAACAAAAGCGAGCCCAAACTTACATAACGCGTAATTGCGATCGTCGCGATCGCTACAATACCTGCAATCAATGCCGGAACAAACGCAAGAGTTGCCATAACGCCAACGGTCGTAGCTATCCCTTTTCCGCCTTTGAAGCGGAACCATACCGGCCAGTTATGGCCGATGATTGCCGCCAAGCCGCACAACGCAGCAGTCCAGTCGCCGTAACTGTCCGGTCCAAGCCAATGTCCCAGCCATACTGCGGCAATTCCTTTGGCAATATCGAGAAAGAAAACGAGCAATCCGGGACCTTTGCCAAGCACCCGGATTGTATTGGTCGCTCCTGCGTTGCCGCTGCCATGCTGCCTGATATCAATTCCCTTAACAAGCTTGGCAATGACAATACTAAATGAAACCGAACCTAACAAATAACTGATTACAATCGCAATGCAAACGTTCAGCACAGTGATTCTCCCCTAATCTTCGTCAGACTTCCGCCGCGTAAATAGACGAACCGGCGTACCTTCGAAATCGAATGCCGCACGTATTTTATTTTCCAAATAACGTTCATACGAGAAGTGCATCATCTCCGGATCGTTTACGAAAATAACGATGGAAGGCGGCTTCGTCGCAACTTGCGTCACATAGTTGATTTTCAACCGTCTGCCTTTATCCGTTGGAGGCGGATTGTATGCGACTGCATCGGCAACGACATCATTAAGAAGATGCGTCTGAATACGCATCGCATGCTGTTGCGATACGTGATTAACGACAGGAAGCAGCTTGTGCAAACGCGATTTTGTGAGCGCTGACAAGAACACGACCGGTGCATAGGTCATGAACAAGAAATGATCGCGAATGTTTTGCGTGAACGCATTCATCGTCTTGTCATCTTTCTCGACAACATCCCATTTATTCACGACAAAGATAGACGCTTTGCCCGCTTCATGCGCGTAACCGGCAATATGCTTATCCTGCTCAATAATGCCTTCCTCGCCGTTAATAAGCACGAGAACGACATCGGCGCGTTCGATCGCCTTCAGCGCGCGCATAACGCTGTATTTCTCAGTCGTTTCATATACTTTGCCGCGTTTCCGCATGCCGGCCGTATCAATCAACACGTAACGCTGGCCGTCCCGCTCGAAAGGGGTATCGATTGCGTCGCGCGTTGTGCCTGCTACATTGCTGACAATTACGCGTTCTTCGCCAAGCAGCGCATTAACAAGCGAAGATTTGCCGACATTCGGACGGCCGATTAATGCCACTTTAATAATATCGTCGTCATAATCGTCATCTTCCAGTACCGGCAGCTTCTCTACGGCCGCATCAAGCAAATCGCCGAGACCGATACCGTGAGCGCCGGAAATCGCGATAGGCTGGCCAAAGCCCAAACCGTAAAATTCGTATACTTCATCCATCCGGCCCATGTTGTCCACTTTATTGACAGCCAAAACAACGGGCTTGCGAGAGCGGAACAGCATTTGCGCCACCTCGTCGTCCGCATGCGTCAGCCCAGCTTTTGCATCCACCATAAAAATGATGACGTCCGCTTCTTCAATAGCAAGCTCAGCTTGCATACGGACCGATTTCATGATTTCATCTTCGCCGTCAATCTCGATACCGCCGGTATCGACGATGCTGAAAGCGGTGCCGTTCCATTCGCCGGCGCTGTACAGTCGATCGCGAGTCACACCCGGCTTATCTTCGACAATTGCGAGCCGGTCGCCGACAATCCGATTGAATATGGTCGATTTTCCCACATTCGGACGGCCGACAATGGCGATAACGGGTCTTGCCATAGTTGATTTTCACTCCTTCAGAATTACACTCGTTACTCATCATAGCAAAAAACGACGTGCTTGGCTAACTTTTCATCTTAATCCGAATCAGCCCTTTTGTTTTTCCATAGCAATACGGCGTACTTCGAAGCAGTGAAGCGAGCCGCGCTGAAAACAATGCTGACTCCGCGAGACAACGCAAACGCCAGCCAAAAGCCGTCCCACCAAGGCAATTGTCCGATATGCGCGGTATGCTCGCCGCCGCTCATAACGGCAATCGTCATTTCGGCAACGAACGCAGACAAAACGAGCACAGCAAATTGATGCTGCGCTTTCGTAGAGAACGCTGCGGCAAGCAGGCCGCCTAGCAGCGGAGCATCCCATCTTGGATCGATCCAATAAAATACCGGGTCGGCATTGTACATCGTCTGAATGCTGCCCCAAATGACGCCGGTTAGCAACGAGCCTAACGACAAATACAATTTCGAATTATTGAAGGTATTACCTCTAACGGATGCTAATGCGGCTATTGTTATATAAACGGAGCTGGCATGCACATCTATCGCTATACTGCTAACCGCTAATGAATGCTGCAGCGGCTGCAAGGCAATACAGCCGCTGCCAATTGCAATCATAGTGCGCCAATTGGCATTCGCAGCCCCGACCCAATGAGACCAGCCAGTAGCTGATAAAATGATGAAAATTGTCAATATCCATATCGACACAAATCCGGGATTCATTCGATAATCACCTCTCGCTACCCTATTATGCGCGCTAACAGAAGTGACTATGCCGGCAATAGAGCAAATACCTCTTTTTCAGCTCTTATCAAGAGAAAAAGGACTATTCTCATTTGCTTGAAATGAGAATAGTCCTTTTGAATTACAGGCTCAGATTCACAATGGAATCGTGATTTATTTCAATTTGCTCAGCTTATCGCCGAAACGCTCAGCCAGCGAATAGCTCATGCTTTGATTGCTCAAGCTCACGTTCGGGTTGTTGCCCAGATCCTCTTGTTTAGGGGAACGCTCGCGTTGCGGTTTGCTTGCGCGAGGAGCCGCTTGTTCAGCCGGTTGCTCTGGAGCTTCTTCCGTTTCTTTAATGCTCAGGCTAACGCGTTTTTCAGCAGGGTTGAAATCAAGCACTTTCGCTTGCACTTCTTGACCCTCTTTCAAAACTTCGAAAGGAGTTGCAATGTGACGGTGAGCGATTTGAGAAATATGAACCAGGCCTTCAACGCCAGGAGCAATCTCAACGAATGCGCCGAAAGTAACAAGGCGGCGAACTGTGCCCGTTACGATATCGCCTACGTTGAATTGGCCAGCAGCCGATTCCCAAGGACCAGGTTGCGCGGCTTTAATGCTCAAGCTGATTTTGCTTGCAGCCGGATCTACCTTCAGCACTTTCACTGTTACGGCTTGACCTTCGGACACGACATCCTTCGGATGTGCAACATGCTGCCACGACAGCTCAGAAACGTGCACCAGACCGTCGATGCCGCCGATATCAACGAATGCGCCAAATGGAGTCAAGCGTTGAACAGTGCCTTCCAGCTGTTGGCCCACTTGCAGCGAAGCGATAATTTTCGATTTGTTTTGCTCGAACTCAGCGTCCAGCACTTCTTTTTGGGAAAGGATCACTTTGTTGTTCTCGCGATCGATTTCCTTCACTTTTACGCGAAGCGTGCGGCCTTTGTAGTCGCTGAAATCTTCTACGAAATGACGCTCAACCATCGAAGCCGGAATGAAGCCGCGTACGCCTACGTCTGCGACAAGGCCGCCTTTAACGACGTCAGCTACCGTTACTTCAAATACTTCGCCGCTTTCGAAACGGCTTTGCAGCGCGTCCCAAGCTTTTTCGCCGTCAACAAGGCGTTTCGACAAAACGAGCTTTTCTTTCTCGTCGTCGATGCTGACCACTTTAAGTTCAACTTCTTGGCCGATTTGTACGGCTTCAGTCGCGTTCTCAAGCTGTACCGCAGAAAGCTCGCGGATAGGAATGATCCCGTCATATTTATATCCAAGGCTTACATAAGCTTGGTTATCTTCGATTTTGACGATCGTGCCTTTAACGGAATCGCCTTTTTTCAAAGACACAAAATTGTCCATAGCTGCTTGGTCTTGAGCTACAGAGTCCTGAACATTGATTTCTTCTGACATTAGAAATAACCTCCTCAATTCATACCCCAACTTTATTTAAATCCGTTGCCGCATAGACGGCAAACAGCATTTAAAACGAATCCATATGCAACCGGCTCTTGCCGCTTGCCATAATGTCGAACAATTAATTATTTGTGTTGCTGTTGCAGCTCGCGAATGCGAACCATAATGGCTTCTGTTACCCGTTCCAGCATATCCGGCGATGAATCATGAATGAATGCGGAAAGATCAACCGGCTTGCCGTATACGACTTTCATTTTGCTGAACGGTTTGTACTTGCCGACAATCGCGACAGGCACTACGGTAGCACCGCTGCGAATTGCGATCATTGCCGCGCCTTTTTTAGCCGCTGCGCCTTCCGCTTGATGACGAGTGCCTTCCGGGAAAATGCCCATTACTTTGCCTTCTTGAAGCAGACTGATAGCGGAACGGATCGCTTCCTTGCTGACGCCTCCGCGTTTGACCGGGAATGCGCCAAGTCCCTTAATCAGCGGACCAAAAACCGGAATGTCGAACAGCTCTTGCTTTGCCATGTAATGTACTTTGCGTTTCAGCTTAATGCCGACGGTCGGAGGATCAAAATTGCTTATATGATTGGACGCCAGTACGACTGGACCGTCAGTCGGTATGTTCTCGATGCCTACTGCTTTAAGCCGGAACAAGAAATTGTAGATGACGAGGAGAAGAAATCGGCATATACGGTATAACATAGTTTACTTCGCCTCCGCCAATTTGGTTCGGCTTAATTTCACAATTGCCGCGACGACTTCTTGAATCGTCATCGCCGTGCTGTCCATTACGATTGCATCTGATGCGCATATAAGCGGCGCAATCTCCCGCTGCTCGTCCAATCGATCGCGCTCGGCGATCTCCTGTGCCAGCTGTTCAAGCGTTACCGATTGTGTCCCGGCAATTTCTTTGAAGCGCCTGTTGGCGCGTTCCTGCACCGATGCGGTCAAGAATACTTTCAATTCCGCGTTCGGCAGCACGTGAGAACCGATGTCGCGTCCGTCCATGACAACGCCTTTTCGCTCTGCCAGCCTGCGCTGCATGTTGCCGAGAATCGTTCTGACTGTTTCGTTAGCAGCGACAAGGGAAACGACAAGCGTTACCTCGCGAGACCGAATATGCTCTGTCACGTCTTCGCCGTTCACTAAAACCGTCTGGCCGTTCTCGCCAGGCAACATCTCGATCTCGAGCGTAGCCGCAAGCGCCGCCAATTTATCGCGGTCCTGCGGTTGTATCGATTTACGAAGCGCACTTAGCGTAACCGCCCGGTACATTGCTCCCGTATCGATATAGATGAAACCCAGCTGTTCGGCAACTTTGCGCGCAACCGTACTTTTTCCTGCGCCTGCAGGGCCGTCGATCGCAATGTTAATCCGGTCGCTGTCACCGTCTTGATGCATCACAAACAGTCTACCCCCTTATTAAAAAGACGCCGCGTTGAATGCGGATGATAAACGATAGTTGTCGTGTCCGAATGCAACGTCAACCTCTCAAGAAAAAAGCAGGCTCTGCCTGCGAACGTGAAAATTATACCACACTACGGACATAGATGCAAAAGAAGCAGCCGCCATTTCTCAATCCGGCGCCGTTCCTTCCCAGCGGTCTACATCTGAAATCCATCGCCTGATTCCGTCGTTTTGCAGCGCAATTTGCGACAAAACGACAGCAATCAGCAGCAAGATCGCCAGCTTGGCGAGCTTGCTGCTAACTGCGTCCGCGATGTCTCGCATCCGCTTCTTGTCGCTCGGTTGCGGTGTGCTTCTATACGTATTGCGATCATTCGGCATTGGACTACCATCCATTTCCTGTTTTTGGATAGGATGTCTATGTACATGTCCGATTATTCATTACCGATTGCGTATATCAAGCTGTCTCTCAAAGCAGTAACGAATAATTTTTTGGCGTTCGCCGTCGGAAATGCTAGCGAACTTAATCATCACTTGCTTGCGGCCGGTTGGGAGATCGACGACGCGGACAATTTCCCCTTTGAAGGACGCATGCTCAAGCGAGCCGTTCTTATACGGGACAAGCATCCAGCAATCGAGTACCATTTCAGGGCGCACTGGCCATTTGCCGTCGCATATGAACGAAATGCCTCCGCCGCCTACATCGTCAGTGAGCGTAACAAAGCGTATGTGAGCACCGCCGTTGACCGCGATTTCCAATTCAGCCGAAACGCGCAAGAAATGCCGGCGCTGCACTTTCGTGATCCGCTCCGGATCCGGCTTGCGAATTTTGATTAGCCGGATCGTATCGTCTCTAAAGCCAATTACGTGCGAATCAAAATAGTTTTTAATGCCGTCCTCGGTAATAAAGTGGGCCGACAGCTCGTCCCCCAGGAACAATCTTTTCATTCGGCCGGTATCACCGCTAATTGGAGTCTCGATCAGCAGCCCGTCTTCCAGCTCGTCAGCAATGCGAGCTTTGTATTCGACTGAAGCTTCACTTTGATCCGTAGAAGCAATTTCGAAAAATAACATTTGATTAATTCTAGGCAACAAATGGCTCCCCTCCCATATTGGTGTCATTATAACACACTCGAATTAAAGGGAGCCATATCGTAATTAGTCGTTTGTTGCCGAACGATCAAGCTGTGTCATCTCTTCAATCGATTCCTCGACGCCGCTTTCGGCGTTGATGTAAATCCGGTAAATGCTGCCGTTTATTTTTCCTGTAAATTCATAGCAAAGCACTTCTTCTCCAAGGTCGCTCATAATAATCGCTTTTTGCTCCCTGGACACTTTCAGCTCCGGATTCAGCGCTTTCCGAGCTTCAGCGATTGTCAGCTTAGCTGCCGGAATGTTCCGTTTATGATGCTCGTACACATAATCGTTCGCTTGCAGGCCTACCGCTTCGCCATTGTCCAAAGCGATTTTAACAGTCAGCTTTTCCGGATAAATAAGAACGCCGTTTTGGTCTGCGACATAAGTGAACGTTCCTGCATTGTTGAAAACGTCATAGCTTATCGCTTGCATAGATTTGAATCCGTGATCATTCAAAAATTTGTCAGCAGCTTTACGGGCTTGCTCCGTATCCAGCTGTTTTTCGCCCACATCTCGCGGATCCATGAACCAAATAAGCTGTCCGCCCTTTTTCGTATAGTCCATTTGCAGCTTTTTGCCCGATTTCGGCTCAGTCACAGTCGCGCTGAAAGAAGCGTATTCCGTTCCTTTGCCGTTTTCGACGACTTTAATTTCTCCAACATCTTTGCCGACAAAATCGGCGACATGTTTTTTGATGTCTTCAGCAGTTACCAGCTTGCCGCCAAGCATGTTGATCGTCCGTTTCTGATACATGCTGGATACGGATGGCCCCCAATTGATTTCCGGATACTCGCTCACTTTTTTGTCTACGGTCTTAAAGCCGTCGATAATCGTGTTGTCGTTGTTTTGCTTCTCTGATGCGAGCGCGATTTCAACGTCCATCCAGCGAAGATTCGAGCCAAGCACTTTGTCCTGCACGGCGAGCAGATCCTTCGATATTTCCTCGGACTTCGCATAAAGCGTTTTGAGCGTATTAAATTCATCTTTCGACAGCGGCTGCTTGGTCAAATCTCGCACCGAAGTCTTGTAAGCAAAATTGGCTATGCGGGACAAAAAGTCTTCCGCCTCGTTGAACGGCAGCAATGTAAGCGGCAGTTGATTGATTTCATTTTGCGCCTCGCTCGTCAGCCGCCATACGTTAACAAGCCCCTTCCGATGATAGCTTTGCGACGTGGAATTGACCGCGAGCGTGTTGCCCAGTTGCTGATGAAGCTGTTCGACATGGAAAGCGAGATCATGAAAAGCGCGCTGGTATTGGTTCTCGGCTTTGAGCAGTATCGAGTTTTTCTCCTGATGCTCTTGATAGCCCCAATAGGCGGCTCCGATCAACAGAAGGGTTGCGATGGGGAAAAGCACTGCGCTGAGTCTCTTATACATAACAAAAAGCTCCTTTCTTGTGCAAACCTGTCGTTAGTTTGGTTTCCACAAGGGAGCTTTATTCATGACATATGGAGTTTGCGCATGACATCAGGAGTTTGCGCCGAGCGGAAACTCACTCCTCTTCAAACTCACACCTTTTCAAACTCACTCTAAAACTATAATCCATGCTCTTCAATATCTAGGTCGTGGCTATTGTTGCAAATGCATTGCTTAAAGCCGGTATCGATCGACCCCTTCTCGCGCTTCCCGCGCAGCACGAACTTCTCGCCGCAAATGTTGCAGCGAATTGTCACTTTAACCCTCGCTTCCATTGCTGCCCCCCTCAAGATCAACTTTTCTAGGAGACAGTATAGACGGATTCGCTATAATTTAACCTCTTCTTCACGGGCAAGAAAGCGAAACGGCGATCTGGCGTTGGCGCTTTGCATTTTGCGAAGCCCCCAAGTCCATAAAGCGATCATGAACGGCACGATAAAATACATCCAGTGTTGCTGCTGCGTTAGCATAATCCAGTCATACACGCCATGCAGCGCGAACGGCAGCGCCAGTGATACGGACAAAAACCAATTGCGGCTGCGCTTGCTGATCGCAAATTTCGCTTTCCCCATATAGTAGCCCATCATAATGCCGAACAGCGCGTGCCCGGAAACAGGCAGAAGCGCCCGCATCAGCAGCGTTCCGAACGTTGCCGGCGAGAAAACGGCGTACATGACATTCTCCAGCGTCGCAAAGCCGAGCGAGATGGACGCCGCATAAACGATGCCGTCATAAGGCTCGTCGAATTCGGTGTGGTTGTAAATAATATGATACAACACGAACCACTTGACCAATTCCTCAGCACCGGCGGATTGAGCAAAAGCGAACACAAAAGGATTATCTCCCCACCAAAGCTGAAGCCCGCGTTGCAAGACGACGATCGGGACTACAATCAGCATCCCTAGAAAAAACATCCGCACGACCATATGGATCGGTTCCGAATCGTAACGGTCCTTCAAGTATAAATAAGCGAGCAGCGAAACGCCTGGCGCTACCGCTGCGGTCAACACGGAAAATAACAGCATTTCGTCGTTCACCTCCAAACGGGACGAGAGCTCGCTGAAGGTCGATACGCCCCTTCTTCCGGCAAGCCGCCTAAACCCAGCCGCGGTAACGAACCGCTTCTGCCATTTTGCGGACTCCTGTCATATAAGCGGCAAGCCGCATATCGACATTTCTCGTCTTATGAATATCATACACTTGCTCAAAGCCGCGAATCATCATAACCTTGAGCTTCTTGTCGACCTCTTCTTCATCCCAATAGTAGCCTTGATTGTTCTGCACCCATTCGAAGTAAGAAACGATTACGCCGCCGGCGCTGGCCAGCACGTCAGGCACAAGCAAAATTCCGCGCTGGGTCAAAATTTGCGTCGCCTCGATCGTCGTCGGACCGTTCGCCGCTTCAACGACGATTTGCGCGCGAATATTAGGCGCATTCGTTTCGGTAATTTGATTCTCGATCGCTGCCGGTACGAGAACATCGCATTCCAGCTCCAGCAGCTGCTCGTTCGTTATCGTCTGCGGGAATAAATTCGTAACATTGCCAAACGAATCTCTCCGGTCCAGAAGATAAGGAATATCCAAACCTTCTTCATTATACAACGCGCCGTTCACATCCGATATACCTATTACGCGAGCGCCGGCCTCATGCATGAATTTGGCAAGGTAACTGCCTGCGTTGCCGAAGCCTTGAATAACGATTTTTGCGCCCAACATGTCGATAGACCGAAGCTTAAGCGCCTCTTCAATCATAATGACAACGCCTCTAGCCGTCGCTGTTTCCCGCCCCTTGGAACCGCCAAGCACGAGCGGCTTTCCGGTAATAAAACCGGGGGAGTCAAATTCCCGGATGCGGCTGTATTCATCCATCATCCAAGCCATAATTTGAGAGTTGGTCATTACATCGGGCGCCGGAATATCTTTCGTCGGGCCGACGATTTGGCTGACCGCCCGCACATAGCCGCGGCTCAAGCGTTCCAGCTCGCCAAAGGACATTTGACGCGGATCGCATATAACGCCGCCCTTGCCTCCGCCGTAAGGCAAATCGGCGATGCCGCATTTTAAGCTCATCCATATGGACAGCGCCTTTACTTCAAGTTCGCTGACGCCGGGATGAAAACGGACGCCCCCTTTTGTCGGACCTACAGCGTCATTATGCTGGGAACGATACCCTGTAAACACCTTCGTCGACCCGTCGTCCATCCGAACAGGAATGCGTACCGTTAATACGCGCATCGGTTCTTTCAACAGCTCAATCATCGAATCCTGATGTCCAAGCTTGCGCAAAGCGAGTTCAATTACAATTTGCGTAGATTTCAATATATCATGCGAATTTATGTCTGCCATGCAGCAATTCACCGCCTTTGTTTACTTGTAATATGAACGTCAAGCGCAAACCGTATTCCGTATATTTGTTTAGGCGCATGCAAGAAGAGCACCCGCAGACTTGGATGGCCGCCCGCCGATGCTCTTCCTAACGCGTTCTCAATTATAGAAATGAGTGCAAACTTCCAGCACGGCTCCGGACGGCATAATGACTTTGCCGTACTCCTCGAGCATGGCGTAAGTAACAGACGTCGCTTCTCCGTATTCAGCCAGCAATGCAATAACGGCATTGTGGCGGGATGAATCGATTAGTGCCGGTTCAAGCGCCAATATCCATTTCCCATTGTACGAATACAGCCGCCCATCTTCCGTAAGCTCGGCAGCGCGCAGTTGCTTGCAAACGCTAATGACATCTTCAAAATCGCGAAACGAATACATCACGATGTCGCTTTGCTCCATCGTTACTTCCATTTCGTATATCTCTTCTTCCGAATCTTCATCGTCGGTTGCCCGTTCGTCGGATCCGCCGTTCATTTTGCCGCGGGTAACGATTACAACCATTCCTTGGGCCGGGAGGGCAAAAACTTCGACCGCTAACGGGCCGCTGGCATCGAATCCAAGTTCACTATATGCTTGGTCCATCATTTCACTGAAAAGCTCGTGTACCTTTGGAATTTCGCGCCACATATCGTCCTTCTGGATCCCTCTCTCCAGCAGGTCGTCGAACGTCAGGAAAATCCGTATCTTGTCCTGACTAAGCCGCTCGATTTTCATGACAGGATCCTCCTCTGCAGCATCTGTTGTAACAGCGTATGAAATTATTATGAAGATGTGATCAAAATGATCAAATCGTACTATGTAATTAATTTTATCATGTATGATCGCGGAATGCACCTAAAAATGGCTGAGCTCCGTTTTATATCCTAAGATCCACGGCGGCTTGCTCCGCGAATAAAAGAAGAATCGTTTGAACATTGCAGCCAGCAGCTCTGTTCAAGCGATTCTTCTTGTCGTTCCGGGCCCGAGCGGCCAAACCGCCGCTTTGTCCATTATCAATGCGTTTGGTTCGATTGGGATGACGATTCCGCCATAATTTGATCCGCTTGCGCCTTCAGTTTTGGGTCGCTGTTTACGAGCGCTTCAATCTGTGCCCAGCTTCCTTCTGATTTTGCGGCGGTACCGTCTGTACGCTTTGGGGCGGACGATACCGCCTGCGCCTTCCAATTCGCTGAATTTGTCATCATCGATACGGTTTTCCGGCCAACCATGGAGCATGCGCTCGCCAGCGCTGCAGACGCCCATGCAGCCGTTCCCGGCCGTTTACGAGCAACATATACCGCAGCAGCCATCCCGAGCACGCTGCCGAACAAAAATCCGCCAAGCTTCATAGGGCATAACCTCCTGTAAATGTTGTTTCAACCATTAGGTTGGCTTGCACAATGAATCGCCATCCTGCTAAAAAAAAGGAAACTTGATTAGCGGCGGCGAATTCCGAATATGCTACAATTAAATGCACAACTTGAGCTGCAGCGGAGGGATTACAAGATGAACTTAAAACAAAAGCGCAGAAGGCAAGCTTCTCTGCTCGGCGCAGCGGCTGTCATTGCCGCCACAGCTTTGCTTGCGGGATGCGGCGGCGCCGCGCAAACGAACAGCAAAGACAAAGGGTCAGATCAGCCGTCGTCGGCTGCTGAAAGCCCGGCACCGTCGCCGACTGAACAGGCGAAACCGGCTTCTCCATCGCCGACTGCCGCCCCGGAAGCTTCGGCATCTACGGCGCCGGCAATATCCGAACCGGCCAAACCGCTTTACAAAATGAGCAGCGTCTATCGCTTCTCACCAATCGAGGAAGGCACAGAGAAAAAAGTCGTTTTACTTACGTTCGACGACGGACCGAAAGACGAAGCCGTGCTGACATCCATGCTTGACACGCTTGATAAGCATAAAGCGAAGGCGATCTTTTTCGTTAACGGCTATCGCGTAAAGCAAAATCCGGAGCTTCTAAAACTTATTCACGAGCGAGGGCAAACCATAGGCAATCATTCGTGGGATCATATCGATTTGAAGAAGGAAAATGAAGAAAAAATCGAACAGCAAATCGGGGACGTTCAAAAGGACGTTGAGGCTATTGTCGGCGAACCGCCGCGGTTTTTCCGTCCGCCATACGGCTCAGGCGGCGACAAAGTGAAGGAAATAGCAAAAAACCACGGCCTGTTGTTCATGACGTGGTCGAACGGTTCGCTTGATTGGGAACAAAAATCACCTGGGAAGCCTGATGAAGTCATTGCAAATGTACTTGATCAGCTTCATCCCGGCGCCAATATTTTAATGCACGAATTGGGATGGACAGCGGAAGCGCTTGACGGCCTGCTTACGAAACTGGAAGAAAAAGGATACGGATTTATTGATCCTTCTACTATCGAATTGCCGTAATCGACCAAGCTGTCAAAGCGCAATATATCTATCCGTAATTCCCGTACTTGAAGCCGTACCAGAACAGTCCGGCAACGAGCACCACAAATAAAATAAAAAGAACGTTATAATACCATTTTGTTACCTTCTGAGCATTCGAAGGAAATTTCTTTCTTCTGGGCGGCAGCTGCGCCTCGGCATTCGAAGCGTTATCGATGCCAGGCGGGGATGCCGCCTGCTCATGCTGTCGCCTTCTTCTCGACTCTCCGAATTTCTGCACCCGGCTCATACTTAATGCTCCTGCTCCTTCCTGAAACGAATCATTAATCCCATAATAAAATCGACCAAGAAATGCGCGATAATAGGCGCCCAAAGCGTATCCGTCTGTTGATAAATCCAGCCTAACCCATAGCTGATCGAAAAAACAAGTGCCGTTGGTATCCAATGTCTTAAATAACGAACATGAATGGTCGCGAAAACGATACTTGTCCAGTAAGGACCAATAGCATGCTGCACCGCACCTCGGAACAACAACTCTTCGCAAACGGCCACAACAAGAGATAGTACGGCAATATGCCAAACCGGTCTCGTTTTAAAAATACGGTCATTTACGCCTCCGTCGTCCGCCGCCTCCTCCGGTACCCATCGCGAAATTAGCAAATCAATTGCAATAACGGCGGCCGCTAACCCGACTCCCCAATAGACATAATCCAACGTTTTAGGAAAATGGAATAAATGAATTATGTTCTGACGCTGAAATAATACCCATATCAAACCGATAATAAAAGTAAGGCCTTGCGTCATGTAAAGGTTGATCAGCAGCATGCGATCGTCAAGTTCGCCAACCTGCACTCTGCGCACTTTAATTTTTCGGATGTCGAATTTTTTCATATTTTCCCGCCATTCTAGAAGGTTCATATTTTCTTTTACGATCATTTCACCTATACTGGGAGAACACAAACCACATCCATATATTACATAGAAGGAGATTTGTGATGGAGAAACGATTAACTCGCACCGCCATGTTTTTTAGTGTAGGCTTTGTATTTATGGTTGCCTGTGCAGCAGCCGCCTTTTTCTTCGGTTTAAAGCTGGGAACCGAGAAAGCCGAAGCAGCTTATGAAAAGGAACAACTGGAAAGCGAAGCGGCTCAAGTCTCGACGCCCTACCAGCAGCAAGACTTGGTATCATTCTATCATACCGTATTTTTACCTTACCGAGAATTTCAATCCGAATGGCAAAAAGCGATAAATAAGCTTGCGCAAGGGCAACAATCCGAAGCGGTGTCCATGTTGGATGGACTTAGCGATCTAGCGAGCCGCAAACGGAATGACGCCGCTTCATTCGATATGCAAAAGTCGCCTTTGCTTGGACAAGCTCAAGCAAACATCATTAACAGCTTGAAGCAATTTGAGAAAGCATCCGACAAAGCGGTGTCATTGTCAAAGAGCGCTGAAGGACAACAGCTCATTGCCGCAATCGGCAAAGAAGAATCCTATAAGTCTGCCGTATCCAACGCGCTTGCCGCTCAGCAATCATATTATGCGGCAATGATGAAATGGGGCGCTTCCGTCGATCCTGAAATTCCGAGCGACTATACATCGACAAGCATTATGGAAATTTCCCAATGGAAGGCTCTCCCGTTAATCGTTAAAAATAAGCTGATGGCTGACCAACTGAACAAACGGAAGCAGCTAATGTCGTTTTATCCGCAAGATTTAACGAGCCGCGTGGACGAGTTCATCAAGAACGGCCAGCAGTCGTCAATGAAGGTTCGTTCCGTTTCGGCAATTGTTGATTTGCTTATTAATACGAAGGCCGTTCGCTACGGCGATTTTATTGAGAACAAAGCGGCTTTGTACGATAATGAAATGCTTCCGCAACTGCCGTTCTATTATCAGGAAATTGTGAATTAATCATATTGAAACCCTTGCAGCAAGGCTATGGCAGCCATTCCTCCTTCGACATTGAAGAGGTTGCCGTAGCCTTGTTCTTGTAAATAGCGGCATACAGCTAAGCTGCGGACGCCATGCGCGCATACGATATAAATCGGTTTATCATCCTCGAGCTCGCCCAGACGATGCGGGATCGTGTTCATTGGAATAAGGCGAGTAGCTTCTATGTGATAATAGTCCCATTCCTGCGGCTCGCGAACATCAATAATTTGCTCGGGTAAAAAATGGGCTTCGTTCATCCGCTCGAGCAATTGTTCAGCACTAATACTTCGTATTTGATTCATGATGGCAACTCCCTATACTCGCAATATTTCTAGGTATAATGGTTGAATCATAACGAAAATTTCACAATTGAGCAAGTTTGGTCATTGCAATTGATCACCTGATTGCTATAAAATAGAAAAGGTCGTCCAGTATGAATTTAGTCGAAATTTGACGGTTCGTTCCGACTCACAATGTCCGGCTCTTGCCTCGCGGTACAGAGACGGTGTTTTTTTTCCACATCGGAAAATGGAAATGCATTAAAGCGTTAAAGTGAAAACATCAACCGATCGGCGACAAAGGAAACCGAAGCCCGATAACGCGATAGCTTGCGTTGGGATGAAGGTTTACTTATTCGCCTTTCAATATTAAAGAAAAAGAATTTGCACCGCCAGACGTTTTACGGATGTATTCGATGCCGTTTACCGTTTGGCAATACGTTTAGGAGGAAATCTGCACATGTTTAAAGTTCTAGTATCCGACCCGATCAGCGATCTGGGCATTCAAAAACTGGTCGACGCGGAAGATGTCATTGTCGACAAAAACCCTGGTCTTAGCGAAGACGAGCTTGTTGCCATCATCGGCGACTATGACGCTCTTCTCGTTCGCAGCCAAACACGCGTTACGCCGCGCATCATGGAAGCCGGCAAAAAACTGAAGGTTGTCGGCCGCGCAGGCGTTGGCGTTGACAATATTGACCTTCAAGCGGCGACGCAGCAAGGCATTATCGTTATCAATGCGCCAGACGGCAACACAATTACAACTTGCGAGCATACTTTTGCGATGATCATGGCTGTTGCTCGTCACATTCCGCAAGCCTATTTGAAAACGGTCACCGGCGTATGGGACCGCAAATCGTTCCTGGGCGTTGAACTGCGCACGAAAGTACTCGGCGTACTCGGCATGGGCCGAATCGGCAGTGAAGTAGCGAAACGCGCGAAAGCATTCGGTATGGAAATTATGGGTTATGACCCGTTCATGACGGAAGAGCGCGCAGAGAAGCTTGGCATTAAGCTGGCAAGCGTTGACGAAATCGTCCGCAATGCTGACTTCATGACGGTGCATACGCCGATGACTCCTGAAACTCGCCATATGATCGGTAAAAAGCAATTCGAAGTGATGAAGCCTGGCATGCGCATCGTGAACTGCGCACGCGGCGGTATTATCGACGAGATCGCTCTCGTTGACGCTATCGACAAAGGCATCGTTGCCGGCGCCGCATTCGACGTATTCGAAGTTGAGCCGCCAGCAGCTGATCATCCTTTCCTAAAGAACCCTAAAATTATCGTAACGCCTCACCTTGGCGCATCGACAGTAGAAGCACAAGAAAACGTTGCGATCGACGTTTCCGAGCAAGTGCTACACATCCTGCGTGACGAGCCGTTCAGCAACGCGGTTAACATGCCTCCTATCCCTGCGAACCTGGCAAGCAAATTGCAGCCATACTACACGCTGGGCGAGAAGCTCGGTAACTTCATCGCGCAAATTACGGAAGGCGCCGTTCAAGAAATTACAGTCGGCTACTCCGGCGAACTGGCTGAGGTTGACACTCAACCGCTCACTCGTTACATCGTCAAAGGCGTGCTGTCGCATCATTTGGGCGCTGAGAACGTAAACGTGGTTAACTCGATGCATCTTGCCAAAGAGCGCGATGTGAACGTTGTAGTTAACAAATCGCATGCGGCAAAAGATTTTACGAACCTTGTGTCCGTATCGCTGCGCACGAAGAAAGAAGAGCGTTCCGTTGCTGGTACGCTGCTCACTGGTTACGGCCCGCGCGTAGTCCAAATTGACAAGTTCCCAGTCGATGTTACGCCTGAAGGCAACTTGATTCTGATCTCGCACAACGACAAACCAGGCATCATCGGCCGCGTCGGCACGCTGCTTGGCAGCAATGACGTCAACATCGCTACGATGCAGGTTGGACGCCAGCTTGTAGGCGGATCGGCAATCATGGTGCTGACAGTTGATAAAGGCGCTGACAAAGCGATTCTGGAGCAACTGACTGAACTGGCAGACCTCAACTCCGCGAAAGAAATAACGCTTAACTAATAGATGTGAAAAAAGGTAAAGCAGCTTGGGCTGCTTTACCTTTTTTGTTCACTATTTATCTCTTCCCTTACCTATTTAGGCAGTCCCTTCTATCAACGCTGTTCCTTCGCGCACAGCGCCATTGTTCCACGTACAACAAGATTATTACCGTTCATTCAACAAAAAGAGCGTTCCTCTCAGGGAACGCTCTCATTACGAATGCCTCGTTTCGACAGGAAGCAACAGCGTGAACGTTGTGCCTTTGCCCAGAACGCTGTCTACTTCAATTCTGCCATGATGCTGGGTAACGATATTTTTTACAATTGCCAGCCCTAAGCCAGTCCCACCGGATGCGCCGCGCTTACGCGCTTTGTCCGCCTTATAAAATCGCTCAAATATATAGGGGACATCTTCACTCGGAATGCCCTGCCCTTCATCCTTCACTTTGAGCAGCACATATCCGCGTCCGTTCACATCGGCGAGCTCGCCTGATATCGATATGTTTTTACCAGATGGCGTATGCCGAAGCGCATTGTCGAGTAGATTGGTCATTACCTGTTCGATACGGTCCTCGTCGGCTCCCATTACCGTCAACGGCTCTTCCGGCAATGTCGCGTAGAGCGATACCTCGCGTTCCTTTGCATAGACTTGGAATTTGCGGTGTACACGCTTGACAAGCTGTCTTAAATCAACCTGCTGAAGATTTAACTCGACATGCCCTGCTTCCATCCTCGCCATATCTAGAAAATCGTTGACCAGCCTGCCCATACGCAACGATTCGTCGTAAATGACCTGAACGAGCTCCTTCCGCTCTTCCGGCGAGGCAACGATATCGTCCAGCAACGCTTCGCTATAGCCTTGAAGCATTGACAGCGGCGTACGAATCTCGTGCGATACGTTTGCGACGAAATCGCGCCGCAGCTTCTCCAGCTTATGCTCCTCAGTTACATTACGGATAACGGCAACCGCCCCGCGGCTAATGCCCTCCGTAATAAGAGGCGCCATTGCAACCGACCATACGCTGTTATGCACTTGAACTCTTTCGGTGAAGTCTCTTCCTTCCGTCAACACCGTCTGGAACGTGTCGCGCAAAGGCCCCGGTACGCTCGAGTACGGCGAACCTTCCGCCAAGTCATGCCAATCCTGCTCAAAATCGTTCCAGCGTGTCAGCAATATTTGGCCGGGAGGATTCGTCAAAATCACTTTTCCTTCTGCGTCAAACGTTATGACAGCGTCTCCCATGCTTCGAAGGATGCTGGACAGATGCTCTTTCTCATGACTTAAATCATGAATCAGTTTATCGAGCTGTCCGGTCATATGATTGAACGTATTCGCCAGTTGGCCGATCTCATCACTTGATACGATGTTAACTTGCGTCTTGTAATCGCCCTGCGAGATTGAATCGGCCGCCTTCTTCAGCTGCAAGAGCGGCTGCTGAATTTTGGATGAGAGAAAAAAAGCGAAAAACGTAGACATCAGAAAGCCGATGACGGCTACAACGATAAAGACAAGCTTAATTTTTTGCTGGTTATCGGCGAAGGCGAAATCGATATATTGCAGCAAGAACACGCCTAGGATAAGCAGAACGATCGCGACGAGCACAATAATCGTCAGCCAAAGCTTGCCTACAACGCTATGAAGCAAGTTGCCGATCCAGCTGTTCCGGAAAAATTTCATTACTTCGGAACCTCTAGCTTGTAGCCGACGCCCCATACCGTCGTAATCATCGACGCCGCATCGGCCGAAACCTTGTTCAGTTTCTCGCGAAGTCGTTTCACATGCGTATCGACCGTCCGCAAGTCGCCGAAAAACTCATAGTTCCATACATCTTTAAGGAGCTCCTCGCGGGAAAATACTTTGTCCGGCGAAACAGCCAAGTAGTGCAGCAACTCGTATTCCTTAGGCGTCAGACTCACTTCTTGCCCGCCTGCAGTAACCCGGTGAGCGTCATGCTCGATTACAAGATGCGGGAATACGATGTTATTGCTGGAGTTGCTTTCTTTCGTCAGGAACGCGGTCGCGGATGACCGCCGCAAAATCGCTTTGACACGGTAAATGACTTCGCGCGGACTAAACGGCTTGACGACATAATCGTCTGCTCCCACTTCAAAGCCTTGCACGCGGTTCATTTCCTCGCCTTTTGCCGTCAGCATAATGACCGGCGTTGCTTTCACTTGGCGAAGCCTTGAGCACACTTCAACGCCGTCAATGCCCGGCAGCATGACATCGAGCAAAATAAGCGCGTAATCAGATGCGGTTGCAAGACGAAGCGCTGTTTCTCCATCCTCCGCTTCGTCGATCGCATACCCTTCTTTCTCCAGGTACATTTTCAAAAGCCGGCGAATCCGTTCCTCATCATCGACAACTAAAATACGGCTGGCCATCATGCTGGACCGCTCCCTTCTATAGTTAAGAATTATTTATACGCCTGCATAGGAATGCAACCCAGCGATTATCAGGTTAACCCCTACTAGAGTGAACAGAATAACTACAAAGCCGATTACCGCTAGCCAAGAGGAACGCGTTCCCTGCCAGCCGCGCGACAATCTGAAATGCAAGTATGCGCTATAGTATAGCCAAGAAATAAGCGCCCAAACTTCTTTTGGATCCCAACCCCAGAATCTGCCCCACGCCTTTTCCGCCCAAATCATGGCGAAGATCAGAGCGCCAAGCGTAAAGATCGGGAAGCCGATCGCGATGGAACGATAGCTGATTTCATCCAAATCTTCCGGATCGATGCCGTCCATCAAAGGATGGATAACAGCGCCTAGACGTTTGCGGAGCAAGAGGCGAAGCAAGCCATAGATGATCGAGCCTGCAATAATTGACCAAATAACCGTGTTCAGCTTGCGGCCGGCGTTAACGCCGTTCATCCAAGACGGAGCTTCAAACAGCGGTTTATCCATTCCGAGGAATGTGTCCATCGATTCTGTTTGGCTGTTGTAAGGCTTAAAGATTGGCGGCAGCGTATATTCGACTGCTTCCTGTGTCGTTGCCTCGGTACCTTTGCTGTCGATAACCGATTTTTCTTGTATAAAGTTAGCTTCGTAGCCCATGCCTCGGAAGGCGAATACAGCTACAACAAAGCCGATAACAATAATGAGTGTATAGAGAGAAAACTCCACCCAAAATTGCGACCGTTTCGCTTCTTTCGACGTTTGCTTGAAATCGACGACACGGAGCAAGTACATGAGGCCGGCCGCGAAGCCTACTGCGAAGAATGCTTCGCCAAGAGCGGCGGTCGTAACGTGCACTTTCAGCCAAATCGAGTCAAGAGCCGGAATAAGCGGCTGCACCTCTTGCGGGAAAACGGCCGCATAGGCAACTACGATAACGGTAAGCGGCAATGCAAACATGCCTAGAAGCGGCTTTTTGTAAATCGCGTAAACAATCGTAAAAGCAATCATTATGGCCATGCCAAGAAAAGTAATAAATTCGTACATATTGCTTGTCGGAATTTGGCCGCTTCCGATCCAACGGGTGAAGAAGAACGTCAAATGGCCAAGCAGGCCAAGCGTTGAAGTAACGAAAGCGACACGTCCCCACTTCTTCTCATGCGCTTCCGGATCGCGGTTGCTCCATTTTTTCCCTGCAATCGCGATTACGTAGAACAGAAATGCAAAACAATACAAGAAGAAAGCAACGATAAATGAATCGCTGCTGAAATCAACTAAACTCACGCGTTATTCCCTCCGTTATCAAGCGACTTTGGATCTATCGAAATGCCTTGGCTGCGAAGCGCCGCTGCAACATCCGCACGCATTCCGTACCAGTTTTTGTTCGTATGCGCGCCGAGAGACAGCTTGCCGTCGTCAATGCGAAGCCAAATACGCCGATGCTGCCAATACGAGCCCATAAGCAGGCCAATCATCGAAATGGCTGCGCCTACCCATACATAAGGCAGCGCTTTGTCGATGCGAACGTTCAAATACGTTGAAGCTTCGGCGAAATGGACGTTTTCCATGCCGTCCACCTTAATCTCAAACTTATCGGCAATTGCCGCGTTCAGCGTATCCTGCCCGAATTTCTCCTTATCTTTCTGCATCGGGAAATACATATAAGGCTGTCCTTTTTCCGGCAGTCCCGGTCCCGTAATCAGAAAGACGAATGCAGGCGCGTTCGGCTCTCGTCCAAGCGTCACAGGCTCTCCACTGTCGTTAACCGAAAATTCCATGTAATTGGCTACCAGCTTCAGATGATACGGCCCTAAGTCATAATCGAGAGCCGGATCCTTCATCGGCAATTCGAAAGGCCCGTAGGCCTCGCCGGTTTGCTTATCGATCAGCATCGGATTAACGCTTTTCAGCTTCGGAGTCACATCGTAATCGAACTGATACAGCTTCAATCCGTCGTATTGCAGCGGACTGTTCACCTTGATGTCATGCTTGTACACCTCGGTCAGCACAGGCGTTTCGTTCAACCCGTCGCCGCATTCGGCGGAACATTTGTACAATACCGCTTTCGTTTCATACAGCTTGGCCCGAGCCTTGCCCTGCAGCTTCTCGGGAAGCTCTTCATCCGTATAGTAGGTAACCGTAAACTTCTCGTTTTTCACAAAGTAATTGGTCCCGTCAATATGAACGGTATCCCCGTCCGGGATCGTAACGTAGCTGTCCATTTGCCAGCCTGGAATGCCTCGGGCCAATATGGCGAGCAAAAATACGATGAGACCGATATGATTGATATACGGTCCCCATCTGCTAAACCGGTTTTTCTCGGCAAGCAGCGCCGTTCCGTCTGAATGAATCCGGTATCGCTTCTTTTGAAGCTGTGCGCCTATTTGCTCGACCCATTGCTCGGCCGGAACGTCGATTTGAGCCTCATAGACTGTTTTCTGCCGCAAAATAAACCGCAAATGCTTCCGCACTTGCTGCTTGCTTAGCGCACGATAAAGCGGAAGCACGCGATCCAAGCTGCAAATCACGAGCGAAGTGCCAATCATGACGAGCAGCATAATAAACCACCAGGATTCAAACGTATGGGACAGTCCGAGCAAATAATAAATATGGCCCAGCGTTCCGTATTCTTCCTTGTAATACGTATCAGGCTCGAAATTGTTCAGAAAAGAGCTTTCCTGCGGATAGATCGTACCTAGCGACGCTGCAATCAGCGTCAGTAAAATTAAATAAACTGCAATTTTGACAGAAGAGAAAAAATTCCAAATCCGGTCGATCGGATTCGGATTGCTCTTCTGCGAACGGCGGGCGACGCCGTCATATCGCATCTCAAGCGGAGTTTCCTCCGCGGCATCCTCAATGAGCGGTTTACCGCAGCTTTCGCATAATACAGTGCCGACTGCATTCTGATGCCCGCATTCACATTTCGTGTTATGTAACGATAACACTGTTGAAACCTCCTAGAACTGATCCGATGCATGGGTTTTTCCAAGATGTATGATCCATAGCTGCAATAACGCAAGCTGCCGCAATCATTCATGCAGCTAGCTTGTATGTTCCAGCAGTTTCGCAATCCGTTCGTCAATATCCGCCTCGGTCATGCCCCCGACTTTAATTTCCATAATTTTGCCGTCAGGCTTCACGAAAAAGGTAGTCGGATACGATCTAAGCCCGTATTTGCGTTCCGTTTTCCTATCTACATCTCTTAGAATAGGGTAATTGAGATCGAAGTTGCGAACGAAATTGTTCACCGTCAAATTGTCCTCACTTAAATTGATCGCCAAAATTTCGAGTCCTTCGTCTTGCCATTTCGCAAATTGCCGCTCAAATTCCGGCATTTCTTTCACGCATGGCGGACAAAAAGTGCCCCAGAAATTAATGACAACCGCTTTACCCTTATAATCCGACAATTGATGCGTATTCCCATCAAGATCGGCAAGAGTAAAATCAGGCACAGTTCCGCCTACTTTCGGGATGCCGTCGTTGTCGGCTGCAAACAACGCCGTGCCGATCGCATAACCGCCAATAATCAGAACAGCGAGCAATATAACGATTTGTACGGGTTTCCGGTACTTGCCCATCGTTGTCGTTTCACCTGCATTTCATGCTTTGTCAGCTTTGTATAACTTCATTATAACGAAAATCGGGCGGCAATTGCCGTTGCCGCCGTTTACTTTTTATGAACTTTATGTGTCTTGAGCGCCTTGAGAGCCATTTCCTTCAGCTCTTTAACCTCGACCGGCGTCAGATGGCGAAATTGTCCGCGTGCAAGCGTCTGCAGTCCAAGCTCGCCGAATTTAACACGGCGCAGCCGGATAACGGGATGCTTGATTGCCTCAAACATACGGCGTACTTGGCGGTTGCGTCCTTCATGAATCGTAATCCGAATGGTCGACTGATTTTTCTCCGTATCGACATCCTGGTATTCCAACTCTGCCGGTGCCGTCATACCGTCCTCGAGCATAATGCCTTTTTTCAGCTGTTCGAGCAGCGAGCCGTGCGGTACGCCTTCTACAGTGGCATAATACATTTTGGGCACATGGTGTCTCGGATGGGTCAGCAAGTTGGCGAATTCACCGTCATTCGTCAGCAACAATAGACCTTCCGTATCGTAGTCAAGCCGGCCGACCGGATAGACCCGCTCCTTAATTCCAGGCAAAAAATCAGCCACCACTTTGCGCCCTTGCGGATCTTTCGCGCTAGTGATGACGCCTTTAGGTTTATTGAGCATGACATAAATCTTTTTCTCGCTGCGAATCGGCTTGCCGTTCACCGTAATGACATCGGCTGCCGGGTCCGCTTTGACGCCAAGCGTTGTCACTTTCTCGCCGTTCACTTCAACTTGGCCCGCCAAAATCATTTCTTCGCATTTGCGCCGGGAAGCGATGCCCGCTTGCGCTAATATTTTCTGTAAACGTTCCAATGCTTTCACCTCAACCTCCATCATAACGATATGGGAGGCAAAGCACAAGCTTGATTAGCCAAATATGTACAAGCAGATCATGATCGCTGCAATAAATCCGACAAAATCGGAAAAAAGCCCGACTTTTAGCGCATAGCCGGATTTTCGGATGCCGATGGCGCCGAAGTATACGGTCAATACATAAAGCGTCGTATCCGTGCTTCCTTGAATCGTCGACGCGATGCGTCCGATCATTGAATCCGGTCCGTAAGTTTGAATTAAATCAGCGGTAAATGCGAGCGAACCGGCGCCCGTAAGCGGACGCAAGATGCCTAGAGGCAGCACTTCGCTTGGCACGCCCAGCCAATCGAACAACGGCCTTACGAAGCCGAGCAGCATGTCCATTGCGCCGGAAGCGCGGAACATGCTGATAGCGACCATCATGCCCACCAAATGCGGAATAATGCCGATGGCCGTTCCAAAACCGTCTTTGGCTCCTTCAACGAACGTCTCATATACGGGTACTTTGCGAAAAGCGGCATATAAAGGAATGAAAACAATAATTGCAGGAATAAGCCAAGCGGACATGCGCGTAAATAGATCAAGCAACGGTGCCACCTCCCGTCGGCGGCGCCTCAAGGTTAGCTTTTCGTTCACTCCTCGAGCCATTGCCATTGGAGTGTCCCCCGGTAATGGAAGGCGGTGACTTGGCTTCGCGGCTTCGATACCATCGGTCGGCGATGATCGCTGCGCCTGTTGCAACAAAAGTAGCGGCAAGCGTCGTCCCGACAATTTCCGTCGGATTGGCTGAGC
This sequence comes from Paenibacillus sp. NEAU-GSW1, assembly GCF_009737085.1. Lineage (GTDB taxonomy): Bacteria > Bacillota > Bacilli > Paenibacillales > Paenibacillaceae > Pristimantibacillus. The sequence goes on from NZ_WOVL01000006.1 coordinate 172,124, forward strand.
CGTAATTCATTCGTATTGCAATCAACGTTGTCGGAACCAAAGTGATGCTGGACGTATTGAGCGCAAGCAATGTGCACATCGCAGGCGTTGCCTTTTCCGGATTCGGATTTAGCTTTTGCAGCTCCTGCATGGCCTTTATGCCCATCGGCGTAGCTGCATTGCCTAGACCAAACAGGTTGGCGCTTAAATTGCTCATGATGTATCCAAGAGCGGGATGATTTTTCGGAACGTCCGGAAAAAGAAGACGAACGACAGGGCTGAGCAGCTTAGCCAGCTTTTTCAACAGCCCTGCGTCGTCGGCAATTCTCATCATGCCAAGCCAAAACACCATAATGCTAATAAGCCCGAAGCTGACCGTCACGCCAGACTTCGCCCCCTCGAATGCCGCTTGCGTCACAGCGTCAATGCGGCCGTTCGCTGCCGCGGCAATAATGCTGATAACGATAAAAAACAACCAGATCCAGTTAACCATCTCCAGCCGCCTCCCCCGATTAGCCGAATAATGCGTTTAAGACAGAATGCAAATTGTAGAAGAAAGAATTTTTACCCGAGCTTTCACTCTGCGCCTTCTTATAGTCAGCAAGCGCCGATTTGGACAGCGGCTGTTTTTCCGGAAGCTTAAGCCGATTGCTGCCCGTTTCGTAAATCGGGATCGATGCTACTTTTTGCTCGTTCAAATACCATTCCAATGCGCCTCGTTCCCCTAATGCAAAGCGCGTCGTTTCATTGTTTTCCACAACCAGTCTCGATTGCAGCGTTTCATCTGTAGCGAGCGGATACTTGAACGTCTGTCCAACCTGATACGGATAGCCCGCAATCTCCTGGCCTTTGCTCGCAATTTCCATCAGCGGATAATGGTTAAAGCCCCAATCCAGCATATTTCGATGATCGGCCCAATCGTCGCTGTCATTAATCGTTACCGCCGCCAATTGTTGTCCGTTTCGCGTCGCGGAGCTTACAAGGCATCGAAGAGCCAGCTTCGTATAGCCTGTTTTGACGCCATCGGCTCCCTCGTACATAGACAGCATTTTGTTTTTGTTTTTCCAAGAATACTGCCACTTGTCATGTGGATTTGGCGCATTTTTCACTTTCGTGCTCACAATCTCGGCAAATACCGGATTTTTAAGCGCATAAGCGGTCAGTTTGGCCAAATCGTTTGCGGAAGAGTAATGTCCGTCCTCATCAAGCCCGTGCGGATTTTTAAATTGGCTGTTTTTAAGCCCGATCATTTCTGCTTTCTCGTTCATTAACAGAACAAAGCCTTCCTCCGATCCCCCGACATGTTCGGCAATGGCCGTTGCCGCATCGTTGCCCGAGCGAAGCATAAGCCCGTACAACATATTTAAAAGCGTCATTTCTTCGCCCAGCTCCAAATAAATGGACGAGCCTTCCCTGTGCGCCGCCCTTTTGCTCGTTTTGACGACATCGGACAATGTGCCATGCTCAATTGCAACAATTGCCGTCATAATTTTCGTCAAGCTGGCAATGCGCATTCTTGTGTCTCCGTCCTCGCTGTAAAGCAGCCTTCCAGAGGTAACATCTATAAGAGCAGACGCCTTCGCATTCGTATGAAGCGGCTTCGGGTCGGCCATTGCCGTTTGCTGCAAGCTTGTCCCGGCAAATATAACAATGAACGGCAATACCAGCAGCCGGTATAGCCTTGTTCGCAACATGAACTGCAGCTCCTTTCGTTGATTGGCTCTCTTTTGTTGAATCTACTTCTACAGCATATGCATTTCGATGGCAAAACAGACATTGTCAATCTGTTGGAAATGAAAAACTGCCCTTGCGGGCAGTCAGTCCCTCATTATTAGATAAGGGTATCGCTTCCATCCGATATATAATCATGGGAGCTGGAAGGAGATTTGATCATCGATTGAACTTTATCAAACACTTGCGGTGCAGAATCGATAATACGTTCCAGCAAGTGAGTCTGATTGTCAAGCGGTACCACTTTCACGCCGTGTGTGCCAACGACGAGAAAAGCGATTGGCGTAATCGATACGCCGCCGCCGCTGCCGCCGCCAAATGGAAGCGAAACCGAGGAATGGTGAGCATCTGATGACGATGAACTGTCTGAGCCGTCCATTCGAATATCGCTGCCGCCTGCAACAAAACCGAATCCGACTTTGGAAATCGGCATAATAATGCTGCCGTCCGGCGTTTGGACCGGATCCCCAACTATGGTATTCACGTCCACCATCTCTTTGATGTTCTCCATTGCGGTTTGCATTAAACCCTGGATTGGGTGTTCAGCCATTGTTTTTCCTCCTCAGTTCGATATAGATAAGGACTTACCTATGCTTGTTGTATTGTGCGCACTTTGAGGCAGGAGTATGTATTGACTATCGTATCTTTTTCGCATTCACCGCCATTTGTTAAAATTGTATTATTTATGCTGGTTCGTTTACAAACTACACACGGTATGATTTCCGTTGAGTTATGATAACGACTTCTAATACCTTTGTTGTAACATCAACCATCTTCCTGAAGCGGGTGGGGAATACAATTATTGTCGACTATAATATCTGCTATGAAAGCTATAGACCTTCTCCCTATGGACTTCTGTTCCACATAACCATCTTTTCCATCCCCTCAAATTGTCAGGGCGATAACATTCCAACCATGTTCCATACTGCATTTCCTTATACCTGTTTGTCGTTCGGTATCTAATAAATATGTGTCACCCTTTGCCATATAAATCACAAATTGATTTCCTACTTCATCCGATAATTCTTTCGCTTTAGTGCGTTTATTAATTTTCATTTGCATGACATGAAGAATAAAATTTCTTGCGGCATCTGGTGTAGGACTTCCTTCAATAATTAATTGCCCTCCATCGGAACCCTTTAGAATGGTGATGTCTTTTTCAGGATCATAACTCACCAACGTGAACTTTACTTGTTCCGAATTCATCATTCATCCCCCCGAATACTATTGTCTACATAATGATAGCATTTTTCGGTTATCTGTGTAGACTATAGTCCGTGGATGGGGAGACGAAATATCATCAGTATTGGTCAAAAAGGGAGCGATTTCTTTTGACCATAGAAACTGCATTTGGTGAACTCCTCAAAGAACTAAGAACTGGCAATAATCTAACGCAAGAAGAGCTTGCATTTCGAGCTGAACTTGATCGAACATATATTTCAATGTTGGAACGTGGGAAAAGACAACCAACTCTTAGCACTATCTTCGCATTGTCACTTCCACTCGATATTTCGCCAAGTCGCTTAGTGAAACTTTTAGAAGATAGATTAAACTCAAAATGATTTATTGTTAATTCAAACCAATGGCTGTATAATCATAGTGCGACTATAGTCTACAGAATTATGTCGTAATAATTTTAATATCTACAACATCTAGGTAAAGACACCTTAGGGGGAATCACATGATTTACGTAATAGCCATAGTTGTTTTTTTTATTGTAGGAATTATTACAATGAGTTCCTCCATGTTTGGATTCATACTTGTTTTTGGAGGTCTTGCACTTTCTGTTTACATTGGAATTAAATCAGATGTATCCTCAGAAACAGCCGAATCATACGCACCTATAGTGGTAGGAGCAATAATTGGATTCATATTTGGAATGTTATCAAGAATAATGGATAAGTTAGAAAACGCTAAGGAGCGGAGGTAACCTCACGCTCCTTTTTTCAAGGGAACTAATTTCCATGGTCTTAGCACCCGCTTATCGAGCTCTTTTGCAAATTAGACACCTGTCCCCAAAATTTTTTCAAATGGATGACTTGATAAAAACTCTTCATTGGAATTATTAACTTTTATGCGAATATCGTCTTGGGAAATGAGTTTTGATATACCTATTAAATCCATCCCAGTGAGAAAGCTTATTTTTTCTATAGACATTCCATTTTCAAACAATATTTTTATCAAGTTCATTCTAACGAACTGCGGTGATAAGTCTCTCCAATCCTCATTAATTTTCATAAATCTATTGAATACGTCATTGATTGCACTCTCCGTAATTGGGTTATACTTTTTTCTGTAATAAGTATAGAATAAATGTTGCCCTTTTATATTTTTCGATTTATTTTCTTTCTCCAAAAGAATTAATTGCTTCCTCAATAGTTCAGGAATAGGAATACGTCTATGCTCAACAAAAATGTTTTGTCTCTTCTCGTCAAACATTCCCCACTCTAACTTCCGTAACAACGAACGCTCTAACCCCATGTAAATGCAAAAGAGGAAAATTACTGTGTCACGTAATGGAGTTTCGCCACTTTGTAGAAAGGTAATCGCATACTTAATATTCTCAGCACTAAAAATTCCAGTATTTCTTTGGACAGCTTCCGTATTCAAAGTTTTTACCATTTTCGCACGTTCTTCAATGAATAAATGTGAACGAATCTTATTATTTGCCTTCAGTTCGTTCAACATTGATCTTATGTGAGAATACTTATTATTAAACGTATCCTGCGATTTTATTTTTTTGTTTAAATTGTTCTTATTTTTCTGATCAGTTCTTAAATAATCTTCAAAATCATCAACTCTAATTTCATCAAGAGGACGATATCTTTTTTCTTTCATGCCATAAAACATAAAAAAGTTCACGAGCGTACTTTTATAAACACTCCAACTAGGATTGTTATTCCCAGGATATTTGAGAGCTTTAAACTGGGCTATATCTCTAAAATAATTCGTAATTCCCTTATCGAACAAGAATTCTTTAGAAATGAACTTTAAATATCCAACATCCTTATTTGAGAACAAGTTGATATTGAATACCACTTTATTTACTACTGTATGTTCATTATTAGGATGAGAGGTAATGTTATGATTAATAAGCAACAATTCTTTTCCGTTACACAATATTCCCCACTCAATACCTCTCTTATATAGATATGAGATGATTTGATCGATATGTTTCGGAAGTAACTTTTGATCTCCACGTTTTGTCTCGACATATAGTATTTGATTCTTTTCAGCAATACTTATCGAGAAATCCACACGTTGCCTTTCAAATACAGGTGGTTCGAAATCAAAATCAAAGATACTATATCCGAGATTTTTAAATAGCTCTACTATAAGCTTGTTTTTAACATTCTCTTCTTTTAGATCATCGAGCTTTTGAAAATCCTTTCGGTACTGCACTATATCGAGTTTGCTTTCCCAATCCAATTAATTCAACCAACCTCTCTAAATTAATTTAATACCATCATACAACACAAACATTATGATAATCAACAATTTTAATTTAGATGGTACAACTGAATGAAAATATATTTTTACAGTGTTTTTTAGACTGGATAAAATAAAAAGATGGTGTCCACATAAGAGACTCCATCTGTTTGATTCATATTGGGTTTAGCACCGCTTAGTTGGTGGTGGGTAGCTTACGAACTACACACCCGTCCGGCGTTTGTACAGGATCGCCGACGATCGTGTTGACGTCGACCATTTCTTTAATATTTTCCATTGCGGTTTGCATTAGACCTTGAATCGGATGGTCTGCCATACATATTCCTCCTCTGTGCGATATAAATAAGGACTTGCCTACGCTTTCTGTATTGTGCGCACCGTACAAAGGAAGTATGTATGACATCAAGCACCGTATTTAAATTTCTATTGAGCATCAAATCTTCGGAGCTTGAACGCGGAAAATGTCAGCTATTTTTAACTGCACTCTTTTCATTAGCTTGTACACTACTATTAATAATCAAAATGGTGGAAGAGAAAGTTTAGTTAAGCTGATAGGACGTAGTTTACAGCTGCAGAATTGCTTGCGTTTAAGTGACTATATGGTATAGCGGAAAAAACTTCCGTTATTTTGCTCTATATCACAAAATGAGCAATAATAACGGAAGTAAGTTCCGTCACCCCATGCCATGCCGCTTAAGCTTTCGACAGCATATTTTGCCACGCTTTTACTCCGCCGTTTGCTTTTTTAGCTCGCCTGAGCAAATGAAAGCCTGCGACCAGTATGTGGCCGAGCCTTATTTTTGCTGTGCACGACCATTCTGTCGTAAAGGACGGCTTCTGATAGTCAGGCTGCACTTGGATATGAGGCTCTGTTTTCAGCTGCAATATTTGTGACATCACGCCAAGCAACGTCGTTTTGGCCGACCACACTAAGCCGGTTGCCATTGCAGTCCACATTGCGTCGCCTGTGCCGACTGCCGTTGACCAATTCCATTCCCGCAATTGCACCTTGCCTAGCGTTTGTTTTAGCCAGCTTGGTAAATGCTGTGTTAAATGAACGATTTGTTTCACAGTGTCGATCGTCTTTGTCACTCGCTCCCAACCGATCTCGTCATTATTATTGCTCTTGCTGCTGAATCCGGCGCCCGCTCCCGTCATTTCCTCTTTCATTCGCAGCATTCTGCCATAAAACTTAACGGTCGGGATATGGACCTGATAGCTGACTAAGCCAAAAAGCGCTTTAAGATCGAGCTCGATATCATCATCTTTGCCCTTCTTGCGTATATGCGCATGGATGACGACCGGCGATGCGAGTACGATTACAACACAAAGGAAAAGTACTGCGGCTGCAACCGCAATCCATCCGTATGTATAGCCACTCAATGCAGAAATCCTCCTTATGGTATTGTTGTATTTGGTTCGTTTGCTTGTGAAGGTTAGATTCCCGACCCGAAAGAAGCCAGTTCGCTAAATAACGAAGTCAATTTCGCTATTTTCACATAAAGCTAACGAGTTCATAATCGCAGCGAATCAAATTTCGTTAAAAGAGAACGCCGATTCTCCAATAGCGAAATATGATTCGTTAATCCCCATGTTCAAGCCTTTTGATAGCCTAAACGGCCTTCTTAGCGAAGATTGATTCGTTATTTAACGAAACAGCTTCGCAAACACAAGGATATAAAATCGATCCGCCACATTCCCTGTTAGTGTAACAACAAACAAGCCCGCTTTATTCAGCGGGCTTGTCGTTATTTTCATATTCATCTTCTTGTTCGGTATGAGACACTGGAATGAACTCGTCAATCGTTGTTTGCCTCTCGCCCAACCGTTCGAAAAGCATTTGCGTTTGTTCTTCCAGCGCCTCGTCCAAATCGACTTGCTTAGGCTCAGGAAGCGCCTTAATGCTTGATAATCCAAAATAATCTAAAAATGATTTCGTCGTTCCGTAAAGGATCGGCCTGCCGATCGCCTCAGCGCGGCCTACCTCTTCAATTAAGTCTTTAGACACGAGAGATTGAATCGCGCGGTCGCTTTTCACGCCGCGAATTTCTTCAATATCGATCCGTGTAATCGGCTGCCTGTAAGCCACGATCGACAGTGTCTCAAGCGCCGCTTGTGACAGCTGCGATCGGGTTGGCGTATAGGCCATCCGTTCGAAATAGGCAGCATGCTCCGGATGCGTCGTAAGCCTGTAAGCTCCCGCCACCTCGGCTACCTGAATGCCCCTTTCCTCACGGGCAAGATCGCGATGAAGCTCATATACCAAATCGGCAGCGAGCTCTTGGTCAAGCTGCATAATATCGGCGAGTTGGCGTTTGTTCAATCCTTCGTCGCCGGCCATAAACAGCAAGCCTTCAATAATCGACTTCAATTTCGGATATTCCACTTTCCGCAGCTTCTCCTCTCCAATGGATAACGATGTCGTCAAACAGCTGATGCTGGAAGCAGCGAATATGTTTCATCTTCATCAGCTCCAGAATGGCAAGAAACGTAACGACGACTTCGTGCTTGTCCATGTTTTCGCGTATGAGCTTGGAAAAGCGCACCGTTTCGAACTGGCGAAGCACTTCGACGATGTCTCGAATTCGGTCTTTTACCGAAATCTCATCCCGTTGCACCGTTGCCACTATATTTCGACGAGCAGCCTTGCGAATCGCTCGCTGGAAAGCTGCAATAATATCCGAAACATGAAGCCCCTCAAGCGGGTTCACGTATTCTTCTTTCAAATACGGCGTCATATCGTCAGGCTCGCGGGAATATACGAGGCTTCGTTCCATCTCTTTTTCCCGAAGTTGTTCGGCAATTTGCTTGAATTTACGGTATTCGATCAGCTTTTGAATGAGCTCGTCCCGCGGATCCAAACCTTCATCGTCTTGCCAATCGTCGAAACCGTCATCTTCAAATACGGGTGGCTTCGGCAGTAACTGTTTGCTCTTGATCGACAGCAAAGTGGCGGCCATCACGAGAAACTCGCTCGTCAGCTCCAGTTCCAGCTCCTTCATCGCATGTAAGTAATCCATGTATTGATCTGTAATCTCGCTGATTGAAACTTCATGGATATCAATTTCAGCCTTGTCGATGAGATGCAACAGCAAATCGAGCGGCCCTTCGAATGATTCAAGCTTGTAAAGCACCGTCACTACTTAATTCACCTCTGACACAAGATAAAGTCAATGATGATTTAATTATGCAGCATTTTCGTTAAATTTGCCATCTCAATTGCGGAAGCAGCCGCTTCATAGCCTTTATTTCCTGCTTTTGTGCCTGCACGCTCAATCGCTTGCTCGATAGAATCGACCGTCAATACGCCAAAAATAGTCGGAACGCCCGTTTTCAGCGCGATTGCCGCTACGCCTTTAGCCGCCTCGTTGCACACGAAGTCAAAATGCGGAGTTGAACCGCGGATAACGGCGCCGAGCGTAATAACTGCGTCATATTTACCGCTCTCCGCCATTTTTTGCGCGATCACCGGAATTTCAAATGCGCCAGGAACCCATGCAATTTCCACATCGCTGTCTTGCGCGCCATGACGCTTGAATGCGTCAAGCGCTCCCGAAAGCAGCTTGCTGGAAATGAACTCGTTGAAACGGCCTACGACAACCCCGAATTTTAAACCTTCCGATACTAAATGTCCTTCATAAACATGTGGCATAATGATTTCCTCCTAAAATGTTTGTTTTGTAGTTAACAGCAAAGCTCGATGTTATATCGAATAATCTTCCAGCTCCAGCATATGGCCAAGCTTCGATTTCTTCGTGCGCAAGTAGCCTTTATTGCTTTCATTCGCTTGCATTTGAATCGGCACCCGTTCGATGACCTCGATGCCATAGCCTTCTAATCCTTTGATCTTGCGCGGATTATTTGTTAACAGACGCATCTTGCGAACGCCAAGATCTTTCAATATTTGCGCGCCGATTCCGTAATCACGCAAATCAGGAGCAAAACCGAGCTTCAAATTGGCGTCGACCGTGTCCAGTCCCTGCTCTTGAAGCGCATATGCTTTCAGCTTATTGATTAGGCCAATACCTCTGCCCTCTTGGCGCATATAAAGCAGAATACCTGAGCCCTCTTCTTCAATTTGACGAAGCGCAGCGTCTAGCTGCGGTCCGCAATCGCAGCGATGCGAGTGAAACACGTCGCCGGTCAAGCATTCGGAATGAACGCGAACCAGCACTGGCTTGCTGGAATCAATTTCTCCCTTTACGTAAGCGACATGCTCCTTGCCGTCCACTTGATTGGTAAAAGCAATTGTGCGGAATACACCGAAATCAGTCGGCATATTTACTTCAACGACCCGTTCTACAAGCTTTTCTTTCTCATTGCGGTAGTGGATCAAATCACGGATCGTAATCAGCTTGAGATTATGCTTCTTTTTGAAAGCGACAAGCTGAGGCAATCTCGCCATTGTACCGTCTTCGTTTATGATCTCACAAATTGCCGCCGCCGGCTCCGAATGGCAAAGCTTAGCGAGATCAATGCCGGCCTCTGTGTGGCCAGCACGCCGCAATACGCCGCCGTCCCGCGCAATCAAAGGAAAAATATGACCCGGCTTGCGGAAATCGCTCGCCTTCGTATTCGGATTGATAAACGATTTGACCGTCTCCGACCTTTCGTACGCGGAAATGCCGGTCGTCGTCGAAATATGATCAACGGAAACAGTGAAAGCCGTTCCGTGATAATCGGTATTGTGGGCAACCATTGGCGGCAGATCAAGTTGCTCCGCCCGCTCTTGCGTAATAGGTACGCATACGAGCCCTCTCGCTTCGGTAATCATGAAGTTGATGACTTCCGGAGTCGTTTTCTCCGCCAGCGCGATCAAATCGCCTTCGTTCTCGCGATCTTCATCGTCCACGACGATGATCGGCTTGCCTGCGATCAAATCTTGCAATGCGGCGTCAATTGAATCAAACTGAGCGTTAAATTCATCTGTATCATGCTGTCCCATAAGTCTTCCCTCCTAGCCTAACCTATTCTATATATTAGAAAAAACCGTTCTCGCTTAAAAATGCAGCGCTTAGCTTGCCTTTTCCGGATGAAGCGCTCTTCGCGGGCGATAGCGGCGACTCTCCGCTTCGGAAATGAAGCAAATGTTCAACGTATTTGCCGATGACATCGCATTCGAAGTTGACCGTTTCACCCGGCTGTTTGCTAAACAGCGCGGTCTCCTTTAACGTATGCGGTATGATGGATATCGAGAATCCGCCCTTATGAACCTCCACAACGGTAAGGCTGATGCCGTCAATCGTAATCGAGCCTTTCGGAATAATGTATCTCATCATATCGTCGTCTGAAGTCCGGATCGAAAACACAACCGCGTTCGCGTCCGACTCCCTGCTTACAATGACGCCCGTTCCATCGACATGCCCCTGTACAATATGACCGCCGAATCGTCCGCCTGCCAGCATGGCCCGCTCCAGATTGACCGGTTGTCCCGGGCGAAGCAATTGAAGATTGGACTTGCGGAACGTTTCCGGCATGACGTCAGCCGTAAATGAGCTTGCGTTGAACGAAGTGACTGTCAGACAGACGCCGTTAACTGAGATACTGTCGCCTATTGCAACACCTTGCATAACGACTGAGGCGTCAATCGTAAGCACCATCGCCTCGTGCTTTTTAGACGCTCGCTGCATCTTTCCGACTTCCTCGATAAGTCCGGTAAACATAGCTCCCCTCCTTACATTAGTGTGACATCAGAATTTCGGCCCTATTACTCGTATACCGGATAGCCAGCTATGGAAATATCGTCCCCAGCCATCTCTACAGCTACCCGCTCCAAAGCGATCGCCTGCGACATTTTCTCAAAGCCGTCGAAAGTGAACGTGCCCGGCGCCTGCAATCCTCCGATAATTTTAGTTGCCATATAAATGATAATTTTATCGATCAGACCGGCTTCCAGCATTGCGCCGTTCAGCTTGCCTCCGCCTTCGAGGAGGATCGATCCGATCTCCAACTCGCCGAGCATACGCATCGCTTCGGCAAGATCGACCTGGTCGCCCTTTCCTGCGCGAATCACTTCGACCCCCGCCGCGATCAGCTTATCCGCTTTTGCATGATCGGCCTGTTCCGTCGTGACGACGATCGTTCGTACGGTCCGATCTGTAACGACTCTAGCTTGTTCCGGCAGCTTAAGCTTGCTGTCAATGATGACCCGAACCGGATGAATGGCAGGCACATCCGCTCTAGTCGTCAATTGCGGATCGTCCGCCAGCACGGTCCCTATGCCAACCATAATCGCTTCATGCTGATGCCGCAGCGTATGCACTTGTTCTCTGGCTGCAGCGCCAGTCACCCAGCGGGAATCACCGGTGCGGGAAGCGATCTTTCCATCCAGTGTACTCGCCGTCTTCAAAGTGACGAACGGGCGTTTCGTCGTGATATACTTGTTGAATTTTTCATTCATGCTGCGAGATTGTGCTTCCATCAATCCGACTTCAACTTCGATGCCGGCCTCACGGATCCGTTCAATCCCTCTGCCCGCTACTTGCGGGTTTGGATCGGTTGTCGCTACGACAACTCTTGCCGCTTTCGCCTCGATAATTCGTTCGCAGCAAGGCGGCGTTTTGCCGTAATGGCTGCAGGGCTCCAGCGTCACATAGACCGTCGCGCCTTCCGCTTCGTCACCCGCCATTTTTAACGCATGAACCTCAGCATGGCCGGTGCCTCTTTTGAGATGCGTGCCGATGCCAATAATGCGGCCTTCCTTGACGACAACACAGCCAACCACTGGATTGATGCCGGTTTGGCCAGCCGCTTTCGCGGCCATTTCGAGCGCAAGACTCATATAATATGCATCATTCAATACTTCCATAACGCAAAAACACCCCAATCGGCGCAATTGGCCAACGGGGTGATAGAAATTGAGAGCCGCTCGAATGGAGAACAGAAAGAAGAACGATCAAACAGAAACGACTTCGCCGTTATAGCCGGGCGGAGCTTCGTTTCGCGTCGAAAAATAAGCGTAGTATATAAAAAATCGTATACCGTCTTATATTTTCAAACAAACTTGCTGCACTTGTGAAAACAAGCACAAGCAAATAAGCATGAACGCTTCAATCTCTAAAGCACGTCGAGCATTCTCCTTCTCCCATCCAGACTATACTGTCGGTCCCGGATTTACACCAGGTCCACCGTTCTGCTTCGCCGCTTGCGCTTAAGCGCTCAACGACTTGAAACAGCCCGGGTCACGGACTGACGGCAGCTAGCGCATCGAGGTTGTCCTCTTAGCCAACTAACTGACCGATCACCGCCGGTTGGGAATTGCACCCTACCCCGAAGGAAACTGCTTTATTAATGTTTGTAACTATGTTTGTATTTCGTTTGATTGATGAAATGTTACCACTAAGAAAATGAAAATGCAAGTAAAAAAGGCGGATAGGATGGAAATCCTGTCCGCCTTTCTGATCCGGGACAAGCCCGGCGCAATATTATGCTTCGTAAACTTCAACTTTCTCCATCTTGTCGCGTCCTTTGAACGCGTCAACATGCTCCATCCCTTTAGCAACTTTACCGAAGACCGTGTGTTGGCCGTCCAGGTGCGGTTGCGGCTGATAGCAGATGTAGAATTGGCTGCCGCCAGTGTTACGGCCAGCGTGCGCCATAGCGAGCGTTCCGCGCTCATGCTTGTTCGGATTGATCTCGCAGTTGATTTGGTAGCCAGGACCGCCAGTGCCAGTGCCGCTAGGGCAGCCGCCTTGAGCGACGAAGCCTGGAATGACACGATGGAATACGAGACCGTTATAGAAACCTTCGTTCGCCAGCTTTTCAAAGTTGGCTACTGTGTTGGGAGCGTCCTGATCAAACAGGTCGATTACAACCTCTGCGCCGTTTTCCAACGTCAATTTCGCTTGTTTTGCCATAATTAAACATCAACCTTTCTGCATCGAATGAGAAAAACTTCTATCGAGGTAATTCGGTGAGGAATGACCGCTAATAGATGAAGTTTTTATCGCCAAATAGAAATAGTTATTTGATTGCTTTGAAACTATTTCATTCTATTGTGGTAACCATACGTTATCAGATTTCGCCCTTACTTAGCAAGTTCTGCCTTGCTGAGGCGAGCCGGAATAACGTCATTGCATACGATGTTTTCAAGCGATTCGCGTTTAACGACAAGATCGGATTGACCGTCTTTCACGAAAACGACAGCCGGACGGCGGATACGGTTGTAGTTGCTCGCCATCGCATAGTTGTACGCTCCTGTGCAAAATACTGCAAGCGTATCGCCGATATTCGCTTTAGGAAGCTCCAGATCGATGATCAGCTTGTCGCCGCTTTCGCAAGCTTTGCCCGCAACTGTAACGACTTCCTCTTTCGGGTCATTCGCACGGTTAGCCAAAATCGCTTCGTATTGCGATTGATATAGCGCCGGACGCGGATTATCCGTCATACCGCCGTCAACAGCGATATATTTGCGTACGCCTGGAATTTCTTTTGCTGTACCGATCGTGTAAAGCGTCGTACCTGCGTCGCCGACCATACTGCGGCCCGGTTCAACCCAAATTTCAGGCAGCGGGAATTCTGCTGCAGTAAAGTTTGTGATGATCGCATCCGTAATAGCGCCGACATATTGCGCGATCGGAAGCGGAGTATCCCCTTCTACATAACGGATGCCGAAGCCGCCGCCAAGGTTGATAACTTTAAATGTCAGACCAAGCTCTTTGCGAATTTCAACGGCAAACTGCGACACTTTGTCAACAGCCATACGGAAGCCGTCTACTTCGAAAATTTGCGAGCCGATATGCGAGTGAACGCCAAGAACCTCAAGGTTTTCAAGCGTCAGCGCTTCTTGAATCGCTTTTTTCGCGGAACCGTTCGCAAGGTCAAAGCCGAACTTCGAATCTTGCTGGCCTGTCGAAATGTAATCATGCGTATGCGCTTCAACGCCCGGAGTAATCCGGAACAAGATTTTAACTTTTTGGCCTTTGTCAGCAGCAAGCGCATTCAGCAGGTGCAGCTCAACAAAGTTGTCCACGACGAAACAGCCGATTTTAGCGTCAAGCGCCATGTTGATTTCTTCCGGCGTTTTGTTGTTGCCGTGGAAATGAATGCGGTCAGCAGGGAAGCCTGCTTGCAAAGCCGTGTGCAGCTCGCCGTCGGATACGACGTCAAGCGAAAGGCCTTCTTGCTCAGCGATCGCGCACATTGCCATTACGCTGAACGCTTTGCTGGCGTAAGCAACCTGGAATTTCAGCCCGGAAGCTTTGAATGCTTCTACATATTCAGACGCGCGCTGGCGAACGAGACCTTCGTCCACGACGTACAGCGGCGTGCCATATTGTTTAACTAGATCGGTCGTGTCAACTCCGCCGATTTCCAAATGCCCTTGCGCATTGATTTTGCTCGTTCCGTGCAAATACATGTATTATTTCCTCCTCGAATACCTATCCCAAATTGATAGATTAAAAATAGTTACGATACGAACGAATATCACCAGTATATCGTAATCTATTACGGAGAGAAATGGATAATTTCACAATTGATTTGCATTTTTTATTTTTGATTGTCTCGACGGGGCATTTTATCCCGCTGCTGCGCCCTTAAAAGGTTCGGTCTCGTGCGGTTTTTCAGCACCGGCTGGCGCACGATAATATTCCACATCGCCTTAAAGTCAAATGGAATCAACGGCCACATATATGGACGGTTGAACGAGCGCTGCAGGCATAGCATCAGCATGACGGCAGTCGACGCGATCATAAAGCCAGGCACCTGGAATGCGGCCACCGAAACGATCAATATAAGCCTCACGATCCGGTTTGCCAGCCCCAGCTCATAGCTCGGCGTCGCGAACATTCCAATGGCCGCAATCGCCATATAGAGGATTACCTCATTGATAAACAAGCCCGTCTGTACCGCTATATCGCCAATCATAATGGCGGCGACTAACGACATGGCGGTAGCGAGCGATGTCGGCGTATGTACCGAAGCCATGCGAAGCAGATCGACGCCAACTTCGACGAGCAGAAACTGAATAACGAGCGGCAGCATGCCTGTTTTCTCCGGGCCGAGAAATTCGAGCGCAGGCGGCTTTAGTTCCGGATGCAGGACAAACAGCAGCCAGATCGGAAGCAGGAACAGCGAAGCTCCGATACCAAGAAACCGCACCCACCGCAGATAGGTGCCAATGAAAGGCGTCTGCCTGTTTTCTTCCGCATGCTGCACAAGATCAAAGAAGGTTGTCGGCAAAATCATGACGCTTGGCGATGTATCCACAAACACAGTTACCGCCCCCTCCAACAGGTGGGCTGCGACAACGTCGGGACGTTCGGAGTAACGGACGAGCGGATACGGATTCCAGCCGCGTTGTACCGTTGCCTCCTCCAGCTGCTTGTCCGCCAACGGCAAACCGTCGAGATGGACGAGACTGATTTTATCCTTGATCGACTTCAGCAATTCTTTATCGACCAGATCATCGATGTAGGCGATGCATACGTCCGATTGCGTCCGTTCGCCTACTTGCATCAGCTCGTAACGGAGCTGCGGATCCCGCACCCTTCTGCGGACGAGCGAAATGTTGACCATCAGCGTTTCGGTGAAACCGTCGCGAGAGCCGCGGACGACACGTTCCAAAGACGGCTCTTCCGGTCCGCGCTGCGGAAAATTTTTGGCGTCGATAATTAAAGCGCTCGATTCCTTGTCGATAAAAAATGCGGTATCGCCGGCCAGCACCCGAGTCAGCATCTTATTCCAATCCGTCTCCGGACTTACTTGCGAAGCCGGCACATACAAATCAAAAAAGGATTGGAAAGCGTGGCCGGACAGCTCATCGGGCTGCAAATACGTCAGCCGTTTAATAATATCGGTCAATAAGGCGCTTTGCGCCAAACCGTTCATAAAGAACATTGCCGTCCGCCGGTCACCGAACGTCATCTCGCGAACGACGACGTCGAAGCTTGTCCCGAACCCCACTTCATTGCGAAGACGCTCAAGAACATCGTCTAGATTGCTTGGAATGCCTGTATTCGCCGTTTTGTCCGCAGCAGCCCTCTGCTCCTGCCGGTACGGTTTCAGTTGTTCATCCCCTTCATCTTCGTGAACAGAAATCGCCGCTTTCGTTCCCGACTCCTCGTTCATTTGATCTGTCGGAACGATTCCGCCCGGCGGCATATTTCGATCCGCCGTTCCTTCATGCTGTTCCTTTTGCCAATCGGACATACTCAGCCGCCCTCTTCCTTCAATCGATTTTCGATATTTCCGTTCAGCTCGATTACCACTGATAATAGAGCCAATCAAACAAGGAGCCTACTGTCTTTCCTAGCACCATTGCCATAACAAGACCCACCATATAATCGGATAAATTCATCCGCTTGGCCAGAATTGGCAGTACATTCATCACTTCCGTCAGCGCGGCGGCCAGCATGCCGATAAAGACGCCGGAAAGCAGTCCGGTAAAGAGCAGTGCAAAGGCAGACGGCAGCGCCAGCTTCCAATTGAGAAAGTCGGCAAATGTCCAGTACATCGACCCGCAAATAATAGCCGTCTCGAACCAGACAGACATTCGATAAGCGCGCGCAATCTGGGCAAGACGCGGAATTAAATCGAATACGATCAGCAGAGCCACCATCCCGCTTCCGACTGCAAGTCCCCCGGACAAGCCGATGAGCGCAGACAACAGATTGCCGGCAATGTCAGCCATCATCGCCTTCCCGCCCTCCGCTTGCCACATATTTTTTACGCATTTCATCGGCTATAACATAAGCGTTTACGTTCTCCTGATACGTATACAGCTCCACCTCAAGCGGGTTAGGCTCCTCATTGAACCGCTTGCGGAACAAATGGTTGAAAAACAAAATCATGCCGAGCCCGATGCCAAGCGAATACGGAATTTGAAACCAAAGCGGATGCTCATTGCGGTGTCCGGTAATCAACTCCACAATGCGGATATGCACCTCCCGCATGCTCACATCGGTATGAAAATTCATAATCGCCAGCCCTGCGCCAAAAAACAGCAGCAGCCATGCGAATACGAGCACAACGATACGAGGCTTGACCGGCTTTGCGGAAATCATGATAAGCACCTGCGGATCGCCGTATGCTTCTACTGTCAGCGAAGGCTCTGCGACGCGAATCGCCTTGACGATTTGAAGCAAGTCAATAACGACGCGATTGCCGTCCGACTTGGAATGCCGGTACAGCATTAACTCGGATAGCTTCTGCTCCTGTTCCTCGTCCATGGCCAGCAGCCTTGCCGCTAGACCGAGTGTCACCGGCTGTCCGGGCCGGATATAGATTCGTTTTTTCAGACGCAGATAGAGAACCGCTTGTCGGGATGCGTCCATCTGTCATCAGCCTTTCTCGGATGGATTCACTTCCCTTTTAGTATGAGAAAAGGAGGCGGCGGATAGTCATCCCTTCATAGGTAAAAAATGCAAAAGACCAAACCGCCTATTGGGCGATTTGGTCTCGAATCGACTGCAATATTTTTTTCTCTAGCCGCGAAACTTGCACTTGAGAAATGCCGAGCCGGCTGGCTACCTCGGACTGCGTTTTATCGCGGTAATAGCGGAGAAAGACGATGAGCCTCTCCCGTTCGCTAAGACCTTCGATCGCCTCCACAAGCGCAAGCTTGTCGAACCAGCGCTCTTGCGAATCGTCGGCAATCTGATCCATCAGCGTTATCGGATCGCCATCGTTTTCGAACACCGTCTCATGTATCGACGTCGGCGGCTTGTTCGCTTCTTGCGCGAAGACGACATCCTCCGGCGTAATGCCAAGACGGTCGGCAACTTCGCTGATGGTCGGAAGACGGCCTAACGTTTTGGACAATTCATCTTTCATTTTCCGTACCCTATTGGCCGTTTCCTTCAGCGACCGGCTCACTTTCAGCGTTCCGTCGTCTCGGAGAAAGCGCTGAATTTCGCCGATAATCATCGGAACGGCGTAGGTGGAGAACTTAACGTCATACGACAAATCGAATTTATCGACGGACTTCAAAAGCCCGATACAACCGATTTGGAATAAATCTTCCGGTTCATAACCGCGATTTATAAATCGCTGAACGACCGACCATACGAGCCGGATATTGCATTGAACAAGCGTATCTCTTGCTATCGTGTCGCCAGACTGGCTTAACGCAATAAGCCGCTTTACTTCCGCGTCATCCAAATACGGCTGAGCCGTTTGCTTCAAATCCACATCCATGAGGTTCAACCCCTATGCGCTAGTTGTATAGCGCTTTTTTCGATTCGATTCGCTTAAGCATCGCAATGCGGGTGCCCCCGCCGATATCGCTGGAAACGTCGAAACGATCCATAAAATTTTCCATAATCGTAAAGCCCATGCCCGAGCGTTCCAGCTCCGGCTTTGACGTATAAAGCGGCTGGCGAGCCAATTCCAAATCTTCGATGCCGCGGCCATGATCGCTAATAATGATCGATACCGCATCGCCTTCAATTGAAGCTTCAATCGTAACTTTGCCTTCCGGATTGCTGTCGTAACCGTGAATAATCGAGTTCGTTACAGCTTCCGAAACGGCTGTTTTCAGATCGTTAAGCTCATCAAGAGTCGGATCAAGCTGAGATACGAATGATGCTATTGCCACGCGGGCAAAGGCTTCGTTCTCCGAGCGTGCGCTAAAGGTAAGCGTCATTTCGTTGCGTCCGTTCACGAGACCACCTCCAAACTTGAAATCGCCGTTCGTTCATTGTCATGAATCTCCAATATTTTGAACAGGCCTGACATTTCAAACAGCCGATATACGTTCGGATTAACGTCACAGACGACCATCTTGCCGCCTTTGCTCTTCACTTGCTTGTATCTGCCGAGAATGACGCCAAGCCCTGAGCTGTCCATAAATTGCAGCTCCTTAAGACTCAATAAAATGTGAAGGCTGGCGCCGCGCGCGATCGCTTCCTCCATTTTGTAACGTACGACATCGGCAGTGTGATGGTCCAATTCCCCCCGCAAACGCACAATGAGCACATTCCGGTAATGCTCTAATTCCGCTTGCAAACTCATAATCGCAGTTCACTCCTTCAGCTACGCATTTGGATCGATACTGCATTTCTCCACATTGGAGCATGTTTCCTGCAAGGCGACAAAACTAGAAGCATACCGCTAGAAGGCGACAATTACTGCCGCTTTGCCGTATTTATGCGGTCATTGTCGACTACGTAAACAAACCGCCGAGCGAACGCTGCATCAGCTTCCACCAACCGGCTTTATCCACCGATTGCGGAGCGTCAATCGGGAATTCCTTCAACACTTGATCGCCCTGGTACACGATCAGCTTGCCGATTGGCTGTCCGATTTTGACCGGCGCTTTCAGCGTATCCAGCTGCAGTTCGTAGCGGATATCTGCCGTAGGCGTGCCTTTCTTGAGCAGTACGCTGTACGGATGTTTGGCTACAATCGGCAATTCCGCTGCCGCGCCCTTCTCAATAGCGACATTGCCGATTGAATCGCCCTCTTTAAAGATCGAATGGGTCGTATATTGCGCAAACGCATAATCGAACATTTGCGAAACCTCTGCATTGCGCGTCTTCGTATTCGGTTCCCCCATCACAACGGCGATTACGCGCAAATTGTCGCGTCTAGCCGTTGCCGATAAGCAAAACTTCGCCTCGGTCGTAAAACCGGTTTTCAAACCGTCCGCACCGGAGTAGAACCGTACAAGCTTGTTCGTATTGACGAGCCAGAACGGCTTCTCTGACGTTTTACGCAAGTAGTCTTGATACAGACCGGTGTATTTCGTAATTTCCGAATGCTTCAGCAGCTCTCTCGACATGACCGCGATGTCATGCGCCGAAGAATAGTGATCCGACGTCGGCAGCCCGTTGCAATTGGCGAAATGAGTTTCCTTCAGCCCTAGCTGCTGCGCTTTCTCATTCATCTTCGCGACAAATTGCTGCTCGGAGCCGGCTAGCTTCTCCGCCATAGCGACGGATGCGTCATTGCCCGAAGCAAGCGCGATTCCTTTAATCATATCGTCGACCGTCATTTCTTCGCCTGGCTCCAGAAAAATCTGCGAGCCGCCCATGGAAGAGGCATACTCGCTAGCCTGTACTTTATCGGTCAGCTTGAGCGTGCCGTCGTCCAGCGCTTCCATAATGAGAAGCATCGTCATAATTTTCGTGATGCTTGCCGGGGGCAGCTTGTCATTGCTGTTTTTCTCATAGATGATCGTACCGCTGTCGGCGTCCATCAAAATCGCAGAACGGGCGGATGGCGCCAGGTCTGCGGCTGCACCAGCGTTGGATCCTGCAGGAGCCTTCTCCTCCGCATATGCTGCGACAGGCACAGCAAGCGCGATTGCGATTGTAAGAATGAACAGTTTTAAACATCTTTTTCTCATGGCGGGTCCTCCCAAAGATGATGCGGTTCGTAGACCGCAATTCGGCTATATTTTCCTTTTCATTGTTTACGGTTTTTATGGAAAATATTCCATGAGAAGCAAAAAACACAATCCCTTTCCCGATTTTCAGCAAACATAAAAAAGGCGATTCCGGAGTGTTTGCTCCAGAACCGCCATTCGGCAATCATCCTATTCACTTTCTGAATTGCGGGAAACACCGTCCGCCGTTACGATTGACAGCAATAACGGCCTTACAGACGGCGTTTCGGCCGAGATCGCATACGCCGACCGAACTTTCGCGGCGACATCATTAGCAGCTTCCCCGCTCTCACGAGCATGAAGCACAGCGAGTGTTTCTCCCTCGCTTACAGGATCGCCAACCTTTTTCCGCATGACGATGCCGACAGCATAGTCGATCTCTGCTTCCTTCGTCGCTCGGCCCGCTCCAAGCAGCATGGCTGCGGTACCGAGCTGCTCCGCATGAATCGCCTGCACATAACCGGCTTGCTCCGCTTTCACTTCGATGTGCAGCGGCGCGGATGGCAAACGGCCGGTATCGTCGGCAACGGCGCCGTCTCCACCTTGTGCTGCTACGAATTGGCGGAATTTATCCAATGCCGCGCCGCTGTCGAGCTTCTCGCGAAGCAAAGCTTTCGCTTCCTCAACAGTTTCCGCTTTGCCGCCCAGCACGGTCATATGCGCACCGAGCGTCAAACATAGCTCCGTCAGATCGTCCGGCCCTTTTCCTTGCAGCGTTTCGATCGCTTCCTTTACTTCCAGCGCATTTCCGATCGCAAAGCCAAGCGGCTGATCCATGTCGCTTATAATCGCAGCCGTGTTGCGTCCAACCTGTGTGCCGATGTCTACCATCGCCTGCGCGAGCTGCTCCGATTGCTCCAGCGTTTTCATAAAAGCGCCGCTGCCGGTCTTCACATCAAGCACGATCGCGTCCGCACCGGCCGCAATTTTCTTGCTCATCACAGAGCTCGCAATCAACGGGATCGATTCTACTGTCGCCGTGACATCGCGAAGCGCATAAAGCTTCTTGTCGGCGGGCGCCAAATTGCCGCTTTGACCGATGACAGATAGCCCCAGCTCATTGACCTGGTTAATAAACCGCTCGCGTGACAGCTCGGTTTGAAACCCTTCAATGGCTTCCAGCTTATCGACGGTGCCGCCTGTATGGCCTAGACCACGTCCGGACATCTTCGCCACCGGTACGCCGGCGGCAGCTACAAGCGGCGCAATAATTAATGTCGTTTTATCGCCGACGCCTCCGGTGCTGTGCTTGTCCACTTTTATGCCTTCGATCGGCGCTAGATCGACTTGATCGCCGGAATTAGCCATCGCCAAAGTTAGCGCTGCTGTCTCGGCAGCCGTCATCCCGCGAAAAAGAACAGCCATCGCCCATGCCGACATTTGATAATCCGGTATATCGCCCTCGCAATAGCCGTCAATTATATAGGTCAACTCCGAGGCGGTCAATTCGCCGCCGTCTCTTTTTTTATGAATCAAATCGACTGCGCGCATGTTATTCACTCCTGTCCGCCCTGGCGGATCATCTGGATTTCACCAATTCCCGACGCTCTTCTTGCGCTTGAATAATGAGTTTGTCGAGTGATTGGCTTAATTGAAGCACTTCAATGTTCAAAAAATTTTGCTTTAGCATTGCAATTTCTACCATTTCTTCGCGCAATTTCTCCATTTCGATGAGCAATTGCTTTTCCATGTCACTTCACTCCATCGTTCTGTAATCATGGACATTATACGACGGTTGCCGTGATGAAACTGTCATAATCCGTCGACAAGAATGTTACAATACTGTTACAAAAACTTTAAAATTTTGGTAATAACGCCTTCACCAGATCGAGAAATTGGGACTTGACTTTTTCGGTCGTCTCCATAACTTCAGCATGCGACAACGGCTGGTCTAAAATGCCGGCTGCCATATTGCTTATGCATGAGATGCCAAGCACTTCGATCCCGGAATGCCGAGCTGCAATAACCTCGGCCACTGTCGACATTCCGACAGCATCCGCGCCAAGAACGCGAAGCATGCGAATTTCCGCAGGCGTTTCATACGTTGGACCCAACAATCCGGCGTATACGCCTTCGCGAATCGTCAGTCCTTGGCTGGCGGCAATTTCGCGTGCTGCAGCACGGAGCCTTTTACTGTAAGCTTCCGACATATCGGGAAAACGAACGCCAAGCGCATCATCATTGGGTCCAATAAGCGGATTTTTGCCGGTCAAATTAATATGATCGGAAATGAGCATCAAATCGCCAGGCTCATATCCGGTGTTTACGCCCCCTGCCGCATTCGTGACAAGCAGCGTCTTGACGCCAAGCGCCTTCATGACACGCACCGGAAATGCGGTCAATTCCGGGCCGTACCCTTCATACATATGAAAACGGCCGCGCATGAGCACAACCGATCTGCCAGAAAGGCTGCCGATCAGCAGCTCGCCTGCATGGCCTTCGACAGTCGACAAAGGAAAATGCGGAATTTCGCGATAATCAATCGTCGTCGCATTCTCCAAATGATCGCCCAGTACGCCAAGTCCAGAACCCATAATGAGCCCGATTTCAGGTTTGATCGCCGTTTGCGCAGCGATATAAGATGCCGCCTCGTTAATTTGCGCCGCAGTCATTTGGTTCATTTGTCACACTCTCCCATACTATCTTTTATTTACGAGCCGATTGCCTACGACTTAATATTCCGAACGCTGAGCAGGTCCAGAAAGCTCGTTCCGTTCGAGGGCGATTTAACGCCGAAATTGTCAGCGATCGTAGCACCGAGATCCGAATAGGTTGCGCGAGGCTGCAGCAGTCCGGGCTCGGCAAAAGCAGGACTGTACAGCAGCAGCGGCACGTATTCCCGGGTATGGTCCGTCCCCGGATGAGTCGGATCGTTGCCGTGATCAGCCGTAACGACGAGCAAGTCGCGCGGGCCTATTTTTGACTCCAGCTCCGGAACGGCCGCGTCGAACTGCTCCAGTGCCCCCGCATAGCCTTTCGGATCGCGTCGATGACCGTACAACGAATCGAAATCAACAAGATTGGTGAATAACAGCCCTTTAAACGGCTTGTCCAACGATTCAATCGTTTTGGCGATTCCATCGGCGTTGCTTTTCGTCGGTGTAGATGCGGAAATGCCTTCGCCGTCGAATATATCGTTTATTTTGCCGATGGCAATCGTATCGAAGCCTCCCTCTTTCAAGGCGTCCAAAACCGTCGGCGCTGGCGGCTTCACCGCATAGTCATGCCGATTGGGTGTTCTTGCGAATGCTCCCGGAACGCCCAGATAAGGCCTTGCAATTACGCGTCCGACGGCATATTTGTCGTCCATCGTCAGTTCGCGGGCAATTTTGCAAGCGCGATAAAGCTCTTCAAGCGGGATCACTTCTTCATGCGCGGCTATTTGAAATACGCTGTCGGCCGATGTATATACAATCCATGCACCGGTCTCGAGCTGCTCGCGCCCCAGCTCATCGAGAATTTCCGTTCCGCTTGCTGCTTTATTGCCGATTACTTTGCGGCCTGTACGTTGTTCAAACGCGGCGATCAACTCGCCCGGAAATCCGTCAGGAAACGTGCGGAACGGCGTTTGAATGCGCAGTCCCATTAACTCCCAATGACCGGTCATTGTATCCTTGCCGACCGATGTCTCCGCCATTTTGCCATAGTAAGCAGCAGGAGCACCCTCGCCCGGTTTCCATTCTCCCAGAGAGGCGATGCGATCCAGTCCCCACCGGCGCATATTAGGCAGTGAAATGTCCGGCACGCGTTCAATAATATGACCTAACGTATGCGACCCTTTGTCGCCGAATTGCTCTGCGTCGGGCAGTTCGCCAATGCCTACGCTGTCAAGCACGATAACCGCGATGCGATCGAATTTCATAGTAAGACACTCCTTACATCAGGATCTTTGAACGGAGTTCAAAGTCACTCCTTATCCAGCTAAGCACGCGGATGCGCGTTCGTATAAGCTTCCTTCATCCGCACTTTCGTTAATCGCGTATACATTTGTGTTGTCGATATATCGGCATGTCCAAGCAGCTCTTGCACCGCCCGCAAATCGGCGCCGTTATCCAGCAAGTGAGCGGCAAACGAGTGGCGCAGCGTATGCGGAGTAATATCTCCGTCAATCCCGGCCGCTTTCGCGTACTTTTTTATCATTTTCCAGAAGCCCTGTCTCGTCATTCTCGTGCCAAGCAGGTTAAGAAACAACGCTTCCCTGTCCGAACCGGATTTCAGCAGCAGCTCGTGCCGCCCCGCTTCCATGTATTGTTCCAGAGCCGCCTTTGCCATGCGGCCAAACGGAATAATTCGTTCCTTCAAGCCTCCGCCGACGCAGCGGATAAAGCCAAGCTGCATATTAACGCTGTCGACATTAAGCGAAATCAGCTCGGATACGCGTATGCCGGTTGCGTAAAGCAGCTCCAGCATCGCTTTATCCCGCATGCCGTATGCGCTATCTGGCTGCGGCGCATCGATCAATAAGCTTGCCGTCTCCACTGACAGCACGCTTGGCGCTTTTTTCTCCTGCTTTGGAGCTTCAATATGAATAGCCGGATTTTGCATGATGACGCCTTCGAGCGCCAGATAATGAAAAAAGGCGCGAATCGAAACGATATGTCTCATCAGCGTCGATGCCTTCCGTCCTGTCTCTTTCAGCTGCAGCAAATAATGAGAGAGGTGATGCCTTTGCACATCGGCCGCTGTACACACAGCCTGCTGTCTCAAATAGTCCTGCAAGCCTGTCAAATCCCGGCTATAGGATTCAAGGGTGCTGCGCGACAGCGACTTCTCGATCGTTAAATGTCGAATAAAAGCTTGTATTTGTGCTTCCATTGAAGTTCCTTTCATAGACATTCCAATCATTTCTTCGTTCTTCTTTCCTATTCCACGTTCCGGCTGCCAAATCCTGCTTGCATTAGGCAGCGTTATTCGCCGTACCAATAAAACAAGCGAAGCCGATCCGCCACACTCCCGCTGTCCGGAGCGATCGGATCGGCTTGAAACACCTTCAAGGCGCTGCCTTTCGGCTTCTGATAAGGATTAACAGGCGATATAACGCCGGCAATCCAGTTATACCCGCCCGTAGCGACGATTAACAGCAGCATAAATATAATTGCGAACAATATTCGACTTGCCCATTTGCGCAGCGACAGAATCATAGCTGCCCGGCCTCCTCTACTCACTTAAGCGATATGGGCGGATGCCCGTCCTTATCAACTTATGAGGCTGGCAAATCGAATATGCTCCAAAGACCTTTCGCGATTATGGCGCCAATTCGTCGTACGCGATTGCGCTCAGCCAACGATCGAGAGGCCGATAGCTCATCCCTGTCGCGCTGGCAACCCCTTCATAGGTCACCCAACCGTCATGCGTGTTGACGCCCTTTTGCAACGGCTCGCTGTTTCGTACCGCGTCCCAGCCGCGATTCGCCAAATCCATCGCATACGGCATCGTCGCGTTCGTTAATGCGAAGGTCGAAGTGCGCGGTACGGCTCCGGGAATGTTTGCGACCGCATAATGAACGACGCCATGCTTCACATAGGTCGGATCCATATGCGTCGTCGGCCGATCGACCGTTGCGATCGAACCGCCTTGATCGACCGCTACGTCAACGATTACCGCCCCTTTTTTCATCATCTGCACCATATGCTCGGTTACTAGATGCGGCGCTTTTGCACCCGGAATAAGGACGGCGCCAATCAATAAATCGGCATGGCTGACAGCCTCTGCAATGTGATAGGGGCTGGACATAATCGTCTTGATTCTTCCCCCGAAAATATCGTCCAAATAGCGCATCCGATCTGCGCTCTTCTCTAAAATCGTAACATTCGCGCCCATCCCGAGCGCTATTCTGGCCGCATTAGTGCCTACAATTCCGCCGCCGATAACGACAACGTCCGCAGGTGGAACGCCCGGAACCCCGCCTAGAAGCACGCCGCGCCCGCCGTTGAACGCTTCAAGAAATTGCGACCCGATCTGTACGGAAAGCCGGCCGGCAACCTCGCTCATCGGCGTCAACAGCGGCAAGCTGCCGTTAGGGAGTTGAATGGTTTCATAGGCAATCGCAGTCACTTTATGATCGACTAACGCTTTCGTTAAATCAGGCGCTGCCGCTAAATGCAAATAGGTGAAAAGCAGCAAGCCTTCGCGAAAATAACCGAACTCCGACGCAAGCGGTTCCTTAACCTTCATAATCATATCCGCCTGCTCCCAAACCTCGGACGCCCCCGCTTGTATGACCGCGCCTTCCCGCTCGTAATCCGAATCCTCGAACCCGCTTCCGTTTCCCGCCCCTGTCTCGACAATAACTTCATGGCCTGCGGCCGTAAGCATCGTTACGCCTGCCGGCGTCAAGGCAACGCGATATTCGCTCGCTTTAATTTCTTTTGGCACTCCGACTTTCATAGCCTGACAAGCCTCCCCAGCATCGTCTTATTATATGATGTATGTTCGCCAACCATAGGCTGTCACAACAGATAATAAAATATGTAACTTTGGACACGCGCCTATGCCGCCCTTCCGACTAATCCATACACTGGACTAATGCAGTTATCGAAAATGTTGCGTTTACGGAAAAGGAAGCTCCTGCAAAAACGATAAGGAGGACCACGCGATGCCCAAACTCGAAAAGCTGCTTACCATTCACTCCAGAAAAACCGCTTCTCCCTATACCGTTCGTAAGCTCATAGCCTTTAAGACGGGTCGCTCCTATAGACGCTGCTTGAAATATATGACATCGAAAGGTATGCGACCCTTCAAACGAATACCTGGGAGCCGGTTGATCGGATGCCATATGGACAGCCGTTTTTCGATTAAAAAGCTCTTATCATACAAAACGATTAAGCTAATCGAGCGCGACAAAAAGACGAAGGTTCATGCAAGCCTGCGCCCACACTCGTCCAAAAAGAAATCAAAGCCTTTTCTTGCCGCTTCGGCATCAAACGGTAATGGTAACGGCACAAGCGATCCAGCCTGGAATTTCTTCGCCATCCAAGCGCCGCAAGTATGGAAAAGAACGTTAGGAAGCGGGATCAAGCTCGCGATTATCGATACCGGCATTGCGCCCCATCCAAACCTTCGCATCGCAGGCGGCATAAACACGATTAACGGCGGCAGCTATGCCGATGATAACGGGCATGGCACCCACGTCGCCGGCATTGCTGCGGGTACGGGAAAAAAGGGCTTTCAAGGCGTTGCGCCGAAAGTGAATCTCTATGCCGTTAAAGCGCTGGACAGCTCCGGCGCGGGTTACGTATCCGATATTATTGACGGCATTGAGTGGTGTATTCGAAACAATATGGACATTATCAATATGAGCTTTGGACTGGAGAGCGGAGATTCGAGCGAAACGCTGCGCAATTCGATTAAAAAGGCGGTGGGCAAAGGCATTGTCGTTATTGCCTCGGCGGGCAACTCCGGCCCGAACAATGGCGCGCTGGATGAACCTGCGGCATTTCCGGAAACGATCTCGGTTGCCGCGACGACCAAAACGAATCGAATTGCAAACTTTAGCAGCCGAGGGGAAGGCATCGTCATATCGGCACCTGGCGACAGCATTCGTTCGACATGGATGAACGGCGCTTTTTTTACCGTCTCAGGCACCAGTATGGCCTGCCCTCATGTCGCCGGCGGAGTAGCGCTGCTGCTCGCGCTAAAGCCGAATTTAAGCCCAAGCGAGATTAAATCGCTATTGAAAAAAAACGCCATGAATTTAAGCGATATTCCGCGGACGGCACAAGGATCCGGATTGTTGCAGTTAGGCTTCCTATAGCCGAACGTCCCTCATATATTATGCCAATTAAACGCCAAAACGGCCTGCCGTCCAGTAATCTGGGCAGCAAAGCCGTTTATTTGTCATTTGCTTTTTCATTTTTCGCATTGCAGCGGTGACAGATGCCTTGAAAATCGAGGCGGTGATCAAGTACGGTAAAACCGAACTCCTGATCCAGACGCTCTTCGAGCGGCAGCAGCCAATCCTCTTTAATCTCATCCATCGCTCCGCATTGCACGCAGATCAGGTGATGATGATGGTGCTTGCTGCTGTCCGTACGCAAATCGTACCGGGCAACGCCGTCGCCGAAATTCAGCTTCTCCACCACATGCATCTCGCTAAGCAGCTCCAATGTACGATACACTGTTGCCAATCCAATCTCAGGGGCTTTATCCCGAACAAGCATGAATACATCTTCCGCGCTCAAATGATCGTCTTCATTCTCGAGCAAAACTCGTACGGTTGCTTCACGCTGCGGGGTTAATTTGTAGCCCTGCGACTGTAACTGTTGTTTGATCTTCTCAATCCGGGCTTCCATGATTTCCCCCCTGCCACATGTCTGCTCCAACTTCCGATTAGCTTTCATTATAGGGGTTAAACGACGGTAAAGTCAAACATTTTGCCGTAATATGGCGACCGTTAAACTCGATTCAAGACGTCTGCGAAGCTGCCAGCACAGGCGCCACCCATTGCATCAGCACCGGCGATATGTAGGCTTCCAGCAATGCCGCCCCGGCCAACATAAGCAGCATGAGCAGCGCTGTCGAAGAAAATCCGGCAATTTGCGGCACTAAGCTGCCTTTCTGCTGAAACAGCCTGTTTTTTACGACATACGTAGAGAAAGAGATTGCAGCGACGCTTATTACCATAAACACGGGCACGACTATTAAATTCGGCGGCGCTACAGATACGAGAGAGAACAGAACGCCTTTCCATGCGTGCTGACTAATCAGCGTCCCGATTGCGAAGCCGACCAGCGCGCCTTTCAAGAAGTCGAGAGCAAGCACGAAGGGAACGCCGACGACGGTAATACCCAGTATCCACAGCAAAAAAAGCCATTTGCCATGAAACAGCATTCGCTCCCAGAACGAATGGGAGGCATCCGCCGCCGTGCCGTTATTGACCAAGTTAATATATTGGCTAACGTCGGAAGCAAGCTCTTGCTGCTGCTCGAGCGTAAGCGCATTAACCATAAGGCCTCCGAAAATAACGCCGACTACAAACAGTACCGCGACAAAGACGTACAGCGTAAACTGGCTTTTGTTCGTTTCTTGCAGCATAGGCATTGAGGCGCGCATGCAGATCACTCCTGTCATCAGCAACTTTAAGCATGACATCGGACTTCTATGTCATCTCTACAACGTATGACAGGTTGTCCCGTCTTATGACGGACGCGGGTCAATGTATACTGCTTCTTAAAACTTGCCGGTCGCTGTGTAAAGCTTCCATGCGTATACGGCGAGAATCGTCTTCGCGTCGCTAATCCGTCCTTCAGCAATATAAGCTTCCGCTTGTTCCAGCGAAATCGCCTCGATTTGCAAAAACTCGTCTTCGTCCGGATTTTGCGTCCCAGGAATCAGCTTGTCTGCAAAATACAAATATAGCTTCTCATCCGCAAAGCCGGGCGAAGTATAGAATGCGCTGACCAACTCCAGCTTCTCCGCTCGATAGCCCGTCTCTTCCTCCAGCTCGCGCGCTGCAGCTATTGCCGGGTCTTCGTTCGCATCCAGCTTTCCGGCTGGAATTTCGATCTGAAATTTCTCAAGCGGCTTGCGGAATTGCTCGACGACGAGCAGCTTTCCGTCCAATAACGCCATCACAGCAGCAGCTCCTGGATGCTTCACAATTTCTCTCGTTGCCGTTCTGCCGTCCGGCAGCGCAATTGTATCCACTTGAAGCGAAATAATTTTTCCTTGAAAAATCGGTTCGGTGCTTACCGTTTCCTCGCGCCATTGCATAGGCTCATTTTTCTCCAATTTCATCCGCTCCTCATTCCTTTATATGTATATCAGGTTATAACTTGTCCATAGCGGACATAGATATCATTATATCAAATCATAAGGGGCGAGATAAGAATGAAACAATACATGTCGGCAAAAGAACTGCGTTTGGTAGGCAAGGCATGGGAAATTCGTCACAAGCTGCGCAAGCTTTCTACTGTCAATCCATCTGACGCAACCTTGTCCCAATTGCTCTCCTCCTTCAAATGATCCAAATCGCACCTAAAACAAACGGCCTCTCCTCTCTCAAGGCATTGAGAAGGAGAAGCCGTTTATTTATTTTTCTTTTGACGCTTCTCCAATAATAGAAACGACAAATTCAGTAATTCGGACCAAGTTGGACACTTTGATTTGTTCTTTGGTCGTATGAATGTGCTCGTATCCGACCGCAAGATTTACAGTTGGCACTCCCAGGTCGTTAAAAATATTTGCGTCGCTGCCTCCGCCGGAAACAAAGGTTCGCGGCTCAAGTCCGATCGCTGTCGCTGCCGCTTTTGCGACTAGCACGGGACGCGCATCTTCCTCGTGCATGTACCCAGGATATACGATATGGCTATCAAGCTCGCCTCGTCCGCCGAAATCTTGCGCGGCGCTTTCCACAGCCGCACGCATCGCATCAAGCTGACGGTCAAGCTTTTCCGGCACGATGCTCCGCGCTTCCGCGTCGATTTTGACGAAGTCGCATACGATATTCGTCGCGCCTCCGCCTTCAAATCGGCCTATATTGGCGGTCGTCTCCTTATCGATGCGCCCAAGCGGCATACGGCTGATTGCTTTAGCCGCCACTTGAATAGCGCTTATGCCGTCTTCCGGATTGACCCCGGCATGAGCGGATTTGCCGTACATATTGATCGTCACCTTTGCTTGTGCAGGCGCGGCAATTGCGATATCGCCAATCGAGCCGTTCGAGTCCACCGCATAGCCGAAATCGGCTATCAGTCTGGAACGATCGATTGCCCGCGCGCCGACGAGCCCCGACTCCTCTCCGACGGTAATAACGAATTGAATCCGTCCATGCGGCAAGCTTTGCTCCTTTAACACCCGTATCGCTTCCAGCAGCGCTGCGATGCCCGCTTTGTCGTCGCTCCCGAGAATCGTTGTGCCGTCGCTCCGGATATAGCCGTCATCGTCCAGCTGCGGCTTTATGCCAACTCCAGGCGTTACGGTATCCATATGGCAAGTGAACAGAAGCGCAGGCGCGGATGCTGTATTCTCGCCGGACGGCTCCAAAACAGCGAACAAATTGTTCGCCCCGTGTCCGGTAGCCGCTGCCGCCTCATCCTCTTCAACCGAAAGTCCGAGCTCTTCGAACAAGCCGCGGAGCACTGCGCTTATTTGCCCTTCTTGCTTCGTTTCGCTGTCAACCTTAACTAGTTCTAAAAACTGCTGAACGACTCGTTGC
This sequence comes from Paenibacillus sp. NEAU-GSW1, assembly GCF_009737085.1. Classification (GTDB taxonomy): domain Bacteria; phylum Bacillota; class Bacilli; order Paenibacillales; family Paenibacillaceae; genus Pristimantibacillus. The sequence goes on from NZ_WOVL01000006.1 coordinate 203,767, forward strand.
TCATTAACCACCGGCTATGCACTCCCTTACTCAAAGTCACTCTGCCATTGCAGACAGCTATCTATCCATCATATCCAGAAAGCAATCGTTTCTTTCCTCTAAACTTACATGCCGCTCCGCTTCACAACGGAACAAAATTATCGCATACTAGAAAGGTACAAGCTTTTGAAAGGAGAATGATCATGAAATCCCAAAAACTGATCCGCCTCGTCGCCATGATCATCGCAGCATCGGTGCTGCTGTCGACGATCGTTGCCTCGCTAGGCTGGCTATTCTACTAATGAATGCCGCTCGTACCCGAATATCGAGCTGAAATGCGGCACAATTTCCCGTGCCGCTTGTTCGACGGTCATGGACAGCCCCGTTAAATCATTAAAAGACGTTACCCCATATTGCTCGATGCCGCACGGAACGATGCCGCTAAATCCGCCTTGGCCAATGCCCGATACAATGTTCAAAGCAAACCCATGGGACGTAATAAATCCTTTGCGCCCCCGGGAGCGATTGAATTTGACGCCGATCGCGGCAATTTTCTCATCTCCTACCCAAACGCCCGTATACTCCGGTTTTCTCCCTGCCGTAATGCCGTATCCGCTGAGCCAGTTTATAATAACCTGCTCCACGCTGCGCAAATACCCATGCAAATCAAGAGTGGCTGAATCGAGAAAAAGGATCGGATAGCCAACAAGCTGTCCCGGACCGTGATATGTAATATCCCCGCCCCTGTCAATCTCGAATAGGGATATGCCCTGCTCTTTCAATTGCTCCTCATCGAGCAACAAATGCTCGGGATGACGGTCAGAGCCGATTGTGTAAGTCGGCGGATGCTGAAGAAGGAGAAGCGTCTCCGGACGCTCCTCCTTGTCGATTTGCTGCACGATCGATTTTTGCAAATCCCACGCTGCGGCATATTCAAGCATCGGGATGTAACGGGCTTCCAAAGCCGTTCTTGCGTTTGTCATGCCGAAAACCCCGTTTCCTATAAAAATACATTAATACAGTTTAGTGTCGCTGTTGAAGCTTTCCAGATTATCCTTGACCCGCTGCAAAAAACGGCCGCAAATAATGCCGTCCAGAATACGGTGATCAAGCGAGAAGCACATATTAGCCATCGAACGGATGGCAATCATGTCATTAATGACGACAGGACGCTTCACAATCGATTCGAACGTAATAATCGCCGCTTGCGGATAATTAATAATTGGATTTGTAATGATCGAACCGAACGAACCGGTATTATTGACCGTAAACGTACCGCCTTGCATATCCGAAAGCGTCAGCTTGCCTTCGCGTCCGCGGCGGGCCAAGTCGTCGATTTCTTTGGCAAGTCCGGCGATCGTTTTGTGATCGGCATTTTTAATAACCGGCGTCGCAACCGATTCTTCTGTGCCGACGGCAAGCGAAATGTTAATATCGCGCTTGACGATAATTTTATCGACCGCCCACATCGAATTGATAATCGGAAAATCCTTGATCGCATTGACGACTGCTTTGAGAACAAATGCCAGGTAGGTTAAATTAACCCCTTCCCGTTTCATAAATTCATCCTTCAGCTTATTGCGAAGCGCAACGAGATTCGTCACGTCCACTTCAATCATCATCCAGCCATGCGGAATTTCCGTCACGCTTTGTTTCATATTGCGTGCAATCGCGCTGCGAATCGGCGTAACGTCGATATATTCTTCGCCTCTGCCGAGCGCCGGAGGCTGAATGGTTGGAATGCGCGGCGTTTCCGTCAGATGCAGACCGGAGGAACGAACTTCCGTCTTCGATACATCGACGCTGCTCTCCGAGCGAGCAGCAGACGAATTGGAGCTCGACGCAACATACGCAAGAATATCCTTGCGTGTAATGCGGCCGCCAATTCCGGTCCCTGGTACGTCAGCAAGCTTAATGCCATGCTCGGCTGCGAGCTGCTGCACAGCAGGCGAGTAACGGTTGCGCATCGAACCGCCTTCGTCAGAAGCGGAAGGCGTTGCGACCGTTGCAGAGACAGATGCTGCTTCACTCGCTGCCGGCGCGCCTTCCTCATTTTCCGATGCGATATAACAGACTACCGTTCCGACCGGAACGGTCTCGCCGTTCCCGACAACAATTCTCGTCAACGTCCCCGAAACCGTCGAAGGAAGCTCGGCGCTGACTTTATCCGTAATTAGCTCGCAAAGCGGCTCGTACATATCGACATGGTCCCCGGGTTGTTTCAACCATTTGTCAATGGTTGCGGACACAAGCGATTCCGCAAGCTGCGGTATGACGATTTCTTTTTCCACTTTCATTACTTCCAACTCCCAACCCTTACTAGAGGATGTTCAAAAATCCCGCTTTGATCACGAAGCTATTCAAGGAGCAGATTCGACTTCGAATCTTGAATTCAGCCAGTCGAAAGCACTTCTTATGTGCTGAAAACCGAAATTTTTGAACTTGCATTTTAGTCAAATTCCGTTCAAGTCTACACTAGTAAAGCGCAAGGCTGCGCATCGCTTCCAGCACTTTTTCTTTATTGAGCATAAAGAACTTCTCGCCCGGCGGGTTAATCGGCATTGCCGGCACGTCCGGACTGCAAAGACGGCTGATCGGAGCATCCAACTCATAGAGAATCTCTTCGGCAATAATCGCCGCTACTTCAGCGCCTACTCCGCCTGTCTTATTATCCTCATGTACAATAAGAACTTTGCCGGTTTTGCGAACCGCTTCAAGAATCGCTTCCTTGTCCAACGGCTGAATCGTGCGCAAATCGAGAATATGCGCGCTGATTCCTTCCTGCTCCAGCTCGGCTGCAGCCTGCTCGACGAACAAGAGCGGCATGCTGTATCCGATGACCGTAATATCGTCGCCTTCGCGAAGCACATTGGCTTTGCCTATCGGCACAATGTAATCTTCCTCAGGCACATCGCCGGTAATAAGCTTATAGCTCTTCTTATTCTCGAAATAAATAACCGGATCCGGGTCGCGAACGGCTGCTTTCAACAGCCCTTTCGCATCGTATGGCCGGTATGGCGCAACGATTTTCAACCCTGGCGTGCCGAAAAATACAGACTCCGGACATTGTGAATGGTACAATCCGCCAAATATGCCGCCGCCAATAGGCGCACGGATAACGACCGGACAGTTCCAATCATTGTTCGAGCGGTATCGAATTTTGGCCGCTTCGCTAATAATCTGGTTCGTTGCCGGGAACATGAAATCGGAATATTGCATTTCAGCGATCGGCTTCATGCCGTACATCGCAGCGCCAATAGCCACGCCGGCAATCGCCGATTCCGCGAGCGGCGTATCCATTGCGCGCATCTCGCCGAACTGCTCCTGCAAGCCTTTCGTCGTCGTAAACACGCCGCCTTTAACGCCAACGTCCTCGCCAAGCACGAATACGTCTTCGTCGCGTTCCATTTCTTCCTTCATGGCCAATCGAATTGCCTCTATATATTCCATCTTTGCCATCAGAGACTACCTCCTTGCTCGGCGTCATCGGCATATACATGAAGCATTACCGATTCTGGCTCAGGGAACGGCGCTTTGTCGCCGTATTCAGTCGCTTCGTCGATCTGTTTGCGAATGGATGCAAGCAGCTGCGCTTCGCGCTCCTCGTCCCAAATGCCGCAATCGATCAAATATTGCTTAAATTTAGGAATACCGTCCTTCGCGCGGTTCTCATCCACTTCTTCCTTCGTCCGGTAAGCCAAATCGTTATCGGAAGTCGAATGCGGCGAAAGGCGGTACATCATAGCTTCGATCAATGTCGGCCCTTCACCCGCTATCGCACGCTCGCGCGCCTCTTTTACAACGCGGAACACTTCAAGCGCGTCGTTGCCGTCTACGCGGATGCCTGGGAAGCCGTAGCCAATTGCGCGGTCAGCAACGCGTCCGCCAAGTTGCTTATGAACTGGCACCGAAATCGCGTATTGGTTATTCTCGCACATCAAAATAACAGGAAGCTTCTGAACGCCGGCAAAATTGCAGCCTTCATGGAAGTCGCCCTGATTGCTCGAACCTTCGCCAAACGTCACGAAGCTGACGATCGGTTTCTTCTTCATCTTCGCTGCTAAAGCGATACCGACTGCGTGCGGCACTTGTGTCGTTACCGGGCTGGAGCCCGTTACGATACGCAGCCGCTTGCTGCCGAAATGGCCCGGCATTTGCCGGCCGCCGCTGTTTGGGTCTTCCGCTTTGGCAAATACGGAAAGCATCAGTTCTTTAACCGTCATGCCGACAGCTAAAACAAATCCGTAGTCGCGATAATAAGGCAAAAAATAATCGTTCTGTCTATCGAGCGCGAAGGCCGCAGCTACTTGAGCGACTTCTTGTCCGATTCCGGATACGTGAAAGTTAATTTTACCAGCACGCTGAAGCAGCATATTGCGTTCATCAAATTTTCTCGCGAGCTGCATGGTTGCGTACATTTCAATGGCTTGATCATCGGTAAGGCCTAATTCCGTATGTGGAAAGTTTTGTTTTGTCGTCTTGGTCATATGGAAACGCCTCCTTTATAACCTGGTACTAATACTTGATGTTATTTATTATAACCCCATTGCGTTGGTATTGAAAACGTGACAAATGTAATGACTTTATCATGAACGATAAAGGCGCAAATTAGAACGAAATCGCTTTGCCGTCAACGGCAAGCATTGCTTCGCCAAGCGCTTCGGCAAGCGTCGGATGCGGATGAATCATCTGTCCGACTTCCCATGGCGTCGCGTCGAGAATGCCGGCAAGCGCGGCTTCCGATATTAAATCTGTCGCATGCGGGCCAATCATATGCACGCCTAGAATATCATTCGTTTTTCGGTCGGCAATCACTTTAACAAAGCCGTCCGTTTCGCCAAGAACGATCGCTTTGCCGATCGCTTGAAACGGTATTTTTCCGGTCTTTACGTCATGCCCTTTCATGCGCGCGCCGTCTTCCGTCAGCCCGAAGGAAGCGATCTCCGGACGGGAATAAATGCATCTCGGAATAAGATGCGCCGGTGTAGCCGGCTTTTTCACTCCCGCAATATGTTCTACTGCGTGCACGCCTTCATGGGCAGCCGCATGCGCTAGCTGAACGCCGCCTATGCAGTCGCCGATCGCATAAATATGCGGCTCAGTCGTTTGGCCGTATTCATTGACGCGAATGAAGCCGTCTTTCGTTTTCACATCGGTATTCTCAAGTCCGATTCCTTCAACATTGGCTTGACGCCCTACCGAAAGCAGCATTTTCTCGGCCGTCAGCACGACGTCGCCTTCAGAGGTCGCTGCCGGCACCGTTATGCCATCGCTGCCAACAACCATTTGCTCCGTATGTAATTGTACGCTTGTCAACACGCGAACGCCCCGGCGTCTGAGCAGACGAGTAAGCTCTGCCGATACTTCTGCATCTTCTCCAGGAAGCAATCGTACGCCTGCTTCGACAATCGTTACCTGAACGCCGAAATCCTGAAGCATTGACGCCCATTCCACCCCAATTACGCCGCCCCCGACAATCATCATCGAGCCCGGCAATTTTTCCATTCGAAGCGCATCATCGCTTGTCAAAATTGCGGTGCCGTTCGGTGTGATGCCCGGAAGCGTACGCGGACGGGAGCCGGTTGCGATAATCAAGTTCGCGGAAACGACTGATTCCATTTCGCCGTCCGGGAGCTCTACCGCAAGCGAGCCGCTGCGCGGAGAAAAAATCGAAGGGCCGATTACACGGCCTTTCCCTTGCATCACTTGAATGCCGTTCTTCTTCATTAAATGCTGCAAGCCGCGATAAAGCTGATCAACCGTTTTTTCTTTACGTACTTGCACTTTGCTGAAATCAAGCGTTGCGCCCTCTAACGAAATGCCATATGTATCTGCTTCAAGCAGTGTCGCATATACCTCAGCGCTGCGAAGCAGTGATTTGCTTGGAATGCAGCCCTTGTGCAAGCATGTGCCGCCGAGCTTGTCCGCCTCGACAATAGCAACGCTCTTGCCAAGCTGCGCCGCGCGAATTGCTGCCGTATATCCGCCAACGCCCCCGCCCAAAATTGCTATATCAACTTGTATCGCCATTGTATTTCCCTCCACCGCATGCTTTTAGTCACTTCACCTATTGTACCTTTTTTCATTCCTATTTACATCCCTATTTGCCCTGCGCCATTCCGAAATAGACAGTGTGCGTTGAAAAAGGTATCATAGAAGCATTATGTTGCACAAGGAGATTATTGTTTCATGAAATTGGTTACCGCCAGACTAATTGCCGTCATTATTCTCGTTATACCAGGGCTTCTCGCCTGCTTCGGCTTTCTTCGCATGAAAAATGAAGTGTTCCACTATTTTTCCGATTTCGGCAATGACGCCGTCGTTCCCGATTTTCAATGGCTCAGCTTTTTGCTGGGGCTTATCATGTTTGCAGCGGGAGCCGGTTTTATCGGCGGCTGGATTTTTTTCCGCGATCGCAAGCGCAACTATGTGGCGACAAGATTCCGCGAGAAAAAGCCGCGTCCGCCAAAACCGCAAGCTTAATATGCAATTGAAAAAGAGGCCGTCTCAAAAGAGGTTCGCTCGCTAGAGAAATGGCTCGCATCAGTAAATTACAAAAGTGAATTTCATAAAAATAGCGTTGCGGAGAGCTATCCCTGCAACGTTATTTTTTGATTTTTATCCTTTGCAGCTTTCTTCAGCAAATGATGGGCAAGTGAAAGCCACCCGAACTCTAGGCCGACTTTCGGCAAGCCTCGAAGCAGGAACCGGCGGAATCCTCGGTTATTCTTGATTTGGCAATTAATTGACAGGTTAATGGCAAACGAAACATTTAAATGATTCTAGGGAAGCGTCAGCGTTCGTTTTTGTGAAGGGATTCCAACTTTACCTCGTTGATTCAAAGGATTCCCTGAGCAATGGCGATAGGAAGAACATTTCAATGTGCAGTTTGCTGTTTAACCTAAATAAAACAGGGGGTATCCCATCGTCATTTTAATGACTTATGGGACACCCCCCTTTTGTCCGAGCAGCACTATTTTTTAAAGTGATAAGGCACCGTCGTAACGATAACATTTCGCGTAAATAACAAATGCGTTCGAAGCATGAGACTGGATTGATTATGCAGGATGTTATGCCATGCTTTTTTCGGAATGAACTGCGGGATAACTACCGTTACTTGATAGTTGGATTCTCTGGCTTTCCGTTCAACCGTATCGATAAATTTCATAAGCGGCTCTTTTAAATTCCGATACGGCGAATGAAGCGTAACCAATCGGACATCGGGCTGCCACTTTTTCCATTTCTGCTCGAAAGCCGCCTCTTCATCCCTTTCGAATGGAATGTGTACAGCAATAATCTGGTGAGCGTGGAGCGATTTCGCATAGTTAATCGAGTTTTCAACAACATGAGTTATGCCCGCTACAGGGACAATAATGATATTGCCTTCGATCGGAATGACCGGTTCGCAGCTCGATGTGCTTAATTGCTCGGCTACCGCCTCATAATGCTTATAAATGCGGGTTAACAGCAGCAAGATAAGCGGCATGAAGACCAGCACCGGCCACACTTGACCGAACTTGGTCAAGAAGAACATCATGCAGACGATAAAGCTGATGATCGCCCCGACTAAATTTATCGTTAGCTTGATCGGCCAGCCCTTTGGCCTCTCCCGCATCCACTTCAGCGTCATGCCGGTCTGAGAAAGCGTGAATGGAATAAATACACCGACTGCGTAGAGCGGAATCAAATGCTCGGTCTTGCCTTCAAACGCAATAATCAGCACAATGGACAGCAAGCCTAAGCTGATTATGCCGTTGGAATAGCCGAGACGGTCACCGCGAATCGAGAACATACGCGGAAAATATTTGTCTTTCGACAGGTTGACCGCCAGCAGCGGGAATGCAGAATAACCGGTATTAGCCGCCAGAATCAAAATGAGGGCAGTTGTTCCTTGAATGAAAAAGTACATGAAATTTCGTCCGAATACTTGCTCTGCAATATCGGAAACGACAGTCACTTCCGGGCGCGGGCTAATGCCGTAATAATAAGCCAGAAACACAATGCCTGAGAACAGGACCGCCAGCAAAATGCCCATCGCCATTAATGTTTTGGCGGCATTGTTCGGAGCAGGCGCTTTGAAATTCGGAATCGCATTTGAAATCGCTTCGACTCCCGTAAGCGCCGAGCTGCCGGATGCAAAAGCTTTTAATAGAAGGAAAAGGCTGATTCCGGCGACCGGCGTACCGAGCGAAGTATGCAGTTCCGGCGCAACGTCACCGGCGACAATCCGATAAATGCCGACGCCAATCAGTACGAATAATGCCAATACGAACAGATAAACAGGGTACGCGAGGACGGAAGCTGATTCCGTTACGCCTCGCAAGTTCAGTATCGTAATGAACAGTACAAAGGTTACTGCAATGATGACATTGTATGAATGCAGGCTTGGAAAAGCGGATGTAATCGCATCCGTGCCAGCCGACACGCTTACGGCTACGGTCAAAATATAATCGACGAGCAAAGAACCGCCTGCGATCAGACCGGGAAAACGCCCTAAGTTTTGCTTGGATACAACATATGCCCCCCCGCCTTGCGGATAAGCGAAAATAATTTGCTGATACGAAAGAATGAGAGCAAGCAGCAATACAAGCACGCCGATGGCAATCGGTATCGAGTACCAGAACGCAGCAGCTCCTACTGTCATAAGCACTATCAAGATTTGCTCCGGACCGTAAGCTACGGAGGATAAAGCGTCAGAAGACAGTATCGCTAATGCTTTCGTTTTATTAAGCTTTTGTTCGCCGAGCTCCGTCGATTTCAAAGGTCTTCCGATTAAAATTCTTTTAAGAATGGCTAACATAATTCCACCCCGTACTTTCTGATCTGATCATTAAGTTCTTATTTATATTCTCCCGCATACGCCTTTTTAAGCGCACGAAAAAACACAGGCAGGAGCCTGTGTTTTCAACACATGTCACAACCCTTCTCTCATTCAACGCTGACGAGGTTAGCTGACGGATTCGGACGGCGAGAGTCGCCCTACCTGACGGATCAGGATTCACCCCATTCGAAGAATGCCCGCTTTCTCGGCAAGTCTTCAAGATTGGTTCCCCCGTTTTCCATTACGGAAATTTAGCGATAAGGAATATTTAGTTTTCATTTCTTGGAGTACGGAGTAATATTACGCCTGCCGCCTAATATTGTAAAACACGCTTTAACGCTAAATTGGATGCTCTTTGCAAAAGGGCATTTAGTTATGCGCTTACATAATGAGCTATCGCTCAAAAGCTTCGATTATTGTCCATTTGCTTCGTTTTTGCCCACTTTGAACAAAAAAAACGAAACCATTCGAATACAACGCTGCGAATTTTCCGTTAATTTCCACAAAAATAACACTCGATTAACTCAACAGGCCAGACCTAACTCTGCCATATTAGTTTCAATTATTGATTATATGCATAGAGGATAGTGTCAAAATCTTTTGAAATGACTTTAAATGAAAGAAAGAGGGATTATATGAAAAAATCAGGTTCTAAGCCTAGACGTGGATCGCTACGTCCTAGTTGTCCTTTTAGAATAATTTTTTCACTGGGTATTACGATAAAACAAGCGTTAATTAAAACAGAAATCATTAGATTCAAACCAAACGGAAAAGTTTTCTTAAATCTAAACTTGTACAAAATTATACTTTCCACTTAAACAATCGATTATATCCACAATCGCTAATTAATTTTCTTATACAACGTGGAGATGTTATTAGATTCACGACAAGAGATAAGAGAATTGAAGTTGTAATTGTATAATAAAAATTCCCTTATTAAGCATTGAAGAGGGATTTATCTAAAAAAAACAGCAAAACAGTCATGTACAAACAAGTAACTTTCTCTTCAAAATCAAAAACCTCCATCTTTCTTTAAATTAGTAAAATTTGTTTCGACCCTTATCTTATTTCGGTTATTTTTCCCAAAAATGAATACTGGCTTGAAAATAATCCTAAAAGCGACAATGCAGAGCAGAGAATACTACGACGTACTAGCTTTTAATATTAAATCGTTGCGAAGTGCAAATTCCAGTATAGTAAGATCCCTCTTAAGCATAAATCTTGTAGAATACTCCTCTTCACAGTTCCTATTTAAGACTCTCAATCTAGCCATAGCATCATCGATACTCATCCAGGTGACGTAAAATAGTCTGTGTACCATGATCTGGAGTCTATCCAGAACATAAAAAAGTAGGGTATCCTCGGGATTGCGACATCACCAAGAGGAGGACCCTACTCGATGATTAATATACCCGAAAATGCATTTAATGATCTACTTGAAAATACTGTTACCAAATTACTGCAAGAGAAGCTTGAACTGCTACTTCGTGAAGAGATCAAAAACTTTTTGACAGTGGAGCATCCTAATTCGCGTAACAGTCGTAACGGTCACTACAAACGCACTTTCCAAACTCGCTACGGAACGATTAATGAACTCCACGTGCCTCGCGACCGCAAAGGGACCTTCCAAACACGTCTGTTCCAGCCGTATCAACGACGGGAAGGTTGGCTCGAAGAGGCCATCATCCACATGTACAAAGGCGGCATGAGCACACGCGAAGTGGCCAAATTTGTGGAAAGCATGTTCGGCGCGCAATACTCACCAACCACGATCAGCAACATTACGCAGACGGTCATGGAGGACATCGAGCAGTGGCAGAACCGTCCGCTTGAGAAACGCTACTCCGTGATTTATCTAGATGGCCTCTACGTTAAACTCAAACGAAACACGGTAAGCAGCGAAGCCGTTTATTTGGCCATGGGAATTGATGAGAAAGGCATTCGCCAAATCCTCGGCTTCTATGTCGGCGGGCATGAAAGCTCCAACGGCTGGCGGGAGGTGCTCAAAGACCTCAAGAAGCGTGGTGCTACTGATGTACTTCTCGGTGTGTTTGACGGTTTGCCAGGCCTTGAAGAAGCTTTTCGTGAGATCTACCCAATGGCAGATGTCCAGCACTGCGTGGTCCATAAGGTGCGCGCGACATTCCCTAAAATCCGCGTTTCGGACAAGACGGAGTTTCTCGAGGACCTGAAACAGGTGTATACCGCTATCGATGGCGATGTCGCGAAAGCCGTGTTCGATGGTTTCAAGGACAAGTGGCGCAAACAGTACCCAAAGGAGGTGAAGTCCTGGGAAGAGCAGCTCCCAACGCTTCTGACCTTCTACAAGTACCCCGAACTAACAAGGCGGGCCATCTACACAACAAATCCGATCGAGCGTATGAACAAAGAACTACGCAAACGATTAAAGCCGATGAATAGCCTTACTAATATTGAAGCGGCAGAAAAGATCATTTACCTGCAAGCACTAGATTACAACGAAAA
>NZ_WOVL01000060.1 GCF_009737085.1 Paenibacillus sp. NEAU-GSW1
CATTAGGATAAGCCCTCGACCGATTAGTACTGGTCAGCTCCACACATTGCTGTGCTTCCACCCCCAGCCTATCAACCTCGTCGTCTTCAAGGGGTCTTACGAATTGGGAAATCTCATCTTGAGGGGGGCTTCACGCTTAGATGCTTTCAGCGCTTATCCCGTCCGTACTTGGCTACCCAGCGGTGCTCCTGGCGGAACAACTGGTACACCAGCGGTACGTCCATCCCGGTCCTCTCGTACTAAGGACAGCTCCTCTCAAATTTCCTGCGCCCACGACAGATAGGGACCGAACTGTCTCACGACGTTCTGAACCCAGCTCGCGTACCGCTTTAATGGGCGAACAGCCCAACCCTTGGGACCTACTTCAGCCCCAGGATGCGATGAGCCGACATCGAGGTGCCAAACCTCCCCGTCGATGTGGACTCTTGGGGGAGATAAGCCTGTTATCCCCAGGGTAGCTTTTATCCGTTGAGCGATGGCCCTTCCATTCGGTACCACCGGATCACTAAGCCCGACTTTCGTCCCTGCTCGACTTGTAGGTCTCGCAGTCAAGCTCCCTTATGCCTTTGCACTCTCCGAATGATTTCCAACCATTCTGAGGGAACCTTTGGGCGCCTCCGTTACATTTTAGGAGGCGACCGCCCCAGTCAAACTGCCCGCCTGACACGGTCCCTCTACCCGATTCAGGGTAGCAGGTTAGAACTCCGATACGATCAGGGTGGTATCCCAACGTCGCCTCCACACAAGCTGGCGCTCATGCTTCAATGGCTCCCACCTATCCTGTACAGATCGTACCAAAGTCCAATATCAAGCTGCAGTAAAGCTCCATGGGGTCTTTCCGTCTTGTCGCGGGTAACCTGCATCTTCACAGGTATTAAAATTTCACCGGATCTCTCGTTGAGACAGCGCCCAAGTCGTTACGCCATTCGTGCGGGTCAGAATTTACCTGACAAGGAATTTCGCTACCTTAGGACCGTTATAGTTACGGCCGCCGTTTACTGGGGCTTCGGTTCACAGCTTCGGGTTACCCCTAACCGCTCCCCTTAACCTTCCAGCACCGGGCAGGCGTCAGCCCGTATACTTCGCCTTACGGCTTCGCACAGACCTGTGTTTTTGCTAAACAGTCGCTTGGGCCTTTTCACTGCGGCCCCCTCGGGCTATTCACCCTACCGAGGCACCCCTTCTCCCGAAGTTACGGGGTCATTTTGCCGAGTTCCTTAACGAGAGTTCTTCCGCGCGCCTTAGCATGCTCTGCTCGCCTACCTGTGTCGGTTTGCGGTACGGGCACCTTCGCCTGGCTAGAGGCTTTTCTCGACAGCCGGAGTACATGACCTTCGCTACTG
>NZ_WOVL01000061.1 GCF_009737085.1 Paenibacillus sp. NEAU-GSW1
GTCGTATCTTTTCATTGTCTCTCGTCTCCCTCGTTAGCTTCCATTTTATTTCATACGAGGGTGTTTTGCGACTGCACTTTTAGCGTAGCACTCCAGAATATATTTATTACTGTTGTAGGAGAACAAAATGATACCCGAATGGAAGTACATATAAACGCAAGAACAGGCGAGTATCTAGGAAGGACAGAATTTACAAGGAGGTGAGTGGCAAAGATCTTGATGATTATCCATCTGTTAGAAATGTTAAGAATGATTGAGCATGCAGGAGGAAAGTAAACTTTAAAGTAGGAGGGTTCTCAGAATGATTAAAAATATGATTAAAGCTTCAGTAGTTGTATCAGCATTAGCATTATTCTTTGGTACTTCAAATTATATTACAGAAGCGGCCACTTACAACTATACCAATCAGGATGTTACATCATACGTTTCTTTAGTAGGAAAAAAAACTTTTCATGGAACAACTCCGACTCAATACTATACAGCGGCGGTACATCCTGTAACATGTGGTAAAGCCACTTCTGGAACCATATTACCATATGGCACTCAAATTTATACTGATCAGGAATTATCTGCACCTGGATCTGAAGAGGGATATTTGGATGGATTTTTAGTAGAAGATATGGGTGATGTAAACTGTACAAGAAAAGTAACTCCTCCATTTGGAGGAACTGCACGTAAATTAACTTCACATTGGTTCGATGTGTATTACGGTTTAAATACAACAACCAATACCTCAAATGCACTTACGTTTGGGACTAAGTTCAATATTGATTACACGGCGTATACCCCATAATCAAATTATAAATAAACTATATAGAATGGTTTTATTCTGGATTATGGATAAACCCAGCGTATTTGAAAATGGAGTGCTACGCTAAAAGTGCAGTCGCAAAACACCCTCGTATGAAATAAAATGGAAGCTAACGAGGGAGACGAGAGACAATGAAAAGATACGAC
>NZ_WOVL01000062.1 GCF_009737085.1 Paenibacillus sp. NEAU-GSW1
GTTTCTGCAGGAAACGTACATCGGAAGCATGCTTCCATGCAAAATAAACTCAGGCAGGTTTATTGCTCGCTCGTTGTCAGTTTTGAGAGAACAATTCTCGATCCCCAAAAAGTGAAGTTAAGCGTTGCAGCTTAATCCGATTGCTTTTCGGGGGCCCCGAATAACTTTCAAATATTCATCCGTTTGGTGGCGATGGCGGAGGGGAACCACACGTTCCCATACCGAACACGACCGTTAAGCCCTCCAGCGCCGATGGTACTTGGACCGCAGGGTCCTGGGAGAGTAGGACGTCGCCAAGCAGGTGTTTGATACACCTAATTGCACCTTGAAAACTGGATAGCGAAATGAATGAAACATCCTTTAGCGAATTTAAGCGAAGTTGATGTGAATCCATTCTAATGTTTCGACGGAGTTGTTTCGAGTTCAGCATGACTTTTCGAAGATTCCCTTCATGAAATCACGCAAGTGATGACTGATGGAATCGAGAACGGCAGGATGAACCGAATACAACGCAGGAGAAAAGTAGAATTTCACACAACGAGCAATGGTTAAGCTAGTAAGAGCGCACGGAGGATGCCTAGGCACTAGGAGCCGAAGAAGGACGTGGCGAACAACGATACTGCCTCGGGGAGCCGTAAGCA
>NZ_WOVL01000007.1:0-151493 GCF_009737085.1 Paenibacillus sp. NEAU-GSW1
GGGCGGAAAGCAGCGGAAGTCGGAGAAAAAGCGAGCTTTAAGGCCGAAAACGGCCTAAAAGTCGATTGCGCGAGGTGCAACGGAGGGAATAAGGCCGAAAATGGCCTTATATAGCCGGAAAGCAGCGGCAATCGGAGGAAAAAGCGAGCTTTAAGGCCGAAAACGGCCTAAAAGTCGATTGCGCGAGGTGCAACGGAGGAATTAAGGCCGAAAATGGCCTTAAAGCCACGAATGCTGTAAGCTGCAACGCGACCACACCATTGGTCAAAAACAAAATAGCGGTACAGGGATAGTTCCCTGTACCGCTATTATTAAAGGCTATTACTTAACAGCTGCTTCGTAACGTTTGCCAACTTCAGCCCAGTTTACAACGTTCCAGAACGCTGCGATGTAGTCAGGGCGTTTGTTTTGGTAGTTCAGGTAGTAAGCATGCTCCCAAACGTCCAGGCCGAGCAAAGGCGTTTCGCCTTCGAAGATCGGGCTGTCTTGGTTAGGCAAGCTGGAAACTTTCAGTTTGCCGTCTTTAACGGAGAGCCATGCCCAGCCGCTGCCGAAACGAGTAGCTGCCGCTTTAGCGAAGTCAGCTTTGAACGTATCGAAGCCGCCCAGCTCGCTGTCGATTGCAGCTGCAAGAGCGCCAGTTGGAGCGCCGCCGCCGTTTGGTCCGATAACTTCCCAGAACAGGGAGTGGTTCGCATGGCCGCCGCCGTTGTTGCGAACAGCAGTGCGGATTGCTTCAGGAACGATTGCCAGGTTGTTGGCAAGCAGTTCTTCCAGCGATTTGTCTTGCAGCTCAGGAGCGGATTCCAGAGCAGCATTCAGGTTTGTTACATAAGCATTGTGGTGACGATCGTGGTGGATTTCCATAGTCAACGCATCGATGTGCGGTTCCAGAGCGTTGTTTGCGTAAGGCAGTGCAGGTAATTGATGAGCCATTGTTTATAGCCTCCTAATAATAGATATGTAAAACTCTCCAATCATTATCCTCTATCCGGACGAATAAATCAACATTTATGTTGAAAAAGTCGGCTCGCTAAAGTCAGGATCGACAGCAGCATTAGAATGGCATTTTTTTCGCGTAAATATGCAAAAGAGGGAGCAATTACGAAGAAATGGGAGTAATCATTAATTTTTATGAATGTAAGCGCTTAATATAAAGCGTTTTCATCGAATATCTCGTTATTTCTTTAAAATTTTTAAGTTTTTTTAAAGAAATAGCAGGAATTTGTCTAAATTATGTCGTATAATATGTGTACAGGTCTTATTGTGTCCCTCGTTAAGCAGGCATATAGTCTAGCAGTTATAAGTCGGCGGTCACACATGCAGCACTATGACATGGTATAGAAGGTGTATATGTAATGAACGTTCGTTCCTTCCAGTTGTCTGACTACAGACCACTAACGGCGCTCCTTGAGGATGTACTTTCCGAGGATTGCTACGAGCAAACAATGGAAGCTTTTGCACGTCAATTGTCATGGGACAGCGAGCTGGTTCTAGTCGCCGTCGAACAGTCAGAGATTGTTGGAATGATCATCGGTACGATTGATAATAACAAAGGTTATTATTATCGTGTTGCCGTACTTCCTAGCCATCAACGGAGAGGAATCGGCAAAGCACTAATCGGGGCGCTGCGCCAACGTTTTGAACAGCGCAATGTTCTGAAGATTTTAATTACCGCAGATGAATATAACGAACCGGTGCTTCCGCTGTATGAGGCTATGGGATACGCTTCGAACGACTTCTATCGTTCGTTTCAAAAATTAAGTATTATTGCAGGCTAAGCGGCTTTCGCTGATAATGCCATATGTGCAGAGCATATCTGCATCGCCATTGCTTTTGGCGATGAGATATGCTTTTCTATTTATATAAGAGCGATCGTTAGATGTAGAGCGACTTTGAGAATAATGAGCGACTTTGAGCTCGGCTCAAAGATCCTGATGACAAGGAGGCCCGCATGAACAATTATCGGCATTGTGTAATTAAAAGCTTCAAGCATGACGGGCATCTTCATCGGACCTGGCAGCGCAATTGGCTTGTGCCGCAGGAGCGGATCGCTCCAGAGCATCGAGACGAGGAAATGATAGTCCTCATTAATCGTCAAACGCCGATTCAAGAGTCCGATGGCAAGCTGTGGGTTAGCCGCGTGCCTGCTGTCTCTTTTTTTATACCGGGCGAATGGTTCAATGTCGTGGCGCTGCTGGAAGATGCCGGTGTGCGCTACTACTGCAATATCGCATCGCCTCCTTTCATGCAAGGAGACGTTCTGACCTATATTGATTATGATCTGGATGTGATCCGGACAGCGGACGGAAGCCGGCATATCGTCGATCAAGACGAATATGAGCTGCATAAGCTTGCTTATCATTATCCGAAGATGGTTGATGATCTGGTATACCAAGGGCTGACGGCGCTTTTGCAGCGCATTGACCGCGGTCAAGCCCCTTTTCATGAGAGTGTTGTGCTTGACTATTATAAGGCATGGTCGGAACAGTACGAGGAAAGCGAGCGATGAGCGTGGACGTCTCACCTTCGGAAAATAGCGCACAAAAGTCAGGCTGGAAAAAAGAGCTGTGGGATTGGACGAAAACGGTCGTTGTTTCTTTTGCTATCGTAATGCTGCTTCATTTGTTTGTATTTAATCTTTCTACTGTAGAGGGCCATTCTATGGAGCCGACGCTGCATGAGAAAGAGTGGCTGTTCATTAATAAGCTCGTCTATTTGTTCGAGCAGCCGAAATTTGGCGATATTGTCATATTGGAAGATCCGATGTCTCCGGCCGGTGAGCAGGAGCTGCTCGTCAAACGGATTATCGGCGTTCCCGGAGACCGGCTGGAGATTTATAATAAGCAGTTGTACCGTAATGGCGATCTCGTAGAGGAGACCTATGTCGATTCTGTCATAGAGGATTTGGATTTTATGCCGATTCAGCTGGAGAAGGGCGGTTATTTCGTAATGGGGGACAACCGTCATGCGAGAGCAAGCAAGGACAGCCGCATTTTCGGCACGATTCAGAA
Organism: Paenibacillus sp. NEAU-GSW1; assembly: GCF_009737085.1. Classification (GTDB taxonomy): domain Bacteria; phylum Bacillota; class Bacilli; order Paenibacillales; family Paenibacillaceae; genus Pristimantibacillus. The sequence goes on from NZ_WOVL01000007.1 coordinate 3,015, forward strand.
GTCGATGATTCGCGGGAGAGCTGAATTTATAATATGGCCGTTCGGTCAATTTAAAGTGTTGTAAAAGGTGCGTGTTCAAAAAGTCCGGTTTTCAGCACAGCATACGCTGTCCCGGATGAATTCAAGATTCGATGTCGATTACGCTTCTTGAATAGCCTCGTGATCAAAATTGGACTTTTTGAACAACCTCTAAAAAGGTGCGGATAATAGATGAAGGAAGTCATCGTATACACGGACGGAGCCTGTTCCGGAAATCCGGGTCCCGGCGGCTGGGGCGCTGTGCTGTTTTACGGCGCTCATCGGAAGGAAATATCCGGAGCCGAGAAGCAGACGACGAACAACCGAATGGAAATTGCGGCTGTTATTGAGGCGTTGAGCCTGCTCAAGGAGCCTTGCAACATTAAAGTGCACAGCGATTCCGCCTATGTCGTGAATTGCTTTCAGAAGGGCTGGATTTACGGCTGGCTGCGCAATGGCTGGCAGAACAGCAAGAAAGAGCCTGTAGAAAATCAGGATCTATGGAAAAGGCTATGGGAGCTTATGAAGGTCCATACTGTAGAGTATGTGAAGGTGAAAGGCCATAGCGACAACGAATGGAACAATCGCTGCGACGAATTGGCTCGGCAGGCAATCAAACAGCTTGCCTGATCAATGTCCGCGCGGTTAAGCAAGGGGTGAACGAATACATGCTGCCAGAAACGGATAACCGCTGGGCGCAGCTGAAACAGGAAATGCGCGAGGCTGCTCAAAGTTTAGGCATCGATAAAATTGGCGTCGCATCGGCGGACCCGTTTACAGAGCTGAAGCAGGTGCTTGTTCGGCATCGCGAGCTTGGTCGCGAATCGGGCTTTGAAGAGCCTGATTTGGACAAGCGGACGAATCCGGCGCTGCTCTTCGATAATCCGCAGTCGATCATCGCAATTGCGATCGCCTACCCGTCAAAGCTGCAAAACCCGCCTAAATCGGAGCCGGGCGCAAGGAGAGGCATTTTATCCCGCTCGTCATGGGGCGAGGACTATCATAAGGTGCTGCGCGACAGGCTCGCGAAGCTTGAGGCTTGGCTGCGCGAACGAGTGCCGGAGCTGCGTGTCGAGAGCATGGTCGATACAGGGGCGTTGTCCGACCGGGCAGTTGCTGAACGGGCGGGCATCGGCTGGAGCGCCAAAAACTGTTCGATTATGTCCGAGGAGCTTGGCTCATGGATGTATCTCGGCGAGATGATTACGAATTTGCCGCTTCCTGTGGACGAGCCGGTTACTGAAGGCTGCGGGGAGTGCACGAAATGTATAGATGCTTGTCCAACCGGCGCGATTGTCGGGCCCGGGCAGCTCGATTCCCAGCGCTGTATATCGTTCGTTACGCAAACAAAGGGCTTCGTGTCGGACGAGTTTATGCGCAAAATCGGCAATCGGCTGTATGGCTGCGATACTTGCCAAACGGTATGTCCGGTCAACCGCGGCAAGAACTGGACGCATCAGCCGGAATTGCAGCCCGATCACGAGCTGGTTAAGCCGCTGCTCGTTCCTCTGCTCACGATGGGCAATCGCGAGTTCAAGGAGCGCTATGGCAGCAGCTCGTCCGCTTGGCGGGGCAAGAAGCCGATTCAGCGGAACGCGGTCATTGCCTTAGGCAACTTTAAAGAGAAGAGCGCCGTGAACGATTTGGCGCAGGTGCTGCGCGAGGACACCCGTCCCGTGCTGCGAGGCACGGCTGCGTGGGCGCTTGGACGCATCGGCGGCGAAGAAGCGGAAGAAGCGCTGAGAGGCGCGTTGCCGCTGGAAGGCGACGAGGAAGCGCGTACCTATATCGAGCGGGCGATCGCTGCTTTGGAGACGGCTGATATCTAGTAAAAATTGCTTTGCTTCCGCTGTTTGCGAACGCTTGCTTTCCATGCTATCATAGTGGACATTATGGATAAAAAGGATCGGTGAATTTAATATGAACACCTGGAACATTATTATTCCGATTATTACATTAATCGTCGGCGGCGTCGGCGGATTTTTCGGCGGCGTATTCTACTTGCGTCAACAATTGTCACGGATGCAAAACGATCCGGAAATGATTCAGAAGATGGCGAAGCAAATGGGCTACAACTTAAATAAACAGCAAATGCAGCGCGCGCAAAGCATGATGAAAAACCAAAATAACAGAATGCCTCGTAAATAGGAGATAGCCGGAGAGGAGAGATCGAATGGCGGGAAGAAAGGATTACGTCAATTCGGCAGTATCGCGTAACCGGGAGCAGATTGAGCATCATATTCGAGAAATTTTAAAGTTGGTTGGCGAAGATGTTGAACGGGAAGGATTGCTGGAGACGCCTGCGCGCGTCACTCGCATGTATGAAGAAATTTTTGCGGGCTATGAAGTAGAGCCTCGCGAGGTTTTGGGCGTTACGTTCGACGAGAAGCACGAAGAGCTGGTCATTGTAAAAGATATCGTTTATTACAGCCAATGCGAGCATCATATGGCTCCCTTTTTCGGAAAAATACACATCGGCTATTTGCCGAATGGCAAAATTGCCGGTTTAAGCAAATTCGCCAGACTGGTTGAGGCGATTACTCGCCGTTTGCAGGTGCAAGAGCGAATTACAACCGATATTGCGAATGTAATTGAAGAGGAACTTCATCCTCAAGGCGTGATGGTCGTTGTGGAAGGCGAGCATTTGTGCATGTGTTCCCGAGGGGTGAAGAAGCCGGGCAGCAAGACGGTAACCTCGGCAGTACGCGGCGAGTTCCGCAGCAGCCCTGCGCTGCGCTCGGAATTTTTATCCTTAATTAAAGATTAGTTGCGCGAAAAAAATAACCGTTGTCCAGCCGGCGTCAAGCGCCGAACGGCAACGGTTATTTTGTGCTATTGAGCGAAAGCGACAGCCGTTTCGGAATCGAATTTTTGGTCCAACTGGCTTAAGAACAAGACTGCGCGTTGAATGTATTCATTCGGATCTTCACGGAACAGCATCTCGTGCTGCCCTTGCGGCACGATCCACGAGCGGGACAATGGGTTGTTCTGTGCAGCGGCAATCAACTCGGCCGTTTGGTAGGGCGCTTTTGCGTCATTCGTTCCATGAATAATGTAAAGCGGAATATCGAAAGAATCATTCATAATTGTATCGAGCGGAATTTGGTTCAGGCTCGCTCCGGAAAATACAGGCATGAGCGATTCAATCAGCGTCATGGACGGAAAACGCGGCAGATCAACGATTTGCGTCACGTTGCTGTATAGCGTGTCGGAGCTTGCGAGGAAGAGGCTGTCTAGTATCATGCCGTCGATGTCGTCGGTTTGCAGAGCCGCTTGCAAAGCGGTTCCGGCTCCCATCGAGAAGCCCCATACGATTACTTCCTCTGCGCCTTGCGCTTTGGCATAATCAACCGCCGCCAGCAGCTGCTGCGATTCCTCAAGACCGCCGGTTGCCGGCACTTTGTAGTCGGAGGAAGCATAGCCGTAATCAAAAAGGACAACATTGTAATGTAAGCTGTTGAGCAGCTTGGTCAAATCGTACATAGGCACCCAAGTTTCTTCGCGGTTGGCGCCGTAGCCGTGGCTGAGAACTACGGTGCGTTTGGATTCGGCGGCGCCATACGTCAATGCTGCCGTTTCAGCGCCGGAACCGTTCGAGAGTTCCGCTGATCCAGCCGGGACGTACCAGCCGCTTACGGTCGTGCGGCCGCTTTTGCTCGGGAACACAATGTCTTCGTAATCAAGGCCGACAGCAGCCTTCGGATTGGAGAAAAGGGGGGCTACATAAGGATGTGCAAGCATCCAAGCCACGTAGCCGTGAAAAACGACGACAGCAAGCAAGCACATTGCCGCGAACGCAGCGGTCCAGGCGACTAGCATATGATTGCGTCTCGTTCTAGCTTGCGGACGTGGACGATTCAGAATGCCGCCTGTTTGCTGAAATGACGGCAGCACTTGAGGGAAGCCGCTTTCCAGCGGAATTGGCGTCATAATGGTTGTACTCATGTCGTAGCCCTCCCTATCCTATTATCCTTATAAATGAAGTTACATATAATATGAAAACGCTTTATTTCTTTTTGGTACTTTCATCGTATGTCGATAGTCTGAGCCTGTCAATCAATGTCGACGTAATGTTAAGCAGTTGTAACAAGGCTGTAATGAAGTAACTTTTCTTTACGATTGCGGCCGGATTGGTTATACTAAACGATAATTAGTCTCAATACATGGAACGGCTAAGCAGCGATGCTGGGGGGTGCGGCAAAGGGATGGAAGAGGGCAAAGCGAATGTGCGCGCGGTAGACCGCGCGCTTGATATATTGCTATGTTTTACAACGGGCACCAATCTGGCGATGACGGAAATTGCCGAGAAGGTCGGCTTGCATAAAAGCACGGTGCACCGCATGCTGGCGACGCTTGAGGATAAAGGTTTTGTCGAGCGGGATTCGGCGTCGGACCGTTATCATCTGGGTATCCGCGTGTGGGAGCTGTCGGCACACTTGTCACGGACAGACGATCCGGGAATTATATGGCAGCCGGAGATGGAGCGGCTGCGAGATAAATTGGGAGAGACGGTTAGCATCTATGTCCGCGACGGCATGGAGCGGATCCGCATACAGGCGGTGCAAAGCAATCAGCCTGTCAGGCGCGTCGCTCCGGTCGGTGCGCGGCTGCCTCTATATGCCGGCGCTTCCAGCAAGGTGCTGATCGCATATGCGGATCGGGACGTGCAAAAGCAAATTACCGGCAACCCAATCTGGCCTGCTGCCATTGACCGGGAGCATTATAAGTCGCAGCTCGAAGAGATTGTAGGACAAGGCTATGCGACCAGCTTCGAAGAACGCGAGCCTGGCGTGGCCGCGCTGTCCGCGCCGATCTTCAATCGCAACGGAAATCTCGTTGCCGCTTTGTCGCTCTCAGGACCGTCGAGCCGCTTGACGCTTGAATTGATGAGCGAATATGCGCCCTCCGTCATCGAATCGGCAAGACGAATGGGCACGATGCTTCGATAATAAGTACGTAATGGAATGGAAGGCTTGCCGCCAAAACTGGGCAAGCCTTCCATTTGTTTTGAATAGCAGTCCCATATCCTTCATATAATGAACCAGCTAATGAAGGGCAGGAGGGGAAGCTATGTCTTCGCGAACGGTCAAGCAAGGAGGAGGAAGCCGCTCCGATCGGCAGCCCAAGCAGCCGCTGCTGAACAAGTCATCTGCTGCGGCGCCATCGCAGAACAGCCTTGCAGCGTCGGCTCAGCCGGAGAAGCCGCCAGGCAAGAAGCGGCCGCAATCGGCCGCAGAAGAGCAGAGGCCGGGAGCAAGGCTTAATTCGCTGCTTCGCTCATCCGATTTTGCTCGTACGGGCAAGGAACAGAATGAAGGCTGGAAAGCAGCTTTGCATCAGTACGTGACTCATTACAATCATGCGGAAACGCAGCAGCATGTCGCCTCGATCGAAGGCTACGTCTCGGATAAGGAGCATTGTGCCCGTCTTCGCGGGCGCTTGGAGCGGCTGCGGGAACGCGATTTGTACCGAGGCTGCTTGCCGTCCCGAGGCGAGACGAAAGCGGAATTTCTGCGAGTAAATGAGTCGGCAGCCGAAGTGTCGGTGCTGGTAAAGCTGCATATGAAACGGCAGATGGAGCAGGCGGGACTTTATTATATCGAGGAGAGAACGGAAAGCGAGAGAATCTGGCTGTCGGGGGAGGGCGGCGTTTGGAAAATAACCCGGATCGAGCCTGTAATCGCGGAGCGCCGTCCGCGTTTTGGCGCGAGCGAGTATGCGGGAGGAACCGAAGAAGAAATCGGTGTCGCGTACGACAGAATTCCGTTTGCCCGCTCGACCCCTTTTTTGAACTATGACCTGTTTCCGCAATTGAAGCATCGACAGGCCGGAGTGCCGTATCGCCGCGATCTTGCCGCTGCCTATGCGGACTTATGGTGGAATCAGCCGAATTCAAGCTATGAGGAATTTGAAGTCAACTGCACGAACTTTACCTCTCAAGCCATCTTTGCAGGCAATGCGCCAATGAACTATACTGGTAAAAGAGACAGCGGCTGGTGGTATAAAGGCCGCAACAAGGGAAGCGAATGGTGGAGCTACAGTTGGTCGGTATCGAATGCGATGGCCAATTATTTGACAGCGCAGCGAAGCTCTGGGCTGCGAGCGACGGTTGTCTATTCGCCCGAGGAGCTGCAGCTGGGGGATATTATTACGTATGATTGGAACGGCGACGGCCGTTTTGAACATAGTACGATCGTTACCGCCTTTGACGCGGCGGGCATGCCGCTTGTGAACGCCAATACGGTTCCGAGCAGGCACCGCTACTGGGACTATCGTGATTCCTACGCTTGGACGGAACAGACAAAATATCGGTTTTTTCATATTGCGGATCTACTATAATTCATTCCGGAGGATACGCTATGGGGAAGAAATTGCATGTAGGGCTTCTTTACGGAGGCAAGTCGGGCGAACATGACGTTTCTTTGCAGACAGCGTTCGCCGTTGCCGGCGAGTTCGATTACGCCAAGTATGAAATTACCCCTTTCTATATAACGAAGCTTGGCGAGTGGCGACGCGGAGCGATGCTGTCCGGCAAACCGGGCAGCATCGACGAGTTGAAGCTGGCGGCGGCCGATCCTTCGGCTGCCGCGGCGTTTCCGCTTGCTCCTCTGTTCGAGCGGCTTGATCTGTCAGGCTCGGCAAGCGGCGCATCTCCGATCGATGTCGTGTTCCCGCTTCTTCATGGAACCTTCGGCGAGGACGGTACGCTTCAAGGCTTGCTCGAAATAGCGAATATCCCTTATGTCGGGGCTGGAGTTCTCGCTTCCGCTGTCGGGATGGACAAGATTATGATGAAAAAAGTGTTCGCTCAGGAAGGTCTTCCGCAATGCGTGTTCCGCTACTTCAATCGGACGCAGTGGGAGAAGGATGCCGCTTTTTTCATTATGGAATGCGAGATTTCGCTTGGCTATCCCTGCTTTGTAAAACCGGCCAATCTCGGCTCCAGCGTCGGCATTTCCAAAGCGAAAAATCGCGATGAGCTGATTGCTGCGGTTGATTATGCATTCCGGTTCGACCGGAAAGTGATCGTCGAGGAGTTTGTCGACGCCCGTGAAATCGAAGTGAGCGTGCTCGGCAACGACGAGCCGAAAGCGTCCGTTCCAGGCGAAATCGCGCCGTCCAACGAATTTTACGATTACAAGGCTAAATATATTGACGGTAAATCGACGATGCAAATACCGGCCGTCCTTCCGTCAGCTGCGACGGAGACGATACGCGAGCTGGCGGTTCGCGCATTTCTGGCGATCGACGGATCGGGATTGGCCCGCATCGATTTTTTTGTACGCAAAGCCGACAGCCAGATTTTCATTAACGAAGTCAATACGCTCCCCGGTTTTACGCCGTTCAGCATGTATCCTTTAATGTGGAAGGCTTCGGGCTTGCCTTACCGGGCGCTGCTTGATAAGCTGATCGAGCTAGCGCTCAAACGGTATGCCGATAAACAAAGCATCGACTATGGCGGTAGCGGCAATTAGATAAGTTGAAATTATAATTATCGCGGCTACGTTACTCATGCGCTGTTCTTGTTCAACTTATATAAGTTTTTTACTAAATAGAGGAGGTTTATGGATGGGGTTCGCAACAGAGTTTAATTCCGTATGCAAGTTCAAGTCGGAGCAGGAGCTTTATGAATTGTTAGAATATGGACGGGGCAAAATGGTGAAGAGCGGTTTTCGCGTGTTTCCAACCGGCCAGAAGGTCATTGCCTATACGCCTAACAATGTGGCGATTGCAATCGTACGCATTCTCGCGTCTATCGCGGAAATTAACTTTCAAGGCGATGAGGTTACCGAGGTTGAAATGGAACTCGTTCGAAAGCTGACGGAAGAGGAGTCGAAAATTCAAACGGCGCTTGCTTTCGAAATGTTTTTTGGAGAACGTGCCTAACAAATGATTGTAAAATTCGGTTTCGTGGCTATGAGCCTGCTGCTACAGAATGCCTCGCCTTCAAGAACGATGACGTATTCAAATTTCATCAAGCAGCCAGATCGAGCGGCGGCCATTCGCCGGTTGGAGCAAATTGCCGAACAAAATTTGCACACAACGCTTCGCATAATGAAGCATGCGGCGGCTCACGATATCCGGCTTTACCGGTTCACTTCAAAAATAATACCGCTGGCGACGCACAGCGATTTGAGCGATTGGGACCCTTACCCTGCGCTTGCGGATTCTTTTTCCGCGGTGGGGGAATTTGTGCAAAAATCGGACATGCGGGTATCTTTTCACCCGGATCATTTTTGCGTGTTCAGCACGCCCCGTCCAGAGGTTCTTGCCAGTTCGCAAAGGGATTTGGATTACCATGTCCGAATGCTCGAAGCGATGGGGCTGTCTGAGACGGTAAAAAACAACATTCACATCGGCGGCGCCTACGGCAACAAGCTTGAATCCGGCGACCGGTTCGTAAGGCAATTTACCGCGCTGCCGCCAAGATTGCGGCAGCGCGTAACGCTGGAAAACGATGATAAAACGTTCAACGTTTGCGAAACGCTGGAAGCGGCCGAAGCGGCAAATGTGCCGATGGTGCTCGATATCCATCACCATGACGTGAATGACGGCGGCATCGCCCGGGAGCAATTGGTCAATCAGTATTGGCCGCGCATTCTTAACACCTGGGAGAAGGAAGCGATCCGCCTCGGTCTTGCGTCGCCGGGTGCGCTGCCGCCCAAAATCCACGCTTCCAGCCCGAGGAGCGATACGGATCGCAGAAGCCATGCCGACGGCGTTGAGGCGAAGCCGCTGCTCCGGTTTTTGCGGGACATTGCCGCTTCGACGGGGCGAGTCGACTGCATGCTTGAAGCCAAGCATAAAGATGCGGCGCTTTTGAAGCTGATGGAGGATTGGCAGCGGTTAGAGGCGCTTGGCGAAGGCGTCCGGGTTATCGACGGCGGAAGCATCGAAATTACACCATAGAGATGAAAGCGGTGATACAAGTTGTGGGAATGGATACTGCTCGTTCTTCTCGGCGCTTTAGCCGCCATGTTCGGCAGCATAGTAGGGCTGGGCGGCGGCATTATCGTCGTTCCTGCGCTTATGCTGCTCGGCCCGCAGCTAACCGGGGGGGCGATTGACCATGCAACAGCAGTCGGCACTTCATTGACGATGCTGATTGTGACGGCGCTGGCGTCAACGCTCAGCTATTCGAAGAAGAAAATTGTCGATTTTCGCAGCGGACTGCTTCTTTTCATTACGAGCGGTCCGGCCGCTTTCCTCGGATCGGCGCTGACCGGCCTTTTCCATGGCCCCGCATTTTCCCTCAGTTTTGGCGTGTTTATGCTGTTAATGGCTGCGCTGCTAATCGCCCGCGAATATATGAAACCGATATCCCGCAAATGGCCGATCGAGCGGACGATGACCGATGCCGCCGGACAAGTCCACACTTACGGCTATGGCCTTTTTCCGCTTCTGCTGATCGGCTTCGCCGTCGGGTTCGTGTCCGGATTGTTCGGAATCGGCGGGGGCTCGCTGTTCGTGCCCGTTATGGTGCTGCTGTTTCGGTTTCCGCCGCATGTGGCGACGGCAACGTCCATGTTCGTTATTTTTTTATCCTCGATACTTGGCAGCGGAATGCACGGATGGCTTGGGGAAATTGATTATTGGCTGCTGCTCGCATTAGTTCCGGGAGCCTGGGTTGGCGGGAAAGCCGGCGCATGGATCGCTTCTCGGATGAGCGGCAGAGGACTTCTCTGGCTGCTGCGCGCGACGCTTCTGCTTCTCGCATGTCAAATGATTATTGAGGGATTGCTGGATTTATAAAAATATAAGAAAGTATTCATTTTTTTTCGTATACTATGCTTATTGATTATCTATTATTGTTTTATTGTTACTTACAAAGGTAGAAAGAAGTGTGATGCACGGTGAGCGATCAGCAAAATGGTGCCGTTGTCGGCAGCAAAAGCTTTACCGCCGTAGCGATTAATTGTGCGGCTAAAGCCGGAGAATGGATAAAGACTAAGCTTGGCAATTATGAGAATCTTGATCTAAAATATTCTTCGCATGATCTGGTTACAGAAGTAGACAAAGGCTCGGAGACGCTGATCAAGCGGCTGATCCAGACGCATTTTCCGCATCATTCCTTTCTCGGCGAGGAAGGCGTCGAGCCCGGTCCGGAGGCCTCCGCTCGAGCGCTGGAAGCTAAGCTTGAGGATGAGTATTTGTGGATCGTCGATCCGATTGACGGCACAACCAATTTTGTGCACGGCTTTCCGTTTTTCGTTGTCTCGATTGCGCTTGCGTATCGCGGCGAGGTTATCGTTGGCGTCGTATACGATCCGATGAAGGATGAGCTGTTTCTTGCGGAAAAAGGCAAAGGGGCTTATGTTCATGGCAAAAGAATGAGCGTTTCCGCTGAGTCCGCGCTGAAAAGCAGCCTGGTCGCGACCGGCTTCCCGGCCGATCATCACTATGCGCTGCCGCTTAATATGAAAGGGCTGCAGGCGATCGCTCCGCAGGTGCGCAATATACGCTCCAGCGGCTCGGCTGCGCTGCATATGGCTTATGTGGCGGCGGGAAGGCTTAGCGGCTTTTGGGAAATCGGCCTGAACAGCTGGGATCTCGCAGCCGGCGCCTTGCTCATCCAGGAATCGGGGGGCAAAGTTTCGGATACGCTTGGTAAGCCGTATCATCTTGGCGTTCGGAATGTTGTCGCTTCTAACGGACAAATTCACGAGGAACTGGTCGGCGCGCTCGCGCTAGCAGACGCTGCGCAATAATACTGGCTTGTTAAAGAAGCTTCTTTCGTCTCGCGCCAGCGGACGATGGAAGCTTTTTTTCGTGAAAAAGGCGCTAATTCTATACAAAAAATCTCGAATTTTGTCGATATTATCGCAAAGGGGAGATAATGATGTCATTATTGTATTTAATTGCATTCATGCTTTATTTCGCAGGCATCTCAATTCTCGCTATCGGAGGGGATGCGGCAGGCTGGGGACCGCTTGCAGGAGCGATCGCGCTGACCTGGCTTATCGTGTTTTTTAGAAAGGAAGCGCGGAAAACGAAAGCGTTTATCCAATGGATCGAGCAAAATAAAGAGGCGATCTTTATGGAGACAGCGGAGTACGAAGGTGTGCCTGTCAAGCCGGATACGAAGCTTTCGTACTACGAATTGGTGGTCTCTCTCGGCGTGACCGCAAATATGAGATCGCGAATGGTCATTGGAGACACGCTTCAGAATGGAACAATAAAGGCTATTTACACGGCAATAACAGCAGTATTCGGTTGGTGGGGGATTCCATGGGGGCCTGTTCTGACGCTTGCAGCGCTTCGCCACAACTTAAAGGGCGGCAACAGTACGACTCCGCATGAAATTGTTTTTTATTACGGCGAAGGCCGGCCGAAATTGAAAAAAGCGCCGAAGCTGGTAAAGGCCGCTTATCATAATGATTTGAATAAAGTGTATGATTTGCTGCAGAGGGGCGAGGACCCTCATGCCACCGATCATGAAGGACGGACGGCCCTTCTGCGTGCCGCTGAAAACGGGAACGTTGAAATGCTCGAATTGCTAATCGACAACGGCGCGGACTGGCGTCATCGCGACAATTACGGCTGTACAGCTTTGATACGAGCATCTGTTAACGGCAGAACAGCGATGGTAAACAAACTGCTTTCGCTTGGAGCCAATCCGAACGAAGGCGATAATCACGGCAGCCTGCCGCTCATTTATTCGGGAAGCCGCGGCTTTATCAATGTGATGAAGCCGTTGCTGGACGCGGGTGCCGATCCGAATCTGATGACAGACAATCGGACGACCGCTCTTATGAAAGCGGCGGAATGCGAAGAGGTATCGGCGGTACGCTTGCTTCTCGAAGCGGGAGCTGATCCGACGATTGTCCATTCGGATGAGATAACGACGGCATACACGATAGCGCTGGAGAACAATAATCAAGCGTTGATTGAGTTGCTGGAATCGTATATGGATCGAAAAGAAGTGTTCGCTTAATAAATATTTGAAGTGAAATAGGCTGAACGCCGACCGGGGAAGAGGGTCGCGTTCAGCCTATTTGCGGTTGCATTGCTTGTTATAGGATCACAGAATGACGAGCTTTGTTCTTAGGCTTTGCTCCGAGAAACAAACGGGCGGCAAGCAGGTTCGGAACCCAGCATATCCAAGCGATAACGTCGAAGGTCTCGTTCGTATCGATGATGCCGAATAATAGGAGACCTAGCGGAATGTAAATGCGAAGCATGATGGCTGCGCATGTAAGCGCGTAGTTGTAGGTCATCCAGCGCCGATGCGCAGCATGATCGCGTTTCACGATAATTTGGAACAGGCCGTGGTAGAGCGTGAACAGCCATGAGACGGCGAGACCGGCAAAGCCTGCGCTGGCGATCCATCCGCCGTCGGCGTAGAAAGCGAGATAAAACCCGGTAACGGCGCCAATGATGATCATCAAGGAATAGATATAGCCAATGATGCGATGCAAGCGCGGCGATCGAACCCGCAGCTTCTTTACAAACTGCAGCCAGCCGATCAGCAGCGCCGTGCCCGCTGACAACGCATGCGCCCATAATACGTGAATCCAAAGGGACGGCAGCTCATTTTTCCCTTGTACCAGGGGCATCTCGCGCATTTGGTCCAAGGAGCCGAAAAATATAAAGGCATAAGCGCTGACGCCTGTCGCAAGAACGGCTAGAATACCGAACGCCCAAGCCCGGAATTTCATTTCTTTCGTCATCAATATTCCCTCCAAGCTCCAATTTAATTGATCTATGGCCAATTATATAAGCTGGAAGTAATTTCATAAACAGACCAGGGGTGGAAAGGAAACTCCGACTTTAGTCGGTGCTTGCTGTACGGTTTACGCTTGTGACTGTTTATTTGGGTATTCCTGCGGCGTTAGCCCGTAATGCTTTTTGAACAGCTGAATGAAATAGCTTGGCTTCTGGTAGCCGAGCATTTGCGAAATCTCGTATATTTTCGCAAAGCCGGGATTGGGAGTATTGGACGGAAAACGAAGACTACTCAGAATTTGGCATCGAAAATGAAGCGGCGCGAGTCGACGTTTATTACAACGGCGGCATTCATCCGGGATGGAATGTGCCAGTCAGCTGGTCGACTAACGGCGCTGAGCTGGCTGCCGGCGACTATACAGTCGAATCGGGCAAAATATCAATTGTTTTGGATCGCTTTACGGAATCAGGCAGTTACGCGGTCTGAATTAAAGCGACCGGTTATAAAGCGGCTAAAGTGACGCAAACGATCGCTGCCGAGGTAAACCTGGCACTGCATAAGACAGTTACCGCTTCAAGCAGTAACACCAATTTTGACTCGAATGGCTCACAGACGGCAATCGGGGCACGCGCTGGGAAGCTAAATATACGGATAATCAGGGCACGCCAATGAATCGGGATTGCCGTCGATTTGGGCGAGGTTCATGACTTATCCAAGTTGGTGCACGTCTGGGAAGCGGCTTACGGTAAAACGTTTGATATTCAAGTCGCTCAAACGGGAGACGATTTGTCCGCTGGCAGCAGCGACTGGGCAACGGTTGCATCCGCCAGCAGAGAACTGTCGGCGGGCAGCATGACCGAGACGATTCAATTGGATGAAGGAGCATCGGGGCGATTTATCCGCATCTATATTACCGAGAAGTGCGGAGTTTCTTCGAACGTATCGTTGCTGCTGGTCTTTCGCGTTCGGTCGTTAGCAGGCAATAGAGAAGGGTGGATCATTGCTTGTTTATTTTATCCACATGTGGATAGAGGCTCAAATGACGAGCGGTGAGATAGGCGTATTGCACATGTGAATAAGAGTGCGGCGACAGAGGGCAATAGAGGGAAGAATGAGGCGTTTTATCCCCATTCGGATGCAAACTATAAACAAATGTGGATGGAGTCAACTGTCAACGAAGAAACGTTTGCGAAAGTTCTCCCCAATAGAGAGCCACTTATAAACAAATGGGGAGAACCAGCAGACGACGCTAATTTCTATCCATTAGGTAAAGCGGATTATCAACAGTAGATCGATTAAGGAAGCCGGTTCGCAATATAACGAAACCAATTTCCTTAATCGGATCAATTTTACGTGTTAACTATCATTTAGCGAAGCTAGTGACGCTATTTGAGAAGCAAGGTTTGCGAATAACGAAAATCACTTCGCTATTGCTAGACTACTAAAATCTAGCGGCTTCAATAGCGAATTTAAGTTCGTTAATTAGCGAGTCTGGTTCGCTAATCGCTAATGGCGTACGCAGCATGGTGGAACGAGCAGTTACGTACCCATTGCTGCGCAGTCTGCCGAACCGAGCGGTCCGCGTCTAGAGCTGCGCAGTCTGCCGAACCGAGCGGTCCGCGTCTAAAGCTGCGCAGTCTGCCGAACCGAGCGGTTAAGGGCCTATTGCCAACCGAACCGCGCCTCATTCATTACAGCTTGCTGAGGGCGTAGTCTGCAGCGGCAATGGTCGCTGCAATATCTTCTTTCGTATGCGCGATCGTTAAGAACCACGCTTCATATTTCGATGGAGCGAGATTGATACCCTGATCCAGCATGAGCTTAAAGAATCGGCCGAACTTCTCGCCGTCCGTGTCCTGCGACTGATCGTAATTCGTTACCGGGTGGTCGCAGAAATGAGTAGAGAAAGAGCCGCGAATGCGATTGATCGTCAGCGGCGCGCCATGGCGCGAAGCAGCTGCGGCAATGCCGTCTGCCAGTTCGGCTGCGAGCGCGTCCATCCGCTCGTAGACGCCAGGCTGCTGCAGCACCTCAAGGCAAGCGATGCCTGCGGAAATCGAGGCAGGATTGCCGGCCATCGTGCCTGCCTGGTAAGCAGGGCCAAGCGGAGCGACCTGCTCCATAATGTGTTTTCGGCCGCCGTATGCGCCGATTGGCAGGCCGCCGCCAATGATTTTGCCCAGTGCAGTAAGATCGGGCTCGATTGCTTGATGATCGGGGAATGCCGCGAACGTCTGGGACGATCCGTAGTGGAAACGGAAAGCGGTAATGACCTCGTCATAAATGACGAGTGCGCCCGCTTCGCGCGTCACGCGGCATACGCCTTCCAAGAAGCCCGGCTCAGGCATAACCATGCCAAAGTTGCCGACAATCGGCTCGATCATGACGGCTGCCGTGTCGTCGCCCCAACGGTTCAGCGCTTCCTTGAGCGCGTCCAAATCGTTGAACGGCACCGTAATGACCTCGTGCGCGATGCTTGTTGGAATGCCGGCGCTGTCCGGTATGCCAAGCGTCGAAGGCCCGGAGCCAGCCGCAACAAGAACAAGATCGGAATGGCCGTGATAACAGCCTGCGAATTTAATAATTTTGTTGCGTTTCGTATAGGCGCGGGCAACGCGGATCGTTGTCATGACCGCTTCGGTTCCGGAATTGACGAAGCGCACCTTATCCATTGAAGGAATAGCCTCCTTCAACATGCGCGCCAGCTTAATTTCAAGCTCGGTAGGCGTTCCGTACAGCGTACCGTTTTGCGCCGCGCGAATAATCGCTTCCGTAATATGCGGATGTGCATGGCCGGTAATGATCGGACCGTATGCGGCAAGGTAATCGATATACCGATTGTCGTCCACGTCCCAAAAATAAGCGCCTTCCGCGCGTTTCATAAACACCGGCGCGCCGCCGCCAACCGCTTTGAAAGATCGGGACGGGCTGTTCACGCCGCCGACAATATGCTCAAGCGCTTCCTGATATAATGCCTCGGATCGAGTACGGGTCATAGTCATCGTATGTAGACCTCCTAAATATCGTATTGGGCACGTTATCCACATGCTCCATTCATGGTATTAGCGAATTTGTTATTCGCAATCGGCAAAACGGCCTCATTCCTGAGCGGAATGAAGCCGTCGCTTAGCGATCGAAGTTGATTTGTCTAAAGCTTGCTTACTGCGAAGTATTGCTTCCGCTATTCGTAGACGCGCTGCCGTCTTCCGCATCAGCGGATGGAGACGGAGACGGAAGCGTCTGATCGGCAGCGAGCGTTTCCTGCACAAACGCGAGCAGCTCCGCGTCGTCGCGAACGGCAAGAACCGAAGCGCCGCCAACCTTCTCATCGGCGATCAAATCCATCGGCGGCACTTGCGCAGTGCCGGCCACATGGCTTTCGACCCCAAGCTGTCCAAGCTTAAGCATGTCGGTTACTTGAAGATTGGTCTCGATGTAAGGCGAGACGCTTTCCAAAATATTTTTCATTTTAATAATGTTCCAGGACGATTGGAGCTCTTTCGCCACCGCTTGCAGCAAGTTACGCTGCCGCTCGGTACGGGTGAAGTCGCTCATTGCGTCGTGGCGGAACCGGACGTATTGCAGCGCTTTGTCGCCGTCAAGCTCCTGATAGCCGGCTTTCAAATCGATGTCATATTCATTGTTGTCCGCGTTGTCGGTATAATGCATATCTTTCTCGACATCAATGGATACGCCGCCGATCGCATCGATCAGCGCCTTGAATCCTTCAAAGTCGGTATATACATAATATTGAATGTCGAGACCCAGCAGGTCGCCGATTGATTTCATAGCGAGCTGAGGACCGCCGAGAGTTATAGCCGTATTAATTCGGCCGTCTCCATGTCCGTCAATCTCCACATAGGTGTCCCGCAGAACGGAGAACAAGTGGGCTTTCTTCGTGACAGGGTCAAATGAAGCGACCATCATCGAGTCGGAACGTGCCACCTGGTCTTCTTCCAGACCGCGAGCATCGGCGCCGAGCAGCAAAATGTTGACGCGCTCCTTGCCTTCCCATTTTGAAATCGCAAGCTCAGGCTTTTCTTCGAATTGCCCGAAGCGGGACTCTTCTTTCGTTTTGCTAAAGCTGTCCAGCCCTTTATATACGCCAGAGCCCCATACGATAATCCCGGCGATTATTAAAGCCAGAATAACGAGGACACCGACAAGTATTCGGATTCCCAGGCTCCTCTTCTTTTTTGGTTGACTGCGCATTTCGTTACTAGTGCCCCTTTCAGCAAATAAATCCTATATCTCGATTGATTGGTATTGACGTTTACGATGAACGATAACTAATGGTAATATTACATATCATAAAATTATAAAGCGGAACGTCGATTCGGCGCAAGTTTTATCATTTTAATGCGGAGATTATGAGTCAACTTTAATGCAGGAAGCTTAAATCTACATGAAAAGCGAGTCATGCTGTCAGAAATTACGCATGATTGGGAATATCTCGCAATTTCCCGGGAAATGTCGACCGTATGTACGGAGAGGAGCAGATTAGTACAAATGCTGGCAATAGACGTGAAAGATTTACGTAAACAGTTTAAGGTGCAGAAAAACCGCGAAGGGCTGTCAGGCGCGCTGAAAGACTTATTTAAACGCGAATATAATGAGGTGCGCGCGGTAAAAGACATTTCATTCCAAATTCCACAAGGCGAAATTTGCGGTTATATCGGCGAGAATGGAGCGGGAAAATCAACGACGATCAAAATGCTGACCGGCATTCTCGTCCCGACCTCCGGCGATATTCGCGTGAACGGCTATATCCCTTATAAAGACAGGGAAAAGTTCGTCGGCGAAATCGGCGTCGTTTTTGGCCAACGTTCGCAGCTATGGTGGGATATCGGCGTTATCGAATCGTTCAGGCTGCTGCGCAAAGTGTACGGCGTATCCGAGCAGGATTTCCGCAAGCGACTCGATCGGCTGGTGGAACGGCTTGATCTGGGCGATTTGCTGAACCGTCCCGTACGAAAGCTCAGCCTTGGACAGCGGATGCGCTGCGAGCTCGTTGCTTCGCTGCTGCATAACCCGTCCATCTTGTTTCTCGACGAGCCGACCATCGGACTTGATATCGTTGTAAAAACCGCAATACGTGAGTTTTTGCAGGAGCTGAACCGCGAGGAAGGCACGACGATTCTGCTGACGACGCATGATTTGCAAGATATCGAAGCGCTTTGCTCGCGCGTCATTATGCTTGACGACGGAAAGATCATTTATGACGGCAGCCTTGACGAACTTAAAGGCCGTTGGAGCAAAGGACGCGAGGTGCAGTTCCAATTCACGTCCGCGACGCCGCTTGCGAAGCTGGAGCAATTGACAGCCGGTCTTGGCGTTACTTGGAAGCAGGACAGCGACCTCAGCGCAACGATGTGGCTGCCGCATACGACAAACGTATCCGACGCGCTGTCGATCGTTACCGGCGGAACCGCTATTCGCGACCTTAAAATTACCGAGACCAATACCGACGAGATTGTGCGGGAAATTTACCGTTCCGGTTCGGCATCGGCTTCAGCGGCCGCAGCTCTATTGAAAGAAGAGGAGCCTGCACTGCGATGACGAGCGCTTATATCGACTTTATCCGTATCCGTTTTTTGACGATGCTTGCCTATCGCGTCAATTATTACAGCGGCATCATCATTTATGCGATCAATATTGGCGCCTATTATTTCCTCTGGAAGGCGATTTTCGGCGACGCGGAAACGCTGCAAGGCTTTACACTGGCGCAAATGACGACCTATGTTGCCGTTTCATGGATGGCGCGGGCATTCTACTTCAACAATCTGGATCGCGAAATCGCGAACGAAATCCGGGACGGCAGCGTTGCGACGCAGCTGATTCGGCCTTATTCCTACCTGTTCGTCAAAATGATGCAAGGCTTTGGCGAAGGGCTGTTCCGCATGCTGCTCTTCATGGTGCCGGGAATGATCATCGTCTGTATTATTTTTCCCGTTCGGCTGCCATCTGATCCGCTTACATGGGCGGTTTATCTCGTCATGCTGCTGTTCAGCTTCCTAATTAATTCGCAAATTAACATTTTGACCGGCCTGTTCGCCTTCTTCGTCGAAAACAACGAAGGGATGATGCGGATGAAACGCGTCATGGTCGACTTATTTTCCGGCGTGCTTATCCCGATCGCCTTTTTCCCGGACTGGCTAAGCGCGGCTATGAAGTGGCTGCCGTTTCAAGCGATCACGTATTTGCCGAGTGCCGTGTTTACAGGACGGACGCCGCTTGCCGAAGCGTACGGAGCAATCGGGCTGCAAATCGTTTGGTTCGCCGTGCTGATTGTGCCAATTTGGTTAGTGTGGCGGGCAGCGCGCAAGCGGCTGATCGTGCAAGGGGGTTAAGGAACGATGATATATGCGGTTTTATTGTGGGAGTACATTAAGAATTACGCAAAAACAAGGCTGACCTATCGAGCCGATTTTTGGATCGAGGTGTTGTCCGATTTAATGTTTCAAGGGATGAACCTGTTTTTCATCCTCGTCGTATTCCAGCATACGCCTTCGCTGGGCGGCTGGTCGGAAGCGGAGGTCATTTTCGTATACGGCTTCTTCATGATTCCGTACGGCGTATTTACGACTTTCTTTAACATGTGGAACTTTAGCGAGCGGTATATCGTCAAAGGAGAGATGGACCGGATCTTGACGAGGCCGGCTCACAATCTGTTTCAGGTGCTGCTCGAAAACGTCGATCCGCCGTCGCTGATCGGCTCGGTCGTTGGCAGCATTATTATGGCCGTGTGCTGGGGCGAGCTGGGGCTGCCGTTCCATGCGGTTGATCTGCTGATGATGCTGTTATTCGTCATTGGCGCCGTCCTTGTCTACGGGGGCATTTACACTGCGCTTTCGGCGCTCTCCTTCTTCTCCGATGCGCCGACAGGCATTGTTCCGCTAATCTACAATATCCAGAACTATGGGCGCTATCCGGTCAATATTTACAATAAAACGATTCGTTTTATTTTAACGTGGCTGCTGCCCTTTGCGTTCGTCGGGGTCATTCCCGCATCGTACTTTTTGGAGAAAAAGGCAGACGATCTGTCGCAGCTTGCGCTGCTGACCCCGGTTGTCGGCATCGTTTTCTTCGCGTTAGGGCTTTCCCTTTGGAATTATGGCGTGAAACGGTATCGCGGCGCGGGCTCATAGCGCGATCGTTTGAAAAATAACTTATGCATTTGCTTTAGCAATAGCGTTTCAATAGCGGAGGTACATTGATTATGGCAACAAAGAAAGCGACAGCTGAGCTCGGACGTAAAGCGCCCGACTTTGCGCTGATGGGGTCGAACGGTGAAGTCGTTAAGCTTAGCGACTTTAAAGGAAAGAAAGTAGTCGTCTATTTTTATCCGAAGGATTCGACGCCGGCATGTACGCAGCAGGCTTGCGATTTCAGAGATTCCTATGAGGCATTGGCCGGTCACGGCGCAGTTGTGCTCGGGATCAGTCCGGACCCGATAAAATCGCATCTTAAATTTATCGAAAAGCAGGAGCTTCCGTTTTTGCTGTTATCCGATTCGGAGCATAAAGCATGCGAGCTCTATGGCGTCTGGCAGCTAAAAAAGCTTTATGGAAGAGAGTATATGGGAGTCGTTCGTTCGACCTTCCTTATTAATGAAAAGGGCAAGCTAGAGCAAGAATGGCGCAATTTGAAAGTAAAAGGACATGTCGCGCAGGTGCTGGAAGCTCTGCAGCAGAGCAAATGACCATTAGAGGTTGAATCTGCGGACAAAGGGCTAAAGGAGGTCAGACTTTGATGCTTGTTAAAAAAGCAGGAGTTGCATGGACAGCGGCCGTTATTGCCGTCTGTTGTGCAACGGGAGTCGGCGGCTTGGGGCTGGAGCCCATAGCTGCAGCGCCAACGGAGCAAGCGGCGGCAAGAAGCAAAGCGATCGTTACGATCAATGGCGGCGCGGTGCATTGGAATGGCGAGCCATTCGTAGAAAAGGGTGCGACGATGGTGCCGCTGCGGGAAGCGGCTGTATCGCTTGGCGGCAAAGTCGCCTGGAATCAAGGGAGCCAGACGGTGTCTATCGCCTTGAACGGCGATGTTGTTACACAGCGGTCGGGAGACTCTTTAATACGAATTAATGGCGTTAAATTACAAATGAGCGGACCTTCGCGTACGATAAAAGGCAGTCTGATGGTTCCGCTGCGCGGATTGATGGAAGCGATGCGAGCTTCGCTTAATCTGTCGCAGACGCCAGCAGGACTGTCTATAGCGATTGCGACAGACAAGTCCACCCAAGTGAACGCTTCCGCAGCGGCAATCGACAGCTATTTGCAGCAGAACTCGTTCTCGGGCATGGCACTTGTCGCCAAGGACGGCAAAGCGCTGCTGCGCAAAGGGTACGGGCTGGCGAACGACGGCAAATTGAATCGCCCTGACGGGAAGACGCGAATCGCGTCAATTACGAAATCTTTTACTGCGGCTTCGATTATGCAGCTGGTCGAAGCGGGAAAGCTTAAGCTGAACGATCCGATCTCAACCGTCGTTACCGGCATACCCGGCGGAGAGCGGATAACGATACATATGCTGCTCTCGCATACCTCCGGGCTTCCCTCCGAGTTTACGCGCCAGGATGGCGTGACGCTGGAGCAGACAATTGACGAAATTCGCGGCAAGACGCTCGCATTTGAACCGGGAACCGATTATAAATACAGCAATTGCGGCTATGTTCTGCTTGCCTATACGATCGAGAAGCTGTCGGGCATGAGTTACGGCGATTATGTTGAGAAGCGATTGCTGAATGCGGCGGGGATGAAACAATCCGGTACGGCAACTGTTGCTACGCCAACGAATCAAGGCTATGTGCTTGCCAAGGACGGAAGCTGGACGAAAGCGCCTTATTATGCGTCCCAATCCGGCACAGGAACGCTGTACTCGACAGTTGACGATTTGTTGAAGTGGGATGGATTGTTGCGTTCGGGCAAGCTGCTCACAGAACAATCGCTTCAGGCGATGTATACGGCTCATTCGGCGAAAGGCTACGGCTACGGCTGGATCGTCAAGCAAGCCGCGGAAGGGAAGATCGTATTTCACAACGGAAGCGGAAGCGGTTATTCCACCGGCATGTCGCGAAATTTGGATAACGGCGTAACGGTAATATTGCTGAGCAATCATGCGGGCGCAGATACCGCGATGATGATGGATAAGCTGCAGTCGATGGCTGCGGCGGCTATCCTTCAAAATTGACATAGAGGGTCCATTTTTGACCCTTTTTCTTTTTGCTTATTTATCCGTATAGGACCATCCCTTAGTTTTCATTATAATTATGTTGAAATTTCGCAAAATTGAATCTAAGGGTGAATGCCATGCTGAAAGTAATGATTGTTGAGGACGAGCCTCTCATTCGCGCGGGCTTGAAACAGTATTTCCCTTGGAGTCAGTTCGGCGCGCTCCAAGGTACAAATGTACGTTAGCTAGTGGATAAGCCTGGTGATGAAGCGAGTGCAGGGCGTTCTAAGGTACAAATGTACGTTAGAGCCTTGAAGGAAACGGATGCGCGCTGCTCCAAGGTACAAATGTACGTTAGCTTACGTCGAAGACAGTTTACCAAGATTGATAGCAGGTTAAACAAGCCTGAAAACAGCCTTGTTTGAATATTTGGGTTTAAAGCGTGCGTTTCGCCGTCATTGATAATAATGGCGGGACGCACGCTTTTTTGGCATGTCCGCGCGTTGGGAGCGGCCACTATTTTTGCAACTCTAGCAGGTCTAAATAGAAGTGAATGTGGTGACACTGAAAATAGAATAGATTGCGAAGGGAATGATTCTATGATAGCGCCGAAGTTCAAGCAGGATAACGAGAAGGAGAGGCAGCTGTGGCCGGAACCGCCGCAAGTGCTGCTGCAACGATTGATTCATAGAGTAGAGAGCGTGCTTCTAGGAAAAAGAGAGACGATCAAGCAAATGCTCGCGGCGATGCTTGCCGGGGGGCATGTGCTGCTCGAGGATGTGCCCGGCGTAGGCAAGACGCTGCTTGCCCAAGCTGTTGCCCGCGCGCTAGGCGGGGAATTCAAGCGCATCCAGTTTACGTCGGATATGATGCCTGCCGATGTAATTGGCGGCACGGTGTGGGATAGCCGCAGCGGAGAAATGGTGTACCGTCCAGGTCCGATTATGGCCAATATCGTACTGGCTGACGAGATCAACCGGACCTCGCCGCGGACGCAATCCGCGCTGCTGGAAGTGATGGAGGAGAAGCGCGTCAGCGTGGAAGGCGAAACGAGAAAGCTGCCGAATCCGTTTCTGCTCATTGCGACGCAAAATCCGCTTAGCTGCGAAGGGACGAATCCGCTGCCGGAAGCTCAACTGGATCGCTTTATGATGCGGCTGTCTATCGGTTACCCGGAGCAGCAGGATGAGAAAAAATTGCTCGAGCAATACGCCGAGGGCCGCCGGATCGATCCGGGACAGCTGCGTCCGGTCGTAATGCCGGAGGAATGGACCCGCATGCAGAGAGAAGCTCAGCTCAGCTATATCCACCCCGAACTGATCGAATTGATTGTCGGAGTCGCGAATGCGACAAGAATTTCGCCGCAGCTGTCTGTCGGACTTAGTCCGCGGGCTGGACGGGACTGGCTGCGCGCCTCGCAGGCGCATGCTTATTTGGAGGGCAGAGGCTATGTGCTCCCCGATGATTTGATTGCAACGGGAGAAGCGGTGCTGCTGCACCGTCTGGAAGCCAATGCCGGTATTCGGGGAGCGAAAATTCACGCGGCGGAGGAGCTGCGGAAAATTTGGAAGGGCGTGCAGCTGTCGGGCAAAGCGGCAGCTATGGCAGGCCGGGGGATGAAATGAGGACCAACAGGAGCAGCCAATATAATGAAGTTGCTGCATCGCAGACTGCCGCAGGCAATGAGACGGCTGGCGCCAATGCGCGGCTAGCGGACTCGGCTGATGCTGGCGCTTTGTCCGGAGCGGCAACAGGGTCTTCTGTCATTCAAAAAGGAAGCTTGCGGAAGGGCGGCAATGGCGGCATGAATGGCGGTGCAACTGATGCGGCTATTCACGAGAAGCCTTACCGGACAAGGTGGTTCGCTTGGACGTTTCTGGCGTCCGCATGGTGCGCGAGCTTTGCCGCCATGCTGACGCGGGGAGGCGAGGTCGAAGCGTTTCTTGTTGCTTTGCTGAGCTGCGTGATTGCGATCAGCGCAATCGGTCCTTATGCAGCGGTCGCAGGGCTGTCTGTTGAACGCTCGCTTTCAGCCACGCAAGTTAGGGACGGAGACAGCGCAATGATCAGAGTGACTGTACGGCGCTCTGCGGCAATGCCATTCAGCTGGATTGCGGTCCGCGACGGACTAATGAATGCCCATGCGAGTTCGGATAAGGAAGCGCGCGTAGCATTCCGATATATTGCTGCTCCGCTCTTCCGCAAACAATTTACGTTTGAATATACGGTAAATAAGCTTCAACGCGGGGAGCATCGGTTCGACCTCGTTGCCGTGACCGTTGGGGACTGGCTCGGGCTGACGGCGATTACCCGCAAGCTGAGCTGCGAAGGCGTGCTGCTTGCGCTGCCTGCTCTCCCGGAAACGGTTGAGCTGCGAGGCCGCGATCAGGCTGCGGGCGGCGTTCTGACCGACAGGGGAGCAAGCCATGCGAGCATCGCGAGCAAAGAAGGCGAAGCAGCGGATGCATCAGCGGCGAGAATGCCGTTGAACGCCGGTATCGGGCCGGACAACCGCCCGTACCGGGAAGGCGATTCGCTGCGCCATATCGATTGGCGGGCCGCAGCGAAAGGCCGCGGCCTGTATACGAAGCAGCATGCGGCGGAGAAGCCCGCCGAGCTGGCCATTATGGTCGACGCGTCATCCGCTGCTTACAGCGGAGACGGTCGGCTGTTCGACGCCTGCGCGGCTTGGGCAGCGCAGGCGATCGATCAGGCTGCGGCAGCCGGCGGGAGCGTCCGGCTGCTTGCCGCATCGGGCGCAGAAGCGGCAGAGCCGCTGCTTGAACGGCTGGCGAAGCTGCGGCTTGAGGCCGTCGAGCTTGACAGGACGGCGATAAGAAAAGAGCTTGGCGTGATGCGCCACGGCGGGGTCGTTCACGCCTACACGGCGGATTGGCACGACGGAAAAGGCTGGACGCAGCTGGCGGCATACGCGTCCGATTACGGCTGCCGCTTGGAGCTGCATGTTGTGACCAAGCAGTCCGTATTGACGTACGCGATGCGCGAGCAGCAGCGAATCTTGGAAAGCAGCGGCATTCGGATGACATGGCTCCCTTTTCCGGAACGAATGAGCGAAAAAACCTATACGGCAATCGCCGGGTCAGAAGGAGGGGGCTCTAATGAACGTTTTTAACGGAACGCAGGAGGACGGGCAAGGTCAAGGACATTCGCTCGGCTATCGGCTGCTGACCAGCCTTCTTCTGTTTGGCTTGCTGGCGGAATGGATGCTGCCGTGGGTGAACGACAGCGACTGGGGAGCGCTTTATCAGCTCGGACCTCTGCTTGTCATTGTAGGCTGCGTGCTTGGAGCAGGATTGTTTCGTCCGGCGTGGATTGTCTCTTTGCTTTTTAATGCAGGATTATGCTTGCTGAGTTTAATGTGGCTGTTCAAAAGCGGAGACGAGAGCGCGTTGCAATGGCTGGGCCATTTTCCGTCGCTGCTGTGGAATGATGTCGTCTTTATGTTTAAATACGGGCTTTGGACGATGTCAGGCGAGCTGCGCACGCTCTTGCTGTTCGCCGGTTGGGCGATGCTTGCGCCGGCGCTGCAAGCGCTCATGTGGATGCGCCAGCTGTCGCTCGGTTTGGCTGCTGTGACTGCGCTGTATTTGGCGGCTATACATGTCTGGCTCGGGATGGATGTAACTTCCGGCTTGCTGCGAACGGCGGCGGAAGGACTGCTGCTCGGCGCGATTGTGGCGATGAGCAGAGTGCAGCGGGTATCCGGCGGCGTTCGGGAGCGCGCGGGCAACGGCGCAGGCTGGCTTGCGGCGTCAATGTTTGCGGTTGCGGTCTGTATTGGCGCTGGAATGCTGCTGTCAGAAGACAAGCCTGCTGTCGACGAACCGGCGGCATGGACGGCATCGCTTGCCGATCGGCTGGAGCAATCGATTATTTCGCTTGCCGGCGGCAGCGAGGCGGTGCTTCAGCCGGAAGGCGGAGGACGAATCAGCGCGGGAGCCGTGACGGGCTACGGCTTTGATGACAGTGAGCTGGGGGCGGCGCTTTCGCAGGATGATTCGGTCATTTTTACCGGCTTTTCCCCTGTTCAGTCTTACTGGCGCGGCGAAGCGAAGAGCAGCTATGACGGGCGAGGCTGGAGCGATGCCTGGAGCAAAAAAACGCTGCTTCAAGTAGACGGCGATTCGGAGGCTGTCCAATCGAGGCCGGAGTCGGAAGGAGTGTCCGACGCCGCGGCAGGCGTGTCTATCGTCCAGACCGTAATTATGAAACAGCCCTCGCAAGGGCTGCCGTTGTTTGCAGCGGGGCCATCCGGGCATGTGATCAATCTGGTCGCTTCCGACCCGAGACGAACGCTGAATACTTATGTTCGAAATGAAGCAAACGGAACGCTGCTTGCTTCTTCTTCAGTAGCGAAAGTGACGCAGTATACGGTGCAAAGCGTTCTTCCGGTTATTGACGAGACGAAGCTGGAGACTGGCGGCGGCCTTTCGGCGGCGGAAGAGAACGCTCCTCTATGGGAAGGCGCAAGCGAAGAAGGGCTAAGCGAATATTTGCAGCTGCCGGAGTCGCTGCCTTCTCGCGTGACTGCGCTCGCATCGGAAATTGCCGGCGGCGGCGTAACGAGCCGGTTGGAGCAGGTTAAAGCGATTGAACGCTATTTGGAGTCCAATTACCTCTATTCGCTGGATAGCAAAATACCTCCGGCAGGAGCAGATTTGGCCGATTATTTCTTATTCGAGCAAAAAAGCGGCTATTGCGTCCATTTTTCGACGGCAATGGTTGTGCTGCTGCGCTCGCAAGGCATTCCCGCCCGTTGGGTGAAGGGGTTCACTTCCGGGACGCCGACGGATGCGGAAAGCAGCGTCGCCGCTTCCATCGCGGCTTCGAGCGGCAGTAACTTGACGGCTTATGAAGTACGCGCGAAGGATGCGCATGCGTGGGTTGAAGTGTATTTCCCGGGCACGGGATGGGTGCCGTTTGATCCGACGCCGGGTTTTAGCGGCACGGAGAGCGGACAGCCGTCTGCAACAGCTGGCGTGCTCAACGGAGAAGGCGGCTTTAACGGTTCGAACGGGGGCGGCGGTTTGAAGGCGAATGGAGCAGCAGTTAACTCGGCTAGCGATAAAACAGCAGGAACGGTTTCGTTGGCGGAGCGCTCGAATGCGCTGCTTGCGGATATATCCTCGGGCGCAGCCGCTTTGACGGCAACGGCTGGGGACGCGGTTAGCGCTATTGGCGATGCGACGCCGGCCGCGCAGGCGGGGCTTGCAGCTGCCGCGCTCGCGGTCGCCGCCGCTGCCGTTGCGGCATTGCAGCGCCGCAGGCTGCAGCTTGCGCTGGCGTTGCGCCGTTACCGCGCCGCGTATGCCGCGCTTCGCGCAGCCGGCGGCGATGCCGGGCCGGCGCCGCTTGAAGGCGGCCGCGCCAGCGGCATTGCAGCGGCTCGCGCGAAGGCGCAGCAGCGGTTCGCGGCGGTATCCGCCGCGACGTGGTCGCTGCTGCAGCGGCGCATCAGCGCGCGGCCGCCGCATCAAACCGCGCGCGAGTACGCCGCGGCGCGGACGGCCATGCTGCCGCGGGTGCACGCGGCAGCGCTGGAGCGCTTCATCGCATGGGACGATGAAGCGAGGTTCGGGCAGCGGGCCGATTGGCTCGCCCCGCCGCCCGAACAGCTTGCGGAAGCGGTCAAGTCGCTTCGCTCCCGCAGCAAATGAGCGAATAACGGAATACCGCGAGCAGCAGCTCTCGCTCCGGAAGTAAAAAGCGAAAAGGAGCGGCATTCCGAATTTGATATTCGGGGTGCCGCTCCTTCGTTCACGCTGTCGCTTACATGTTCACGCCGCCGCTTTTCGTTCCGCGCGGCTTCCATTGCAGAGCGGTCCATGCGCGAAGGATGCGCTCGACCGGACCGATGCGGAACTTGCGCAAATACAATTGGCTCGCAAATGACTGCGCAATATAGATAGCTATACCTATTGCGATGCCGCCTATAATGCCGGCCTTGCCGAATAGGCCGAGTCCGTAGCCGTAAAATACGAGCACCGAGGCAATCGTTTGCAGCAAGTAATTCGACAAAGACAGCTTGCCGACGCTTTCAAAGCGGTTTAGCCAGCCGGACAGCCAGCGAGGGCGATCAGCGAATAGGAGAGCAAAGGCAGACAGGTAGCCTAGGGCAAGAATGGTTCCGCCCAGAGAGTTAATCGAGCCGCCAAAGCCGAAGTCCGGGAAAATATGCTTGACCGATTTAAGCAGCAAGCCCAGCGGAATGAGAATAGCGGCGATTTTCATGTAGAGCGCCTTTTCATTCTCAGGCTGGTGAAGCAAACGGTATTTGGCGGCTGCCATGCCGAATAGAAACATTGGAACGACAAGCAACGGGCCGATAAGCAGCATCACGATATAGTAAAAGCCGTGAAGATCGAGCGGATCTTCCGTTGTTCGATGAGCGATAATTTCGGTGAAATTGCCGCTGCCGTAAACATCCACCGTCTGCGTATTGAATTTGTCCATAACCGCGTTGCTCGCGATAGTCTCGTTGAGGGCGCCATAGCTGATTAACGAAGCGATAATCATGAAGGCGATACCCCAGATGAACAGTGTGCGCGGCTTGGCGTTTATGAATAATAGCATGCCAAAGCCCGCCAGACCGTAAGTCACGAGCACGTCGCCTTCCCATAGGAAAATATAATGAGCCAGCCCTAGAACAACAAGAAACACAAAACGCCGCGCCAAGTGCGCTGCCGGATGTCCGGGTCTGCCGCTTAGCTCGATGTTTTCTTTCATTTTGATGATGCCGAAACCGAATAAAAACGCGAAAATCGGCATAAAGCTCGTTTCGACAACGATTTTTAGCGCGGTAAGGGCGATTGAATCGGCTGCGGACAGGTTGAAAAAGCTTAAATCCTGCATCCCCCACATCCCGTACTGAAAGCAAAGCATATTAGCCAGCAAAATACCGAGCAAGCTCAAGCCTCTTATGCCGTCAACGTTCCTTAATCTTAAAGACGGTTGGTTCATCTTTTTCACCTCGACAGTTGAGTACGCCGCCGCTCTGCAAAAGTTTCAATTCATTTAAATAAAACGCTGCCATAGCAAATGTTGTCGGAACCTGTCTCTTCGCCTTGACTCTCTAGAAGCGGTATAGATATAATTACTACATTAATTGAGGGAGGCTCGGTAATGAACAAGCCAAATGAAATCATCGTTGTTCTCGACTTCGGGGGACAATACAACCAGTTGATCGCACGCCGCATTCGTGATTTGGGCGTATACAGCGAACTGCTGCCATTTAATACGTCGGTGGAGCGGATCCGGGAAATTCAGCCGAAAGGCATCGTATTCTCGGGAGGACCGGCTAGCGTTTATGAGGAAAAATCGCCGCTGGTTGATCCAGCGATTTATGATCTCGGCATTCCAATTTTCGGCATTTGCTACGGCATGCAGCTGATGTCGCATCAGCTGAACGGTAAAGTAGAACGCGCCGGCAAGCGCGAGTACGGCAAGGCTGAAGTTGATTTTATAGCTGAAAGCCATCTGATCAAAGATCTGGAGCAGCGCCAAACGGTATGGATGAGCCATGGCGACCACGTCGTTGAGCTGCCGCAAGGCTTCAAAGTAGATGCGAGCACCGAACATGCGCCAATCGCGGCGATGAGCAACACGGACCGTAAATTCTACGCGGTGCAATTCCATCCGGAAGTGCGCCACTCGGAAAAAGGCAATGAAATGATCAGCAACTTCCTGTTCAACATTTGCGGATGCGAAGGCAATTGGACGATGGAATCGTTCATCGAGGATCAAATTCGTGACATTCGTGAGCAAGTCGGCGACAAAAAAGTGCTTTGCGCGCTTTCCGGCGGCGTTGATTCTTCCGTTGTTGCCATGCTGATTCATAAAGCGATCGGCGATCAGCTTACTTGTATGTTCATCGACCACGGCTTGCTGCGCAAAGGCGAAGCGGAAGGCGTAATGGAAACGTTCGTCGGCAAGTTCGACATGAAGGTTGTTAAAATCGACGCTCGCGAGCGTTTTATGTCCAAGCTTGCAGGCGTGGACGATCCAGAGCAAAAACGTAAAATTATCGGCAACGAATTTATTTACGTTTTCCAAGAAGAATCGGCTAAATTTGATGACTTCGAATTCCTTGCGCAAGGCACGCTCTATACCGATATCGTAGAAAGCGGCACGGCTACGGCGCAAACGATCAAGTCTCACCATAACGTTGGCGGCCTGCCTGAGGACATCAAGTTCAAGCTTGTCGAGCCGCTCAAAACGTTGTTCAAAGACGAAGTTCGCAAAGTCGGCGAAGAGTGCGGTCTTCCTGCTGAAATCGTATGGCGTCAGCCGTTCCCAGGCCCGGGTCTTGCGATCCGCGTGCTTGGCGAAGTAACGGAAGAGAAGCTGACGATCGTGCGCGAATCCGATGCGATCCTTCGCGATGAGATCGCTAAAGCTGGTCTTGACCGTGAAATTTGGCAGTACTTCACTGCTCTGCCGAACATGAAGAGCGTTGGCGTTATGGGTGACGCTCGTACGTATTCATACACAGTCGGAATCCGCGCCGTAACGTCCATCGACGGCATGACAGCGGACTGGGCGCGTATCCCTTGGGACGTGCTTGAGAAAATTTCCGTGCGTATCGTTAACGAGGTGGACAACGTCAACCGTATCGTCTACGACGTAACGTCGAAGCCGCCGGCTACGATCGAGTGGGAATAGGCTGTATCTGCAACCTTTGCGTATAAAAATAGAACTCCCTTTTATTTGCGTTAATTCGCGAATAGAAGGGAGTTTTTTTATAGGGAATGAATGGACGTCTTCTGCGAAATAGGTAAAACTTGGTATTTGAGAAGATAGTCCTATTTATTGCGATCTAGTACTGGTCGATGAAATAAATGTTTAATTATGCCTTAATTTCAAGGAGGCATATATGAAGTACCAAACGCAAATCAATTCAGACATGATTTTAAAGCTTGTACCTGGCTTTGGAGGAAAGCTTGCTAGCCAAAGCTGACGGTCAAACGCCATGCCTTAAGCGGAACGCCGATCGTAAACTTCGATGGACGGGACATTGAAATCGCCAAAAAACTATAGGGCTATGAAAAGTTTTTTAGCCTCCTTCCGCTGCTGTTGATCTTTGCAGGCGGCGCAATTGGAGGCGTCATTGGTGCGCTCGGACTAGCGCTCAATATTAACGTTTTTCGTTCCAAGCTTCCTACAGCCGCTAAAATTCCGCTTTCCCTCGCAACATCAGCGGCAGCCGTATCTGCTAGTTGGAGGTACGATCTACGCCTTGCTTTTCTCCCATTCACAGTAATCAAATATAAGCGAAGCTGGCCGAGGACATCCTCGTCCGGCTTTTTATTTATACTCATACGGCCTGAGGGGACGGGGGGCGTAACCCAGCTGCAGTCCTAGACCGGTCGATAGCGAACCCGCTTCGCCGTATAAGGAATGCAAGTTCGTTAATTCGAGCTGTGAGGGTAGGATTACGAGCAAGAACGAAAGGTTTTTCGCTAATAGCGAATTTAAGTTCATGGATAGCGAAACCCGTTTCGCTACTTGCCGCAGGGTCAAATAAATCGAGCAAAACAACGAAAATACGTTCGTAAACTAGCGAATGAGGTTCGTAAAACTTGATGGATTGCTGCACCATATGCACGTTCAGTGTATAACTCGCCTTTTCTCACGCGATCACTCGCATCATAGATGCAAGCTTGGTATACTCGAAATACGATACGAGTGTGCATGCTATACAGGAGGGGATGGAATGAAAGCAAATCCGTCCATCAGTCGAGATCACATAGAGCTTCCGCACGGGTTTCCGATTATCATTTCACAGACAGAGGGAGTCAGCCTTCCGTTTCAGCGTCTGCATTGGCATACGGCGCTAGAGATCAACTATATTGTAAAAGGCAGCGGCTATTACTTGATCAACGGCAATCGCATCGAGTTTCAACAGGGCGATATTCTGCTCATCAACTCGAATGATTTGCATCGCGCATTTGAGAACGAAGGGCTGGTCATGCAAGTCGTCATGTTTGATCCGTCGTTCCTCGCGCTGGAGCAGCGGTACGATACAGAGCTGCTTAATCCGTTTCGTGAAATGGGCAGCCGTTTTGATAATGTGCTGGACCCGAACCACATGATGGCGCGCCGTTTAGGCGAACAATTAATGGAGATGCAGACCGAGTACAAAAGCAAGCAGCCGCATTATGAAGCGATTATCCGTTCGGAGCTTGTCCGATTTTTGGCTCTCGTTAATCGCCATTTCGCCAGAGCGGGAGGCCGTGCTACAAGCCAGTCGCGAGGGATGGAGACGATTCGCGAAGCGCTTCGCCGCATGGATGACGATGTCGCTCATCCGTGGACGCTGCGCGAGCTGGCCGAGATTGCGCATTTAAGCCCATCCCGATTCAGCGCGTTATTCGTACAAACGGTCGGCACGTCGCCGATGGACTATTTGATCCAGCTTCGGCTCTCTCATGCGGTAGACTTGATTGAAACTACCGATCAGAAAATGATTGAAATTGCGTCCGAATGCGGTTTTCGCAACTTGTCCAACTTCAATAGGCTGTTTAAACAGCATGTTGGAAAGCTGCCTACCGAGCTTCGCGCATCAAAAAGAAGACAGTAAGATAGTATTAGAACATCGTTCTTTATCATTAGAGGAACGATGTTTTTTTATTTAGAATAGAGCTATGAACAATGGAGTGAATTTGAACAATATGAGGTGGTCCCCATTCTTTTTCTCGGAATAGATGCCGGAGGCAGCAAGACACACGCATTGCTGACGGATGAGACTGGACGCGTGCTCGGACGCGGATACGGCGGCAACGGCAATCATCAGACAGCCTTTGCCGAAGCGAAGACGAATATCGACAACGCATGCTCCGAAGCGCTTCAATTGGCCAGTGCGTCGAAGGAGGACATTGCGTTTGCCTACTTCGGGTTGGCGGGAGCGGATCGCGAGCCTGACTACAACATTTTGCGCCCGATGATTGCTTCGCTAAGTTTTGAGCGATATGCGATTGCTTGCGACACGATGATCGGGATGCGGGCAGGCACGAAGCGCGCGCATGGCGCAGTCATTATAAGCGGGACCGGTTTTAATGCCGCAGCCCGAAACGCCGCAGGTGAGGAGCTTCAGTACGGCGGCTTCGGCTATTTGTTCGGAGACGGCCAAGGCTCTGGGACCGATCTGGCCATTCAAGCGTTCCGAACGTCGATCAGGAGCTGGGAAGGCCGCGAGGCGCCGAGCCTGCTGATGGAGCTTGTGCCAAAGCAGCTTGGCTATAGCTCGCTGCAGCAGATGTACGACGATATGCTGGATAACGGCAAAACGCCATCCTACGAGCTTGCCAAAACGATGTTCGAGGCGGCGGCTCAAGGCGACAAGGTTGCGATTCGCCTTCTTGAAGATGCGGGACGCGAGCATGGCAATGCGGTAAATGCGCTGATCAAACGGCTTCATATGCAAGAAGAAATGTTTGATGTCGTGTTGGCGGGAAGCGTCATGTCGCGAGGCGCCTCGCCGCACATGGTCGACGCGATCAAAACGGCGGTAGCTGAGGTTGCGCCGAGAGCAAGCGTCGTGAAGCTGTCCGTCGATCCGGTAATAGGCGCTGTTATGAGCGCGATGGATCAAGCCGGCATTACGATCGATGCAAGCGTTGATGCAACGCTTCGGAAAATTATTTTATAACTAGGGAGGAACTTGCAGATGGAGAAGAAAGCGTTGAAAATAGCGGTTATCGGAGGGGGCTCCTCCTACACGCCAGAAATTGTCGAAGGCTTTATTAATAAATATAACGAAATGCCGGTTCGCGAGTTGTGGCTTGTCGACATCGAGGAAGGCCGGCACAAGCTGGAAATCGTAGGCGAGCTGGCTAAACGCATGGTGGAAAAAGCGGGCTTGCCGATCGATGTCAAGCTGACGCTGAACCGTCGCGAAGCGATTGCGGGAGCCGATTTCGTGACGACGCAAATGCGTGTAGGCTTGCTGGATGCGCGCCGCCGCGACGAGCATATTCCAATCTCTTACGGCGTGATCGGCCAGGAAACGACAGGCCCGGGCGGCATGTTGAAGGCGCTGCGCACCGTGCCGGTCATTCTCGACATTTGCAAAGATATCGAGGAGCTCGCTCCAAACGCTTGGATGCTTAATTTTACGAATCCTGCCGGTATTGTAACCGAGGCGGTGCTCAAGCACAGCAAGGTGAGAACGGTCGGGCTGTGCAATTCGCCGATCAATTTTCAGAAGTTTTTGGCAAGGCAATACGGCGTAACCGAGCAGGAGACGCTTCCTGAATTTGTCGGCATCAACCATTTGCACTGGGTAACTGCCGCATATGTGAACGGCGAGGACAAATTGCAGGAAATGATCAATGGCGGTAAAGACTATTCGGCGACGAATGTAACGGCCCTAGACTGGGATGCTGATTTTCTGCGGTCGCTAGGCGCGATTCCGACCTATTATCTCCGTTATTTCTATATGACGAATACGATGCTCGCGGATATGAAGACGTCGCAGGAGAAGGACGGGACGCGCGCAGATGTGGTCAGCCGAGTGGAGGCCGAGCTTTTTGAGCTGTACAAGGACGTCAATTTGAACAAAAAGCCGAAGCAGCTGGAGAAGCGCGGGGGCGCATACTACTCCGAGGCGGCCGTCAATTTGATGCATTCGCTTTATACGGATCGAAGAGATATTCAAACGCTTAATGTGCGTAACGGCGGGATTTTGCCGTTCTTGCCGGAGGACGCGAGCATTGAAGTCAATTGCGTCGTGACGGCGCAGGGACCGATTCCGATTCCTCCGCAGCGCGTGCCCGAGCAAATTAAAGGCCTTATGCATGCCGTAAAAACGTATGAATCGCTGACGATTGAAGCCGCAGTTTCCGGGGACCGAGGCATTGCGCTGCAAGCGATGGTCCATCATCCGCTAGTGCCGGATGTGTCCGTTGCGAAGCCGATGCTGGATGAGATGCTGCAGGCGAATCAGGCTTACCTGCCCGCATTTTTCGAAAAAAAATAATGCTGCATGATGAAAGCGGAAGCGCCGAAAAGGGAGGCTTTTTCCGCTTTCGAGCATTTTATGGGAAGTAATTTCCAATGAAAGGATAATTACGAATGTTCAAGGGAATTAATACCGTTAATGTTCGTAAATTCTATTGACAAAAATGATAGTGCCTTATTAGAATGAGAAACGGCAACAATAAATTTTATAACTCTTTTCGTATAATCTCAAGAATTGGCTTGAGAGTCTCTACTCGATCACCGTAAATGATCAGGCTACGAAAGGCGAGGAAAAAGTCCGTACGGTCCGACGGTATACTTTTCCGCTTTTTGAAGAGCCTAGGAGATGAGAATGCGTATTCCGCATATCCCGTTCCCTAGGCTCTTTGTAATGCTTGCACACATTTTTAGGGGGTTATGATCAATAATGGAACGTTTCTTTAAGCTCAAAGAACACGGTTCTAACTTCAGAACGGAAATAATGGCCGGTCTGACGACATTTATGACGATGGCTTATATTTTGGCCGTCAATCCGATCGTGCTGACGCCGGCAGGTCTGGACTGGACTGCAGTATTTTTGGCAACGGCTTTATCGGCTGGTATTTTCTCCATCGCAATGGGCTTGTTTGTAAACTTCCCTGTTGCGCTTGCGCCGGGCATGGGACTTAACGCGTACTTTGCGACGGTTGTTATTTCATCGGCGGCAACGGACAAGCCGATTTCGATTGAAATGGGCCTTACCGCCGTCTTTATTTCCGGTATTATTTTTATCATTCTGACGCTGACGCAAATTCGTCAGATGATGATTACGGCAGTGCCGGACAGCTTGAAGCATGCGATTACCGTCGGCATCGGCTTGTTTATTGCGATCATTGGCCTGAAAGGCAGCGGTCTGATGACGATTGCGGCTACGACTTTCCGCGATGTAAAAACAGGCGAATACACGGATCTTGCTTCTGCGGAAACGGTTATTCACCTGGGACATCTGGCTGACCCTAACGTATATTTGACCATTATCGGTATTGTACTTATTGCGCTTCTGATGGTGCTTCGCGTACCGGGCGCTATACTGTGGGGTATTCTCGGTACTACGGTAATCGCTCTGATTACAGGCCACGTTGATGTGAACAAAACGTTGTCGGGTCAAACTTGGGTACCTGACTTCTCGACGATGAATTTCGCGGCATTTGACTTCGCAGGCGTAATGGAAGTCGGCCTTGTTACCGTGATTCTGACGTTTACGTTCGTTGAACTGTTCGATACGTTCGGAACGCTCGTCGGCACTGCGAACCGCGCAGGCTTGATGAAAAACGAAGAAGAAGGCAAGAAGCGCGTCGGCAAAGCAATGTTCGTCGATGCGATCGGTGTAAGCGGCGGCGCGGTGCTTGGCACAAGCACAGTTACCGCGTTTGTTGAAAGCTCGGCAGGCGTTGCGCAAGGCGGACGTACAGGTCTGACGTCAGTAACGACGGGCATTTGCTTCTTGATCTCGATCTTTGTTGCCCCGATCATCGCACTTGTGCCTGGATCGGCAACAAATGCGGCTTTGATCATTGTAGGCGTGCTGATGATGCAGTCGATTAAAGAAATCGACTTCTCGGATATGGTATACGCGATTCCTTCGTTCCTGACGCTTGCTTTGATGCCTTTCACTTACAACATTGCAAACGGCATCTCGTTCGGCGTTGTTACTTACGTGCTGCTCGCTACTGTTGCTAATGCAACAGGCAAAGGCAAGTACAAAGTACACTGGCTTATGTGGATTATTGCGGCGCTCATTCTTGCCCGCTTTATTTTCCTTGGCGCAGAGTAGTCATTTGAGTTTGAGCAGGCGGGGGCGGACCGACGTCGCTTGCGGCAATTTAGCCGGCACCTTATGGGTGCCGGTTTTTTGCTGTTTTATAGTGTGCTGATGGAATAGGAAAGCGGCGGGCTGAGATGCGTCGTGCAAGGCGCTTTGAGTCGAGTCCGTTAGGATGCACAGGAGTCGGGCGAGTCGGCTTCGTATCGGACCCGCAGTCCGTTAGGGAGCTCGTGAAAAAAGCTCAACGATATTTCCCATCAGGGGGAGCATCGTTGAGCTTCTTTCACAAAGCCTAATTATTTAAAAAACAAAAAGTTCGTGGGCAGCTTTCGAAGCTGTCCGTCGGAAGGCTTGTTGATGACGCGCCCGTTCCATACGAGCGACGAGGAACCGCCGCCATCCAGATTATAGCCGTCAACTGCGCCGTAACGGCGAAGCAGCAGCTGCATCTCGGCCAGCGTTGCCCCAGAGCTGCCGCCCTCGTTGCGGCCGTCGACGACGAGAACGAGCAGCTGGTCGTCCTTGTAATTGGCGATGACGGTGCGCGGTGCCCGTGCAGGGCTGGTCTGCCACTTCGACGGAATGGCTGCAGCCGCTCCGTTCTTCACTAACACCGGCACAAAGGATGCGCCAAACTTGACGTTCTTGCTGTCGAGCTGCTGCCGGCTCGTAAACTTCCCTCCGACCAGCTTATTGCTCTCATTCAGACCAACAAAAAACAAATCGTTATACGTCGGTTCGAAGCCGCCGACATACTTTCCGCCAACGATCGTTGTGCTAAGCGGATAACGCTTTCCCCCGCCGTCGGCAAAGCCGCCAGCATTCACACCCGCGAAAGCGCCGGTCCGTTTAACGGCGGCGAGCGTGGTCTCCGCTCCGCCGTACTTGCCGTTGCCAAGGGCCATTTGCATAGCGTCGCTTGATTTCAGCTTAAGCTTTAACGCATAAGCGTTAAAGTGATCAGCTTTTATGTAGAAAAGCTGCGCCCGTAAATTGTCCGTGTTGACCGTTCCTGACGGCGAACCAAGCTTTGACGTAATGATTCGGTCGTAAATCTCGAACGGGCGTTGTGCCTGAGCTTTCGCTTTCGTGACGATTTGCTTCATTTCGGCGTTTGTTTGATTGTAGAGCTTGATTTGCTTTTTAATCGACTTGCTTGTCTGCGCAGCCGTTTTTTGCGCGCTGCTTAATCCCTCCGTCGCTTTAGCGGCGGGCTTCACCGCAGCAGCATCTTCTATTGCCGCTGCATCATATTTCGGAAAGGCATCTTCTCCCATGACAACGGAGATGTTAGCAAACAGCAGCCACAGCAGCATGCCTAGAAACGGCGTGCAAGCAAGCAGCAACGTCCGGTTCAAATAACGGACGCTGTTCATTTCAGCACATCCAAACTTTTTTGCAGTTCGTTCAGCTTCTTCTTCACTTCATTTAATTGGCTATACAGCTTATTGCTATTATCGGTTTTGACGTCTGCATTATCTTTGGTAAAAGTAAGCAGCTCATTCAGCGCGTCGACCTTTCCTTCCAAGCTGGACAGCTCCTCTTTATAGCTTGTCTCCAGTTTGGCCAGACGCTCGTCGTACTGCTTCTGCATAGCGGCGATTTGTTCCGCAGTCTGTTGTTCGAGGTCAGCGGCAACTTGCCGCTGAATATGATCGCTGTAAAGCTTGGCTCCGGCAATGCCGATCATGATGAGCATCAGCCAGACCATGGCAAATAAGAAGAAATACCGTTTGTTCCTTTTCGAGCGCGTCGATCTCTCGTACAGCGGAGCGCCCGACGTCTCTAATGGGGCGTGAGTAGACATATGCGTTCACCTCTTCAGTTGTTTTGCGGCAAAGAAGAAGGGAACGAACTGCATGATTTAGTTGAATCGCAAGCTCAATCAATAAACGGTCGAATGATGGCGATTGTTGCGGGTGTCACTACATTGTAACAAACATTCGGGCTCAGGTCTCCCATCTAGTTTGTGGGATTTGTGAGATGCGTTATAATAAGAAGAAAAGCAAGTTTTGTTTAGCAAAACGATATAAGTTGAACTAATTATTGGAATGGAGACTGTTCGTCACCACTGCGAGAAAGATTGGCTTCCGGTCGCTGTTGTTTTCAGATTTCTTGAATGTTTAAGACTGTGCGCTGTTGAAATCCGAAAACAAAGGCGAACGCTATCGCTCCTCCAGCTCAATCTTTCTCTTCGCGGTTCCTCTGCTCCATAGCTTGATTAATTCAATTTATAGCAAGTTTTGCTGCCGCGAAACTTTTTAGGAGGGCAAAAGGATGAGTCAACAATTGGAACAAGCAATGTTTGCGGGAGGCTGCTTCTGGTGTATGGTTCAGCCTTTCGAAGAGACGCCGGGCATCGTTTCCGTCATATCGGGCTACAGCGGAGGTCATACCGAAAATCCAACCTATGAGGAAGTCTGCTCGGACACGACTGGCCATGTTGAGGTTGTTCATATTACGTTCGATCCGACTGTTTTTTCGTATAAAAAGCTTCTCGACGTCTATTGGAGACAAACCGACCCGACCGATGCCGGCGGGCAATTCCATGATCGCGGCCACTCGTACCGGCCGGTCATTTTCTATTACTCGGAAGAGCAGCGGCAGGAGGCGGAAGCTTCCAAGGCGGAACTGCAAGCGAGCGGGCGTTTTGACAAGCCGATTGTGACGGCGATCGAACCGGCCAAACCGTTTTATCCGGCAGAGGACTATCATCAAGGCTACCACCATACGAATAAGCTGAGGTACAAAATGTACCGCAAAGGCTCGGGCCGCGATGCGTTCATCGAGCAAAACTGGACGGTTCGCAAAAACGAGGAAGAGCTTCGAGCGCGCCTGACCCCGCTGCAATACGAAGTGACGCAGAACAGCGCGACGGAACGGGCCTTTACAGGCGAGTTCTGGGACCACAAAGAAGAGGGGCTGTACGTCGACATCGTATCCGGCGAGCCTTTGTTCAGCTCCCGCGAGAAGTACGATTCCGGCTGCGGCTGGCCGAGCTTCACGAAGCCGTTGAAAGATACGGCGATTAAAGAGCTGACGGATACGAGCCACTTCATGGTGCGGACAGAAGTGAGGAGCAAAGAGGGCGATTCGCACTTAGGCCATGTGTTCAATGACGGGCCTGGTCCTCACGGCTTGCGATATTGCATCAACTCCGCATCGCTTCGTTTTATTCCGCGGGCCGATCTAGAGAAAGAAGGCTACGGCGAATACGCCGGCTGGTTTAATTGATTACTATTATGCTTCTATTTCAATAAGGGAGTGACTTTGTTCAGATGAATATCGAGGAAGCAATCCGTACAAGAAGATCGATTGGCCGTTTGAAAAAAGATCCGGTCGATCGCAATCTGATCGAGAAAATAATTGAAGCGGCGACCTGGGCGCCAAGCCACCATAATACGCAGCCTTGGAAGTTTATCGTCATGACCGGCGACGGCCGGGCAAAGCTCGGCGAAGGGTACGCTCGCGTTGCGATGGCCTCGCTCGATACGGGCATCGGCGCCGCACTGGAAGAACGTCTGGAGAAGGAACGCGCGAAAGCGTACCGCAGTCCGGTCGTTATTGCAGCTGTGTGCTCGCCGTCCGATGACCCGCGGGCCACGCTGGTCGAGGAAGTTGCCGCCGCGCATGCAGCGGTTCAGAACTTGCTGCTGGCCGCGCATGCCAATGGACTTGGCGCGATCTGGCGCTCCGGCGACCCGATGTATCATCCTTTAATGAAGGATACATTTGGCCTCGACGCAGAGGAGCAGCTTGTCGGCCTTATTTATCTCGGTTACCCGGATATGACGCCGCCTGAAGGGAAGCGTACGCCTGCAGCCGAGAAAACGGTATGGCTGGAAGGATAATTTATTCGCGATATCGAGCTTAAACGAGAGAAAAGCCTTTTGTAAGGGAAAAAGCTGGCAAGATGCGGCTGCAGCCCTGCGAAAGGCTTTTTTTGTCATTTGACTGCTTTAATAAATAGATATATAGTAGTAAATACTTTGCTGTTAATTGTTTTAGTTCTAAACTATTTGTGGGGAACGTAAAACAATCAAGGGACGGTTTATTGCTGAAGCAAGGAGGGATGATAATGGACAGAAGCGCCGAGCTGGTCACTTTTTCCGGACAGTTTCGCTGCCTGCTTCGTTCGATTAATCAAGAGTGGAAGAAACGAATGCCGCATAACTTGTCCTATACGCAGTTTAAGCTGATGTTTCGGCTGCACAATGAGGAGAAGCTTAAAGTTTCGGAATTAGCCGAATTGATGGGTCTCACATCTGGCGCGATAACGGGCGTTGTAGACAAACTGATCGATGAAGGCTACGTTACGCGAGAGCGGGCTACGGACGACCGCAGAGTGGTCTATGTAGAAATTTCGCCGCAAGGCAAAACCATGATCGAAGAGCTGCTCGAATCGCAAAGCGAATCGATTTCGGCGATGTTCAATCGGCTGCCGGATGAGGATATCCAGCATCTGAAACGTATTTTTGCCCAGTTGCTTGTCCATTTAGAGAAATAATTTAATTATAAAAAGAGTGACTTTGAGCGGAGCTTGCTCAAAGTACTAATGTAAGGAGAAGAGACAACTATGGAACACTTATCAAGCAAACGTAAGCTCTCCATTATGATTGCCATAATGGTTGCGATGTTTTTTGCTGCAATTAACCAGACGATTGTAAGTACGGCGATGCCGCGCATCATTGCGATTTTGGACGGGATGGAGCTTTATACGTGGACGATCACTATTTACATGCTGACCTCCACCATTGCAACTGTCCTTGTCGGCAAGCTTTCCGATATATACGGGAGGAAGCCGTTCTTATTAGGCGGTATTTTATTGTTCGTTATCGGCGCTTTTCTTTCCGGGTTAGCGAACGACGTTTATCAGTTTATTACGTACCGCGGTATTCAAGGCGTAGGCGCGGGTATTATTATGGCTACCGCATTCACGGCTGTAGGCGACTTGTTCCCTCCGCGTGAACGGGGCAAATGGACCGGCTTAATGACTGCTGTATTCGGCTTCTCGAGTGTCATTGGACCAACGCTTGGCGGTTACATTATCGACCATATGGAATGGCACTGGGTGTTCTGGATCTTCCTGCCGCTTGGCGTTATCGCCTTCGTCATGATCATGTGGCTGTTCCCGAAAACCGAGCGCAAAAAAGGAGAGTCGATCGACTACCTCGGCTCGCTGTTCCTGACAACGACGATCGTGCCATTGCTGCTTGCCTTTACATGGGCAGGCTCGAAATATGAATGGGGCTCGTTCGAAATTCTTGGATTGTTCGGCATCACCATCGTATCGCTTGTCATTTTTCTGCTTGTAGAAAAATATGCAAAAAGCCCCGTGCTTCCGCTCTATATGTTTAAGAACGGTATCGTAACGCTTTCTAACGTTATTGGTTTTATTATGAACTTCGGCATGATGGGCGCGCTCATCTACCTGTCGTTCTTCGTGCAGGGCGTGCTTGAGGTTTCGCCGACGCATGCCGGTTATGTAACGATGCCGATGTCGATCGGTATGGTTATTACGAGCGCAATCAGCGGTTCGATGATCAGCAAAACAGGCAAGTATAAACGTTTTGCGCTGATTGGTATGCCGATCATGTTTGCGGGTATGCTAATCATGGTATTTATGAACAGCATTTGGATGGCTGTTCTGGCAATGATTATTTTCGGCTTCGGACTTGGTCTGGGCATGCCGGTATTCTCGCTGACGATCCAGAACGCCGTTCCGCACAAGGAGCTTGGCGCGGCAACTGCAACGATGCAATTGTTCCGTAACCTTGGCGGCACAATCGGTATCGCGGTAATGGGTACCGTTCTTGCTTCCAGCTTGAAGCATAACTTGACCGATCTGGCGAAGACCGGACACGGCGCCGACTTGTCGAAGCTTGATCCGGCCATTCAAGAGAAATTCGCAAAGTTCGCGAATCCGCAAATGCTGACCGACCAGCCGGCTCTGAAAAGCACGATGGAAAGCTTGCCGGCCGACATTCAGCCGATCTTCGCTAAAGTGATCGAGATGCTGCGCGACGCTTTAAGTTCCTCGTTGTCGACGGTATTCTTGACAGGCGCATTGATCCTCGTCGTTGCTGTCATACTGACGTTCTTCATTAAAGAAATCCCGCTTCGCACAACGAACAAAGCGCCGGAAGAGGCGGCTAAAGGCGAAACGGCCAGCGCTCAGCTTGCGAGCCAAGGGGAGTAAAAGCAGCTGCGCTATCGGTGAAGACATACAAATAGTTAGGCGAAAAAAGCCTCCGTTATTGTCGGTGAATTTGGAACCGCCAATGACGGAGGTTTTTTTGCTTTTGCCACCTGCAGTGACGGGGAAAGGAAAGGCCTGTCATTGGCAGGACAGTACAGAAGAAGAGCAAATTCTTCTATAAAACACTCTTTTCGACATTGAATGACATGGTTAGTGGAAATCTCTCAATGAAAATATTTGGAAAAATGATATAATTTTTACTATCATTAATTTCCAAAATTCATGGGGAGGGAATGGATTGTTTTACGATATTGTGAATTCAGTAGCTAGACCAACGGCCTCGGCGATTAAAAATACGACTTCCTTGACGTCCTCGTCGAGCTCCAGTGCTCCGATAACAAGCACAACGAGCTTAGGGACATTCGCCAAGCCGTCATCTGGCAGCACGTCTGCAACCCCTTCGAAATCGTTGTCGAAGCCGTCTGAAGCGGCAGCATCTTCTGCCAGCTATACAGGACCAAACCAGCAGGATTTGAACAAAGCGCTGGAAAATGCGAAAAGCGCCTGGTGGAGCGCCAAGTTTGCAGGTGACCAGGCGGGGATGGACGCGGCGGCACAGCAAGGCGAGCAGCTGCGGGAAATGGGCGCGATCGAGACCATAGAGGCGAAGCAGCTCGACCGCCAGAACAATGCGAAGCTCGAGGCGCAAAAAAACGAGAAGCTGTCGCAGG
The DNA here is from genome assembly GCF_009737085.1 of Paenibacillus sp. NEAU-GSW1. Classification (GTDB taxonomy): domain Bacteria; phylum Bacillota; class Bacilli; order Paenibacillales; family Paenibacillaceae; genus Pristimantibacillus. The sequence goes on from NZ_WOVL01000007.1 coordinate 46,586, forward strand.
CAAAATCGGACTGGTGGGACGCTTTTGAGCGGGGCGACCAGGCGGGCATGGACAAGGCGGCGCAGCAAGGCGAGCAGCTGCGTGCGCAAGGGGCCGTTGAGACGGAAGCAGCGAAGAAGATTGACCAGGATCATAAAAACCAGCTGCTGCTGGATGCGAAGCGCAGTTGGTGGGAAGCGCGGCTGGCTGGGGACAAGAAGGCCATGGCGGAAGCAGAGGAGCGCGGTGAAATCCTGCGCAAGGGCGGCGCGACCGATACAGTTGAGACGGCGCGGCTCGATACGGAATATGCGAAAAAGCTGAAGGCGCTGCAGGACCAACTGACGCAAGCGAAGCAAAAGAAGCTGAACGATGATCTGACCTCCGTCAAGGAGCAGTGGTGGAAGGCGCGGCTTGCCGACAATGCCGAACTAATGGACAAGTTCAGCGCAGAGGGCGAGCGGCTTCGCGCCGCCGGAGCAATGGAGACGGACCGTTCCCGAGAGGTTGACGCGAAATACGGTTTGTTGCTGAAAGATAAGCTCCAGAATGAGAAACTGCTGTATGAGGCGAAAAAACGCTGGTGGGAAGCGACGCTAAATCTCGATCAGAACGGTGTGTTGAAGGCGCAAAACGAGGCCAACAAGTTGCGTGGGAAGGCATACGTTAACGATCAGACCGAAGCGTTGCAGACACTGGATCGGGAAAACCGTCAGTTTTTGCAGGCGAAACAGCAATATTACACCGATTTGTTGAACCTGCGCGACACGAGCGCCAGCAAGGATGCGATGAAGCGGGCAACGGCGAAAGGCGCGAGCTTGAGTGTGACGCGTACTTATGAGATGGACCAAGCCAACTTGCATTTGATCAGCCTTCGTAAACAGTACTGGCGGGAGCAAGCAGCGGATGACAGTAAGGGCGCGAGTGAAATCGAAAGGCAAGAGCATGCGTATCGAAAGTCGCTGGGGGCTTTTTCGAGCTTGATGGTTGAGGAAATCTCATCGCGAAGCTACGAGCTTGACAAGGTAGCGAACGAGGCGATTTATCAGACGCAGGTCAAGTGGGAGGCGTATGCGAAGCTGAGCAAAAAGGAGCTTAGTCAGCCGAGCAACGGGATGGCCTGGATCAACGGGAAGCTGAAGAACAGCTATAAACAGCTGAACGGCAGCGGACTGGGTGAGATTTTTAAAAGGACAAAGCTGGATGATGTAAACGAGCAGCTGGTGCAGCTGCGAAATGCGTACTGGTCGGCTGAAGATCAGTATAATTCGGCGGTTGCGAAAGCTCGAGAAGAAGAGTGGTCGAAGCTGGTTGCGGCGAACAAAACGATGGAAGGCCTGCTGAAGTCAAGCCAAACCGACGCGGACAACGATTTGTTTTTGCGGTATCGTGAAAAAATGAATCAGGCGATTAAGGCGGGCGATTCAGATACAGCTATTCATTATATCCGGACGATGCAACAACTGAGCGAAGAGTCTGGCAGCGATGTGACGATTCGCCGTTCGAACGCGGTAGCGCAGAACGACGTCAATCAACTGATGGTATATATTAAAGAGAAAGAATGGGATAATCTGCTTGCGCTGCGCAGCGACGAAGGCGGGCGATTAGCGAAGGCGAAAACGGCAGTCCGCAACAATCTGCTGGCGGATTTGAACAGTGCGGAAATTCGCGAACTGGACCGGGTCAATTTAACGATTCTGAGCGCTAAGCGAGATTATTGGCAAGCGGCTGCAAACTTGTCCACCACGCAAATAGAGCAGGCGGAGAAGGCGCTGCAAAGCGCGGCGGCGAATAAGTATTCGACACTTGGGGCCTCGCTCGACACGGCGTTTGATCGCTTGTACAGGGACGGGATCGAGTTGAACCTGCTGGAGTGGACCGGAAAGGGACATAGCGCACAGGAGCAGGAGCTGGCGGGCAAGCGCGAAGCGTGGAAGAGTCGGTTGAATCAGGCTGATAGCTTGACGCGGGCACATATGACGTCGCTGAATATATCGTTTGAGATCCCTCGTCTGGCGGACGGGACGAAGCTGAATCAGACGTTGGAACAGCTTTATATTGCAAAAGCGGGGCAATGGCATAACAAAGCGCGAGGACTAGCCGATACGGCAGCGTATGCGGAAGCGGAGGAGAAGGCGCGAGCGAGCATCGGCAGCGTGCTGCATCAGGTGAATTCGAAGATTCCGTCGGACCTCAAGCTGCCGACGTTTGCGATGGATGCGGCGAATAGGAAGGTGCTGGAGGATCGCGACGGGATTTTAGAGGCGATTCAATCGGGTAATCGCGCGAAGGCGCAGGCGTACTGGGGCTACGGGATGTCGCGGCAATCGGAAGGAGCGACGCTGAAGATTTACGAGCTGGTGCCGGATCTGAATCAGGTGCAGTGGCTGAACCGCTCGGAAGCAGAAAACTTGAATATGGCGATGGAGTTTGCGATTCAGCAAGCAAACGATAACTTCACAAGCAAAGAAATCAGTGCGTTGCAGAAAGCGCTGAAGGATATGAAAATATATGAGGGAGCGGTGAGCGGGCAGTATAATAAAGAGACTTATGTTGCGGTATATGCTTATCAGGAGCTATTGAAGAGCGATGCGCGGGCGGCGATATGGGAGAAGCAGGACTCGTATTTGGGCCGCAATGGATATATGACGAAGGATCTGATCAACTTTGCGGTCAGCGACGTTGGGTTGGGCCGGGAAAACGCAGTGAAGACGCGGATAGAAGAGACAAGGAAGGCCGTGAAGTACTTCGGAGTCGGAGACGGGATCGTGACGCAGCTGGCAAATGACGGGATGGAGTTGCTGCATACGACGGGTATGCTGAGTCCGTTAAGCGGCACGTTCTGGAAAGAAACCTTGCCGGAGCTTAAGAATTTGACAAAAGGAATTTGGACGGGCGAAATTACGATAAAGGATCTGTTCGGCAGTTTGAAGGATCAGGTGCGGAAAGAGTTTGTCGAGCCGTTCGAGTACATCAAGAAGAATTATAAAAAAGTATGGGAAGGCAATGTAAGTTACGAGGAGTCGCAGGAGTTCGGGAAGAACCTAGCGAAAGCAATCCAAGTGGTAGCCGCAGCAGTCACGCTGGGAGTCGGAGCGGCTGTGAAGATCGCTTCGAAGCTTCCTAAGCTGATGAAAGGCGTGGAGGATGCGCTTCTGAATGCTCCGGTGAAGCGGGGGGAGTTGCAGGATCGGGTTGTTGGGGGGAAGGGTAATTTTGCAGGTCAGATTAATTCAACTAACATCCCCAACATGACTAAAAAAGAGATTCTTGATAGTTTACCTGCAGATTGGAAGTATACTGAAAATAACGGTTTCGTCCATGTAAAAGATGCAAATGGAAATATTCGTATGAGAATTGACCCACCGGATAAGGTTACTAAATATGACCATGTCCATCTCTACGATGAGAATGGAAATTCTTTGGATATAAATTTAAACATCGTTGATAGGAAAAGCCCGGATGCCCATATCCCAATCAAGAAATGAGGTAGAGATTGTTGAAAGCACAACAGATTCAAGAGAAGTTGGAGAGTCTTCATTATTGGGATGCACGTGTCTTAAAATTAGATACAACAAATTTTGTAGATGACGTTATTTTAGTTTTTGAAGATTCAGATGGAAACGTCGAAATATTATTTTCAGGATGTTCAAGAGTACTTTTTTCTACTAGTGTAGAAGATAGAGAAAAACCGCTTAAGGAGATGCAACTGTCACAAATACCTTATTTTATCCAAGATATTGAAATTTCAGATTTTGTTCAAGACGGGAGAGGTTTATTAAACTGTAAGGTTATTGCTCCCCCAATTACTGTTGAGGTGCTATGTAAATCAATCACAGTTAGTAAGGAATAAGTATCACTATGGTAAACCTTGATAGGCATTGAGCCTTTCAAGGTTTATTTTTGGTGGGGTAGGTGACTGCTGAGTCCGTTAAACGGCTCGTTCTGGACGGAAAACTTGCGAAAGGAATTTGGACGGGCGAAATTACGATAAAGGATCTGTTCGGGAGCTTGAAGGATCAGGTGCGGAAAGAGTTTGTCGAGCCGTTCGAGTACATCAAGAAGAATTATAAAAAAGGATGGGAAGGCAATGTAAGTTACGAGGAAGCGCAGGAGTTTGGGAAGAACCTGGCGAAAGCAGTCCAAGTGGTAGCCGCAGCAGTCACGCTGGGAGTCGGAGCGGCTGTGAAGATCGCTTCGAAGCTTCCTAAGCTGATGAAAGGCGTGGAGGATGCGCTTTTGAATGCTCCGGTAAAGCGGGGGGAGTTGCAGGATCGGGTTGTTAAGGGGAAGGGGGATTTTGATATAACCAAGCCAAGCAAGACTCCATCCCCCTATGCTGTACCAGCAGGAACGAAAACAAAGATAAACCCAAAAAACGATGCAGAGACAATACGTTCACTTGAAAGGGAAAACGAATCAGCTGAGATTTTAGCAAAACGTGGTTACGACATTACTCAAAACCCTGTCATGCCGACTACAAATAAAAAACCTGATTACTTAATCGAGGGCAAAATATTTGATTGTTATGCTCCAAGTAAAAATACATCTGTTAGAAGTATTTGGTCTAATATTAAAGTGGGTAAGGTCGATGCAGGACAGACCGATAGGATTGTATTAAACTTGAAGGATTGGTCAGGCAATATCGAAGACTTGAAAAAACAGTTTTCTGACTACCCTATGGATGGATTGAAAGAGGTAATTGTTATTACGAAAGACGATTCAGTATTTAATTTAATTCTTAAGTAGGAGGTATATATGTCATTACATTATTCTTTGTTGCTTCAGCAAGAGGTAACGTTTGAAACGAACTTTAAATCATTACTTCAGAAATATGATATTTCTGCTGGAAGCATCGCAGATATTCCGAAGGGTAGAAAAATTGAAACCCCGGATTTTACAATCTCAATTACAGATACTTCAGATATGCCTTTCGGGTGGGAATCAGAACTATTAAGGGAAGAGTACCCGTATATTCAATCAATAGGATTCCGTTTGGATAAAAACAGTGATTTAGTACAAGCAGGTTCAGAAATCTTAGAAATAGCACTTGGTATTCTTAAAGGTGTAAGTAAGGCATTATTTTTATTAAATGATTCAGTTGTATTTTACTGGGACGGAGTTAACCTATTAATTAACAACGAATTTGGATTTTGGGACATTGAACGGCGACTTCAAATAATCGGTGACAGAGTCTATTCAACCTTTTAATGAATAAAGGAGCCATTCCTGTTTATAAGTAATCAAATTGACTTCATGCCTTTCAAGCTTTCTTAATGGGGGCTACCCAGTACGGAGTGAACCCATTATTCTACTAATAAAACGCTATACGCCATGTAATACCGTATAGAGAGGGTTGCCCTGTTGGTTTGCGTTTCTTCACTCGTACGCGACACTGTAATCCCTCACGCTGCATAATGCGTTGCACACGCTTATGGTTAATGACTTGATCAACGCGAAGTAAGGCAGTGACTTTCCGGTATCCATATCGGTATTTGTGCTCGATGCAGAGTTGCCGTATAGTCTCGGTTATATGATCAATGTTTGATGCTTCGTAGGTAGCTTTCCAGCGATAATACGTGGAACGTGGGAGCCCCAATAATGCACAGGCATCCTGAATACTTAACTCTCCTCGAATAGATTCGATCCATGGGATGACGACTTCTGGCGACAACTCCTCTCCATCTCTTTGTACTTTTTTAGAACATCGATCTGTTGTTTAAGGAAACGGTTCTCTGCCTGTAATTTCTCAACCTCAGATATATACTCAGGTCCTTTACCGTAGCTGTATTGTTTACCAACGGGCTGCTCAAGACGATGCAACTCACCGTTACGATACCAGCGCATCCAGGTTTCCACTTGTGACTTATTACGGATGTTGAGTTGATCCATAACCTCCCTCACAGATACACCCTTCAGCCGCAATTCAACTGCTTTCATCTTAACTTCTAACGGATAGCTCACTCTTGTTGCCAACGCAAAAACACCTCCAAAGTTGTCCTCCACATCTTACGATGTTTATGGATTCTCTTAAAGGTGTTTTGATTTGTCTCACGTTATGGGGTCAGTTCCAACAAAAAAAAGGCCATTTGGCCTTTTTTTTGTTTGTTCCAATACTTTAACAGACACCAAAATCGTTATGGTGCCAAATAACGCTCAAAAGGCCAGCCAAACAGTAATCTAATGTACAAATGTACCTTAAACCCCGCCGCAGCTGCACCAGTTAGATCGTCTAAGGTACAAATGTACGTTAGATGATATAGTGGGCAACCTACAACAGCTTCTTAATCCGAAAGTTTTCCTTCAATACATACCAGTTTTGCGGGAACGGCACGCCGAGCACCCAATAGCTGACCCCGCGGAGCTGGTAGAGCTTGACGATGTTGAACTTTGCCTGCACGCTGCGGGCGTCCTCGTACCAGACAACATGCTCGCGGCCGCGTTCATCGTAGTAATGATAGTATGGCGATTGCGCCTGGCTGTCGTAATGGATCTCGGCGCCGTACTTGGCGGCGCGCTCGACCGCTTCCTGAGGGCTGATCGACGGCGCCCACTTGTTGCCTTTTACATAGGGCAGCGTCCAATCATAGCCGTATAGCGGCATCCCCATAACGATCTTGCGGGCCGGAATGACCGACAGCGCATAATGGAGCACCTTCACGACTTCATTCAACGGAGCAACAGCCAGCGGCGGCCCGCCGGACCATCCCCACTCATACGTCATCAAAATAACGAAATCGACAATCCGCCCATGCGCCGCGTAATCATGCGCTTCGTACAAGGTCCCTTGTTGATCGGCGGACAGCTTCGGCGCAAGGCAGGACGATACTTGATAGCCGGACGGATGAAGCTCGTCAACGAGCCGCTGCAAAAAACGATTGTAGAGCTCGCGCTCGTCCGGCGCCACATATTCAAAGTCTACATTTAGCGCCATGTAGCCTTTTAGCTTCATCGTGTCCTTAATGTTGGCAAGCGCCCGGTTTTGGGCGGCGCTGTCCGTTAATATGGAATGGGCGATTTCGGTGCTGAAGGTGCCGTCTTCAAAGTTAGTTATAACCATCATTGGTGCCGCCCGATGGTTGTATGCCGCTTGAATGACTTCGGTGTCGTCCAAGGCGGTTAACGAGCCGTCCGTTTGGACGCGATAGCTGAATGGACTTAGATAAGTTAAATACGGAGCAATTTCGTTCGTCAGGGCAACGCCTCGAGCTCCGAATTTTTCGGTATAGGCGTTAACCTCGATAACCGGCCTGTTCGGCTGGGGGATATGAATTTGCTGCCCAGGCCGAATGACAGCCGGATTGCGTATGTAATTAATGCGCGCCAGTTCTTGCAGCGTTGTCCCGTATCGCTGTGCGATCGACCAAAGCGTGTCTCCGGGAACTACGGTATGGACGCTTACGCTGCTTGGAATGATGAGCGCTTGACCGACTACAAGCTTATTCGGATCAACCAGTCCGTTAGCTTGCGTGACTGCTTCCGCGCTCACTCCAAACCTTCTGGCCAACTGCCAGATGGAATCCCCTCTTTGCACCGTATGAATTTGCACCCGCCGATCCCCCCTACTTGTCATCCTTGTATTTACTCTATTCGGCGAGCGCAAATTATTTAACTGAAAATAAAATTATTCGTCATCCTCGTCTTCAAGCATGACATTAAGAATAGTCGTCTGGCTGTTAAAGATAATCGGCTGAAGAATGACCGTTTGTTTGCCTGGGAAGGAAAAGCGCGCATAAACGGTCCCTGCCGAGACATTTGTAAAAGCGTAAAAGCCGGCAGCATTGCTGACGGTTTGCCGGATGACGATACGTTTTGCCGTTGTAATCTCAGCTAGCGCTTTGCGAAGCGGCCTTCCCGAAGTATCGGTTATCGTTCCTTGCAGCGTTCCGAACTCGACCGGCAATGCGATGGTATTGCCCTGCGTATTTCCAACAGCGGCGATTGAAGCCGAACCGTAGCTTGGTGAGGTTGCCGTAATCGTATATGTCTGGCCTGGGATCAAGCCGCCCAAGACATATTTTCCGACACCATTTGTAATGACTGTACTCAGAATAATTCCGGTAGTCGGCTGAAGGACGCTCACAATTGCGCCCGGTACCGGCGTTCCGTTGAACCGATCCGTGACGACGCCCGCTGTGGCGCCCGTCTGATTTTGCACAATGATTGGAACGACTTGCTGCTGACCCGGAAGCTGAAGAACATCGGCAGTCGTCGTTCGTTTGCCTGGCTTGCTGACGATAACTGTCTGCTCGCCGCCAGGCGTGCTTGGCACCGAATATTGCCCTTGAGGGTTCGTTACGCCGCTGCCGCCAATGACTCCGACATCGTCCACGACGACAACAGGAGCGTTCGTAACGGGAGCGCCGGACGAACCGTCCGTCACAGGCCCTTCTATTACGGTTTGATTTTGAAGCAGCATAATATTTGCCCGTGTAGACTCGCCAGATAGGACAAGCGCAGAGGTCTGGTTGGAGACGAATCCCTCAATGGACGCCGCAACAATATAGTTGGTTGGCGCAACATCGCCAAAATCATAGTCTCCGTTCGAATCGCTAAGCTGGGAAGTGATGACCGGCCCGAAGCTGTTGAATTGATGGAGCTGAACTCTGCAGCCTGTAATATTAGAATTGTCCAGCGCCCGGGTGATCTTCCCGCTCAGCATGCCCGGCAGTCTCGTTAATGCATAACTGAACCGAGTCGTCACACTTGCTGTAATATCAAATCCTCCGAATTCGGGAGCATATCCGGCAACGTCGACAGTTGCGATATAGCTGCCAGGGGCAAGACCGTCAAACCGGTACGCCCCGCCGACACCAGACAGAACAGTTCCAACTATCGCGCTGCTTGCTGCGTCGAATATGCGAATAAGCGCTCCTTGCAGCGAGGCTCCATCGGTTATATCGCTAACGAAGCCTGTAACCGAGCCGGGAGAAGGCGTCAGAGCGAAATCCGCTGTTGAGGTTGTTCCCGCTAAAGTAAGAATGGCGGCCGTGGCTGATCCGAAGCCGTCAGCTACGGCCGATAAGGTAAAGGCGCCCGGAGGCAGCCCGTTTATCGTGTATCTGCCGTCTTGATCCGTATAGGCGGTTTCAAAAATAAGGCTGGATAAATCGTATATGTTAATGAGTGCGCCGCTTAACGGCGCGCCTGTCGCCGCATTGACAACACGGCCGGTTGCGAAGCTTGTTTGCTTGCTTAAAACGACCGTAATGCTTGTGGTCAAGCCTGGTCTGATGAATGCGCCGACTGAAGCTGAAGTAAAGCCCGGCGATGAAACGTTGACAACGTACTCGTTCGGAGGCAGTTCAATCAGCCTCACTGTTCCTTGCTGGCTTGCAAAAGCCGTTTCTAGCAGCAAGCCTTCTTTCGTGTACAGTTTGAACTCCGTATTTTCTCCGGAGATTGGGTTGCCCGCTGTATCCGTTATGAGCCCGCTCAATTCGCCGGACAACGGGTTTAACAGAATGCTCGCAACGGTGCTCTGGCCGCTGCGGACGGTAGCGCCTGCAGAGTTGATGGAATAACCCGATGCTCTGGCGATTACCGTATATACGCCCGGATTGATGCCGTTGAATTGATAGTTGCCGAAAGCCGTTGCTGAACCGGAAGCTACACCGAGGCCGTTAGCCGTTAATTGACGAAGCTCAACATCAGCTCCGGGAATCGGCTGCCCGGTAACCGCATCCGTTATTTGTCCATTGACCGTTCCCGGATCGGCTTGCAGCTGGAAGTTTATTCCTGTGACAGACTGCCCCGGATTTACAGTTATGCCTGTCGTTTCGCTGCTGAACAAAGGTGCGGACGCAATGACGTTCAGCACGCCGGCAGGGAGATTGCCAATGGTATAAGTTCCATCGGCCTGCACTTGGCCGATTCCGCGAACCGATTCATTGCCGTTCAGCACTTTGACCGAGGCGGCCGGAATCGGATTGCCGTTCGTGTCGGTTACCGTGCCGGATATGGTACCGGGATTCACTTGCAACGGAACAATGACCGACGTCGTTTGGCCCGGAAGCGCGTTAGCGCCAACTATGGCCGAGGTGAAGCCGGCAGCAGTCGCTGTTACATAATAGTTGCCTTCTTGAACATTGTTGAACGTGAAGCTGCCGTCCGGAAACGCTGCAACTGTAGCGATCTGGACATTGTTTGTATTGAAGAGCTGGACGACGCTGCTCGCTGGAGCGGGCTGCAGCTGACCTGTAATGGCAGCGGGATTGGGCTTCAGAGCGAAATTGACAGGCGTATCTGCGTTGGTTAGCACGATCGCGCCAAACGTCTCGCTTTGATAGTTATTCTCCGTTGCCACAAGCGTATAGCTGCCGGGCGCAAGACCGGAAATGCGGAAGAAGCCGTTATCGTCAGTTATAACAGAGCCGGCCAAAAATCCGACTTGGTCGTTCACGTTTACGATAGACCCAAACAGCCCTGAACCGGTAACGGCATCGATTACGATGCCTTGAATTGCGCCGGGATCGGGAGACATGACGAGTCCGATGGCTGCGACGCCGTCAGGCAGAACGCTGCACGTAGCAGTCGCTTGCTGGAAATTGGCGGCTCCCGCGACGACTGTATAAATACCCGGCTTTAAATGCTCGGCAAGAAAACGGCCGTTCGGATCGGTGAATAGCGAGCTTACCGTAATGCCGTTTGCATTCGTCACGCGGATTTCAATGCCGGCGCCAAAGATGGCCGCACCCGATGTATCCACAACCGTACCCGAAATAGCGCCGGGAGAAGGGAGCATTGTAAAGTTTGCGGTAGCCGTCTGATTGGACAGCACTCGAATCGCAGAAAATTGATTTTGATAGTTGGCGAGCAGGACATTCAATATATAGCTGCCGGAAGCCAGGTTGGATATCCGGTAAATGCCGTCGCTTTCAGAAATGATGCGGGTTAATATAACAGGCCCGCCATCGACATTGTTTTGAACGGAAATGACTGCGCCAGCCAGCGGGCTGCCGTTCTCGTCGGTAATCAATCCAGTTACCGATCCCGGACTCGGCACGAGCCGGAAATTGAGCTCGGTCGTCTCGCCCGGGTTGACTGCGGCGCCTAGCGTCTCGCCTCCAAAGCCGTCGGGACGGGCGGAAACAACATAGTTGCCTGGCGCGATATTGCCGATCAGGAACGATCCGTTCGCAGCCGTCGCAACGCGGCCAATAATGATGTTATTGGAAAATACGCGGATGACGACATCCTCAATCGGAGTACTGTCTATTAAAGTGACTGTGCCGCTAATCGCGCCAGCAAGCAGTTCGAGCGAGACAGAGACCGGTGATTGCGCGCCGGAGTTGACGATGGCGCCGACCGTTTTGCCGGCATAGCCTTCCGCAGCGAATACGACACTGTAACTGCCAGGACCTAGCGATGGGATGACGTATGAACCGTCCGGAGCACTGCTGCCTGTCTGGAGCGTAACCCCTTCAGAGTTGAATACGCGGATACTGGCTCCCGCAATGGCTGTGCCTGTGCCCGCATCGGTTATGACGCCGCCAATACTGCCCGCAAGCGGCGAAAGAACGGCATTGACGGTTGTCGTTTGGCCGGCGATTACGCGGAAGCCAATGACGTTCGTCACAAAGTTGGCTTCGGAGACACGAAGCCGGTCATTGTCTGCTGGCGCCAACGTATCGAATCGATAACTGCCGTCCGCTGCTGTTGTCGTCGTACACAAAACGTTGTTGCGATTATCGAGCGCTTCGACAAAAGCGCCTGCTATCGGAGTGCCGGATGCCGAAGTTACGACGCCGGCTGCCGAGCCGGGATTGGATTGCAGGGCTGCGTTTAGATTGCGGTTTTCTGCAGGCGTCAGAGTGAGCGGCGATTCGCTAAGTTGAAAGTTTGGCGCAGTGAAAGCGATGCGGTAATAGCCCGGAACGATGCCTGCGATTGAATAAGCGCCAGCTGCGTCTGCCGTTGCTTGCGCAATATGAACGCCGAGCCAGTTCGTAAGATTGACCGCTGCACCAGCAATTGGCGCTCCGCCGGAAACGGCCGATACGACGCCTTGTACCGTTGCAGGAATAGGCTGCAGCAAAACGTTCGTCGTCGTGACCTCATTTGCAGCGATCGTAATATCGGAAGTAAAAGGACTGTAGTTTGTATAGCTGAATTGCAGGCGGAATGAACCTGCAGGCAGCGGATCGGTCGAGTAAATGCCAGCGATATCCGTTACTGCGCTGCCTGCATTGGCGAGACCGGGAAGCGTCAGCGCGGCGACGTTCACTCCCGTTAACGGCAAGCCGGATGCGCCGTCTATTACCGTGCCGTTTGCTCTTCCGACAGCAAAGACCGCAAAGGCAGCGCTGCTATTGTTGGATGCAATCGCAGCTCCGGTGAACAGATCGACGCCGGTCGCGTTTTTCGAATCAAGCGTTCGCTGTCCTGCCGTGTTAAACAAGCCGGTTGCGATATAAGTTATCGTGACGCTTGCACCGGCTGCCAAATTTCCGATATTCCAAGTGAGCGTTTGCGTCAGAGAGGTGAAGGAGGTCATGCCAGCGGTCTTATTCGTTACCGTAAAAGAAGCCAATTTGTCGAAAGCGAAGCTGGTTACCGCGAAAATAGTCGAAGCCGAACTTTTACCGGTATTCGTAACCGTAATCGTGCCTTGAAAAGAAGCGGTTTGACCCACTTGAACGATAGCCGGAGTACTGACGGCTGTCTGCGTTACGGCGAGTTTGGCCCGCACGTCGGCGCTTGCTATTGTCATTGAATCGCTTAGCGAGGTGAAATCTTTATTGTAATTATTGTTATTGGCGGAGGAGAAAAACAAAAAACGAAGCGACGAATTCGCGTTAATGCCGAGAATAGGGAATAATACGGACACAGGTATCAAATAGTCGAGAAAATAATTAGGATCTCCGCCAAAACTGGAGCCTGCCGCCAATTTCGAGCGGGCGATGCCAAAGTTGATAATTGGAGCACTGAACAGTACGGCGCCGCGATTGCTGCTGTTTCCGGTGCCGTTCGCAACTGTGCCATTGGCGTTTAGAAGCGTTTGCGTCCGTACAAGCTCGAGCGTATTGTTTAATCCGTTGACCGTTAATTCGTATTCCAGGACAGAAGGGGAATTATTCGTATCGAACAATACCCCCCCAAGAGAAATTGCTAAAGCCGGTTTTGAATGCCGGATCGCTGTTTAACCGCAGTCTGAAATATACGTTTGTTCCGTCGTACGCATAATAAGCGGCGGGAAATTGCGTGCTGCCGACGATATCAACCTCGTCCGGCGATTCGTCTCGATCAGGGTCCGTCAGCGGCGTGCCGTTCAGGAGCACGGGGAAATACTGACTGTCCTCGGGGAAAGTCATGCGGATATATCCTCCTCCAATCGTTTGGATTTAGGTATTTCTCCTGATTAATGTATGACAGAAATGGGGGAGCGCTTATAGGCATTCGACTCAACCATGGGGAGGAAAATGTGAAAAGTGGCAAAAGCGAACTTTTTTTAAATGGTGTCAATTTAATGTTCGTATTTAATTCAGATTTCATTGACAGCTATGGGTGGATTGGATAAACTAGAATAGTTCAAAGGCGGACGGTTCCGCCAAATAGTCGAATACTCGTATATCCTCGGGAATCGGCCCGAAAGTTTCTACCCGAAAACCGTATTTTCGGACTACGAGCATGCTGGAACAATTGTACAGGTTGCCCTTAACCGGGGCAGCCTTATGCTGTCTTTACGTTAGCGCATTAGCGGAGTAAAGCCAGTTGTTGCCAGTGCGCTCGGGTCCGGCCAAGCAACCGTTAACGTATATCGTTGCGGAGCTGCCGGACTTTTTTTCTGGATCGGGCCGATTGGCGAGGTTGCATATTATAGATGAAAGAAGGTTGCGCATGTCTGCAAAGGTCGGCGTCATTATGGGAAGCAAGTCGGATTGGGACACCATGAAATTGGCTTGCGATGTGCTTGAGGAATTGCAAATTCCGTATGAGAAAAAAGTCGTTTCGGCTCACCGCACGCCGGATCTCATGTTCGAGTATGCGGAAAGCGCTGCGGAACGCGGCTTGAAGGTTATTATTGCAGGAGCGGGCGGCGCTGCGCATCTTCCAGGCATGGTAGCGGCAAAAACGCTGCTTCCGGTTATCGGAGTGCCTGTTAAGTCGTCGAACTTGAATGGCCTTGATTCGCTCTTGTCGATCGTGCAAATGCCAGGCGGCATCCCTGTTGCGACAGTTGCAATCGGCAATGCCGGAGGCACAAACGCTGGACTTCTTGCCGCACAAATGCTTGGCGCTTTCGATCCTGAGCTGCAAGCGCGAGTTGAAGCTCGCCGCGCCCGGATTCAGAAGGAAGTGCTGGAAAGCAGTGAGACGCTATGACGGCTGAAGCGGACAAGCAATTGAACGGCGAAGGCCGCGTGATTGCGCCCGGCAGCACAATCGGCATTCTTGGCGGCGGCCAGCTTGGCCGAATGATGGCGCTGGCGGGCAGCGCGATGGGTTATCGCTTCGTCGCGCTGGATCCGACGCCGGACGGCCCTTGCGGCCAAGTGTCCGAGCAGATCGTTGCTGCTTATGATGACCGCGATGCGGCAAGAGAGCTTGCAAAACGGTCGGATGTCATTACGTACGAATTTGAGAATGTCGACGCCGGCGTGGCGGCGATGCTCATGTCGGAATCGTATGTGCCGCAAGGCAGCGAGCTGCTCTATACGACACAGCATCGCCTTCGGGAGAAGAGAGCGATCGAGGCGGCAGGCGTACGCGTTGCGCCGTACAGCGAAATTCGCAGCGCAGAGGAATTAAGAGCGGCTGCTGAGCGCTTCGGTCTGCCAAGCGTGCTGAAGACGGCGACAGGCGGCTACGACGGCAAAGGCCAATGGGTCATTCGCAGCTTCGAGGAAATCGAGGAAGCGTACGAGACATTAAGCCGCAGCGGCGCGGAGCTCGTACTGGAGCAGTTCATTAAGTTCGATAAGGAACTGTCGGTTATTGCTGCGAGAAGTGCTAAAGGGGAAATAAAAGCGTTCCCCGCAGCGGAAAATATTCATATCGACAACATTTTGCATCTGTCGATTGTACCTGCCCGCATTGCCGAGGATGTGCAGCGCGAGGCTGAGCGATTGGCGATGCGAATTGCGGAAGGGCTTGGCGTTGTCGGCTTGATTGCCGTTGAATTGTTCCTGACGGCAGACGGCGAGCTGTTCGTCAACGAGCTGGCGCCGCGCCCGCATAACAGCGGCCACTACACGATGGAGGCTTGCCGCACATCGCAGTTTGAGCAGCATGTCCGCGCGGTTTGCAACCTGCCGCTGGGCGATACGTCGCTGCTGACGCCGGTCGTTATGGTTAATGTGCTCGGACAGCATGTCGAGCCGCTGCTTGCGAGAGTTCAGCACAAGGACGAGGCGGCAGAGCGGCTGAACGTGGCTCCGAAGCTTCATTTATATGGCAAGAAAGACGCAGTGCATAAACGGAAGATGGGCCATGTGAACGTATTGGCAAGCAACGTTGATGACGCGCTGCAATGGATAGAAGAGACTACAATTTGGAAGGTGTGACCCGTACATGTTAGAGCGTTACAGCAGACCGGAAATGAGAGCAATTTGGACCGAACAGAACAAGTTTCAAGCATGGCTTGAAGTTGAATTGTGTTCTTGCGAAGCTTGGGTGGAGCTAGGCGTTATCCCGAAAGAAGACGTAGAGGCATTGCGTAAAGGCGCAAGCTTCAACATCGACCGCATTTACGAAATTGAGCAAGAAACCCGCCATGACGTTATCGCGTTTACGCGCGCTGTATCGGAAACAGTTGGCCCTGAACGCAAATGGGTGCATTACGGCCTGACTTCGACTGACGTTGTCGACACAGCTACCGGCTACTTGCTTCTGCAAGCGAATGCGATTTTGAAAAAAGACATCGAGCGCTTCATCGCGATTCTGCGCGAAAAAGCGATTCAATATAAAGATACGCCGATGATGGGCCGTACGCACGGCGTTCATGCCGAGCCGACAACGTTCGGTTTGAAAATGGCGCTCTGGTACGAAGAAATGAAACGCAACCTGGAGCGTTTCGAGCATGCGGCAAATGGCGTGCAGTTCGGTAAAATTTCCGGCGCTGTCGGCACTTATGCAAACATCGATCCGTTTGTAGAAGAGTTCGTCTGCAAAAAGCTCGGCATTACGCCGGCACCGATCTCGACGCAAACGCTGCAGCGCGACCGTCACGCTGAATATATGGCGACGCTGGCTCTCGTAGCAACCTCCCTTGATAAATTTGCAACGGAAATTCGCGCTCTGCAAAAATCGGAGTTCCGCGAAGTGGAAGAGCCGTTTGCGAAGGGTCAAAAGGGATCGTCCGCAATGCCGCACAAACGCAACCCGATCGGCTGCGAGAATATGTCCGGCCTGTCCCGCGTTATCCGCGGCCACATGCTGACAGCTTACGAGAACGTTCCGCTGTGGCATGAGCGCGACATCAGCCACTCGTCCGCTGAACGCGTCATTTTGCCGGATGCGACAATGCTGTTGAACTACATGCTGAACCGTCTGGGCAACATTATCAACAACTTGACGGTATTCCCGGAAAACATGAAGCGGAACATGCAGCGCACGTTCGGCGTACCGTTCTCCGGCCGCGTGATGACGAAGCTGATCGACAAAGGCCTCAGCCGCGAGCAAGCATACGACACGGTCCAACCGCGTGCGATGCAAGCTTGGGAAGAACAGCGTCAATTCCGCGACATCATCGGCGAGACAACGGAAATTACGAGCCTGCTGTCCGCAGAAGAAATCGACGATGCGTTCAACCCGGCATGGCACTTGAAGCATGTCGATACCATTTTCACACGTCTTGGATTGAACTAAGGGGGATTCGAGGAGAATGACCGCGTCAAAGCAAGCATTGTCTACCGCTGCGGAGTATGTAAAAGCGCCGCTGCTTTACAAAGGAAAGGTTCGCGAGCTGTACGATCTCGGCGAGCATTACCTGATCGTCGTTACCGACCGCATTTCTGCTTTCGACTATGTGCTGGATCCGGCGGTGCCGGATAAAGGGAATGTGCTTAACCGCTTGTCGGCCTTCTGGTTCGAGCAAACAGCGGACATTCAGCCAAACCATGTCATCCACACCGACGTTGAGAAGCTCGGCGACATCATCACGGAACCGGAGCTGCTTAAGAACCGTATTATGGTTACTCGCAAAGCGGAAAGAATCGACATCGAATGCGTCGTCCGCGGCTATATCACGGGCGGAGGTTGGAGACAATACCAGCAAACGCAAGCGATTAATGGCATTGAGCTTCCGGCCGGATTGCGAAAGAACGAACGCTTCCCGCAGCCGATTTTTACACCGGCAGCGAAAAACGATGTTGGACATGACGAGGACATCCCGTTTGAGCGGATGCAAGAGCTGATCGGCGCCGAGCTTGCGGAAGAGCTTCGCGACCGCAGCATCAAGCTCTACGAATTCGCTCATGCTTACTGCGCGGAACGCGGCATCATCCTCGCCGACTGCAAATTCGAGTTCGGATTGGTCGACGGCAAAGTTATCCTGATCGACGAAATTTTCACGCCGGACGCTTCCCGTTTCTGGGCCGAAGGCAACTATGCGTTTGACATCGAGATCGACAGCATGGATAAAGAGCCGGTTCGCACCTACTTGCTCGGTTCCGATTGGGACCGCGACAGCAAGCCTGCGCCGCTTCCGCAGTCCGTCGTCCAAGAGACGACCGATCGCTATCTCGACATCTACCGCCGTTTGACCGGCGGATCATTATAGAGTAATAAAATGCCCGGCACAAGCAAAGCGCGTGCCGGCCCAACTGTTCAACGACTCGCCCGGGAAGGTTTTTCACAGAATGCATCAGCGAAGCAGATGCGGGTGTCCAGTCTGAGAGCCGACAGGCGTCCGCTTTTGAAACCTGAAAAATTTCCGCGATTCCAATGTCATCTGAATTTTTCAGGTTTCAACGCGGTGAAGACGGACACCCGCATCGTATGAGCGGCATGCCCTCTGTGAAATACATGACCGGAAAAAAACCCATTTTTAGGAGGCAACCCATGAAAGCAATCGTCTACGTTACCATTAAAGAAAATGTATTGGATCCGCAAGGAACAGCCGTTCAAGGCGCGCTGCACACGATGGGCTTCTCGGAAGTCGGCAAAGTGCGCATCGGCAAATATTTGGAGCTTCAGCTCGACACGAACGACCGCGCGGCAGCGGAAGAGCAAGTGAAAACTATGTGCGAGAAACTGCTCGCGAACACGGTTGTAGAAGATTACCGCTTTGAACTGGAGGGTTAAACGATGAAGTTTGCAGTTCTTGTATTTCCAGGCTCCAACTGCGACATCGACTGCTACAAAGCGGTTGAAGCGATCGGCGAGCAAGTTGAATACGTATGGCATACAACAACGGACTTGAGCAGCTTTGACGCTATTCTCGTGCCAGGCGGCTTCTCGTACGGCGACTACTTGCGCTGCGGCGCGATTGCCCGTTTTGCCCCTGTTATGAACGAAGTGAAAAAAGCAGCCGAAGAAGGCAAATTCGTACTAGGCATTTGCAACGGATTCCAAATCTTGACGGAAGCAGGTTTGCTCCCAGGCGCCCTGATCCGCAACACGGGTCTGAAATTCCGCTGCCACCAATCGCCGCTTGAAGTCGTGAACAACGGCACGGCATTTACAAACCAATATTCGCAAGGCGAAATTATCAGCATTCCAATCGCGCACGGCGAAGGCAACTACTTCTGCGATGACGCGACATTGGCTAAGCTTGAAGCAAATAACCAAATCGTATTCCGCTATGCAGGCGACACGAACCCGAACGGCTCGGTCAGCAACATTGCCGGCGTAAGCAACGAGCGCGGCAATGTAGTCGGCATGATGCCGCATCCGGAGCGCGCGATGGATCAATTGTTCGGTTCGGAAGACGGCAAACGGATGTTTACATCGATTTTGAATGCATGGAGGGAACAGCATGGCGCAGCAGTTAACGGCTAAGGAGCCTACAGCGGAACAAATTGCGGATCAACGCATTTATACGCAATTCGGCGTAACGGATTATGAATATGAGCTCATTTGCGGCTTCCTCGGCCGCAAACCTAACTATACGGAAATCGGCGTATTTAGCGTTATGTGGTCGGAGCATTGCTCTTACAAAAACTCCAAGCCGATTCTGAAAAAATTCCCGGTCACTGGTCCTCGCGTTCTGATGGGACCGGGCGAAGGTGCGGGCATCGTCGATATCGGCGACAACCAAGCGGTCGTATTCAAAATCGAATCGCATAACCATCCATCCGCGGTTGAGCCTTACCAAGGCGCAGCAACGGGCGTAGGCGGCATTATCCGCGACATTTTCTCGATGGGCGCGCGTCCTGTGGCTTTGCTGAACAGCTTGCGTTTTGGCCGTCTGGAAAATGACCGCGTTAAATATTTGTTTGAGAACGTCGTTAGCGGCATCGCCGGCTATGGCAACTGTATCGGTATCCCGACGGTTGCGGGCGAAGTGATGTTCGACGAAAGCTATGAAGGCAACCCGCTCGTTAACGCGATGTGCGTGGGCCTTATCGATCATGATAAAATCCAGCGCGGTGTCGCAAAAGGCGTAGGCAACCCTGTATTCTATGTAGGTCCTGCAACTGGCCGCGACGGCATCCACGGCGCAACGTTCGCTTCCGTTGAGCTCTCCGAAGAATCCGAAGAGAAGCGTACGGCTGTACAAGTCGGCGATCCGTTCATGGAGAAGCTCGTTATGGAAGCGACGCTTGAGCTGATCGATTCCGGCATCGTGCTTGGCATTCAAGATATGGGCGCAGCAGGCCTCACTTGCTCCAGCGCCGAGATGGCGTCGAAAGCAGGCAACGGCCTTGAGCTGTACCTGGACGAAGTTCCGCAGCGCGAAACGAACATGACGCCATATGAAATGATGCTTTCCGAATCGCAAGAGCGTATGCTGTTCGTTGTTGAACCGCAGCATGAAGCGCAAGCGAAAGAAATTTTCGACCGTTGGGGCATTATTTGCGCCAAAGTCGGCAAAGTAACGGATGACGGACGTCTCCGCCTGTTCCATAAAGGCGAGGAAGTAGCAGATATGCCGGTTAAAGCGCTCGTTGACGAGTGCCCGGTTTACGAAAAACCATCGAAAGAGCCTGCATACTTCGGCGAAAGCGCATCGGTTGATACAGCTGATTTCGCAGAAATCACCGATCTGACAGGCGCGCTCGAAAAAGTGCTCGCTTCCCCGACGGTAGCAAGCAAAGAGTGGGTTTACAACCAATACGATTACATGGTACGCACATCGACAGCGGTTCAACCGGGCTCCGACGCAGCGGTCGTTACGATTGACGGCACGCGCAAAGGTCTGGCGATGACAACGGACTGTAACGGCCGTTACGTATTCCTTGATCCGGAAATGGGCGGCAAAATCGCAGTAGCGGAAGCAGCGCGCAACATCGTTTGCTCCGGCGCAGAGCCGCTTGCGATTACGGACAACCTGAACTTCGGCAGCCCGGAGAAGCCGGAAGTGTTCTGGCAGCTGGAAAAATCGGCGGACGGCATGTCTGAAGCTTGCCGCGTGCTGGATACGCCGGTTATCGGCGGCAACGTCAGCTTGTACAACGAGAATGCGAAAGGCGCAATCTACCCGACTCCGGTAATCGGTATGGTAGGCCTGGTGCATGACACGGATCACATTACGACGCAAGGCTTCAAAAAAGAAGGCGACGTTATCATTCTCGTAGGCGAGACTCGCGCAGAATTCGGCGGCAGCGAGCTGCAATACGTACTGAACGGCGAAGCGAAAGGCCGTCCTCCGGTTATTGATCTGGCGACGGAGAAAACATTGTTGAACACGGTGCTTGGCGCGATTCAGAAAGGTCTTGTCGCTTCGGCTCACGACTTGTCTGAAGGCGGCCTCGCAGTTGCTCTTGCTGAATCGTGCATCAGCGGCGGCGTTGGCGCAGACGTAAACGTTGCAACTGAGCTTCGCGCTGATCATGCTTTGTTCAGCGAATCGCAATCGCGCATCCTGCTCTCCGCGAAACCGGAGCAAGCGGCAGCGCTGCAAGCGCTCCTGAGCGAGCAAGGTCTGGTAAACGCGGCGATCGGTACAGTTAAAGGCAACAGCCTGACCATTAACATTAACGGCAAATCCGGCATCAATGCGCCGGTACAACAACTGGAGAAGGTCTGGAAGGATGCGATTCCATGTCTGATGAAATAAAACAGCTTAAGCTGTGGACGGGAAACCATTATAACGAAGGTATCGGACGCGACGATATTTTTGATAAATTGCGTGAAGAGTGCGGGGTGTTCGGGGTGTTTAACGTCCCGAACGCTTCTTCGCTTTCCTACTACGGCCTTCATGCACTGCAGCATCGCGGCGAAGAGAGCGCGGGAATCTGTACGGTTGATACGGAAGACGGCAACAGCTTTGCTTATCACCGCGGCATGGGTCTAGTAAAGGAAGTGTTCGATAAAGAGCGGATTTCGTCGCTCAAAGGCGACCGTTCGATCGGCCACGTCCGTTATTCGACGGCGGGAGAGAGCAAGCTGGCGAATGCGCAGCCGCTAATTTTCCGCTATCGGGACGGCGATCTTGCTGTTGCGACCAACGGCAACATCGTTAACGCTCCGGAAATCCGCAAGGAGCTGGAGAGCCAAGGCTCGATTTTCCAAACATCCAGCGATACGGAAGTTATCGCTCACTTGATCGCCCGTTCGCCGAAAGATTTCGAAACAGCGGCTAAAGAAGCGCTGCAGCGCATTATTGGCGGTTTCGCATTCCTCATTATGACGAACGACAAACTGCTCGTTGCTTCTGATCCGAACGGACTTCGTCCGCTTGTAATGGGCAAAATGGGCGACGGCTACGTGTTCTCGTCAGAATCTTGCGCCTTCGAATCGATCGGTGCGGAATATCTTCGCGATGTACAGCCAGGCGAGCTGCTGTACTTTGACGAGAACGGCATGCGTGAAGATCGCTATGCCGAAGTCGAGCGCAGAGCAACTTGCGCGATGGAATATATTTATTTTGCCCGGCCGGACAGCGACATTAATACGATCAACATCCACTCTGCCCGTAAACGGATGGGCAAGCAGCTGGCGATGGAATCGTTCGTCGATGCGGATATCGTAACCGGCGTGCCGGATTCCAGTATTTCGGCGGCAATCGGTTATGCGGAGCAAACGGGTATTCCTTACGAGCTTGGCCTTATCAAAAATAAATATACGGGACGCACGTTCATTCAGCCTTCCCAAGAGCTGCGCGAGCAAGGCGTGAAAATGAAGCTTTCCGCCGTTCGCAAAGTCGTTGAAGGCAAACGCGTTGTCATGATCGACGATTCGATCGTTCGCGGCACAACGTCGCGCCGTATCGTAAATATGCTTCGCGAAGCAGGCGCAACGGAAGTTCACGTCCGGATTACGTCGCCGCCTTTCAAAAATCCTTGCTACTACGGTATCGATACGCCGGACCGCAAGGAATTGATCGCTTCCTCGCGTACCGTTGAGGAAATTCGCGATATGATCAACGCGGACTCGTTAACCTTTTTGAGCAATGAAGGCTTTATCGATTCGGTCGGCGGCAACGATGGCGCGTATAACCGCGGCATGTGCCTCGCTTGCTTCGATAACGATTATCCGACTCCGGTGAACGAAGAATCGGATAAGAGCTGCAGCTGCTGAGGGAAACTAAGTTATAATTGAACAACGATATTAAAGGGGATGACTAGGAGTGTCAGAAGCGTATAAACAAGCCGGCGTCGACATTGCTGCGGGCAATGAAGCGGTTGAGCGGATGAAAAAGCACGTGAAGAAGACTTTCCGTCCTGAAGTGCTGACCGATCTTGGCGGCTTTGGCGGACTGTTCGGCTTGAACAAGGATAAATACGAGGAGCCGGTTCTCGTATCTGGAACGGACGGCGTAGGCACAAAGCTGAAGCTGGCTTTTGCAATGGACAAGCATGATACGATCGGCATCGACGCAGTTGCGATGTGCGTAAACGACATTATCGTACAGGGCGCTGAACCGTTGTTCTTCCTTGACTATCTGGCATGCGGCAAAGTCGTTCCTGAGAAAATCGAAGCGGTTGTTAAAGGCATTGCTGACGGCTGCGTGCAATCGGGCTGCGCATTGATCGGCGGCGAAACCGCAGAAATGCCTGGCATGTACCAAGGCGACGAATACGATATCGCAGGCTTTACAGTCGGCGTAGTCGACAAGAAGAAAATTATCGACGGCACTACGATTGCAGCCGGCGACGCCGTAATCGGCTTCGCTTCCAGCGGCATTCACAGCAACGGCTTCTCGCTCGTTCGCCGCCTGCTTCTTGAAGAGTGCGGCTACTCGCTTGACCAGCGTCTGCCTGAGCTTAACGACGCGGTACTCGGCGACGTGCTGATCGAGCCTACGAAGATTTATGTGAAATCGGCGCTGAAGCTGATTGAGAAAGTAAATGTTAAAGGCATGGCGCATATTACGGGTGGCGGCTTTATCGAGAACATCCCGCGCGTGCTGCCAGAAGGCGTAAACGTAGATATCGAATACGGCTCGTGGCCGATTCTGCCGATTTTCCAGCTGATGCAGGAAAAAGGCTCGATCACAAACCGCGATATGTTTACAACTTTCAATATGGGCATCGGGCTGATCGCAGTTGTGCCTGCTGAGCAGGCGGAAGAAGCGCTTCGCATTGCCGCTGAGTTGGGCGAGCAAGCTTACCGCATCGGAACTGTAACGGAAGGAAGCAAAATCGTTACGTTCACGGGAGCGGAAGTGTAATGGGAGCATTGCGGTTAGCTGTATTCGCGTCGGGGCAAGGAACAAATTTCCAAGCTCTGGCCGATGCGGTGCAGCAAGGAAGGCTCGATGCGACCATCGAGCTTCTTGTTTGTGATCGGCCGTCGGCGCCTGTAATTGAACGGGCGCAGAGGGCGGGTGTTGAGACATTCGTATTCAAGCCGAAGGACTATCCGTCCCGTGAAGCGTACGAGAGAGAGATACGCGCGGAGCTGGAGAAACGAGGCGTTGAGTTGATCGTGCTCGCAGGATATATGCGTATTCTGACAGCGGAGTTGGTCGAGCCTTATTATGGCCGAATGATCAATATTCATCCGTCGCTGCTGCCGGCCTTTCCCGGCGTAAACGGGATCGGCCAAGCTTTAGGCTATGGAGTGAAGGTAACAGGGGTAACCGTTCACTACGTAGACGGCGGCTTGGACAGCGGGCCAATTATCGCGCAGAGCATTGTAGAGGTGCAGGATGGCGACACGGAAGAGACGCTTGCCGAACGCATCCATGCAGCCGAGCAACAGCTGCTGCCGCGAGTAACGCAGCTTATAGCACAAGGACGAGTTGCAATAGACGGACGTAAGGTGACGGTACGTCAGTAGCCGCTTCGCTGGTAAAGTAGCCCAGGCGCCTAGTGGCGGGTTTAAGGTGCAAATGTACCTTAGAGCTTCGGCAGAGTAGTTATATAGGTGTTATAAGGTGCAAATGTACCTTAGATCGCAGCAAACGGAGTAACTTATGCGCCAATTGGTCGTTTTAAGGTACAAATGTACTTTGGAGTGCCGGCAGAGTAACTGTTTTTGCCGTCTAAGGTACATATGTACCTTAGACCACCATGAAAGTCACTTTTGAGTCCAAACAGGACATTAATTATAAATTCAGAGTGTGAAATTAAGGAGGATTTATCGCGTGGCTATTCGCAGAGCGTTAATTAGTGTTTCGGATAAGACAGGCATTGTGGAATTTTCTCGTGAGCTCGCCAGCCAAGGCGTGCAAATCATTTCGACAGGCGGTACGTTCAACCTGCTTGAGAAGGAAGGCATTCCGGTTATCGGCATTTCCGACGTAACGGGCTTCCCTGAAATTCTCGACGGCCGCGTAAAAACGCTCCATCCTGCAGTACACAGCGGCTTGCTCGCCGTCCGCGACGACGAAGAGCATCAGAAAGTAATGAAAGAGCTGGAGCTGGACTACATCGACCTCGTTGTCGTGAACCTGTACCCGTTCAAAGAAACGATTTCCAAGCCAAACGTAGAATACGCGGACGCAATCGAAAACATCGATATCGGCGGTCCTACAATGCTTCGCTCGGCAGCTAAAAACCATAAATTCGTGACAGTTGTCGTTGACGCTGCGGACTATCCGGCCGTTATCGAAGAAGTGAAAGCAAACGGCGATACCTCCTTCGAAACCCGCAAACGTCTGACGGCTAAAGTGTTCCGCCACACGGCTCAATACGATTCGTTGATCGCGGACTACCTTTCGAAGCAAGTAGGCGAGACGCTTCCAGAAAGCTACACGGTTACGTACGAGAAGGTGCAGGATCTCCGTTATGGCGAAAATCCGCATCAAAAAGCGGCATTCTACAAAAAACCGCTGGCGGCAGCAGGCAACATTACGACGGCTGAACAGCTGCACGGCAAAGAACTGTCTTACAACAACATTAATGACGCAAATGCGGCGCTCGCGATTGTCAAAGAATTTGACGAGCCGGCTGTCGTTGCTATTAAGCATATGAACCCTTGCGGCGTAGGCATCGGCGTAAATATCCATGAAGCGTATCAGAAAGCATACGCAGCCGATCCGACTTCGATCTTTGGCGGCATCGTGGCGGCTAACCGTACGATCGGCGCTGAAACGGCTGAGCTTCTGAGCCAAATCTTCCTTGAAATCATCATTGCTCCGGACTTCACGCAAGAAGCGCTGGACATTCTGACGAAAAAGAAAAACATTCGTCTGCTCAAGCTTGGCGAACTGTCCGTTGCAGCTGCGGATCGCCAGCCGGAATGGCTCGTTACGACGGTGGACGGCGGCATGCTCGTACAAGAGAGCGATGTGCGCAGCCTGACGGAAGCGGATCTGCAATTCGTTACAGACCGCAAGCCGACAGAAGAAGAGCTGAAACAAATGCTGTTCGGCTGGAAAGTCGTGAAGCATGTGAAATCGAACGCAATCGTGCTCGTGAAGAACGACATGACGATCGGCGTTGGCGCCGGCCAAATGAACCGCGTCGGCTCCGCGCGTATTGCGATTGAGCAAGCGGGCGAGCAAGCAGCAGGCGGCGTACTGGCATCTGATGCCTTTTTCCCGATGGGTGACACGGTTGAGCTTGCAGCTAAGCACGGCATTACAGCGATCATTCAAACCGGCGGCTCCGTGAAGGACGCGGAGTCGATCGCAGCAGCAAATGCGAACAACATTGCAATGGTATTCACTGGCGTACGCCATTTCAAACATTAATAGAAACAGAACAAGCGGGGGGAGGCAGCACAAATGAGAATTTTAGTTGTTGGCGGCGGCGGGCGCGAGCATGCGATCGTTTGGGCGCTTAAGAAGAGCGAGAAGGTAAAAGAAATTTTTTGTGCGCCGGGCAACGCCGGTATCGCTCAATTGGCGGAGTGCGTGCCAATTGCGGTAAACAAGTTCGACGAGCTTGTTCAGTTCGCGAAAGACGCGGCGATCGATCTCGTATTTATCGGTCCCGACGATCCACTTGCGGAAGGCATTGTCGATGCGTTCGAAGCGCATAACATTCCGGTTTACGGTCCGAGCAAGGCGGCTGCAGAAATTGAAGGCAGCAAAATTTTTATGAAAAACCTGCTGAAGAAATACAATATTCCGACGGCAAAATACGAAACATTTACCGATTACGAGTCGGCTTCGGCTTACTTGCGCCAGCAAGAAGTGCCGATCGTTATTAAAGCCGACGGCCTTGCTGCAGGCAAAGGCGTAACGGTTGCTTATTCGATGGAAGAAGCAGAGCGCGCGCTGCGCGAAGCGATGGTCGATAAAGTGTTTGGCGAAGCCGGAAACCAAATCGTAATTGAAGAATTCTTGGAAGGACAAGAAATGTCCATTCTGGCATTCGTCGACGGCGAGACGGTACGCGCGATGGTGCCGGCGCAAGACCATAAGCCGGTTTTCGATAACGATAAAGGGCCGAATACGGGCGGCATGGGCACTTACACGCCGTTGCCGCACATTCCGCAATCGATTGTCGAAGAGTCGATCGAGAACATTATCATCCCTACAGCGAAAGCGATGGTTAGCGAAGGCCGCCCGTTCCGCGGCGTGCTGTTTGCCGGATTGATGATTACGAAGGACGGTCCGAAAACGATCGAATTCAACGCTCGTATGGGCGATCCAGAGACGCAGGTTGTTCTCCCGCGTCTGGAAACAGAACTGGTCGATATCGTTCTTGCTTCGATTAATGGCAGACTCGATCAGCTTGATATCGTATGGAGCGATGAAGCGGCTGTTTGCGTCATCGTCGCTTCCGAAGGCTACCCGGCCGCCTATCCGAAGGGCCGCGTCATTACGGGTCTTGATGCAGCAGCGGCGCAAGGCGCGCTCGTATTCCATGCTGGTACTGCCGACAAAGACGGCAGCATCGTAACGAACGGCGGACGCGTGCTTGGCGTCGTTGGCCGCGGCCGCGACATTGCGGAAGCCCGCAACCGTGCGTACGAAGCGGTTAGTGTTATCCATTTCGACGGCATGCATAACCGTACCGATATTGCCGCTAAGGCGTTGAAGGGCTTGCAATAAAATAATCACTTCTACACGCCTGAAATTGAACTGCCCCCAGATGTTAGACAATCTCTAACCTATTGGGGGCAGTCCTATTTTATTTAGATCCGTTAGCAGATTCGTGCATTTTATTTTTTACTACTAATCGGGCATTGCCCATTAGAAAGCTTGCAATAAGGCCGATTCCAACAAAGATTAGCCCCCCTTGGAATACATTATCCAATGCATGGCTAAATGCGTCTCGAAGCCCTGTGAAAACTTCGGGAGGCAGTGAGCCCCGTACTCCGGAATCCAATAACGCTTGTGGATTGGCAATCTCTTGTACTTGTTCTGCAGGAATGGCATCCAGCTCCTTATTGAGCTCGATCAATCCTGATTCCATCTTTTGTGATAAGAGACTGCCCAATACACTGACTCCGATTGTCCCCCCGATTGAACGAAAGAATTGAGAGGAGGACGTAGCCACTCCGATTGTTCTGCTATCAACCGCGCTCTGTGCCGCTGTACCCACAACAGGATATACCGCCCCCATGCCGAGCCCGGCTATAATCATATAACATATCATTTGAAATTTAGTCGTATCTACTGTTACCTGACTGAGCAAAATAAAACCTACTGTCAGGAGCGCCATGCTCGGTACGAGAATAGCGCGATAAGAAATTTTGTTCATCAGACGCCCGCCAACCATTGAAGTGACGATGACGGACAGCATGAGCGGCGTTAGTATATAACCCGCTATGGAAGAACTCACACCGATAACGCCTTGTACGTACAACGGAATGTACACAATCGCGCCGAACATACCCGCACTCATAAAAAATCCGACTATATTTCCGAAAGCAATAGTGCGAATTTTGAAGAGATGAAGCGGAATAATGGGCTCCTTCACCCTCGTCTCAATCCAAAGAAACAATGCGAGAAAGACAGACCCTATGCAGAACAATCCAATAATTTGAGGGGAGTTCCAGGCGTATGACGTACCTGACTCCTGATGGGTACCGCCTAATACAAGTGCAAGCAATATCGATAGAATTGCAACACACAAGGTAATCGCGCCAAACCAGTCTATGGTTCGTTGTTCACTGCTCTTGCTTTCCTTCATAGCCAAAGCAACTAGAAGCAAGGCAGGAATTCCGACCGGAATATTGATGTAAAATATCCATCCCCAGTTCCATTGCTCCACAATCATTCCCCCGAGGGCCGGCCCAATGATGCTGGAAATAGCGAACAGCGCTCCAAACAGCCCCATAAACTTCCCGCGTTTATCGGGGGGATAGGTATCTGCGACGATCGTCATCGAAATCGGCATTAAAGCGCCTGCTCCAAGACCTTGAACCCCTCTGAAAATGATGAGTTCCGTCATATTCCCTGCAAAACCGCATAAAGCGGAACCGATAAGGAATAAGACAATTCCAATCAAATACATTTTTTTATGCCCAAATAAATCTGCCAACTTACCGTAAATCGGCATGGTCGCTGTCGATGCCAGCATATAGACAGTAAATACCCAGCTATACAGCGAAAATCCCCCCAACTCTTTAATTACGGTCGGCATGGCTGTTGAAATGATTGTCTGATCTAAAGAGGATAGAAAAAGTCCCATTAACAAACCGCTTGTCACTAACCCTGCTTTTGGTTTCTCACTTGTCATTCTTGCACGCTTCCTTTCGTTATATCACTTTATGAATACATGGTGTTGCATTAGCGTCGATGTGTTGTTTATGATATAAGAATCAAGGAAAGCCGGCAACCAACAACATTTAAATAATTGTCGCATTGTTGACAGGTATTGCCGGTATGCTGCAGAAGTCAAAAAAAAGAGACAAGGAAGGTAGCAAATGTCTAAAAAGTCGATACAGATCGATCCGCGGATTAAACGAACACTACATCTAATCAGGGATGCGCTGATATCGTTAATGGATGAGAAGGGGTTTGATCAAGTCTCTGTTCAAGACATAACGGGTCGCGCAGAAATTAACCGAGCTACATTCTACCGTCACTATCAGGATAAATATGATCTTTTAGAAAAAATAGTGGATGAAATGCTGCTTCAGTTTCAAGCTGCATTTCAACTTCCGCCCGAATTTGAAGCGCATCATTTCGTTAAGGATATTGAAACGCCGCCGGACTCCTTTATTCGCCAATTTGAGCAGGTTGCTGAAC
Organism: Paenibacillus sp. NEAU-GSW1; assembly: GCF_009737085.1. Classification (GTDB taxonomy): domain Bacteria; phylum Bacillota; class Bacilli; order Paenibacillales; family Paenibacillaceae; genus Pristimantibacillus. Next base: position 76,206 of record NZ_WOVL01000007.1, read on the forward strand.
ATTCCCAATTTTACAAAGTAATGCTGGGTCCTAATGGATTGCCTGGTTTTTCCCTTCGGATGGAGACGATCATTCGCGACTCCTTGAACCACCGGTCGATGATAGCTCAACCGATTGACAGTCAGGTGAAAATACCCCGAGAAATTATTGTTCGCTACGTCGCATCAGCCCATCTTGGCATCATTATCTACTGGCTGGAAAAGGATATGTCTTACACACCTAAATATATGGCAACGCAGCTAATGCGCTTGCATGGATTTGGCTCTACGCATTTTTTTCAGCGTTAGCTTTTGCTGCATTGAAACAGAAGGGGAGATCCGAATCTATGACTCTATTCTATTACATTGCTGCAAACCGGGAGCTGCCGCTTGGCGCATTTGGGCAAAACAAAACGGTAATGACGGTGATGGAGTACATCACGAATGTCAACCCTGCGGCTAAAGAGCAAATGAACATGCAATTTTTGCTGCAGAAGTATCCAAAGGGCGACGTGCTGATGGATATATACGAAACAGAGGAGGATGCAGCCGGCATTTACGTATCGGGACCTGTTGTCGAGCGGCCGGACTCGCGGTTGTTCCATAACCGGCATGTGTACCAAGCTGACCCCAATGGCGGCTCTTATTGCATGACCGATGGGTTGAAGCAATCCCGCCCTGCCAGCTATGTGACCGGAAAAAAGTGCGTGACCACATTATTCGGCTACTTATCACGTAATATGGAAGCAGGCGATACGTTCGAGCTTTATGGCTGCTGGGCAGATAATCGAGGACGTTTTTCCGAAAAGCCCCTTCAAGAGCTTACGCTGGAAATCAATCTATCGGATTTGATCGCGCTGCAAGAGTTCGAGTGGAAGGACCGGCAATTTATCCGAGTGACGAAGAACTAATAATTTATCCATAAAGTGAAGGCGGGATCGTATGAAGCAAGGCTTGATCTTAGATGATGAAGCGCGTACATTTAAACCTGATGGAGAGGTTCATGTATGGGGCTTTCAAGCGACAAGCACGAACTCCATATATACGTTAGATTTTTCGCCGGAATCGTTAAGCAAGCTGGAGTATGCAATTATGTTCACCTTGCGGTTTGAAGAAGATTGAATCCGCTTCGGCGATCATGCAAGAAGCGAAGCAGAATGGAGGAACAGAAGTGGCACAACGCTATCGATTGACTCGAGCATTACAGCAAAGTGGGGACGCAGGTCTGATCATTACGTTAGAGGAATGCAAGCAATATTTTGCCTCGAAACCGGATTTTACGTATACCAATGTGTTCACGGTTACGGGGGCGACCACAATGTCTATAGAGGGCGATTTTTTTATGTGGAGCTTAGAAGATAAGCAAATTCCGTTCCGGCATTACGAGGGCGATTTATACGTATCCGGAGCGAATCCGGCCGTTATTCCGAAGTTGATCGAGGTGGCGAGCGAGCTTGTAGCTGACGTGGTCGAAGAATAAGGCAAGACTGCACCGGTCGGTCAGATGACCGTCATTTGATTAATGAGGTCCGCCGATTTAAACTTGTAAGGACAGTTGCGGCTGTTTCGAATTCGAACATATTGGAGGCTTACACATGTATCAGACCATCAACAGCTTTATAGAAGATTACAGCCGAGAATTGACAACGACAGCCAAGGTGCTGGAAGCGCTGACCGATGCTTCGCTAGCGCAAGAAGTTGCGCCGGGCTTTCGTACGTTAGGCTTTTTGGCGTGGCACGTTGCGTTAAGCGCCGGGATGCTGAGAGAGACAGGCTTGAAGTTCCAAGGGCCGCCTTCGGAACGCCCTGATTCGGCTCCTGCGATTGTACAAGCCTACCGCTCTACCGCGCAATCGGTTATGGATGCGGTAAAAGCAGAGCTGACGGATGAGAAGATGCAAGAGTCCGTTACAGCTTTGGGAAGACCGTGGACTTACGGTTCGTTGCTCGCAATGTATGTTAAGCATGAAATTCATCACCGCGGCCAGCTGACGATTCTGATGCGCCAAGCGGGACTTGCCGTGCCTGGCGTATACGGTCCATCGAAGGAAGAATGGGCGCAGATGGGCATGAACGCTCCTCAATAAATCGTTAAATCCAGTTTTGCTGAAAGCTGCGGAGACGGCATGGAAGACGCCGATCCCGCAGCTTTTTTTTGTTCGCAATAAAAATCTCAAAGGATGCCTTTTCCGATTCAGCTTACGCTGCAAGGTGTAACTAATTTGTAACTCCCTCTCTCTCTTAATCCGATACTATGAATCTATCAACGGGAGAGCAGAAGGGTGATTGGGATGGAAAGAAAACGGAATAGTCGTCGTCGGTCGGCAGCAGCAGCGTTTATGTTACTTGCTTTAAGCTTATGGATGAGCGGGTGCAGCGCAGGCAGTCCGCTAAGCATGTTATCTGCAACACAGTCTGAGAAAGTCGTTCATGCAGGCGGTATGCAAAACGAGGACAGCGGGGACCCGGAGCAGGCGGTACAGGTCGATTACCCGCGCCCGCCGGAGCCGAGCAGCTCTGCGAAACCGGCAGTCAAGCAGCCAGGCGACAATATCCAACCATCCCCCACAACGAAACCAAACTCGAATAAGACGGGCTCTGCCACGGAAAAGCCAAAGTCAAATGCTTCATCGGAAGAAACGGAGAAGCCGGACAAGCAGGAGAAGAAGCTCGTCGCGCTTACGTTTGACGACGGACCGGACAGTCGTTATACGACGGCTATTTTGGACATATTGAAGGAAAAAGGTGTCAAAGCGACATTTTTCGTCGTCGGACAACAGGTAGAGAAGGAACCGGAGACGTTGAAGCGAATTGTAGACGAAGGGCATGCGGTCGGCAATCATACGATGAACCACAAGCAATTGCCGAAGCTGACCGATAAGCAAATGAAGCAGGAAATCGAGAGCGCGGACAAGCTGATCGAGAAGGTGATCGGATATAAACCGACCATGGTTCGAGCGCCTTACGGAGCGGTGTCCGATGCGCTGAAAAAGTATATGAAGTCTGAGAATCGGCAGCTTGTCGGCTGGAACGTCGACACGCGGGATTGGGCGGGCACCTCGGTGTCCGACATGAGGTCGATGATCAAGGAAAAAGCAAAGCCAGGCGCTATTATATTGATGCACTCCTTCGGAAGCAAAAATATTAAGCACACAGTGGAAATGCTCCCTGGCGCCATTGACGATCTGAAAAAAATGGGCTATACATTCGTCACGGCCGACCAGCTGGTTTCCTAGGCGAGCATTTGATGTCAGGAGGATTCCTTTTTGATCATAGGTAAGCTGTTCAAGGCGGCGCTAACGGCCGCCTTTCTATGTATGTTTGCGGCAGGCTGCAGTTTTACGGCAGCGCCTGCCGAGTTGTTGACAAAGCCGAAATTGACAGATGAGAGGCAAGCCTTAATGAAAGCGGTGGATGAGGCAAGGCCGCAGTATTCCAAGCTTACGCTGCCGCTTAAGGATGACGGGCAAGGCGCAGTGCGGCAGGTCGATTTGAACGGAGACGGAAGCCCCGAAGCCATTGTCACGTTATTTAACGAATATAGCGTGCCGGAATTGATGGTATTCCGAAAAATATCCGGAAGCTGGCGGTCCTGGTTCATCGTGGAGCAACCGATGGCGAGGCAAATCGACTGGATTAAAATTGACGATTTTGACGGGAATGGCAAGGCGGAGCTGGCGGTCGGCTGGGTCGGCTCGTTCGAAAGTCCGAACCTTGCTGAGTTTTATTCGTTTCAGACGAAGCCGATACGCAATGAGGAAGGCAAGCTCGTGCTGCAGCCAATCGAGTCGATGCCGTACTTGATTGCGGAAACCGGAGATGTAAATGCCGACGGCAAGCTGGATATTGCCATTATCGAGACGGATGCCGCCAATCCGGATGTTGTGCTGCCAAGCTATACGTTAAAGGTTTACGATTGGCGGGACAGAGGTTTGTCTCTTTTGCAGCAAACAAAGCTGTTCGAAGGCGTTAACATGTATGACCGGATGTTAATCGGGCGCGTTTCTAAGCAGAACACCGGTATTGTAGTCGAAGCCTCCACGGGCGCGCATGCGATGTATACCGGCATGTATGCATGGGTTAATGGCGGCTTAAAGCAAGTGTATCCGCAAGTAAAGCTGATTGCGGCGCCGTCGGAGTCCGGCATTTCGGAGAGGCCTTCTTTAAGCGGGGATATTGACGGCGACGGCATTATTGAGCTGGTGAATCCGGTTGCGGCTCCCGGCTCCAATGATCTTTCATATGCCGAGACGTATTGGATCAATATATGGGAACAGTGGGACGGCGGAGAACGATTCGTTAACGTAATGGAAGAATACAGCGATTACAGCTATCGGGTGCAGCTGACGATACCGGAGCAATGGAAGAATCACTATACGATAAGCGCACCGTCCAGCTCAGACTCCTATGCGATCGCGAATATCGAATACTGGAACGGGCAAAAGGAATACAAAGCGCCGTTTGCCGTCATTTACGCTGTACCGCTGCAGAAGCGGGAGCAAACCGAATCGGCATGGAAAGAGCAAAGCAAAGGTTACGTAGCGTTGGCAGCAGATAACGGCGTACTTTATGCGTTGTCCTATCGGAATCCTCCTGTCACGCTGGCGAAGGACGATCTGGATTTGTTCAACTCGATGCAACTGGAAGATGAAGAAATAAGCGTACTGTTTCATCGGATTGAAGATCAATAATGAAAGGAAGGGCAGGTGAACGGCAGCGATGCGAATATTGTTGCTAGAGGATGAAGAAGCGATCCGCGGATTTGTCCGCATCAACTTGAAGCGAAATGATATGGATGTAACAGAGGCGGACAATGGCGAGACGGCGATTGAACTTGCGGATAGCGAAGGGCCCTTCGATATTGCGCTGCTGGATGTCATGCTGCCGACCATTAGCGGATTTGAAGTATGCGAGGCGCTCCGCCGCAAGTATCCGGCAATGGGTATCATTATGCTGACAGCCAAATCGCAAGAAGAGGATAAAATATACGGTTTGGAGCTCGGCGCGGACGATTATGTCCAGAAGCCGTTCAGTCCTGGAGAGCTGATGGCGCGAATCAAATCGCTATATCGGCGGATGAAGCCGCACACGAGCGGAGAAGCGGCGGCGAAAAGGGCAGCTGTCGATGCTGTCGACGTATCGGTCAGCACTTCGCTGGCGGCGCCGTCGGAACAAGAACAGGATCAGGAGCTGCGCCGGGGACGATTCCGGCTTACTTACTCCGACCGGAAGCTGTGGAAAGACGATAAGGAGATTGTATTGACTCCGACCGAATGGACATTAGTTCGGCTGCTAATGGAGCGTCCGGGCAAAAATGTAAGCCGGGACGACATTTTGACCGAGGTATGGGGACGATATTATGTCGGGGATTTGAAAGTAGTGGACGTCAACATTCGCCGAATCCGGCAAAAAATTGAGGACAACGCGTCACAGCCGGCCTTTATTGAAACGGTATGGGGACTTGGCTATCGCTGGAATCGGAGCGCAGGCGCATGAGCAGCTTAAAAACGAGAATTGTATGGAGCTATCTGCTGCTGATCGTTCTTGTCGTTTGTGTGCTGGGAGGTCTTTTTCTCACTTTAATCTGGAACTACTATTACGGCAGCGCGCAAAGCTCGGTCAAACAACGGGCGCTCTACGCGCTGACGCAGCATAGCCGGTCGTTGTCCTCATTGAAGGTGCACGACCAAGCGGACTATATGCTGCAATACATGGCTGAGAGCGATGTCCGCCTGCAGCTGCTCGACAGCAACGGCAAGGTTGCCGTCGACTCCGACGGCTTCGCCGAAGAGATCAGCTATGCCACGCCTGATGTGAAGGCGGCTATGGACGGGGCGAACGGAAGCTGGCAGGGCGAGGATCCGTTTTTTAATGAGCGGGTCACGTCGGTGACGATTCCGATCTACAACGAGGCGAGAGTCGTCTCGATGCTCCGTTATTCAGCCTCCGTCGAGCGAATTGACGCGATGGTGCGAAAGCTGACGCAGATGACCGCGGCTACGGGTGCTGCCGTAATCTTGCTGTTCCTTGGCCTCAGCCTATGGATGACGCAGCGGATCGTCCGGCCGATTCAGGAGCTGACGAGGGCGGCAAGGTATATGGCTGACGGCGACTGGACTCGGCGCGCGGTAAAGCGCAGTAATGATGAGATTGGCCAGTTGGCGGAAACATTTAATGTCATGGTCGTAGAATTGAATAAACGCGAGAAGCTGAAAAACGATTTTATTTCGTCCATCTCGCATGAGCTTCGGACGCCGCTGACGTCGATTAAAGGGTGGAGCGAAACGTTAAAAGGCAGCGAGTCGGCAGGCGATGAAGAAACCGCTCTCGGCTTGAACATTATTAGCAGGGAGACGGATCGGCTGACGGGTCTCGTCGAGGATTTGCTGGACTTCTCGAAGTTGTCGGCAGGCAGCATTGAGCTTCATCCAGAGCTGCTGGACTTAAATGGTCCGGTAAAAGAGATGGTGCATCAGCTGGCTGTGCGCGAGGAGCAGACCGGGGTCAAAATGTTCGCAACGCTCTGGAAGAGCCCGATTCTGATTCGTGGCGACGCGAATCGGCTTAAGCAAGTCATTATTAATTTAGTCGATAACGCCTTTAAATTTACGCCAAGCGGGGGGACGATTCGGATTGCGACGACCGTCAATCCGGAAGGTGAAAACCGCTGCGCAATATTGACTGTGGCCGATACGGGAGGCGGCATTTCGCTGGAGGATCTGCCGCATGTGACGGAAAAGTTTTATAAAGCGAATACCGGGCATGGGGGGAGCGGGCTCGGCCTTGCGATATGTAAAGAAATTGCCGAGCTCCACGGAGGTACGCTGGCGATTGACAGCGAGCGCGGAGCCGGCACTATTGTAACGATGACATTGCCAATTCAGACGGAAATAGGCTAGTTGGGCTGCTATTCCTTATAGAATAGCAGATCCCGGTTCGCCAGCACATACACGACGGCAATCAGCGCGCCGATCACGAGCATGACGGCAAGCCAATGCTCCGTCAGCCATTGGATCCATTGGGGCATGAGAGTCCACTCCTTGTTTGACAGGATCAAATCTTTGGCTATAGTATGTCCAATGCATCCAAAAATGTTAAGGCTCAATGTTGACAGCCAACGCATAGCGATGATATTATGAATTTATTAAATCATAGTATTCGGGTAGGAATTATATAATTTCTGATCTGGGCATGCGGAGGGCGTCATTATGGAAAAACAGCTCGTACTGCGCCATAACGGACTGGAGCTGGCGGCAACGCTTCATTATCCGGCAGAAGGCGGCACGCAAGAAGACAATAATAAGAAACAAGCCATTATTATTTGCCATGGCTTTGTCGGCAGCCGTATCGGCGTTGACAGGCTGTTTGTGAAAGCGGCGCGAGCGCTGGCGGCGCAAGGTTCTTATGTGCTCCGCTTCGACTATGGCGGTTGCGGCGAGAGCAACGGCGATTATGGGGCGCTTGGCTTCGAGAGCATGGTCGACCAGACGAGAACCGCGATTGATTATATTTCCGGCATTGATCATGTCGATCCGCAGCGCATCGTGCTGCTCGGCCATAGCCTTGGAGGAGCGGTCTCGCTGATGACTTCCGTGCGTGACCGGCGAGTGAAGCGGCTTATATTATGGTCCCCGGTTGCGTATCCGTTTAATGATATCGTGCGCATTGTCGGCCGTGCGGGCTATGACGAGGCTGTGCAGCAAGGCAATACGGATTATTCCGGATTCACGCTGCAGCCGGTCTTTTTCGAGTCGCTGCTGCAGCATCAGCCGTTTCAATCGGCGCCGAAGTTCGGCGGGGAAGTGTTGCTCGTACACGGTACAAGCGACGAATTGATTCCGGTTGACTACAGCTTCTTATATCAGAAGGTGTTCTGGACGCGCAGCGAAGGCTTGTGCGATAAAGAAATTATTTTTCAGGCGAACCATACGTATTCGACGCGCAAGCATCAGGAAGAGGCGATTCGGGTAACGTCGGACTGGCTGGCCGGTCTCGACCGCCAGCAGCAGGAATGGCATCATTGGAGCATATAATCAATAATCACGGCAGCGCGACAGCGCTGTCGTTTTTTATTCGCTCTATCGGACAAGACAATTTTTTCTAAATGTGATTAAATAATAGCATAGCAACGCTGGATCACATTATGAATAAGGCGGGGGAGCATATGGACAGAACAGTTTCTCACGACGGTTTACCAGAACAATTAAGTCAAGGGCGAGATCGAAATCGGTATGGCCGTATACGTAAAATTACGCTTGGCGCGGTGCTCTCAGCTGCTATGCTGCTTGCGGCATGCTCGCAGGGCAATGGGAATGCGCCGTCATCATCGCCGGAAGCGTCGCCGGTAACAGCGCCTGCGGAAGCTCCAACAGCAGAAGCTGCGCCGCAACTGGCCTATAAAGCTCCTCTGACCGGAATCGGCAGCAATGTGGAAGAAGTAGCCCGTCCGATAGCAGTCATGATTAACAATTTGAAGCCGGCTCGGCCTCAGTCGGGACTGACCAACGCGGATGTCGTTTGGGAAGTGCTCGCAGAGGGAGGCATCACAAGGCTGATCGCGATATTTCAAAGCACGGACAAGCTGACCGATTCGATCGGGCCAATTCGCAGTATTCGCCCTTATCTTATTGACATCGGCGAGAGCTACGGCGCGGTGCTTGCGCATGCGGGCGGCAGCAACGACGCTTATGCTATATTGCAGAAGCAGAAGAAGCCATATTTGGACGAAATCTCAAATGCGGGATCGTATTTTTGGCGGAGCAAGGAGCGGAAGGCGCCGCATAATTTATATTCAAGCCTGGAGAAGCTGCGGGCGGGAGCGGATAAACGTGGATATATGCAGGACGGAACGGTTCCGGTCGCCTCTTATTCCTTTTTAAAGGATGGCGGCTTTGAAGCAGTTGCAGCGATGGCTGATGCTGGGACCGGCGCATCCCATATTGATATTAGCTTCTCATTGAAAAACTATAAGGTATCATACGATTATGATGAAGCGTCCGGCCTGTATAAGCGTTCGATTGATGACGAGCCCCATGTCGATTTGAATAACGGAGAGCAGCTGAAAGCCGCCAATATCGTTGTTCTTGGAGCGAAGCATCGGACATTGGATGATGCGGGAAGGCTTGCCGTTGACATGGAATCGGGCGGAAAAGCATTGCTGTTCATGCAGGGGAAAACCATCGTATGCGATTGGGTTCGAGGCAGCGACAAGATGATTCGTTTATCGCGTAACGGCGTCGAAGTGCCGTTCACGCCAGGCGTTACCTTTTTCCACGTCGTTCCGAATTCGCCGACTTTTGAAGAACATGTAATCTACGGGTAAAAAACGGACGGTAAGGAAACACTCTTTAACAGACAAGGAGTGTGTCCATTATCGGTTGTTTGTAACGATAAGTTTGAAACACGCTCCTTGCAGGGGCGTGTTTTTATGTATAAGGAGAAAGTAAGGATGAAAAAAACGAAAAATATTTAAAAGTTTTCATAAATCCTTTACATTCCCTTAACAATTCTAAAGTAAACTATGATAAGATAATTTGGGCTCATTACCAATGATGCCCTAACATCCAGCCAGGTAAAGGGGATTACAATGTTTAAGAAAAAGGATATTTTCTTTAAAACGTTTGAAGAAATGGCAGACACACTCGTAGAAGCGGTACAATACTTTTCCAATGGCGTCTCTGACCTGTCGGATGTTACAGCTTTCGCTAAAAAAATGAAGGAATTCGAAAGCAAGTGCGACCAGTACGTGCACAAGATGTTGAAGGAATTGAACAAAACGTTCATTACCCCGATTGAACGGGAAGATATAATGGCGCTTACTACGTCCCTGGATGACGTGCTTGACGGAATTGAAGCATGCGCTTCGCGTTTTGAAATGTACAACATTCAGGAGAAGGACGAATACATAACGCTGTTCGGCGATATTTTGCTTCGTTCGGCGAATCAAATTAAGAAAGCGATCTACCTGCTGACAGATAAAAAATTGCTGGCGATCCGCGAGCCGAACATTGCGATAAACGAGCTGGAAAACCAGGCGGACGATCTGCTTCGCGTTGCGATCAAGAGCTTGTTTACGAACGTGAAAGATCCGATTGAACTGATTAAACGGAAAGAAATCTACGAAATGCTGGAGCAGACGACCGACTACTGCGAGGACGTAGCCAACACGCTGGAATCGATCATTATGCGCAACAGCTAAAAGTCAGTAGAGAGTAGGAGTCAATTCAAATGGATTTTATCGTTCTTTGTATCGTCGTCGTTCTGGCGCTGGGATTTGACTTTATTAACGGCTTTCATGATACGGCAAACGCCATCGCGACGACCGTGTCCACGCGCGCTCTTAAGCCGAGGGTAGCGATTGTGCTTGCCGCGTGTATGAACTTTATCGGCGCGATAACATTCACTGGCGTTGCCAAAACGATCGGAAGCGGCGTTGCTAACCCTGCCGAACTGTCGAATGGCGTTGAGATCGTAATCGCGACACTAATATCAGCTATCGTATGGAACTTGGTCACTTGGTGGTTCGGCATTCCTTCCTCGTCGTCCCATGCATTGATCGGCTCTCTGACAGGTGCCGTTATTGCGGGCGCCGGAGTTGGCGTCATCAACAGCGACGGCTTGGTTGATATGGTGAAGGCGCTCTTGCTTTCGCCGCTTATCGCTTTTGCTATGGGTTACATTATTATGACGATTTTGAAATTCGTTTTTGCCCGGACGAGTCCGCATCAAGTAAACAAAGGCTTCCGGTTCGGTCAAATTTTGACCGCCGCTTTCCAATCGTTCTCCCACGGCACGAACGATGCGCAGAAAGCGATGGGTATCATTACATTCGCACTCGTTGCAGCCGGCATCCAGGATCATATGGAAGTTCCGTTGTGGGTTAAGCTTTCCGCAGCGGTTGCGATGGCGCTTGGTACTTCCGTCGGCGGCTGGAAAATTATCAAAACGATGGGTACGAAAATTTTCAAGATCGAACCGATCAACGGCTTTGCCGCAGATATCGGCTCGGCTGGCGTTATTCTTACAGCAACGATGCTTCATTTGCCGGTAAGTACGACTCACGTTATCACATCGTCCATTCTCGGTGTCGGCAGTGCCAAGCGTTTCGCCAGCGTTCGCTGGGGTGTTGCAGGTCGTATTGTCGTTGCCTGGTTCATTACGATTCCGATAACGGTCATTATGGCATACATCGTGTTCTGGTTGATCGACAAGATTTTCTATTAAGATATAAGAAGACGGCGCATAGTTCTGCGCCGTCTTTGTTGTTATTAGATGCAATCGCTCTCCGCCTTTGTGGAGATGGGTGCCAAGGTACAAATGTACCTTGCACACGTCGAAGTCGCATCAGATTGAGCGTCTAATGTACAAAAGTACCTTAGACTTGGAGTAATCGCACACTGCGTCGGCTAATATAGCAATCTAAGGTACAAATGTACCTTGCACACGTCGTAGTCACAACAGATTGAGCGTCTAAGGTACAAATGTACCTTAGACTTGGAGTAATCGCACACTGCACCGGTCGAAATAGCAATCTAAGGTACAAATGTACCTTGCACACGTCGAAGTCGCATCAGATTGAGCGTCTAATGTACAAAAGTACCTTAGACCCTTAATCTAACCCTTGTTTGTCTTGCATAGATACTGGTTTTTCGAGCCATCTTATATAAGGTTGTGAACCAAACATATCCGTAACTTTGGGGTGAAGATGACGATGGCTAAACCGGATAACCGCGAGGATAACGCGCAGCATCTCCAGTCGCATATTGAGCACACGAAGGCCAATTTGCAGGAGGCAGAAGATTACCTCGACGAGCATGCTGAGGAGATCTCAGCAGTTGAGCGTCAAGCAATCGAAAAGAAAAATCAAAACCGCAAGCAAAGCATCAACGAGTTTGCGGCGGAAATCGCAGACGAGACTTAGGCAATAATGAAGCTCGTAAAAAAACAGCCGGTCGGATATCCCGATCGGCTGTTTTACTTATGCCTTTGGCTTTGCCGTTTTGCGCTTGCGGCGTCCGCTCGGAGAGCCCGAAGCAGACTTCCGGCGTTTGCGGCGGCGCTTCGGAACAACAGTTTCAACTTCGTCATCGGAGTCAGACGACTTTTTGAAGGAGCCCATGAGCACCTTCACCATTGGCGCCATTTGCGACACGGTAGATACGACCTTCTGCACCTTGGTTACGGTAGTGAGAATGCCGTCAATGCCGCCTAGCCGGTCGACAAAGCCCTTAATGTCGCCAAGCTTTTCTAACGAGAACGGGCTCGCTTTAGATGGAGCAGCCGTCTCGACGAGCTCGGCAGCAGTTGCCGGAACGGCAACGGACAACGATTCCGACACGTCATCATCCTCCTCTTCTTCTTCGTCGCTACCTGCGCTGGAGCCTGAGGACGCGCCCTCGCTATTGTCGCGCATCGCATGGCGGCGGTGATGGCCGCCGTGTGGCGAATGCGGCGGATAGTAACTCTCTACATAACCGCCGCCATGGTCATAGCGGTAGTTCACGCGGATCACAACCCTTTTCTGATGGATTATCTGCTTAATAGCAGTTTATGGCATAGGCAAACATGCGGATTGGACGATTGTCACGGGTGGCAAATAAATTATCGGGATAACCGCCTTAGAGCTCTTCCGTCCTGTAAAGCGTCAAAACGGTGATGCTTGAAAAAACACCCTAAAAAAGATACAATGTGAGCAATAACCTAAGGAAAGTAGTGGATCGGCATGCAGCTTAAAAAGCTTAACGATAAAGCGATTGACCAACTGTTTGAGGCAGTTCTGACATTAAAATCGGTGGAAGAGTGCTACGTATTTTTTGACGATTTGTGCACGATCAATGAAATTCAGTCCTTGTCGCAGCGGCTGGAGGTTGCCCGCATGCTTGGCAAAGGCAGCACATATAATCAGATCGAAGCGGAGACGGGAGCAAGCACGGCAACGATTTCCCGCGTTAAGCGTTGTTTGAATTACGGCAATGATGGGTATAAAATGGCATTAGAGCGTTTAGGACGATAGAACGATGAAGCCGGGCGTACTTGTAATCAGTCATGGCTCGCGGGAAGAGGAATGGGTGAAGCTGGTCGATGACGCGGTTGCCGTTGCTGCGGCAGCATCCCCGCAATTCGCCGGCATTCCGGTCTATTCCTCTTTTCTCGAGATCGTCGAAGGACGATTGATCCAGGATGGCGTTAATGCGCTGGAAGCGCAAGGCGTTACGGAGCTGTTTGTACTGCCGCTGTTTCTCTCTTCGGGCAGTACGCATGTCGATGAGATCGGCCAAGCTTTCGGGCTGCCGCCGGTCGCCGATTTAGAGGGCGATTTGGGCACTTTTCAAGTCGATCGCGCCCACATTCATGTCGGGGCGCCAATAGACGACGATGAGGAAATCGCCGGATTGCTGTACGAGAATATACGGCCTTTGTCGGTCGAAGCGGGGCGCGAGACCGTTATGCTTGTCGCTCACGGCAGCAAGGAACCGGTATTCCATGAGCGTTGGCAGCTCGGTCTTGATCGGTTAGCCGAGCGGCTCCGCGTGCTTGGCGGTTTTGCGCATGCCGCGACGGCAATGCTACTGCCGGACCAAGCCGGCGAGCGGCTGAAGGAGCTGCAGCATCAGCGGCCAGATGAGGCGGTTATCGTCGTTCCGCTGTTTTTAAGCAAAGGATATTTTACGAATACCGTAATTCCGCGGCGACTGTCGGGACTTGAATATCGTTACAACGGCCAGGCGATGCTTCCGCACCCCGCGGTTGCGCGCTGGCTGGAGCGGCGAATCGGTTCATGGCTGGAGCAGCTGCGGCCAAGCGCTGACGAACGGCATTCGTAGTGGGGGCTTTGAAAAAATGGTAATGAAACGGGCAAGACTGATATATAACCCGACATCGGGACGCGAGGAAATGAAACGGCGTCTTCCGGATATATTGCAAAAGCTGGATCAGGCGGGCATCGAGACGAGCTGTCATGCGACAACCGGCGAAGGCGATGCGACATTGGCGGCGGCGGAAGCTGCGGAACGCGGCTACGATATGATTATTGCGGCTGGCGGCGACGGTACGTTGTATGAGGTCATTAACGGGCTGGCTGAGAAGCCGAACCTGCCGCCGCTTGGCATTTTGCCGCTCGGAACGACGAACGATTTCGCCCGGGCTATGGGTATTCCGCGCCATTGGGAGTATGCGTGCGATTTGATTATTCAGCAATATACGCGGCCAATTGACGTCGGGAAAGCGAACAATCGCTATTTCATCAATATTGCCGGCGGCGGCTCTTTGACGGAGCTGACCTACGATGTGCCGAGCAGGCTGAAGACGATGATCGGGCAGTTGGCCTATTATATGAAGGGAATGGAGAAAATGACCCGTTTGCGTCCGACGGAGCTGAGCTTCGAGGCGAAGGGCATTGGCCATTTCCACGATGAGTTTATGCTTTTTCTCATCTGCAACAGCAATTCGGTTGGCGGGTTCGAGAAGCTCGCGCCGGAATCGAAGGTGGATGACGGGCTGTTCGACGTTATTTTGCTGAAAAAATGCAATCTTGCGGATTTCATCCGACTTGTAACGCTGGCGCTGCGCGGCGAGCATTTAAATGATCCGCAAGTGATTCATTTCCGGACGAACGAGCTGCTCGTGACGACGCCGGATTATGTGCAAATTAATCTTGACGGCGAATATGGCGGCAGATTGCCGTTTAAGTTCTCGGTGCTGCCTTCGCATTTGCAAATTTTTGTCGATGAGATGGGCGTTTCCACTTACCGATAATGAGCGGGCTTGAATAATAGATAAACCTTTGCAAGCGGACGCTGCCGGTCTCGGCGATTGGCTGCTTGCGGAGGTTTATTTCTTTTTGGAGATGGATTACACTAGAAATACAGGTTCAAAAAGTCCGGTTTTCAGCACACTAGCAATGCTTCCGAAGCTGCGTTTTTCCAAAACGCTGTAGAAGGTTGGATGAAGCTAGGGAATGAGGATCGGAGCGTAGTGGGTTACTACGTGAGAATCTGAAATGTTTCCGCAGGAAACATCACTTCGAAAGCATAAGCCTTGTGCCGGCTGAATTCAAGATTCGATGTCGAATTTACTTTTTGAAATGGCTTCGTGATCAAAATTGGACTTTTTGAACAACCTCTAGAAGGATAAGAGAAGCAGGAACGGGGAGCATTAATGAGCAGAAGAAAGAGCGGCGGCGGTTATGGCGGACAAGCGGGGAGCGGCGCACGGAAGCATTCCGGCAGAGGAACGGGCGCAGGTGCGGCGGCAAAAACTCGCGAGGATGCGCCTTTTCAAAAAAATGAGGAAGTTACCGTCGATATTATCGGCTTGACGCATGACGGCGAGGGCGTCGGCCGGGCGAACGGCTTTACGCTGTTTATACAGGGCGCTTTGCCTGGCGAACAGGTACGGGCTAAAGTGATGAAGGTGAAAAAACAGTACGGATATGCTCGGCTGGAGGAACGGTTGATCGAGAGCAAGGATCGGATTGCTCCGCCTTGCGATATTTTTGACAAATGCGGCGGCTGTCAGCTGCAGCACTTCGATTATTCTGCGCAGCTGGAATGGAAACGGCAGCATGTGATCGACTCGTTGACACGGATCGGGAAGCTGCGGGTAGCGGGCGAAGCGGGAGCGAATGGAGAGGAAGCTGGCGGCATTGTTGTGCATTCGACTGTCGGCATGGAAGATCCTTGGCGTTACCGCAACAAAGCGCAAGTGCCGGTCGGCGCCAGCGGCGGAGCGGGCGGCGAACTGATTGCAGGTTTCTATGCAAGAGGCAGCCACCGCATTATCGATATGGACGATTGCCTCATTCAGCATGATCGGAACGATGAGGTTGTGCGCGCCGTCAAAACGATCGGGCGGGAGCTAGGCATTTCCTCCTATGATGAAGAAAGCGGCAAAGGACTGCTGCGGCATGTGATGGCGCGGACAGGCTTTGTAACGGGCGAAATTATGGTCGTCCTGGTGACGAACGGCCGCAAGCTGCCGCAGGCGGACGAATGGATCGCGCGCATCCGCGAAGCGCTGCCGGGTGTAAAGAGTATCGTGCAGAACGTAAACATGAAGGATACGAACGCCGTGTTTGGCGATGAGACGCGCGTATTGTGGGGCAGCGAAGTCATCTATGACGAGCTTGACGGCATCCGTTTCGCAATATCGGCGCGTTCGTTCTACCAGGTCAATCCGGTTCAAACGGTTGAGCTGTACCGTAAAACGGTAGAATATGCGGGCTTGACCGGCGTAGAGTCGGTCATTGACGCTTATTGCGGGATCGGAACGATCTCGCTGTTTCTGGCGCGGCAAGCGGGCCGGGTCTATGGCGTTGAGATTGTGCCGGAGGCGATCGAGGATGCGAAGAGCAACGCCGAGTTGAATGGCATCGCGAATGCCACTTTCGAGGCGGGGCCGGCCGAGATCGTCATTCCGCGTTGGCGCGAGGAAGGCGTTATCGCCGACGTTATCGTCGTCGACCCTCCGCGTAAAGGCTGCGACCCTGCGTTGCTGGATACGATTCTCAAAATGAAGCCGGAGCGCGTCGTCTACGTGAGCTGCAATCCGTCCACGCTGGCTCGCGACTTGCGGCTGCTTGAGGACGGCGGCTACCGGACAATGGAAGTGACGCCGGTGGATATGTTCCCGTGGACGGTGCATGTGGAGTGCTGTTCACTGCTAGTGCGGAAGGACAATTAAATCGGAGATGTATTGGCGGAAATAGCAAAGAGGGGCGGCAAACCCCTCTTTTTTTTGCAAGGCTATGTAAAATTCTAATGTTGATATATGACCATAAGAAAACCGCCTTCGTTGAAAAGACGGTTTATTGCTATCGTGCCCATTAGTTTAATCGATGCTTCGACATTCAGCTATGTTCTTTGTTCAAATAATAAAGCAATTTTGTCTTTATATCTGCCCATTCTTTCTCCAAAATACTGTATACGTTGGAATTTCGAAGATAGCCATCGTGCATTATCAATTCTTGCCGTAGGGTACCTTCAAACTGTGCTCCAATTCTTTGAATTGCCTTATTTGATCGTTCATTTCTTGTGTCCGTACGGAACTGTACTCGAACTATTTTCAAGTTTTCAAAACCATATTCCAGTAAAAGAAATTTACACTCCGTATTTATCCTCGTTCTCCAGACCTTTGGTGCCAACCAAGTGCCACCTATTTCAAGTTTTTTGTTTAGCAGGGAAATATCTAAGTAACTGGTGCTTCCAACAATCTCATTTGTACTTTTATCAAAAATCACAAACGGATATCTTAATCCTTGCTCTTTTAACTTCATCCACTGATTCATAGTAGTTACCAAATCCTCAGGTTTACTTATTATCGAGGGGCTGAACGTCCATATATCGCTGTGATTACTTGCATTGAACAACCCCTCCAAATGCTCATGTGCCGCTGGTACTAACTTTACTCGTTCTCCTTCAAGGGTAATGTCGCCTTTAATCATATCAACCACAGACTCTCCTTCAAAAAAATGGAATTTGATGTGTCTGTCTCTAAAAATATACCACTAAATATTGTAATTATCCTACCAGTTAGCTTAACAAGAATAAGCAGAAAGCCGAAGTTTGGTGTTCGTGTCGGTAGTAAACAGGCACGATTTGACCAACATATTTTTCTTATTCGATGCGGTATTCTCATATTTCTTGCTGTCTAAGTAACGAAACTACGCCAAGTAATTCTGCAAATACTTTGTTGCAACACAATTGAAGCGATCCATCCATTTTTTCAAACGGCTATGGTAGCTGTTGACGTTTTGGATATGATACACGCCTTTTACTCGCTGTTTCCCATCGGATTTAAAACGATAATGAGCCAACCCTTTTGAATTCGCATAGGAACTGAACGCCCTCCACGAATCGGTGCAAAGCACGTTGGAGTCAGATAAATGATCACCAATCGCCTCATCCAATTTCGCTGTCCGAATACGTCCACGCCCAAGTACGCCAGAGTAAGTCATTTTCTGACGATCACGGGCAACCAGCACGCACACTTGATCGTGGCTTATACCACGATATTTCGCTTTGCCGCCACGTTTACGCGGCTTGCGTTCGGTGATATTTTGCTTGCCTTTTCCGAGTACAGAAAGTAAGTCTCATCCATCTCAACAATATCTTGAAATGCTTCGGTTGGAATCTGCTTTAGAGCAGAGAGAATCTTATGCCGCCAGTAAAACAAGGTGACATGTGTGACTACATCGTTTAACTGCTCTGCACATTTTCTCAGAGAAAAACTCTCAATATTTTTGTGAAGGAAAGTTGGTCATTTGAGATTACTCTTTAATAGCGAACCATACCGTCCACGAATCCTTCTCAATGATTGGTGATTGACAATCGTTGAGTTTCCCTCCTATGAAAGATATCAAATCTTGAAGTTCCACATCGGTCAGTTCATGAAGAATGGAACGTCCAGTTCTTAGCAGTAAGTCCTTATTTAATTCTTCATAATCATTATAAACACGTCTTGTTTCCCAAAGTGAGACAGTTTTAGCTAATCGAAATCCATTCGATTCCAACGCTTGCTGTACTTGACCTGAATCATACCTTCGAGAAATCTCTTTATCAATTAATTGAGGAAACCTTTCAAAAAAATAACCTCTAATGTGATTTTCATCTCCGGGCAGTAAACAATCTTTAGGGGTTCTATCCTGAACGATGAGAACACCGCCATCTTTAATGATGCGATATGCTTCCTTGAAACAAGCATCTAAGTCGTTCAGATGGTGGATTAATGCTCTTTCTAATACAACGTCAATCTCGTTTGCAGGTAGGTTTGATTGGTAAGCGTCTCCCTTCAGAAATGTAGCGTTTTGAATGTTCTTACAGTTATTAGCCGCCCCTTTTAACATCTCATCCGAGAAATCTACTCCAACTACATGAGATGCCCCCATCTTAATAAGAGCCTTCGTATAAATGCCGCCTCCACAACCAATATCTGCAATCCGCTTATTCGATACATCTACTGTATCTTTTATTAAAGATATCCAAGATTCATCAGCGTTTCTTGTTGCATACGTCTGCCTGTTTTGTGCATCGTGAAAGTTAATTGGCATTTGTAAATTCCCCTCCCGCTAAAAATAGTTTCGTTGTATGAAACTTAGTTTCATTTATCTTTATTGTACCATATAATTCCACTAAACTCTATACGTATGCGCTATTATTTCAAGTTCCCTGTCATCGAATAGGTGGGTGATATTGTCGCTCATTGTTATTTACATCCAAAACATTTTTGAAAAAAATTGCGGCGCGTCAGAAGTCCATAAACTATTTCTGACCGCGCCTTTCTCCATCGCTAGCTACTGGGTAGGTCATAGCTACGAAAGTCTTTTAACGACGCATACAGACAGCTTGATGGCTATACCGCTGGAATCAAATGTCTACTTACGTGTACGGGATGGTGAACCCTATGGAACAGATCAAAGATCTTCAGAAGCTTATTAAGCTTACAGGTGATCGAGCTAAGCTGGATGCAAAAGCCAATGAAACATACATTGTATATAAGACGGAAAAAGGCCAAATCGTAAAAGAATACACCAACGGGAATATTGTCCCCGTTACCGACTTGGATGTCCCTCATGCATGAGCTGACACCGATCATGTATGTATTTGCCGGAAATAATGGAAGCGGCAAGAGTACGATCCGAAACCTAATTGTTGATCGGCTGGGAATCAGTGTTAACATTGATCCTGATGCATTGGCTCGGGGAATCGATTCGGTTCATCCTGAAAATAGAAAAGTATCTGCTGGGAAAGTCATACTGAAGGTGAAATTGTTCTAGGCGCAAACAACGGTTCAATAACCAATCAATCGGAATCTCTTCCTCAATGGGTTGAATGTATTGAGCAGAGATTAAAAACATCGTAAGAGCAGCCAATTTGGACTGCTCTTTTTGCTTCATGAATTCCCTCAAACATGATACGATAGTCGTTGATGACAACTGCCTATTATGGGAAATTGAGGGGATTAACGTGATCGATAAAGTCATTCGTATATTCAAGATTATCAATGCCATTCAATCGAATCCCGGCATTTCCGCAGCTGATCTGGCGTTCAAATGTGAGGTGGATATCCGGACGATCTACCGGGATTTGAGAGTGCTCGACTTGATTGCCCCTATTACTAATGAAGGCAAGGGGACCGGTTACCAGTTTATGGGCAAGTTCTCTTTGTATCCACTAAATTTCTCGGAACAAGAGGCATTAGTGTTTTCTCTTTTACCATCGGTCCTGGACGAAGATAAGCTGCCGCCCGGATTCCAGACGGCATACGATAAAGTAATGGCAACACATTACAAAGAAAAATCCAAACAACATAAAATCATCGAAAATATCGCAGATATTATTCAAATGGGTACGCCTGCATACCGCAAAGAAAGTCCCAACTTCTTGCAGCCGATTATTCAAGCGATTCTGGAACAAAAGACGGTTGACACCATATATCATACCCAGTACCGCAATGAAACGACGGAACGGAAAATCGACCCTTATTACCTCGTTCCGCGTGATCAACGGTTTTACTTAATCGGCTATTGCCACTCCAAGCAGGATATCCGGACGTTCCGGATCAGCCGTTTTCAAAAGGTCAAGATTACAGAGCAGCCATTCGATAAGGGTGATTTCAACATTAAGCAATACTTGAAAAACACGTGGTCGATCGATCGCGGGGAAAAGAACATAACGTTCAAGGTGCGATTTGACGCCGAGGTAGCCCGATACATAAAAGAAGAGGAGCTGTTCGTTCATCCGCGGATGAAGGACAAAAAGGATGGCAGCCTTATTTTTGAAGTGACCGTGAACAACGAAAAAGAGTTTCTGAAATGGGTCCTCCAATACGGGCCTTCCGCAGAAATTCTTGAGCCTAAAGCGATACGAGAATCGCTCAAGGAACAGTTATCGCAGTGGGCCGGCAAGTATCAATAGAGGTGCGTGCAAAGGGGGGAATAGAGTGAAGCTGCAGTTGGAACGGTTCAAAGGAAGCTTGGTTGGCTTAGCCGTTGGTGACGCGCTGGGTACAACCGTTGAATTTACGACGCCGGGCAAGTTTAAGCCGGTTGAAGATATGGTGGGTGGTGGAGTATTCCGGCTTCAAGCTGGGGAATGGACAGACGACACCTCGATGGCGCTGTGTTTGGCGGAGAGTTTAATTGAAACGGAAGGATTCGATCCAGCCGATCAAATGAAACGTTACGCCAAATGGCGGCATGAGGGTTACATGAGCAGTACGGGAACCTGTTTCGATATCGGGAATGCGACAGCAGAAGCCATTAGCCGATTTCAAAGAACCGGCGAAGGATATTGCGGATCGACAAATCCGAACTCGGCAGGCAACGGATCGATCATGCGATTATGCCCTGTTCCTTTGTTTTACGCGGCAGATCCGGAGAAAGCAATCCATTTCGCGATGTTAAGCTCGAAGACGACACATGCCGCCGAAGAATGCGTGGATGCTTGTAAATTGATGACGGCATACATTTTGGCGGGTCTGTATGGATGGTCCAAAGAAAGAATACTCGATCCATTCGCTTTTGAGAATTGGTTTGACCAGAATTTATTAACGTCTAGAATTGCCGACATCATGTATGGTTCATATAAGAAGAAAGAGCCGCCGGAAATTCAGGGTTCGGGATATGTGGTTAAGTCGCTCGAAGCCGCATTGTGGGCGTTTTACAAATCGGAGAGCTTTGAACAAGGCGCTCTGATGGCCGTCAATCTGGGTGATGATGCGGATACAACTGGCGCAGTTTATGGACAAATCGCTGGAGCCTTTTATGGTGTAGATGAAATTCCAGCAAAATGGCGTGACAAGTTGGCCATGAGGCCATTAATCGAAGGATTCGCTGAAAATCTATACTTAAGAGCAACAGCCTCGCTTCATTAAGAAGCGGGGTTTATTTTTTGCGAACATTTATTCGCTGACAAATAGATGCCAAAAAGAAGGATTAAGATACGGTACAAGGATGAGACAAATAATGAAAACCATTAGGAGGAAGGGGAAATACAGTGAGCCAAGCCATATCGTTTAATTACGCATGGAGCAAAGCTTATTTGCCGACCGGAGGCGCCGAAAAAGTGTACTTGCTTATCGAAGCACATCGCATCGAATCTATTGAAGCGGGAGGTACAACCAACCTTAGCGGCGGCATGATCGAAGGGGCACAGCATGTCCGGAAGAACAAGGCCGACGGAATGGTCAATCGTGTCATTTTGCTTTCCGACGGTCATGCAAATGAAGGGATAACGGATAAGCAGAAGCTCTTCGCCATTGCGAAAGAGTACCGTTCGTCCGGTGTAGGCATCAGCACCATGGGCGTTGGCGATGGGTTCGATGAGGAGCTTATGGAAGGCATTGCTGAGCATGGCGGCGGAAATTTCTATTATATAGACAAGGCTGATGGCATTCCCGAGATTTTTGAGCAAGAGCTTGAAGGATTGCTATCGGTAGTTGCCCAGAACGTTAAGCTTACGCTAGCTCCTTCGGAGGGTACTCGGGTTGTTGCCGTATATGGTTATCCGACTGAGGAACAGTCAGGTAAGCCGGTTCTCCAATTGGGAGACATCTATCATAACGAAGTAAAATCTATTCTTGTCGAGCTGGCATTCCATCCGCATATCCAAGGCGATCATAACGTGATTCAGCTGAATTGGGACTACATAGATGTTACGGAGAGTGCAGTTGCATATAGTTTCAATATCGATGTAGCTGCTTCGTTCACAACGGATATTAATCTGTTGAATGAACCTGACAACGCTATGGTAGAGCAGCAGGTCGAGTTAACGAAATCGGCAAAGGTTATCGAGGATGCCATGGAAGCTTTCGATAATGGCGATATGGAACATGGGCAAAAGCTGTTAAAAGCACAGGCGGATCAAATGCTGCATATGTCGATCACAATGAACAGTCCGATTATGGTGGAAGAGTCGGCGAAGCTATACAGCCAGCTTGAGAACTTCGAGTACTCGAGCAAAAAACGTAAAGAGCTTAATCAGGAGAAATACCGCAGGATGAAAAGGAAGTGAAGGATCGTCCGACCTTCTTAAAGAAGGAATGGGACGATTTCTGTTGAAGTTTTTGAGGGGGCATGCGAGAACGGCGAAATCAAGTAAAAACGAAATCAGGAGGCATTATTATATGGGCTCAGCCGAGTTGTGGAATCAAATTATCGAACGGGCAAAAAGCCAGGATTTTGAAATTCATACTGTACCGCAGAACAAGAGGGAACCATTATGGTTTCGAATCACTTCTGACGGCAATACGGTGAAAATCAGCCAAGCGAAAGATAACATGCCCAGTTCCGCCCTGAAAATGCCACGGACTATTACATTTCAAGAATTTGATAGGGTATATCCCTATTACGATTTAAGGCTAAAAGGAACTTCAATAAGTCAGGAGGTCGGTCGTAAATCGGTAAATACGGTTTACATTTATGGCCTGATCGCTGATGCGCTTACTCAAATGGCAATTAGAGCATAATGGATGAACCTCGCTTCCAAAAAAGCGAGGTTTTTCTTTTCTCGAACGTACATTCGCTGACATACTGACGCCCATATGAAGCTTTAAG
Organism: Paenibacillus sp. NEAU-GSW1; assembly: GCF_009737085.1. Lineage (GTDB taxonomy): Bacteria > Bacillota > Bacilli > Paenibacillales > Paenibacillaceae > Pristimantibacillus. The sequence continues at coordinate 99,735 of NZ_WOVL01000007.1, forward strand.
ATAGGGTTAAGATACATATCTATTCGGAGAGGTGCAAATCTTGGAGCTTCTAATATATGTCGCAATCACAGGGACCGCACATTATTTTGGAACCGGCTTTTTAAAACCGGGGCAAGTTGTTTATCTTCGCAAAGATCCGGATAATCCACACGATCAGGAAGCGATCAAAGCGGTGATGTCTCCAATAGGGAAGATAGGCTATGTCGCCAATAGCACGCATACGGTGCCAAAGGGATGTCGCAGCGCCGGTCGCATCTATGATTCATTCGATCAGCAAATCAGCGGAATTGTTCGTTTTGTGATCAAAGATACGGTTATTGTCGAACTGGCGCCTAACCTCGAAGAGTTCTATCTAATCAAGATGTCGGAAGATGCCGCAAATCATCTGCGTTAGTACTTCATACCTGCCCTTGATCTTTCCTGGTTTAGGAAGGAAAGGGGGTAAATCTCATAGAAGTAGGTACATTGGATTATAAACTAGGGGGCTTGCTGATGGATTTAGTAAATCGTCTTTTCGAAAAGATAAAAGAGGAGCCTCTTCGCCCTAAGGTTTTGTTGGCAAGTTCCTACGCGCAAGGCCATCAATTGCTCGAGCAAATCTGCACGCGCCACGGGGCGATCTTTAACGTTGATATTCAGACCCTTCGCGGGGTTGCAGTCGAAAAAACGAAATTGGAGCTGTTCCGCCGGCAAATCCGTTTGCTCGATGAGGGGCAGATTTTTTGGATTGTTCGGCATCTGATGAGATCGTTGGCCGCAGATAATCAGACACCATATATCACGGAAGCGATGCTGAAGCCTGGCATTGTAGACAAAGTCTATCGAGCTGTTAGGGAGCTGCGGCTGGCAGGCATTCGCTCAGATCACGTAAAAGCGGACCGATTTTCGAATCCGGATAAGGGCGGATATCTGCAACAATTGCTCACCCATTATGAAGAGTATCTTAGGGATCATAGAGAAACGGATTTTGCCGGACTGATAGATTATGTAAAGCCGCAGACAGATGATACGCTTTATATAGCGATAGAGCCGACCGGATGGACATGGGCGGAACGCCAAATGATCGAAAAGCTTGCGGGTGATCGTCTATGCATTCTGGATGCTGACGAACCCTTTTATGATCATAAGCATTTTGCTTCAAATTCATTTTCTATGTTTCGCGCAACCGGGAGCGTGGCGGAAGTGCGCGAAGGGTTTCGCAGAATGCTGTCGGAGCACACGGCGCTTGACCGTACGGAAATTATTTTGTCCGATTATGAGCGCTGCGCCCACGTCATTCATTCGCAAGCTGAGGCATTGGGAGTCTCATGCACGTTTTCAAACGGTCTGCCGTTTGTATTCTGTTCCGCGGGGAAAGCGGCCCTCGGCATTCTGGATTGGATCGAGGAAGGTTACCCTGTCAAGAAGCTGGCGGAAATGCTGCGCAACGGCAATATGACGTCTCCCGATGAACGATGGTCCCAGGGAGATTGGATCCGTTTGCTCGAAAAGTCGGGGATCGGCTGGGGCAGGGAAAGGTACCTCGCCATGCTCCAACCAGTGAAACTTGCCGAAGAGGAACGAGAGCAAGGAGCCGTTCTGTTTGATTATGTGGAAGAGTGGTTTAACCGCTTGCCTGTCGAAAATGCGTGGAACCCGATTCGTCTGCTTGAATGGGTGTCTGATTTTGTTGCGAAACATACACCCGTACGATCGCCGGATGACGGCGTAGTCGTTGCAATGCTGCAGGAATTAGCCGGCCGTCATTCAGCAAGTCCTGCTGAAATGATGCCGATGGACATGGCCATTCGTTATGTGAGAGAGATGTTAAGCGAAATCCGTATTCGCGTCTCGGCGACGCCGAAACCGGGTGCGGTTCACGTCAGTTCCTTGCAGAACGGCGGCTGGAGCGGGCGGGACCGGACTTGGATCATGGGAATGGAAGAGCGGGCTTGGAGCGTATCCGCCATGCAAGATCCACTTCTTCTTGACGAAGAACGTGCCGGACTTCCTGGCTTGGAGTCAATGGGCGAAATTGCGAGGAGAACGAGACGTGAGCGTGAAGCCCGGCTTTCGCTTATTCGGGGCGAAGTTTGGCTGAGCTATTCTTCATATGATACCGGAGAGCAAAAGGGGCAAAGTCCGGCCTTCGAAATGCTTCAAGTGTTGCGTCTGCAATCGGGCGATCCTGTCAAAGATTTTGGCGCATTAGAGCATGCATTAGGCGAACCCTATGGCGTGATGGATGTATTACATCCTGCAGAAGTTCGTAATCCGATCGATAGGAGCGATGCATGGGCTTGGCTGCTGTCAAGTGCTAACGGAAAACGTAAAGATGGCTGGCGGACCATACTTCAGGATTACGATACGCTTGCTCAAGGTTACCGGGCTCAGGTTTCCCGTCAGGATGAGAAGCTGTCGCCATACGATGGCTGGCTGAATCTCGATCCTTCTGCAGAACCCGACGATTCAGGCGAAGATAGAAGTCGTAATTACATCAGTGTGAGTCAGTTGGAGCAATATGCGAGCTGCGGGTTGAAATATTTTTTCCACTACGTATTGAAGCTTCGTCCGAAAGAATCCGCGGAATTCGATCGTACGAGGTGGCTGCAGGCGAGCGAACGAGGAACCTTGCTGCATGATGTTTTCAGACGCTATTTAGAGGAAGTTACAGAGCGAGGGACGAAACCGGCATTGCATGACCGGAGCCGATTGGCTGAAATCGTGGAGACTGTGATCGGAGAATATGCGTCAGCCGTTCCTGCTCCTAGTTCCCATGTGTTCGCTAAGGAATGCGAGGAGATCCGCCGGGATGCCGAAATCTTTTATCGCAATGAGACCGGAAAAACAGATCAACCATGCTTGTTCGAATTAGAGCTGACAACGAACGGCGGCGAGCCGATGGAAATCGAATTGCCTGGCGGTATCCGTTTTAAGCTGAAAGGCTTCGTCGACCGGGTCGATCGGATCGGACCTCATGAATACCGAATCATTGATTATAAAACGGGCAATCCGAGCAAATACAAATCTTTGGATTATTTCAGCGGCGGGACACAGCTCCAGCATGCGCTGTATTCGATCGCAGTCGAGCAATGGTTTCATGAAACGGGGATTGATCCTCATGCTCGAGTGGTTGAGGCGGAATATTATTTTCCGACGGAGCGGGGCCGAGGGGAGTACGTAAGGCGGATCCAGAACCGGAGGGAAGAGCTGGCATTGATCATCTCTCAATTGCTGGAATCCCGTAACCGGGGGCTTTATGTCCCTGCGAAGGATGAAAGGACATGCCGGTATTGCGATTTCCTGGAGGTATGCGGATCGCATGCGGCGTGGATGGCAGATAAAAGGGAAGCGGCTGTCAATGCGGACGCCCTGAATTCGTTGCTGGAGGTGGAGGGAATTGGCTGAAGCAATTGGAACGGCAGTACCTGCGGATCAAGCGGACCGCGATCGGATATTAACGGACTTGGATACGACTTTGCTGGTTGAAGCAGGAGCAGGTTCGGGCAAAACGACCAGTCTGGTTGGCAGACTGCTCGCGTTAATCGAGTCGGGCGTTCGAGTCGACCAGATTGCAGCGATTACGTTCACGAACAAAGCGGCTGACGAAATGAAGGAGCGCTTCCGGCTGGCTCTGGAGCAAGCCTATCGGAAGTCGTTGGGCAATCCGATTGCATGCGAGAGGCTGTATCAGGCGCTGGGCAATCTGGACCTTATTTTCATCGGCACGATTCATTCGTTCTGCGGCTCGCTCTTGCGCGAGCGTCCAATCGAGGCGGGACTGGATCCTTCATTTGAAGAAATGGACGAGGAAAGCGATAAGCAATTTCGAGCAGGCTGCTGGGACGATTACATGGCGAACCTGGACGGAGCGCAAAGGATGCTGTATGAGGAATTACTCTCCTTGCGTGTAGATGTCAATACGCTTCGAGTTGTTTATGATCGGGTGTCCTTGTTTACCGATGTTGAACTCCCATGCGAGGACCGCGGCCGGCCTAATTTGGACCGGATTCGGGATACGCTCTTTCCTTTGCTTGAGGCAGCGGCACCCTATATTCCGACGGTTGAACCGGAGAAGGGCTGGGATACGGTTCAAATGCTGGTCCGGCAATGCCGCCAGAAAATGCGGTTGATTGACTTTTCGGACGATATGCGGGTTCTAGAAATGGCACGAGCGTTTGACCGTAATCTCGATATCACGTTAAACCGGTGGACTTCCAAAGAACAGGCCAGCGAGATGAAGGTGCGGTTTTCCGAATGGAAGATCAGTGTGCTTGTCCCTTTCCTTCAGGAATGGCGCGAGTATTTATATCCGAAGCTGATCAAGTTCGTAAAGCCGGCGCTCGATTATTACAAGGAACGGCGATATGCAGCAGGCAAGCTGAATTTTCAGGACTTGCTCTTGGAAGCCGCTAAGCTGGTGCGCGGCAATGGAGAAGTGAGATCCTATTTCGCCGAACGGTATAGGAGACTGCTCGTTGACGAGTTTCAAGATACGGACCCTATCCAAGCGGAATTGATGTTTCTGCTCACGGGAGAGTCTGCGGATGGCGGAATCGAAAAGGATTGGCGGCAGCTTGTGCCGCGGCCGGGTTCCCTGTTCGTGGTCGGGGATCCGAAGCAGTCGATATACCGCTTCCGCAGGGCGGATATTTCGATCTATAACGAAGTGAAAGCGCGGATTCATGCGTGCGGAGCAGTCTTGCGGCTGACAGCCAATTTCCGTTCCGTACGTTCCATCGGCGATTTCATTAACGGTCAATTCATCGGCAAGCTGCCGTCCTCGGAGACGGAGCATCAGGCTGCGTTCGTGACCATGGAGACTCGTGCGCAGGATCCCAAAGGCAGCCGAAAGGCATCTCACGGGATTTATGTATTTAACTACCCGAAGCTGCCAGGCGGTAAAGGTGTCGCCGCTCGGATGGATGCCGAACAGATTGCGCGTTACATTGCCTGGGCGTGTAATGAAGGCAATCTGCAAATCGCGGAGCGGGACAGCGGATACCGGGCTGCTGTGCCGGGGGATTTTCTCATTCTGACGAAAACGCGGGAGTTCATTCATCTCTATGCGGAGCAATTGGATTTGTATGGCGTTCCGGCGGATACGTCGGGAAGTACGACGGTGTATAAGGAACTGTTGGCGCTGTGGCAGTTGGTGCGCTGTTTGGAGGACTCGGCCGATAAACCGGCCTTGCTCGGGGTCATGCGCGGTATGCTGTTCGGCTTAAGTGATCGGGATTTATGGGCGTACAAGAGAGAAGGATACCATTTCTCATTGTTTGACATACCGGAGTTGGAGGCTTGTGGAGTAGCAGCTAGGCCGGTTGCCGGCGTGTTGAAACGGCTGCGGATGTATATGGATTGGGTGCGCTCGTCGAGCGCGGCGACGGCATTCAACCGAATGGTGGAGGACCTTGGCTTGCTGCCATATGTGTCGACGCTGCCGGCTGGCTCCATTCGCGCAGGAACATTAGTGCGGATGCTTCAGCTGTTGCAGAGCGATATATCGGCGAGCTCGAGCTGGCCGGCGCTCTGCCGGAAGATCGAGGAAATGCTGGCCGATCGGGGAATGGAAACCTCGAGCCTCTATGCCGGCGGCAGCCAGGCCGTCCGTATTATGAACCTGCATAAGGCCAAAGGACTTGAAGCGCCGGTCGTGTTTCTTGCATGTCCCTGCGGGGAGTCCGACCACGATGCGACTCAGTATATTGATCGGTCTGTTGATCCGGCGGTAGGCTGCTTTACGATCAGCCGAGCTTTGGGCGAGTATAAGACCGAGATCGTCGCTCAGCCTCCAGGCTGGGAAGCTATGAACGAACGTGAGCGCGCGTTCTCAAACGCCGAGAAAGACCGGCTGCTTTATGTCGCAGCCACGCGTCCGAAGCAGATGCTGGTCATCAGCTTGTATCCGGAGCAGCCGGCCAAATGTCCATGGACACCGCTCATGGACGGTATGGACTTCGCGCGCGAACTGGATGTGCCGGCGATGGAGCCGGAGAAGAAGGCCGAGCTCACCGAAGGGCCGGACATCCAGGGCATGATGGAGACCCGTCAGCAGAATCTGGATGCGATCGGTGCGCCGACTTATGCGGTGCTGTCGGTCACCGGCCAGACCAAAGCAACCGGCGACAAGCCGGAATGGTCCGCGGAAGGCAAAGGAATGGCTTTCGGCAGCGTCGTTCACCGGACGATCGAGATGTTGGGTAAAGGGTTGTTAGAGGCGGAGCTGGTGGATACCGTAAAACTGCTGGCGGATGAGGAAGGCTTGGCTGCGGAATATGTTGGGGATGCCGCTCGTGTTGTTCGGAACTTGTTGGGTAGTGATATCTGGCAGAGAAGTCTGCGTGCTCGCCGCCGATTGTTTGAGGTGCCGCTAATGTTGCGTAAGCGGGCGGATGAAGTTAGTGTGCTTAGCGGTGGCGAAGCCGGAGATGTCGGTCCGGATGTCGCCGTAACTTTAGTTGGGTCAAGCAACATCAAGCATGCCTTTATACGGGGAGTCATTGACTTTCTATTCGAAGAAGATGATGGATGGGTCATTGTTGATTTCAAAACAGACAGCATCGTTGAGGATTCGTTGAAGCCATTCGTTGATTTCTACCGACCGCAAGTACTTTCTTACGCTACGGAGTGGAAGAACATGTTCGGCTACAAAGTAAAGGAAACAGGACTTTATTTTGCGGGACTTGGGCGTTATGTGAAGTTTTTTTGACATACTATAAAGCAGATTATAGGCATCCTCAATAGCGGCGAATTACTCAGTTTGGATTTATTCATGAATTCTCTACGTATAGTGTGAGTAGCATTCCAGATCTGCTTAAAACAAGGACTTACCGAATACATTGTCGAATTTAAAGTGAGTAATCTTTCTTTGGTAGAACATGAGGTGAACTATGGAAGTCATAAATAATATCGACCAACTTCTAGGTGATGATCTAAAGCAATCTATCCGCAAAGGGTCAAAGCTATCGATAGCAGCATCCTGTTTTTCGATTTACGCTTACGAGGCATTAATGAAAGAATTGAATCAGGTAGATGAAGTGCGATTTATTTTCACTTCACCTACCTTTGTTGCCGATAGCTTCAAGAAAGAAAAACGTGAGTTCTATATTCCTAAGCTTAATCGCGAGAAGAGCTTGTACGGTACAGAGTTTGAAATCCGACTCAAGAATGAAATGACTCTAAAATCAATTGCTAAAGAATGCAGTGAGTGGATTCGAAAGAAAGTCACCTTCAAATCAAACAGTACTTCAGGCACGATGCAAGGAATGGCGAATCTACAGTCCACAGATGAATCTGTTACTTATATGCCTGTAGACGGTTTTACCACTGTCGATCTCGGATATGAGAAAGGCAATGCTCTATCCAAGATGGTCAATAAGTTTAATGAAGCTCCAATTACCAAAACTTATTTCGATCTTTTTGACCAACTGTGGAACGATAAGAGTAAGCTGGAGGATGTCACTAATCAAGTAGCAGAACACATTTCTTCGGTCTACAAAGAGAACTCGCCTGAATTCATTTACTACGTCATTCTTTATAACATCTTTAATGAGTTTCTGTCAGATATAACAGAGGACATCTTACCGAACGAAGCAACAGGGTTTAAGGAAACGGAGATTTGGAAACGACTATATCATTTTCAGAAAGATGCCGTACTTGGTGCCATTAATAAACTGGAAAAATTCAATGGATGCATCCTAGCGGACAGCGTCGGCTTGGGCAAAACCTTCACTGCACTTGGGATCATAAAATATTATGAGCTTCGCAACAAGTCTGTGTTGGTACTCTGCCCTAAGAAGCTTGGTGATAATTGGCTGACGTACAAGCAAAACGTGACCAACAACATCTTGTATACCGACCGACTGAGGTACGATGTGCTTTATCATACCGACATTTCCCGAGACCGAGGGAAGTCAAACGACATCCCTCTTGACCGTCTCAATTGGGGTAACTATGATTTACTTGTAATTGACGAATCACATAACTTCCGCAACAACGAGGCGAAGAAGGATAAAGAAACTAGATATCAGAAGTTGATGCGGAAGGTACTGAAAAGTGGAGTCAGAACCAAGGTGCTAATGCTTTCAGCTACACCAGTAAACAACAAGTTCATGGATCTTAGGAACCAGCTTGCGTTAGCATACGAGGGCAATGCGGAGGAAATCAACAACAAGTTAGGGACGGAGCGGGGAATAAATGACGTATTCAAACGTGCTCAGTCTTCTTTCAATCAATGGTCTAAGATGGATGCATCCGAACGGACAACTGCTACTCTTCTCGGTATGCTTGATTTTGATTTCTTTGAACTGTTAGATAGCCTGACCATTGCTCGTTCACGCAAGCATATTCAAAAGTACTACAAGGCAGAAGAAATTGGCGAGTTCCCTAAACGGCTGCAACCTATTTCCAAGTTCTGTGATATCACAGACAGAACTGATGTCATTGGGTATAATGATATCTTCATGGAGTTGTCGAGGATCAATCTGGGCATATACGCTCCTTTCAAATACATCCTTCCTAGCCGCTTGCGGTTCTATGAACAAATATATGACACCAGCGTTAAGGGTGGAAGCGGGAGCTTCAAACAGATGGATCGTGAAGGCAGCTTGCAGTTGCTCATGCGGATCAACTTACTCAAGCGTCTGGAAAGCTCGGTGGAGTCATTCAGGTTGACGCTGTCTAAGATAATTTCAAAACTAAATCAGACTCTAGGGCAAATAGAATCATTTGAACGAACGAAAAATGCTGATTCAGTTGGTTATACAGACATTGAAGAAACGAATCTTGACGATGATGATTGGCTGGATGATGAATTCAGCATTGGGAGCACAATCAAGATTAATTTATCAGACATTGACGTTCTTCGGTGGAAAGAAGATTTGACGAATGATCGTAATATTCTGTCCGCTCTACATGAGGAGATGCAGAAGGTAACGCCAGAACATGATCAGAAGCTAAATGCGTTGAAGCAAGTAATTGACAATAAGATTCAACATCCGATTAACCTTGGAAACCGTAAAGTTATCATATTTAGTGCTTTTACCGACACAGCAACGTACCTGTACACTCACTTATCGGAGTATATGAAGACAAAATACAACATCAATACAGCTAAAATCGTTGGAAGCGATGAAAATAAGAACACTGCTGGTTTACGGAATGACATCAGCACACTGCTTACTTGTTTTTCTCCACGTTCCAAAGAGAAACATTTGACGATGCCGAATGAAAAAGGAGAGATTGACCTTCTAATAGCATCCGACTGTATCTCCGAGGGGCAAAACCTGCAAGACTGCGATTATCTAATCAATTATGATATCCACTGGAATCCCGTGCGGATCATTCAACGATTCGGGCGAATCGACCGCATAGGTTCGAAGAACAAGGCCATCCAACTTGTGAACTTCTGGCCGAATATGACGCTCGATGAGTATATCCAACTTAAGCAACGGGTTGAGAATCGAATGGTCATCATGGACATGACAGCTACCGGTGACGATAATGTGTTGTTTAATCAATCCAGTGACTTGGAGTACCGTAAACAGCAGCTGCACCGACTACAGGAGGAAGTTGTTGATCTGGATGACATGAACACTGGTGTTTCGATCACCGATCTCGGGTTGAACGATTTCCGAATGGATCTCGTGAACTACGTCAAAGAGAACGGCGAGATGGAAACTGTACCAAGTGGGTTGCATACCGTTGTTCTAACTGATGCAGACAAAGGCATTCATCAACCAGGAGTCATCTTTATTCTTCGGAATATCAACGATGAACTTAATCCCGATCAACAGAACAGACTGCATCCATTCTACCTCGTCTATATGAGTGACGACGGCGATGTTGTTACTAATCATTTAGATGTTAAGAAGACGCTGGATATCCTTAGAGCTCTTTGTAGAGGGCAGTCGGAACCGATCGTTGAGGCTTGTCAAATCTTTAATAAGGAGACGAAAGACGGTAAGAAAATGGGGCAGTATTCGATGCTGTTGGAAGAAACGATCCGTTCAATCGTGCAAGTGAAAGAAGAAAGTGATCTTGACAGTTTGTTCAGTTCGGGTGGAACGACGGCATTGATCGATTCGATCAAAGGGCTTGAGGACTTTGAACTCATCACCTTTGTCGTTATTCGGCAGGCGGGTGCATGATGTTTCAATTGCCGTCAAGTACGTTGGTTAACCGTAAGATACCAAAGAACAAATTCTATGAGAAACTGCAAGCGAATCACAATTTGAAAGGGCTATTTACCAATCAAGTTGAATCAATTGTCTGGAAGCATAAGTTGTCCAAAGAGACGATTCGCTTGGAGCCCAAGGATGACATTGAAGAAGTTCAAGTGTTCGAGATCCAACTAAAGGAGCAGTCCTACTCTCTTGATCTGCTACGTAGTATCGATAAGGCGATCCCATATCCAATATTGTATGTGTTAATGTATGAGGGTCAGACAAGGCTGGCTATTGCCTACAAGGAGCGTAAACAGGCGGACGACAATCATTCAGTAGTACGTTCTTACCATGAATCCGAATGGCAGCTGGAAGGGGAATGCAAGCTGGATTTTCTTCACGGTCTTGATTTAAAAGCTGTTTATGAGAATATCATCCGCCTGTTGCTTCCATTCCAGTCAAAGCCAGAATTTGACTTGACGTCTGTTCTGGAGCGGCAAGCACGTATAGACAAGTTGGTAAAAGAATGCCAAAGGCTCGAATCAAAAATCCGCAGCGAAAAACAATTCAATCTTAAAGTCGAATTAAACATGGAGTTGCAGCGAAAGAGAAAAGAACTAAATCAATTACTCGAATAATATTTGTTGGAGGCCTGCTCACCCGAGCAGGCTTTTTTTAATATAAGAAAGTATAAGTTTCTCCTTATACTAGGCTTATATTTCAACACGAAATGAAGCTCTGCCTCCAAAGGACGGCGTAGCCGTTTCTGCTGGGGCTTGTTGTTTACTTCTTCGAATCGAGTGTCCCAAAGAAGTCCTTCGATGTTCGGATTACGTATTCAATTTCATCTAATCCTCTCTCCAGCAACATATGTTTATAGGCTTCGACTACTTGCTGTTTCTGCTCATAATCAAGAGGGTCTTGATATTTACCAAAGTCAAATAATTCGTAGGGCGTGATTTCCAGAGCATTCATTACAACTTCGAGCGTTTCGAGTGTGATGTTTTCTTTCCCGGTCTCTATTCGGGATATTCTTGCTTTATTATATCCCTCTCTACCCGTTCGTTCAGCAACATGATCTTGGGTTAAGTTTTTATTATCACGAATTAAACGGATTTGTCTTCCGATTAACTTGCTTAATTCAGACATGGTCACTCACCTCTTACTATCGAGGGTAGTGAATTTCCAAGGAAAAATAGATACTATAATAAATAAACTTTATTCTATAAGTTTCAATATAATGATACAATTCTCTTAGGTATCGATAGAATCGGGGGAAGAGTATGAGGAAAATGTCAATGATGTCGTTAAATAAGGTTGAAAACAACATTGAACAGCTGGCCCTATTATTTCCAAATGTTATGACTGAAGCATTTGATAGCGAAGGTCGAATTAAGAGAGCCATTGATTTTGATTTATTGAAGCAGGAGCTGTCAGACTTTCTTGTTGAAGGTGAGAAAGAACGGTATCAATTGACTTGGCCAGGGAAGAGGGAGGCTATTCTTAACGCTAATAGTTCAAGTGATAAGACATTGAGACCTGTAAAAGACGATAGTGTGGATTGGGAAAGTACCCAAAATATATATATTGAAGGCGATAATTCAAATGTATTGAAGTTACTACAGGAGTCTTACCTTAACAAAGTTAAATGTATTTACATTGATCCGCCATATAATACCGGAAAAGATTTTATCTATAGAGATGATTTCAAATCATCATCTATTACCTATTTAACCAATTCGGGGCAGGTAGATGATGAAGGAAATAGAATGGTGCAAAACACCGAAACAAATGGAAGATATCACAGTGATTGGTTAACCATGATGTATTCACGGCTTAAAGTATCAAAAAATCTACTGAGAGAGGATGGTCTCATTTTCATCAGCATCGATGAAAGCGAACATCCAAGGTTACGACTTGTATGTGATGAGATATTTGGCGTTCATAATCATATAGCTGACTTAGTATGGCAAAATAAGAAAGGTGGAGGAAATGATTCCAAGCACATTGCTGTCGAGCATGAATACATTCTTGTGTATAGTAAAAACAAGGAACTTGTAGATGAATTTTATGAAGTTTACTCCGAAGATTATTTGAAGCGATATAAGGAGGAAGACTCTCACGGGAAATATTATTGGGATACTTTTAAAAGGAAATCAGGGAAACAATATTATCCTATAACTTGTCCAGACGGTTTTGTTCTTGAATTTGATAATAATGGAAATCCAATCAGCTGGCTGAGATCTGAAAAAAGATTCTTGGAGGATCTTAAACAAGAAGAGGCAAGGATCATCAAGGTAGGGGATAATTGGTCTGTTCAATTTAAACAGCGATTGCCGAAAGGTAAAACGCCGAGAAGCATTTATAAGACTAATGGTCTGATTGAGGATTATGGTACAACTAGCGATGGTAGCACTGACTTATTGGCGTTATTTGGAAAGGATGTCTTTTCTAATCCCAAGCCGGTCAGTTTATTAAGGCATTTATTAGGTTTTGGTCTTGGTTCTGAGGATGTTGTGCTCGATTTTTTCTCAGGTTCGGGAACAATGGCGCAAGCAGTCATGGAACTTAATGCAGAGGATAAAGGGAATCGGAAATATATATTAGTTCAGCTACCTGAAGATATCAACACTATGTATAATACGGCTGAACAAAATAGAAAAATGATTTTCAAAAATGCGTTAGATATCATCCATGAATTAAACTGCCCTCCGTACTTGACAGAGCTCGGCAAAGAACGCATTCGTCGTGCCGCCAAAAAGATCAAACAAGAAACGGGAGTAGACATCGATTACGGCTTCCGTGTATACCGCGTTGATTCCAGTAACATGAAAGATGTATATTACACGCCAGACAAGCTAGGCCAGCTTAACTTGGATGATGTGTCATCTAACATTAAAGAAGATCGTACCGCTGAGGATTTGCTGATCCAAGTAATGCTGGAATGCGGTTTGGAACTTTCATTGCCGATGGAATCTAGAGAGATAGAGGGTAAGGCTGTTCATTATGTGGCTGGCAATTCCTTAATTGCTTGTTTTGATGAAAATGTAACAGATTCGGTCATTAGAAACATCGCAGCGGATCAACCGCTTCGAGTTATTTTCCGCGATAGCTCATTCAGGGATGATTCCGCACGGATTAATGTCGAAGAACTTTTCAAGCTACTCTCCCCAAGCACTGAAATTCAAGTGCTGTAAGGAGGGGCAACGATGAAAATTAAATTCAAACACCAGCAGTTCCAGGCAGATGCCGTTAAAAGTATTATTGATGTATTCGCAGGACAACCAAACGATACCTCTCGTTTTACCCTTGATAAAGGGCGGCGTCAGAAAACTGAGTATGTAGGAGATTTATTTCAATCAACTACAAGTAATGAATCAGAATATGGATTCAAGAACAATCCCATAAAGCTAATTGATCAAGAAGTGCTGAGTAATATTCAATCGACACAACGCGAAAATGGATTGAAATTATCAGAACGACTTGAAGGTAAATTCAACTTGACCATTGAGATGGAGACCGGTACGGGTAAGACATACACCTATATTCGCTCGATGTTTGAGCTTTATAAGAAATATGGATGGAGCAAATTCATCATCGTAGTCCCTTCTATTGCGATCCGGGAAGGTGTGCTCAAGACGTTCCAGATTACCGAAGACCACTTTATGGCCGAGTATGGCTCAAAGGCTCGTTATTTCGTTTACAACTCGAAGCAATTGCACCACATCGAGCAGTTTGCCAGCGATGCTGGGATTAATGTCATGATAATTAACTCTCAGGCGTTCGCAGCGAGAGGTCAGGATGCAAGAAGAATTTATATGGAATTGGACGACTTTAACTCTCGACGCCCAATCGATGTTATTGCCAGTACGAATCCGATCCTGATCATTGACGAGCCGCAATCGGTGGAAGGTCAGAAGACCAAGGATTCGCTAAAGTTGTTTAAACCGTTGTTTACTTTGCGATATTCGGCCACTCATAAAGAGGACTATAACAAAGTCTATCGCCTCGATGCTCTGGATGCGTACAATATGAAGCTGGTTAAAAAAATCAGTGTTAAAGGTATCTCGGTTAAAGGAACGAGCGGAACCAACAGCTATGTATATCTCGAAGGCATTGATATCAGCGATAAGCATGCACCCATAGCCCGACTTGAGTACGAAATGAAAACAAAATCCGGTTTAAGTAAAGTTTCCAAGAAAAGAGTAACCGGTGATGACCTCTATCAATTGTCCGAAAATCTGGAGCAATATAAAGGATACAAGATTTCTGAGATCAACGGACAGAATAACAGTATAAGCTTCACCAATGGCGTTACTTTATACGGAGGAGACGTACAGGGAGATGTCAGTGAGAATCACTTCCGCCGAATTCAAATTCGGGAGACGATCAAGTCACACTTTGAGAAGGAGCGGGTCCTTTTCCATAAAGGAATCAAGGTGCTTTCTCTTTTCTTCATCGATGAAGTCGCGAAGTACCGGCAATATGATAAAGACAGCACAGAACTGAACGGAGTTTATGCTGACATTTTTGAAGAAGAATATATGGAACTACTAAATGAACAGCTTTCGTTGTTTGCAGATGACCCCTATATTCAGTATCTGAATTCAATTCAAGTACGCGGGACACATAAAGGGTATTTTTCTATCGACAAGAAGAACAGCCGATTTGTTGATTCGAAAGTATCTGCTAAGGAAACCGATTCAGATGACGCAGACGCTTACGATTTGATCATGAGGGATAAGGAGCGTCTTCTCAGCTTCGAGGAACCGACCCGGTTCATTTTCTCCCACTCGGCTTTGAAAGAAGGCTGGGACAATCCTAACGTATTCCAGATTTGCACACTAAAGCACAGCGACTCAACAATCAAGAAACGGCAGGAAGTCGGACGTGGACTAAGATTGTGTGTAAATCAGCATGGCGAACGCATAGATACCAGCATACCAGGCATTGATGTTCATGAGATCAACTCATTAACTGTCATTGCCAGCGAGTCCTATGAGCAATTCGCTAAACAGCTGCAAAACGAAATTGCAGCTACATTATCGGATCGTCCACGCAAAGCGGATACTGGGTTCTTCCTGGACAAAGTACTTACCAATGCACGCGGCGAGCAATTAAAAATCGACGAGAGACTAGCAAGCAAGCTACAATTTGCTTTTATAAAGAATGGCTATGTCGATGACGACTTCCATTTGACCGATGGTTACTTCGCCGCAGTAGAAGAGCAGAATGTCAAGCTGCCTGATGGGCTGAGTGCATATCAAGAACCACTTATCGAGTTGGTCAAATCCATATACGTTGAAGGTAAGTCGGATATGACGAATGATGATCGGAAAAACACGATTTCAGCTATCACCGTTAACAACAACTTTCACAAGCAAGAGTTCAAGGAATTGTGGGACCGAATAAACAAAAGATCTGTTTATACGGTTCAGTTCAACTCTGAAGAACTAGTTCGTAAATGTGTTTTGGCCTTAGATATGAACTTGCAGGTGCCCTCCATCCGTTACTCCATTAAACATGGGGAAATGAATAATATTGAGTCTCGAGAACAACTTAAGCAAGGCGAGTCATTTGTAACACGAGAGACTCAAACCGAGTATGTGCACGGTGCGGCAACATCAAAGATCAAGTACGACTTAATCGGAAAGCTGATGGATGAAACAAAACTGACAAGAAAAACGATTGTCGCCATCATGAAAGGCATTAAACAATCTACTTTCATGTTATTCCAGAAAAATCCCGAGGAGTTTATTATCCGGACATCTAGACTGATCAATGAGCAAAAGGCTACGACCATCATCGAGTCCATCACTTACGATGTAATCAACGATACGTTCCATACGGATGTGTTCACGAAGAACACGCTGAAGGGGCAGCTTGGTCAAAATGCGATTGCCGTTGAAAAGCACATCTATGACTATGTGGTGACGGATTCCAAGATCGAGCGGGCATTCGCGAAAGAGCTGGATACGAGCAACGAAGTGCACGTTTATGCCAAGCTGCCGCGTGGGTTCTACATCCCGACTCCAGTCGGCGAATACAATCCGGACTGGGCTATTGTATTTAAAGAAGGCGGCATCAAGCACATTTACTTTATTGCTGAGACGAAAGGCTCTTTGGACTCAATGGAGCTGCGTGAAATCGAGAAGGCGAAGATTGAATGTGCACGACGGCATTTTGCCAAGCTCAACTCTGACCAATTGAAGTACGACGTTGTTAACAACTACGAGAAGTTATTGGAGATTGTGAAAGGATAGTAGTCTCCTGAAAAAAAGAATTGCTTCATCCAAACATCAGTTCCCTGACAGCCTATTGTCGGGGAACTTTGTTATTGTAAAGGCAGTAATGAGAAGGAATATGTTGGATGATAACGAAAATATAGTATGTTAGTTCTGAATCAAAAGTCATATAAATGGGGGTGCTTAAGGCATGGGCACTAATTCGAAAGAAGCAGTGAGAATGAGACTTACTCAGATTTTTAAGTATCTGCAGGCATTAAATCAAATCAAAAATCCGGTTAAAAAATCGATAGATGATCAACGTTGGAAGCTTTGGGTATCTGAACTGCCCAAGCATGAGGATATTGAATGTCGATTTTTAGAACTGGGTAGAGAACCTGATGCAGAAGATTCGTTGGATATCTTGCTCAAGGTAAGAAGGCCGGCTTTAACTCAATGTCCCGAACCTCCTGAGCTTATTGATGTGGCAACATAAAGGATATATTCGAATGGAATCTGCTATTCCAATTTTAGAAGGCGCGGTTCCTGCTTGTGTTTTCGAAGAGGGGCAAGCGTTAGCGATCGAATTGGATGGCGAGCTGATATCCAGATTATCGGATGCTTTTGAGGAGCATCAGTATATGCTTTCTCTTACCAATCCAGGAATGACTCTCAGAGCAAATCCTTACGAATAAATAATCGGAGGCCAACATGAACATCCATCAAATAGAAGAAGCTTTGTCTATTCCCGATACGTCGATACGTTGCCAACGCGTGCTTGATGAAGTCCAGCCAATCCTTCGCCAGATCATGGATACGTTTAAGAGTCAATACGCCAACCATGCGCCAGAACTGCTGAATTATCATGTTCATACCTACGAAGTGACGCTGCGCACGACGATGCACGATGCCCGGAACCCCAAATATGCGGACAGCAAGCGGAATTCCGATATTGGCAAAAAGGCGTTTATTGAATTGATCGACAAAAGCCAGTCTCCATCGGAGTTCTCTACACTGATGCTGTCGCTGAACGGCATGGATCGAAAGTTCAAAATCACGCAATCCGACAACTTCTATCCCTATTGGGAAGCAGTCCGTACACAAAGCAATGCGAAGCAGTTCGCCCAAGTACTTGAATCGCTGCCTGAGAACGTACAAGTGTATATCAGCGACAAAGAAGATACTCCGATTAAAAGATCCGAGTTAATCCCTTATCTTCAAACGTGTATCAAAGAAAAACGGAAACCTTGGATCTTATTCGGAACTCAAATCGATTTCGAGCGGATTCCGCACACAGCAGAGTTAGTTGAGATCATTTGGAATACATGGAATGAGCTAGCGCCGCTTCGTCAGTTCAGAAGAGCCGAGGCCGCTAGCCAAGCGCACTCACTTAGGATTTTTGAACGATTCAATGCTCATCAAGAAGAGTTCTCGATTACATTATTCGGAAAATCCTATGATGTGAAGTTTGAGGCCACAGCACAGGTAAAGGCCAACCAGTGGAAGCAGGAGTTTGGGCTTTACGAGAAAGGCCAGTTGCTTGTACAAGGGAATTTTGACCAATATATCCGGGATCCGGGCGAAGTCATCGGAATCCGACTCAATCATGCGAACGGCGTACTATTTTCTCAGTTGCGTATGCTTCGGGAAGACGGGCAATCGCAATGGAAAATTACGAAAAGCTTCAAGACGCGAGGGAATGACAATTCAGTCGATCAGAACAAAGCATATTTAAACAAAGCCATGGAGGAATTAAAGAATCATCAGGTTACGACAGAAGGCAATGCATTCCATGTCGGAACCTGGGACAATGACAAGCAGCAGTTCGTTGAACCGATTGCACAGGTCAAGAAGACGATGATTACGGCAGCGGCGATTTTCACGGATTGTTTAGGGTACTTTCATTTTCCTAAAGAAGCGGTTCCTGCCGAGACGCCGTCTCAAGAAGGAGCGGACGAGAGTTTCGAATTATTCGAACACGACTTTAATCTGTCCTCCATCCTGTCCAACGTACAGGAAAGCCCGTTCACCTACGCAGATGCGATCATTCGAGATTTTCATTTAAATCTGGTCAGTCTGGAGGACAAGCACTTTGTCATCTTGAACGGCATTTCTGGAACAGGCAAAACAAGACTGTGTCTGCTTTATGCAAACGCTGTATATGGCCAAACGCATGATGCGTATAATCCGTATTTGAAGGTAATTCCTGTTCGTCCCGATTGGACGGATTCGACATCATTGTTCGGCTACTATAGCGCGCTGGAAAAAAGGTATGTGCGGACGCAGTTCCTGAACGCCGTGCTGCAAGCAATTCAGGAAGGCAAGCCTATGTTCGTCGTACTTGATGAAATGAACCTGGCACGTGTCGAATATTACTTAAGCGACTATTTAAGCGCGATCGAATCGAGGCAGCCAATACGTCTACATACGGAGAGCCATGTTACGGATGTACCACAAGAACTGCAAATCCCTCATAATCTCTATGTGATTGGCACGATTAACGTTGACGAGACGACGCACAGCATCTCGGATAAGGTGTTGGACAGAGCCTTCGTGATGACATTGTCTGATGTCGATCTGGATCAGTTCTGGAATGCGGCGGAGTCTAAGTATAAGATCGCCTTGCAGGAAGAATGGAAAATGCTGCAGACACTTCATGTAAAGCTAAGCCGGTATGAGCTTCATTTCGGCTACCGGACGATGAATGAGATGCTCCGCAAGCTGTACGCCAATGAGGAACTAGACTCGGATATTCGCATGGAGAAGAAGGAAGCGGTCGATCGCGTGATTGCCGAGAAAGTGCTACCCAAGATTCGCGGGGATGAGCGAATTGATGCTTTGCTCACCGACTTGATCGATTGGGCAGCCGCGTTATTCGGTGACGGATCGGAGTCGCTCTATCACTTGCTGCGCATGAAAGGAGAACTGGATCGATATGGCGCTACCCAGTTCTGGAGATAATCCCGAATTCTACTGCTCGGACACGGGGATATGGACTCCGATTGATCAAATGCTATTTGAGGAAGCACGAATATATCGCTGGAGAACGTCGTACCGGGAGCCATTTCAATTTTTTGCGCTTGGCATGCCGATCTCAATGGTGCGAACGGTAACAGGCTGGGAAGGCGAATGGACGGCGCCTTTCCAGTCTGGCTTGCTGACTTTCACAATTGAACAAGCTGAACGAATAACCCTTGAGACGTACTTGTTTCCCGACAAGCGGAAAATAACCGAAGCAGGCTACACGCAAATGATAGCGGATATTCTCGCGGAAGCGGCGGCTTGTTTTCAGCATTGCGGGGCTTATCTGAAGTTCGATAGCAAAGGTTTCGCTCGAAAAACCTCTTTGGCGCAGTGGGATTATATCGATCGTTCCTTTTATCGGCTGCAGCAATGGTTTCGAGACATTCAAGCCAGACCGCTTCGCAGGCTGACCACGAACGATCAATGGATTCGCAGAGAAAACGTGAAGCATGTGACGCCGGCGCTACTTGCTTGGTCGGAACGACATCCAGGCAACGGAATGAGTCGAGAAATTCCCGTTCCCGAGCTCGTATGGTCTGGTGTGCGCGAGGACACGTACAGCGTATATGAGAACCAAGTGTTGCTTCGGCAACTGCGCGAGCTGCAGCATCTTCTGCGTGAGTACCAGAGCATATCCTTGGATGCGATACGATCCAAAGCCGGTTATTATCTTGATCGTGTGAACGGGTGGCTTCGCTCTTCTTTTCTGCAGCAGCTACAGCCTCACGCCGGCTCGGTCGTCGTATCCCAAGTGTTTCGCAAACATCCAATTTATCGTAATTGGTTTTCTTGGTTTCAGCAGCTCTATCAATTTAATGAGTACTCGATCGGTCTTCAAAGCTCGATTCCCTTAAAAGACACGTATCATCTTTATGGAATATGGGTCTTTATGCAACTGGTCAAGATACTGCGGGAAAACGGCTCATTGCTCAATTCTTCCGATCTCTTTACCCTTGAGCAGAATGGTCTAGTCTTGAATTTATCCGAGACAAAAGAGAGCCGGATTAAGCTGGTTGGCGGCGCCACTCTTGCTTACCAACGAAGGTTCAAACCGTCAACGCTTGATTTCGTCACGTATACGCATGATATGATCCCGGATATCGTTCTTGAGGTCGAGGGGAAATTGTATATTTTTGATCCTAAGTACCGCATCGATCGCAATCTACCGATGGCGCTAGGAGAAATGCATAAGTATCGGGACGGAATCGTGCGATCAACGGATGGCAGCAGGGCGGTGGAAGAGGTTTATATTATTACGCCTGCAGACGGCAAGGAGAATTCGATTCTGTTCGGCAACGATTATATGCAGAAGCATCGTATGGGGGTTTATACATTAAAGCCCGGTGAAGGGAATATGAAATTAGCGGTTAAGCTCATGGATATCATGAGAGGATCCATAGAGGTAATGATTTGAAGCGGAGAGGAGTCAGTTAGAATGGCCGATGTCGCAGATAAACATGGATTGAGCTGTCATTCAATCATTGAAAAAGCGATCGAATTTGCCGCCTATGCACATCGAAATCAGGCGCGCAAAGGAACAGAAATTCCATATATCAGTCATCCGTATGCAGTCGGAATGATTTTGCTGAAAGCGGGTTGTAACGAAGAAGTTGTAGCTGCCGGAATCCTGCATGATACGCTTGAGGATACCGAGACGACCAATGAACAATTGCTTGCGCTGTTCGGCCACGTTGTTCTTGAAATTGTCCAGGGGTGCTCTGAACCCGACAAAGGAGCCACTTGGGAGGAGAGGAAACAGCACACGCTGGAGGGTCTGAAAACGTCCAATCTGGCCATTCGTCAGGTGTCTTGCGCAGATAAGCTGCACAATATCCGCTCAATCAGACGGGATTTGGAGCAGTATGGTGAAGATACGTGGAAGCGATTCAAACGGGGACGTGAGAGCCAGCAATGGTATTATACTGGGCTAATTGAAAGTCTTGGATACGCATCGCGATTTCCGCTCTTAGATGAGTTGCAAGATGAGATAGAACAAGTTTTCGGAGCCATGTTGACGCAACCGGAGTGGAGAAAATTTCGAAGGAGTCAGAAGTTTATTGATCTGGCTTTTGAAACTGCGTATGGCAACCTGTCTGATATTGAAGAGCGGCAGCCGAAGTTTGTCAAGCTAGGAGCATGGGATCTTATACAGCATATCCACGAACGAGCTTATCCGCTAAATCCGGATTATCAGGACGATTTCGATAGGCTGATAACTTATTTACAAGAACGGGGCATTGAGTTTGAATTTAACAGTGAAGGCCCTGCTATTCTTGTAGGCTTCTGCACCGTACTCATGCGTGCATTAAACATGTATCCTCACGAGGTTTTTCATCATTTCAAGCGTGGGATGAAACGCGGGATCTTATAAAAGAAACTACACCATGGCGGACTTCAATGATATTGAAGTTCGTTTTTGATTAGGAACGAGCGTTCGGTGACAAGTAGAGGTCAAATGGTTGTTTCATAATTAAGACTCGGAGGAAGATTTGATACTCAAATTCTAAATCATCAATATATATTATTATGCACTGTACAAGGGGATGCTGTTATGCGGCTCAATAAACTGACAAGTTATGTTACAGCACATAATCCACATGCGGTCATGTTCTTCAAAAAGAAACAGGTCTTAAAGGCATCAGATAAATCAAAGGTGGTGGCGGGTGGTTTGATTTCTCGCTTGTAGAGGAGGCATCGTTTTGGGTGGAAAATAACTATCCGCATTATGAATTTAAGAAATGTGGTAAGTGCAAGGCGTAAATATGACGAGCAGCAATAATGAAGAACTTCAGGGAGGTTCTAGCCGTGATGAATAAAGATGATCTGCGTGTGTTCGTTTACGGTAGCTTGCGAAAGTACTGTTATTTAAAAAACTTCAATACAAAGGGTATCGTAAACGTGGCATCTCTAAAGAGATAGTAAGCGTTGTCGTGCATATGCCCGAAAAGGCAACATTACGGAATTGAAAGGGGAGAGCCCAGATAAAATGGATATTTCAGTTATGCGTCAAGTGCCTGAAGCCATCTATCTTTCTACGCTAGATACAAAATACTATCGTACAATTTTAAGATATATGTATGAGCAGCATCGTATTTTTAACAACGATGTTCTGCCAGTTGAAATCCTCACCTATCTTCAGCAATTCCCGGAGTTTGGGGATTACACCATGGAGAAGCTTGATGGCGATTTATCCGTCCTCGTAGGCAATAAAAATTTAATTTTAAATCAAGACAATACGGACGCTGCGACACTCGAAGAACTAATAAAAAACAGAAAAACGTATTCATTGACGGAGTATACAATCGAATTTGAAAAAACGCTTATATTCTTGGAAAAAAAGCTCAATCGAATTCGCGGGGGCTCCCTCGACAAAAATTTAACAGAACGTTTGTATAATGCGCTTATACAAGTAAATGGGTTTTCTGTTTCGGCGGATTTAGATACTAAAGATTTAGAGGACCTTTATGCAGCGTGGGATGAACTCTACGAACGCTTTACAAAGCTTGATAATGACGCTTCCGATTATTTAAATCACATCAGTGGCGATAAGCTCGACAGCAAAATGGAAACCGACGCTTTTATTGTGTTTAAGAATCAATTCCGTTCCTATTTGACTGACTTCATTGTTGAACTCAACCGGAATTCTCCTTCCATTATTAATATTATCACGCGCATCTCGGAGAAAAAGATAGAGTCGATTATTACACAGCTCATTCGCTTCAAGAAAAGCATCCCGACAACTGCGGTCGTTTCGGACCAAGAGTATACTGAGACTTTTTTTGATGTTTGGACGGGCATCCGCAACTGGTTCATTGCAAATGGAAGCAAGCCAAGCAAAGCGTATTATTTAGAAGTTCGCACGCGAGATGCCATCAGCAAAATGTCCAAGCTTGCTCATTTTCATGCGGAGCGGCAATTTGTTAAAAAGAGCCGCGTGACCGAATTTTTGCGACTGGCGGATATGGCTCACGCTTCAACGCTTGACGAAGCGCACAAAATTTTTTCTTATCTGTTTGGATTTGAAGGCATTCAGCATTTTAAACTCGCAAGAAAACCATCGGATAGAAATGACGGAACGGTTTGGGACTTTGAGCCCGACGAAGTAGATGTGACATACCGGGTGAGACCGACCGGCGAAACGCAATCGAAGCGAAATCTTAAGGTAACCAAAGTCACGCAAGAACAATTCGAAGAGCAGCGGTTAATGAAAGAACGACTGGCATACGAAGAAAGCGTGCTCTTAGAACTGGTCAGCCAGCCCTATCTCGTTATAAAAGAAATGGACATGGTCGAACCATTTGTACGCAGGGCACTTCTTGATTGGATTGATGCGGCTTTACTTAATGAAATCGGTTTTGGCGTCTACGAAGGTTCTACAGAGCTTGGCGTTAAATTTAAGCTCCACATTCTGGGCAAAGAAAACGTCGAAATGCGATGTACAGATGGTAACCTTTCGTTACCAGATTTTCAATTGACATTTACAGAGGTGAAAGTACGTGAAAAAGCCCTCACAGGAGTTTCTTGAGTGCATCCATCAACTGCTCGACAATTTTTGGATTGTACGTAAAGATAATCCGGAATTGTTTTATGAAATAAAGAAAAACGAAGGCGCTTTACGCGATTATTTTAAAGATTATTTCCGCTTTAAGCTGGTCTTGGGTGCGGATTTCGCAAAGCTTGAAAAATTTCAAATTACACCGCAAGCGGCAAACGGTATCTCTGATTTCAGGGAAACAAAAGACTATGTCATGTTTTACTGTATACTTGCATTCCTCGATGGCAAAACGTCGAAGCAATTTACGCTATCTGATGTATGCCAAGCTGTTGTTTCTTATTATCCCCGAAGCGGGACGGATAGCAGTTTAGTGGATTCTTCTCCAACACTGACTTGGAAAGGCAACGATGGTTACCGCAATCGTTTATCGCTCGTTCGCGCTTTAAAAGAAACGGTTCGTCGATGCTTAATCGAAGTCGTCGATAAAAACATCGAAGATTTCCAAGACAAAGAAACCGGAGATGCTTTGCTTCGCTCTACCGGACTCGTGAAATATTTTATGCGCAACATCAATTTTGGGCTAGAAACAAAGATGACCCTTCACGATGTCATGTCGTTGCAAGAGATGCAAGAACGCGATCTGGGCATCGAAAGAAAACACGTCTTGTACCGTAAACTGTTTTTAGAACCTGCCCTGTACAAATACGAGGTGCCTCAAGCGGATTTTGAGTACCTTCAGCAATATGGGCGTTATCTTAATGAACACGCCGAAACCTACTATGAAATGAACCTTGATGTTTTCGACGCCAGTGCCTTTTTGGTGAGAGATAGTGTCGGCACGTTCCGTAAATTTTTCCCCGCAAGTAATTCGGAAGCCAATTTGGTTATCCAATTCGCCAGTTTGCTTCGGTTAAAAATCATAGATAATGACGATGCACTCGCAGAGCAAAAAGACGGAACTGTCGTTTTGACCCCTACGGATTTGGATATGATGTGCCGGCACTTGGTTGGCGAGCACAGCCATACGTGGACAAGCAGCTTAAAAGGCATGAGCATTACCGAAATCAAAAATAGTATTGTAAATACACTAATGGATTGGAAATTAGCCGAAGTTACGAAGGATAGCGAACTCAAACTTTACGACGTTATCGGTCGTTTTTTTGAAAAATCGAAAGAAGAGAGCTCGAAGGGAGCTTAACTATGAAAAGACATATTGAACGTTGGAAGCCAAACCGCATTATATTTTTTAACTATTGGTACTTCCCGAACGAAGAATATAAATTCAGAAATGGCAGACTCCTCATTAAAGGTCACAATGGTGCAGGAAAGTCCATTGCCATGAATACGGTCTTTACCTTCCTTATCGACGGCAACAAAGACCCAAAACGCCTGGACCCGTTTGAATCGAGCGACCGCAAGTTTTATGATATTTTGCTTGGCGAAGAGTCGCTCAACAAAGACATTACAGAGCGTATTGGTTACGTTGTTGTTGAGTACAAACTTGGCGACAAGGAAGAGTACATGACAACAGGCATCGGCATGTATGCCAAACGAAAAAACCGGAAGATGGAGGATGCATGGGGCTTTGTTATCCCGAATCGTCGTGTTAAAAAAGGAAAAAATTTACTATCACTTTATAAAACCGAGATGCTGGACGGTTCCCTCGAAAACATCCCGTTCGATAGAAAACAATTCGTAAACGAAGTTGGAGACTCCGGTCATGTGGTGGATTTAAACCAGTATGCCAAACTCATCAATGACAAACTTTTTGGTTTCCCTGATGAATCCGGACTCAAACTGTTTACGGATGTGCTTGTTCGCCTGAAAAGCCCGAAGCTTACAAAAGGTGGGGGACCTGATGATCTGAAGGATACTCTCAATCATTCCTTGCCTTCATTAACCGAGCAAGAATTATCGGCACTGACTACAACCGTACAAGCACAAGACCAAACCCAGCGCGAAATCATGAAGACGAAAGCAGACCTATCGTTCGCCGTTAAACTCGACAAAGGCTACGACGATTACGTTTCTTACGTGTTTGCGGATAAGGCAAAACATTTCATCGATAACATGCAAGAGCTGCAAAACGTGAACGCCGTATATGACGCCATACTTGCTGAAATTGCCGATAAAACCGAAGCATTTAATGCTGCCGAGCTTCAAATCCAAGAGATTAAAAGTGAAATCGAGGGGCTTAAAGAAGCAAGGTCTGAACTTAAACATGACGAAGTTAGCAATCTTGAAGATGCACTCAATTCGGCTAAAAATACATTTCAAAAGTTAGATGGCGACAAAACAGACAAGTCGTCCCGTTTCGACAACAAAAAACAAGCATTATCATCCGAGCAAGATGTCCGCCGCAAAATAGAAGACGACCTTTGGGAAATTGAAAAAGAAATGAAAGCCGTACTAGAAAACCTAGAAGAAATAGCTTACGACACTTCGTTCGCGGATATATATGACGCTTTCATCGACCATTACAAACGGCATGTAAATGAAGGAAGGTATGATTTTTTCCATTGGGAGACGCAGACACGGGTTCGCCTTCAACAGCTTGAATCGCTTCATAAACAGTGGTCCGATTACGAGCATAAGAAACGCATACTTACCGACATGCGCGAACAAATCGGAGAAAAGCAAACGGCATTGGATGTACAAAGACAGCTTAGAAGTGACCAAGCGGACCAATACGACCGCGAACGTAATAATAGCTATGTCGAAGTTGAGACCTGGATAAAAGACCTTCACGCCTTCACACTTAGCGTTAATAGCGCTACGACGGTAAAGCGGATGATGAATGGCTACTTGGAATCGGTAACCGAGGAAGAAATGCTTGCACCTATCCTGCGGGAGCGGGATGAGCAGATCTCCAATCTTCAGCTTACACAAGCAATGCTCGCTTCTCAAAAGCAAGCCAAAATGGATGAGAAATCATGTGCAGGACAGGAAAAGGCGGCGCTTGAAGCAAACGAGGAAATTGAACCTGAACTTCCTGAACCAAAGCAAAAACAAATCGCAGAACTTAAAGCCAAAGGGATCCCCTTTGTCCCTTTCTATGCTGCGGTTGAATTTAAACAAAGCCTCTCAGATGAGCAGAAATCGCGCTTAGAATCCGTGCTCGCGGAAGCGGGTATTTTGACCTCGCTTATTGTGCCGACTCCTTATCAAGGCGCGGCGCAGACTCAAGTAGTCCAAAGCAGCAACAACCCCGCAACTACAAACAACCTAACGCAATACTTTGATGTTGCAAGCGGCGATGAAATAACGGAAGCAGATGTCTTAGCGGTCCTTAAAGGGATTTCGATTTCGGACACTGATGCACATTATGTATCGGATAACGGTGCTTTCAAAGGTTCCTTTGTCTTTGGCACGGCTCCGGACTATGGGGGGGCAAAATATATTGGCAAACATGCGCGTGAACAAGAACGCCTGCGCAAGATAGCTTCATTGATGGAGAAGATTGTAGGGCTGGACAACGAAATTGCGCGACTCCAAACCGACATTGATGAAAGCAAAGTCATTATAGGGGCAGTAGAAGAAGAGTTCAAACGGTTTCCGAAGTTCGCTGCGCTTAAAGACACGAAACGGAAACTGGAAACCATCGTTAGCTACATTGCCGATATTTTAGAACCGGACCTCGTGCGTTTGAATGATAAGTTCAAGGAACAAAAAACGGTTCTTGATGCGCTGCTTGCTAAAATCAACTCGGAATTTGAATCCCTTTCCGTAGACAGAAACGAGCAAGCGATTTATCAGGAATGCCAAAACATCGGCAATTTTAAATCGGCTCTCACAAACTTGAAAAGTGCCTGCCGTTCATATTTCGATAAGCAAACACTGCTCGAAAACCAAGATGAAAAAATACAGGAAATCGGCGATGCCATCGAAGAGGCGAAAGGGGCGGTACTTGCACTTGATGGTCAACTAAAAAGCCTTACCGTAAGGATTGATAGCTACGAAACACAATTAAAAGAAATGGATGCCGAAGGTATACGCGAACTTGCAAAGTCGATTGCCGACAAGCTAGACAAATTACCCAATGACCTCTCTTACCTTAATCGTTCTTTCGGGGAATTAGATAATGCCTTGAAAACTTTAAAAGACCGTTTGCCGCTTGGAGAACAAAAAAAGCGCTTCTTAACGTGGTTTGTTGGCGCTTGGGAAAAAGCACTTTTGCAAGACGTTAAAGAATTCGGAGAACGACTGGGCTTACCGTTAGATGCGGACCCTGTTTCTCTTGCAACTGTCGTTATACAGAAGTTTGGTAATCTGCTTACGAAAAAAGATAGAGTTAAAATTAAGAGTGATATGGGCACCGTCTTTGGTGAAGCAGACAAAGGACTGCCTGAATACAATCTCAGCATGGAGCCGGTCGAATTTGAACTGGACGCACCGGAATTAACCGCTGACCAAAACAGTCTTTGTGACATCCTGATGATGATTGCGAAGCGCGAAAAGGTTACGCTGGAGTACCAAGCTCGCCGGGTATCGCCGAACTATTCCAAAACCAAACTCGAAGAGCAAGATAAAATTCTCGCCGATGTGATGGCAGAGAAGGATATCGAGATTTACGAAGACATTCTCATTAATCATGTCGGAGAAATCATCAAAGGAAAAATCCGCAACGCAAAAGAATGGGTACTGCGCATCAACGAAATCATGGAACGCACCCAAATTTCAAGTGGGCTAAAGTTTGACATGGTGTGGTCGCCAAAAAGCAATCCAAACGAGGACGAACTGGACACAGCGGATTTGATGCGTATCCTCGAAAAAGACCCAGTCCTTCTCTCGGATACCGACAGAAAGAAAGTCGCGCAGCACTTCCGGTCCAAAGTGCACGAAGCCAAACGCAAATCCGAACTAAGTGGCACTTCTTCCTTTATTGAAGACATCATGAAAGTGCTTGATTACCGCGATTGGTACCAATTCATCATTTATTACACCAAGGCAGGCGAACCGCGCAGAGAAATGAAGAAAAGTAATTTTAATACCTTCTCAGGCGGCGAGCGTGCGATGGCAATGTATACTCCGCTACTTGCCGCGGTAGATGCCAGGCTGCAAAATGCGAGACCTGATGCACCGCGCATATTTGCACTGGATGAAGCATTTGCCGGCGTCGACGAAAAGAACATCAGAGAAGCATTCAAAGTTATCGAATCATATGATTTTGATTACACGCTGAATTCGCAAGCGATATGGGCTTGCTACGAAGAAGTATCGGACCTTTATATTGCGGTTCTAAGCCGTTTAGGCAATGCAAACGTGGTTATGTCCACAGCCTATACATGGAATGGCATTCGAAAACTGCCTGTCGATGAATCTCAAGAAGTGCCGGAAGATAACAGTGAATCATTTAACTCGCAAATCACCTTATTTTAACTAAGTGGGGAACACGTCATGAGCATAGCCAACGAGGCTGCGAAATATTTCAAAGAGAAGAAGGGCTTCGACCGTCTTTTCGTTGAGTTTGAAAAACGGTACAAAGGCTTAGAACGCATTGGCGGCAACGCTATCCTGGAACACGTTACGGATGACGAGTTTATTACCATCCGAGGTGTAATCGGAGACAAACTTAAGAGAAACGGGGACAAGCTATCCGTCCCCTTACTTCTTTTTGAAGAAAAGCTCCAAGGAACAAAATTTTCCGGCATCACACTCTTAACGCTATTAGAGGCGTATACCGGCAAAACAATCATCACGAACAAAGAAAAACAATTGACATTTGAACAGGAGAAAGAACGTTTCTTCATTGAACTCCATCAGGCGCATCCCGGTTCCAATGCCGATTTTATCATGGCTAAAATTAGCGAGAAGTCTCCAGGGACACTTCAAGTGCATGCACTTTATCAACAAGACAAAAAGGCACTTAAAACCGTGCTAGGTGCTTCACTTAATGCGGTAAATAAACTTCCGCTTCAACAACCCAAGAGACTCGCACTTTTCGCAACAGATGTAACGGATAGTCCGCATTTCTTTGATGTTAAAACAGAAGCGGGGCGTCTCCTCATTTCTTTTTTACAATTACTACTGGAAAGGGAAGGCCGGGTATATAAAACCAATCCCAATGCAGAAGAAATCACGGAGATCCTTAGCACTCACAGGATATGGCGAGATGATGTACTTAACTTTGTTTCTTGCTTTGGGATTCGTGGATATAAAGATAACGAAGATTTGTTTAAGGTGCTTGAGGGCGCTATTGAAGAAAAAACAATTTGTAATTTACCTTTACGTGATGTATTTCGTCTAAAGAGAGTTGAAGCATATAAGCAAAAGGTATTCGTTGTTGAGAACTCATCTTTGTATGCAAGTTTAATCGAAGAATTTCAAGACAAGCCGTTCATGCCAAGTATCCTATGTACTCATGGAAGAATGAAATTATCCGCACTCCAGTTGCTCGTTAAAATAGCTGAAAGTAACAATGTTATTTTTTATGCTGGCGACCATGATCCGCAAGGCTTATCTATCGCTGAAAATCTTATAAAGCGCTTAGAATCTAAAGTTAAGCCATGGCGGTTCGATAAAGAAAGTTATCTGCTAAGTTTATCTGATGAAACGTTTGATTCTGAAAAGATGTTAACCAACATTAAAGAACCACAGCTACAAGAACTTATTCAAATTATGCTTGAACATCGGAAGTCCGCCTTTCAAGAAAAGTTAATTGAGCATTATTACAATGATATTCTTCGCGAATTAACAACCTAAAATTCCATGATGGAAAGTGCAGTTTGAAAACACCCTCATTCTGAAATTCCGTTACTAAGCTACTGTGACAGCATTCTTTCGCGATAAATAGCGGGGGGCCAGCCCCCTGGATTAGTGGTGTAGATCCGCTGTCTGTTGTAATAGACCATGATGTATCTGAAAATGACCGATTTCATATAGGCCATCGGATAGCGCTCCGTGTTGATCTGGTACAGCTTCTCTTTCTTTAGCGTAGCAAAAAAGCTTTCCATCCTAGCGTTGTCATAGCAACGCCCTGTGCCGCTCATGCTCTGAATGGCATCTCGTTTAGCTAGACACTCTCGGAATGCATAGCTCGTGAATTGACTGCCTCGATCACTGTGAAAAATCATTCCGCGAGCATTCTTTGCCTTAGAGGCGTTCTCAAAGGCCTGGATGCAGAGCTCTTTGCGCATGTTGTCATCCATGGCGAGGCCCACGATCTCGCCGTTGAAACAATCCAGTACCGCGGACAGATATAGCTTGCCGTCTGAACAAGATTTCGGTGATATCCGATAGCCACTTTTGGTTGGGTGCCGAGGCTCTGAAGTCTCTCTGGATCAGGTTTTCACTCTTTTGAGCTGCGGCATCCTCGCGTGTAATGCCGTTTGGATGACGCCTGGCTTTCTTCAACAGTCCGTGCTTCTTCATGATGCGATAGACCGTGCTGTAGCTGGTCTTGATATCTATTTGTGACAGCGCCAGCACAATACGCTGGACACCGTAATTACGATTGTCTTCATGTTCTCCAATGATGTCCTTGATTTTGACCAGAAGAAGTTGCTGCCGCTCTTTTTTGGATGTGGGCTTCAAGCTGCGGTAATAGCCCGATTCGCTGACAGTAAGTACTTTGCACATCTCCTTGACGGTCCACTGATCCCGTCGTTCATGGATGTAAGTATAGAGCTGGTATGCCCTTACCGCTTTCGGTCTTTTGCGAAAAAACCGAGTGCATCCTTGAGAATTTCATTCGCGCGGCGCAGCTCGATTATTTCTTTTTCTAACTCGATTTCACGGGCAGTCTTATCCGCAGATGCATAGGAGCGTCCACTCCCAATATGCGCTCCATCGCCGTGCAGAGTTCTTCGCTCTCTCCAATTCTGCAAGGTGTGGTAGGCTACGCCTAGCTGCTCGGCGGCTTTCTTTGGGCCAATCTCATCACTCAATCTTACTGCTTCTTCTTTGAATGCTTTGTCGTATCGATTCATTGTCTCTCGTCCCCTCGTCTGCTTTTACTTTATTTCATATGAGGGGGTTTTTCGACTGCATTTTTATCGTAGCACTCCAGAATACAGTTGATTAGCAAACACTTAAAGTGTTTGTTAGAATTTAAGTATAGTGTTAATCAAAGGTGAGGGTTATGTTATGCCAAAAAATGATAATATGCTAACAATTCTATGGATGTTGAATTCGGGAGAGAAATTGACTGCGAAGCAAATATCGGAAAAGTTAGAGATAAATATAAGAACAGTTTATCGGTATATTGATGCACTATGTGCCAGTGGCGTCCCTATCATATCCGACACAGGGCACAATGGCGGGTATAGCTTGCTGCACAATTTTATCAAATCTCCTCTGCTGTTTAGTATTAATGAAAAAAAGACATTGCTTCATGCTGCCCTATTTGCAAAAGAAGCGGGGTATCCTTTGAGTGAGGCATTAGAAAATGCAACATCCAAGTTGAAAATGTATTCGAATCAGGAGCAGGAAAGGTTACTAAGCCATCATTTAGCCGGATTTGAAGTAATAAACCGCAGGGGATACCCCGCTGTACAGCCGGTATTGCAGGAATTGGAGCACGCTGTAGCAAATGAATGGTCTGTAGAAATTTCTTATCGTAACAGTCATGAAGAGCAGTCCCCCAATAGGGTAATAGACCCCTATGGCGTGGTTAATTGGAACAATAAGTGGTACACCATTGCATTCTGCCACCTGCGGAATGAGATCCGCAGCTTTCGGGTAGAACGAATTCTGAGCATCACACGCACGCCATTCTCATTTAGGCGTCCAAATGATTTCTCAGCGCGGACTTTTTTTATGAAAACTCTGTTACCAGATGTAGCAGGTAAATCTGGATACATTTCTTTAATTATTAGTGGCAAGGCAGAGGCGTTGGATGATTTATGCATACATTGGTTTTTGGAGCATCATTTGCAGGAGCGGACATCGACGCAAGCCATTTTTTTACTTGAGGAAGAAGCACTGTATACACATGTTCCGTTAATCATTCTTCCTTATGGGAAATCCATTCGAGTTATAGAGCCACAGAATCTAAAGAATAGACTTGTGGCGGTTGCTTCAGAGTTAATGGAATATTATCAAGATTAACAGCTTCACTGACAGTAGTTGTCAGTGAAGCTGTTTTATTATAAGGATAACCACTCATTATAGATGAATGGTTGCTGTAACCTAATAAACTTGATGAGGAGCACTTAGAAATGAATAATACCGTATATCTTTATGTGTTTGATACCATGTCCGATTGGGAAATAGGTTATTTAGCCGCCGAACTGAACTCTGGAAGATACTTCAGACAGGGGCTGGCTCCTGCCAAAATAGTCACCGTTGGGATAGAAAAGACTCCAGTAACTACAATGGGCGGATTGAAAATAATGCCTGATGTTAAAGTGGATGAGTGCAGAATTAAAAGCATAGATGCACTGATTTTACCTGGTGGAAATACATGGACAGAAGCTGTTCATGTACCCATATTAAAAATTGCCGAGATGTGTTTAAAGGAAGGGATAGTAGTTGGAGCAATTTGCGGTGCTACCTTAGGACTTGCTCAAGCAGGATTGTTAGCTTCACGTTGGCACACAAGCAATGATTTGGCCTACCTTAAAATGGTTTGCCCTTCTTACACGGGAGAAGAATATTACAAAGTGGAATCTGCAGTCACCGATGGGAGATTGATCACTGCATCCGGAGTAGCTCCATTAGAATTTTCTGTTCATGTCTTAAAAGCGCTAGATTTATTTTCTCCCAAAACATTAGACGCTTGGTATCGTCTTAATAAAACTCATGAACCTAAATACTTCTACGAGCTAATGAGCTCAATCCAATGACAGTATAGGGATACAAGGCATGTGGAGTGTTGGTAAGGAGAGATTAATCGTTCAGATGTATTGGCGGAAATAGCAAAGAGGGGGAGTGTACCCCTCTTTTTTTGTTAACTTGGACACATAAGGGTTGGATATGAAACGATGGATTGACGTCGAATAATCGGCGTCTTTTTCATTTTGAATATTAAAATTCAAAGACAATCAAGAAGGGCTGCATGAGGAAGAGAGAATAGGTGTAAGAAAATTACAGGATTATATTTACAATTGCATTCTACTACAGTAGAATCCTGATATGTGATTCTACAGCAGTAGAATATATATGAATGAGGTGATTTCTTTTGGTTATGAAGTTATTCGATAGTGAGCTTAATATTATGGAAATCTTGTGGAAAGAAGGCGATACAGCTGCAAAGAGGATTGCAGAAATCACAAAGGAAAAAATAGGGTGGAGCAAGACTACTACGTATACCATTATCAAAAGATGCCTTGATAAAGGGGCGATTGAACGACGGGAACCTAATTTCGTTTGCCATGCGCTTGTTACACGAGAGCAAGCGCAAGAACACGAAACAACAGAGTTGATTAATAAAATGTATGATGGCGCCCCCGACAGACTGATTGCTTCATTGTTGGGACAGAAACGACTGTCGACAGAAGAGATTAGCCGCTTGAAACGTCTTATCGATAGCATGGAATGAGGTGAGGGAATGTCGTTACTTCAAATAAGTATCGCGGCTTCTGTCTTTATTCTTGCAGTTATTTTCTTACGTTTCTTGCTTATTCACAAGCTGCCCAAAATGACCTTTATGATTCTTTGGGGTGTTGCATTAATTCAGTTGCTTGTACCTGTTTCAGTTCAATCGCAATTTAGCATTTTTACGGCAGCGGAACATTTAAGCAGAATGTTTACAGCGCCAAAATTGATTCCCACGCCAGGAAGTTCAACATCTATTAATGGAACTACGGTAATCCTGCCACCAATTACGGAACATGTGACCGCGCCGATTATGCCATTGCAGACGGCTTCACAAATATCGCCTTTTGTTTGGGTGTGGTTAGTTGGTTTTACGTTATTTGCTTTATTTTTTATCATTCCGCATTTAAGGTATCGCAAAATCTACAAAATGGCTGTGCCTATTAGAAACGATTTTATAAGAAAATGGCAGCATTCAAATTTGTTATGGCGAGATGTTCAAATCAGGCAACTAGATCATATTTCGACTCCGCTTACATACGGTATTTTTCGACCTGTTGTACTCTTGCCGAAAAATTTAGACTATGACGATGAAAAACAGCTTGCGCTTATCCTAACCCACGAATTTACGCATATCAAGCGATTCGACACACTACAAAAATGGATTCTTGCCATTAGCGTATGCGTCCATTGGTTCAATCCTTTTGTATGGGTCATGTATATTCTTGCCAACCGTGATATCGAGCTATTCTGTGATGAAACAGTCATACGAAAATTTGGGGAAAACACGAAACCTACTTATGCTAGGGCGCTTGTACGTTTGGAAGAAAAGAAATTCGGCTTGTCGCCGATGATTAGCAGCTTTTCCAAAAACTCAACCGAAGAAAGGATTATATCGATTATGAAAACCAAGAAAATCACGATCACCACGATGCTTCTCGCTATTGGGCTTGTCGCTAGTGTCGTTATCATTTTCGCGACTTCTGCATTGGACAAATCGGAAGTTTCTACGGGTGTCGACAATCCTACAGCACCTATAGCCTATAGTGTGCCCTCACTATATCAAGGTGGCGACACTACAATTGTGCCCGCATTATCTCAAGGTGCCGACGCCGCTACAGCTTTAATGCCGATCGATATAACATTCAACAAGAAATATGATGTACCGAAGTTGATAGACAGCCTCATGGCTTCAAAGTATCGTGCAGTTTATATGGACAACGAAATATATCTACGTGTCATGATGGATAACACAATACAGATAAGCAAAGATAAAGGCGCAGTTTGGAAAAAATATGATACAGATGAAGTCGATGCAAAAGATTTTGCAAATTGGCTGCTGATAAATGATCCGAATCCGGGCTATTCAATAGAAGAGATTCAGAATCGATTGGCAAACGGGGCAGAAGTAAAGCATTTATTGTTTGAAAATGTGAAGGAGATGTATTTTATAATCGATGGGAACGGCGTACAGATTGAACTTATACAGCCTGAAAAAATAGCTTCTGTTCTGATTGACGGTCAAAGGATGATGTTTACTACTGAGAGACTCCCGTATAATATATCTGCAAAGATGCTGAAATCATTTTACGACTTGTTAGTGTCGAACAATATACTTTCGGAAACTTATGCAAAACAAGATTATTGGGAAAGAATTAAGTTTCTTGAAAAAAATGACCTACTTTAAGTTGACGAAATAAAAGAAGGGGTACACCGGGGGAACGGGAGTATGAAGAGGCCGTCGTAGGGAAATCGAAGGCTATTGAAAGACACGGAATTGCTCTGCCGTGTCTTTTTTATGTTTCAATGATGTTCCAATATTAGGGATTAGATGGTAAAATGTTGATTTAATTATTTTCATTGGTTGCGGTGGGTGATGAGATGTTTGGTATAGCTGTTCTATTGGTACTTGGTTCAGGCTTCCTTCATTCGGTTTGGAACCTTTATACAAAGAAGAGTCTTGATAAGAATGTATTCCTCTGGTTCTGTCAGCTTGTTGCAACTATTGTTTTTTTACCGTGGGCTATCATGGAATGGGATAGGAGTCTAATAAACGGAACCGGTTTTATGATCATTCTTGCATCCATGCTTCTTCATGGAATGTATGTGATTTTACTCGCGGCTGCATATTCTGTAGGGGACTTGTCACAGGTTTATCCGATTATGAGGGGCACAAGCCCGGTACTAGTACCATTGCTCGGAGTGACATTGCTTAGTGAGAAATTAACCGTCATGGGATGGTTCGGTGTTATCACGATTGTTCTAGGAATTGCTTTGTTAAGTAATATAAAGTTCAAACGTGTTGAATGGTCATCATCAAAAGCGCCTTTACTGGCATTAGTGGTGGGAATTTGTATAGCAAGCTATATAGTTGTGGATAAGATCGCCCTTGATTATGTATCCGCAGTCGTATTAAACGAAGCAACTAACCTTGGAAACCTATTGGTTCTTTCATGGGCAACATTCAATTCGGGCAGAATACGTAATGAGCTTAAAGCGAACTGGAAGATCATATTGCTCGGCGGAATTATCGCACCAGGAGGATATCTGCTCTTTTTATTTGCCCTATCTATCGCGCCAGTAGCACAGCTTGCACCGATGAGGGAGATAGGCACTGTATTCGGAACGGTTATGGGAATCTTCATTCTTCGAGAAAAACAAGGAACAAGGCGATTATTTACATCTTTTTTAATTACCATTGGTGTCATTATTATTGGAATTTGGGGATAGGACCATCTTGTTAATGAAGTGAAACTTATCGTCCCATTTATTGTATAATTAGGCATTGAAGGAGCTTATAAGATGGCAAATCCATTTGTTAATAAGAAGAAAGTACGTGGTTGGAAGAGAAGAATCTAAGTGCGAGGCTGCGGAGCACCAGTATCGCTCGCTAAAAAGCTGCCAATGTGAAAGGGGAACTTGAAATGTCCAACGATAAAAAAGTGTTGTCGCAGGAGCAGCGCGAAGATCTGCTCCGAACCTTAAAAGCCCGATTTGAGAAAAATATGAACCGCCACGAAGGCCTTGAATGGGCTAACGTACAAGCGAAGCTAGAAGCTCATGAGGAGAAACTAGGGCCGCTGCAAGAAATGGAGAATACCGGGGGCGAACCGGATGTCGTTGGGTATGACGCTCAAACGAACGAATTCGTCTTTTATGATTGTTCGACGGAGAGCCCTAAAGGGCGCAGGAGCATTTGCTACGACCGCGAAGCGTTGGAATCCCGGAAAGAACATAAGCCGCAGACGAGTGCGATCGACATGGCGGCTGACATGGGAATTGAGCTTCTGACCGAAGAACAATACCGGGAACTTCAAAAGCTAGGAAAGTTCGACTTGAAGACTTCGAGCTGGGTTGCCACTCCCGCAGCGATTAGAAAGCTTGGCGGAGCCCTCTTCTGTGATCGTCGTTACGATACAGTCTTCGTGTATCACAACGGCGCGGAGTCTTACTATGCCGCGAGAGGATTCAGAGGCTCGTTAAGCGTATAATTCACCACTGGAAAAGTATCTTTAACTGGGGGTTCATAATGGGGAAAAGAAGAAAAACGCTGCCTAAAAACTTCAGTGAATGGATAGAGGAAGGCGACATTTCCAAGCTGCAAGCGGTGTTTGAGCAATGCGAGTGGAACGCTACAGGAGGTTACAGCAAAGGAACCGCCTTGAGTTTTTACAAAATACCGGATGAGCTGGTTCGCTGGCTTGTTGAGCAAGGCGCGGACATCAATGCGGTAGATTCGTATAAACGTACCCCGTTGCATGCGCAAGCAAGCAGCTGGATCGGCAATGTCAGACTGCTTCTGGAATTGGGCTCAAACATGGAAGCGGTGGATTATCAAGGCGAGACTCCATTGCACGCAGCAGCTGGTTCGTATAAAACCAAGGCGGTTCAGGTATTGGTCAACAACGGCGCTAACATTCATGCTTTAAACAACAGCAGACAATCGCCGTTAGCACTGGCATTGGCAAGGTGCAGGAATATGGATATAGAGAGCTTGTCCCAAATAGCGGATATCCTGCTTGATGCCGGAACGCCGGTAACGCAGGAAATGATGGAATCGGTTAAGCGTATCGGCGAAACCTTCGAGTTTCATAGAGAAAACTTCAATAAGGACTACTTGGAAGCGACGGATGCCGCTTTATCTCACCTCTACGAACGATTTGAAGTTGCTCCGGTTAAAAATCGGCAGATGCACGACGGCTTATCACGGATCGAAGTTACTGCGATGGATTGGCAGGCACAGCATAAGGAATTATGGGATTTGCTAGTTCCGTCTCAAGGCCACGCGAAAACGGTGCAAGGAGAAGTCATTCGCATTACGGGCCGGGTATCGAATGAAATACTGGGCAATGGCGGCGGAAATTGGGATTCTGATTACAAAAGAATGCTGAAGGCTCTAATTATTCACCTTGGCTCGGGAAAGCCCTTGGATTCCTCATTGCTTATAGAGGCAGAAACCTTGGCAGAGAGCATTAAAAACGGAGACGGCGATGATGAACTCGCACGGCTATGCGAACTGGCGGTATGCTGGGTGCTTTCAAATCCAAATCCACTCCAGCTGGAGCAGCCTAATTATAAACGCTGATACGGGCATAGGCGGCAAAATCGAAAGGAGAGGTGTGGAGCCTCTCCTTTTCTTAATTCTCTCTATCCCAAATGTGTCTCACTTCAATGAGTTTCCGTTTATCAAAGCTTAATTTGTATATGTCAGGCATATCTAATTGTTTCCAAAAGTCGAAATCAAACCTTTTGTCCAGAACGTTCATCATTAACGCCATGATATTGCCATGGGTGCCGATTGCAATATTTTTGCCCTCATATTCGTACAATACCCTTTCGAGCGCTCGAAATCCTCTATTCTGGGCATCCGTGCTGGATTCTCCGCCTTCCCAGGCGAAGGAGAAGTCCTTCCACACCTTTGCGATTGCAAGGTCAAAGTCTTCAACAGGCTTCTCTGACAGCAGCCGCTCTCTAAAATCATCTTCTAGGATAATATCCAATCCATATATTCCAGTTAACCCTTCAATCGTTTGCATCGCTCTTTTATAGGGGCTAGAAATGAGGACATTCATATTTTCGCTCGCCAATAAGTTCGTTACTTTCCGAGCGTCTTCTTGTCCGCGTTCAGATAAGGGTCTATTTAATTCATCAGCAGAGTAAACAGAATGAGCATGCCGTACCAAATAAACGTTTGTCATTAACGGTCCCACCAATCCAATCAAATAAGATGCAGTAATATTTTAACACTTTCATAGGATTGGAAACAGATGGTTGACAGTTATTGGCTAATGAATTATTATTCATTAATGTGAATATATATTCATGATTATGTATAAATATGCAGTCGAGGTGACGATGTGAACCATTTATTATCCTTAAAAGATTTGAGTCCAGACGGCCTGAAGTCTATCATCCGAATGGGGATTGAGATCAAGAAGAACCCCGAGAAGTATGCGCATGCTTGTGAAAGAAAAGGTCTCCTTATGCTGTTCCAGAAAACATCGACCAGAACAAGCTTATCTTTTCAGTCGGGCATTAATCAGCTTGGGGGATATGCTGTCCAGATGGATTGGGATGCAAGCAATTTCAGTATTTCGCCCATCCAGTATGAGGCGCGTTATGTTTCAAGGAACTGTGATGTGATTATGGCGAGATTGAAAAACCATTCAGATTTACTGGAGCTAGCTAAATATTCGCAGGTGCCGGTCATCAATGGATGCTGCGATAAATATCATCCTTGCCAAGCATTAGCCGATCTGATGACCGTCTATGAGACGGCAGGGACTTTCTCGGAAATTACGATAACGTATGTCGGCATCCATAACAATGTAGCCAATTCATTGAT
Organism: Paenibacillus sp. NEAU-GSW1; assembly: GCF_009737085.1. Classification (GTDB taxonomy): domain Bacteria; phylum Bacillota; class Bacilli; order Paenibacillales; family Paenibacillaceae; genus Pristimantibacillus. Next base: position 139,944 of record NZ_WOVL01000007.1, read on the forward strand.
AGCAGGCTGCATTTCATTAGGAGTTCAGCTTCTGCTTGTGACGCCTGTTATTAATGCGCCTTCATGGGATGAAGAGCTGATGGATAACGCAATCCAAAGCGGTTATGTGGAGACCGTAAACAGTCTGTCGGAGGCAGTTTCACGATCTCAGTTTGTTTACACGGATACATGGGTCGATATGGAGTTTTTTCAGGAGAGCCATTATGAGGATGAGAAGAATCGGAGATTGGAGCAAATGAAGCCTTTTCAGTTGAACAAAGAAAATCTTAACGGTCATTCCCCTTATATTATGCATGATATGCCTATTCATCCCGGATACGAAATCGAAGAAGAACTGATTGAATCCGACAAATCCATTATCTATCAACAGGCTGAAAACAGAATGCATGTTCAAAAGGCGCTGCTGCTGTATTTGCTCGATCAGAACGAAGGGCTGCAGATGCCTGATCATACTGGATTAGCGAACCAGACTCGCTAAATAACGAAGTGAATTTCGCTGCTGGCAAGCTGGGAATGCGGATAATGGCGGGCAGCGAATCCAGTTGCTCTATTAGCGAAATGAGTTGCTTGGATAGAGAAAATGGTTTCGCTACCCGGTGAAATGACTGCCCGAAGGGCAAAATAGCGAAAACAGCTTCGTTATAAAGCGAAGCGGGTTCGCTATGCATGTCAATTTGAACGTACCGCACTCCTCGAAAATGAGTCTGGTGTGCTTCAGCTTGATCCGAAAATCAAAGCTTTGTTGGATCGTCTAAATCGTTAGAATGTTAAAGGCCGGACGTTGTGTCCGGCCTTATGTTTTTTAACCGACCCTTGCGGCTTCAAAACGGGTATCGAAATCGGGAACGATGCGGCCTGCAATAAAGGAGCCAAAGAACACTTGAACTTCATCGCCTGCATTTAAACGAATGATGCCGGAGGTCGCAATCGTCCCGCTGCCGACAAGGAGTGAATCCTCGCTGTCACCGATCCGGTTAATGCCGTTTACACGGATAAACAAAGAAAAAAAGTTTTCTACATTTTCGTTCGCAACGAAACCGACACTAGCAATTAGGGTATAAATGCCGGTTTTTTTAGGGCGGAAGGTCGATGTCGCTGTATTGTACTCATTTTTAAGGTCGAAGGATTCCAAGTTATATTGTACCTGGCTTAAGAAGGGCGTTACGGGTTGAGCAGAGAGGGCGGTAGCGCCAAATGCGGATTTGCAGCCGCAAGTGCTCGTTTTGCAGGCGCAAAACTTTTTCACAGGACGTTTGAAGGTGGCTTTTCTCCGTTTTCTGGACCCTTTATTGATGACAATTTTTATTTTGTTAATATTTTTGTTCACTGTTTTTTTCGTCGTCGAGCCCTTGGCCGCAGATCTTTTTTTCACCGCCCCTTTAATGACTGCTTGTCTCTTTGCTGCACTTTTGGTTACTCGTTTGCTGGAGATAGCGGCTTTAACTCTGCTCGTCAGACTAAGCTTTCGCGGTTGTTTCTTTAACACCATATAATCACCATCCTCTATGAATCTAGCATTCGTGATAGATTATTCCTCCAGCCTTCGAAGTGCTTGGACAATAGACGATGTGAAAGATCGGATGAGCAAAGGCTGCCTCGACAAAAAAACGGGGGAAGGGGATGAAACATATTCCGATTGTTTTTTTCTATATTATGGGCATTAGTCGACATATTACACTAAGTTATGATATTCTCTCTGTGAGAATGTAGTCAACTTGTTGATGCGCTTTGAATCTATGATGATTTTTAATCAGATGAATATGAAGCGGGTGATCAACTATGGGGAAAAAAGCAGTCATAGAAGATATTATGGGTGAGCGGGAAGTAAAACAGTACTTTGAAATTTGGCTCGAGACAATCATTCGTTCGCGCCTTCCGATAACAGCAATCTTCTTAAAGGCGATGGCTTCTTTACATGGATCGGATGAACAAGAACATAGCGTGCAAGAGCAGGTTGCATTATTTTTGCAATCCAAACTACGCAAAACGGATTTGCTTTTCCAGCTATCGGATGGAAACCATTGGGGGATTTTCTTTCTTCAGAACAGCGCTGTTGAAGCAAAGGCATTTTTGAATCGGATTTTTTCTGTTTTAAAGGAAGAACAATCTCATTCCATAGAGTTGAAGGCTTCTATTACAGAAATACGGAACAATGATGTTACGTTTGAAGCTTTAATTAACAAAAATAAACAGCGGCTCGCTGATGACGAGCAATCAAGCTGGGCGATTGAAGAGATTGCCGATTATCGTATGCAGCCCATTGAGGCTGTAAAGGTAAGCATCATAGAGCATAATGAAATATTTCGACAAGTGCTTGAGATAACACTTAACCAATTGGATCTTCCTCATTTCACCTTTGACATTACTGCTTACGAAGATGGCTACAGTTTTTTGGAAAGGGATCATTATAAATCCGGACAACTCCATCTTATTTTGATGAATGATATTTTGCCTCGTAAAAATGGTTTCGAAATTTTGCACCATTTGCGAAAAATGCCGAATGCCAAGAAGTTTATTATTTACATGATGTCAGAACGGAATTATGAAGGTGCAATGCTTAATGCTTATGAAAGCGGCGTAGACGAATATATAGTAAAGCCATTTAATCTGCGGTTGCTAGAGGCGAAAATCAAGCGGACATTTGCGAGGTTCTGGTTATGATCGATTTGTCTATTTCCTTTCTCCTAATCATCATAGCCGCTATATTAGCCATTCTAGTGTTTTTTACGGTTTACTTGCTTGTCCAGCGGGAGCGTGAAGCTTCTTTCAATGTGAAGCGTAAGTCCTTCTTGCAGCGATCTACGCCGCTTTGGAATGACTATTTATTTGAAGAAGGACTATTTTCTGTTCGATTGGCGCCGCGGAGCAGGGCGGATGTCGAGGCCATTGAAATGATATTTTTATCCTACCTCAAAAATATTGCAAGCCCGGCAATGCGACTGGAAATAAAAAACTTTTCCAATCGTTACCTAAAGGAATTCTATAAAAAGGATTTGGTAAGTAAACGCTGGAGTACTCGGATGAATGCACTATATCGTATTGCTGATTTTGGTATAGATGAATTGCTGGATACTTGCCAAAGCCTTGAGCATAAAAAAGTTTCGAAGGAAGAGCGTTTTCAGCTGTTAAAAATCTATTCGCTTTTTCAGCCGGAGTTGTTCACGCAAAAGCTGAAACAGCTGCAGGACGACTATTCCGAGAGTGAATATCGAAGATTGCTTGTATTGCTGGATGATGATTTATTCATCCGGTTCTTTGATGCTTTTCAAGACTGGTCGTTGAATATTCAATTTGCGCTGATCGATACGGCGGCCGTAAGAAGAAATGCACCGTATGTTGATAAATTAAAGCATTTGCTATCGCATGATAATGCCGAGATCAGAATCAGAGCTTTAAAGGGAATTTATGAAATCGGTATTATTGATGAGATCGAGATCTATTTGCCGTTTGTTAGCTCGGAGGTATGGGAGGAGCGCTTGATGGCGGCCAAAATTTTTAAACATACGCCGCTAGCCAACATATATACGTATCTGGAGCAGCTCCTTCAGGATGAAAACTGGCGGGTACGTTCTCAAGCTGCCGAAACGATTGCCGAAGCTCGACAAGGCGGCGAAAGACTGCAGCAATTTATTCAATACGCTGATGACGAATATGCGGTCGATATGGCAAAAGAAACGCTAATGAGAAAGCGGGAAAGCAGATGAACATGTTAGATTACGGTATGCGGTTTTTTGGCGGCGTCATTCTATTCTACATGTTATTTGTCATTATTTCGTATTGCATGATGTTTATAACGGCTATGATTGACGTACGCAAGCGTTATCGCCTAGATCCTTCGGAGTATGACGATGCGCATATTGATGCCTTTTATTCCAAGCCGGTATCTTTGCTTGTTCCTGCTTACAATGAGGAGGTAGGCGTTGTCGATACCGTCTATTCCTTATTGAATTTACGCTATCCGCAAACGGAAATTATTATTATCAACGATGGATCTACAGACAGCACGCTTCAGACGATCATTGATCATTTTGAAATGAAGCCTGTAAAAAAAAAGATCCACGAGCATATTCCGACAAAACAGGTTATCCAAGTTTACGAATCTGCCATTTATAGCAACTGTATATTAATAGATAAAGTAAATGGCGGCAAGGCAGATGCCTTGAATGTCGGGATTAATCTATCGAAATACCCGTATTTTTGTTCGATTGATGGAGATTCCATATTGGACGAGAAGTCATTGCTGCGTGTTATGAAGCCGATTATTTTATCCGATGGAGAAGTCATCGCGGCAGGCGGCAATATCCGCATCGCCAATGGTGCGAAAATGCAGCTTGGTTCCGTTTATGAGACAAGATTGCCTGAAAATTACTTGGTCATCATGCAGGTTGTCGAATATTTAAGAGCCTTTTTAATGGGGCGTATCGCGTTAAGCAAATTTAATCTGGTACTTATTATTTCAGGCGCCTTTAGTGTATTCTCTAAAAAATGGGCGGTTGAAGCCGGAGGATATTCGGCTAATCTCATAGGAGAAGATATGGAGCTTGTCGTCCATATTCATCGCTTGATTAAAGAGAAAAAGGAGAAGAAGCGGATTGAATTTGTGCCAGACCCGGTATGCTGGACAGAAGCGCCGCAAACAGCGAAAGTGCTGCGAAATCAACGCAGACGATGGCATCAAGGATTAATCGAAAGTTTGTGGAAACATAAGAAAATGACGCTCAATCCTAAATATGGGGCGATCGGACTCATTTCCTTCCCTTATTTTTGGCTTGCTGAATGCTTGGGTCCCATTATCGAGCTCGGTGGCTATGTTTATATTGTTGCGGCCTTTTTCATGGGTAGTATTTATTATGAGATCTCAATTGCACTGGTGCTGCTGTTTATCATTTACGGGATGATTTTTTCGGTTGCATCCGTCTTATTCGAGGCTTGGAGCATGAATACTTATCCGAAAAAAAGAGAACTGCTGCACATCCTTGTGCTGTCATTGACTGAAATGTTCTGGTATCGGCCGCTTACGCTGTTATGGCGCTGTGAAGGTCTATTCCGTTTTGTCATTGGAAAAAGTGAGTGGGGCAATATGAAACGCGTCGGTATCGCTGAAAAGGGGAAAAGCGCATGAAGCGGATTAATATCATTGTCATCATCGTAGTCATTGTTCTAGCAGCTCTTCTTACGCCGATTGTATGGTGGTATGCAGAGGATGAAAAACCGCTGAACGTGGCCATATTGGATAAGACAGTTCCCAATGAAACCTATCGCGAGCATTTAGGCGTAAACTGGTTTTTAAATCATTATAAATATACCATTGATGAGCAAGCGTATAACTTGAGAGAGCATTACTATGGCACGCTTCCTAATGATGCTGCGAAACAGGTGGAACAAAAGCCGTTTCCAGCAGACTTCAACCATTATGATGTGATTTATTTAGCAGATAGTTATGGCGTATACAAGGATGACTTTACAGAGCGCAGCCGTTTAGGCGAACGTTCGGAAAAAATGGTCGGCGGCCTGGAGATGGAAGAATGGCAGAAGATTGCGGCTCGCTTAGCCAGTCCTAAAAAAAGCATGCTGATCGCAGAATTCAATTCGTTTGCTTCGCCAACATCAGAACCAGTCAGAAGAGAGCTGCAAGACTATTTAGGGCTTGCATGGTCAGGTTGGATTGGACGATATTTCGATGAACTGGATTATTATAAAAATGTAGAAATTCCGCAATGGGTAGTCGATCAATATGGGGATAACTGGCCTTACAAGGGCGGAGGTTTTATTCTCTTTAATGAGCTGACAGAGCAGCTTGTCGTATTAGAGCAGAAGAAGCATGTCAGAACAGCAGGCATCAAGGTGCAGTTCACGGATAAAGGAAAACAGTTTTTCGGCAAATCTGCCAATTCGGAATACCAATACTGGTTCGATATTGTTACGCCTAATTATGAAGAGGATATGTTGGCGCGGTACGCATGGGATTTAACGGATGAAGGAATTGCGAGGCTGGAGGAGTTCGGTATCCCTCAGCAATTTGCAGCCATTGTATCGCAGGAAAAGCGATATACAACGAGTTACTATTTCGCCGGCGACTTTAATGATGTAGCGCGTGTGCCAAGTATCTATCAAATTAAAGGCTTGCCCACGGTATATAAATATTTGGAGAAGTATGCGGATCGCTCCTTTTACTGGTCGATTTATACGCCGGTCATGAAGAAAATAGTTGAACATTTTGAAGATAAACAAATTGAAGCGGTGAATCAGGAACAGCTGAATTATAACGCGCGCATTCAAGGAAAAGCTTTTGAAGTGATGAAGGATGGCAAATGGGAGCCGATCGTCATGAAAGGCGTCAATATCGGAATGGGCAAGCCGGGTGCTTTCCCTGGAGAAGCAGCCATTACGGAGGAAGAATATTACCGTTGGTTCAATCAAATTGCCGAGATGAATGCCAATATGATACGCGTATATACGATACATCCTCCCGGATTTTATCGCGCGCTGGCCAAATACAACGAGGAGCATCCGGAACAGCCGCTTTATGTGCTTCATGGCGCATGGATAGATGAGGGAAATCTGGAAGAGTCGCTGGATGCTTACGAGAAAGAAAACCTGGCGCAGTTTCAGCAAGAAATGAAACGCTTGGTTGATGTCATTCATGGTAACATTTATATTAAGCCTGAGCCAGGTCATGCTTCGGGACTATACGATGCGGATGTCTCCAAATATGTCGTTGGCTGGGTGCTGGGCATCGAGTGGTACCCGAAAATGGTTGTCGGCACGAACGAGAAGCATGCCAATATCGGACAGTATGACGGTACCTATTTCGAGACGAAAAAGGCAGCGCCGTTTGAAATTTGGCTGGCGGAACAAATGGATCTGATCACGGTTTACGAGAAGGATAAATACAATTGGATGCGTCCCATGAGCTTTACAAACTGGGTCACAACTGATTTGCTTGACCATCCGTCCGAACCGTCTAAAGATGAGGATTTAGTAAGCGTGAATCCAAATGTGATCTATACGAAGGGCGACATGCAAGCCATTGGCGAGTTTGCTTCCTATCATGTGTACCCTTATTACCCCGATTTTTTTAACTATGATCGAGATTATTTAAATGACGTCGATTTTAGAGGCAACAAAAACAGCTATGCTGCCTATTTAAAGGAGCTGCATGCAGCGCATCGCATGCCTGTTCTGATTGCTGAATTCGGCATTCCAGGTTCCCGCGGAATGACCCATGAGAATGTTTACGGCTGGAATCAAGGATTCATGTCTGAGCAAGCGCAAGGAGAAACGCTGCAGCATTTGTTTGAAGACATTATGCATGAAGGATTGCTTGGCGGTCTTGTGTTCACCTGGCAGGATGAATGGTTCAAGCGGACTTGGAATACGGAGGATTACGATAATCCCAATCGCCGGCCGTTCTGGTCCAATACGCAAACAAATGAGCAGCAGTTTGGCTTATTAAGCTTTGATCGACTGAAAGTTAAAGCAGACGGAAATACAGAGGAGTGGGGAGGAACGCAATTATTTGGCACGTCACCCTCTGAAGCGACCGATTTTGCTGTCGATTATGATGAGCAATATTTGTATATCAAATTAAAAAGCGAGCTGCTGGAAAAAGCATCTCCTCGTATTTTATTAGATGTCGTACCTGAACAAGGGAATAGGTCAGCGACAACGATCAAAGATATTACGTTTTCCAATGGCGTCGATTTTATTGTTGAGCTGAATAAAAATGATGATTCTCGTATCGTCATCGATGAGTATTACGATATGTATGATTATTTGTACAGTCGGAGTACCAAGCAGATTCCACCTCGCATGGAGGTTCCCGTTAATAACAGCGGTAAATTTGCGCCCATCTACTATGCTTTGAATAAGCAGATGTATTTGCCTGAGGAAGACAGAGTGACCGATTTCAGTTTCTATGAAACAGGCAAGCTGATGCAGGGGAATGCGAATCCGGAAGCGGAGGGCTATAACTCGCTTGTTGACTATAACTGGTCGGAGGACATTATTGAACTGCGTATTCCGTGGCTGTTGATTCAGGCAAAAGATCCGAGTCAGCGTGAATTTGTCGGAAATCTGCACAAAGACGGCGCAGAAGCGTCGGTTAAGGTTGAGCAAATTTATATCGGCGCAGTCTTTGTCGATGATGAAAATCAAGTCGTCGATTCTTTGCCGAAAGCAACGGGAAAAGTGCTTCCAGAGCTGGAGGCTTACACGTGGGAAACGTGGCAATTGCCAAAGTCTGAAGAGCGTTTGAAGCCATCTTATTCGATATTGCAAAAGCTGTTTGAAGCTTATTAAAAACTAGCATCCGTTCGACGATCATTAGAGATAACGGATGAGGAGATACATCGAGGACTCCTACAACGATTAATTGAACGAATTGAAGTAGCAGCCAGATGGCAGTTCACCATCCACTATAATTTTTAAAATCCGATATTGCTGGGGGCTTCAGCTGCCCCCTTTTATTTTACCTATATTAAGCACTCGTCACATGTGGAATGTACAGTGTTACTTAAATTAAGAGGGGCAAACGATTAAGCCCCTCTCTTTTCTAATGCCCCAAGTGAAGCGGGGCGGGTAATGTTGTAGTGTATTTCTTTGATTGTTCCGTCTTCGTTGATTTCGATTTTTTTGATAAGTCGTTGAAGAACCTGTTTCAATACTTGCTCATCATCAATATCTAATTTAGCGAAGCGGGAGACTTTCTTCTTAAAGGCATGGAGCTGTTCTTCCGTGTCTTTTTTTGGTTTCTAAAGCAACTTCAAGTTCTAGCTTTTTTTGAGACAGTTTACCTTGTTCTTCTTGGATATACTCGTTCTGAGCCTTGAATCGCTCAAGGTCGATATTTTTCTCCATATAAAGTTGTAACAAAGCTTGAAACTCTTTGTTTAACTTATTGAGACGATTTGTTACGTTCACTAATTCTTTCATGTACTTCGATTGTTGTTCGTTTGCTTTGCTGTTAGCCGCCCCATATAGCTTCTCTACCTTGACGGTATTAGCAATTAATTCCTTTAAGTCGCCTTTTACTGCTTGCAGTAAAGTATTTGCCCCGACTATATGAGACGAGTAATATGAAGCAGAGTGTTTAACGTACCCAACGCAAACATAAGCCCCTCCGTCCTTCTTTCTTCTGTCCTTACGGAAGGTCATTCCTTTACCGCAATCGGAGCAAACAGCGATATGAGCAAATAAACTTTCATTCCCATTGTTTTTGTTTTGCCCTTTTTGTTTCATCATTTCCAGTACCATAATATGTTCATCCATTGAAATAATAGCGGGGTGGGCATTTTCATGAACGATTTGTTGTTGGGTGTCTACCTTTTTACGTTTCTTCGAAATAAAATCCCTTGTTTCTTCTTGATGATGGACAAGAGTACCTGTATAAACAATGTTTTTAAGAATCAATCGTATTGTGCTTTGTCCCCATAAAGTTCCTGCATTACTTCCGCCTGACACTGTTCTTGGGGTGGGGATACCTTTGTCAATTAGATAATTGCTGATCTTGTACATTCCCCAATCCTGATAAAGATACAGGTCGAAAATTTCTCTGACTACAGGAGCATCAAGTTCAAGTCGTTTACCCGTGTTGTCTCGTTTATAACCAAAAGCAGGAAGAGAAGCCTTGTAGACTCCTTTCATTGCACTCGCTCTCAAACCCATTTTTATTCGTTCCGACGACTTGGAACTTTCTTCTTCAGCGAGTACCGCTCTCAAATTAAAGTTTAGTTTGCTTGTTCCTCCTGTCTCAGAGTCGTAACAATCTTCAGGTAAGATTAAGCGGATACCTTGATTCTCAATTTCTCGGGCAGTCAGAAGATTTTCAATAGTGTTTCTTCCTAACCTAGAAACCGATTTGGCAATTACAGCATCAAACTTCTTCTTTTTTGCGTCTTGAAGCAACTGAAGTAATTCCGCTCGTTTTTCTCTTGTAGCCCCGCTGATTCCGTTGTCCACGTATTGCCGGACAACAGTCCAACCACTTTGGGTGGCTATAGAAGTCGCAAATGAAATCTGATTCTCAAGACTGTTCTTCTGAGCGTCTCTTTTTGTACTCACACGTGCATATATAGCAACTCTCATATTACCTTACCGTCCCTTCCGTGTCCGATTCACAAGGAACAGCATTTGCTCTTTCTTCATGGTAAGAAGTACCCATAACTTTGTCAATTTGACTATTCAGAATGGATAGTAAGATGTCCTCTAGACTGGACGTTCCGGTAAAGGTTCGTTTGATTTTCATGATGTCATCCCCTCCTACTAGTAGTGGTCACTCTATGTAGGAAGAAAGGTGCGAACCTATTATGATAAGAAGTTGTGTTGAAGAAATGTCTTGTGGGATACTGGAATTAAGATAAGCATAGGTCAGTTTCAGATATTAATATTTAAGTATCGGGGGGATTGAATATTACTGACACTATATATGTACATGTTCGACATTGGCTATTTTGGTATGGAGTATATGGATTCTGCGACAAAAGTTGTAATGATGAAATTACATTGTTTTCTGACAAGGACAAAAATAACTTTTTAGGATATTTCGATTTATTGACTCAGCCCTGCCTCATAAATTTATTGAATAATGAACTAGATAAAACAGAAGACAAAGAATTTTGTGACGAGATTGAAGAGTTCATAAATGGAAATAAGGATATCGACTATAGTTATATATATCCGAGGGATGAAGAAGATATCTTATGTCAAGTTGACCACTTTGCACCGATGAATGATAAAGGCCACAAGCCTACCTACATTTATGTATGGTCAAAGCTTTCAAAAGATTGGGATATGATGAGTATTAATAGAATAGTAAAAATACTAGCAAACGATTTCTTACACATGGATATTAAAAAAGTGCAACTGTTAGACATACCGACATATGAAGAAACGAAAGTGTCATATGAAAAGGATTATGAACCTTACATCTGAGAACAACAGGTGGGGGGAGGTGAAGTAATAAAGTCTTGGGAGGATTTAGATGGCACTAGAACATGAGTTTTATCTCATTCCTATTACAATAGATGTAGAACGATTTTGGATGAATAGAGAAAACAATCCTAAAGTTATAGATAGTGTAGTGATACATGATGACATTGTTCAGTACGTTAGTGATACATTAAAATGGATTCCGAGTAGAAATCCAGCTCTAAATGGGACACCAGCTGGTGCGGGGATTAACTATCACGGCGTGACTCTTTTTGATGAGATTTCTGCTAGGAATTTAAAAAGTGTATTTTCCTCTTGGAGAGATTTATTTCTGAATTCACCGACAGCATTGGAGCTTACAGGAGAATTTGTTATGGTTGAGGGTGGGGAACAATCTGGTTATTATGAAAAGTTAGTTTATAATCGGATGAAATCATTAAGCAAATCGAAAAGATAATTTCATTTTCTGATAGATTGTCCGAAGGTAAATTTTATTTATACCATTGTGGAATATAGAGCTTTGCTTGAGACTGTAAAATAATTTGTGTAAACTCTCAAACCAATATGAATTAAACTAAGAGAAAGGTTGGTTTGAGAGGATGACACAAGTGGCACGATTTA
>NZ_WOVL01000007.1:151503-155258 GCF_009737085.1 Paenibacillus sp. NEAU-GSW1
CTTCACTTGGCGTTCATTCAGCTTCGCCTTAGAAGCTTGCTCTCCTTCGACGGTTTTGGAAATCAGCCTGCTCTGTGCATCATAGACGAAATTTGTCGTATTGCCGTTACGATCATGCATGGATAGCATCAATCCATCAGCTGTATACGTATAGCGTTCAATCTTTCGTCTCATCATATTGTCGCTTGTTCTCAATAACTGAAACAGCGCTATGATCCAATTGAGCGGCTAACAAGTTCTAGCATTATACAAATAGGTAATCGTAAGTTCATTGCCATTCGTCTGCGTTAATTTGTTGCCCATCAAATCGTACGAATAGCTTATTTGATACATTTCCTTTGCTAACGTACTGGCTCGTTGTCAATCTTGCATTGTCATAGAACTGTTCGGATATTCGTATTCCTGAGACTGTAAAATAATTTGTGTAAACTCTCAAACCAATATGAATTAAACTAAGAGAAAGGTTGGTTTGAGAGGATGACACAAGTGGCACGATTTAATAAGGATCAGGTCAAAGCATTCGTTAAGGATAATAACCTGAAGACCATGGATGACGTTCAATCGGCGTTGAAAGAACTATTCGCGGAGACGCTGCAGTCCATGCTGGAGGCCGAGCTCGAGACGGAGCTTGGCTACGAGAAGCACGATGTTAAGAACAAAAATACCAGCAATAGCCGCAACGGCAAGTCTAAGAAAACGGTGAACAGCGAGTACGGCGAGGTTGAGATTCACGTTCCTCGTGATCGAAACGGCGAGTTCGAGCCGGTCATCATCAAGAAACACCAGTCCAACGTGACTGGTATCGAAGACCAGATTCTCGCTATGTACTCGAAGGGTATCAGTACACGAGATATCCAGGATCACTTAAACCAGCTGTACGGAATTGAAGTGTCTCCGACGATGATCTCAAATGTTACGAACAAAATCGTGCCGCTCATTAAGGAATGGCAGAGTCGCCCACTGCAAGGTGTTTACGCGGTCGTATTCATGGATGCTATTCACTTCAAAGTCAAACAAGACGGCGCTATCGTGAACAAAGCAGCCTACATGGTCATCGGCATTGATCTGGATGGAAACAAAGACGTGCTCGGCATGTGGATAGGCGAAAATGAGTCTGCGAAATTCTGGCTCAGCGTCTTGAATGACCTCAAGAACCGCGGCGTACAAGACATCCTTATCACCTGTGTTGACAACCTAACAGGCTTCTCTCAGGCGATTTCCGCCTGCTATCCGAAGACTGAGATTCAGAAATGCATCATCCACCAAATCCGCAATTCAACCCGCTATGTCTCATACAAAGACATAAAGAAAGTCACAGCGGATCTGAAGCCCATATACAAAGCGGCCACAGAAGAAGCTGCTCTAGTAGAGTTGGACCGTTTTGAGGAAGTCTGGGGCAGCAAGTATCCGCTCATCATCCGCTCTTGGAGAAATAATTGGGACGAGCTTGCTACATTTTCCAAATACCCGCCGGAGATCCGTAAGCTTATCTATACAACGAATATGATTGAAAGTTACCATCGGCAGTTGCGCAAGGTCACAAAAGGTAAAAGCATCTTCCCGACCGATGAGGCGCTGTTGAAGATGCTATACTTGGCCACCATGGATGTGTTGCGAAAATGGACCGGTCGAGTCCAGAACTGGGGACAAATTCTGCTCCAATTATCCGTCTTCTATCCGGAACGGATCGGACAACATTTGCCTTGAGGGGGCCATCTCCCCCTCAGGGGAGGTTCCTATATGAGAGTTTACACAAAATTATTGACAGACCCCAGGGCAGCCCCACTACGCAATATTAGCGTAGTGGGGCTTTTTTTTGAAACATCAGATTCATAAGGCACTGGTATGGCTGTTATAAAAAAGAAACCACATGGAGTTGTTACGCTCACATGTGGTCTAGTGCTAATTTAATATTTCCACAGCGTACATACCCCCTAATAAACCTAAAATCACTATAATAAGTAATATTAGTTTCGTTTTTTCTTTTTTAGATAATTTTAATACTATCAGAACGAGTACAATATAGCTCAAGAAGTAAGTTAATCCCTTCCATCCACTCATGAACCAAATCAGAACTATTATTGTAATAACAAAGACCGCATAAAATAATTTCTTATTCATTCTATTTTCCTTTCTTTTTTCCTTTCTTTGTTATATACCAGAATCTATCTTCTATTACCTTTCTACCATCAGTTACTACAACTAGGTTACTTATCTCACCAGTTTTTTTATTTGTTCTCCAAATAATGTGTCTCTCTTCACCTACTGATGGTGATGAAGTAAGTACATCAACAATATAGTTTCCAATGATCCCTCCACCCGCAGCAACTGTAATATCGATTGTCTTTTTATTCTTGTCTACCCCTGCCCACTTTAATGCTCTAGTAGATGTATAGCCAACTGCTCCATCCCAAATAATTCTACCAGCTACCGCCTGAGCCTTGTCTGAATGTGTCGTGCGATGCGACTCAACATAGTAGTCATAATTGGGATCTTTTTCATATAGAACATGACCATCTTTGGTAATTCTAACTTCAGTAGCTTTACTTCCATTAGAATTTTCAACATAATGCACTGTTTGGTATGGATCATCAGATGTAAGTAAACCATCTAAATGAGAATTCTCCTCTCTAAGTCTTACTGCTTCAGCATTTGCAGCCTTCATCCCATCTTTATCGTTAACGGCGTTTGCTGCTATCCACTTTAATTTCTGTTCATTTATTAATCCATTAACTCTCCACAGTTCTGGATCGACTCCTATTGCTACATTGCCACTCGGATCAATATAAATAATCGGATTATTATACACATACGTATAAAGATTTAAACTTAGCGGGTCTTCAATCTCTCCTTTATACGTATCCTCAGTAATAAATCTAGCCAACTTTGGATCGTAGTACCTTGCATTCAGATAATAAAGCTTCGATTCCTCATCATACTGATAACCTGCATAGCGAATCGGATTATTAATATCAGCTCCACTTTCTAAGGTAACATTGCCAAAAGCATCATATTCATATGCTACTTTCACAATGCCTGTTACATCTACAAGCGCTGTTACATCTGCATGACCATTATACAGATAATAGTACTTTTCGCTTCCCATTATACGACTAACCAAATTTATCCCATAAAGATTAAACGCCGTTTCCTTTTCGGAATTGTTAGTCTCCAAAACTACTTTATCAGCCTCATATAAATAATGAGCCTCAGACTCTCCTACCTTCTTATACGTCCGATAGCCTTCTGCATTGTAGCGATAGCTGGAAGTTACACTACCTGCAGTCGATTTACTCAATTGGTTCCAAACGTCATACTCATAGGTGCCGATACCTTCCAGCAACGTTTGGACATTAGGATTTTCAGACTCTTGACCGTAAATAAACATGCCAAACGATGGATCTGTCTCTTCATCGTACACTTGTTTAATTATTTCTCTGTTCTTGCCAGTCATATTACCATTGTTATCGTATTGATATGTTGTCTTTTCCTGACGGCCTTCCGAGAAAAGCTGGTCAGTCTCAATCAATCTGTTCTGATCATTGTACACATAAGATGTGACGGCAATGGTAGTTCCTTCAGTAACTGTTTCTTGTTCACGATTACCTGCACCATCATACGTATAGACCGTTTTCTTTCCGCTTGGTTCATTAACGGTAAGCAATCGGTTTAGCTCATCATACGTATAGCTGGTTTGACCTTTATTTTCACCTTGAACCAATTCAATCTTAGAGGTTTGATTTCCTGCTTGATCA
>NZ_WOVL01000007.1:155268-210165 GCF_009737085.1 Paenibacillus sp. NEAU-GSW1
TTATATGAGAGTTTACACAAAATTATTGACAGACCATTGCTCGACAACATATGGAATCAGATTCATAGCTATCCCCCCCTTCATCATCAGTAGTCAATGCGATAGTTTTTCTCTAAGTGCGAATATGCATTGTCCCTTTTCTCCAGTATCCTTGGTTGAATGGATACAATATTTGTTTCCGAATCGTAAGTTGGAGCGGCATTGCTTAACTCTTTGATTCGTTCGACAACTTGTTCGTCAATCTCAACGCTATCCATTTCATCTTCTTCGACGACTTGAATCGAAATTTCTTTGCTTACCGAGGTATCGGCTGTCAATAAGCTTACTGCGATTGTCATTTCACCACATTGAATCGCATCTTGGGTAAAGATTTCTATGATAACATCTCGGTCGAAGGCATCAACTACAATGTGTCCGCGTTCATTTTCAACAAAACCATTTAGGTTATTCGAGCGGTAGATACCGTTTGGCAGTCGTATTTGGATTTCCGATTTTGGGGATTTTTCATCTCGAAATAACTGAATCCATAAATGATTCATTCCTTCTTCGTTCTCCATCTTTGACTTGGCTAACTTAATGTCAAGCATTATTGATTTTCACCCCTGAGTGCTTGAGATATTGAATCGATAACTCTTTGTTTTAGCTCCGCAGAAATTCGAGGGCTAATCGTTATAATGACATCATCTGTTATCTTTAGAGTTTCGTTTTCAATAATTCGGCTAGGTTCATACAATGTCAATTGCTGACTTATTTTTTCGATGTCCTCCAAGGAAAGTTTTTTCAATGTTTCCTGAATGGAAGCCAATGTTTCTCCTGTTCTTGATAAGGTAATAATCGCGCGGAAGTAATGGATGTGGTTATCTGTGTAAACCCTTTTGTTACCCACTAATTCAAGGGGCGGTATCATACCAATTTGAGTGTAGTACCTTACCGTTCGCAGATTCATGCGCGGGTCAGCTTGCTGGAGAATTTCAGCTATTTGTTTAGCGGTATAGCTATTCATGGCACACCTCCGATGACATTCAACTGTATGAGTTACACTATTCTGTGTTTGTTACAGTTTACTGTAACGTAATTTCTTTGTCAAAATAAAAAAGTCCACCCCAAAGGTGAACTGTAAAATTGCATTAGACTGGCATTATATCGTTCGTCCTAGTTCACGCAAAAGCTTATCCTCTTGGGCGTAATTTAACGTCTCATTCGGTTGATTAGTCAGCTCCCATTCCACGGTTGCTTGTAAGCCATCGGTAAATGAAACAGGTTCAACGAAGCCTAGTTCTTCGCGAATGAGATTAGAGTCAACAATGAGTTGTTGCTCCAGATTGAAGGGTACTGTCATTTCTTCTGGGAGATATCCTTGAGGGGCAAGGATTATTTCTCCGTCCCATTTAAGCACTTTTCCGATTTGTGTAACGAAGTCTAGCATGGACGGGGATTGGGATTCACCAACGTTATAAATCCGTCCCATCGATTTTTCATTTGTAATGGCTAAGGCAATGGCATGGGCAACATTTTCTACATAACTATGAGTCCAGCGCCATTTCGAAAACGGTTCATCCATCAAGATGAATGGACGATTATCGCTGAAATGCTTTAAATAGAGATATTTAAATAGTCGATGCTGCGAATCATGGGGGCCGTAAACCGCTGGCAGCCGCAGAATGGTACCATTTACGTACGGATTATTCATTACAATATCTTCAACCAGTATTTTGTCATACTTATTGCACCAATCATTCGGATCTTTAGAGGGGTCTTGATACGGATATCGGTTTAATCGCAAGGCTGAGTTTTCTGTAATGGGGGTAGGCTCCAATGACCCGTTGTCTGCCTTCCTCACGATTCCGTATGCACGATAAACATCTTGGCTGCTAACTGTAACTAATCTGTCGGATATCCCCTTCAAAGTGTTGACTGCGATTTGAGCATCTTCTTCCGTAGACGCAATCATATCGACTACAACGTCGGGCGATAGTTTCTTGAAGTCGTCCTTAAACTTCTCCAATTGCATCTTTTCACCGTAGATGTGTTTAACATTTGGCGGTAACTCACATTGGGTCTGTCCCCTGTGGAATAGAGTTATCTCATGATTTTTCGCTTTGTTGCAATGAACCCTTATTAACTGGAAACTGATTCTTTATTTATGCGCATATTGAATTTGAATGAATGAGTTGCCCTTAAGAAAAGAAACCTAACGATTGATTTACAATCGTTAGGTTTCTTTTCATTTCTTTGCGATTTTCAAATGTGTCGCTTTTTCAACAAAGCATGCATTATATAATGAAAATGTTAGAAATACAGTGAAATTCACTTTCCCCCACTTTGCAAAAAAGTCAGAATCTGATAGGATATGAAGAAATACGATAGATTTAGTGAGAAATTAAAGGAGGCACCTTTCTATGCAAAAACCGACGCTTGATTCCATACATGAAATGACGCATTTGGATCAACTCGAAGCGGAAGCCATTTATATTATAAGAGAAGTGGCAGCGGAATGTGAAAATCCCGTCATGCTGTACTCGATCGGCAAGGATAGTTCCGTCATGCTGCATTTGGCGCTGAAAGCTTTTTATCCAGAGAAGCCGCCGTTTCCATTCATGCACATCGACACAACGTGGAAGTTCAAAGAGATGATCGAATTCCGCGACCGCAAGGCGAAAGAATTCGGGATCGAGATGATTGTTCATTCGAATCAAGAGGGTATTGAGCAAGGGATCAATCCGTTTGAGCATGGCTCCTCCTATACCGATATTATGAAAACCCAAGCGCTGAAGCAGGGATTGGACAAATACGGATTTACAGCTGCGTTTGGCGGCGGACGTCGTGACGAGGAGAAGTCGCGCGCGAAAGAGCGCATTTTCTCGTTCCGCAATAAGAACCATGCATGGGATCCGAAAAACCAACGTCCGGAAATGTGGAAGCTGTTCAACACAAGAATCAATAAAGGCGAGAGCATGCGCGTCTTCCCGATTTCCAACTGGACGGAAAAAGATATTTGGCAATACATTCGCAGAGAAAACATTGAGATTGTACCGCTTTATTTTGCTAAGGAAAGACCTGTCCTCGAACGCGACGGACATCTCATCATGGTGGATGATGAGCGCTTGAAGCTTGAGCCGAATGAGAAAATTGAAATGAAGAAGATGCGCTTCCGCACATTAGGCTGCTATCCGCTTACCGGCGGCATCGAGTCGGATGCGAATACGCTGGATACGATTATTGAAGAGACGCTTGGCGCGGTTTCATCCGAACGTACTAGCCGTGTTATTGACCAAGAAGCGGCAGGAAGTATGGAAAGACGTAAACGGGAGGGCTACTTCTAAGATGAAAAGTCTGCTTAAATTTATTACTTGCGGTAGTGTAGACGATGGAAAATCCACATTAATTGGACATATGCTTTATGAAGCAAAGCTGCTGTTCGCCGACCAAGAGAAAGCGTTAGAGATGGACAGCAGGCTCGGCAGCCGCGGCGGTAAAATCGACTATTCGCTGCTTCTTGACGGTTTGCTTGCCGAGCGCGAGCAGGGGATTACGATTGACGTAGCCTATCGTTATTTTACGACGGATAACCGTTCCTTTATCGTAGCCGATACGCCGGGACATGAAGAATATACGCGCAACATGGCAGTAGGCGCATCGTTTGCGGATCTTGCCGTCATTCTTGTGGACGCGACGAAAGGGATCATTACCCAAACGAAACGCCATACGCGGATTTGCGCGCTGATGGGAATTAAGCATCTTGTATTAGCAGTGAACAAAATGGATTTGGTCGGTTTTGATTCGAACAAATTTGAGGCGATCAAGGACGATTTCGCCAAGACGTCCGCTGAATTTAATTTTCAAAGCATTCAAGTGATTCCTGTTTCCGCAACGG
This sequence comes from Paenibacillus sp. NEAU-GSW1, assembly GCF_009737085.1. GTDB lineage: Bacteria > Bacillota > Bacilli > Paenibacillales > Paenibacillaceae > Pristimantibacillus. The sequence continues at coordinate 159,143 of NZ_WOVL01000007.1, forward strand.
AAGGGGATAACATTACGAAGAAATCGGCCAATACGCCTTGGTATGAAGGGCTTCCTTTGTTGTCCTATCTTGAAAATGTGGATGTTCATCAAAGCGAGGACACGAAGCAATTTATGATGCCGATTCAGCGCGTATGCCGTCCGGATCATACGTTTCGCGGCTTCCAAGGCCAGATTGAAGCGGGCAGCATTTCTGTAGGCGATGAGCTGACGACTTTGCCTAGCCATGAGAAGGCGAAAGTCAAACGTATCCTGGTGACAGACCAAGATAGGGAAACCGCTTATGCCGGTCAACCCGTAACGATTCAATTAGACCGTGAAGTCGATGTTTCGCGGGGCTGTGTATTCACGAAAAATGATCAGATCAAAGAGGCGGACAGCTTTAGCGCGACGATTCTTTGGATGGATGATTCCGTACTTACGCCTGGCAAGAACTATCTGGTGAAAGTAGGAACAAAAGTACTGCCCGCTACGGTTACGGCTATTACAAATAAAATCGATATCAATACGGGCAATACGGTTCCAGCCGATCACGTTGTCAAAAATGAAGTAGCAAAATGTGAATTTTCGTTATCCGACAACATAGTTTTTGATTCCTTTGAACAATATAAAAGCATTGGCGGATTTATTCTGATTGATCGCGTATCCAATATGACATCCGCTTGCGGGGTAATTGACCAAGCTCTTCAAAGCTCAGACAAATTTGGAACGCTCGATACGGAAATCACTAGAGAGGTACGTGCTCAGCAAAAAGGACAAAATCCGGTAACCGTATGGTTCACCGGTTCGGATAATGCCTCCATCGCGAAGGAAGTCGAGAAGCGTTTGGTATCGACAGGCTATCATACCATGCTGCTCGAAAACAGTGCGGGAGAAGCGGCATCGCGCGTGGCTGAGGTTGCCAAAGTGTTAAACGATGCCGGACTTATTGCATTGGTGTCAAATGGCGCGCAAAACGACCGTGAGACGACGCAAAGCATCATTGGCAAATCCTTTATTGAAGTTAATCTTAATGGATCCGCTGGCAGCTCCAAAGCTGAAAACGTGGCAATTGAGATCGATGCAAGCAAGAACTCGATCGAAGAAGCCGCGAATTACATTGTGAAACAAGTTGTGACATATTTAATCAATCAGTAGTAATAGGTCATATCCCTGCATCATTGCGAATAATGATGTAGGGATATTTTTTTTCGCTTGATGACAAATAAGCTTCTATGGAAAACAAATCTATCTACGATTTTTGTCGACCCTGGCAAAAAAATAGAAAATTTCCACGATTTTGATTGAATAGCACCTGCTTTCCCCTATATAATCAATATGAATATAAAATTCATTAAAAATTGGAGGAAAAGTAAATGTTCGTAGGAAAAAGCGCGGTTCGCGATATGGCGAATGAAATTGATAAAGTAGTAAGAGAAATCGACCAGCTTACGCAATCCAAAATTGACCGTGTATCCGATAAAATCGATTCCGAGCTTAATTCGTGCGGCCGCGAGCTGGCGAGTGCATCGAATACGATTTCGCAAATCAAGCCGCTGCTTGATCGTCTTGTTGCACAAGTCGGACAAAACGCTCCAGACCATGTGCAAGTGCTTGTCACTTCTATTGCGCAAGAGGTTATGTCCAAAGTAACTTCGACAAATGCAAACATTGATGAAGTGCAAAGAAATATTAAGGACGTTGACAAGTTGACGAACGAAATCGACAGCTTGACGGACGAAATTGACAAGCTGACGAATAAGATTGACGAAATTACGGATAAATATCAGAAATAATACATTTATACTTAATCAATATGCAATGAGGAGGCTGTAACTATGAGCGATTACACACCGCCGGTCGGTCAGAACAGCTATATGTCCGGGTGGGGAAACAATCATAACAGAGAAACGGCTCACAAAATTGACCACATTGCTGACAAAGCAAAGTTCGGTATTGAGATGCTGTCCACAGGTTTGATCGGTATTGATGCAATCGAGAAGGAGCTTATTGAATTCTCGCATGCGCCGGAGCCTCCTACTCAAGTGCAAATCAGGTCGATCGCGCATCGTCTGGACGCCCATCAAAAGCAGCTTCAACAAGCTTTGGATCGGATTAAAGAAATGATGAACGAGATCGATAGAGAAACCGATAACATTCAACGGTCGCGCACCAATTGGTAGAAATATTGAATGTTATGTTCGATAGAAACATGAAAACGGTCCCAGAGCATTTCTGCTCTGGGGCTATTTTTGTGCATAGTTTTTTTAACATCTTCACAATTTACCCATTACAACCGATAAACATAAAGGTAGTAAAAATTTGTAAATAGAGGAGAGGTTAAGGATGTCCAAATGGGGGAAAAAGAGTTTACTGATCGTACTGTCGCTAGTAACAGCGCTCGTATTTGCAGGCTGCGCTAAAGAGAAGTCTGACGAGGAGAAAATGCAAGAGCTTGTAGAGGAAGCATTCAAGGATTCGGGGATTAAAGTAGATGCTTCATCTACGTCTGATGAAAAGCCCACTGTCGAATCGACCTTGTTTGATATTAACAACTTCGTCATTGGAGACATTTGGAACGATGGGTTTGTTAACATCGGCGACTACGCTGGCAGCGGAACTAACGCCTTGGGAGAAACAATGGATATTGACTTCACGATTGAACAGCTCGGCAAGGCGATGGAGAAGAAAGCGGAATATGATACGTATATCCAAGGTTTAGAGTCCAACTATGATGATGTAAAACAAGTGTGGACGAAGCTCTCAAGCGAGATCGACACCTTGTATAATAAGCTTAAGGAAAACCCTCCGAAGGCTGATGACAACGATTATGAGTTTGATACTGGATTGTTCCAGCAATACAGCGACGCTTTTTCGGCAGATGTAGATGCGCTGAATCAGAATTAATTCGTAATACTCGAACGTCACAAAAGGCGGCATACCATCCAGGGTTTGCCGCTTTTATTTATTAGGCCTGAGCGAGTATAAGCTCGAGCAGCAATTGCGGAAGAAAGTTCTGCTATTCGCTTATGCTTCCCGCACGCGAGCTACGACCCGGGCGATCGAGGAGTCTGCGCGAATATGCAGCGGCAGCGCGATAATCTCAAACGACTGCGCGTCCAGCAGCTTTTCCACATTCGTCAAATTCTCGGCGATTAGAATGTTGTTGTTAAACAGGCATTGATGCACTTCGAACGGATATTTGTCCGGCGAAGGCATATCGAGGCCGATCATTTTCACCTGTTTGCGCACCAGCAGCTCGGCGAAGGCAACCGTCAGAACCGGATAGTCGGTAAAGTATGAAGGCTCTCCGAAGGTTTTGCTATGGCCGGTATGCAAAATTACGATTTGCTTCAACTGGATAAGCGCTTCATATTCTTCTTTATAATCAATGACAGATTGGCCCGACACATCGAGCAGGCACCCTTCGCCGATAAATTGATCCAGCGGTACCTCATTCAGGTATGTGCTGCAGTCTACGAGATGCATCGGTCCGTCGATATGCGTGCCGGCGTGCATATTAATATTCAGCTGATGATTGGTGTAGAAGTCCTTTTTGATTTGTCTCGTTTGCGTAAGCGAAGTTTCTTCGTCTCCGGGAAACACGGGGAGCCTGTCTTGAATGAGCTGCGTAAGGTCAATGAGCATTAATCATGGCCTCCAAGCAGCGCGTTCGCGATGATCCGGTCGAATCTTCGAATATCGATCCCCTTTTTCAGATGAACCTTGATGTGGCCTGCTTTTGTCCATAATTCAACCTCGGAGTTGAAATCGAACGTGCCGGCATTTTCGGTCGACCACATATGAATGGATTTATAGGGCAGCGAATAGATCTCGACCTTTTTACCCGTTAAGCCCTGCACGTCCCTTACGATAAGGCGCTTATTCGTAAAAATTGCCGAATCTCTAATCGTCTGATAAGCCGCTATCGCGTGTTCGCCTTGCACGAGCATCGCATTCACGTCATTAGGGATGGCACACTCGCTCACAAAAGTCCAGCTTAGCACTTGCCCGTTGTTCATGGATATACACCCGCCTCTGTAGGATACGGAATTTCATTCCATTTTTAAGCATATACGAGATAAACAGGGAGCGCAATGAATGAATAAGAGTAATTCTTATTAATTTAATAGGAAAACAATGAAATAATCATTGCTTATTTAAAAATGACTATGTTATTATTTTTGTAGGTGATTTTGGCAGACCGGCCATTCGAATGGAGGTCTCATTCTCTTATCTTATTAAGGGAATGAGGCCTATTTTTTATTGTGTCGAAGGCGTTTGGAGGGTGTTTCTATGAGCACAAAGTTTATTATGAATTCGCGTCAAAAAGCAATGTGGCCGATCATTGTGCTCGGCGCTTTTTTTGAAGGGTTCGACGACACTGTCATGAGCATCGCGCTGCCGTACATCATGAAAGATTATGGCGTAACGACCCAGATGTCCGGTTACGCTCTCTCCATCGTTGCTCTTGGCACAATGGCAGCCTTTTTCGTATCGCGGATGGCCGACACGGTCGGGCGCCGCCATGTTTTTCTGACAAGCGTGTATATGTACTCCATAAGCAGCTTGCTCACAGCGTTCGCGCCATACTTTGAGGTGTTTATTGGCTTGCAGTTTATCGCGCGGATTTTTCTAATCAGCAGCTGGTCTGTCGGCTATATCATTCTCTGCGAGGAGTTTTCGCCTGAACATCGGGGAAGCGCAGTCGGACGTTTTCAGCTGACAGCCGTGTTTGGCGCTTTGTTAATTGGCATTCTGCTTCCGATCATCACAAAGCTGGGCTTGAATTGGCGGGTGCTGTATATCATTGGCGCGTTCCCGCTTATCCCTGTGTTTCTGCTTAGACGGAGACTGCCTGAGTCCGAAGCTTTTGTTCAATTGCAAGCGGAAAAGAGGCTCGGAAACCGCCCTCCGAAGGAGGATTTTTTCGGGCCTTGGAAAAAGCCGTTTGTCCTTTATACCGTAGCCATGTCGGTTGTATGGGCGTTTCTCTATTTTGGAATCAAAGGCACGTTGAACTTCTTCTCCCTTCGGGCTGTAAATGAGTTGAACTGGACGCCGACGATGGTAAGCATCGGGCTGTTGACGCAAACGCTGACGGGAATACTGGTCATCGCTTTGAATGGCAAGCTAATGGACCGAATTGGCCGCAAGCGCGCAGCAGCAATCATTATTTCGATCGGATGCGTGAGCAGTGTTCTAATGTTTACGCTGCACAGCTTTTATGCAGTACTCTTCTGCAGCATTATCGCCGCCGGCTTCGTCAATTCGTTCCTTATCGTCGGTTCGACGCTGACTAATGAGCTGTTTCCGACGGAAATCCGCGCGAACGCAATGGCGTGGACGAATAACATTGTCGGCCGGATCGGACAAATTGTCGTTCCGCTTGTAGTAACAACACTTGCATTAACGCTGGGATTAGGCAACGCCGCTGCATTGGCTGTCAGCTTGCCGCTAATTTCACTCTTTCTCATCCTGATTTTCCTGCCGGAGACGGGCCGGAAACGAATCGGGATTGATAAGTCTCCTGATCATCAGGCTGTAACGAAAAACATCTAATCCCACACCACATCGAAGGAGCAAACGAACATGAGTAAAAAAATGAGCTTAGGGTTATTTATTCAACTGCCGGGGCAGCATTTGGCAAGCTGGAGACATCCGTCTTCGCAGTCCCATCGCAATTATGATCTCGACTACTTAATTGAAATTGCCCAAACCGCTGAACGCGGCAAATTTGATATGCTGTTTATCGCCGATTCGGTCGCTCGTCCCATTCAAGAGCATTCGTATTCCGAATTGAAGCTGGATCCATTAATGATTTTGGCGGCGATCGCCAGCTCTACGAGAAAAATCGGGCTTACCGTCACTTCCTCCACAACCTACAACGAGCCGTTTCATATCGCAAGGAAATTTGGTTCTCTCGATCATTTGTCCAAGGGAAGAGCGGGCTGGAATGTCGTGACATCCGCCAACGATCTCGAAGCGACGGTCTATGGGAAGGAAGAGCATTTGTCGCATGCAGACCGCTACGAACGCGCAGAAGAGTTTATTGATTTGGTCAAAAAATTCTGGTTCTCGATTGAAGGCGACGCGGTCGTTGCCAACAAAGAAACCGGACAATTTCTCGATATATCGAAGGTTCATCCGATCGAGCATAAAGGCAAATGGTTTCAAGCAAGCGGTTTGCTGGACGCACCGGCACCGCCGCAAGGACATCCGGTCATCGTCCAAGCGGGATCATCCGAGGCTGGCAAAGAGCTCGCTGCGAGAACAGCTGAAGTCGTATTCACCGCATGCCAATCGCTGCAGCATGCTCAAGCTTTTTATGAAGACCTCAAAGGCCGCTTAGCTAAATACAATCGCAGCCGTGAAGACGTTAAAATTATGCCAGGCGTATATATCACAGTAGCCAAGACGGAGGAAGAAGCGCGCCGCAAACGCGAGGAATTGAACAAATTAATTATGCCTGGCGCAGGACTTCTATTTTTATCTGAATTCACCCAAATTGATTTTAGAGGCTTTAACCCGGACGATCCGTTCCCGGAGTATGATACGTATGCAGATCCGACAAACCCGCGCATTCGTTATAAAATCATTTGCGATCTGGCGAAACGTGAAGGTCTTACCACGCTCCGTGAAATTTACGAACGCATTTCCTCAGCGCGCGGCCATTACGAGGTCATTGGTACGCCGGAACAAATTGCCGACCAATTAGAGAAGTGGTTCCTTGAAGGGGGAGCGGACGGCTTCAACGTCATACCGCCAACGTTCCCGGAAGATTTGAATCTCATTGTGGACGAGGTTATTCCGGAGCTGCAAAGACGCGGCTTATTTAGAGAAGAGTATGAGGGGAGCACACTGCGCAGCCACTTAGGGCTGCAGACGCCGGTGAATCCGAATGCGAAGACGGAAGTAAAGTCTTAGCGGTAGAAAGACGGTAAGAAACGATTTAACCCTTCCTCTCAGAGGATGGGTTTTTCGTTTGCCGATGGAATTTTGAAATAGTAGAACTTATCATATGGGCATTGTCTAACCATGATCAATATCAAATCAATAACTTTCCTTCTGATACTTAATTGGTATCTCATGCGCGAACTGGCGGGAACGGTACATATGAATTCGAATAACGCTGTGACACAGTGCTATTCGGTCGATAGGCGGTTTAGTTGGCGAAATAGCGCTGTGTCAAAGTGTTAAATTTCGGAATCCGTTCGAAAACGGACGGTTTTGCGGAAATAACACTGTCGTAAAGCGTTATCCGATCGAGAGAGCGGTTTGTTGGTGGAATAACGCTGTTATACAGCGCTATCCGTACGTAATCGGGTACGCCTTCCTTCTAACGCAGAAACAGTAAACCGTGTGTTGAACGATCAAGTGAGGGCCGAATACGCCTACGCCTATGCCTAAATCCGCAGCCTGACGCAGGAGAATATCGAATCCGGAAGGTTTGATCCTGTGACGATGATCGAGCATTATTGGGATGAGTTGGATGTGCCTGGGAGCAAGCTTCAGATGGAAGTCAAAGAACGCCGCTACTACCCGATTGAGTTAAAGCAGATGTTTGCTCGGGCAGGAATGGCAGTTGGGCAAATCTGGGGCGGCACAGCGGGCAACTGGAAGCGCCAGAGCATTCATTTAGACGAGATCGAAATTATGCTTTCAGCCAGAAAAGAATAATAGCGAACACAAACGGGACGGCCATCTGCGGCCGTCCCGTTTATTACGACCTGTTATCGCCCGCTCGTCTCAGCCTCGTCGGCTAACGCTATCAGCTCGCTTACCGTAACGAGCTTGTAGCCCTCGGCCGTAAGCTCGGAGACAAGGATGCGAACCGCTTCAATTGTCTGCGAACGGTCGCCGTAGCCGTCATGGAAGATCAATAAAGATCCTGAGGAGAGCGATTCGCGCGTAGCATCGACAATATGCTGAACGCCGGGCTGCTCCCAGTCCCGCGCCTCTCCGTTTGCTGCTCCCGCGATTTTCACATAACCGAGCTCAGCGGCTATTGCTGTTACCCGCTCGTCGATGTTGAAGTAGGGCGGCCGGAACGTCGCCGGTATGGTTCCCGTTATGGCCTCGATCAGCTTTTCGGCGCGTATTAGTTCCTCTCTGCAAGCTTCATCTGACAATTCCGTCAAGAAGGGATGCGAATAGGTATGGTTGCCAATCTCATGCCCTTGTTCATAGACGGCTGTCGCTAATTCCGGGAATTGTTCGATTTGCTCGCCAATCATATAAAACGTTGCTTTCCCCTGCGCTTCCCGAAAAATATCGAGCAGCATCGGCGTATAGGTCGGATGGGGTCCGTCGTCAAATGTGAATGCAACTGCTTTATGCGGCGTATGGATTTGAGTAATGAGATTCGTTTGCGGCAACTGCAGCACACCTCCTGCGATCATTGGAATCGGTTACATTATAAAGCATATACGAGTCAATGAGCTCCTGCAATCGTGTGTTTTTATTAATTCTGTGAAAATGTTAATGCTTTTGGCACGGAAAGCTGTGTTATACTTTGGCAAGTAGATAGGTCGGGAATACCATAAACTGTTAGTCAGGGAGGTTCTCATGATCAGACTAGGCAAGCCGGTAAGCAGGCTGACACTCGTCATTGTTATGGCGATGCTGCTGCTATGTACCGTGCCGATGTCCATTGTGTCCGCTGCGGAAGCAGGGGCTGCGACTGGCATGAAGATAAAGCTTGATGGCGACAATGTGAAAATGACCGATTCGGCTCGTACGCTGGATGGCAGGCTGTATGTTCCGCTCGCAAGTCTAACGAAGATGTTCGGTGCGGACGTAAGCTGGGACCAAGATAATGAAGAAGCAACTATACATACTAATCTTAATGATACGATCGTAATCGGAATGGGAGTGCCGGTCGTTTATTTCAACGAGGTCCGTTACAAAATGGATGCGGTTCCATTTTTCACGGACGGCAGAATCTACGTGCCTTTGCGTCAAATAGCGGAGTTGCTGCATGCAACGGTATATCTTGATCCGGAAGCAGAGGTCGTTGAGCTGGAGACTGTGAAGCCTGCCGTAACTGCTGAGCAATACGGATTGGACGAAATTAGCAAAGAGTATGGCGTCAGCAAGTCGGAGCTGTTGAAACGGAACGGACTGACTGGCAAGGACACCATTAAAGCGGGAACGAAGCTGAAGGTCGTTATCCCCTCGGTATACGACAGCCCGGCTAAGCCGTACACGCAAGCGGAGTTTATGCTGCTAGCCAAAATTACGATGGTCGAAGCCGGATACGAGCCTTATGAAGGGCAACTCGCAATCGCCAACGTCATTTTGAACCGAGTGAAGGATGAGCGCTTCCCGGATACAATCCGCGACGTTATCTATTCCGGCAAGCAATTCCCGCCTGCTCATAACGGCCTGCTGGATAAAAGCAAGCCCAATGCAAGCTCTCTGCGAGCTGCAAAGGATGCGTTGAACGGCAAAAACAACGTAGAAGGCGCCGTCTACTTCTTCAACCCGGATGTATCCAAAGGAGCATTCTGGTCGAGCCTTGACGTTGTTGCAACGATCGGACATCATAGCTTTGCAAAATAATGCATCATACAAGGCGCAACACTTCACGGTGTTGCGTCTTTATTAATTAATAAGCTGTAAAAGCTGCAGGTTTCGACAGATTTCTTGGTGTTTCATTGACTTGTATGCAATTGGATATATAATGTAAAGTAACTGTAATTTCGTGTTTTTTTGACAACGAGGTCAAAAATGAAGGCAATGCAGCCTTGCGGATGAATGAGCACAAGCGCCTAGTAAACTAGGTCTTTTTGCTCGCTCTCTGTAAGGCTTTTTAATTTGGAGGTATAACGGGGGAGAGCGGTATGAAAGGCTTTCGATTGTTTGCGCGGAATTGGATGAAGGAACAGCTGTCACAAGTGGCCCAGGGGGATTTCAGCACAGATCATGCACCGAATACCGGAGATACGGAATTGCAAGCCTCATTTAAGAAAGCGTTCCGCAGTTTGAAATCGTTATTGCGGATGGTGGACCGATCGTCCAGACAGCTTCATTTGCGGATGGAGGATATGAACGACAGATCGTCGCAAATTGCCAGCCAGGTGGACGCGGTAACTGAAACCGTTCGTGAGATCGCGATAGGCATGCAGAGCACATCCGAGTACTCGCTCAGCATGTCGGACAATATGACAAGCATGAATGATGCGATCCGGTTTGTCGGGGAAGGCAACAAGGCGTTGGTCCGTTCCGCTCGAGATTTTTCCGAGGTTGTGAATGCGGGGAAGCTGGATGTAGAAGAGACGCGGAGGCTTGTTCACGGCATGGGCAAGGAAAGCAAAAGGGTACAGGGCGAAATGGAGCAGTTCCAACAATCATTGGATCAGATTGGAAGAATCGCCCAAATGATTCAGGAAATTTCGAGCCAGTCGGCGCTGCTCGCGTTAAATGCGAATATCGAAGCCGCGAGATCGGGCGAGGACGGGCGAGGCTTCGCGGTCGTTGCCGGCGAGGTGTCCAAGCTGGCGCAGCAAACGAAGCTGGCAACGCAGCAAATCGAAGAACGGATCAAGCTTCTGGAATCTGACGCAAGCGAGCTTCAGGCGAGCGTGCACGAGATGCGGCAGACGGCCAAAGCAAGCGTACAGGCGATGGATACTTCGGCTGGACATTATACGGCGATGGGGCAATTTCTGTCGGATCTGACGGAGCAGATTGAGACGATGGATGAGCGGCTAACTGCGGTCACAGATAACAGCGCCGCCGTTACATTATCGCTTAGCGAAAGCTCGGCTGTCATGCAGCAAACGGCTGCAGGCTGCGAAGAGATGCTTGCTTCCGCAGAGCTGCAGCAGCAAAGCATCAGGCTGATGAATGAATATATTCGTGAAACGGGACTGGACAGCTTGACGCTCCGATCGATAGTCTCGCAATTTATTCTTCCTGTCAGGAGCGAGCTTACTCCGCTGCAGAAGGAGCTGGAGCGGTGGATGGAATGCGCGTTGAGCATTCGAGCGGTGATGGTGTCGCTCATTGAAACGAGAGATCGCGAGAAAATCGTTTATTGGAATACAGAGAAAGAGGCGATGGAAGCGAAGCTCGAAAGATGCTTTCAGGATCTGGAGAAGCTTGCGACGGAGCCGAAGCATCAGCAGCGTCTGAAGTCGTTAAAGGAAGTTTGGCAAGTATTCCATGAGGCGAAAAATCAAAATGCCAGATGGATGCTTGGCGCCGAATATGAGAAAGCGAAACAAGGCTTGGCGACGACAGGAAGAATCGGATTTAAGCGGGCGATGGATTCCGCTACGGAATGGCTGGAAATATGATAAGGAACAAGTTAAAAGGGGAAAAAGGGTCAAATAGGTTTACCCTTTTTCCAATCCTCCCCCTGCCGCATAATGAACGCATAAAGGAAGAGGCTGTTCATTATGCGAAAGCATTCTGTTGCAGAATGCCAAATAAGGAGGACGAGAAGGATGATGGATCACTACTATATGTCAGAGAAGCTGTCGGAGTATAAGCAGCGGGAATGGGAGACGCAGGTGAAAAGGGGAGATTTCATCCGCTATGACGGAGACGGCTGCGATTGCCCCGGCTGCACGGCCGCTTCCCGCAGCGGGGTCAACGGCGGGCGCAGCACAGGATTTTTGACAGTAGTGTTGCGCTTGTTCCGAAAGCTGGGAGCAGACATTTCTCATAGGCTGTGACAACGGCAGGCCGGAAAAACGGCTTGCTGTTTTTTTTGCTCCCGCAAGCTATTAAGGCATCCAAATGTCTTTGAAGTCGATCCAGCCGTGCGAATTAGTACCAATACCTTTGTAAGAAGGGGAAGAAAATCTCTGGAAAGTGGAATGGAGCAAAAAGGACAGATGGGAAGCCTGCTTCAGACGATTTTCAATGACGGACAATAGGCTGAGCCTGTCTTCGCGATGCTCGCACGCCAGCGCGGAATCAATTTGTTCCGAAATCCACGCCTGCCAATCCGCTGTTTGATATTCTTTTACAAAGCTGCCGTCCTGCTCGTAATTTTCAATCATGCATACTTCCTTCTCGGGAAATACGAGCGCATGCAGGATGGCATCCATGTCCTTCCTTACGGAAGCATGCTGTATGTTCTCGTGGTGCTCGTACCGAATCTGTACGGCTATGCCCGCAGACGCGCATTGCTGCTGAATCCATTCGGCATCTCGACTGTGGTGGCCATAGGTGCCGATCGTAATCGGCGTTCCCCCATAGTTGTCTTGCAGCAGCAACAGCTTGGCTGCTTCCTGGTTTAATTCGCCTTCTCCCTCTTTCGGTTGGTCTTGTTCCTCCCGGAAATACCCTTTCGCGCCTTGAAAACGACGCTCGCCAAGCTCATCAATCATGCGCCGCCGATCGATCAGAAGGTCAACCGCCCTACGAAATGGCTCCGATTGATGCACGCCCTCTTTGTTCATATTCCAGGTTAGCAGGCTGGTGCAGCAATGTCCGGAATCGGTACGCTGCCATTCTTCCTGAGGAACCTCCTCCAATTCGCCGCCGGGGCCAAGGAACTGCTGTTGCCAGAGCGCCTGGGAAGGAGCCGAACTCGGCATAAAGACGAGAATAACGCTGTCCAAATGGGGCCGTCCTTGATAATAACGGGTGTTAGCGTTCATGACGAAGCGCTCGTCCGTCCATTCTTCCATTTGAAAAGGCCCCGTTCCGACAGGGTGCTTCCAGAAAGCTGCTTCGTCTTGGCCTGCGAAGTTAGCCGGCAGTATAGATAAGGAGATTGAGCACAGGAATCGGGGAAAGATACGATTCGGCTTTATGAGCCGGAATCGGACCGCACGCTCGGTAACGGCTTCAGCGGCAATAAGCGATCGAAGAAGCCAGCTGTTGCGTTTGCCGGAACGTATACGATTAAAAGTAAAAATGACATCTTCGGCCTTAAGCTCCTTGCCGTTATGGAACAAAATTCCTTTTCGCAAATGGAACGTCCACTCTGTCGCTTCGGCATTGCTTTCCCAGGCATGTGATAATTGCGGCAAAATACGGTCTGCTTCATCGTCATAACGGACCAGCTTGTCGAAAAACTGCTGCGTCATATGCCCATCCAGACTGTAGAGGCATTCAGCCGGGTCTAATGTTAAGATCGCCTTGGAGAGCGGAAGGCGCAGCGTATCCTTTACTACATTATCTTCTCCCTGCTCTTTGGCGAAGCCGAAGCTTCCGGATAGCCAATCGGTAAACTTATCAGCGGCTTGCGTGCCCGATCCGTACCGCTGCAGCAGATCGAACGCCTGCTTATAATCTTCTTTATCTGCGTACTGCCGGGTCATTTCCAGCAGCACATTTTCTTTGCTCGCCATGAAAGAAAGCCGAGAGCGGTTGCCTCTTCCTCGCCCTGCCTGCCATTCGATCAATCCGTCTTCCTTGAGCCGCCGAAGGACGAGCTTTGCGTTTCGAGGTGTACAGTGCAGCGCGTCGGCGATTTGCTCCAGCGTAACTTCAACCGGCGTACCGATGCGCTCCGCATCGTTCAATTTGTCCGCCAACATGATGTAATGCTCGAAAGCCAGCATGCCAGCACCTCCGTTCAATCGCTAATGTTGCTCTTATTATAAAGAAACGGCGGTACAGAAGTAACCCTCTGCACCGCCATTGGCATGTTTTTCATTCAATTTGCGAAACGCAGGTTTTCTTTGCTTGTTTATACGCCAACGGCTGCTGCTGTTTTGTTGCGTCCGGAGAGCTGAAGAAGTATGACCGTGATGGCAAGCAATGCAAGAATAAGGTAGTCGTAAAGGTGAGTGGAAGGCGCATTTCCGGTGAAGTTCAAGAAGTTGTGGAGACCGTGGAAAATGATGCCGGGCAGAATAGTGCGATGTTTTACGGTCAGTGTCGCCAGCAGCAAGCCAATCAAGAAGGCATAAACGATTTGCAGAATGGTATCTTCGGCCGATTGGCCGCCAAGCGCTTGCAGGGCATGGGTAACGCCGAAGAAAAAGCTTGAGATCAGGATGGCGAAGCCTGCTCCCTTGTGAAGAAAGATACGCAGCATAATGCCGCGGAACAGCGATTCTTCTACAAAGCCGACGAGAAAGAGCTGTGTGACCAGCAAGTAAACGATAGAGGAGGCCGAAAGCTCGCTGTCAAATCCGTGGTTGGCGATCAGCAAGAGGACAAGGATGATCAACAGCGGAGAGAAATCCAGCCATTGCCTCGGCGTCAGCTTCAAGCTGCCGGGGAGGAAGAACTGCTGACCGCGCTTTTTGGAAGCGAAAAAGAAAGCGAGAAATAAGGCGATCGGGATGAAGCCGATAAACGGCGCTGCCGGATGTTCCAATCCGGCGATTTGGACATATGCGCTGCCTCCGGCGATAAATACGATTAGCGCAAGCTCGATAAGCAACAGAATGAGGTACGGGCGTTTTACTAATTGTTCATTGTTTGTTTTCATGGTTACAGATCCCCTTTTTCGATAATTTTACTGAAAAATTCATGCTCCATTTTGAAAAACTGCAGGCCGTAATGCATGACCGAAACCCGGTAATAAAATTCTTCTTTGTTCGGCAGCTGCTCGAGTTCCTTCGAGACCATCGCCTGCACGGCTTCCATTTGCGCAATGCCGCTTTGAAGCTGAAGCTGAAAGGCTTTCAGGTTTCTCATCCGCGTTTCTTCCTCCAAATAATCGTAGAAAAAGATTTTGAGCAAATGCTCCCTGCGGTTGCTCTGCAGCGGCTCGCGCAGCCATCCGAGGAAGGAGTTGCGACCCTGATCGGTAATGGCGTACAGCTTCTTGTTCTTGCTGTCATTCGTTTCCTCTTCGATCAGATGACCGGCTTCGACCAGCCGCTTAAGCGCGGGGTAGAGACTGCCATAGCTCATTTTGAAAAATAGGCTGACGGATTGCTCCGATATTTTCTTGATGTCATAACCGCTCATTTTGCCTTGCATTAAAATGCCCAAGCTGACGTATTCGACCATTGTAGCGCTCCTTGCATATATCAATTTGATATATCGTTTTGATACATTAAAATTAACAGTTATTGGTTTGGGTGTCAAGGGGTACTCGGAAAAAGTTTTTTGGACATCGGATGAGGGGCTTTGTGGGCCTTGTCCCTGTCCTACTTTTTCGATTTGCGCATACATATAGGGCTAGGTAAGCCGTGTGAAAAAGGGAGAGTGAGACGTGTGGACAAGAAGATCAGGCGATATTATCAGTTGAAGCAAAAGCAAAAGGAGCTGGAGGAGGAGCTGGGAGGGCTGCGCAGCGAGATCATTCAGCATTGCTCGGAGCAAGGGGTAAGCGAGCTGGAATCGGGAAGCTATAGGGTGAAGATCGTTGCCCAGGAGCGGAAGGAGTTCGATGAAGGCAAGCTGTATGAAGCATTGCCCGACCCGAGAGTATGGCGGCTTGCTTCGAAAGCCGACGCGGGCAAGATTGCTGGATTAATTAAGCTGAACGTTATTACGGAGGAGACGATTAAAGACACGTTCTCGACCCGAAGCGTGTCGGTGCTTATTGTGGATAAGAAGTAGGGGGAGCTAGCGGGAGCGCTAGACTGAAATTCATGTTCATCCGATCATGCGGCGAGATAGCGAAGCACATTCGCAAAATAGCGAATTGAGCTTCGCTATTTTGTGCTGTTTTTAGGGGATTGCGGTGTAGTGCGGCATTTTGCGAAGCTGGCTTCGCAATCCGCTAACCGAGGTTCGCTAATAGCGAAGCTAGATTCGCAGTTGCTATGGGGAGTGGCAGAGGCAGGCCATTTAGCGAAATTTGCTTCGCTATTAGGCGAAGCGGGTTCGTTAATTTGAGAAGGTGCTGTACGTGCTTGTCTGTCGCTGCATCCCAAAAATCGTCAAAAAATGCGGAATAAAGTAAAAAGCAATGATATAATAGTAGGAAAACAGTGGGAGTAATTGTACTATGAACGTTGGAATTGAATTGGAGGCTTTCACTCATGCCAATCTACAATAAATTAGTCCGCGACCGGATTCCGGAAATCATAGAGAAGCAAGGTTTGGAGTTTTCCAGCCGTATTTTGGATTCAGAAGAGTATGTCGCTGAGCTGCGGAAAAAGGTGCTTGAAGAAACTGGCGAATATCTCTCTGCTCAAACGAATAAAGATGCCGTCGAAGAGCTGGCTGACGTGCTCGAGATCATTCAAGCGCTTGCTGAAGCGCATGGGGCATCTGTTCAGGAACTGGAGCGGGTACGAGCAGAAAAAGCAGAAAAGCGCGGCGGATTTAAGGAGCGGATATACCTTATCGAGGTGAAGGATGCCTGAGATTAAGCTCATCACAGAAAATCTTGTGGACGAATTGATACCTGGCATTCAAAAAGCATCGGGTATTTACATTTTAACTTCCTTCGTTATGGAATCGGGCGTTAGGCTTTTGGCACCTCATTTGAAGGAAGCTATGAATAGAGGCGCGGAAGTGAAGCTGCTGGCTGGAGACTACTTATTTGTATCTCAACCTGAAGCGTTACGCGCTCTGCTAAATATACATCCATATATCGAAGCACGGCTATGGAGAAGCCGAGGGACTTCTTTTCATCCAAAAGCCTACTTGTTCGACTATGGAAGCGGCGAGGGGCTTTTTATTGTCGGCTCATCTAATCTGTCCTTATCGGCATTTCGAATGGGCGTAGAATGGAATTTGGCGATGAACGCTCAAGCGGAACCGTTTACTTTTCAACATGCGCTCATCAATTTCAATCGCAATTTCTATCATGAATTTACGCAGACGTTAAACGAAGCAACGATCGCCAATTATGAAAAAGCGTATAAAGCTTATCATCAGAAATTTCCGGAGCTCGTGCGCTCAATTACGGAATGGGAAGAATCGGAACTGATGCTCCCGCAAAAGGAAAGCAAGCAAGCCGAGCCTTCTGCTGTGCAGGAGCAACCTAATGCTCTCACCCCAAGAGCTTCGCAGCTAGGTGCATTAGAAGCTTTGGCAGATACTGTTGAAGAAGGCTACGATAAAGCAATGGTTGTCATGGCAACAGGGCTGGGCAAAACGTATCTCGCCGGTTTTTTTGCCCAACATCGCTTTCAAAGAGTATTGTTTATTGCGCATCGTGAGGAAATTCTACACCAAGCTAGACGTTCTTTTTTGCATATAATGCCGGATAAAACAGCTGGGCTTTACAACGGTTCGGAAAAGGAAACGGGAACCGATTTCGTCTTCGCCTCTATCTATACGCTTAGCTCTAAAATGCATCGGGAACGGTTCGAGCGGAATGCTTTTGACCTGATTGTCGTCGATGAGTTTCATCACGCTGCGGCAAAATCGTACCAAACGGTGTTATCCTATTTTAAACCTCGCTTCTTGCTCGGAATTACCGCTACCCCGGACCGGATGGACGGAAAAGATGTGTATGCGATATGCGATGGGAATGTTGCCTATCAGTTGCATTTTATCGAGGCAATTCAAAAAGGCTGGCTCTCTCCTTTCCATTACTATGGCATTTATGATGCAACGGATTATTCGCAGTTAACTTGGCTCGGAACGAAATATGATGAGGGCGAGCTGCTGGAGGTGCAGCTGCGCGAAGAGGTCGCCGCCAACATTTATGAGGGATGGGCTCGCCATCGGCAGACCCGAACGATCGCATTTTGTTCTTCTATTATGCAGGCGAACTTCCTGTCGGATTATTTCAACAATCAAGGGGCTG
This sequence comes from Paenibacillus sp. NEAU-GSW1, assembly GCF_009737085.1. Lineage (GTDB taxonomy): Bacteria > Bacillota > Bacilli > Paenibacillales > Paenibacillaceae > Pristimantibacillus. The sequence continues at coordinate 176,753 of NZ_WOVL01000007.1, forward strand.
CAAGTTTGGCCTTGCACTCGGACACTCGCGCTATGACAAGGGAAGAAGCGGTTCGGCGTTTGGAGAGCGGCGAGCTCACCATCATATTTACAGTGGATTTGTTTAATGAAGGCGTCGATATTCCCTCGGTGGATACGTTATTGTTTGTCAGACCAACGCAGTCACTGACTATCTTCACGCAGCAGATCGGCAGGGGACTTCGACTGCACGAAGGCAAGCAGACGTGTGCCATTATCGACCTGATCGGAAACTATCGGAACGCGGATATTAAACTGAGCTTATTCGATACGGGCACCGGGGAAGACAAAACTGACAAAAAGGGAAGCATCAAGCCGATCGCTCCGGCAGGCTGTGCGATTGAATTGGAGCTGGCAGTCATTGATATGCTTGAAGAACTTACCCGAAAGAAGCAGCCGCGAAAAGATAAGCTACGCAGTATTTATATGGAGCTGAAAGAGGAAATAGGGCATCGTCCGTCCTATTTGGAGCTCCATTTGTTCGGTAAAGCCAATAGTTCGGAATATCGGCAGGAATTCGGTTCATATATTGGTTTTCTACACTGGTGCGGGGAATTGAACGAGGAAGAGGAAACGGTCTATTTGAGCTATGAGCGATGGTTCAAAGAAGTTGAAAGTACGCTTATGGCCAAGAGCTATAAGATGGTTGTGCTGCTTGCGATGCTCGAAAGAGGGGCGAGCGGATGGACCGCTCCGACTACGCCGGAAGCAGCCGCTCCATTCTTCCATCGTTATTTGACCGAGAAGGAATATCGGAGAAAAATTGATTTTTCCGATAAGGAGACTCAGCGGCTAAAGGAGTATGATGAGAAAAAAGTGGCTAAGCTCATTGCCGATATGCCGATGTCGAAATGGAGCGGAAGCTCGAAGGGGCAATTGACTTTTACTGACGGTCAATTCTCACCCCAGATAGTCATTCAATCAGAGCATGCAGAGCTAGTCTATTCATGGACGAAAGAAATATGCGAATATCGTTTGCATTGGCATTTTGAGAGGAAAGCCAGAACCGAGGTGAACTATGAATCTAGGTCTATATGAGCAAATCATTAATAATCTGACGAAAAAACAGCTTGCTGAGTTGGACCCGGAGCTTTACGAGATCGGGAAAGAAGTGCTTGATGCAGAAGAGGCGAGGAAGCTGCTTTCGAACTATCTCGCAATGGTGACGAGAAGAGCGCTGAAGGCGGTTCGGGAGCAAAACAGCAACGATGATGAAGAGGCTATTTTTGCACAGGTACGGACATGCAACGAGATCATAGCAACCTTAAAGGACAGCTTAGGGTATAACGAGTACGAGGAGCTAAAGCTCGACGAGCAAGGAGAGGTGCTCACCTATGTCTATTCCAAGCTTAATCATATTCGCGGCGTGCGTGCAGATAAGGTGCAGCGTCCGACAACGCCTTTATCGCAAAGCTCGCTGTTCACCGGTTCGCATTCCGAGCCCAATATGATGAGCGAATTGAAGCAGGAAATTGTGACGTCTGATCGGATCGATATGCTGGTTTCTTTTATCAAATGGAGCGGGCTGCGCGTTCTCATAGAGCAATTGGAACAGTTTACAGCGAATGGCGGGCAACTGCGTGTCATTACAACGACGTATATGGAAGCGACGGACTATAAGGCCATTATGGAATTAAGCAAGCTTTCAAATACGGAGATTAAGGTCTCTTATGACACTGAACGTACCAGACTCCATGCGAAAGCCTATATGTTCCGCAGGGAAACGGGCTTTACGACAGCATATGTCGGCTCATCTAATCTATCAAATCCGGCGCTTACGAGTGGACTGGAGTGGAATCTTAAGGTCACGGAAAAAGATTCTTACGATGTACTCAAGAAAATCGAAGCCACTTTCGAAAGCTATTGGAATGATCGCGAGTTTAAAAGCTTTGATACAAACGACTCGGAGCATGAAGCGCTTCTCCAACTCGCTCTACGGAAAAAACGAGATAAGGACGAGAACAGACTGCATTTTCATTTTGATATCGCGCCCTATGACTATCAGAAGGATATACTCGAGAAACTGGAAGCACAGAGGACTCTCTACGATAAAACCAAAAATTTACTAGTTGCAGCAACCGGTGTAGGTAAAACGGTCATTTCCGCTTTTGACTATAAACGTTTTGCGCAAAATCACGGCCGAGCCAGGCTGCTGTTCGTTGCCCATCGCGAAGAAATTTTGAAACAAAGCATGGATACGTTCCGCTTTATTCTGAAGGATCTTAATTTCGGCGAGCTGCATGTGGGCAGCAATCAAGCGGAGTCGATTGAGCATCTGTTTGTTAGCATTCAAAGCTTTAACTCGATGAGGCTGGCGGAAAAAACAACCCCGGATTTTTACGATTATATCGTCGTTGACGAGTTTCATCATGCGGCCGCACCTTCCTATCAAAAGCTGTTAGCCCATTATGAGCCTAAAATATTGCTAGGATTGACCGCTACGCCGGAGCGGATGGACGGCAAGGACATTTTATCGTATTTCGACGATGCGATTGCGGCGGAAATCCGGCTGACGGATGCGATAGACCGCAAGCTGCTGGCTCCTTTTCAGTATTTCGGCATAACGGACAGCGTCGATTTGTCACAGGTCAAATGGTCCCGAAAGGGCTACGATCTGCAGGAGCTCGAAAACCTGTATACGCATAATAAAATCCGCGCTAATCAGATAATGAACAGTATGCGGAAATATGTGACTGATATCCACGACGTGAAAGGGCTTGGCTTTTGCGTGAGCATCGAACATGCGCTGTACATGGCGAAAGTGTTTAACGAGGCAGGCATTTCTGCTATCGCCCTGCACGGCGGATCAAGCGATGAGGATCGTCAATTGGCTAAGCGAAAGCTCGTGAGCGGTGAGATTAGAATGATTTTTGTCGTAGATCTCTACAATGAGGGCGTTGATATACCGGAGGTCAATACAATCTTGTTCTTACGTCCAACAGAAAGTGTTACGGTATTTCTGCAGCAGCTTGGAAGGGGACTTCGGCTGGCAGAAAACAAAGAATGCTTGACTGTACTGGATTTTATCGGACAGGCTCATAAGGACTATAATTTCCAGGATAAGTTTCGTGCCCTGCTTGGCAAGACGAAGCATTCCGTGCTGCATTATGTCGAGAATGGCTTCTCCAGTCTGCCGCGCGGCAGCTTCATTCAGCTGGAAAAGCAAACGAAAGAGTACATTCTAAATAATTTGAAGCAGGCTGCCACCAACCGTAAACGGTTAGTAGGCAAAATGAAATACTTTGAGGAAGACACGGGGCTGCCTTTAACGCTTGAAAACTTTGTTCGCTATCACGGCGTGTCCTTATACGAATTTTACGGGGGCCGGAACGGCAAACGAAGCTTTTATGAATTAAAGGCTGAGGCGGGACTGATTGATGCATACCCGTTCGAAAATGGAGAGTATTTGACCAAGCGTATTCCAGCTTTGCTCAGTTTGAACTCGCGCAGGCTGCTTCGTTTTTTGATCAGCTATATAGAGGATGGAAGGACTGCGCAGTCTGAGGAAGAACGGTTGATGCTCAATTTGTTCTACTATACGTTTTATCGCTCTGAGCCTAGTAAGCAGGGCTTTGCGGATATCGAAGACGGAATTCGCTCTACTCTTTCTTGTCCGACATTTAAAGAAGAGCTATTGGAGATATTGAAATATAACAGCACACATATTGATTTCGTCGATAAAATAAATGAATTTCCGTTCGCTTGCCCGCTCGATGTTCATTGTCGATATTCCATGGATCAAATTTTGGCAGCATTCGGCTATTGGAATGAGGAGAAAGCCCCTAGCTTCCGTGAAGGTGTTAAATACTTCGAGGACAAGCAAACGGATATATTCTTTATTACATTGAATAAATCAGATAAGGATTTCTCACCATCGACTCTATATGAGGATTATGCGATCAATGAGCGGTTGTTTCATTGGCAGACACAAAGCCGGGTGTCCGAGCAGACGAATACGGCGCAACGATATATCCATCATAAGAAAAATGGTCAACGGATTGCTTTGTTTGTGAGAGAATATAAAGAGGACAATGGCTATACGTCTCCATTTATGTTTCTTGGAGAAGTGGAGTATGTTCGTCACGAGGGAAATAAACCGATGAGCTTCATTTGGCGTTTGAAGGAGGACATGCCTCCATCTTTAGTGCCAGCAGCCAATAAAGTAATTGTTTAGGATGTGACTTGTAATGATTGAAGTAGCTGCTGCTATTATAGAGGACGCGTCTCGGCGCATTCTTATTGCCCGGCGGGCGGAGGGGAAGTCGCAAGCGGGCTTGTGGGAGTTTCCGGGCGGCAAGCTGGAGGCTGGCGAATCGCCGGAGATGTGCCTGAAGCGCGAGCTGCTGGAGGAGATGGGCATCACAATCGAGCCCTGCGAGCGGTTCGGCGTGAATGAGCACGACTACGGAAGTGTAAAAATTCGATTGATCGCGTATAAAGCGACTTATGTGAGCGGCGAGATCGTTCTAGTGGATCATGACGCGTACCGCTGGGTCAGCAAGGACGAGCTGGGCGGTTTTGTTTTCGCCCCCGCGGATATTCCGTTTGTAGAGAAGCTGGGGAGCGAATAGCTCCCCTTGCTAATACAACCATCGCCACAAATAGAACGTGGCATATGCCTCCCAGCCGGCCCAACCGGCCGACAGCTTCATAATCTCTTCCTTCGTCGGCTTGCTGTCCGATCCTAGCACGTGCTTGATCGCGTTATGCAAGCCGACGTCGTCGATCGGGAAAGCGGACGGCATACGCAGACACCGCATGAGCACATAGTTTGCCGTCCATGGCCCTATGCCGCGGATGTCGACAAGCGTCCGTTCGGCCTTTTTCAAATCGCCCAGTGCCAGCAGCTTTTCCTTCGTTAAGCTTCCTTCCGCAATGAGGTTCGCAACCCCAATCAAGTATTCGCTTTTTCTCGTTGTCATCCGCAGCGCATCCAGCTCGTGAACCGTTAATGCCGCAATATCCTCAGGCTTTGGAAATAGCCAATAAAGCTCTCCCTCGCATACAATCGATTTTCCGTATTTTTCTACGAACCTTCGTTTTAACGTATACGCATAGCTCAGATTGATCTGTTGTCCAATAATGCCCCAGCATATTGCCTCGAAAAAATCAGGAATGCCCATGATGCGCAACCCTTCGAATTCGCGCGCAGCGCCAGCAAGAAGCGGGTCGCGCTCCGCCATGCGAAGGAACGGATGCAGAGCGGTTTGCAGATCGAACCAGTCCATAACGTACTCGGCAACAGCGTCAAGGGTCTCGTCGGGAAGCGGAAGCGATCCGCGCGGCTCCAGCACTTGTACGATCAGCCCATCGTTCCGACCGTCGCTGACTTCAACGACGACTGTCGTCCCGTCCTTGCAAGCAATCGCTTTGCGGATACGGCTGCCTACGATTCGATGCATGCATTCTCCCAATGAGCGGGAAAGATAGTTCATATTTTGTTCAAAGCTGAACGGCTCCGGGGGTGTTATTCGCAGCCCTCTTCCGTGATCAATAATGGCATATTCAGTGTTATTGTCCGTCATGGTTTCCTCCATGGGAGCCTGCCGCGCAAGCTCTTTCTCCCATTAACCATAACATACTACCGCAGCAAAACCATTTCGAAATCTTGCTATTCTATTCCGAAAACCGTACAAAAGCCGTGCGGCGCGGCTATACTAAAGGCAGAGGTGAGGCGAATGAGTCAAGCAAGCCAAATGCCGACCGATGAGCAATGGCAAGCGATCAAGAACAACGACGCATCCTATAACGCTAAATTTATGTATGCGATCAAGACGACGGGCATTTTTTGCAAACCGTCTTGCAAATCGCGATTGCCTAACCGGGAAAATGTCCGCATTTTCCAAGATGCCGATGGAGCGCAAGCCGCTCAATTCCGTCCTTGCAAACGATGCAAGCCGACCGGCGAACGGCTGCCTGATCAGGAATGGGTGGAATTGATTTCCCGGTTTATAGAGAAGCATTACAGCGAGCCGATTCGCCTGCGCGATATAGCCGATGCTTGTCACGGCAGCGCGTTTCATTTGCAGCGGACGTTCAAGCGCATCAAGGGGATCACGCCGACGGAATATGTGCAGCGAACGAGAATCGCCAAAGCGCAGCAATTGATGAACGGCACGAATCGATCCATCGCGGAAATCGGGGTGGCGGTTGGGATGCCGAATACGGCTTATTTTATTACCCTGTTCAAAAAAATGACCGGCAGCACGCCCTCCGACTACCGTCAGCGAGGGCGCGCAGGTATGACAAACGTTGATGCCGAGGGGAGCGACTGTCAATGAAAAGCCAAACGATCAACGAAGTCCTATATTGGACTTTATTTAAATACGAAGAAGGAAGCCTGTATATAGCTGCAACAGAGAAAGGACTATGCTATGTCGGTTCCCGTAACAGAGCTTTCGAGGAATTAAGCGAATGGGCAAGCCGCCGCCATCCGCAGCGCATTCTTAAGCAGGATGATCGCTTAATGGAGCCATATGCAGAGCAGCTGAAGCATTACTATGAAGGCAAGCTTCAGCAATTCATCATTCCGTTCGAGGCTGCCGGAACTCCGTTCCAAAACGACGTATGGCAGGCATTGCGGGAGATCCCATACGGCGAGACGCGTACCTATTCGGATATAGCGGAAGCGATTGGGAGACCGGCAGCTGTGCGGGCAGTCGGAACGGCGATTGGCGCGAATCCGGTTTTGATTGCCGTGCCTTGCCATCGCGTCATCGGCAAGAATGGTACGCTGACCGGATATCGCGGCGGGTTGGAGATGAAGATGGAACTGCTGAATTTGGAACGTGATGGATTAGCGGCTGGCGATCAAGCAGGAGCAGGAGTTATGCTGTATGGCAGAAAGTGAAATTTTATATAAGCAGCCGAAGACGCTGCTCAACAAAGGCACCGGGTTTCTAGAAGGGTACAGCCATACGCTCAACCCTTACACAGGCTGTGCGTTCGGCTGCTCCTATTGCTATGTGCGGCAAATGCCGGTGGCGTTGTTTCGCGAAGGAGAATGGGGCGAGTGGGTGGATGTGAAGGGCAACGCCGCAACGGTGCTGCGTAAGGAAATCAACCGGGCGAAAGCGAAAGGGCGCGTGACGATCTTTATGTCGTCAAGCACGGACCCTTACCAGCCGGTCGAATACAAGGAGCGGGTGACGCGATCGCTGCTTGAAGTTATGGCGGAGGTGCAGCCCGACTTTCTGCTCGTACAGACGCGCAGTCCGCTTGTGACCCGGGACATGGATCTTCTCGTGCAATTGAAAGATAAAGTCCGTGTCAGTATGACGGTCGAGACGGATCAGGACGATATCCGCAAAATATTTACGCCAAGCGCGCCCCCCATTGCCGCTAGAATCAAGGCGCTGCGCGAGCTTGTCGATGCCGGCGTACCTGCGCAAGCGGCCATTGCCCCGGTGCTGCCCAGCAGCGAACGGTTTCCGGAGCTGCTTCGACCGTTCGTGAACCGTGTTTGTATCGACGATTATACGATGGGTGACGGCAGCGGCGGCAAACGGACCCGCCGATTGCAAGTCGAACGGTTATACGAGCAGCATAAGCTGGAGGAGTGGTACAGTCCCGAGGCCTATCGCACGGTATATGATCGGTTTAGAACGTTGTTTTCCGAGAATGAGCTTTATATTAGCCAAAAAGGTTTTGAGCCGTGACTGCCGCATCGTGCTGACGGTCAGCATGGAGTTGCCCCTGCGCAAAAGAGTTAGTCCGCCTAAAGTCTATTTCCCGATCTAAAAAATGCTTGTGCTTGGCAACACTGTTTCTCTAGACCCACACGGAAACTTGTTTGTATAATGTTCAAGTGTCAAAAAATGACGAACTTGAGCAGGCATCAACGCTGTCGTTCGTGTACGGGTTAAAGGGGTTAATGCACGATGAATTATTCAAGCAGGCCGGCGGGGACGTTTGCCATAGCCATCAGTCTGGTCAGCAATTTGCTGCTCACGGTCCTGAAAATTACGGTAGGTTTATTAGTAGGAAGCCAGGTTTTGCTGGCCGATGGCATTCATAATGCCGGTGATGTCGTTGCGTCGGCAGCAGCGCTCAGCGCGACCATTATAGCGAGAAAGCCGCGCGATTTCGATCATCCTTACGGGCACGGCAAAGCGGAAGTAATCGGATCGGCGGCAGTTGCGCTCATTATGGCCGCCGCAGCTATTTTCATCGGCTATCATTCCATTGAATCTTTATCGCATCCGGCAGCCGAAGCGAGTTACTTAGCGCTCATCGCAGCTGTCATCTCGCTTGTATGGAAGCAGTGGCTGTATGTATATTGCATGAAACAAGGCAAGCGCCTGAACAATAAAAGCTTAATCGCAACCGCGTATGACCATCTTGCGGATGTGTACGCGTCCGGAGCTGCCGTAATTGGTGTCGGCGCGGGGCTGATCGGCGATCATTTCGGCATCGGCTTCCTGAGCTATGGCGACCCGATTGCCGGACTTGTCGTCGCCTATCTCATTCTGAAATTGTCGTATGAGATGGGACGCGAAGCGGTGGATGTGCTTATGGACAAAATGGTGGCGCCGGAGAAGCTCGACGTTTACGAGCAGCTGGTATTCTCGGTGCCGGAAGTGAAGCGGATCGACCGTATCCGGGCAAGGGAGCATGGCCACTACATCATTATAGATGTGCGCGTCGGAGTGCCTGCGGAGCTTAACATCCAAGAAGGACACGACGTATCGAAAAAAATAAAAGCGACGATTATGGATCGCCATGACGACGTCGAAGAAGTACTCGTCCATCTTAACCCGTGGTACGAGGACGAAGACGAATCTTTTGTCAAATAATGATCCTGGACAGATCGATTCACAGCATCAAACGAGCAGACGGCCGCGGCAGTCTGCTTTTTTTATTTATTTGAAATTGCCGGACAAATGGATACGAAAGGAAATGAGGTGCAGATCGAGAATTCAGTAAGGATAATCCAAGATTGAGGCATTCGAAGTGATCAAAGGAGAGGGGATGTAATGTGTTGACTATTATTAAGGGGCCCTATTTGCAATGGCCTACCGAGCAAACGATCACGATTATGTGGGAAACATCGGAGCCTGCATCATCCGCCGTGGATATCTTAATGGCCGAAAGAATTCATAGCGGCTATCACGGAAACTTTAAAAAGCCGGAACGGGTAGTGAAATCAGTCAATGAACAAGCACTATCGCTCATTCATCAAATCACCGTGTCGGATTTGGAACCCGGTACATTGTATTTTTACAACATACGCTCGACAAATGACCAATACGAGATCGAATCAGGTCCGCATCCCTTTAAGACAGCAGCTCGAAGCGGAGAGCCATTTTCATTCACCGTAACAAGCGAGACAGGCGGATATAGCAGTTTTGATCAATCCAATGGTCAAATCAATCGGAATATATTCAGTCAAATGCAAAAATACCGCCCCGATTTTGCGCTGTTTATTGGCGATATCGTAGACGATGGACATCATTACGACGATTGGGAGAAGTATTTTTTTGGTCCCGGCAAGTCCTTTTTGACAAGCACGCCTTTCTACAGCTGCTTAGGCAACCACGAGGATCATGCTTCATGGTATTATGACTTCTTCGCGTACGCTCCACCTAAAAGCTACTACTCTTTCGAGTACGGAGACGCCTGTTTTATCTGTCTGGACAGTACTGATTTTATTGACAGCGATACCTATCCTAACTGTTCCGGCAAGATGGAGATCGGAAATGAACAGTATGATTTTCTCGTTCATCAATTGCGGTCCACTTCTGCTAAATGGAAAATTGTATATTTTCACTATCCTCCTTATGTGTCAGGCGGGTACGAGGTCGAAGATTTGCGAAAGCTGTGCCCTGTAATGGAACAGTATGGGGTAGATGTAGTGCTTAACTCCCATACGATCGTTTATGAGCGAAGCCACCCGATTTGTAACGGCAAAGTAGACTTTGATAATGGGATTGTGTATATGGTTGCTGGAGGGGCGGGGGCAATGCCAGAATGGTTTCTGCCGAAAAGAAGCTGGCATACAGCACAATCTTTAGCTGAGCCGCATTTTCTTCACATTGTGATGACTAGCAGCTCATTGGAGCTGCAAGCGATCGACGAACATAGGAAGCTATTCGATAAGTTTCACATTTTTAAGGATTCCGCAGGGAATCGAACATACTCCTAATAGAAACACCCCGTCCTGCGCAATGTCAGGGCGGGGTGTTCTTCTTTTCTCCAAAAGGTGTTGGAGGAGGGGGAGCGGAGCGTTTCGAGTTCAGGATGACTTTTCGCAGATTCTGTTCATTTGGCGAGCTTTAGCGAGCCGGGGAATGGAATCAAGAACGGCAGCATGAACCGAAACGCGCAGCGAGTCTGAGCTCCAGTTCTGCTCCATGAACCGAAACGCGCAGCGAGTCCGAGCTCCCCCCGCAGGTTTTAAACCATTATTTTACAGATATCATTTGTAAACTCCACCGGATCCTGCACCGGCAAGCCTTCGATCAGAAGCGCCTGGTTGAACAGCAGGTTCGTGTACAGATCCAACTTCGTTTTATCCTGCTCGAAAGCAGCCTTCAACGAAGCGTAGACCGGATGGTTAACGTTGATTTCCAGCACCTTGTCGGCCTTAACGTCGCCGCTATTCGGCATCGCCTTCAAAATTTTCTCCATCTCGATCGTCACTTCGCCTTCCGTCGAAAGGCAAACCGGATGCGATTTCAACCGCTTCGACGCTTTGACCTTCGTCACTTTGCCGGACAAGAGGGTGCCCATATGCGCGAACAAATCGCCATTTGCAGTCTCTTCCGCGCTGTGGTCCTCGTCTTCCGCATCCGGCTCGATGCCGAGATCGCCGCTCGAAACCGATTTGAATTCTTTTTCTTTGTAGCTGGTCAGCATCTTCACAGCGAACTCATCGATATCGTCGGTGAAGTACAAAATTTCGTAGCCTTTGTCGGAGACGATTTCCGTTTGCGGCAGCTTCTCAATTCTCGCGATTGATTCGCCTGCAGCATAGTAGATGTATTTTTGATCTTCCGGCATGCGCGAAATGTATTCATCCAGCGTAACGAGCTTTTTCTCCTTCGAGGAGTAGAACAGCAGCAAATCCTGCAGCGTATCCTTGTTAGCGCCGTAATCGTTGTAAACGCCAAACTTGAGCTGGCGGCCGAACGACTGGTAGAACTTCTCGTAGTTGTCGCGCTCGTCTTTCAGCAGGCTTTGCAGCGCGGATTTGATTTTGTTTTTAATGTTTTTGGCAATGAGCTGCAGCTGGCGGTCATGCTGAAGCAGCTCGCGGGAAATGTTGAGCGACAGATTTTCCGAATCGACCATCCCTTTAACGAAGCCAAAATAGTCCGGCAGCAAGTCGGAGCATTTGTCCATAATGAGCACGCCGCCCGAATAGAGCTCAAGCCCTTTTTCATATTCCTTTGTGTAATAATCGAAAGGCGTATTTTCAGGAATGTACAGAATCGCGTTGTATACAACAGCGCCGTCAGCGCTAATATGAATATGCTTAACCGGCTTGTCGAAGCCGTAGCGCTTCTCGAAATAGAAGTTATTGTAGTCCTCTTGCGTCAGCTCGGACTTGTTTTTGCGCCAGATCGGCACCATGCTGTTGAGCGTTTGCTCCTCGGCATATTCTTCGAACTCGTTGTCGGCGCCCTCTTTCGGTCTGCTGCCGGTGACGTCCATTTTGATTGGATAACGAATGAAGTCCGAATATTTTTTTATGATCGAGCGGAGGCGATATTGCTCCAGGTACTCGTCATAGTTGTCATCTTCGGTATTCGGTTTAATTTTGAGCGTAATGTCGGTGCCGATCGAATCCTTCTCGCAAGGAACGATTGTGTAGCCGTCCGCGCCTGTCGATTCCCATTTATAGGCTTGCTCGCTGCCGAGAGCCTTACTCACAACGGTAACTTCATCCGCAACCATAAAAGCGGAGTAGAAACCGACGCCGAATTGGCCGATAATGTTATGGCCTTCTTTGGCTTCGTTCTCTTTTTTGAACGCGAGCGATCCGCTCTTCGCAATGATGCCGAGGTTGTTTTCCAAATCCTCTTCCGTCATGCCGATGCCCGTATCGGAGATCGTCAGCGTGCGGCTTTCTTTGTCAGCAGTAATTTTAATAAAATAGCTGTCGCGGTCGAACGTCAGGGCGTCGTCTGTGAGCGCTCTGTAATATATTTTATCGATAGCGTCGCTTGCGTTGGAGATGAGCTCTCTAAGAAAAATTTCGCGCTGCGTATAGATGGAATTGATCATCATCTCCAGCAGTCTTTTGGATTCCGCTTGGAACTGTTTCTTGGCCATGGTGGCACTCCTCTCAATCGGTTCATAAACAATTTTAGCACTCAGGTGTTTTGAGTGCTAATCCTTACTTTTATATACCATATCGGAAAATAGACTGTCAATTGCTCTCCTTAATTCACTAGGCGATCATTAACCGCAGCCATCGTCTTGGTTTTGATTGCCGTAATTTGCTTCATTAGAAGCTCGGCTTTATCGGCGTATTGCTGCTTAAGCTCCGCATCCTTGAGCGAACCAAGATTGATTCGAATGGTCAACAGGGCGGATTCGGCGGCGGAGTGGAATAAGATCGCACCGATACCCAGATCGGAAATGACATTTTTGTTGGATGATTCGGCGATTCCGCTCGCATGCTCTATTCCGCTCTTGCACACTTCCATGAGCTCAAGCGGAACGTCGATCGCGCGAATAGCGGCGAGTTGAATCGCTTGCTTGCGAAGCAGCTTTCCTTCTTCCGTGAGCGAAGGCATTTTGAGCACGCTCATATAAGTGTCGAAAGAAGCGATGTCGGCGGCAAGCAGCTCCTCGCATTTTCGGATGGTCAGCTCCATTTGCTTTGCGGTTTCGATCATATGCGGCTGTGCTTCGGCGTACTTCTCGCCTTGCGTCAAATTGCATACCATGGAAGTCATAGCTGAACCGAGCGCCGCGGCAAGAGCGGCTGTGCTGCCGCCTCCCGGAGTCGGGCTGGCGCTTGCGGATTGCTGTATAAAATGGCGAATCGATTGGTCCCAATTGATTTGGCTCATCGTGGGCAGGCCTCCTTATATGGAATGGAGATCGCTTTTATTACGTTTTCATATAGAATAGCGGTTGTCGGTGTGCCGACTCCGCCGGGTATAGGCGATACAGCGTAAGCGGTGCCGTTTGTATCGGCAGCCGCATCGCCGACGATCTTACCGTCTGCAGTTTCATTTATTCCCGCATCGATGACGGTCAAACCATCATGTACCATTTCTTTGGAGATGACATGCTTCCTCGTAATTAACTCCATTAGAATATCGCCAGTCGCATGCCGCTAAAATTAGGGTTATTTCACCAGATTAATAAGGAGGAGTAAGGGGGGCACGCGGCTTGCGACAGGGAATGATTGCTATTGCTAAGCCGCTATTGGTACAATACACGATAGTAGATTGTCAAAAGAGGAGCTGTAACGATTGACCAAACCGAAAAAGAAAAGCGGCATCGGCCAAGGAACGGGCAAAAAAGGCTGGAGCCGCTGGGATAAAGCAGCAAAAGCGAAAGGCGCTAAACGTGTATTCAGCAAGAAAGCCAAGCCGGGAGCAAGCGCAGGCGCAAAGGAAGCTGACGGCGGCAAGGGTGGAGCCGACGCTAAGCAGGAATAGGGAGAAAGCTGCGTATGGAGGGCCAAACGCAGCTTTTTTTATTGCTTGTTTCGCATCATCTTGCATGACGGATCTGACTTTCGTGTACGGATGCTGCTGTACAAACAATGTGGTGTCGAGTTAGAGCAGGCGAAAGATCGGCTGTACGACGAACTTCATAACTTGGAGCGATTAATAGGAAAGCGCGGTATTCTCTCTGCTGCTCTTTTGTGGGGGATGCTGTTTTGGTTGCCGATGTGGGTGTATGTGCGGATTCGCTCTTTTTTTAACTTATGATGTTACACGGTTATTGCCTAACAAATAAGGATCAGTTATAGTGAAATTAATTGCATATGAGTGCGGGTGCTGGATTAAGTCCGGCTGAGATAGGCAACTTGTTTGTCTGACCGATAATCTGAACCAGGTAATGCTGGCGTAGAGAACCTATCGAATTGTAGCCATTCGTGTATTCTCGAATGGCTTTTTCTATTGTCTCGAAACGCGTAGCGGATGCTAGCCGTGAATGCTTGAGCGCTTTGCCTTGGTTACCGAAGATTACGAATATGGAGTGACTTTGAGCTCGGCTCAAAGATTCCGATGTCAGGAGTGCATACTGCAAAATGGAAAAAACGCTGGCAACATCAAGCCGTTTCAGCGACAGGCTGTTCGGCGCATCAAAGGCGATTTGGGAGCAGAGCCACCGCCATCCGTTTTTGACGGAATTAAGAGAGGGCAAGCTTGATCCCGAACGGTTTATCTATTATTTGAAGCAGGACTATATCTACTTAATCGATTATGCCAAAATGTTCGCCTACGGCAGCATTAAAGCGAGCGATCTGGAAACGATGGGCAAGTTTTCGGCGCTTTGCGACTCCACGCTGAATGTGGAGATGGGGCTGCATCGGCAATATGCCGAGCGGTTCGGCGTATCCCGCGAGGAGCTGGAGGCGACGAAGCCGTCTCCGACGACCGTTGCTTACACGAAATATTTGCTGGATGTTGCCGCGCAAGGCTCGCTCCCTGAAGTTGTAGCTGCCGTTCTCCCGTGCATGTGGAGCTATCGGGATATCGGCGCGGCTTTCGCGGAAGTGCCGGGAGCGCTGGATCATCCGCTGTACCGCGACTGGATTCTCATGTACAGCTCGGAAGAGTTCAATGAGCTGACCGAATGGTGCATCGGCTTGATGAACCGGCTGGCAGAAGGGATGGCGGAAGCGGAGCTTGTGAAGCTGGAGCATCATTTTCTGATGGCCTCCAAGCTGGAATATTTGTTCTGGGACATGGCATATCGGCAGGAAGGATGGCCGGTGTGAACGGGCAGATGCAGCAACGGGAAGCGGAGCCGCTCGGACTGTCGGTTCACGGCTTGACTTACTCTTTCGAAGGGGAACGGGCCTTATTCGACGGAGTCAGCTTCGATATTCATAAAGGCGAGTTCGTTAGCATCGTGGCCGCAAGCGGCATGGGCAAAACGACGCTGTTCCGGCTGCTCGCCGGCCTCCTTGCTCCAAACGCCGGCACGATCGCCATCGGCGGCGGGAACGCCAGCGGAGGGGGCCGCGGCAACGTTGTCGGCTATATGCCGCAGCGCGATTGTCTGATGCCATGGCGCAACGTGCTGGACAATGCCGCGCTCGGCCTGGAGATGCAAGGCGTTTCGAAGCGGGAGGCGCGCCAGCGGGTTATGGAATTGCTCGCGAAGTTCGGGCTTGAAGGGACCGAGCGCAAATTCCCGCATGAGCTGTCCGGCGGGATGCGCCAGCGCGTATCGTTTCTTCGTTCGCTGCTTGGCGGCGGCGAGCTGCTGCTGCTCGACGAGCCGTTCAGCGCGCTTGACGCCATGACGCGCGTCGGCATGCAGCAATGGCTGCTGCAGGTGTGGGAGCAGCACAAGAAGACGATTTTGTTCATTACGCACGATATCGACGAAGCGCTGCTGTTGTCTGACCGGGTGCTGGTAGCGTCGGCGAAAGAAAAGCCGATAACGGCATTCGAATCGCTGCCGGTCGACCTGCCGCGTCCTCGCAACGAAGAAACGGCGCTGGGCAGCCGGTTCGTCGACCTGAAGCGCGAGCTGCTCGGCCGATTCGGCCGCATCGCAGCAGCCGGGGCGGAAGGGGGCGTCATGAATTGAAGCCTGCAACGCGTAAAACCCGCCGATGGACGTCCTATTTGCCGGTCATCAGTTTTATTTTGCTGCTAGCGGTCTGCTGGGAGGCGGCAACGACTTTTTTCAACATTCCGCATTATATTATTCCGAAGCTTTCCGCCGTCCTGCGTTCGGTCTGCGATAACGCTGCCGTACTGGGCAAGCACTTCGCCGTAACGCTTGGAGAGGCGCTGCTCGGGCTGGCAGTTTCGGTTTTGTTCGGCACGCTCTCTGCTATATGGATTGATGTTTCCGGTCTTGCCCGCAAAACGGTCTATCCGCTGATCGTCGCTTCGCAGACGATTCCGATTATTGCGCTGTCGCCGATTATGGTCATGTGGTTCGGCTATGAAATCGGCAGCAAAATCGCCGTCGTTGTGTTGTTTACGTTTTTCCCGATTGCGATGAATACGGCGGATGGCTTCCGCTCGGCGGATCGCGAAATCGGAGAGCTCATGCAGTCGATGGGAGCGAGAAAATGGGATCTATTTCTCAAGTGGAAAATCCCGTCGGCGCTTCCGGCCTTTTTCACCGGGCTCAAAATGGCCGCAGCGATCAGCGTCGGAGGCGCAACGCTAGGCGAATGGCTTGGGGGCGAGAGAGGGCTTGGCATGTATACGAAACGGGCGGCGAACATGCTGCGCGGAGACGATGTTTTCGCGGGTGTGCTGCTGCTGTCGTTGATGGGAATTGTCTTGTTTGTTGCATCACAGGCGTTAGAGAGAATGATGCTTGCTCATCGCAGAGCAGCGAAATCATAATAGGGAGAGGTAATTATAATATGTTTACTTGGAAACGATGGATGAAAACGCCGCTGGCGCTCGCATTTGCGGTGACGCTTTTGACTTCGGCGGCTTGCTCGAATAACGCCGATCACACCGAACATGACAAAGTGTCTGGCGAAAAAGAACTGGAGCAGCTGACGGTGCTGCTCGACTGGTATCCGAATGCGGTGCATACGTTCCTGTACGCTGCGGAAGAGCAAGGTTATTTCAAAGAGGCGGGTCTTGATGTGAAACTGCAGACGCCTGCAGACACCAACGATGCGCTGAAGCTGGTGGCGACGGGAAAAGCCGATTTGGCATTAAGCTATCAGATGCAGGTGGCGGTATCGCGAGCGGAGGACATTCCGGTCGTATCGGTCGGAGCAATTGTCCGCCATCCGTTGAATCAGCTGTTCGTCCCGGCATCTTCGGGCGTAAAATCGCCTAAAGACCTTGCAGGACTTAAAATCGGCTATCCTTCCTTGCCGCTGGATGAAGCAATGGTCAACACGATGGTGGAATCGGACGGCGGCGATGCGTCGAAACTCAAATATGTCGATATCGGCTGGGATTTGATCCCGTCTATTACGACAAACAAAGTGGACGGCATTATCGGCGGCTATGTCAATCACGAGAAGCTGCTGCTTGAGAAAGAAGGCGTTAAGCTGCTCGCGTTCAACCCGGCGGATTACGGCGTGCCGGATTATTACGAGCTGGTGCTGACGGCAAGCGAGAAAGGGCTGGAGAGCAAGAGCGAAGCTTTCCGCAGGTTTATGGAGGCGGCTGCCAAAGGGCAGGAGTATACGGCTAAGCATCCGAATGAAGCGTTGAAGCTTCTGCTTGATAAGCAAAACGCTGATTTCCCTCTGGACGCGGAAATCGAGAAGCAAAGCCTGGCTATTCTGCTTCCATTGATGGACGCAGGGGCGGAGAAGTTTGGCGCGCAATCGGCGGAATCGTGGAACCAAGTTATCGCTTGGCTGAAGGAGCATGGCCAACTTAGCAAAGAAGTGAAGGCGGAAGATGTGTTCCGCAATCTATAACGAATTGGGGTAAGACAGATGGACGAACGTCAGGAGCGGTATTCAAGACAGAGGCTGTTTGCGCCAATAGGCGAAGCGGGACAGAAGAAGCTGGAGGAAAGTGCGGTATGCATTATCGGCATGGGCGCGCTTGGCGCAGTGCTGGCTAATCATATGGTGCGGGCGGGCGTTGGGCATGTTCGTTTCGTTGATCGCGATTATGTGGAGAAAAGCAATCTGCAGCGGCAAATGCTGTACGACGAGGAAGATGTGCGCGAAGGTTTGCCAAAGGCTATCGCGGCAGAGCGCAAGCTTCGCCGCATTAACTCCGACGTCCGGATTGAGGCGCTTGTCGCAGATGTCACCGTCCACAATATTGATCAATTGCTGGACGGCGTCGATCTGGTGCTGGACGGGACGGACAATTTCGAGACGCGATTTTTGCTCAACGACGCTTGCTTCCGCAACGGCATTCCGTTCACCTACGGCGGCGCAGTCAGCTCGCGGGGGATGAGCGCTATACTCGTTCCCGGCAAAACGCCGTGCTTGCGCTGTTTCCTGCCGTCCGCTGACGGCAGCGGCCAAACCTGCGATACGATCGGCGTTATCGCGCCTGTTGTGGATATCGTTGCCTCCTATCAGGCGACCGAAGCTTTGAAGTTTCTCGTCGGCGCGGATACGGCGCGGCGGAACAGCCTCGTAACGTTCGATCTGTGGAACAACCATTATTTTGAGATGAAGCTTGGCGAGCCGGCGAAGCAATGCCCTTGCTGCCAGCTGAAGGAATATCCGGCGCTGCAAGTGACGGAACGGGATTCCACAATCTCGCTGTGCGGCAGAAGCACGGTGCAAATTGCCGGCAACGGGCCGATTCAGCTGGAGCAATGGCATAAACGACTGGCTCCGGCAGCGGTTCGGACGGAGATGAACGCGTACTTGCTCCGAGTCGAGCTGCCGGAAGGCGAAAAGCTTGTATTATTTCCCGATGGGCGCGTACTCGTGCAAGGGACGGACGATATCATCCGCGCCAAAACGATCTACGCGAGGTATATCGGTTCATAATTTCAAATAAGGAGTGACTTTGAGCAAATGAAAGATTTTCGATTGTACGCCATCACCGGCGAACAGTTCCATCCGGGTCGCGACATGATTCACGTGATGGAGGAGGCTATTATTGGCGGCGTAGATATTATTCAGCTTCGCGATAAGGACAGCAGTCGCGAAGAGGTGCTCCGCAAGGCAAAGGCCCTCCGCGAATTGACGCGCAAGCACGGCGTGACGTTTATCGTGAACGATTATATCGATATTGCGCTGGAAGTAGATGCGGACGGTATTCATCTTGGTCAGAACGATGTGCCGCTCTCGGAAGCGAGAAGGCTGGTAGGAGATAAAATTATCGGCATTTCCACGCATGCAATCGAGGAAGCGCTGCTTGCGGAAGAGCAAGGGGCGGATTATATCGGCGTCGGTCCGGTATTTCCGACGAAGACGAAGGTCGATGTCGTCAATCCGGTGACGGTCGCTTATGTGCAGCAGGTTGCAAGCCGGATTCGCATCCCGTTCGTTGCTATCGGCGGCATCAAGCTGAGCAATGTCGATGAGGTAATTGCGGCAGGCGCAACCCGTATTTGCGCGGTAAGCGAAATTGTCGGCAGCGCGGACGTTCCGGGCACTTGCCGGGCTTTCCTTAGCAAGCTGGAGGGACGGGACTGAAACATGGAACTGGTCATTAACGGAGAGCGCAAGGAACTGGAAGCGCAGACGATTCTGGACGTTGTCATTCATTTTGGGTTGGAAGGCAGGCCTGTTGTCGTGGAAGCGGACGGCGAGGTGCTGACGAAGGAACAATGGGCGAGCGCTGACGTCCGTCCAAATATGCGAATTGAGCTGGTTCATTTTGTCGGAGGAGGCTGAAGTCATGAAGAAGGATACATGGCGCATTGGGGAGCACGAGCTCACTTCGCGCTTTTTTATCGGTACGGGATTGTTCCCGAATCCTTATGTACAGAAAGAAGCGATAAAGGCGTCCGGAGCTGAGGTGCTGACGTTCGCTATTCGCCGTATTAACCTGGCATCGACGGAAGACGATTCGATTCTTCAGCATGTGGAGGAGGGCGCGTTTCGTTACTTGCCGAACACATCGGGAGCAAGCACGGCGGATGAAGCGGTGCGCATCGCAAGATTGGCGAGGGCATCGGGCTTAAGCGATTGGATCAAGGTCGAGATCAGCGCGAGCGAAAAAACGCTGCTGCCTGATCCGATCGAAACGCTGCGGGCGACGGAAATTTTGGTAAAGGAAGGCTTTACCGTGCTTCCGTACATTTCCGACGATCCGATTCTTTGCAAAAGGCTGGAGGAAGCCGGAGCGGCAGCGGTTATGCCGGGCGCGGCGCCAATCGGCACAGGCCTTGGCATTCTGAATCCGTATAATATCGGCCTCATTGTCGAGGAGGCGAAGGTGCCGATTATCGTCGACGCCGGTCTCGGCTCGGCGGCGGATGTCACCCAGGCGATGGAGCTTGGCGTATCCGGCGTGCTGATGAATACGCCGGTTGCGAAGGCGAAGGACCCGGTTGTTATGGCGCAGGCGATGAAGCTGGCGATTGAAGCGGGCAGGCTGTCTTACCTTGCCGGCCGCATCTCGAAGAAGCGCTATGCGACGGCAAGCAGCGGCCATGAACAGTTTATTTTGAAATAAATATAGAAAGTTCAAAAAGTTCGGTTTTCAGCACATAAGTAGTGCTTACGAAGCTGCGTTTTTTCAAAACGCTGTAGAAGGTTGGATGAAGCTAGAGAATGAGGATCGGAGCGTAGTGGGTTACTACGTGAGAACTTGAAATGTTTCCGAAGGAAACATACTTCGAAGGCATACGCTGTCTCGGCTGAATTCAAGATTCGATGTCGAATCTGCTTCGTGGTATGCTTCGTGATCAAAAGCGGATTTTTTGAACTACCTCTTCGGAAAGCTGGTTTGTGTGATGGGGGAGAAAGTAATTGTAATGGGCGGCGGCGTTATTGGCCTGTCCTGCGCCTATGAATTGCAGAAGCGCGGTCATCAAGCCGTCGTTCTGGAAATAAACCGCTGCGGCGGGCAAGCGTCGGGGGCGGCGGCAGGCATGCTGGCGCCTTACTCGGAGAACGTCGAAGGACCGGATGCCTTTTTTCATTTATGCAACGAAAGCTTGCGCCTCTATCCTGAATGGGTGAAGGAAATCAAGCGGGTGTCCGGCCGGGAATTTGAATATACCGAATCGGGAAGCTTGTATATCGCGTACCACGAAGCGGACCGGCTGGCGCTGGAGGGCAGGCTGCTCTGGCAACGCGAGCACGGCTCAACGGGCGCATTGCTGGAGGGCGAGGAGTTGTTTGCTAGGGAGCCGCTGCTTTCGCGAGAAGTGAAGGCGGCGCTCTATACGCCGGAGGAAAGTCATCTGTATGCACCAGATTATGTTATGGCGTTGGAACAGGCCTGCCGGCTGACGGGCGTGCAAATCGAAGAGCAATTAGTTCAGCTGACCGTCGAGGAATGGCGGAACGATGTCGTCGTGAAGGCGCAGGACGGCCGAAGCTTCAACGGAGACCGTCTTCTTGTCTGCTCGGGCGCATGGGCACAGGAGCTGGCGGACGTCTTCGGCATTCGCATTCCGATCTATCCGATTCGCGGACAAATATGCGCCTATGAAGCGGAGGTCAAGCCGGTTCAGCATATGGTATTCAGCAACCAAGGCTACCTTGTCGCCAAGGAGAACCGCACGCTCGTATGCGGCGCCTCCGAGGATGTGGCGGGCTTCGATACGACCGTAACCGATAAAGGCATCGAGCGGCTGCGCAAATGGAACAAGCAAGCGTTCCCGTTCCTCGCCGAGCAGACGCCGTTCCATCGCTGGGCCGGATTGCGCCCGTCCACGCAGGACGGATTTCCGCTGCTTGGACGGCTAAGCGCCTCGGATCGTGTCGTTATGGCTGCGGGCCATTATCGCAACGGCATTTTGCTTAGTCCGGTTACGGCGAAAGTAGCTGCCGATTACATCGAGCGGAAGAAGCTTCCTGAAGCGATGGAAGCCTTTGACCCTGAGCGGTTTAGCATTTAAGTTTTGCTTCGCAAAACTAAGCCTGCGCTTTCGAAGTAAGTTTTGCTTCGCAAAACTAAGTCTACGCTTTCGAAGTAAGTTTTGCTTCGCAAAACTTTTTAGGAGGGATCAACATGAATCATAGTACAGGCTTCACAGGTCGGGCTTTAACGATTGCCGGTTCCGACAGCGGCGGGGGCGCCGGGATTCAAGCCGATCTGAAAACGTTCCAGGAGCTAGGCGCTTACGGCATGTCCGCGCTTACGGCGGCGACTGCGCAAAACACGCTGGGCGTGCAGGGCGTGTATCCGCTTGCCAAAGAGGCTGTTGCCGCGCAAATTCATTCCGTCGGCAGCGATATCGGCGTCGATGCGTTGAAGACGGGGATGCTGTTCAGCGCCGACATTATCGAGACGGTTGCGGAAGCAATCGCCTTTTTCGGCTGGACGAAGGTTGTCGTCGATCCTGTCATGATCGCAAAAGGCGGGGCATCGCTGCTGCAAGATGAAGCGGTTAGAGCGATGACGGAAAAGCTGCTGCCGCTTACGGCAGTAGTGACGCCGAACATTCCGGAAGCGGAACGTTTGACGGGCGTATCGATTCGCAGCCGGGCTGATAAGATCGAGGCAGCCAAGCGGCTGGCGGGCTTCGGCGCACGCAACGTTATTATTAAAGGCGGGCACGAGGACGGCGGCGAAGCGGTCGATCTGCTATTCGACGGCAGCAGCGTGACGGAAATGTCCGGCAAGCGGATTGAAACGGCGCGTACGCATGGCACCGGCTGCACCTACTCGGCAGCTTTAACTGCCGGCCTTGCCCAAGGGATGGGAATGGAGGAGGCCGCTCGTCGGGCAAAAGCGTTCATTCAAGCAGCGATCGAAGACGGTATCGTAATCGGAAGCGGGCACGGCCCGACCAATCACTGGGCCTACCGTCGAAAATTTACATCTGTTTTTTAATAGGACTTTTTTCGTGTTTTTATCTGTTTTCGACAAAAATAAATAATAAACTAATGAAAAAAATGTCTGTTTATACGTTGGAAGTAATGAATTTTGTTGAATAATCTAGTAAAATAGTATGGTAGAATTACTCAATTATTCTAATACTATCATTACTGGAGGGTTCATCATGAGAAAGAGTAAAGTTATTTCCTTTGTTTTGCTGCTGACGATGCTGTTGACTACCGCACTGGTTGCTCCTGCTTCGGCTGCAGGGCTGCAAGGCACCGAGTTCCATTTAGGCGAACAGGATTCGGGCTATACCATTGTTGTTCCAGGCTATAAACAATCGAAAGAGGTTAACCTTGCAGCGGATTACGAAGATGAGGATCCTTACTACGCTGACGTTCTCGTTGTTGATATGCCGAAGAAGAACAGCGACGGCACGTACTCGCTTTTCGAAATTAAAACGACCGATAAAGCGGCGTATATGCTGTATGCGATGGCCATGTCTATGAATATGGATAACGAGCAGTCTGGCGATTTCGAAGCTCAATTTAAAAACGGCAGCGTAGTCGTTCAGCCGAAGATTACAAAGGATGAAAAAGCGAGCGAATTAGTAGCAGGCGAGACTTACGGATTTTATTTCATATCTGCTGACAAGGCTGACGAAGAGATTTTCAGTGCAGAATTGTACGTTCAGTTCGTTGACAAAACTGCGAAGCCTACCGCTTCCAAAGTTGTAGTAGACGGCAAAGAGATCGCCTTTGAAGCCTATCAAATCGACGGCAGCAACTACTTCAAACTGCGCGACCTGGCGATGGTTGTGAACGGTTCTGCGAAGCAATTCCAAGTTGGCTGGGACAGCGCAAGCAATGCGATTAATCTGACGAAGGGCGCCGCTTATACGCCTGACGGCAAAGAGCTTAAAGTATCGCCAAATCCGACGAATAAAAAGGCTTTGCCGACTTCCTCGAAAATTTTGGTAGACGGCAAAGAGGTTTCGTTTACGGCTTACAACATCGGCGGCAACAATTACTTCAAGCTGAGAGACATTGCGAAAGTTTTTGACTTTGCCGTAACTTGGGACAGCGCGCTCAATACGGTAGGCATCGACACATCGGCTGCTTATAAAGAATAATACTAAGTCAATAAAGAATGTACTTTCATAAATAGCGGTGCAGAGGACTATCCCTGCACCGCTATTTTTTGATTTTAGTCGCTCACAGTGAAAAGGGATAATCATCCAGTTGGCGAATGTAATGAACGAAGCATATAGACAGACGGGAGCAGAGAATGAAGATGGAAAATGCGAAAAAACGCGTGCTGGTCATAGAAGACGAAGAACCGATCGCTCGCATTATTAAAGATTACTTGACTGTTAATCAATACGAGGTCGAAATAGCTGGCGACGGGCGCTCAGGGTTGGACGCGATCGAGCGGCTGCGGCCTGATTTTATTGTTCTGGACATTATGCTGCCCGGCGATGACGGCATTTCGCTTTGTAGACAAATCCGGGAGCGGCATTCGACGCCGATTTTGATCTTAAGCGCCCGCAGCGGCGATACCGATAAAGTGCTTGGCTTAGGGTTCGGCGCGGACGATTATATGACGAAGCCTTTCTCGCTTAGCGAGCTGCTGGCCCGTATTCAAGCCCATTTGCGCAGAATCGACGGCATGTCTGTCAATCTGCCGCAGTCGGATCTGTTGCGATTCGGTCCCCTTTCCATTGATAAGAAAGGCTATAAAGCAACGGTGGACGGACGCGATGTTTCGCTTACCGCCAAAGAATTTGAGCTGCTTGCTTATTTGGCGGAGCATCCGAATCAAGTGTTTACGAAAAGCCAGCTGCTCGATGCGATTTGGGGCTTTGACGCATATGGGGATGAGAACACGATTACAGTGTACATCCGCAGATTGCGCGAAAAGGTTGAGAACAATCCGTCGAGTCCGGCATTCATCCGAACGGTATGGGGCGTAGGCTATAAATTCAGCCAAGATGAATTCGGACGGGGATGAACATGCATTTAAGTAGACGGATTAGAAAAAGATTGCTTGCCATATTGGCCTGCCTTTTCGGTATCGCCGTTTGTGCCGCCTATTTGTATGCAAACTCGAATAGCGATAATCAGACGCCTTATGTAATCAATGCGGCGAGGGTGAAAAGCAGCGCGCCTATGCTCTATTTGGAGCGCAACATCGCAAAGCTTGATTCCTCAGAAACGGCGCGAGATGAATTGCGGCACTTGACGGAGGAGAGCGGCCTGGAGCTGACTGTTGTGCTGCTTGACGGGAAGGTTGTGTTCGGCGCCTCGGAATCTTCGATCCTCGATTTGCGAACTGCGCTGCATTATGATTTGTACGCGGCGAAAAGCGCAAATGAAACGTATCGCGTAGCGTTTCCTGTTATCGCGGAAGACTCGAACAGGCAAGTTGCCAATGCGATTTTCACAGTCCCAAAGAGCTTGCTTGTCGTTAAAACTACACAGCATCGGTCCTCTATCATCTGGCTGGCGGCAGGAGCATTGCTGCTTGCCGCCGCTCTATTCTTGTTCTTGCTGTACAGGAAAATCAATCGGGATGCCATACAACCGATCTCCGGTATGAAGCGGCATGCGGGGGATATATTGAAAGGGCATTACGGTCAGCCGATTGAACGCGCCGGGAACGACGAATGGAGCGAGCTGTATGCGATGTTCGATCAGGTCAGGCTGGAGCTTCAGTATTTGCATCAGCGAAGAAGCGAGCAGGATCGGGCGCAAAAAGAGCTGATCACGAACATATCCCATGATTTGCGAACGCCGTTGACAACTGTCAAAGCTTATATTGAAGCGATACGCTCCGGCGTTTGCCCGGATTTGCCTTCTGTTATGAGCTATATGGAGGTCATGCAGACCCAGGCCGATTCAATGGCGCGGCTTATAGACGATCTGCTGCTTCATGAGCTGAAGCAATTAGGGCAAATCTCCATTTCATTAGCCGAGCAATACAGCGGCGAGCTGCTGGCTGCTGTCATTCAGCCGAATGCGCATTATGTTCGGATGGCCGGCCGCACGTTCAAGGAGCCCGAAGCGGTGCCAAATGTGTTAATTAAAGCGGACGCCGCGCGAATTGAGCAAGTGATTGTCAATTTGATTGCCAATGCGCTTAAGCATACGCCGCCGGGAGGCGTTATAGGCATGCGCATTGAACAACTGCGAGCCCATGGCCGGGAACAGCTTCAATTAACGATTGAAGATACCGGCGGCGGCATTTCGGCGGAGGACATGCCTTTTATTTTTGAACGCTATTATAAAGGGCAGACCGAACAGGTAAGTGAAGGAACAGGGCTTGGGCTGTCAATATGCAAGTATATTGTTGAAGCGCATGGAGGGACGATCGGCTTTCAAAGCATAAAAGGACAGAGCACCTCGTTTACGTTTACGATTCCGCTGGCCTAAGCTTAAGCGAGCGCTGTAATATTCTATTAATAACTTGATAAGCGATTATATAGAATGGCCCGCTACACTAAAGGTATCAAACGTAATGGGGGCTACAAAACATGTCTAAGCAAACGATTATTGAAGCTCGAAACGCATGCAAAACCTATTCGACCGGAAATGAGCGATATCACGCGATTCGCAACGTCGATCTGGAGATTTACGAGGGTGATTTTACGGTCATCATGGGCAACTCCGGTTCCGGCAAATCGACGCTGCTCTACATGCTCAGCGGGTTGGATGCGGTGACGACGGGTGAAATATATTATCGAGGCACTCGCATTGACGGCCAGTCGGAGCGGGAAAAGGCGGCGTTTAGGGCGAGCAAGCTTGGCTATATTTATCAGAGCATCAATCTGGTTGCGGATTTAACGTTGTTTGAGAACGTCGCGCTGCCTGCCTATGTAGCGGGCGGCCGCAGAAAGGAAGTAAGGCAAAAGGCGCACTCCCTGATGGAATCGATGGGCATTGACGGACAGCGTAACCGTCTGCCCGCTCAAACCTCGGGAGGCCAGCAGCAGCGGGCAGCCATCGCCAGGGCGCTAATTAATTCGCCTGATATTGTTTTTGCAGACGAACCGACCGGCAGCCTGAATCATGACCACGGCATGGCCGTGCTTGATATATTGACGGAAATGAATCGCGGCGGCCAATCGATTGTAATGGTAACGCATGATATTAAAGCGGCGTGCAGGGCCGATCGGCTTATCTATATCCGGGACGGCAAAGTCGGCGGCATTCTCGAATTCGATAAGTATGAAGCGAAAAACGTGCAGCAGCGGGAAGCGCTTATTTTCTCCTACGTGACAGGGAGGGAGTAAGATGAGAACGCTATGGATGCTTTGCTGGTCGGGAATTACTAAGAAGAAGCTGCAAAATGGTCTGATCGCCGTGCTAATACTGCTCTCGACGGTGCTATTGGCGACATCGGCTACAGTGCTGGCTAACTCGGGCAGCCGTTTTGCAGATATGCATAAACAGACGAACGGCTCTCACCAGCTGCTTATGTTGACGAAAGGACTCCATGATCCGAAGGCGTTGGCCGGGTGGTGGAAGGAGCAGGACGGCGTAATGGCGTCGGAGCTATTGCCGTTTCGGAATATCGCGGGCATAAGCTATGGCGGCAAAGAATTGACAAACGTATATGTCATGCTGATGGATACGCCTGCCGAGCCGATGAAGGTGGATAAATTGCTGTTTGCGGAAGGCGAAAGCACTGCTGCGCCGGCACCGGGAACGGTATGGATTCCGACATCGCTTGCCCGTTCGCACGACATATCGGTAGGAGACAGGATCGAATTCAAAGCGGAATCGGAGCGGTTTGAGCTGACGGTCTCCGGAGTTATTGTCGATCTTCCTTATGGAGCTCCGTTTGCGACAACGGCCCGTATATGGCTGAATCACGCCGACTATGCAGAACGGACGCAAGCTCTTATAGGCGGCGACAGTTATTTGATTGGCTTGCGATTTGAAAATTACGGAGACCAGGCCGCATATTGGAGCAGCTTTGAGCAGCATTTCGGCGTTCCGTTCTTAGAGGGGAAAGACGAATTCGAGGAGATGTCGGCTTTTTATCTCATTATGAGTCGGATCATCGGATTTATAATGGTGTTTCTTGGAATCGTGATGCTCTTTATCGCACTGTTTACGATCGGGTACACGATTTCGGATGCGATATTGTCAAGCTACCGAACGATAGGCGTGTTTAAGTCAGTAGGTCTGCGGTCGAATCGCATCATGTCCATTTATGTGCTGCAATATGCGCTCCTTGCATTCATTGCCGTCGTGCCAGGGATTGCAGCCAGCAAACTATTATCGGCAATTATAATTAAGCTGTCTTCAACCAACTTGGAAACGCCGCAGTCGCAGATGGCGCTTACCGGCAGCGGCTTTTCGCTGGCAGCAGGGCTATTCATCATTGTGCTTGTATTGCTTTGTGTATTGGTGTTTGCCGGCAAAATCCGTTCGGTTCAGCCTGCGCAAGCGATCCGTTACGGCATGTCGGAAGCGGATAACGGGAAAGTGGCGGGCAAGCTTGCGAATGCCGGAAGCGGGATAGTTACATTCGGACGTTGGCCAATCGCTGCGGTTATTGCTTTAAAGTATGTCGCTAAAAATCGGAAAAGCTCCGTCCTCACGGCTGCAATGGCGGCACTCACGACGGCGGTAATCGTATTTGGTTTCGTACTGTTGTACAGCATCATGCAGATTCAGCAAACGGCCGGGCTATGGGGATATGATTCCTCCCATATCGCCGTTTCGGTTTATAATAATGACGCTTTTTCCAGCAAAGATTTTCAGAATGCGGTATCCACTGATAAACGGGTGAAAAATTTCGGTCGGATAAGCGATCTGAATGGGGTGTTTCCTTCAGAGCCTGGCGCGGCAGACAGATCGGCTAGCCAGTCTATGAACATTTCAGTCAGCGCGCTGGACGGAAGCTACGAGGAACTTGGGTTTGAAACGATAAAAGGTAAAAATCCAGACAATGAGCATGAAATTGCAATCGGAGTCAATGTGTCTCGCAAGTTGGGCAAAGAGGTTGGCGACACGCTAGACGTATTTCTAGAAGGCCAAAAACATACGATGACGGTGTCGGGAATCTACCAAGCGATAGCGAATATGTCCTATTCGGCAAGAATAAAAGCGGATGCCGTTCGAAGCGAAAGCTCAGGCAAAGACAGCGTGCAAATGCAAGACGATGACATATTATTCATCAATCTATGGGATATTCACGATGCGGATAAGACCGTATCCGATTTGAACGCCAAATACGGAAAAGCGATTGACGCTGTTACCCAGAAGGCGTTGCTGGAAGCTGTTTATAAAGAGGCAGTGTCGATTTTGATTGTGCCGATGGGCTTTCTGATGCTGCTTTTTACAGGCGTAACTTTTATGATTATTTACAGCCTCAGCCGAATTGCGGTATGGAAGGAATATCGGACGTACGGCATTTATAAATCGCTGGGAATGGCCAACCGCACCATAAGAGGCTCGATTACGCTTGGAATTACAGTTCTTTCGATACTTGGAGCTGTATTGGGGGCGATTGCCGGTGTTTACGGCTTGCCGAATGTGTTGAAGTCGCTGCTTATCGAATACGGCCTCGTCAAGCTGCCGATTGTTGTGAATGGTCCGGCCGTAGCGCTATTGGCTATTGTGAGCATCGTTGCGACCGCGCTTGCTGCATGGCTTTCTTCCAGATGGTTGACCAAACAATCGCCTCGGACGTTGACGATCGAGTAAATGTTTTGCAAAATCTAGAGAGGAGCAGTAGCAGCAAGCAAGGAGGAAGGTGCGTTGTTTGATCCCACCGTTTTCGACAATTTAAAAGTAGCCATTGAGAATTGCGCCTATGACATGGACAATATTGATGGCGTGATCCGAATTACAAATCGAATGGACCGTTTGGAAATGGCGGTTATGTCAAGGCTGTTCGCGATCAGGTTTACATTGGCCGATTATAGCGAGATTAGCGCCGAGCTGCAGCTGGAGGCTTCGCTTAAGGATTTGGCGTCGGAGCTGCTCGCCGTTGAAGGCGAGAACCCAGCCTGTACGCTGCGCCTATTTTTCGATATGCCGATTACGGACATCGAGCGGCAGTGCAAGCAGATTAATCAGATTTTGAATAGCATCTGGCAGCCGGAGCATCCTCCAGCGCAAACCTTGACCTTTATGTACGGTCAGGAGCCGCGAGTATATTCAAATACGATTGAATTGGCCTTTAACCGGAAAATTAACGAGGATCAAATGGGAGATCTGTCGGAGCTGCTCGAGCATGCGGTAAAGACGCTAACGGAGCTTGTAAAGGTGTAGGTGCAGCGAAGCAAAAAGAGACGAATGCCAGCTTGAGGCTCGGCGTTCGTCTCTTTTTTCAGTCGAAAGGCTAGTCGGCAGTGTCCTCGGCTATTTCCTCGGAAGGCTGCTCGAGCCGGAAATCGTCGATCTTCTCGCCGTCCTCCCAGATTTCTACGAACAGCGCATCGCAATTTTCGAAATCCTCCGGCTTAAAGCCAAGCGCTTTTTCCTCGTCTTGGCCCACATATACATTCTCGAGTCCGTCCTCATTAAACGAGAGGATGACATACGTTTTCAATGGAATCCCTCCTGCACACATTGTTGAATGGTTATTCCGACAGTATACCATATGAGATGACTGGCGTCCGTTTGCCGAAAAGTTTGTTGCGAGGACATTACTTGCCGTTTCGCGTCATGGCAGACAGCGACTCCCACTGCTGCGGCGTCACTTCTAATAAATCGTTGAACTGTCCGGCGCCTTGCAGCCATTCCCCTCCGTCTATCGTAACAACTTCACCATTAATGTAAGAAGCGTAATCGGATATTAAATAGGCGGCCAGATGCGCTAACTCTTCTTGATTGCCTGTACGGCGAAGCGGGATTCGCTCGATCATTCGCTGCTCCAGTTCTGGTGTAGGAGACAGTCTGGACCACGCGCCTTCGGTCGGGAAAGGGCCGGGCGCTATTGCCACCTGACGTATGCCGTATTTTGCCCATTCCACAGCAAGCGACCGTGTGAGAGCAAGCACTCCCGCTTTTGCTGCAGCCGAGGGCACGACGAAGCCGGATCCAGAGCCGGAAGAGGCGTAAGACGTCACGATATTGAGCATAACGCCGCGTTGACCGTTATCGATCCAGCGTTTCCCGACTTCAAGCGTTGTGTAAAAGGTGCCGTGCAGCACAATATTCAAGACGGCATCCACTGCGCGCGGAGACAGCTTTTCTGTCGGGCTGATGAAATTGCCTGCGGCATTGTTGACCAGCACGTCGATTTTTCCAAAATGCTGCTCTACCGCTTGAATAAGATCAAGAACTTGAGCAGGGTCGCGAACATCGCAGCTTTTGTAGAATACGACATTATTTTCAGAGCTCATTTGTTGCGCAGCTTGCTTGAGCGCTTCCTCGCGGCGGCTTGCAATGGCGAGACGAGCGCCCAGCTTCAGAAACATTTCTCCCATCGCTCTGCCCAGACCGGTAGCTCCACCGGTTATGAGAACTGCCTTGTTATGCAATAAATCATCGGCGAACGGCCCCATTGTCCACTCTCCTTCCTTGCTTTCCTCTATTTATATGGAATACTGGCGCAAGGTACGACTGCAATTGCTGGAATATGGTATGATTGGAGCAATAGTTGCAAGTTTAGACGCGAAGGAGATCGAATGCCTAATGTCACTCGAAATTGAACGGAAGTTTTTGCTCACGCAGCCGCTGGAGACGGTTGCGGGACATTTTACAAAAAAGTCGGAGCAGCGAATCGAACAAACCTACTTAGCGCTGGATACGAATCAGGAACTGCGAGTAAGGCGGATTACCGACCTTTCGACGGGCGAAGTGGAGTATACGCATACGTTTAAAAAAGGGAACGGCCTTTCCCGCGAGGAAATTGAATACTCGATTTCGGAAGGAATCTATACGCAAGTCATGGATGCCTTTGGAGCCATACCGCTGACGAAAGACCGCATCACTGCTCAGTGGGACGGGACGACGATCGAAATTGATATTTACGACCAAATTCAGCTGACTGTAGTGGAGGTCGAATTTGAATCGGAGGAGCAGGCGCATGCTTTCGTCGCACCGGAATGGTTTGGACCGGACATTAGCGACGAGCGGAAGTACAGCAACAAGACCGTATGGCGGCAGCTGCAGGAACGGCAATTAGGCTAGATAAGCTTGGGGAAAAAGGTGGACTGACAGATGAGAAAGCTCGTATTTTTTGTAGGCGGGGCAGGAGCGGGGAAGACGACTTTGGCCAAAATGCTGGCGCGTAAAAGAGGAGCGGCCGTACTCGACATGGATACGCTGCTGCGTCCGGCTGCTGTCTCGATTATGACGGTTGCCGGCCTTGATCCGAACGACCGTGACTCCGCCGAGTATAAGAGGCTGTGCCGGGATTTGGGTTACCGGATTACAATGGATGCTGCGCTTGAGAATGTCGAGATCGGCAATGATGCTTATGTGATCGGTCCGTTCAGCAAAGAAACGGAGGAGCCGGATTGGATCGGACAAGAGCTTGCGTCTATCGGCGCTTCTTTGGAAGATGTAAGTGTAAAGGTCGTTATGGTGTACTTGCAGGATGAGCAGCATTACTATAATCGAATAAAGCAGAGGGGCTCCGAGCTTGACCTGTACAAGCTCCAGCACTGGAGCGAGTTCAGCCGGTCACTCGCAAGGCGAGAGCTGAAATGGAAGCTGCAAGGCGATTCCGTGCTTTATTTCGACAACTCAAAGCCGTTGGATGAACAAGCGTTTGCGAGCTTGGAGCGATTTGTTTATAGCGATAGTATGGACTAGCTCTACAGATCGATTGTGAACGGGAGACCGGATATGTCTGATTATATTGAAAAGATAGCGGCGTGTTTTCGAGCGAATGCCGATCGGAATAAAGCCGAGGCGATGGAAGCGTATATGCGGGGACAGTTTCCTTTCCTCGGCATTAAAACGCCGGAGAGGACGAAGCTTTTGCACGATTTTTGGCAGACAAACGGCGTGCCTCAAGGCGAGGAACTGCTTCAAGCTGTGCGTGAGCTTTGGCTGCTGCCTGAACGGGAGTTTCAAAATGTAGCGATGGCTCATCTGGACAAGCATGTCAAGCGTGCGGACAAGTTGCATATCGACTTGTTGGAACAGCTGGTGCTGAGCAAATCTTGGTGGGATACTGTCGATTACATTGCCGCTCATTTAATTGGACGGCATCTTTCAAAGTATCCGGAGCTAATTACAGATTACCCTGATCGCTGGATTGAGTCCGATCATATGTGGCTTAGACGCACCGCCATTCTGTTCCAGTTGAAATATAAAGGGCGGACCGACACGTTAAGGCTTTTCGGTTATATCGAACGATGCAAAGAAGAGAAGGACTTTTTTATCCGCAAGGCAATTGGGTGGGCGTTACGGGAATACGCGAAGACGGATGCCGAAGCGGTAAAGCGTTTTGTAGCTTCGACCGAATTGTCTCCATTAAGCGTAAGAGAGGCTTTAAAGAACGTTTAAGAAAAAGATCAATTATTTTTGAAAAAAAAGGGTTGCATTATGCTTCTGATCTATGATATATTCTAATTCCGGCCGAGAGAGATGCGGTTGGCGAGGCAAGAAGGACAAGCTTGTTGCGAACGAGAGTTCAAAACAAATTTTAAAAAAAGCTTGCATCGAGATGGCGCTTGTGGTAAGATAACATGCGTTGTCGAAAAAGAAATTGTTCTTTGAAAACTGAACAACGAGCGAAACTGCCCTTACGAATGGCTCGCCATTCGTGAGAAAAGCGATAAAACAAAGTAATGAGCAAGTCAAATTCTGACCGGGATTTTCCGATCAGCCTTCGGCTGGACAATCGGAAAACCCTTTCTATGGAGAGTTTGATC
>NZ_WOVL01000008.1 GCF_009737085.1 Paenibacillus sp. NEAU-GSW1
ACACAACAAATCCGATCGAGCGTATGAACAAAGAACTACGCAAACGATTAAAGCCGATGAATAGCCTTACTAATATTGAAGCGGCAGAAAAGATCATTTACCTGCAAGCACTAGATTACAACGAAAAATGGTGTGGCAGAGCCATTCGCGGCTTTGTCGATCCTGATACGAAGGTCGCGTTTGAGCAGATGTACAACGAGCGATATGCGAGAGGGGCAGACTAAGATCTTTAATCTCCCGCGCCTGCGCTTGGGCTACGCCCTCCAACCGAACAAACATCATATTCTTTATCCATCGTCCCGATGGATAATCTTACTACACAAACTACTTGACGTCACCCCGTTTTCGCCTCGATTGTGCAATATAACGCTGTGCCACAGCGTTATTTCACCAGCCGCCGGCTTTCGCGCCCGAATAAAGCTGCAGGACAGCTTTATTTCCAACCAATCGGCCGTTTTCGCCTCGATTGTGCAATATAACGCTGTGCCACAGCGTTATTTCACCAGCCGCCCGCTTTCGCGCCCGAATAAAGCTGCAGGACAGCTTTATTCCCATCCATAATTAGTCGAAGTGCCGTCGGTCGCCATCCGTTCGAGCATGAGATCAACACTGCCGCATCCGGCATTGCCGCCAAAGAAAAAAGACGCTTTCGATGAAAGCGTCTTTCTCGTCATTATTCTATGCCATGTTCTGCGCGAATTTTATACATCCCTTGCAGGAGCACTTCGGATGGATCCCGGTTTAGCAAGTGATGCGCAAGCAAGAGGTGGAGAGGAAATGCACAAACATTATTGCCCTCGCGAATAGCCGGGAAACCCGCTTCAAATACAGGACCAATATCCTTATTCCAATCCAGACCCGCATGCACCTTTTCCGGTGCAAATTCCTCTTCTACTGCCGCGATGCAATGCGGAATCACGACTTTGTCGAGCATCGCTTTCGCTTCGTCCTCGCTTGTAGGAGATTTAGGAAGCGGCTTGCCGCCTTCCGTCTTCATCAATTCTACAAAGAAAGAGGAAATCCACAGAGACGGATCGCCGCCCGATTGAAACTTCGCAACAAGCTCGCGAAGAAAAAATCCGCACGTATATCCGTTATTCGATTCATCCTTCACTTCGTAAATAAATATGGGACCGTAAACTTCCTGATTCATGACTTGTCCGTTAACTTCGTCAAAATGCATCTTCAACGCTACGAGGCCATTATGGTAAACAGCCTTAATCAATTCCTGAAACTTCTCTGCGTTTTCGGCTTCTTGTTTGCCGTTTGCTTCCGCGTTTGCGGTCTCATTATTCATCGTCTGCTTCACCCGTTACCAGTATAGCATTAGCTTGTTCCGGCAGTCCAGCAACCGTTTTCAATTTACAATTTTTACTCTTCCCCGACCAAAGCAGGGGGAAAAACCTGTTCAAAGGTCTATTTTGACAACAGCTTTGTTTCGGTATAGTTCTCTTGTAAAGATCATTTAGGAGGTACATTCCATGTCAGAGGCTGTGTTGCAACTTCGCAACCTTACCAAAAAAGCAGGCAATCGCACGATAGTAGACAATTTAACATTTGAAATCCCCGCAGGAGAAGTCTTTGGATTTCTCGGTCCAAACGGCGCAGGCAAAACAACGACGATCCGCATGATCGTCGGACTGATCGCTATGACAAAAGGAGAAGCCATTATTAAAGGCATATCTGTCCGCGATCACTTTGAGCTCGCGATGACTCATGTCGGAGCTATTGTTGAAAATCCGGAAATGTACAAATTTTTAACCGGCTATCAGAACTTGACCCATTTTGCCCGCCGCCATAAGGGCGTTACGAAAGAGCGGATCGACGAAGTCGTTCATATGCTCGGTCTGCAAAACCGCATTCACGAAAAAGTAAAACGCTATTCGCTCGGCATGCGACAGCGGCTTGGCGTCGCGCAAGCCATTCTGCATCGCCCTTCACTGCTTATCCTTGACGAGCCGACAAACGGGCTCGATCCTGCAGGCATTCGCGAGCTGCGGGATTATTTGCGAATGCTTACTCGCGAGGAAGGCATTTCCGTCATCGTCTCCTCTCACTTGCTTGCCGAAATGGAGCTCATGTGCGATCGGGTTGCGATCATTCAGGCCGGCAAGCTTGTCGATATCCGCTCTTTGCAGGAGTCACGCGACCTCGCCGATACGAAAATTTTGATCGAAGCCGATAATCTGGAGGTAGCTCAGCGGCTGCTGTCACAATCGTTTGAGCCGTCAAAGCTGACTATAACGAACAATGGTCTCGAGCTGACGGCCGACAAAGCGGTCATTCCGATTATTGCGAAGCTCCTCGTTAGCGCTGAAATCGAAATCTACGGCATCCATGCCGTACAGAAATCGCTGGAAGAACAATTCCTCGAAATTACGGGAGGTGAGATGGTTGTCTAGTCTGTCCAAACTGATTCAAAACGAAAATATGAAAATTTACCGCCGTCCCCGGACATGGGTGATGATCGGTTTCCTCTTGCTAACCGTTGCGCTGCTAAGCGGGATCATGAAGTGGGATGAAAGTAAAATGGATCTCAACAATTGGGAGCAAGCTCTATCGCAAGAGAACGAACAGTTCCAGCAAGAATTAACTTCGAACAAAGAGCTCGATGCCCAGCAAACGACCTATTTGTCCAATCAAATTAAACTTAATCAATATTACTTAGACAGCGGCATTAATCCGAACGATCTTTCGCTATGGGACCATGTAAACAGCTCCGTCAATTTAACGATGCTTGTCACTCTGTTGACGGTCATTATCGCAGCCGACATGATTGCCGCCGAATTTTCCTGGGGCACGATTAAACTGCTGCTCGTCGGCCCCGCCTCGCGCACGAAAATTATGGCGAGCAAATATATCGCGACGATGGGCTTCGCCTTGCTGCTGCTCGTCATTTGCTTTGCCGCAGCCTTTGCAGCCGGCGGCATTCTCGAAGGCTTCAACAGTGTAAGCCAGCCGCTTGTAACGATCGATGCCGCTGACAGCAGCATTCAAGAAAGCTCGATGATCGTGAACGCTTTGCAAAAATACGGCTTCGCCGTCATCTCGTTAATTATGTATGTAACGATGGCTTTCATGATCTCCGCCGCGTTCCGCAGCACTTCGATGGCGATCGCCTTCTCGCTTCTCTTCATGCTTGTCGGCAATACGCTGACTGCGATTTTGAGCAGCTACAGCTGGGTCAAATATTTGCTTTTCGCCAATATCGATTTGACGCAGTATCTCGACGGCGCCGAACCTCTTCGTCCGGAAATGACGCTGTCCTTCTCGATCCTTATACTGGTCGCCTATTATGCGCTGTTCCAGTTCACAGCTTGGCTTCTCTTCACCAAGCGCGACGTTGCAGCTTAAGCAAACGAAAGAAGCCATGTGCGGGCAGCCCGCACATGGCTTCTTCTTTGCTTTTTACCCAAAGGCTGCGCCGCAGCTTGCGGCGTTTTACGTCCGGCGCATATAAGCGCGAACGGTAAGCGGCGCAAATACAGCGACGATAATAGCCGCACCGATGAGCGAAACAACTAAATCCCAGCCTGCTGTCCCGGTATTGCAAAGCTCACGGACAGCCGTTACCAAATGGGAAATCGGATTGACGTTTACAAACCATTGCAGCCATTTCGGCATCGTTTCAACCGGAACATAGGCATTGGAAAGAAACGTGAGCGGAAATAGAACGAGCATTGAAATACCCTGAACGCTTGAAGCCGTGCGGGAAATGACGCCAAAAAACGCAAAGATCCAGCTAATTGCCCATGAGCAAGCGATAACAAGCAGACCAGCCAGAGCGACACTGCCCAGACCGCCTTCTGGACGCAAGCCCATAATATAGCCCATCGCAAAAGTCAGTACCGTTGCGATCGTATATCGGATCGTATCGGCAAGCAGCGCTCCCGCCAGCGGAGCGATACGCGCGATTGGCAGCGATTTGAACCGGTCGAATACCCCTTTATCCATATCCTCGCGCAACTGGACGCCCGTAACGATCGAGGTCGTAATAACGGTCTGAACAAGGATGCCGGGAATGATGACCGGCAAATAGCTTTTTACATCGCCGGAAATCGCA
This sequence comes from Paenibacillus sp. NEAU-GSW1, assembly GCF_009737085.1. Classification (GTDB taxonomy): domain Bacteria; phylum Bacillota; class Bacilli; order Paenibacillales; family Paenibacillaceae; genus Pristimantibacillus. Next base: position 4,064 of record NZ_WOVL01000008.1, read on the forward strand.
CCGCCAAAAATATAAGTGAACATCAGTGTAAAAATAATCGGCTGAAACGTAACGTCGAACAGCTGCTCCGGCGTGCGTTTTATTTTCAACAGTCCGCGATAGGCCATCGTAAGCGAGTTGCGCAGCGTTTGCCCGAAGCTCGTATAGTTTTTCAATTGCCGCTCACCGGCTAACTTAGTCATTCTGCTCATACTCTCACCGCCTCCAATTGTTTACTTTCCTCCGCACTATCCGAAACGCCATGGCCCGTAATCGTCAGAAACACTTCGTCGAGCGTCGGCTTCTGCACGCTTATTTCTGCCAAGTGAATATTCGCCGAGCGCAAAGCGATAAGCAGATCGGTTACACGGTCCGCATCTGTCATCGGCGCCGTAATTTTGCCCGCTTCTGACGTTAATTGCGACTGAACGTTAAGCACCTGGTCAACGATTCGGCGAGCACCTTGAATATCCAGCGCATCTTGCACTCTTAAATGGAGCGACGAGGTGCCGACGGATTCTTTCAATTCATCCACCGTACCTTCGGCGACAACTTTTCCTCGATCAATTACGGCAACACGATCCGCCAGTTGATCGGCCTCTTCAAGATACTGCGTAGTCAACACTACGGTCGAGCCGGTATTGACCAAACGGCGAATCGTATCCCACATTTGCGACCTTGTGCGCGGGTCAAGCCCGGTCGTCGGCTCATCCAAGAAAATGAGCGGCGGCTGCGCGATCAGACTCGCTGCCAGATCAAGCCGGCGGCGCATGCCGCCGGAGAAATTTTTAAGCGGTTTTTTCGCTGCCTCCGACAATCCGAATTCCTCAAGCAAATCCGCCGCTTTCTTCTTCGCTTCCGCACGGCCGAGCCCCAGCAGCCGGGAGAAAATAATTAAGTTTTCCGTCGCGCTAAGCGACTCGTCGACCGATGCGTATTGGCCGGTTACGCCGATTAATTGGCGAACGATTTGCGATTCCTTCACGACGTCATGGCCGAAAATTTTCGCTGAGCCGCCATCCGGCCGCAGCAGCGTCGCGAGCATGCGAATCGTCGTCGTTTTACCCGCTCCGTTCGGTCCAAGCACGCCATAGATCGAACCGGCGCGCAATTTCAGATTGACGCCGTCCACCGCCCGATTCTCTCCAAAAATTTTAACAAGATCATGTGCTTCAACCGCCCATTCCGCGTGATCCGGCGTTATTATCTTTTTGTTTACAGGGTTCATTTCCATACCTCCATCAACCGTTTATAAAGCGATTCTATTTCACTTTTATAAACTGAGTTTAAACAGCGGATTATTTTTTCGAATCGGTCGGCAGAAGGATTTCAGCCATACAACCAGCGGCGGATATTATTTTGTTGCAATATTGCCAACACCGTTCTGTTTGACGACTCCAATAAAATGTTAGAATGAAGTATCCGATCCCAAATTTCAAATTAGGAGCTAATCTAATGCGGATACATCCTATATCCCTTTTACGTATAACCGGCATTCTAGACGGCGTATCCTTGCTTGTCCTATTGTGTATTGCCATGCCAATGAAATATAAGTGGGGAATCGAAGAAGCGGTAACGATTGTCGGCAGCGTGCACGGCGGCATCTTCATTCTTTACTCGCTTGCCATTGCATACAGCGCCATTCGCGTTCGATGGAGCCTTCTGTGGCCGGCTGCGGCAGCCCTTGCCGCTTTCGTGCCGCTTGGCAACTTTGTGCTGGACTGGCAGCTTAAGAAAGCGCAGACTCGTTACAGCGAACGGCCTTTTGATCGCAGCCTCATCGTTTACAGTATCGTGTTCTTCTCCTTCTTCGATCTGTTCTCGCAGCTGCCGGTCATGAGCACATTTGCTTCCTCCGTCGGCGCCGGCTCGTTTATTGCAGGCTTCGTTATCGGACTGTATTCGTTGACCAATACGCTAGGCAACATTGTATCGGGGATTCTGACCGATAAAGTCGGTCCGTTCAAACTGCTAATGAGCGGATTGCTGTTATCCAGCGCAGCGCTGCTGCTTTATCACTTTGTCGATGAACCCGTCTTGTTGATCGTCGTTCGAATCATTCACGGTTTTGTCGCGGGCTTGATCGTGCCAGCCGCCTTTACGTTCTCGGCAAATACGACGAAAGCGACCGAGCAAGGAAAAAAAGTCGCCTTCACCGGCACATTTGTCGGTTTAGCCGCTATTATCGGCCCCGCTTTCAGCGGCATTATGGCCAGCAGAACTTCCGTTCCGTTTGTTTTTACTTGCGTTGCTATTCTCGGCTTCGCCCTGACGGTGCTGTCCGCTATTTTTCTAAGCCAGAGCAAATTGTCATCCCAACAAAAAAACAAAGCCCGCCGGGAAGTGCAATCCTCCGGCTCAGTGCTCAACGCAAATGTAGCGAAAGCGTATGGAGGAGCTTTCTTCTTAATGTTCTCGCAAGGCGTCATTGCCTACTTGCTGCCGCTGCACGTTCAATCGCTCGGCTATGATTCGCGATTAAGCGGGACGCTGATGAGCACGTTCGGCATCATTGCCGTCCTGCTGTTCGTACTTCCTACCAATCGCATTTTCGATCGGGTGTCTTCGTCCAAAACGATGGCGCTAGGCATGGGATTAATGGGCTTAAGCCAGCTGCTGATCAGTCTGTCAGCTACGACACTCACGCTTTATTTGGTGCTCGGACTGTACGGCGTAGGCTTTGCCTTGCTGTTCCCGTCGATTAATACGATACTGATCAAAGCTACGCCATCGGAGCTCCGCGGCAAAGCTTACGGTTACTTCTACGCCTTCTTCTCCCTAGGCGTTGTCGCCGGCTCTTCATTGCTCGGTTGGCTGCCGTTCAACCATACCGAAGGATTTATTTTCACAGGCATTATTTTATTGCTTTTTGCAACGCTTGCCGCTTTTGTTAAGTCCAAGGAGTCCGCGTTGGCGCACTGATAAAGAGCTATTTGGAAAATTTAACACAGAAAAATCGGTTGATACTAAATCAAACGGGTTCCGTTTTAAGATGCATGAACAAGATTAAAAAGCAGAAAACCCTATACTTATAAGGGTTTTCTGCTTTTTTGTTAATAGTGTTAAGGCTGCGATTGAACTATCGTACCGTTAGCGTAATAAATTTATCTATTTGTCCTACGTTGATTAACCTTTCTTTATCCTTCAAAGAGAAAACTCCAGGCTCCAAACCCTCTAAATTTCCGTATCCACCAATAATATCTTCATCAACTTGATAAATGGAAGCGAATATTTTCTTTCCTGTTTTTTGTTTTTCTTTCAGCAAGTAGGTTGTAATATAAATTTCTTCATTCACATACGGCTTCAAATCAACAACACCTGCGATACTTGGATCCAAGCTTTTTGTCTCTAGCTTTTCTTTACTAATTTTCTCCTCAATATGCCAACCAAACGACTCAAGGTATTCAATAGGATTAACATGATTCTGCTCAGTTGTTTCTTTACTGCAACCAATCAGGAACACAATACAAAAAAATACAAATAAAACAATAATTTTCTTAACCGAAATCGGCTCCCTTCATTTTCCAGATAGATTTGAGACGTAAAGATCCACATGAAGGTTGCAGTGTTTCAACTATTCTGCCAGTTGCTTAAATCAACAATGAGCGTTAAAACAGAACATAGTGCAAAAGGAAGAAGAATTTTGAACTAATCGGTATTTTGAATTAAAAAAGACGCGCCAATTGGCACGTCAAACCTATTGTCATTTAAACCTTTTACACCACTACGCTTTTGCCGCATCCAAATACGGATATTCAATCGTATGAGCGGTCGTTTGAGCCGCATCTTGGCCGAGAAGCTTTCCAACCATATAGAGCGCCATATCAATGCCGGCAGATACGCCGGCTGAGGTCATCACGTCTCCGCTGTCGACATAGCGAACGTTCCTCAACACTTCTACCTCAGGGTAGTTGTTCTCTAAGTAATCCAATACGAACCAATTCGTCGTCGCCCTGCGATTCGTCAGAAGGCCTGCTTCAGCAAGCAAAATGGCGCCGGAGCAAATGGAAGCAACCCATTTATTCGAGCGATGCTGCTCGGCGATCCATTGGAGCAGCTCGGGATTGCTGATCCCGCTTTTCACGGCTGTCAGAGGCCCCCCCGGAATAATAACGATGTCGAATTCAGGATGATCGTTAAGACTGTAATCCGGCTGTATTTTCAGTCCGTTATGCGCCGTAATTTGTTGCCCGTATTGCGACAGCGTATAGACGATAAAAGGCTTTTCTTCCTTCGAAATTCGGTTCAAAAGCATTTTCGGCACATCCGCAGGATCATTGACCGTAAGCGAGAACACTTCGAACGGTCCCGAATAATCCAATACATCAACATGATCAAACAACAAAATACCTACGCGACGCTGTTTTTGCATCCTCTATCCCATCCCTTTCATCAGAGACCAATCGGTCTCTTGAGTTCAAAAAAAGAGAGTTTAACAAAAACTCACTTTACGCAGCAACGAATATACTGCACGACTTGCCTATAATAGCTTTTCATAAACTCATTATCGCTGTACAGCCTTCCCATCATAATTGCCCCTTCAAAGGCCGAAGTCAGAAAAACCGAAACGTCCTGAATGTTGAGGTCGTCTTTAAATTCGTTAGACCGTACGCCCTCTTTCAGAATGGCACGGATAAAGGAAAGCCATTCATTCATCGCTTCCCGCGCTTTGCTATTCAAAGGCTGATGCGTGTCATCCGTGTCTACTGCCGTATTGAGCAGCGGGCATCCGCCGTCCAAAGGCGGATTATGGGCCACGTCCATATAAACGGAGAAAACGGAAAGCAGCTTTTCCTCTGCCGTTCGTTTGCCGTAGACCGCAGCGCGAAATGCCGCGCGGAGCACTTCAACGGCATGGTCGAAAGCTTCCAGCGCGAGCTCGTCTTTATTTTTAAAGTGGCGGTAAATCCCTCCTTTTTGCAAACCGGTAGCATCCATGATATGCGACATGGAAGATCCGGTGTAGCCTTGGCGATTAAACAGCACCGCGGATTTGGCAATGATCATCGTTCGCGTATCCTGTCCGTTTCGCATCATGAATTCCTCCTCTTTCCCTTGAGACCGATCAGTCTCTATTATCTTATTGCATAAATTACCAGCTGTCAACTTTATAATTCATTATTGGCATTTGCCCAAACGAAACGCCCGGAAGCGAGCTCCCAGGCGTTATTTCGTCCTATTCTATTCGTCCTCTTATAAGCGTATTAGCGGTTGTAAGAGCGTTCTGTCAAATTCCCATCCTCGCCGCCCGCGATTACATGATCCGTCATGCCGACAAACAAACCGTTCTCCACAACGCCAGGTATCATATTAATTGCGATATTCAGATGCTTCGGATCATGAATCGCCCCAAAATCGCAATCCAAAATTAAATTTCCGTTATCGGTAATAAACGGAGCTTGTCCCGCCATCCGCAAATCGGCACGACAGCCTAGCTCAGCCAATTGCCTTGCCGTTACCTGCCAGCCGAAAGGGACGACTTCGACCGGCAGCAGAAACTTGCCGAGAACCGGCACGATCTTGGAATTGTCGGCAACGACGATAAAGCGCCGCGATACCGCTGCGATCATCTTCTCGCGAAGCAGCGCTCCGCCGCCGCCCTTTATCAAGCAGAAATTGGGATCCACTTCGTCGGCCCCGTCGATTGCCAAGTCGATGCCTTTCGTTTCGGCAAAATCAAGCAACGGTATGCCTAATTCCGTTGCGAGCTTCTCCGTATTTTTAGAAGTAGGCACGCCTTGAATCTGCAGCCCTTCTTGCACCATTTGCCCGAGCTTCATAATCGTCCAGTAAACCGTCGATCCCGTTCCAAGCCCTACGATCATTCCGTCTTCTACATATTGCGCCGCTTTCTCGCCGACTAACTGCTTCGCATTTGTCATCGCTGCTCCATCTCCATCCCATCCTTTTTATCTCAAACAACAATAATCCATTATGAGCGCACTTGATTCGATTGCGCAACTGTCTAATCGTTATTTAGCAATTCGCCTTCCGTTTACTTTGTTATTACTCTCGTTGTTTATGCTTGCAATATACCGGTATTGCCCGGACACATAAATAAGGAGTGGATCTATTCGATATAGTCAACCATCTCACCAGGGCGAATGTGCATGCTGAGTATACAAAAAAACCCGACTTCTCTTCTATAGAGAAATCGGGGTTGTTCGCGAACTTGGACTTCATTGCGCGGTGCATTGCCCTTTAATTGTAAAATAATTTGTATATAGCGACAATTATTTAGTCAATTATTATTTTCACCCTACCAAGGCAGAGTCTCCATCTTGTGAAAAAAACCTCCGGTTGGCCCGTCGCTCGGCAATGTTGCCAAATACACGGCCGTCTCCGCTCCCTCTTCGATTTCCATCACGGCGCCCGGACCGCCCATATCGGTTTTTACCCAGCCCGGATGACAAGCGTTTACTTTCACATTCGTATCTTGAAGCTGAATGGACAGCTGCGCCGTCCAAGCGTTGAGCGCCGCTTTCGAAGTCGTATATCCCGGGGCGGCTGCTCTTGCATAAAATTTATCCGTCATTAACGTTCCCATCGAGCCCAAAATGCTCGATTGATTGACAATGCGTCCTGCAGGACTCGCTTTCAGCAAATCAAGAAGCGATGTCGTTAATGCATACGGACCAAAGAAATTCGTCGTAAAGCTCCGTCGGATGACATCTACGCCATCCCCTTCATGATCTAAATAAGTACCGGCATTGTTTACGAGAATATCCAGCTTCCCATACTCTTCTTGAATTTTCTCCGCTGCGGATCGAATATGCCGGGCATCCGTAACATCAAGTTCAACCGGTATAGCCTCAATTTGTTCCGTCTTCAGCTGAGCTGCCGCCTGTTCAGCCTTGCTGAAGCTTCGCGCACCCAAAAGTACAATCGCGCCTTGCCGCCCCAGCTGTCTTGCGATTTCCAGTCCGATCCCTTTGTTGGCTCCCGTGATCAATGCGATTTTTTTATCCATAAAAAAAGCCTCCTTTTTATACCGATCGGTACATAATGTTTAAAAAAAATCTTACTCCAGAAGAGTAAGTATTTCGGATGCGACATGCTCAACTTGAGGAAGATTCGGCTTCGACTTCATCGATACGGATAGTCCGATTGCGCTAATCGTCAATAACCGCGAAATAGATGCCGGATTCAAATGCTTCGGCAACTCGCCCGACTGAATTCCTCTTTCAATCGTCTTCCGGAACAATTCCGTTAGACTGGCCTGATAATCCGCCGTAATTTGAGCGAAATCAGGCTCGTGCGGAGCCATCTCAACCATCGTATTGACGCATAAGCAGCCATAATCCGGATTGTTTCCGCCAGATCCGTCGATTATGCCCTGAAAATAAGCATGCAGCGACTCTCTCACTGACGGCGCGCTTTGCAGCTTGTTTACCAAATAGGATAAACTTAGCTGCACATACAGCTTCAGCGCCGCCGTAAACAGCTCTTTCTTCCCTCCGAAAGCCGCATACAAGCTTGGACGTTGAATCGCCATCCGATCGGTAAGATCGCTCAGCGAGGTTGCTTCATATCCTTTTTCCCAAAACACTTGCATAGCCGCCGCCAATGCCGCCCGTTCATCAAATTCCCTTGGTCTTACCATCGTCACTTCACTCTTTCTATACTGATCAGTACAAAACCATATTAATACAGTTTCTTCCACGCGTCAAGAGCGGCGGCATAATCATTTCAGCCTTTTGCTTAGCTAGCTGAGCTTGCTAAACTTTTCAATTGCAGACTGCTCCGTAGGCAAGAAAAAGATATGGCTGCCTTTGTTCGTTTCATACATGAAATCTTTCAGGCTCTGGCTTGAATAGCCCGAAAAATCGCCAACGATCGCGGCCTTCATTTGATAGTTCACAAACTTTTGCATGATCTCGCCTGCGATGCGTGTGCTCAGATCAAAGAAAGCCTCGCTGACCAAACCCTTATCTATAATAAAGCGGTCGCCTGACGAATCGCAATATCCTCATGCGGAGGCATATTTTTAGCTGCCGCATCCATCTCTTGGCGAATTTGATCCCATGCTTTGTTTTCAAATCTGCTAGTTTGCTTTAGATGATCTTTAATGGCCTGCAATTGTTCGATACTCGTTTTTTCCAAATAAATCCCTCCTATCGGTTTTCCTATCGCCATCATAAAACCTGTAGGTAAGTACAGAGTCAAGCTATGACTCCATCTTCATCATTTGGAGTATCGCTCGAGTAGCTGGCTGCATGTCCGACTGTTGCAAATCTTTTTTTAGATACTCCAGCATATCCAGCATCATTTCTTTCTTAGCCATTTCGGATCGAATTTTATTTTGTTTCTTTTCGATTACTACAATAAAATCGTCGATCGTAATCGGCTGGCTATTGGGCTTTAGTAACGCTTTTTGTATTTCTTTTAAAGTAAATCCGCATCGTTTGGCGTTATGAATAAACGCCAGCCGTTCCAGCGCCTCCTCTGAATATAGCCGATAGCCGGATTCGGAACGCAATGGAGCAGAGAGAATGCCGAGCTCCTCGTAATATCTCAATGTCTCGATATTTACATTCGCTAATTTTGCGAGCTGGCCGCGTAAGTAACCGCCGGAAGCCACACCTATCATCTCCTTGAGCGAGTATTACAATTTTTTCATCAAAATTATTGCATTAAACTATCAATTATGACACATATATGTAATTATAGCCTCAAGCTCATATCCTCTCCAAATACAATTCAGGAGAAAATCATGATGAAAACAGTTGTTTTTGGCGCCACCGGCTTTATCAGAAGTAATGTTGATGAGCAATTACTAGAAGCAGGACATGAGGTTAAAGCAGTCGTTAGTCGTTCGAGAAGCAATGAGGAGTAAATTTCTTGAGTCGATGAGAGCGGAAGTCGTCCAGGCCGATTTCAATAAAACCGATGCGATTCTCTCGTTATTAAAAGGAACGCATGAAAAACGGGAGCGGCTTCAACAAGTTGAGGTGGAGCTCACTCGAATGCTTATTCAGGCCGCCGCGCAAGCCCCCTACATATTCATTTCAACAAATTTGTTTGCAAAGAGAGCATGTTGTATTAAACGAGGGCAAGCAACTTGGGATCGAAACCATAATCGTAAGGCCGGCAAGCACGATTGGCAGAAGAGATCGAGCCTCTTTCTTTTCTTCTTTTTACAAAGCGCACTTGCACAATAAGTATCCGATGATTGGTTCAGGAGAAGTGCCGGTATCCTTTATCGATACGAGGGATATTGGCAGAGCAATGGAATGGCTCGGTCATTATGAGCTCAAACCAAGTGAAGATGGCATTTATTTGGTGAAAGGCTTCGATACGACATGTTGGTCGAATCATTAACGGTTCCCCGGATTTGGGATGACAGTAAAATAAGAAGCACCGGTTTTTCCCCTACATATACGCTGGCAGAAGCGGTTGAAGATGCTTTGCACTATTATCAACATGTAAGTCATCGTGAGTAAAGCTATCCGTTACCAGTCGTCTTTCTGTAAGCTGCCGGCGCCAGCCCCGTCCACTTCTTGAACGCGTTGTGAAAGGCGCTCGGTTCGGAATAATGAAGCAGGTAGGCGATTTCTCCGATTGAAAATTCTTTTCCCCGCAAATATTGCTGCGCAAGCTCCTTGCGTACTCGAGCAGATAGCTCATTGAACGAGGCATCCTCCTCTTTGAGCTTCTCCTGCAGGGATCGCGTGCTCATGCCGAATGCTTCAGCCGTCTGCTTTAGCGTCGGCATGCGTGCAGGCATGCAGCCGATCATCCATTGGAACACCTGGCTTGAAAGCGTCCGGCCTGTGAGCAAATGTTGTTTCTTTTCATCCGCAATCGGCTCGAACGCCAAGCGCAGCTTCGGATCCGAATATAGTATCGGATAGCTCAGCACTTCTTGCTTGAACCGCAGAAAGCTTTCGCCGTTCCCGAAGACGGGCTCCACGCCAAACAGCTCCGTGTACGGGCTGATGTCGGCGGGTGCCGTGTGCGCGAATTGCACCTCCAGCAGAGGAATGGTCCGATTGCTCATGAGCCCCATCAAGTGATAGACGGAACTTGTCATGTCCTCCAAGCAATGTCTTGGCATCGGCCGGCCGTCATCGCGAGCAAACCGCAGCCGGATATCCCCGCCTTCGCTGCTCCATTCGAGATTCGCCCCGCTGCACAAAATGACGTTATAACGCTGATAAGCTTTCAGCGCATTCTCGATCGTTTCCGAGTGCATCATGACATAGCCGAGTATCCCCATGTCCGAGATGTCCGTCGTCCTGCCCTGAAATAAGCCAAAGCTTTCATCATTTGTGAATGCTGCCGCTTCGTTCATAAGCCGCTCCAGCTCTTCCCCGGAAATGCGCGTTTCCGCGTCTCGAAGCAAGCCCGGATCGAATGCGGCAGTTTGGCAAAAGCGATCGAAATCCAGCTTTTTACGAGCGATCGCTTTCATGATCGGATATACCATTGTAATCGAAACTTCCCGTCCAGCAGCCACCATTCCCGCCCCCACTCCAAATCTGCGCGATCGATCAACGATTATGCGTGTTGGATCATTTTCCCATACTGACCTTTACTATATAGTGAAAACATCTTAGAAAACAAGGGGAGAAACCATTACTATGAATACGTTGATTATCGTCGGACATCCCGATGCAGAAAGCTACTGCAGCGCACTGGCTCGCGCATATGCGGAAGGAGCATCTTCGCTTTCGGCTAACGTTCGATTGCTGGAGCTGGGCAAACTCGATTTCAATCCGAACCTGGAGTATGGATACAGGAAAAGAACAGAGCTTGAGCCTGATTTGCTGCAGGCGCAGGAATGGATTCGCTGGGCGGATCATCTTGTCATTGTATATCCTACCTGGTGGGGAACGATGCCGGCTATGCTCAAAGGCTTCATGGACCGCGTGCTGCTTCCCGGCTTCGCCTTCAAATACCGGGAAAACTCCGCGCTGTGGGACAAATTGCTAACCGGAAAAACCGCACACCTTATTGTCACTTCAGATACGCCCAGTTGGTTCAATCGGCTCGTCTATCGCCAAGCTGGACACAGCATCATGAAGCGCAACATTCTCGGTTTTTGCGGGGTGAAGACGAAACGGGTAACAGAGGTCGGGCCGGTTCGCGGCTCCTCGGACAGATCGAGGGACAAATGGCTGGAGAAAACGAAAGAGCTCGGATCACGGTTTGCTTAAGCGGAATGGGGAGAGGCACATCTAATAGCTGCGTTTAAACCGCACCCTGCGCCTGCGCATCGGTTACTCTTGCGCCCGGACATAGAAATAACGCTGTGCAGCAGCGTTATTCGGACACATTCCCGCCCAGACGCAGAAATAACGCTGGCAGACAGCGTTATCTCGTCGCAGAGATGCGGAAGTTTATAGGGCTTGTTCAGGTTTTCCAATATAGTCGGTTAGCGCCGATGCAGACTGCCGGACAGAGATTGAGGGACGAAGCACGATTTTTTCTGGCTCCTCACCCGGCTTAGCAATTTGGCGGACAAGAAGCTGAACGGCCGTCTGTCCCAGCTGCTCGATCGGCTGGGCGATCGTCGTCAGCGGCGGATCCGTCACCGAAGCGAGCACCGTATCATCGAAGCCAACGATGGAGCAGTCCTGCGGGATTCGCAGTCCGCTTTCTTTAACCGCCCGGAAGGCTTCAATGGCAAGCAGATCGTTACAGCAAAATATCGCGCTCGGACGATTGGGCATGCTCAGCAGCTCCATCGCCCGTTCCTTGCCATCCTTACGTCCGCAGCTGAGAACATAGGCCGGATCAAGAGATATACCCGCCGCTTCAGCGGTTTGTCTGAAGCCGCGCACCCGTTCTCTGCTGCTGCTTATCGAGTCCTGTTCGGCAAGTACGGCGAGCCGGCGGTGTCCGAGCGAGATCAGATGCTCCGCCGCAGCCGCTCCGCCCGCGTAATCATCCACCACTACGGACGGGATCGTCACTAATGGAAACTCCCGCGCGAGCAAAGCGACCGGAACACCGCCCTGCAGCAGCGGTTTTAAGACAGACAGCTGCTGCATCCCGGTACTAATAATGACTCCGTCCACATTTTTCTGCTGCAGCAGTGCGGCATAATGTTCGACCTTCTCGTCCTTGTTATCGGTACTGCATATAAAGACGCTGTATCCGTGGCGCTGCCCTTCATCCTCGACCGCCCTTGCGATCTCCGCGAAAAAGGGATTGGATATATCAGGCACAAGCAAGCCCAGCGCGTAGGTCTTCTTGCCTGTAAGTGCAGAAGCGATCATACTCGGCTTGTAGCCCATACGCTCCATGATCCGCCTAATCTCTTCCCGGCGTTCCTCGCTGATTTTTCCTTTGCCGTTAATGACAAGGGAAACAGTAGCAATGGATACGCCAGCTTCTTTGGCTACATCATATATGGTTGCTTTCATGATTGCCGTTCTCCAATCCATGTAACATAATACATTTATTATGCGCCCAAATGGATCCGCTTTCAACCATTATCTGGGCGCGGACGGAGACGGCATTAGCCACGCATGCGCCGGATCGTTATAGAACTTCCATACGCGGACCGGTCCGGCCATCACATTCAAGTAATAAACTTCATAGCCCGGGGGCGCCGAGACGGGATGGTACCCTTTGGGCACAAGGACGGCTTCGCCGTCGCCTACAGCCAACGTTTCATCAAGCGACCGGTCATCCGTATAAACCCGTTGAACCGCAAAGCCCTGAGCCGGATTCGTATGATAATAGTAGGTCTCTTCGAGCAGAGACTCCTCGGGCAGAAAGTCCCGGTCATGCTTGTGCGGCGGGTAGCTCGACCAATGTCCGCCAGGCGTAAATACCTCAACAACCAACAGGCTGTCGGCAGGCTCGCTTTCCGGCAAAATGTTATGAACCAGCCGCTCCATGCTGCCGCTTCCGCGAACCTCAACGCCCACTTGCTCCGGCGCGATAAGACGCGCTTCATGCCCGCTTTTGCCCGGCGCAAGACATAACGCCAGCTCCAGCTCCGTGAGCGCCGTCACTTCCCAGCTGTCGCCGCTTGGCACATAGACCGAGTATGGCGGTATTTTCTCAAATACGCTCATTCTTCCACCAATGCCGCTCCAGCTCTTTGTCTTCGTAGCGACATCAGCCTTGCCGCTCAGCAGCACGAGACAGGCTTCCTGATCCCCTGTCTTACGCTTGAGCACTTGCCCCTCAGCCAGCTTAAACACTTCAAAGCCGACATATTCCCATCCCGCCGACTGCTTCGTAATCGAAAGAACCGAGCCGTCTTCTTCCGGCACATGCTGCGGCGATACGATTAAATTGCTCATAGCGTTTGCCTCCTTAGCAGGTTACAATCTATGCCAGCTCGTTGAGCTTAACCGGCCTACTCAGTTTGGCCGATTGCTTAGCCGCCCGTGCGATTAGCTCCGCCTGAAGACCGTCGAAGCCCTCCACCGGAAGCGGCCGGTTATACAATACACTGTCAACGAACATTTTTGTCTCTTCGATATAAGCCTCGTTATAGCGCTCCAGGAAAAAATGAAGCGGCTTATCGCGGACAACGCCTGTCCCGTCGCTGACCGTGACCGTGTTCGGGTAATCATTCTCTGCCGCTACGGTGCCAAGAGAACCAAACACTTCGACGCGCTGGTCGTAGCCGTAAGCGGCGCGGCGGCTGTTATCGATGACGGCGAGTGCGCCGTTAGTAAAAGTAAGCGTCGTTACGGCCGTATCATAATCATCCAGCTCTCCGAAAACCGGATCAATCAGCACTGCGCCTTGGGCGAATACCGTATCAACCTCGCTCCCCGACACGAAACGAGCCATGTCAAAGTCATGGATCGCCATATCCATGAAGATGCCGCCGGATACTTTAATGTACTCCGGGCTAGGCGGGTTCGGATCCCGCGATGTAATTTTTACGAGATGAGGATCGCCGACCCGGCCCTCTTCGACGACCTCCCGCAGCCGTTTGAAATTATGGTCAAACCGGCGGTTAAAGCCAATCTGCAGCTTTACGCCTGCCTTGTTTACCGCTTCAAGCGCCTCTTTTGTCCGATTGACGTCCATGCTGACCGGTTTCTCGCAAAAAATATGTTTTCCCGCTTCCGCCGCCTGAATAATGAGCGGAACATGCGTATCCGTCGATGAACATATAAATACCGCATCAATATCCGGATGTCCGATAATTTCCGAACTGTCTGTCGTAACGAGGCCGATGCCGCGGGCATTAGCCCACGACGTCAGCTCCTCGTTTGCATACAGATCGCTGACGGCGACAATTTGCGCCTCCGCCATGCGAAGCAGATTATCGGCATGAATTTTGCCGATGCGCCCTGCGCCGATAATGCCTACTCTAACCTTGCTCATAAGCCGCTCCTCCATCCGCCCGCTTACCAGCGTGCTGTCATCATTTTTTTACGCGTGTAGAACTCAACCCCATCCGTACCGTTGGCATGAAGATCGCCGTAGAACGATTCCTTCCAGCCCGAGAACGGGAAGAAGGCCATTGGCGCCGGAACGCCAAGATTGATGCCAAGCATGCCCGCGTCAATCGTCTCGCGGAATTGCCGCACATTGCTGCCGTCCTTCGTAAACAGGCATGCGCCGTTTGCGAACGAGGAACGGTTCGCGATCTCAATCGCTTCATCAAGCGAGGAAGCGCGCATGATGGACAGAACCGGCGCAAAAATTTCATCCCGCCAAATTTTCATTTCGCAGCTGACATTATCGAAGATCGTCGGGCCGACAAAATAGCCTTTTTCACCCGCAGCGGCATCCTTGCGGCCGTCACGCAGCAGCGTTGCGCCTTCCTGCTCGCCGGCTTCAATGTATCCGAGCGTCCGCTGCTTATGAGATTCACGGATGACTGGCCCAAGGAATACCCCCTCATCCAAGCCGTTGCCGATCGTGATGGCATCCGCTGCCTGCTGAAGCTTCAGCACGAGCGAATCAGCCGCATCGCCGACAGCGATGACAACTGCGCAAGCCATACAGCGTTCTCCCGCCGAGCCAAAAGCTGCGCTGACGATCTGGGTGACCGCTGCGTCAAGGTCGGCATCCGGCATCACGATCGAGTGATTTTTGGCCCCAGCCAGCGCCTGAACCCGTTTGCCGTTTGCCGTCCCCGTTTTGTAGACATATTCGGCAACCGGCTGGGAACCGACAAAGGAGACCGCAGCAATATCCTTGTTCTCCAAAATGCCATTTACGACATCATGGGCGCCGTGCACAATATTGAGCACACCTGCCGGCAGCCCCGCTTCCGCGAACAGCTCAGCAAGCCTGGACGCCAAAATCGGCGTCCGTTCGGACGGCTTCAGCACAAACGCATTGCCGCATGCGATCGCAAGCGGGTACATCCAGCACGGTACCATCATCGGGAAGTTAAACGGCGTAATCCCGCCTACGACCCCGATCGGGTAGCGGTACATGCCTGATTCCAGATTCGATGCGATATCCGGAAGCTGTTTGCCCATCATCAGCGTTGGCGCGCCTGCGGCGAATTCCACGCATTCGATTCCCCGCTGCACCTCGCCGTAAGCTTCCGTGTAGCTTTTGCCGTTTTCCAACGTAATGAGCCGCGCCAGCTCCTCCCAATGCTCAACGAGCAGCTGCTGATATTTAAACAAGACGCGCGCGCGGCGCGGAACCGGCGTCCGGCTCCAGCTGCCGAAAGCCAGCTTCGCTGCGGCAACCGCCTGATCCAGCTCCTCTCGGGACGAGATCGGCACATGAGCGAGCACTTCGCCGGTTGCCGGATTGTAGACCGGCTCTGTTTTACCGGATTCCGAAGGCACCCATTGCCCCCCGATCAGATTATTTAACGTTTTCACATCTGCATTTGTATTGGTTTGACTCATTGGTTGTTCCCCGCTTTCGTATAAGATCGTATTAACTTGCTGTAATTTCGCCTTTCAGACAACGCTCGATATACTCGTGAACTTGCGGCGCCTTCGGCATTGCATCCGAGCAGCTATGACTGGAGATTACGATGCAGGCGGCTGCGCTGCCGAACTCCATGCTGGCGCTAATGTCCCACCCTTGCATGAGTCCGTAGAGAAAACCGGCTGCGTAAGAATCGCCTGCCCCAAACGTCTTCACGACCTTAGCCGGGAAGCTTCTTGCCCGGTGCGAAGCGCCGTCGTTCGTATATGCGATCGAGCCGTCCTTGCCATGCTTGATAATGACGATTTCGGCGGAATGATTGAACCATTTGGCCGCCGTAATATGATCGTTCCGCTCCGGATTGCTCCCGAGCCGTTCCATCATATCGAACTCTTCCCGCGTTCCGATGATAATGTCGCATTTTTCCGCAGCCAGGTTATAATAGACAGCCGTCTCCTCATCCGAAGTCCATGTATAAGGCCGGTAATCGAGGTCAAAAGCAATGACAGCCCCGTGCCGCTTCGCGTACTCGAGCGCCTGGAACACGGCTTCGCGAGACGGGCTTTGAGCCAGCGCCGTGCCGGAGATGAGAAGCATCTTTGCATTTGCGATTAGCTCCTCCCGCACCTCTCCCGCTTCCAGCTTTAAATCCGCAACATTGTCCCGGTACATCAGAATGCTGCAGTCGGACGGGCTTTTGATCTCGGTAAAAGCAAGACCGGTTACCGCCCCTGTCCGGTCGACCGAAACGCCGGATGCCTCAATGCCTTCCTTGTTCAGATAGCCGGTGATGAACCGTCCCATTTGATCGTCGGCAACTTTGCCGATGAACGCGGTTTTAAGCCCTAAACGCGACATTCCGATACAAATATTCGCTGGCGAACCGCCGACGTATTTCGTAAATGTAACGGTTTCCTCCATCGGGCGATTGATTTCATTCGCATTTAAATCAATGCATAAGCGTCCGACAGCAACGAAATCAAGCGGTTTTGCCGCATTGAATACAACGTTATTCCCCATTCGCCTACTCTCCCTTCCGCTCGTTCTCTTGAATCAGCTTCTCTATATATTGCAGCGCATTACGCGCATATTCGTATGGAGGGTGAAGCGCGGGGTCCTGCTCCCCTTCGAGCATCGCCCATCCCGCGTATCCGTTTTCCAATAGTGTCGAAACAATCGGCGCAAAATCAATACAGCCGTCGCCAGGTACGGTAAACACGCCTTTGCGGATACAGGTTACAAAATCGGCTTGCTCAACGCGCGCTTCTTCCAAAATGGCCGGACGAATATCCTTTAGATGAATGTATGCGATCCGGTCGTAATGCTTGCGAAGCACCTGCAGCGGATCGGCGCCGCCGTAGTAGGCATGCCCTGTGTCATACAGCAACCAGACGAGCGAAGGCGAGGTCAGCTCCATCAGACGGTCGATTTCCTCCGGCGATTCAACGACCGTCCCGCCGTGATGATGGTAAGCAAGCTTCATGCCATATTCACGGGCAATGCTTCCCGCAGCGTTCAAGCCTTCCGCAAGACAGCGCCAGCCGGCTTCGTCCAGACGGAGCACCTCCTTCTCGTTTGGCGTACGGCGGGGATCGAAGTGCAGCGAACCGCCTACCTCCGCCGTGCTGATAACCGTGCTGCCCATACGGCTAAGAAACTCGCAATGAGCCCGATAGGCTGCCAGCTCTTGCTCGCGGAAAGCGGGATCGGACAGAAGAACGGACTTCCATTGCGATACCAGCTGAATACCTCGGGATGTCAGCTCCTGCTTCAATACCGCCGGGTCCTGAGGATATTTGCGTCCCATTTCCGTGCCGGTTAAACCCAGCCTTTGAATATCGTTTAAAATGGTCTCATATGACGTGTCCGCCCCATGCTCGCGAACATCTTCCCCAACCCAGTTAATCGGGTGAATGCCCATCCGGAAGTTACGCATACTTGCTCCTCCTCGCTATGCTAGTTCGTATTTCTTACAGCTTCTTTGCTTTTCCGGTCTCCTCCGCCATGCGTCGATGGGCCGCTTCAACCTTCGGGCTTTCCGATACAGCCGGTACATCCACACGCCACCACGATTCGTAGCCGGAAGTATTCGTTCCCGGAACGACTTTGATCTCAATCAGCGTCGATACCGTTTCCGCACGAGCCTGACGAAGCGCCTCATGAAGCTGCTGCGCGGTATGAACCGTATAAGCGCAGGCTCCTAAGCTGCGCGCCTGTGCAGCGAAATCGATCGGCATATAGCTGCCGGTCAACTGTCCGTCCAGCGGATTGCGGTAACGGAACTCGTTGCCGAAGCCGTCGCTGCCATGCCCTCTTTGCAAATTGTGAATGCACTGGAAGCCGCTGTTGTCGAAGAGCAATACCGTCATCTTCACGCCTTCCTGCAGGCTGGTGACAAGCTCGGAATGCAGCATTAAATAACTTCCGTCTCCGACTACGGCGTAAACCTCTCGACCCCGGTCCGCCAGCGCCGCTCCGAATGCGCCGCTCACTTCATAGCCCATACAGGAGAAGCCGTATTCCATGTGGTAAGTCTTTGGCTCAAGCGGCCGCCACAGCCGATGCAGATCGCCGGGAAGGCTTCCTGCCGCTGCAACGATAACAGCAGACGGCGGAAGCGATTCATTGATGACGCCGAGCGCCCGCGTCTGCGACAGTCCTGCTTCATGCTCTGCCGTGTAGAGCTGTTGAACCTCGCGGTCCCATTCCGCCTTAAGCGACGCCAGCTCGCCTGCATCGTAACCGCTTGCATAGTTCAGCTCAGCCAGCGCTTGCTGCAACGCCGTTAATGCTTCTTTCGCGTCTGACGTCACGGCTAAGCCGTTTTGCTTCACAGCATCAAAACCGCTTATGTTGATATTGATAAACTGCACTTCATCATGTTCAAACGCAGACTTAGACGAGGTCGTAAAATCCGAGTACCGGGTACCGACTCCGATAATGACGTCAGCTTCCTTCGCCAGCTTGTTGGCTGCCAGCGTCCCCGTGACGCCTACGCCGCCCATATTTAAAGGATGATTCCATGGAAGAGCGCTTTTGCCCGCTTGGGTCTCGGCTACCGGAATGCGGAATGACTCGACAAATGCGGCAAGCGCCTCAGTCGCTTCACTGTAATGCACGCCTCCGCCTGCGATCAGAAGCGGCTTCCGCTTGCCGGACAGCAATGCAGCTGCCCGCTTAATCGTCTGCGTTGCTGGAGGGCGGCGGTCAATCAAATGCACCCTTTTCGCAAAAAAAGATTCCGGATAATCGTAAATCTCCGCTTGCACGTCCTGCGGCAAAGCTAGCGTTACAGCTCCCGTCTCGGCAGGATCGGTCAATACCCGCATCGCCGAAAGCGCGGCCGTCATCAGCTGTTCCGGACGGACGATGCGGTCCCAATACCGGCTGACCGGCTTAAAAGCATCAACAGCCGAGATCGTATAATCGCCGGGATGCTCCAGCTGCTGCAGCACCGGATCCGGCTGCCGGCAGGCGAAGTTATCGCCAGGAAGCAGCAGGAGCGGAATCCGGTTCACCGTTGCGGTGCCAGCCGCCGTCACCATGTTCAGCGCGCCAGGGCCGATGGAGGAGGTGCAGGCGAAAATTTGCTTTCTTCCGCTCTGCTTGGCAAACGCCATTGCCGCATGCGCCATCCCCTGCTCGTTTTTCCCTTGAATAAAAGCCAGGCTTCCGGGACTCCGTTCCAGCGCTTCACCAATGCCCGTCACGTTGCCGTGCCCGAATATGCCCATTACGCCTTTGACGAATTTCGTCTCCGTTCCGTCAACCGATATATACTGATTGTCTAGAAAGCGAAGGAGTGCTTGTGCCATCGACAGTTTAATCGTCTTCATCGTTTCCCGCCTTTCTATTTGATCCATTTAGATTAAGCGCTTAACTTCATATAAAAAAGAACTAACATTAATGGATTCCTGCAAAAGTGCAGGCTTATCTAGCGAATGATCTAGGTTCATCGCCGATTCCTGCGAAAGTGCAGGAAATTCATATAGCTAATACTCAAAGCAAGCTTCAAAGCCCTATATTCCTGCACTTTAGCAGGAATATGCCTGTTTGGTTCGATGTGACGGACTTAAAAGATGCACTTTTGCAGCAACCTCTTCTAAGAGCTTATATTTTCTACCTCTACCGAAATGACATTTTTCATACGGCGCATTTCTTCGTAAATAGAGGTAGTCGGGTATAGCGCGCCGGACGACAGGACCAGCCGGATTTCCTTCCGGCCATCCGTCATGTCCTTAATCGTTGTATGCTTGACCTGATGATCGGATCGGATGCTGGCGAACATGCCGTCCAGCTCGGCCGATCGGTCAAAGGTCATGCATACCAAGACGTCACGCTCGCGCAGTTTGGATGGGCCAATAGCGCGTACGACGAGCGGTACCAGATTAACGGCTAGAATGATCATACCGGCAGCTGTAAAAGCTTCCTTATAAAAGCCTGCGCCTGCCGCGATGCCTAGCGCCGATGCCGACCAGACCATCGCGGCTGTCGTCAGGCCGGAAATGACATCATTATTCCGCCTTAGTATAACTCCGGCGCCGATAAAGCCGACGCCGCTTACAATTTGCGCTGCAAGGCGCATCGGATCCATATTGGTCATCCCAGGCCGGGCGAGCTCGCTTGCCGCTTCGATCGATACCATCGTAATGAGGCAGCTTGCCACGGAAATGACCATACTTGTTTTAATGCCAAGCGGCTTATGCCGCAGCTGTCGGTCTACTCCGATCAGCAGCCCGAGGGCTAATGCCGCCCCAAGCTTGATTGCAAACAACGCGAATCCTCCCTTCTGGAGTTGCGTTCACTTTCATGTCTGAACTAGCCCGCTAAGTGCCGTTTAGGCTGTTAAGCATGCTGACTTCAACGCCGGCAAGCATCATAATGCCAATGCCGTGATTGTCGTTAACGACCGTGCGCAAATCATACATATAGTAATCCGGCGAGAAGGAGTAACGAGATCCGCTGCACACGCCATAAACATTGCCTGATCGATCAATCGCCTTTTCCGTCAATCCCCGCCATGCTTTCCTTGCAGCTGCCGCATAATCCCGATCGCTGGAAAGCCAGCCGAAGCGGATGCCCCGGGCGAAGGCGTAAGCGAACATGGCGGTGCACGATGCTTCCTCGTAAGCGTCAGGCTCATTCAGCACCTGCCGCCATAAGCCCGAGCCGCTTTGCAGATCGGCAACGCCGGCGCACATCGCCTTGAAAAAATCGAGCAGCGCAGCGCGGTCCGGATGATCCTCCGGCAACCGTTCAAGCAGCTCAGAGAGCGAGAACAGCACCCATCCGTTGCCCCGTCCCCAAGGGACTTTTGTAGCCTGGCCGTATTTGAAATCATAGACATGCGACATGATCTGTTCTTCTTCAATAAAGAGATACTGGCGGAACAGCAGAAACTGGCGGGCCGCCTCATCCATCGTTTCGCGGTTTCCGGTAACGACGGCGTATCTGGTCAGGAAAGGCGCGCTCATGTACAAATCGTCCGCCCACATCGTGTTGTCGAAATATTCGCCTTCGCTTAACCGGAAGAATGCTCCGTCCTCTCTTCGCTCCAGCCCCTTCAGCATAAAGTCTGTGATCGAATCGGCAATGCGGCGGAACATGCCGTCTCCTTCCTGCAATTGCGCTTCCAGCATCGCGGAGCCAAACGAGCCGCAGTTGTCCAGCATCCGCATCAGCACCAGCTGGTGGTTTACGCTTGGGAAGCCGTACTCCCGGCGGTCCCAGAGGGCGTAATCATACATGTCTGTGCAGGTTCGGATATGTGAAAAGGCGTAATTAGCCAAATCTTTACGGTTTAACTCCCGCGCCATTCGCAGCAGACCGTACATCGTCACGCCAAGCGGATAGTCCCACCGCCCGAAGTTCGTTGCGGCACCGGTTGTCCAATTGTTGCTTAACATCGCATTCTCATAGAACGGGCGGAGACGGGTTGCCGGCATATCCAGCGACCAGTACGTGCTGCCTGACGGCTGTCCTTGGAGATCAACGGCAGGCAGCAGGGCAGAAAGCTGACAGACGTCAGTTGCTTCAAGCTCCACGTTGGCATCAATTGGGCCGGCATACAGCCAATCGCCGCCGCAGCCGTGAATGCGGACAGGCTGCTTTAAAGACAGCGGCTCGCCGTCTGCCGAAGCATTCAGCTCGAAGCCCCAGCCCTGCGCGCTATTTGCCGTACGAATCAATAGATGACCGCTGCCGGATACTAGCTCCACACTTTCACGGAATGCTCCCGCTTCCGTCATCGTCAGCGCCAGCCGCCCGTCCAGCCATACGGAAGCCGGCCCAAATACTCGCCCTTCCAGCACTATCGTCCTGTCCCCCGTTAGCGGCAGCCGTGTCCAGCCGTAGCCGGCAACGGTGTTTTCCGGCCTTCCGAACAAACGCTCCAGATTCGGGAGTTTCTCTTCCTCACTCTGCCACTTCGTGCGAGGCAGCCAGCGAATGCCGGTGTTTTCCTCCGGCTGCCTATCATCAGGGAATTGGCCTTCTCCGTAACACGGCTGTTTCACGGGCTCGGAGAACACCCATCCGGCGCTTCCGTCTCTGCCAGAGAATGGCGCAAGTACGTTAAGAATCCGTACCTTCGCTTCCACGACTCCGAATCGGCAGCCAAAGCCCGCAGGTGTCCGTCTTGCTTCGATCAAAATCCGGTTCCACCCTTTCGCCAGCAGCATCGGGATGACAACACAGGCATCAGGCCTCATTTCTTCAACGGCAGACGTACGAAACAGCTGTTGTTCATTCATGTAAAGCCGAATTGGACCGTGAGGCTCCAAATTACAGTCAATCGAACGTTCGTTATCGCTCCAAACCAGCCCGTAAACGTATGCGTAATCGCCATTTTTCGCTTGCGGCCATCGGGAACCGAGGTTCATATCGTATAAGCCTTCTTCATTTTGTAAAATCCCCTGCTGCGAGAAAGCGCGGTAAGCAAATGGTATTGGCGGATTAGCGCCGACATAGCGAGTCGCCAGCAGCTCCAGAATCCGGTTCTCCTCCTCGCCAAACGCATACCTTGCGCTCTCCCGAGGCTCTATATAGACCGTCATTGTCTTCCTCCCTCCTTGTCCCGGGAAGGCGACAGCCGAATATGAAATGTACGCTCATACGGTGTAAGGACATTTACGACCAGTGTCTGGCAGTCTGCCGGGAAGGCAGCTCCGCGGATCGATTTCATCCTGTGCTCGAATGCTCCGCCGTCCAGTTCAATCCAGTCATCACCGGCTGTGAAAGTCACTGCTCCATCCTTCCACAATTGAGTCCCCGTCTCGCCAGGCGCTCTTTCCCCGCCGCTAAATTCCCCATCCTTGCCGAATATGAAGGAAATTTGGGTCATCAATACATCCGGCTTGTCGCAGCAGACTCGAAGCTTCCAGCCGTCAACCGTTTCCGTCAACTCCGCTTGCACCTGATGCTGCTGCACATGAGTCGGCTGGCGCAGCTGATGCGGAAGCAAATACCACGGACTGACCTGTCCTTTCGAAGTTTCAGGCAGACTGTCTGAAGCAATCGGTCCGTAATAGCATTTCGATTCCGTTCCGGACAGCAAATAGCCGTTTTCCAGCTGTTCCATTTCGTTCATCTTTATAAAGCCCGGTTCAAATGTGCTGCTTACCTGTATGCCAAGCAGTCCGGCCTTCCCGTGCCGCAGCGCAAAGAAGGAATTGGTTTCCGTCATGACCGTCACGCTTGTTTGTCCTGTGTGCTGCCTGGCAACAGGCGCGCCAAACTCAGGGTGCAGCCTGCTGTGGAAAATCCGGCCGCCATGTCCTGCAGACGCCATCTGACTTAAATAATGCTTTCTCTCAAAATTTCCGTTAATCACTACTTTGTAGCGATCAGGCAGGCTGCAAGGCTCAACTGCGCAATTGCGCAGCTCCGGATGAAGCAAGAACCCGAGCAAGGCGTTGTTCGATATAGCGCCTGGATGGTATTGCGCTTCCGCTCCCAGTTTGGCAAGCGCCGCGAACAGCGGATCCTGATCCAGCTCGCTCATCAGACTGGACACTTGCAAATAGCCGGACATATCGTGCCGGTGGCCAAAATCCTGTCTTCCCGAATAATCCGTTACGACCTCGCCGTCCGGATAAATCAAATAGGCCATCATGCGAAGATTGCGCCGGACCGGCTCCAGCAGCTCGGGACGGCCAAGCAGCTCAGCGGTATGATACAGCATAACGTCGCTGACGCCGTTATATATGCCGTTGCTGCGCTCGGTCCATTCCCCGTCCTCCGTGCAATCGATCCCTTCCGCCAGCCATGCGTCTGCGCGGTCAAGCAATTCCTTATTGCCAGTCCATTTATACAGGAAGCCAAGCGCCGCCGTCAGCACCCAGCGATGATTAGGCGTATGGCAGCCGCCGGTCAGCAGCGCCGGTGCCGACCGCTCGAGAAACAAGCGGATATTCGAGCGAACGGACGCAAGCGCCGCCCATTCGTGCTTCTCCAGCAGCTCATAAAGCTGAGCCAGCCCTGCCACAGCAAAGGCGGTATCCGGCGGCGAATGCATATTTGTCCAGCCTGGCGAAATAGTGCCGTCAGTATGCTGGACACGGACGATAAAGGCGGCCGCCAGCTCGAGACGGCCCAGCAGCTGCTCGTCATGATAATAACGGGAATCTGCATTGACAACCGCGCAGCCCCAAATAGCCATAACCGCTAGCGTGCCCGTATGCGTCGGCCAAGCGATCCCGCTGTCACGATCCGCGACGCCGCCATAGAAGCGGCTTTGACTGTCCATGATTTGATTGTCAGCCTCTTTGTTTACCCAATCGTCGTTAACGGCTACCAGCTTTTCATACATAACGATCATCCTTCCAAGGTTCCTTCCTTTATGTCATGCCTGATCTTCGCCAGTTCCGCTTCGATCCGAGCCGGTATTTCTTCGTACAGCGCTGCCCAAGGAACAAGCAATTGCTCCGCGAGCTCATATGGAATGAATTCAAAAGATGGCGTAAACCGATGATATTTTTGCTGATAGGCTCGTACAAGCGCATTCGTCTCGTCATCGTAACGATCCCGTGCTTTATACCAGTCCGGCAATGTCAGCCCGTCCATTCCCGCCCCTTGATCCGTCGCCGTCCGTACATCAGGCAGCCGTTCAAACAGCTGGGGCAGCGGCGAGAACGCATGCTTTCCCGGCTGTGAATAAAGGCTTACCGTCCGGCCTGCCAGATTCGAGCGGTCAGGCAGCAGCGCCTTCAAATACTTGCCGTGGAAGCTTGCCTCCGCATCAGCAACGGCACCGCTGGCATCGATAAACACCCAGACATGCTCCAGCTCATACAAATGCTGAATGTCATAGTCCCAATAGATCGCAAATTCGATTACATAATCGATTCCAGCCGCTAAACGATCGAACTTCCGGCGAAAGGAAGGAGACTGCTCCCCCTCGCGCAGAATAGACACTCCTGCCCGAACCGGATAAAACGGCTCGTTCTTATCGAAATAAAGCTTCGGGGCAAACGCTGCCAAGTGATCCATATCCATACGCGCTAGCCTCCAAGCGCTGCAAGCTTGCCGAGCAGCCGCTCATGGCTAAGCTCGATTTCCTCAGGCGTACATGCCGCCTTCAGCTCATACACCTTCACTGGAGCAGCCTCGATAATCGGGAGAAAACGGTCAAAATAGTGCATATCGCCGCTGTGCACATATGGGCACCAGTGGTCCGACAGGCCGACGGTTTCATGAATATGAATACCGACGACGTCGTCCTTGATCGCTTCCATATCCCGCGCATTATCATACAAGCCCATTCGTTCCATCATCATGCCATGGCCAAAATCGTACCATAGCCCGACCTTCGCGCCCTGCAGCCGATCGAAGACCGTCTTCGCTTCCCGCAATGTCGGCATTTGATAGCAGCGCGACCGTGTTTCAATTCCGATCGATACGTCCCAGCCCTTCGCTTCAATCCGGTCGCACACTTCCTCCAGACTGTCTCCGATCCGGTTCAAGTAATGACCGGCCGCTGATTCCCTGCGCTCGATCATCTCGCTCCAAAGCTTAATGTAAGCCGCCGATTCAGAGCCCTGCTCGTTATAAATCTTCTTGAGCTCCTGATCAATGTTATAGTCGAACGGCACCTCGCCCGGATGGACGACAACCGCCTTCGCTCCGTACCGGTTCGCATATTCGGCAGAACGGAGGAGCAGCTCGATCGACCGCTTGCGCTTTACTTCGTCGTCAAATCCCAGCAAGACGGAATCGGTCCCGTAATCAGAATCTGCGACATGCGGGAACGTATTATGGACGCTCGATACCCCGATTTCTCCCCGTTCAATCATCGGCTCAATCGTCGACAGCAGCTCGCTTGTCACATTGTAATTCAACTCGACGAAACGGAAGCCCAGCTCGCGGATTTCGTCGATCATGGCGCTGCCGGTTTGATGCCGCTTTATATTCCAGCAGGTTGAAAACGAATATTGTCCTTTATCCTTCCCCATAGCTCAAACCCTCCGTATGATGAGCGGCTTAGTGAACAGCCGCGGCTTTGTTTAACCTTTTACCGCTCCAAGCATAACGCCGTTGACGAAATACCGCTGAAGCCACGGATAAACAATCAGAATCGGCACAGTTGCGAAAATAACGCTTGCAGCTTTTAAGCTTTCCGGCTGCAGCAGCTGCTGTCCGCTTGCTCCTTCCGCTTGCATAAGCTCGCTGACCATATTGTTTTGAACGAGCTGATAAAGCTTTAACTGGAGCGGATACATATCCGGGCTCGTAATGTACATCAGCGTGTCGGTAAAGCCGTTCCATCTTCCTACCGCATAGAACAGGCTCAGCGTGGCGATTACCGGCATCGACAGCGGTACGATAATGCTCAGAAGCGTACGGAAATAAGAGCTGCCGTCGATCTCGGCCGACTCCTCCA
The DNA here is from genome assembly GCF_009737085.1 of Paenibacillus sp. NEAU-GSW1. Lineage (GTDB taxonomy): Bacteria > Bacillota > Bacilli > Paenibacillales > Paenibacillaceae > Pristimantibacillus. Next base: position 30,744 of record NZ_WOVL01000008.1, read on the forward strand.
GCGAGTCGGGAATATTTTGAAAGAACGTAATCAAGATAATGAGGTAGAATGGACTGACAAGTCCGGGCAGCACAAGCGCCCAAATCGAATCCAGCAGGTTCAGGTTGCGCACCAGCATATATTCCGGAATAATGCCGCCGCTAAAAAACATCGTAATGACAATGATAAACATGACGATCTTGCGGCCTTTTAATTTTGACTTGGCAAGCGGATACGCTGCCGCAATAGACATCAGCATGCAAAATACAGTGAACAGAACCGTTAACATAACGGTGAAGCCGAGCGAACGGATCATCGCCATATCGGAGAAAACCTGCTTATACGCGCCCCAATTGATTTCTACCGGCAAAATGCTGACTTCGCCCGACATAATCGCCCGCGCCGAGCTTAAAGAAATCGCAATGATATGAATAAACGGAGCCAGACAAATCATTACAAATACAACAATCGCGAGCGTGTTAATCACATCAAATGTCCGGCTGGCGTTTCGATCTCTCATGTCTTATCGCTCCTTTCTCCTTTTCATTCGCATCGTTCTAAAGAATACTTTGGTCGGCTAGTTTCTTAGAGGTATAGTTCGCGCCGAGCACGAAGAACAGTCCGACAACCGCCTGGAATAAACCGACTACGGTAGCTATCGTATATTGTCCGGATTCGATGCCGATCCGGTAGACGAAGGTGCTGAGCACATCCGAATATTCCCGAACGGCGGTGTTGCCGATAATGTAAGGCCTTTCAAATCCGATCGCAATCATGTGGCCCAGATTAATAATGAGCAGCGTGACGATCGTTGGCTTCAGCGAAGGCAGCGTAATGCTCCAAATTTTTCTTAACCGGCCTGCGCCATCCACGTCTGCTGCTTCAAACAATTCTCTGTTGATGCCTGTAAGCGCCGCCAAATAAATGATCGTTCCCCATCCGGCGCTTTGCCAGACACCGACAGCCAAATAGGTAATGAGCCAGTCTTTCTTATCCGTCAGAAACGGAACGGCATCAAAGCCAAACGATGTAATGACGCTATTGATCATGCCGGACTGCGTGCCGAATACTTGATAGACAATCCCGCCGATAATGACCCAGGAAATAAAATGCGGAATGTACAAAATCGTTTGCGAAAGCTTCTTAAACCAAACTATTTTCAGCTCATAGAGCATAATGGCCAGAAACAGAGGAGCCGGAAACGAAACAACCAGATCCAGAAAATTAAGCATCAGCGTATTGCGAAGAGTCTTATAAAAGTCAGGCATGGCGAACACTTCTCTGAATCCGTCGAATCCGATCCATTCGCTGCCGTTAATGCCCTGAAAGAAGTTAAAATCTTTAAATGCAATCAGAATGCCGTACATCGGACCGTATTTGAAAATAATAAAGTAGCTGACCGGCAGCACCAGCAGTGCATACAATTGCCAATATCTGCGTAAATACGCGGTTCCTTTCAATGCCATCCACCCCTGTCCGCTTGCGGTTATGCCCGGAGACGAGAACAGGCGCGCCGTTCATCGTCTCCAAGCCGTTTTTGTTTGGATCTGTCTTTATTTCATTTCTGCGTAAGCCTTCGTGCGTTCATCCAAGATCGCCTGACCGCCGTTAGCCATGAAATCCTTCATGACCGATTCATAGACGCTGTCGAATTGGTCCGGTTTCGCCATTACCGTCTTAACGACGATTTCTTCAAACTTGTCGAGAAGAGCAGTGCCGTATTTCGCTTCCGCTTCAATCGGACGATCGAACAAGACCGGCTTCACCGTATCGGATCTGGAAATCGACAGCGCTTTGCGCGTTTCTTCCTGGAATGCCTCAGGCATGCCGACGACATAAGCTTCAACGTTTTTCTCTGCATCGCCAAGCTGCTTGCCGTTCGAAATAATGGCCATATCGCCATAGTTGTAAATACGGTTTTTCACTTCATCGGAAGCGTCTGTTTTCACAAAAGGAACGCCGTCCTGAAGCGTATAGTTCTCGCCCTCTACCCCGTTTTGCATATCAAACAGGTTGTTGTTCGAAGCCATCCAATCCAAATATTTGATCGCTTCCACAGCATGCTGACTGCTCTTCGGAATCATCAGAAACATCCCGATCGGGGCATATTCCGGCTTCGGATGCTTGCCTTCCGAGTCGGTATAGACATCAACCGAAGAGAGCTTCGCATCCGGAATATTTTTCTGCAGCGTAGCGTACAGGCCGTCCGGATAGAACGGGTTCATATCGTCTTCGCTGAAAAATCCGACAAGGCCGTTAGCAGCGTCTTCACCCAGCTTCTTTTTGTCCTTGTCGAGACTGAAATCGGTGCTCATCAGCCCTTCGTTGTACAGCTTGTTCATAAATTGCAGCGCATTCTTGAAGCCTGGCAGCAGAATCGGATAATCACGCGAGCCCAGCTTCTGCGTCAGCGTGTAACGCTGCTCTTCCGTTACAGGTTCGATAAAGGACCAGATCAGCGGTTCATATTGCGCCGGTGCAAGCGTCATGCCAAGCGGAATGACTTTTCCGCCGGTTTGGCCCGGATCATTTTCCTTGAACGCTTTCAGCGTGTTGTACAATTCATCGGTTGTCGCAGGTACCGGCAGCCCCAGCTTTTCGAGCCAATCCTGACGGATGAAAGACGAATATTTGCCAAGATGCGACCGTTTTGCCGGAAGGGCGAATTGCGTGCCGTCAAATTGACCGTAAGCGAGCGTCTCTTCGCCAAGGAACTTTTTCAGATTAGGGCCGTATTGGTCAAGCAGCTCTCCGAGATCCGTCAAACCGCCTTGCTGCGCATAGCGGTAGAAGGTGCCCGAATCGTACGTGAATACGATATCCGGGACGTCGCTGCCGCTTGCCATCAGCACATTCAGCTTTTGAACTTCTTCCGAACGCGGAACCGGTACGAATTGCACATTGATGTTGTTCGGAGTGCCGAAATTGTCCTGCACAAATTTAGTTAAGTAATTATTAGTAATAGAAGAACCTGCAGGAGAATTGCCCCGATCGAACACTTCAACCTTAAGCGTTGCCGGTTTGCCGGAAGCTTCTTTGCCGCCTGTTGATTCATTTGCTTTTTCATTCCCGTTGCCGCCGCTGCATGCACTAATGAGCATCGTGCCTGCGAGCGCTGCCGTTAATAGAGTGCTGGCTGTCTTTCTTCCTGTTTTGCTTTGTTTCATTCGATCCCAACCCCTCTTTCATTCGATTCGATTTGCTTCCTGCACCCGGTTTAATGAACACGCTTACAAGTCTTGCAGTTAACCCGTGTTTGGGAAGTGGCCTCAGTATGACACGCTCAAAAGCACGGTGACAATAAACCAGTTTCATCGGCGCAAACCATACCGCCAAACCGTTGCGGCACAAGGCTTTTGCCGCTTAGAATAAATCATTTTCCACACATAAACCGTACGGGAAAATGGCTGAAATAAAGCGATTTCCTGCGATAAACTATACTTTCCTATAATTAAAAAAAAGACAGCTGCGGTCCGAATGAAATTACTTATCCGAACCACCGCTGTCTTCATCAATCCATCCTTACTGCAACCCGTCTGTGACGGCTTGATCACGATTGTCCTGCGCGCCAAATGCTAAAGGTGATGGACGCATTTTCAGCTTGCGAAATTCGCCTGGCGTGACACCGGTCAACCGCTTAAACACCCGCCCGAACGTGATAGAGTTAGCATAGCCAACCTGGAGGGCAATATTCTGCACCGTCTCTTCCGTCTCGGCAAGCAGCCGCTCCGCTTGATGCATGCGCAGCTGGACAAGGAAGTCAACAAACTTCATATCGTACTCCAGCTTGAACAAGTGGCTGGCATATTTGCCGGATATTTCGAAACGGTCGCTCAGATGTTTGAGAGACAAATCCGGATCGGCAAAATTGTCTTGAATATAGGCTCTAATCTCCGTAATGAGCGCCTTATAGCTTTTAGCCTCGCTCATCGCGACATACGTTTCATAAATCTGTTCCAAGTAATCCAACAGCTGCTCTTTCATCTCAGCCAGCATTGATGTTTCCTTCAGTCTCACAAACAATTCCGATACTCTGTCGCCGTCCATACATTCGTTCAACGTACTCGACAGTTCCTTCAACTCACGGCTAAGCATTTGCAGGAACAGCTGAATGAGCGACAAAATGTCTTCGTCCTTCATCGCTTCCGCCTCAAATTGCAGGAAGATGCGCTCGACGGTTTCCCGCCAGCTTGCTTTCGTCAGCCGGAATTCCTGTACGCCATTCGTACACTGCTGCATGTAATTAAACATACCTTGCGGCTGCTGCTGCGGGATGTCCCCGCTGAACGTTATCGCATTCCGGCCAATCGTATACTGGTATTCCATTCCGTTTAATGCATCTTGATAGGACTCGCCGAGTCCATTATAGTCAGCTGCGATGGCACCGATCCCGATGGACAGCTTGAAGCGTAAATGCTCCCCGCTCCATTCCTTTGCAACAATCGCCGTCTTTTTAAGCCGTTCCAGCATCGGATTCGTATCGTCCGCTGACGCGAACACAAACGTAATCCGGTCAGGCGCAGACCATTCTCCCCAGCCTTGCAGCCCTTCATTTTGCGCCAGTTCCTGAATGACATTGCCAAGTGCGAATTTTAATACATTTTGTTCGTGAAGCGTGTTGTCCGCCTGAAATACTTCATATCGGTTCAGCCTGACAACCAGGACTGCATACTGTCCCGTTTGCGGGAGCAAATTAAGCCTGCGCAGCGTTTCCATCATTTGATGGCTGCGCTGTCCGCTGATGAGCTCATTGAACAGCTGCCGGCGCTGCAGAATGACGCTTTCCCGCTGCTCCTTCTCGTGATCCTTAGATTGCACGATCAGATTCTCGAGCGCGCGGTCAATCATCGTCAGATCATCCATTCTGACAGAGCCGTCACTTCCTCGCAGGTGCAGCGCTTGAATCCGGTTCATCATAAGCCGGATCGGCTTATAATTGCGCCGAGTCACCCAGATGATGTACACAATGGCAACTACAAAAGTCAGAACCGCGATAATGACCCACACATAAGATACGACCGATACCCAGCTGAGCAAGTGGCCAACTTGGAGACCGCTCTCAAATGTCCAGCCCAGCGGTGCGGATTCGAGCTTCGTCAGCACTTTTCCGTCGTAAACTGTTCCGTCGTCTCCGGGATAGATCTGCTGCAAATTCGTATCTGTAATCCTCATGAACGAAACTTGCTGATCCGTCATGCTTCTGATCAATTGCTCTACTTTATATAAATTGACGTTAATAACCAGAATGCCGTCTTTGCCGAACGGAAGCGGCGTTTGCTTGTACATGGATATAACCCGCACCGGCTCCAGCCTGTCAAACTCCCGGAAATCCCGGCTTGCCGACCACCCCTGGAAATTGCGGTTATTATCCGCCTGACGGATGAAAGCTCTGTCGCCGAACCCTTCCAGCTCAGTCTGCCCGCTGGAAGACAGCACGGAATCATCAGACTGCTTGTATAAATAGATCGATTCAACCAAGTCATTATCCTCGATGAGTGCCCGCAGGCTATGAATGACATTGTATTTAATCGTTATCGAATCGGATGAGCCGTCCAAATACGATGCGTAGCTTTTGTTCGCTTCGGCTTCCTTCAGCACATTAAATTCCACTTCGCGAATCGCCCGCTCCACACTGTTTACGACATAGCCAGTCGTAATTTTGTCCGCTTTCGCCGTTTCCAACCGGGAAATCTCATTCACCGCAATGAACGACAAAAAAATGATCATGGATACCGTCAAGACCAGTATCGGAAAATAGGAAACGAGCAGCCGTATATACCAGTTGTTAAGCCTCAGCATAACCAACCTCCTGCTACGCCCGACTCTCCATTGTAAGCGCTATCACAATTACAAGCATGGATGAGTTAAGCGTTTTACTTGATGCCTTTATTCTAGCATGCCTCTTCCGGTTACGGAACACTTTGTATGTAAAGTTACACCTGATGAACGTATTTCTTTCAGAAATTGTGTTGAATTTAACGTTTATGTACAACATCATAAGAACAATCCGCTGCCATTTTGAACATCCGAAATGAAAACAGCATGAAGATTAAATGAAACTTGGTCGATACCGTTGCTTTCAATCTGAAAACGTTTTATAAAGAGGAAGAGAGCAAAATATACATTTGCTTCCTCATAAGAACGAATAGGAGGATGAACGTATGGACGGAACAGTTTCTACGAACGGCGGCAAATGCCCATTCATGCACGGCAGCGCAACAAGTCACAAGCCAAGCTTTACGTCAAATAAAGATTGGTGGCCCAACCAGCTAAACTTGAACATCTTGCACCAGCATGATAGAAAATCCAATCCTATGGGAGAAGACTTTGATTATGCGGAACAATTCAAACAGCTAGACTACTTTGCTCTTAAACAGGATCTTCGCGATCTGATGACTGACAGTCAGGAATGGTGGCCTGCCGACTATGGACACTACGGTCCATTTTTCATCCGTATGGCTTGGCATTCCGCTGGTACATACCGTACAGGCGACGGCCGTGGCGGCGGTGGAAGCGGCACGCAGCGTTTTGCTCCGCTTAACAGCTGGCCAGATAACGGCAACCTTGATAAAGCACGCCGGCTGCTTTGGCCGGTTAAACAAAAATATGGCAACAAAATCTCTTGGGCTGATTTGTTCATTCTAACCGGCAATGTCGCAATCGAATCAATGGGCGGCAAGACGTTTGGCTTTGGCGGAGGACGCCCGGACGTATGGCATCCGGAAGAAGATATTTACTGGGGCAGCGAAAAAGAATGGCTCGGCGATAAACGATATACAGGCGATCGCGATTTGGAGAACCCGCTTGCTGCCGTTCAGATGGGCCTTATTTATGTCAATCCGGAAGGTCCGAACGGCAATCCGGATCCGCTTGCCAGCGGCCGCGATATTCGTGAAACGTTCGCCCGGATGGGCATGAACGATGAAGAAACGGTAGCGCTTGTAGCCGGGGGACATACGTTTGGCAAAGCGCACGGCGCAGGCGATGCTGCTCTCGTCGGCCCAGAACCCGAGGCTGCTCCTATTGAAGCGCAAGGCCTCGGCTGGCTGAGCACGCACGGTTCCGGCAAAGGCCGCGACACCATTACAAGCGGTGTCGAAGGCGCTTGGACTGCAAATCCGACGCAATGGGACAACGGCTTCTTCGACATGCTGTTCGGTTATGAATGGGAGCTCACGAAGAGTCCGGCAGGCGCGCATATTTGGGCGGCTATCGATCAGGCTGAAGAGCATCTTGCGCCGGATGCGGAAGACGCTTCCGTTCGCGTTCCGACGATGATGACGACTGCAGATATGGCTTTGCGGGTAGATCCGGCCTACGAGAAAATTTCCCGCCGGTTCCATGCGAATCCGGATGAGTTTGCCGACGCCTTTGCCCGCGCATGGTTCAAGCTCACACACCGCGATATGGGACCTCGCTCCAGATATTTAGGACCGGAAGTGCCGGATGAAACGCTTATCTGGCAAGATCCGATTCCAGCTGCTGATTATGTGTTAACCGATGCGGATGCGGAATTGCTTAAAGAAAAGATTTTGAATTCCGGACTCACGGTCAGCGAGCTCGTAAAAACCGCTTGGGCTTCGGCGAGCACCTTCCGCGGCTCAGACAAACGCGGCGGCGCTAACGGTTCCCGCATCCGGCTTGCGCCGCAGAAGGATTGGGAAGCGAATGAGCCGGAGCAGCTTGCAAACGTGCTTTCGATTCTCGAAGGCATCCGGGATGATTTCAACAAAAATGTCAGCATAGCCGATCTGATCGTGCTTGGCGGTAATGCTGCCGTAGAGAAAGCAGCAAGCGACGCCGGCTTTACCGTAGCCGTTCCCTTCGCCGCCGGACGGGGAGATGCAACGCAAGAGCAAACCGATGCCGAAAGCTTTGCCGTGCTGGAGCCGGCAGCGGACGGTTTCCGCAACTATCAGAAGAAGCATTATCGTGTAAGCGCGGAAGAGCTTCTGTTAGACAAGGCGCAGCTGCTGACGCTTACCGCACCGGAGCTGACCGTGCTTATTGGCGGCATGCGCGTGCTGGGCACAAACTACGGCGGCACGAAACACGGTGTATTCACGGATCGCATCGGCACGCTCACGAACGATTTCTTCGTCCATCTGCTTGACATGAACATCGCCTGGAAGCCGGTAGACAGCAACGTATATGAGGGTCGCGACCGTAAAACGGGTGATGTAGTGCGTACGGCAACTCGCGTTGACCTCGTGTTCGGCTCCAATTCGATCCTTCGCTCCATTGCCGAGGTATATGCGCAAGACGATAACAAAGAAAAGTTTGTGCGCGACTTTGTTGCCGCTTGGGCAAAAGTCATGCATGCCGACCGTTTCGATCTGAACTAGAACTTATAGCACTTTATTTATAAACCAAAAAACACGCCGTCGGCGTGTTTTTTGGTTGTTACCGAGGTCACTTTCCCGTTAAGCCCCGCCCAGCACTCATCTGCGCCTGCTCATAAGCTCGAACACCAAGCGCCAACGCTCCGTATAACCCGGCTTGATGCCCCAATCCCGGCGGAACGATATGCTGATCGATATTCTCTGTGATGGCAGCAGCGCTTACATAGCCATTCAAGTTTTTCCGCACAGCTTCCCGAATAAGCGGAAACAGCTGTGATTGCCCCATAACGCCGCCGCCAAGAATGACCTTCTGCGGTGAGACAAGCAGGATCGCATTGGCAACCGCCTGCGCGATGTAATACGCTTCAATATCCCACGCAGGATGGTCTGCCGGCAGCTCGAAGCCCTTCTGTTTCCAGCGCGCCTCGATGGCAGGGCCGGCCGCCATTCCTTCCAGGCAATCTCCGTGATACGGGCAAATGCCGGGGAATTCATCCTGCGGGTGCCTTCTTGTCAGCATATGTCCGCCTTCCGGATGGACCAGCCCGTGAACCAGCCTGCCTTCCGTGAATACGCCAACGCCTACGCCAGTGCCGATTGTATAATACAGACAGCTGCTGACACCTTTCGCCGCACCCCATACCGCTTCTCCATAAGCGGCTGCATTCACATCGGTATCCCAGCCGTATGGAACCTGAAACGATTGCTGCAATAAGCCAAGAAAATTACAGCTGCTCCATCCCGGCTTTGGTGTCGTCGTGATGCTTCCGTAAGTCGGACTACCTTGTTGAAGATCGATCGGCCCGAAAGAACCGATCCCAATTGCCTCAACCCCTTTATCCGAAAAATACCGGATCACATTGCCTAACGTAATATTCGGCTGTTCAGTCGGGAAGCTGACCGATTCCTCGATAACGCCATGCTCGTTCCCGATGCCGCAAATAAATTTCGTGCCGCCGGCTTCTATCGCTCCAATACGCATGTTTTCTTCCTCCTTAACTCGCGCTAATTCGCCGCAAGCGGCGCCAGCTCGTAGATGCGCAAAGAAGGAATAATGAGCTCGCTGTCGGCCGAGAAGAATGAAACTCCTGTCGCATCGGCATCCGGATAAATGAGATTGGTGATAGCCGCCTCTCCCTCATTGCCGAATACTTCAACCGAACCGGCATCTACAAAAATACGAAGCTCGACGCTTTCGCCTGCCGGTGTAATAGCAGCCGAATTTACGCTGCGGAAAAGAGCATGAAAGCTGTGCTGACCCGAGTTCATCCGGTCTGCATAAATCGTTTGGATTGCTGAAGCGTCGATTCCGACAACCGTCTCGTCGGACGCTCCCGCTCTCACTTTGAATCCGAGCGATTGACCCGCAGGGAGCTGTGCATGAATTTCATAGCTTACGAGCTGGAGTGAACGAAGCGCTTCACTCACCTGAGCAGCTGACGAATTCTCCATAGCCAGCACCTGTTTACGGGCATTTTCCAGTTCATAGGCCGGCTTCTGCATGAGCGATGGCTTGCCGTTTATCGTTTCCAGCGTCAGCTCACGGGGAATAGTCATTGCGCCGCGGAACCCTTCGGTCGGCGTTTGGTTGGCATATTGCCAATTGCTCATCCAGCCGATAAAGAGGCGACGTCCATCCTCGGCCGGAACATCCGACCAAGTAACACCGGCATAATTATCGCGCCCATGGTCCGCCCACCGCACTTGCATTGAAGCAGCATCCGGCGTAAAGGTAACTCCGTCGAAGTCGCCCGTAAAATATTGCGTTCTAGAGCCCTCCGCAAATGCGGGATCGGCTCCAATGCTGACCAGCATGACCCACTTCACATTCGCAGGATCGCCATCCAGCGCAAGCGGAAACAGATCCGGACATTCCCATACGCCGTCATGAGATCCGATGCCGCTGCCGAATTCGCTGCCAAAATTCCAGCTTTTCAAATCGGCCGAATGATAGAGGCAAACCGTCTGGCCGCAAGCGATAATCATCGCCCAGCGGCTGCTTTGCTCATGCCAGAACACCTTCGGATCACGGAAATCGACGAAGCTTTCATGCTCCAGAACCGGATTTCCCGCATATTTCACCCACGTTCTGCCCTTATCCTTGCTGTAAGCCAGGCTCTGCCGCTGAATAACGGGACGGCCCGCTTCCTCCAGGTGGTGAGTAAAAATGGCAACAAGTCCTGGATCGCCTTGATCGAAAAATCCCGTCGTATTATTCCAGTCCACGACCGCGCTGCCGGAGAAAATCGTGCCGAGCTCATCCGGGGCAAGCGCGATGTCCAGCTCTTCCCAAGTAACCAGATCGGTGCTTACGACATGTCCCCAATGCATAGGCCCCCATGTATCCCCGTTCGGATGATGCTGGAAAAACAGATGGTATTCGCCTTCGAAATAGACCATTCCGTTCGGATCATTCATCCAATTCGTTTGCGGCGAGACGTGATAAGCGCCCCTATAGTTTTGTTTAGCGATTGTAGACATGTTTTTGTTCCTCTCCCTTGCTATCTTTAACCTTTTGTCGCTCTGTCGTAGCCGGCTTGTTTAATTTCCAGCCACTCCTTCAAACCAAGACGATCCAGTTCCTTCAAATATTCATCCCATTGTTCATTCGCTTTGCCGTTCTGGTACCATTCCGTACGCATGCGAAGCACGTAAGCAAACAGGTCGGTTTCGATTGTCGTCAGCCGGTCCAGCTCTTCAATGGAGTTGAACACGCTTGGCATCACATTCTCCGCTTTCATATGCGGCGCCATAATGTTTTTAATAATATCCATTCTTCCTTTAGCATCATCCGGCATCGTCGTATATTTGCCATAGTACGAATCCAGGATCGCCAGAGGTCCGCCAATGCTCGTTTTCTCGCGCAGCTCAACAGGCGCAGTACCTTCAAGCGGCAAATGCTTCAGCATATGGCTTGCTTCGTCGAATTCAAAAATGTTTTGCTGCTTGTCGTCGCCGTATGTGCCCCAATTGTTCTGAACCGATTGCACCGGATCATAGAGCTGGTCTACCCATTTCGCTGTCGTCTCCAAGTTTTTGTTAGCGCTGGTTACGACCATTTTGCCGCGTCCGAGGCCAAGCCCGTTCGTTCTTGTTACGTTGACTTCACCGTCCGGTCCAGCAAGCGGCGGCATCACTTCATAGGAATCGTTTGCGCCGGAAATATTCGCTTTGTCCCACGAGAAGTAAAGCCCGTATTTCTGATCCTTTCCTTTCGCCAAGTAAGTGCTCCAATCTTGCGTGTACGCTTCAATGTCGATCAGACCCTCTTTGGACAGCTCGCTAATAAACTGAACCGCATTTTTATATCCCTCTTCCGCAGCGGTAAAAATAACTTTGCCGTCGTTGGAAACGACCGCATGATCGGGATTTTCGCCCAGGCCAAAGGAAGCAAACAGGAAAGCCAAATCTTCCGCTCCAGGCTTATTAATGAAGGAAAGCGGAATTTCATCCGCTTGGCCGTTGCCGTTCGGATCCTGTGTTTTAAACGCGATCAGCACTTGTTTCAATTCTTCCGTCGTTGTCGGCATCTTTAAGCCAAGCTTGTTCAGCCATTCCACATTGATCCACGGCATGCTGTCTACAGCTTGAATGCGTTCTTTGCCGTTGCCGAGCTCTTCGATCCAAGGGAACGCGTAAATATTGCCGTCCGGCGCAGTAATCATGCTCTTATATTCAGGCGCAGCCTCCAGCACCTTCTTGAAATTCGGCATATATTGCTCGATCAAATCATTCAGCGAAATGATCGTTCCGTCCTTTGCAAGCTTCAACAGCTCATAGTCGCTGTAGTCCGCGTTAAAAATCGCATCCGGCAAATCGCCGCTCGCTACTGCCAGATTTCTCTTCTCAACAAACACATCGTTCGTGAAGTTTTTCCAATTGATATGAACGTTGGTCTTTTCTTCAAGCCGCTGGTTAATCAGCTTGTCGTTCGGTTCAGCAGGCGCAATCGCAGAGCTTCTTGTAATGAAATTGAGCGTTACTTTACCATTCGGATCCTGTTTCTCGCTCGCCGCGCTTCCGCCGCCGTTACCGCTGCAGGCAGAGAGCAGCACCGTTGCCGCTAGAACGGAAAGGGTCGCCGATTTGGACACAAACTTCTTCGATTTGATCATTTTTTTCATCGCATAAGACCTCCTAATAGTCGTAAAAAGGAATGATTTCTATCTCTTTATTTGGTCAAATCTATGTGAAGGCCGATTTTATTTTAAAGAACCGACCATAACACCTTTCTCAAAATATTTTTGGAAGAACGGGTACATCACGATCAGCGGCAAGCTCGATATGACAATCGCTGCATATTTAATAATTTCCGACAGCCTCTTCAGCTCGGCCGCAGCAAGCTGATCGCTGATCATGCCCGGCTCGACCTGATTCTGAATAAGGATGGAACGGAGCACCAGCTGAAGCGGATGCAGGCTCGTATTGTCCAGATAGATCATGGCATCGAAGTATGCGTTCCACTGTCCGACAAATGCGTAAAGGGCAAGGACAAATACAATCGGCTTTGACAACGGCAGAACAACCTGCAGAAAGATTCTCATCTCGGTCGCTCCGTCAACGTTAGCCGCTTCCTTCAGTTCAAGAGGCACCCCTTTAAAGAAGGTTCTGGACAAAATGATGTTCCAAACGTTGACGGCTCCCGGAATGATGACGGCCCAAATCGTATTGAGCAGGCCCAAATTTTTCACAAGCAGATACGTAGGCACCAGTCCGCCGCCGAAAAACATCGTAATAATAAACAGCGTCATAAACAGCCCTTTTCCCTTCAAGCGATTGTCAGAAAGCGCATAGCCTGCGCAAATCGAGACTATAACGGTAAGGGCCGCGAAGCTGACTGAATAAAGGATCGAATTGCCAAAGCCTCTTAGCATGGCCGGATTCGTTAGAATCATTCTGTACCCTTCCGCAGACCAGTCGGAGAACCGGAAGGACAAGCCGCGGCTTAGCAGTACGGATGGATCCAGGAAGGAGGCCACCACGACATAGAACAGCGGAACAACGACGAGCAGTACGGCAATGGTTAGAAAAACGCCGTTTATAAAGAGCAAAAACCGATCAAACCCGGAATGCTTAATTGTCATGCCTGTTTCTCCTTTCCTAATAAAGACCGTCGCCCTCGTTCAGCCTTTTTACAATAAAGTTGACCGCAACGAGCATAATGACGTTAATGACCGAATTGAACAATCCTACCGCAGAAGAATAAGCATAATCGCCTGACTGCAAACCAATTTTGTACACGTAAGTAGGGATAATTTCAGATGTCGGAAGATTCATCGCCGTTTGCATCAAATACGCTTTCTCGAATCCGATGGACATAATGCCGCCGGCCGCAAGAATGAACACGATGGCCATGATCGGACGAATGGTCGGCAAATCGATATGCCGAATGCGCTGGAGCAGGTTCGCTCCGTCCAAATTCGCGGCATGATGCAGCTCGGGATCTACATTAGCGAGCGCAGCCACATAAATAATGGATGCCCAGCCCGCGCCCGTCCAAATGTCGGATAAAATGTAGATGCCTCTGAAATATTCCGACCGTGACATAAACATTATCGGTTCGCCTGTCATCATGGTGACGATCTGGTTGATAGGCCCTGTCGGCGAAAGAAAAATAAACAGCATCCCGACGACCACGACAACCGAAATAAAATTCGGCGCATAGAGGAACAATTGAATGTTCTTCTTTATCGCGGTATGGCGAACCTGATTCAGCATAAGCGCTAGCAAAATCGGGATAGGGAAGCTTAGTAAAAGGCCAAAAAAGCTAAGCTTAAGCGTGTTCATAAAAATAACGTCAAAATTCGGCGATGACAGAAACTTCTCGAAATTGTACAGCCCGATCCAATCGCTTCCTAAAATTCCTTTGATGGGGCTAAAATCTTTAAAAGCAATGACGGCTCCGTACATCGGACCGTATTTAAAAATAATCGTCAGTACCAGTGCCGGCGCGAGCAGCAAATAAAGAAAGTAATGTTTTTTCAAATCATCCATGAATGAGCTGCCGGATCTAACGGGCGCATTCGCATGATCAGCATCTATTGTGTTAGCCACGCCTATTCCTCCATCCGTCTACAAAATATCGTTAGGTGCTGTGCAGTAAGGGCTTACATTCTTGTGCATTGCCCCTTTCCGCATTTACAATTTAACAAAACCAAATGTAACCGTCAATACATTTTGTAAAAATATTTTTGTGCATTTGTTTATTTCGATTGTTCATAAAATAGTGCATTTGTGAATATGGAATGTGCAAAAAGCGGCATTGAACGTGTTTTTAGCGCATTTTTTGATTGTTTTCTCGGTTCTTTTTGTACAGCAGCTTTACAAATCAGGTGACAAAATCGATGTATTTGCACATTTAACTTCGAATTTCAATGCCGACTATCCTCTTCAAACCATTTGTGCAAATGTAAAAACGTCATTGCTATTTGTAACAAACTATTATATATTTGAATTATCATTAGGAATAATTGGAATGTAGAAGATTCACATCAAATATCGTTAGCTAGAGGTGGTTTTTACATACATGGCAAAGGAAAAAGTAACGATCCAAGACATCGCGGATGCGCTTGGCATATCCAGAAATACCGCCTCAAAGGCGTTAAACGGAACGAGCACGATTCCGGAGGAAACGCGCAGCAAGGTCATTAAGAAAGCGATTGAATTGAAGTATAAACAATTTGCATATTTGGAAAGCGAGCAAATGATATCCAAGCAATCCGGGAATATCGCCTTATTAACCGCGAATCTTCCAAATACCTCTCATTTCGGTTCGGCATTAATCAGCGGCCTGGAGAAACGGATCAGCTCGGAAAACTATAACTTGAGCTTTCATATTATCCGGGATGTCGACCAGGCGTCTCTTACGCTTCCTAACAACTTCGACGCTTCCAAAGTCGACGGCATTATTTGCATTGAGCTGTTCGACATGGCTTACAGTGAACTCATTACAAGTCTTGGCGTGCCGACGATATTTATCGATTGCGCCTCATCGGTTAGTTATCCGGATTTTAAAGCGGACATTCTGCTGATGGAAAATCAGCACAGCACCTATCAACTGACAAAGAAGCTAATCGACAGCGGCTATTCCAGCTTCGGCTTCATCGGCGATTACAACCATTGTCTCAGCTTTAACGAACGTTGGGTTGGCTTTAACCGGGCGCTTATAGAATCCGGCATCACGCTCAATCTCGAGCAATGTATCGTCGAGGAGGATCGCCTCTTCTTCTCGAAGCCCAACTGGCTGGATGAACGCCTTCAAACGATTAAAGCGCTGCCTTCCGCTTTTATTTGCGCCAATGATTACATTGCCGTCAGCTTTATGAAGGCGCTGAAGAACAACAATATCGCTATCCCTCATGATGTGGCGATTTGCGGCTTCGATAACGGGCCGGAATCCAGCATCGTTGAGCCGCATCTGACGACCGTTCATATTTACAGCAATGAAATGGGCGTAAAGGCGGCGGAAATGCTGCTGTCCCGCATCGACGACCCTTCGCAGCCCTATCAAGTGTCGCATATTTTCACAAAGCCGCTTATTCGAGAAACGACTCCGCATATCCGGTAATCGTAAAAACGAAGGGGGTGTCCCATAAGTCAATACCGGGAGGTAAAACCAATGAATATTATAATTAGACAAGAAAAAGCTGAAGACTTTAACGCAATCTATCATGTCGTACAAAAAGCGTTTGAAGAAGCTGAGTATTCCGATCATGACGAGCAAAATTTGGTGAACAGGCTGAGAAGTTCGTCGAATTATATACCTGAGTTGTCTCTTGTGGCTGAATACGAGGGTAAAGTTGCGGGCCATATTCTTTTTACACAATTAATAGTGGGTGATCAAACTCTGATCGCTCTTGGACCTGTCGCTGTATTACCGGAAATGCATGGTAAAGGTATTGGAACGAAGCTGATTATGGAAGGCCACAGCATTGCTGTGCAGCTTGGTTACAAGGGTTCCGTTGTATTGGGACATGACAAGTATTATCCGAAGTTCGGTTACAAAAAAGCGAGTCAATATGGCATAGAAGCGCCGTTTGAAGTTTCGGACGAACATTTTATGGCCGTTGAGCTTGTTAATGGCGGCCTTGCTGGCGCTCACGGCATTGCACAATATGCGAAAGAGTTTTTTGAGAAGTAGCATTCCGTTCACATACTGCTATCCTGCTGGATAGCGAAAAAAAAACGCAAGTTCTAAGGCTGGTCCAGCCCTGGAACTTGCGTTTTTTGGGGTAATCATCAAACAACGGGAGCTTCCATCCCCATGGCGGCCCATTCCTCTTTGGCAGGACCAAAAATCCCGGGTATCGTTAAACCGGCTTGCCGCATCAAAACTGTCATTTGACCGCGATGGTGAACCTCGTGCATCAGAAAAACGCTCAATGTAAATCCGTTTTTCCAAGGTTCCCCGTACAGGTTGACCTCCTGTTGCAAATTTTCATCCGTCCATTGCGTACGGATCGCTTCCAGCATGGATAGTACGGCTATCCGGTAGGCTTCGGCAACATCGGCGGCCGATGCAGGCGGCTCGGTATATGGATCAGGTCCATCAAACTGCAGCCCTGTGCGGTGAAGCATCTCTGGAACCGTGGTCACGATATGCCAGGCCAGTCTTCCGAGCGTCCGGTAACCGGGCAACACCTCCTGATCCAAAGATGCGTCAGTCAAAAGGTTCAGCAGCTTCTGCGTGCCCTCCGCCTGGTAAGTGTAATCTGTTATAAAACTTTGCAACGATGTGTACATAATGACAGCCTCCTAGTCGATTTTATAAGGCATGGGATTTGCCCGACAGACTTAGTATGAACGAGGTCCACTGACAACGTATTGTCAGCAGAGTTTGCCGAGTTGAATTACTTGTACAATTCAACAATTCGCCTGGCTTGGCCGCTGATCTCATCGGCAAGAGACTTCGGCGCAAGCACGCACAGATCCGGCCCATAACTAAGCAGCATTCCGTAGAGCCAATTATCCTCCGGAAACTCTGACCGGACCAGCAGCGATCCGTCCTCCTCCACCGTCATTTGTTCCGGGCCAAAGAACTCTTCAACCCGCACTCTAACTCGCGGATGAAATCGAAGCACCATCGTTATGTATGACTGTATGTCCCGCTGTCCCCATCTGGCATCCAGATCTTCCAGACGCTCCTTCCGGCGCGGGAATATTTCCATATCGACACGGAGTTTATGAATGCGGGACAGCTTGAATGTTCGGCAATCCTTTCTTAGACGGCAGTAGGCGTATAAGTACCACGCGCTTCCTTTCCAGGCAAGCCCTATCGGCTCAACGGTTCTCTCCCCCGTTTCTCCTTCGGAATTGGAGTATGTAAGCCAGACTGCGTTCCTGTTTTTGGCAGCCAGACGAAGCTCAGCCAGCTTGTCCTTGTCCGCCTCCACCCTCGTCCACGGGCTCAAACCTATAATCAGCTGTTCCCCCGCCTCTTCCATTCGTTGTTGCTCATTTTTGGCAATCAACGCGCTAATCTTGGCCAGCAGATGATCTATTTGCCCATCCTGCAGAGTTGACTGCATGCCTTTTAGGGCCGTTACTATCGACGATAGATCATCTAGGGTAACGATCTGTCTTTCTATGCGAAAATCGTCCATAATCTCGTAGCCGCCGTCCGCCCCCGCATAAGACGCAATGGGGATACCTGCGGCATTGATCGCCTCGATATCTCTGTAAATCGTACGCAGCGAAACCTCAAACCGCTCGGCCAGTTCTTGGGCTCCCAATCGCTTGCGGCTGAGCAGAAGCATGGTGATACCCAGCAATCGTTGGAGCTTCAATGATAAGAACCTCCTATACTAGGTTTTAACAATATTTCCCCCGTGCCTCCCCCTTTTTCAAAAAGTGCGAGAGCGGCCGTTGCGTCGGACAGTGGGAATACCTTCTGTATAATTGATGGTATAGCCCCTTTAGCAAGAAGCTCAAATAGAATGAACAAATGTCATGTTTAAGTTTTTAAACATATAAACCTAAATTGGATTTTAATTCAATTTGCTAGGGAACACAATAGCAGGTTGCGCGATCACGCAAAAGAAATACGGGAACGCCTCACGAATCGCATTCTCCTACGGATTTCGGATTCAAACCCGAATGTTTCTTATTCTCGCACTCGTACTTTGTATCCCGTCTGTCCTCGTATCGGCAGCACCCCAAGCGCGCCCTTCAGCCGCCCCATTAGACAAGGAGAATGTCGAAGCATTCGCAAGGCGGTTTTTTCCAGCAGCCTGAAGTAAAAGATCAGCTGGCGGGCGCCGTTCTCGTCATCGTTAAAGACGGTCAAATTCTATTGAACGAAGGGTATGGCTATGCTGACATCCCCGCGACGATGAAGTAGAACAGTGCCGAATTAGCTTTGAAACGAGTGCAAAGCAAAAATAAAAACGCAGTCCATGATGAACTGCGTACCTTTACCTCCAATCAACATTTTATATTTCCAAACATAAAAAAACGGCATCTCTGCCGTTTGAAACCGACCACTCCAGCCCGGCTTGATTCTTTGGCTATTCAAATTTGTTTAACGAATCGGACAAACGCCTCAAATTGTTCAATAAGCCGGTTTTTTCACCCGGTGTCCAATCACCCATTGCTTCACGCATAATGCGCTGACGGGTGAGATTAATCATGGAGTGGATTTCCTTCCCGTAAGAGGTCAATTCAGACAAGCGAACGCGAGAATCTTCGCTTGATGGATAAGTTTGCACCAATCCTGCCGCCTCTAGCTTATCAATTTGTCGACTGACACTCGAGTAATTTTTCCCCATCATGTCGGCCAAATCACCAACGCTGGTCGATTGAAGGTGACCGATACCAACCAAAACACGAAAGGCAGCTGTTTCCAAATGAACTCCGGCACTGGCAATCATTTTCTTATCACGATCCGGCCGATTAATAATAGAAATTAAATCAATTAGCGCTTTAAAAATTTGTTCTTCCATGTTCAATATTATACCTTTATTACGGGTCTGGGAGTCAAGGGCGCAGTCCAGGCAGCTTCAATATCTTTTAAAGCGAACTCCGCTACAGCAATTTTGATTTTCCCCTCTGCGGCCATTTCAAAAACACTTTTAGCAGATGAAAGCATATCAGCCTGTGAAACACTCCTGCCACCGCTGCCTAGCAGTTCAATTGATGACGCTCGAAGGATCGATGAAGGGACACTGATCGTTTCTTGCCCCGACGATGTTCCGATACTAACAAAGCGAGTTGTCTGATTTGCGCCAATCTGGGCGATCGCTGAAAGAATTGCGAAGGCGCTATCACCCCAAAGGTAATCCAAAATTACGTCAACACCTCCGGAAATAACTGAATTTAAGGCGTCCTGAAACGCTTTAACGCCGCCATCGACTGTCATATCGAACGAAACGACTTCATCAGCCTCCAGTAATCGCAATTTTGATTCGTTACGTCCGGTCACAATGATTTTTTTAGCTCCCAGGTACTTGGCTATCTGAACAGCTAAGCTGCCGGATGCCCCAGTGGCGCCATTAATCAGAACAGTTTGGCCAGGTCTGAAACGAGCCCGATATACCAAAGCAGCCCAAGACGACATAGCTGGATTAGCGATAGCAGCGGCTGTGACATCGTCAATGCCATCTGGTAAACGGATGATCATTTTTTCGTTGACGATTGTTTGCTCCGCCAAACTGCCATAAGGTGCAGTAGGGAGAGCAAAGTATACGCGAGAGCCATCTTCCAAAGTCCCTACGCCGTCTGCGCCTGCTATGATTGGAAAGTTAATCTCTGATGAGTAGTGCATGCCCATTGAACGAAACTTGCTAAGCTTACTTAAGGCTGCTGCCGAAACATTAACCAAAACATGAGCGTCTGTTGCGACTGGTGAATCAAATTGATCAAACACAGGGATTGCCCCCAATTCCTTTACAATCGCTGCCTTCATCGTTTATCAGCCTCTCCTTCATCACATTTATGTGCATATTGCACATATAAAGCATAGCATATTTATGTGCAATATGCACATAAATGTGATCATTCGTTCCAGCTATGTTCTCTACCGCCGTGGTCGGATTCATTACCATTGAAATAAACAAAACCTGCCTGAGCAGATGTTTCACTGCTCAAACAGGCTTTGCCAATAAACCTTTTCTATTCAATGGATCCTAATGCTTGCAGCAGTCTTATGAATAAGACCGCCGCTTGTGCGCGTGTTAACTCGCCCTTCGGATTAAAGGTATCCTCGCTTGTTCCTGTCATAATATTAAGCTTGACCATCAAACGCACATCTTCAAGATAAGCCGAATCCACACTTCCAATATCCTTATAGCGGTCCAGGCTGACAAATTCCTTCGTCGTCGGCAGCTTTTATTGACCACGTCAAAAAGAAATCTCTGCCGTCTACTCCTGCATGATTGTCATTATCGGAGGCGCTTGCGCTGATCGCTGCTGTTCCATAAGCTTCAAAAGCCAAATCGAGCTCCGTCTGATTGTCCGCAATTCCAATATCATCTAAAGGAATTTGATACTCGTACACTTTGTGCTGATAGGCAACCTTGTCCGTATAAATAAAAAACGGCCGCCCCCAAGTCGTCTCGGGTACTGAAGCCTTATACTCTTTTACGCCGGAAGAAGTCTTTACATAAACTTTCGAATAGTCGGCATCGCCATCCATGGTGTTGTCTGGTGTAAAATCGATGACTACATATAAGTTCGTATCATCATTCCATACCCAGCCATAGGTATAACCTTCGGGGTGACCCGTGGTAGGAATCGAGTATTCTTTAAAAAACGGCTGCCTCGAAGCAATCTCCGTTAACTGCCCGTCTATAACTAAATTCCCGGTCGAAGAGTTTAGACGATAAGTATAGAACTCCGAGCCCATATCTATTTCCGAGTAATTGTTGCTGGCAGAAAATGAAAAGGAGTTTTACCAATCGCTTCAGGCTCAATCCTTGCAGCGATGGTCAAGCTATTGGTTAAATGACCAGCGGGGAATTTCAAAATCATCCCTGTCTCTTCAACGTTGATCAAATCCTGATCTGTCAATGCGAGCTTTCCGACTGCAAAATCCGTATCACCGTTAACATCGTTCGGAGACTGTGTTCCAAGAAAGACAGAATCAAGATGCGACTTTCCTCCGCCCTTTTTCACTAATTTTATGGCAGCGGGCTTGTCCGTTTCAAACAGGTTTAATTACAGCGTCTGTACGGAAACGAACTGATGAAAGTGAACCTTGCTCAACCCACTCCCCGTTTTCAAATGCAGAAACTACTACTTGTCCATTAGCCGAAGGTACCGGAATGACACTTGCATCGCTTGGACGATTCCAAATGACAACCGATCCTAGCAGCATCAAAAAAATCAAGATTGCCTTTGTAAAACGATATCGTTTCAACTTACCCATCCCCCTAATCCTGATCCAACACCTATTAAATATATTACTTAAGTTATCCGTTTTTCAACAATAAACTTTCTATAATTTGGGCAACGAACCAATAGAGGTGCATCTTCCTGCAGGCTATCCGACAAATGAAAAACGCAGCCCAACAGCCCTCCCGCCAGTCGGACCTGACGGACGAAGCTAACTCGATAGGACTTTTAGCGGTAGATTCAGATGCCGTGCTCCTGCACTTGATGTTGTTCTTCGATGCTTACCATTCATTTCGTCCGCGCGGGCGAACCCCAATTTTAGGGGTTTATCGCCCCCTAGACATTCCACCAAATTGTAAACACAACGCAACCTAAGGTTGCGTTGTGTTTACAATTTGGTGGAGCCCAGGGGGATCGAACCCCGACCACATCGCTGCCAGCGATGCGCTTTCCCGAGCTTATTAGTTTAACACCCATTATTTAAGAATTCAGCGAATTTCCGAGCGCCTTTCTCAAAGCAACGATACTTTGGATATCTGTAACTCTGTATTGATCCGTCCTTTAGTTTGGGATCTTTCTTTAGAAGCCCCATGATTAGGAGCTCATACTTGATATTGTGGTCGATCGCAAAACCAAAGTGTGCCAATCCACTTTTCCCCAACCTGCAAAACTTTTGATCCGTGTAACGATCGCTGGTCAGGAATGGATGTACCTGGCTGGCAGTTTTCAAAAATCAATAGTGTCCCCGTTGTTGGAGTAACTTCTATATTTAAATGCGGAAAATAAGTTTCTCCTCCAGAGACAACATCATTTAGATAAAAGAGCGCAGTGTATAACCGTTGACCTGACTGCTCAAGTATTACTTTGTTTGATTCTCTCTCTATATCAAAACAATCCAAATGAGGTTCAAACTTACCGCCTACTCCATAATGAGCTACTTGCAATTTACTTGCATAATGAATGGGCTGCTCAACAATTTCTGCTACCTGATTACATACGCTTTGTACAAATTCATTTTGATGATGGTGAAACCAAGCCAAGTTTGAAATTCGTATTTGAGAATATTCTAGCCCTGATTTTCCGACCACTGTTGCCGGTGTTAACTGTCCACGCGCCATCTTAATCAAGGATTGACAGGCTTCGGATTGAAGAGCTGAAGGATAGCAGCCGATAAACGGCTGTTCGTTCAGTAGCTGTATAGGTGTTTGGATAACAATTCAACTCCCAACATGTAAATTCTGTCGAATTATTTATATGTTAGAAGCATATTGATGTGCATTTTGGGGGCTAATTTTTGGGCTAGCATCACTCCGCCCATCCATGTTATTTATGTGTACATTTCAGTTCAAGGAGCATAATCTGCAATGAGATCAAAGATTTTGGCTTCTGCTTCACATCAGGAGGGAGACAATTTGATCACCATCAGCCTTTGCATGATCGTAAAAAATGAAGAGGATACGATTGGAAGCTGCTTGTCTTCAGTGGCTGAAGCTGTAGATGAAGTTATAATTGTCGATACCGGATCGACGGACAGAACAAAATCGATTGTCGAGCCCTTTCATGCGCGCCTTTACGACTTTCAGTGGATTGATGATTTTGCGGCTGCTCGAAATTATGCATTCAGCTTGGCGACAAAAGAATATATTTTTTGGCTGGACGCAGATGATGTATTAACGAAAGACAATCTCGATAAGCTTATTGCACTGAAAGCAACGCTTGATGCTAGCGTGGATTCCGTAACAATGGATTACCATTTGGCATTCGATGAATTCGGCGAAGTATCGTCCAGTGTCACACGCAACCGCTTGGTCAAAAGAGCCAACCAATATCGCTGGTTCGGTGCCGTCCACGAATACCTGGGAGTATGGGGTAATATTTATCATAGCGATATAGCAGTGACGCACAGCAGCATTCATCATGACAACGACAGAAATCTAAATATTTACGAAAAACGTTTTTCGAACGGTGAACAATTTACTGTACGGGATCTTTATTATTTTGCCAACGAGCTTCTTGACCATAAACAGTACGAACGGGCAATTGATTTTTACGAAAAATTTCTTACTACAAAGCAGGGCTGGATCGAGGATAACATATCCTCTTGCGGCAAAATGGCTGATTGCTACCACCAACTGGGAAACCACGAGAAAGAGCTGGAATGCTCGTTAAGATCGTTTCAATACGATACTCCTCGTGCAGAGTATTGCTGCCGTGTAGGCTATCACTTTTTACACAATCGTGAAATCCAAACAGCTATTTTTTGGTATAATCTCGCTACCAACGTGATCCTTCCGGAAAAGAAAATGGGATTCCATAACGTCGCTTGCTCCACATGGCTGCCCCATTTGCAGCTTTGCGTTTGTTATGATCAAATCGGCGAGTATTCCAAGGCTTACCAGCATAATGAAATCGCCCGGCAGTTCCGACCAAACGACCGTACTATATTGTCTAATAAGGCATATTTGGAAAAACGCTTGCATGTAGTAAATAAAACAGAAAATGATAAGAAGCGAACACACGCTACCGAAAAGCTTGCTCGGCGCAACCGTCCATTTTTGTTCAAAAAGAGTGAACCTGGAGGCCTGCCTACTCAACGATCGACTCGAGCTCGACAACAGCAGCCGAAGCGAGCGCTCCATTAAACCACCCGCAATAAAAAAATCCCCCACGACTCTGGATCAAGCCAAAGCAGATAAGGGATCCGATAAAGTAAATATGGCAGAATAAAAATTAGATCATAATACCGGCGCTGGCATAGCCTGATACACACGTAACAATCGGAATGTCTCCAACGCTTTTTGCAGAGAACACCATTAATAAACGAGTTTCTGGAGTTACAGGTATACACAGTCCGCTCTTAATGCCATGGGCAATGGTACCAAGTGGAAGCGTACCGGTAAGTGTTGGAGCTAGTGTCACAACAGCTTCTGGAATTGGAGTAAAGATGTTATCTGGAATAGATGATGCATACAATTGTGCTGTAATCAATACCGATGATGATCCGAGCGCCAATGCTGTCGTAGTGCTAAAATAAGCAGCAATCGAAGTAATGCTTCCCTTCTGAGGAACGGAGAATGCGAAGTCGCGAAGCGCTCCTCCGGCACCTGTAATATCAATCGGTCCGCCTAATACGTTCTTATTAGCACAGGAATTACCAAAACCAACAAGCCCAGTAACAGACAAAGCTCCAGGAATTTCAGACTCCATAGTAACCGGAGTACCTGAAGCAAATGGAATGATAACACCAGAACGTCTTAATCTGACCTTCTTGGGATGTCTGGGGATTCTGCACTCCTTATTTCTTTTGATGATTTTCTTTTTGCAGTATTTCAAGCGCTTTAACTTATTTTTCCAATGTTTTTTAGAACACGGCTTAGATTTAGGCTTAGATTTAGGCTTAGATTTAGGCTTAGGACACGGTTTACAACACGGCCTAGGATAAAGTCTAGGACATCCCATATCAAACACCTCTTCCCGTCATATTCTAGAGGGTAATTCCGGCGCTGGCATAACCTGCTACGGCAGTAAAAATTGGATTTGCCCCTACACTTTGTGCAGAAAAAACCATTAATATGCGAGTTTCTGGAGTTACCGGGATTGACAGATCACGTGTGATACCATGGATAACTGTACCAAGTGGAAGAGAACCTGTAAGTGTAGGAGCCAGTGTCACAACAGCCTCCTGAATCGGATTAAAGACGTTATTTGGAGTAGTTGATTCATATAATTGTGCTGTAATCAATATCGATGATGATCCAAGTGCCAGAGCTGTTGTAGTGCTAAAATAGGCCGCAATCGAAGTAACACTGCCATCACGAGGAACGGAGAACGCGAAATCATGAATTTCTGCCCCTGCTCCTGTAATATCAATTGGACCTCCTAGTACGTTCACATTGGTTGCAGAGCTGCCGAAACCAACAAGTCCAGTAATAGTTAAGGCTCCAAGAAGATCAGACTCCAGGATAACCGGAATCCCTGATGCAAATGGAATGATTGAACCAGGGCCTGTTGCTCCTGTTGGTCCAATAGGCCCTGGAATTCCATCTTCTCCACGTGCTCCTTCGGGTCCTGGAATTCCTGGAATTCCCGGGGGTCCTGGAATTCCAGGAATTCCAGGAGGTCCAATTTGGCCTTCGATTCCAGGAACTCCTGGAGGTCCTGGAATTCCTTGGAATCCTTGGGGACCTTGGGGGCCAGGAGGTCCTTCCGCTCCGTCAACTCCAGGAACTCCTTGAACTCCTTGAACTCCCGGGACTCCTTGGAGTCCTTGGGGACCTTGGAGGCCAGGAGGTCCTTCCGCTCCGTCAGCTCCTGGGGGGCCAGGCTCTCCTCTTTCCCCTGTTTCTCCAGTTGCACCAATTCCACCAGTTGCTCCGGTTGCTCCGGTTGCTCCAGTTGCTCCGGTTGCTCCTACACCCGGACCTGTCGCACCTGTTGCACCTGTTGCACCTGTTGCTCCCGTTGCTCCCACGCCAGCAGGCCCGATCGGACCTACTGGACCTAATGGACCTATCGGACCTACTGGACCTACTGGACCTACTGGACCTATCGGACCTACTAGCCCTCTTTCCCCAACTAATCCCATTGGTCCGGCAGGTGCATTAACAATAATCTTAGGAGGAGGGCAAGTTACTTTAACAACCTTCTTCTTTTTCAAGCAAATGATTTTCTTTTTCACTTTGATATTCTTTTTACATTTCAAATATTTTAACTTCTTTTTCAAACGTCTCTTAGGATGAGATTTAGGATGAGATTTAGGATGAGATTTAGGATGAGATTTAGTACATTGCATACAAGACACCCTTTCTCCATGAATTCAATACACCTAGCGATAATTCCCTTCATTTTATGTAATTTATCACGGTATGCATGGGCATACATGATAGGACAATGCGGATTTTATAGTTATCTCCCTAGAAGTTGTCCAAACGCCCCCGGGTGTTACATAAGATCTGTCATCGTTTTCCGGTGTTGAAGAAACACAAGCGGATATCAGGATTACCCTTGATACTTACAGTCATGTACTGCCAAGTATCCACAAAGAAACAGCTCAGAAGTACGGTGATATGCTGTTGCGATTAGAACGCCTATACGTACAAACACCTCCAAATAGGTCACCACTCCATCAGGAAGGGGACTTACTTGAAGGTGTTTATTAATTCGTTGCTTATTGCTTGAGCAAGGTAACATCCTTACTGTTGACATCCTTCTCATCGAAAGACGCGCGGAAAGTCGGGAGCAGTTGATCCGCTACCCATTCATGCTTTGCCAACGAACCATTGCCAATATAGATCTCGATATAGTATGTCTTCTCCGGCAAGCGGAGGATCCAGAATTGGGAGTACGTGACGGAGAATGGTTCATTATGGCCGGCCACAAAACCGACGAAATGACCGTCGTTCGTCTTCAACGTCCGCTTCTTAACCGTAAACCAGGACGTATGGATTTGCTTCTTCAGTTGCTCCAACGCTTCATCATCCGTCAATGGCTTCCCGCCGTCATCCGTCCATATCGTAACAATGAAACTAGCGTTTGGATTCGCATTTAGCGATCCACTCCAGTTCCAGACTCCCGGATGGGTCTCGAATCCAAACCAACTTGCGGCGGTCGGTTCACTCGGGTTATAAAGCGGTGCCGCGATCGACCAGCTATCCTTACTGCTGCCTATACGATTCTTGCCGTCGACCAGAATATCAGCCGCTCTCGTAATACGAATCGTCTTAGTCTTGCTGTCAAACTTCACTACGGCCTCAAGGGATTCGGCAAATACCCGCAACGGAACCATTAATGAGCCTTGCTTCTCTACCGCCGGCTGAGGCAGTTTTACGACTTTTCCGCCAACTTGAGCTTCCAGCGCGCCAAGTTTTACTAAAGCACTGTAATCCCGATACGATTTGCTATTCAATGTGAAAGACTTTTCATGGGCACTATTGAAAAATTGAATTTCCAGATCGAACGCGATCATTAGCGCTCTAACCGGTATCATTGTGACGCCTTTTGTTTCATACATACCTTGCACCTTTATTTTTTTGCCATTCACTAAAGCCGTATCGCTGCCCTGCTTCAGCTCAATCTCTATTCCAGCAGGTTGAGCGTCGGCAGCACTTGCTACCAACGGAGGAGCAGACAGCCCTCCCATTAACAGGGAAACGATAAAGATAACTGCCACCAAACAAGCAATTCCGATTTTCTTCCATTGTTGCGGCATAATTTGCAGGTTCATTGTAATGCGTACCTCCTATTTTTTACTCTAGAAAACTGTAAAGCTAGTAAAAGGATTTCATTCACTCCATAATATTTCGAAATTAATTGTATTTCAATCCTACTTTATACATAATTTTCTACCTCTCATTTTTAACAAAACTAAGTCGATATCCCCTACGATACCACCAATTACTAATTATTTACAACGAAAGAGTACTAATAGTATTTCATGAAAACAAAAAAAACGACATTTCTGCCGTTTGTGTTACAAGTGTTGGTGGAGCTAGGCGGAATCGAACCGCCGACTGATCGCTGCCAGCGACCTGTTTTCCCCCTAAACTATAGCCCCATATGCTTTTTATTTACGTCCCACGTCGCATACAATTCTTCAGGGGTGTTTCATGGTAGTGTAACCACCTAGATGCGCTCTCCCAGCTGAGCTAAGGCCCCTAATATAACGATAGATTAGATGTTAGCATGGACGAGTACTCCTGTCAATATTAGGATTTCCACCTTTGCACGCACCCCATTTCCGCAAGACCCTCTTGACGTTACCCAACCAGAAATATACAATCAACTCAAGAAACTAAATACTTAGTTATTTCGCCACATTGGAGTGAACGTCATGGAAAAGCCGGATACAACCGCACTAGAGCTACAAGTTCATCAACAGCTAAGGGAATGCAGTCCTGTTTTTCTCGCGCTGGCCGATCCGGTTCGTCAAGATATTATTATGATGTTAACGAAGCACGACTCACTGAATGTAGCCCAAATTACGGAACGGTCGCCCATGTCTCGATCGGCGATCTCTCACCACCTCAAAATTTTGCGCCAAGCAGGTCTCATCGCTTCTAACAAAATCGGAACCGAAATTTATTATGAGCTCGACATCGTCGCCCCTATCGCCCAACTTAAAGCATTCCTTGACACCTCAGAGCAAATTATAGCGCTCAAATCCGAAGAATAAGCTGCACGGCAGCTTTCTTTTTGAATTAAATGACTAAATAATTAGTTATTCGGTTATTTGGTTATTTAAATATATATGCTTAGGAGGCCATTATTTATGAAAACAGTGCTTATTACAGGTGCATCGAGCGGTATAGGCAAGGAATTCGCCGAAATTTTTGCCAGCGAAGGTTATCAGGTTATACTCGCATCGCGAAGTGAAGAGAAACTGAATGAAGTCGCCAGCTATTTGCTTGAAAGTTATCGGACGGAAACGGTCATTATACCAGTCGATTTGGCACAATACGATGGTGCCCGTCTTCTCTATGAGGAAGTAAAAAGACGCTCCCTTGAGGTCGACGTGCTGATCAATAACGCAGGAATCGGCTCTTATGGTTTTCTGCATAAGCTGGACGTCCAATCGGAGCTTGATATGCTCCAGCTCAATGTGCACTCCCTTTCCCATTTAATGATGCTGTTCCTACGCGACATGGTCGCTCGAAATAACGGCTACATTCTGAATGTCGGATCAACGACATCCTTCTACGCTTGTCCGCTCAGCGCCAATTATTCCGCCTCCAAAGCTTTTGTCCTCTCGCTTACGGAAGCTGTCGCGAACGAGCTCGCCGGCACAGGCGTAAGCGTAACTGCGCTTTGTCCGGGAGGAACGGGCACAGCCTTTTTCCAAAAAGCCAAGATGGATAAACAACGGGTCGCGAAACCCAAGAGTCTCATGCAAGCAAATAAGGTAGCTCGTGTAGGCTATAATGCGCTCATGCAGCGCAAAACGTTTGTCATACCGGGATTGCAAAACTGGCTTCTGGCCCAAGCGCCGCGCATTTTCCCAAGAAAGCTGACGACTTCCGTTACGCGCAAAGTTCTCGAGCAAACGCAATAAACCTATTTCGCTAGTTTGTTCCAAATATATTATCGCGATGCTGTCAAATCCCTACTGCCTATCCCACCATCGGACGGTGTAAGACCGAAACTGGCCTTACAATTACGAAAATGACTTCGACCTACACCTGTAAGGACAAAATCGGCCTTACAGTGTTACAAATAACTGTTCTATACCTATAAACGCGTGATGTAAGACCGAAACTGGACTTACAATCGCGAAAGTGAATCTTCTAGCTACTGTAAGTACAAATTCGGCCTAACAGCTACGTACGGCAGCTAAACACAAAACCGCCTCGACAGTCCAATTTGACCATCGAGGCGGTTTCAACTCAAATATTTCCAACCAACTTGTCTATTCTACCCTTGTCCATTCCCGTTAAGCGGATCTTTGGATAAAAGGCTGCTCAGTTCCTTCATAAACATGTCGATATCTTTGAACTGGCGATATACCGAAGCAAACCGGACGTAAGCCACTTCGTCAACCGGATAAAGCTGGCCCATTACGATCCCGCCGATATCACGGCTTTCCACCTCAGCAAGAGCCGTCGTGCGAAGCTCCTTTTCAACCTCGGATACGATCACCTCAAGGCGCTCCACCGATACCGGACGCTTCTCGCAAGCACGAATCAATCCGCGCAAAATTTTATCGCGGCTGAATTCCTCGCGGCTGCCGTCTTTCTTAATGACGATCAGAGGCGTTTCTTCAATCATCTCGAAGGTCGTAAAACGGCGGCTGCACTTTTCACATTCGCGTCTGCGGCGGATCGACTTGTTTTCATTGGCCGGTCTCGAATCGAGCACTTTAGTGCCGGCATAGTCGCAATAAGGGCATTTCATAACCTGTCACTTCCTTTCTTGATCAATTGGATAAATTCCCATAGCTTACCTGTAATGAAGTTTCGTAAAACGCACATAATACATTTACCAACCGCAAGGAGGTGACACATACAATGGCTAGCAGCAACCAACTCGTTGTTCCACAAGCATCGGCAGCTCTTGATCGACTGAAATATGAAGTTGCTCAAGAACTGGGTATCGCTCTTCCGCAAGACGGATACGGCGGTAACCTTTTGACTAAAGATGCGGGCTCCATCGGGGGTTCCATCACTCGTCGCCTGGTGCAAATCGCCGAGCAATCCCTTGCCGGAAAATAACGATTTCATCAGTCATGTATAACTAGAAGCTTTGGCTGGTCCCGTCCTGAAGCGGCGGACAGCCAAAGCTTCTTCCATTTTCACAGTCAAATGAAACAATCCGTACTACAACGTCGGATAAAGCTCTTTGTACTTATTATAATAATAAATAACGCGTTGTACATAGTGCCGCGTTTCTCCGAAAGGAATCCGGTTCACCGATTCCGCTTTGCCGTCCCAACGGCCGCTGTCCAGCCATTTCCGCACATTGCCGGGTCCGGCATTGTAGGCAGCGATGGCTGCCACTTTATTTTGCCCAAATTGCTTGTGAAGCGAATTCAAATACCAGGTACCGATTTCGATACTGACATCGGGCCGATGCTGCAGCATTTCAGGCGTTACTTCCTCGAAGCCCGCTTTGTCGATGACCCATTCCGCTGTTTCCGGCATAATTTGCATCAGTCCAAGCGCCCCCTTAGGGGATACCTTGCCGTTGGAAAAATTCGTTTCCGCTCGAATGATCGCCGCCACTAAATGCGGCTCGACATTATAATTCGAAGAGCTTGCCCGTATGTCTTCCTTATATTGAATCGGATACATCCATCTGGCGATCCAATCCGAGTTCAAGAACATAACGGCAACAAAGCCGATGACGAGCACCAAAAACACTCTTTTCTTCAGCAGCCGCCTCATACAAGCCTCATATTCTGCATAAAGCTGTCAATATGCCGTTCCGTATCCTCCAGCGTTCCACTGTTGTCGATGACCCATTCGGCTCGTCTTTTCTTTTCTTCAATATCCATTTGCAAACCGATCCGTCGAGACGCTTCATCAGCCGAGATCGAATTGCGCTTCATCAGCCGCTCTTGCTGAATCCGTTCCGGCACATAGGCGACCATTACGCCTTCATATTGCTTGTCCTGTCCGGTTTCATACAGAAGCGGAATATCTGCAACGATCAGCTTATTCGGGAAATCCGCTTCATACTGGGCAATACGCTGCTTCATTCGTTCACGAATCGCCGGGTGGAGAATCCCTTCGAGCTGAGCAAGCATTTCTTTATCCTTAAATACAATAGCGCCAAGCGCCGCGCGGTCAAGCGTTCCGTCTTCCTTATGTATGACGGCTTGTCCGAACTTAGAGGCGACAGCCTCTAAAGCCGGTTCACCGGGCATAACGACTTCTCTGGCGACTTGATCAGCATCGACCAGCAATGCCCCGCGCTCCACTAACATAGATGCCACGGTGCTTTTGCCGGTTGCGATACCGCCGGTTAAACCGATCTTCATAAGCTTTCACCCCGATCATCTTACGTTTAAAAAAGCTTCATAATGCCTAATACGATTAACAAAATGCCTGGCAGCACCGACAGCGCCTGCATGCCGCGCCAACTCGAGAACCGAAAGCCAAAGCGTATTCCGCTCATCAAGAAAAGCGCGCTCGCCGCTGCGATCACGACCGCCGTCAATAGCGACGGCAATCCGATCATTGCTGCGCCGATGCCAGCCCCGAATGCGTCGAGCGACAAGGCTACGCCGAGCGTTATAGCTTCCGACGCCGAGATCGTGCCGGATTTATCGACGTCTGCAGCTTGCGGCGTCCGCAATATTTGAATCACGAGGCCTAGCCGCTTCATTTCGACGATCACGACAAGCACCGGATGCGCAAGCTCAGCAGCTGCTGCAGAACCGGATCCAGAGTCGAAACCGGAATCCGAGGCGCCCTCTGCTCCTTCGGCTGCCGATCCGCTTCCTTCCTGATGCTTCTTGCCCCGGCGAAGCTGCAGCAACGCCCATACGCCGATACTGACCAGCAATACGGCGCCAATTAACCGAGCGGCAAAAGGCGGCAAATATCCGGTAATCCATGATCCTACCTGCATCGACAGCCAAATAATAAGCCCCGAGCAAAGCGCGATGATCAACACCGAAAATACCGGTATCCGAATTTTTCGCAGTCCGTAAGTTACGCCTACGCCAAAACCGTCGACACTAACGGCAAATGCAAGCGCCAGCAAAGATGCAAAATGCGCGAACAACTCGCGTCCCTCCCCGCAATCGGACGTCCGCCGCCGTTCCCGAAATGAGTAACGGAACAGCAATCAAGACATCCGCCTATTGTTCGTAACACCAATAGCATATGCGGGAGCGGGGCGACGGTGCATCGCGCACGGCCTTTCTCCTTCATCAAGCGGCCTTAAGCATTCGTTCTATTTGACTCTAATGCGCGGAAGCTTCTGGCAATGCTTGCAAATATGCGTGCCTCTGCCTCCGACAACAAACTTCTCGATCGGCCTTCCACAAGACGTACAAGGCTCGTCCTTCCTGCCGTAAACGAGCAGCTGCTGCTGAAACATGCCCATTTCGCCTTGCCCGTTCACATACGATTTAATGGATGAGCCCCCAGCCTCGACCGCGCTCGCCAGCGTCGCAACGACCGCTTCATAAAGCTTCTTCCATTCGGCAGGCTTTAATTCATTGGCAGCTCTTTCCGGATGAATGCCAGCCGCAAACAACGACTCATCCACATAAATATTGCCAAGCCCTACGATATATTCTTGATTCAGCAGGAGCGGCTTAATTTTTGTTGAGCGTTTAGCCAACGCCTCTTTGAAAGCTACAAGCGTAAATGCAGCATTGTCGAGCGGTTCCAGACCAAGCTTGTTCAGCGGCGGAAGCTCCAAATCCTTTCCTTGCTCGAACAGATGCATCGTTCCGAATTGGCGAACATCCGAATATCGGAGATCGGTGCCGTCGTCGAAATGGAACAGCACATGCGTATGAAGCGCGATCGGCTCATCGCTATTGAACATGCCATACCGGCCTTCCATTCGTAAATGGGAGACGAGCACAAGCCCATCCAGCATGATGCGCAAAAACTTGCCGCGCCGCTCCACCGTCTGAATCGTTCGTCCTTCAAGCGCAGCCGCAAATTGCTCGGGCTCCGCAGGTCTCTGTATAATTCTCGGCAGTCTGACCGTCACGGATTGGATCCGTTTGCCGGCGACAAGCTCGATTAATGTTCGTTTTACGGTTTCTACTTCTGGCAATTCAGGCATTTCTCCTCACCTCAACAACCATTATACCCGATATAGCCCGATTTCGCCTTACTTCGCCTCATACCAATTGACACCGTAATTGACATCCGCCTTGAGCGGCACGTCGAGCTTGATCGCCCCTGCCATAACGGCCGGCACAAGCTCCTTCATGAGCTCCAACTCTTCCTCCGGCACTTCGAATACCAATTCGTCATGCACCTGAAGCAGCATGCGGCTTTTCAGCTTCCGCTCGCGGAGCGTCTCGTCCATGTGAACCATCGCCAGCTTAATAATATCGGCTGCCGTGCCTTGGATCGGCGTATTCATCGCCGTCCGCTCTGCGAATGAACGGATATTGAAGTTGGACGCTTTAATGTCCGGCAAATAACGTCTGCGTTCTTGCAGCGTCGTCACATAGCCTTTCTCCCTCGCTTCAGCCACGATGTCGTCCATATATTTGCGAACGCCTTTAAACACGTCGAAATACTGTTCGATGAACGCTGCCGCTTCCTTGCGTGTAATATGCAGGTTTTGCGACAAGCCGAAATCGCTGATGCCGTATACAATACCGAAGTTAACCGCTTTGGCCGAACGCCGCATATTGGAATCAACTTGATCCGCGGCAACGCCGAATACGTCCATCGCGGTCTTCGTATGGATGTCCATATCGTGGATGAAAGCTTCCTTCAAGCGCTCGTCGCCTGAAATATGCGCCAGCACGCGAAGCTCGATCTGCGAATAGTCCGCAGCGAGAATGTACCAGCCCGGCTCGGACGGAACGAACGCTTTGCGGATTTTCCGGCCTTCCTCCAGACGGATCGGGATATTTTGCAAATTCGGAAATTGGCTGCTCAGCCGTCCCGTCGCTGCGATTGTTTGACGGTAGTACGTATGGATTTTGCCTGTCTGCTGGCGAATTTCTTTCAGCAGCCCTTCCACGTAGGTTGACTGCAGCTTCGCAAGCGAACGATAGTGCAAAATAAGCGGCACAATTTCATGGTATGGCTCGAGCCGCTCCAGCACCTCGGCATCGGTCGAATAGCCGGTTTTTGTCTTTTTCCATACCGGCAAGCCAAGCTTCTCGAACAAAATATCGCCCAGCTGCTTCGTGGAATTAATATTAAACTCTACGCCGGCAAGCCGGTAGATCGAGCTCATGATCTCCGCGAGATTGCGTTCCAGCTCGCTGCCGAGCTTCTCCAGCTCGCTCATTTCCACCTGAATGCCCTGCCGTTCCATTCCCGCCAATACGATGGCAAGCGGCTGTTCCAGTTCGGCATTCAGCTTGTGCATGCCGCTCTTCTCCAGATCGGCTTGTTGCAGCGGCGCAATACGGCGGACTGCATCGGCCTTCGTCGCGAGATGTTGACACAGCGTCTCCGCGTCCGGCACTTTAAACTTTGCGCCTTTGCCGTATACCGCTTCATCCGATGGCACGCCTGGCAATCCGTACCGCTCGCACATGCCGGTCAGCGACAAGCTCGCATCCGTCGGATCGAGCAAATAGGAGGCTAACTGCACATCGAAAGCAGTTCCCCTTAGCACAACGTCTTGCCAGCCAAGCGCCAGCTCCGCTTTGTGCATGTCAAAGCCAAGCTTTGGCTTGTCCGCATCAGCCAGCCAAGTACGCAATGCTTCGGCGAACGGCTGCTTCAACGTCTCAAAAGCCAGGACATATACTTTATGTTCAAGCGCGGCTGAAAGACCCAGCACTTCCGCCTGATGCGGGTTTTCGCCAATTGCTTCAATATATAGGCCATGCTCCGCTCCGCCGTTCAGCGCAGCAAGCAGTTCATTAAGCACCGATTCATCCTTTTCCGAAGCGATGACCGCAATATTAAGCTCAGCGGCAGGCGCGGCCGCTCCGCTGCCGCCTGCAGCGCCGAGATCCAGACGCTCGATCAGCGACTTGAATTCCAGCTTGCGCAGCGCTTCGGCAAGCGTCGCATCCTCATATCCTTCGTAACGGATTTCCGCTGCGCCTTTATCAAGCGGCACCTCGCGGTAAATCGTCGCGAGCTTCTTGCTCATGAGCGCGCTTTCTTTATGCTCTTCGACTTTTTCTTTCATTTTGCCCTTCAGGCTGCCTGAATTTTCAAGCACACTTTCCACCGTTCCGAATTCATGGAGCAGCTTAAGCGCCGTTTTCTCGCCGACGCCGGGAATGCCGGGAATATTGTCGGAGGCATCGCCCATTAACCCTTTCAAATCGATAATTTGAAGCGGTTTCAGGCCGTATCGTTCATTAATGGCTGCAGGCGAATAATGCTCTACCTCGGTAATCCCCTTGCGCGTAATCGCAACGGTTACCTTCTCGGAAGCAAGCTGCAGCATATCTTTGTCGCCGGTAATGACCAGCGCTTCAACGCCTGCATCATCAGCCATTTTCGTCATCGTACCGATAATGTCATCCGCCTCATAACCGGACAACTCATATTGCGCAATGCCGAAAGCACGCAGCAATTCTTTAAGGACTGGAAACTGCTCCGACAGCTCGGTCGGCGTTTTTTCCCGCCCGCCCTTGTACTCCGTATAGCCTTCGTGACGGAAGGTCTGCTTGCCCGCGTCGAAAGCGACGAGCACGTGCGTCGGCTTCTCGTCGGCGAGCAGCTTAAGCAGCATCGTCGTAAAGCCAAATACGGCATTCGTATGTAAGCCTGCTGAGTTCGTCAATGGCGGCATCGCAAAAAAAGCCCGATAAATAATGCTGTTGCCGTCGATCAACATCCACTTGTCCATTCCGACACCTCACCTTAACATTCTACCCCCTATCATACCATATTGCCGGCCATTTTGCCGGGTCGTCCAAGCAGATAGCCTTGCGCAAAATGAACGCCAATTTCCTTAACAGCGGCGAGCTCCTCTTCCCTCTCAATGCCTTCTGCGATAATGGCGATATTCAGCTTCAAAGCAAGCTGCACCAGCGTATGCAATATATGCGCTTTCACCTCATCCTCGTCGATTCGATCGATAATCGAGCGATCGACTTTAATGTAATCCGGGCGCAGCTCTATGATGGATTGCAGCGAAGAATAGCCTGCGCCGACATCGTCAATTGCGATCTGATAGCCTTGCTTCCGGTAATGCTCCAGCACTTTCTTGGCCGCTCCGAAATCCTCGATCGAGCTGCGCTCTGTAATTTCAAACACGACATTGTGCGGCGACAGCTTCCGCTTATTCAGCAAGGACATCGTTTGTCCAGGCGAGAAGCTGGGATCGTCCATTATATGCGCAGGTACGTTAATAAACAATTTTTGCGTTTGCTGCATCCCGTCGCAGCCGTCGATCGATCTCTCTCTTGCCAGCCTGTCGAGCGCGTACACCATTCCTTCCTGCTCGGCAAACGTAAACAGCTGCAGCGGACCGTCAAACCATTTATTCGTCCTGCATCTGGTCAATGCCTCATAGCCGAAAATGATGCGTTCCTCGCCTTGCAGCGAAATAATCGGCTGATAGACCGGATCGACCGAGCGCTGCTCGATGAGCTCTTCAAGGGCGCGAAGCTTCATGCTCCGTATCATCGCCCCCTCCGATTGGCCGTGCAGCATCGCTCTCTTCGTTGCTTCATAAAACAAATCCGAACGAGAATTCTTCCAGCAGCCTTCCAGCAGCGATACTCCCGCGTGCAGACGCATGCCGGTTTCCCGCCCTGTGATCGTCTGCTCCAAAAAATGCTGCTCCCATTCATGCTGCCGCTTGCCTGCAAGTTCCATCAGCCGCAGCTCCATCGTCGTTCTCTGCTGGACAGTCGGAAGCTTAACGACCAGAAACAAATCGTCGTTCATCCAGTACTTCCACACATAAGACGCCTGGTCTCCGGAAGCTTGCTCCAGATTCGTAACTCGCTCGATGTATCGCCGCCATTCCGAATGGAACGCGCCTTTTTTCTTTATTCCGTTTGCAGCAGCAGACTCGGACCGATGCCATGACAAATAAATGATGCCCATGCCACTGTCTTCTTTCTCCCATTGGTCTGTGCTGTCGCTAAGATGGCTCAATGCCCACAGATGTCCCAAATTCACACTCTTCCCTCTCCATGATGCGATTCCGCAATAGTTTCCATTACATAGACGCTTCCGATCTGCGCTTTTGCTCTTTTTTTAAGCTTGGCGGAAGTGCGCGATATGAGATCCGGCGTCAGTTCAGCGTCCTGCTCCGCGATCATCAGCGACAGCGAAAGCGTAACCCCTTCACGCTTCACGAGGTTGCCGTGCCGATCCTCCACCGAAGTCACTTCCGCGCCGCCGTAAAATTGTTTAATGCCCCCGTCAAATTTTGCGATCATTTGCCGGCAAAGCTGCTCTGCGTAATCGCGTTTCGTTACCATAATGAAATCGTCGCCGCCGATATGGCCGATAAAATCGTTAGCCGTGCCTCGCAGCGCAATTTCCTCCCTCAAAACATTTGCCAAATATCGAATCAGATCGTCGCCTTGGCTGAAGCCGAAATAATCGTTAAACCATTTGAAGTAGTCCAAATCGGCGTATATGACGGCAAACGCCTCTTTCGCTCGAATTCTTCGCTGCAGCTCCGATTGAATCCCTTCGTTTCCCGGCAGCCCAGTTAACGGATTGGCGGTGCGCGCAGCTTCCGTGCGCATCGCTGTCATGCATTCCAGTATCGAACGAATCGTTGCCGCTCCAATCAACTGCTCTTCTTTCGTAATAATTACGACGTCGTACAGCTGCGAGAAATCACGGGCCATAGCCAACTGTGACACCTGCTCCACCGGCATGTCCGCATCGACGATAAGCGGCTGCTCATCCATAATTTTCTCCACCGCCCGATTCCAATAAAGCGGAAGGCCAAACTGCCCGGCAAGCAGCTGGTGAAGCTTTTCTTTCATTAGAAGGCCAACCGGCCGGCCGGCATCGGCAATGATGGCCCCCTGTATTTTCGAATTGGAATCGAACATGTAAGCAACCTCGGATACACGAGCCTTGGATGAGAAGCAAGGAAATGGAGCGGCGAGTTGGCCAATCGCGTATAGCTGTCCGTCATTGCTGTATACGCGTTCCTTCGCTTCGCTCCCGATTTGAACAACAGCGGCGACATCCCTCGCGGCAGCCGCTTCCCCGTTCCACTCGGCATTCCACGCCGAATTTAACGCTTCCAATATTGTTCGGTAGATCATGGCCTGGCTCGAACGACCGGATATAGAGGGCGCAGTCAGGGCAGTGCCCATTCGGACAATATTTTTTTTCAATGGCGCGGCCATGGATTGAATAGCTGCCTTTAACACTTTTTCCGTCAAGTCTTCCTTCGGCTTGCCATGATACCAATAGAACGCTTCGCTATCGAGGCGCTGTTTCCAAAAAAGCCGCTCCTGCTCCGATTCCCATTGCCGAAGCGCCTCAATCGCCGAAGCGCCGCAGCCGTCTCGAAGCTGTACATACAGCAATCCAACATCTCCGCGCTGCCATCGTTCTTTAATTGCTCGAATCAAATCGCGGTTTAATAGGCCGGAACCGATCTTTTCCACATGGATCCCCTCTATGATCGCTTGTCTTTTCATTCTCGTATGGTTCATTTTACCTAAAGAATGTGAAGGGAAATCTATCAATATGTAAATGTTTTGTCAAAAGAATGAAAGGGATATTCTGCTAATCTATGTTAAAATGAAGGCTGTCTTCTAACCGTCAGCGAGAAAGAGAGATTAGCATGAACGAAACTTTAGCTCCTTTTCTGAAACTGGCCGATGCTGTCATTATCACTGATGCAAGCCACACAATTCTCAATGTTAATGAAACCTACGAAAGCATTACAGGCTACAAGCATAAAGATATATTGGGCAAAAAAGCCGGCATCCTTCGCACATCCTACACGTCCCAGAGCGTCCATGCCGACATGAAAGCAGCGATTCACTCCGGCAAGCCATGGTCTGGCGTATTCACGAACAGAAAACGGAGCGGTAAGCTTTGGCATTCCTCCATTACGATTACGCCATTCGAAATCGACGGGCAATATTATTACGTCGGCGTTTTCCGGGAGCTGGAACAGCTCGACCAAGGCATGTACTTGGATGACGAGAGGGTCAGCCGCATGCAAGGCTCGTTGCTTAAAGTGCTGGCGATCTCTTGCGAAATCCGCGATCCGGGGACGGAGGCGCATCTGTCGCGCGTGCAGCAGCTAACCGATTTGCTCGTAGACCGCCACAATGAACGAATGAATTTGTGCTATTCAAAGGCTGAGCTTGCCAGAATCGCAAATTCCAGCATTTTGCACGATATCGGCAAGTCGGGCATCCCCGAAGGCATTTTGTACAAGCCCGGATCGCTAGCCGATTATGAGCGAACCATTATCGAGATGCATCCGATTATCGGTCTCGATATTGTCGATAAAATTTTTGCCGAGCTGGACGATGAACTGTTTGAGAAGGAGCTGCAAACGGCAAAAAACATTATTTTGCATCATCATGAAAAATGGGACGGCACCGGCTATCCGCACCGCTTGAAAGGCGATGCTATTCCGCTTGAAGCGCGGATTGTGAGCGTTGTCGACGTTTACGACGCATTGTCTACCAAACGGTCGTACAAGGAAATATGGAATATAGAAACGACGCTCCGTTATTTAGCGGAGCAGCGGGGCAAGCAGTTTGACCCTGCCGTCGTCGACTCCTTCATGTCGCTCGCGGAAGAGGGATTGCTGCCTAATTACTAGGATCACATACTCACTGCACAGTCGAATGCTCCTGCGATCGCGATTGTTCGCGGACATCCTGATCGAAAAGCGAACGCCGTCGCTTCTCCGAAATCATTTGAACTGCTCCGTTTGGTGTGTTCTTTGTAGATTTCTAGATTTCTAATCAAACAAGGCTGTTTCAGGCCTTGTTTGTGAAACTAAGAAGGGGGTGTCCCAAAAGTCATGAAAATGACGATGGGACACCCCTGTTTTTATCTGGGCTAAGCAGCAGACTGCCCATTTAAATGTTCTTCCGATCGCCATTGCTCAGGGATTCCTTTGAATCAACGAGGCAAGGTTGGGATCCCTTCACAAAAACGAACGCTGACGCTTCTCCAGAATCATTTAAATGCTCCGTCTACCCTTAACCTGTTCATAAATTGCTCAAACAAAAAGAAGCCAACCCTTGTTAAAATGGAGGTACCACCCAACCACATTAATAAAGAGAGGCTTCTTATGTATTTAGATATGAATCTCTTCACGAAAGCTTATCCCGGAGGTGGCCGGGATAGCTATCACCCCAAGATGCTCATGAAAGTCATCATTTTTCCTACACGCAGCGCATTTACTCTTCTCGCCAAATCGCGAAAGCGGTTCGTGAAAACATCATGTTTATGTGGCTTGCCGCTAGGCAGCGCCCGGATTTTCGCACCATTAACCGTTTCCGCTCGGAGCGGATGAAAGACGTGCTGGAGACTGTCTATACCTCAGTACTTCAGCTTCTCATCGATGAAAACTACGTCAAGCTCGAACATGACTTCGTGGATGGAACAAAGATCGAAGCGAATGTGAACCGCTACACCTTTGTTTGGGGCCAAGCCAAGCTGTCGTCAAACAGAAGGTAAAGCTGCAAGAAAAAGTGCAGACCTTGTTCGCTACCATTGAAGAGAGCTGTTCGCCTAGTGCGGAAAGACTTTCTCCCACGGCTGCAGAAATATATAATACCTATTACAAAGAAAACACCAAAGCGTGGAAGCAAGACATTAGCAAATTCGAGCATTGGTTGTATGACGAAAAAGAAGACACGTGGACATGCGCAGCAGGACAGAAACTTCTATTCCGTTATGAAAGCAGAAGTACCACGGAAAGTGGTTAAGAAATTACCACTCGCCATTATCGCAGCCTTTTCTGTGAAGGCTGTCCGCTGAAGGAACGATGTACGAAGGCACAAGGCGAGCGTGAAATAAAGGTTAGCATGGAATATCTTCGCCTCAAACGACAAGCGAGGGAACAATTAAAGAGCGATGCATTATCGGTTCGACGCATGCACAAACCAGAGAGTGTTTGGCCAAATCAAGAATAACCGAGGATTCCGCCGGTTCCTGCTTCGAGGCTTGCCGAAAGTCAGCCTAGAGGTCGGGTGGCTTTCACTTGCCCATCATTTGCTGAAGAAAGCTGCAAAGGATAAAAATCTAAAAATAGCGTTGCAGGGATAGCTCTCCGCAACGCTATTTTTATGAAATTCACTTTTTTAATTTACTGATGCGAGCCATTTCTCTAGCGAGCGAACCTCTTTTGAGACGCCCCTTTGCTCGTAAATTACTATTGCTATTGTGCAGTTTACTTACCGCCAAACGTTAACAATTGCAGCATGCGGAAGAGCAAGACCGAGCTTTCCGCACGCGTAGCTTCACCTTCCGGGTCGAACCTGTTGTCCGGCTTGCCGTTCACGACACCCGACTGGGTTAAAGCAGCAATGGCCTCTTCCGCCCAGGCTTGAATTTGCTCGCCGTCTGCAAATTCATTGCTGCCGGTTTGATTGCTTGCGTAACCCGCAAATTTCATTACGCGGTAAAGAATAACGGCCATTTCTTCACGCGTTATCGTTTGATCAGGTTTAAATCCGCCGTCCGAGTAGCCGCTGATCAGCCCCGCTTCCGCTGCTGTCGCAACAGCCCGGGCGAACCAGTCGCTGTCCTCCACATCAGCGAAAGAGTTAGCTCCATCAGCTGGCGAAAGACCAAGCAAACGCACAACCAGCGCCGTAAACTCAGCCCGGGTGATCAATCGTTCAGGCTTGAATTGATCGTCATTCACGCCGTTTACGATTAATCGTTGAGCCAGCGCTTCGATTTCTTTTTGCGCCCAGTGGTCTACTGTATCCTCATAGTGCGCGTCCGTTTGCACAACAAGGAATGTTCCGTTAGTACGGCTGAAAATTTCGACTTCATTGCCAGAAACGTTAAATGGCACCGAGGTATAGACCGTTTTGCCGTTGGCATCCTTGTCGACTCGCACAACCGCGATTGAAGTAGAATCGAAGCTGCCCTTCAACTCGAGCTTCCGGCTGACGTATTGGCCCAGCTCGTTAATCGGTAAGGCTTTGCCTCCGCCGGTCTGTGCCGATAAGACAAACGCGCCTGACGCTAGCACTTTCATGCCGGCAGCCTTCGCCTTTTCAATCGCTTCTCCGTCTGTCTTAATATCAAGTGCGAGACTAATATCTCCAACCGGCACTCCTAGCAGCTGCGCCAGTCGATCCAACTGAATTTGGCTCGTTGTCAGCGTATATTCGCCTGCAGATGTACGAACTAGAATCGTCTTCACATCGGTTTGCTTCAGGAACAACGCCAGGTCTGACGGGCCAAACAACGCGCGTCCGCCATCTTTCGCATCTAACTGAAACACCGCTTGATCAGAATTCGCCTGTTCTATCGCTTGCTCCAGCTTGCCAGGCTCCGTCGTGCTTCCTCCATTGCCCGAAGTAGGCACAGGCGTCGGATTCGACGTTGACGTCGGCGTTGCTGTCGGTGTCGCTGTCGACATAGGCGTTGCCGTTGCCGTCGGCGTTGCTGTCGGTGTCGCTGTCGACGTAGGCGTTGCCGTTGCCGTTGGCGTCGCCGTCGGCTGCTCCGCTTTCGTTCCTTTCAGCTCTCTCGTATCGCGCACCCGAATCCGGCTTCCTTCCGAGAAGCCGCCGAGCACTCCAACCGCTTCATACGTATCGCCAGGTTCCACCTGAGGGACGGAAACGCCGGACTGATTGACAATATAACCGTCCGCGAATACAAGTACCGTGCCGCTGCCATCATTGACGTAATACGAGTTATCATCATATTTAGACACTACTTTGCCAGTTACCTTAACAAGCAGCCCCTGGTTCGCCGGGAGATCCGCGTCGCCTGTCGCCATTTCCTTCGGCGCTGCCGCCTCGCCCGATTCGACGATAACTACGTCTTTAGCGAAGGAATCAAATATCAGCTCCTTGTTGTTTTCGAAGCTTTGCGTTTCCCCGTAGACGCGAACGGTATCGCCAAGCTTCAGCGAGCCGTCCGGAACTTCATTAAATGCCATAATGCCGCCAGTTTCATCCTGCAAATAGAACGCATCGAAAAATACGCCTGCAGCCGTCGTTACTTTGCCTTGCACCATAACGTCAGCGCCGTCCGGCATCGTCCTCGCATCGCCGATCTTAGATACGGACGGCCCTCTGCCAGCAAGCCAATTGATCGCATTCAATCCGAAGTCATTGTTGCCGATATCGCCGTACGAATCGTCCCATTGCAAATCATTTACGACGTTCATACCGGTAACGACAATGCGGCTATTGCCGATCGTTTCGGAAGCGATCGCCGGAATGGCCCCGCCGCCTGCCGTATCGGACACATTATCGTACGTATAGGCGGGCGATTTAATATTGTTCTGATAAGTCGTTTCGTTGCCGCTCGCGAGAATCGTTACGGTCTCGCTGTTCGTCAAAGGCAAGCCGCCGACTTTATACAAGCTTGAGCCGCTGTAATACTCCATGTACGGAACGCCGTCCATCATGTAATTGTCCACAATGTTCGGGAACAGTTTTACAGCAAACTTAGCGGTAGCCGGCGTGCTCCAGAAGTTGCCCGTACTGGAATCGTCAAAAATGCCGTCATTCGCGATTTGGATCGAAGAGCCAACGAGCTCCAGCAAATCGTTGTTAATCGTCGGATCGATGCTAAAATTGCTTTTTCCGGCGATAAAGAGCGAACCGCCGCCGTCAGCGAAAGCTTTTACCGCTGCATTTTCATCTGCCGTCAGATCAACGCCCGGATGCGTAATCATCAATACGTCAACCGAGGACAATACGTCCGCCGTCAGCGTCTCTTTGTTCTCCACTACTGTGTAGCCTTCTTGAACAAGCATCGTTCTGAAATTAGCCAGCTTGTTCGGATAAGAGCCCGTATCCGTCGAAGTGTTCTCATTTCGATGCTTCGCGTCAATCATGACAGTAATGCCAAGAGGCGTTTTCACCGTCACATCAATGGCAAATTGGTTATCGCCCGGATTGTCGCCTTCAGGCGCCGAAACGACCGCGATAAGGCGATGCTCGCCAGCAACCGGATTTGCCCAAGCAATGGCCGCCGTCTTCACCGATGAACGCGCCAGCACATCAATTGTCGCTTCGCCAATCAAATGTGCCGCATCGGC
This sequence comes from Paenibacillus sp. NEAU-GSW1, assembly GCF_009737085.1. Classification (GTDB taxonomy): domain Bacteria; phylum Bacillota; class Bacilli; order Paenibacillales; family Paenibacillaceae; genus Pristimantibacillus. The sequence continues at coordinate 75,698 of NZ_WOVL01000008.1, forward strand.
GCTGTCGTAGTACAGATCAACCTTCAGCGCAGCTACGTCTTCCGTGCCTGCATTGCCGACGTCTACTTTGATGTTAGCCGCCACCCCTTCAACCAAAGCGGAGCCTTCAACCGCGACACTGGCAATCTTAACGTCTACAGGAACCTCTTCCGACCAGATCGGGGCGGAATAGACGCGCTCGCCGTCAGCCTGCGTCACTCGAATCATGTACCACTTTTGACCGCCCTCCACTTCAACAGACGGCGTCCATTCGAACGATGCTGTATTGGGTGTATAAGTGTCGATAACTGTACCGCCATTGGAAATCAATTCGACTAACGCCGCCTTATCGTCGGATACGTACGAATTCGCCAAATAATCGTATTCCGGCATCGTATTGCTCTCGGCTACCGAGTCGCTGCCCGTCACTTCAAAATTCAACGTTCTTCCTTGCGCGACTCCGCCCATGTAAGTGCCGTTTGCCAAATAATCGAGCGTGAAATTCGGATCCTCCGTCATGTACACGCGCATTTTCCGCATCGAATCCAGCAGCGATTGCTGCGACAAATCGGTCGCGACAATTACAGTCCGCTGCATCGTTTGGCCCCACGTCGCATCATGGTTGTCTTCGCCGTAAGTCGGAGCGATATGCCAGCCAAGATCAAGCGCGTTAAAATACGTTTTCTCGGCATTCGCGTAGGAGTAATGTCCCGAGCCGTTACCGACCTCAAACATCGTAAACAGTTTATCCACTTCGCTGTTGTAAGGCTTAAAGCTGTTGAACGAGCCTGTCGGCGCATCCGGATGATTAAATTGGGCAACAGCTTCATCTTGCGTCAGTACCCATGCGAAATACTGGCTCAAACTTGTATTGTAAATGCCGCCGTTCTGTTTCCGGTCAATAAAATTTTCCGTGCCAAAAACGTTGGAATGTCCCCATGTGGTTGATGTCATTTCAAACGCCGGGAATACGACGAATTCGTCGTCCTTCGTATATTGATCAGCAAGACTTTTGGTCAGCTGCCAGTCCGCGCCGCCAGTCCGCTCATCCATGCCGTCGGCATTTTTCACACCGTCGGTATTCAAAAGATCCGAATCGATATCATGCGAATGATCGGAGAAGGCAAACCAATCATAGCCGTATTTCTGCGAGGCGAGCACTGCCGCTTCAGGAGCGCCGGACCCGTCATGCGAGATGTTGGTATGATTATGCGTCGTGCCGCGATAATGATTGCCGCCCGTAAACGGCTCCAGCACGGTAAAAGTCCACGCTGCCTCACTGTTATTTCCTCTCACATCCTCGGAAGCAACCTTTACGGTATGTTCGCCCAAAGCCAAGTCGCTTGCAGGCAAGTAGGATACTGTCACTTGATTGTTTGCGCCGGAAGATGGCGTGATGACAATGGCGTCGGTTACGTCTGCATCATCGACCGATAACGTGATCGACTCCAATTGGATACCGCTCAAATCTTTCAGCTTGACCGTTACTTTCGGACGGTAGGCTTCGACTCTTTCATCCTGCTGCGGCGCCATATCCGCGGATTCCGGTCCGCTGACATCGGTCACCAACGTTACGACGTGAGGACTTTCCGCGGTTCCGGAAGTTTTTATGGCCGTGCTGGATTGAGCCTCAATATAGTACTCAAAATTCGTATTCCCGATAGCCGCGTGCGATATCGTTGCCGTGTAAACGGAAGGCGCAGATAGAGCCATCGGCGTCTTCGTGTAAACCGTCGAACCGACGGAACGATAGTAAAGGGAAGCCGATATCGCACCCTCGACGGCGGCTGACATATCCACGTCGACGCCAATATAAGCTTCCGTCAACGGCGTATGCGCGATATTGAGCGACGGCGTAATATCCGCTGACGAACGCGGGAACAATTGATAGCCCGTCGTGTAAGGGCTGCTCGAATCATATTGGCCGACTATACCGGTAATCGAATAGGCTTTTCCGACGGAAAGCATCGTCGAAACATCGATTCCGGTCGTTGACATGACGCGCACAGTGGCCGTTTTGCTCGTATTTGCCGGATCTTGAACGGTAATGTTGAAATGAGCGCCCGAGGCGGTCTGCGCCGTTACCGTCGCCGCCAGCGTAACGATCTTGCCTTCTAGCGGCTCTGCCGTGCTGTAGCCGGACAAATCCGTTACGCTCGACTGGACCGCAGCTGGCAAGACGTTATCCGCACTCACTGCTTCCACAGAAGACGGCTGAAATTCTGTTAAGCCGTTGTAGAAAATTACGGAGCCCGTCATTCTCAATTTATTGCCGCTGGCGATCGTCAAGCCCGATGTCGTTCCGCCGAAAATGTTGATGCCGCCTGTTTCATCCTGGATATAATACGTATTTGTTCCAAGCACATTATTGGCGACAGTTGCAACGCCCTCAATCGTAAAGGTCAATCCTTTATTCACCGGCGAGCCTGCCGCATCAACAATTCTGAGCGTGCTGATCGGCGTCACCCCGGAAGTGTCGAGCATGACCGCTTCCGCAGCATCGCTCTCAAGTCCTCTGCCATTAGCCGTATGCAGCGTTTGCGTCACATATACTTTTTCCGGCGCGTCATTCAATTTATAAGTGAATGTTTTGTCCGCGCCTGCCGTAACGTAATCTGCACCCGATGCAGTCGTCAGCTTGGCCGTCAACGCCTCATCAGAGTAAACCGATATTATCGCATTCGCTGCCGCAGCTGCCCCTGCAATGGTCCCTGCCGAATCTCCGTCCACCACATAGCTGTTAACGGTAACCGGGTCCGCTTTCGCGGCCTTAACAATTAGCAGCTTCTCGCTTTCCGCCTTTCCGGATTCCGTAGCCGCAACAAGTACCGAAGCTATCGATTCATCAACGGCCGCTTGGAAAACGCCGGATGCATCTGCCTCTGCACTAGTCAATAACGCCTCCGTATCCGCTTCATAAATGGAGACCTCTGCATCCGCAGGAACCGCGCCCGCAAAGCCGGTTAACCCACCGGATGTCAAAATGATATTTTTCCCGGATGGGAGCGAGCTTACCGGCATTTCCCCGTCAGACGGGGGAACTTGAATGACCGCCGAGTTTCGAGGATTTGGCGCAGCCACGACGAAATCGCTGTTATTGTTATTCGTATCGTATCCTGCCCCTTGTCCCGTATTGCCCGTCGTATCGCTGCTTGATGCTTTGCGGATAGCTGACGTTGTCGCGGAAATGGCTCCTGTCGCCCCCGCCCCTTCGAATTGGTTGGCTGTCCCGTAACCGGCATAGTCTACGAGAGTCGCAATATTTTGAGCTGTTATTTCTCCTGCAACGCTAGCAATTGCGGCAGTAGACGAGACTAAAGCAACCTTGCCGTTGGCTGCTGCCATGGAAAGCGTGCCACTAGCATCCGGCGCGGGAAGCGCGGAGCCGGCAGCCCCTCCCCCTTCTTGAACAAGATAATAACCGTGCGCTTTGATCGTTCCCGATAATGAGGTAATGTTATAGGTAGTACCGCTCGTGCTTGCATACTGCACCGACCATCCTGCAAGTGAAACATCGCCATTCGTCGGATTATACAGCTCAATGAAATCATTCGTATACAGAGCCCCGGCGTTTCCTCCCGCCCCATAGACCTGACTAATGACAACATGATCCGCAACGCTTGCTTCAGCCTTTCGAATTCCGACGCTGGAGAACATTCCGACCCCCATCGCCGCAATCAACAATAGACTTGTCCACTTTTTGCTGCCGTTCGAAGCTACCCTTAACATATACCACCCTCCCGACGAATAAGAACAAAAACAACAAAAACATAACACGGTTTTGTTAACTAGGAGTAAAATATTGTTAGGTTATAGTTAAAAATATACACGCCATTTTTGATTTGTAAATAGCCACCCTTGACAAATGTTAAGTTTATGTAAACTATTTTTGGATTCTAGTGATTTTAATTGACATCATACTCACTCGGAATCTAAAATTCATATTAATGGCAAGCAGCAACGTATACTCTCTTATATGTATCTAATATAAATTGAGGAGGATTCAGATGAGTCGTAAGTCCGCAATCCGAAAGACTCTTTCATGTCTCTTTATTGCCGCTTTTCCGCTAATCGGCTTTATTCCTTCCGCAAGCGCTCATCCTTTAAGCGCCAGCTATACCGATATACATTTCAAAGAAGATGAGACAGATTTCAGCTTTTCAATCGACGAATTGTCCTTAATAGAGAACGTCGCCGTCGACGGAAATAACAATGGAAAATTGGAGCAAGCAGAACTGGCAGAAAACGAAATTTCGATCATTCATTTAATTGAAGACTCGATCGTCTTTGAAGTCGATAACCGTCAGCAAGCACCCCTGTCCGAAAGCGTTGCGTTTGAGGATAGGAACGGCACAGTATTTTTAACCTTTCAATTTATTTTTCCGCCCGTCTCCTACGGCCAGACCGTACGACTGAACGATGGACTCTACTACAACGACAGCAACACGGCCTATACCAATTTCGTCGTTGCCACTAACGGAGAAGATATAACGCAAGCGATTCTGAAAGGCAGTGATCGCGATTGGACGATGCTGCTTGCAGAGCCGCAACTCGAACAAGGACAAGCTTCAGAGTCAAATGCCGCTCAGCAGAAAGAGTTAACCGAACAAAATGCCGCCTCTGCCTCTGCTCCAGCTTCTCCCGCCGCCGGCAAAACTGAAGGATCGTCGCCAGGCACTTCCCAGTCCGCTTGGGCTTCCTTTTTCAAGCTTGGCATGGAACATATTTTAGGCGGTTTCGATCATTTGCTGTTCCTGCTCGCGCTGCTGCTCGGCAAACAGTCCTACAAGCAATACGCCGCTACTATTACCGCATTTACAATCGCGCATAGCATAACGCTGACGCTTACCTTTTTGGATATCATTCATTTGCCGGTAAAATTCATCGAGGCCGCAATTGCGTTCAGTATTATATATGTCGCGATCGAAAATATTATTTTCAAAAAAATACGTTTCCGATGGCTCATTACATTTGCATTCGGACTTATTCACGGCATGGGCTTCGCCGACATCCTGCTTGGCATGAACATCCCGGCTAAATATATCGCGATCGATTTAGCGAGCTTTAATATCGGCATCGAAGTCATCCAGCTGCTGCTGGTCGCTGCAACAATCCCTATCTTGCGCTACAGTCAAAAATTCAAAGGCTATTTTCGCACCGCGCAAGCCGCTTCTGTACTAATCGCTGCAGCCGGCGCATTCTGGCTAATTGAGCGATTGTCGAGCTAGCTGAAGCCGCTGCCAAACCGAAAAAGCCTGTCGTCGTCTCCTTGCGGAATCGATGACAGGCTTTTTTCATCATTATTAGTGCTGGACGTTAAGATCCGGACGTGAGTTCGTTACGAGATAAACGACGCTCTCGCCGATATTGGTTGCATGATCGCCGATCCGCTCGATATGGCGCGCGACGAAGTTGAGCACGGATGCTTGCGTAATATTGCGGGGGTTTTCCATCATCATCGACAGCAGTTCTCTCGAAATCTGCGCGCACAGCGCGTCGACCTGATCATCGTCGCTTGCCATTTTATAAGCAAGATCAACATTTTCCTGTACGAAGGATTGAATCGCTTCATACGTCATCGTTTGCACGATTTCAGCCATACGCGGCAGGTCAATCAGCGGCTTAATTAAAGGCTGACCCTCCAATCGGATGACCAGTTTGGAGATATTAACGCAAAGATCGCCCATGCGCTCCAAGTCGGAAGCGATTTTGAATGCGGATAAAATGCGGCGCAAATCTTTAGCAACCGGCTGCTGCGTCGCAATCAGCTTCGAGCCAAGCTCTGTTACGTCATGCTCTAATTGATTGAGCTTTACATCCTGAGACACAATTTGTTGAGCTAGCCTAACGTCCGTCTCACTCAACGCTTTGATCGATTGCGATAGCGCGTTTTCAACGAAAGCGCCCATATCTACAAGCAAATTATGAAGCTGTTCCAATCCCAGATCGAATTCCTTGCGTGTCGTCATCATCGTTTATGATCCCCCTCAGATAAGCTTAGCCGAAGCGTCCGCTAATATAGTCTTCCGTCCGTTGATCCGTAGGATTGGAGAACAGCTTTTCCGTATCCGAGAATTCAACGACTTCGCCATTCAAGAAGAACACGGTCTGATTGGATACACGAGCCGCCTGATGCATGTTGTGCGTTACCATTACGATAGTGTAGCGGTCTTTCAGCTCCTGAGCCAATTCTTCGATTTTGAGCGTCGAGATCGGGTCGAGGGCGGAAGTCGCCTCGTCCATCAGCAGAATATCCGGGTTGACCGCAAGTGCGCGGGCAATGCAAAGCCGCTGCTGTTGTCCGCCGGACAGACTGAATGCCGAACGCTTCAGGTAGTCCTTTACTTCATCCCACAAAACGGCTGCCTTCAAGCTCGTTTCAACGATTTCATCGAGCTGCTGTTTACTGCGAATGCCGTGAAGGCGCGGGCCGTATGCAATATTATCGTAGATCGATTTCGGGAACGGATTCGGCTGCTGGAATACCATGCCGACTTTTTTGCGGAGCGTCTCCACATCGACTTCGTTCGAATACAGCTCAGTGCCGCCGATTGCGATGCTTCCTTCGATACGCGTGCCCGGAATCATGTCATTCATCCGATTCAACGTCCGAAGCAGCGTCGATTTTCCGCAGCCGGAAGGCCCGATAAAAGCGGTAATCGCCTTCTCCGGAATGGTCAGCGTTACATCTTTCAATGCGTGAAAGGCTCCGTAATACAAATTCAACTTCTCAATGCTGATCAGCGGTTGTGCTTGAACCATTGCCGTCGTAGCCATCTCTCATTCTCCTCCGTCATACTCGATTAATATTTCTTTTGATATTTATTCCGCAGCAGAATCGCCGAGAAATTCATAATGAGCAGCAAAGCCAGCAGGACAAGAATGCCGCTTGCCGCCAATTCCTTGAACTCATCTTGCGGCTTGGAAATCCAGTTGTAAATTTGAATCGGCATTACGGTAAAAGAGTCCTTCAAGCCGTTCGGCAGAAAGTTGATATACGTCATTGCGCCAATCATGACGAGCGGAGCCGTTTCGCCGATCGCACGCGACATCGCCAGAATAACGCCGGTTAAAATACCGGATAAGGACGAAGGCAGCACCGAACGGGCAACCGTCTGCCATTTCGTCGCACCAAGCGCAAACGAAGCGTCGCGGCGCGCTTTCGGCACTGCGCGAATCGCCTCTTGCGCCGAGACGATAATGATCGGAAGAACAAGAAGCGTCATCGTAAGCGCGCCGGCAATGAGGCTTCGTTCAAGCACCATCAGCCGCACGAACAAGGTTAAACCCAGTATGCCGTATACGATGGAAGGAACGCCTGCAAGCGTACTGATATTAAGCTGGATAAGGCGGGTAAACCGATTTTTTCCGGCATACTCTTCCAGATATATAGCTGCGCCAACACCGAGAATAAACGAGATCGGCAACATAATTAACAGCATATAGATTGAGCCGACAATTGCCGACTTCATCCCGGAAAGCTCCGCTTTACGGGACGGAAAGTTGGTGAACAGCTCCGGTTGGAGCCGCGCCAAACCGTCGACTAACAGATCAATAATAAGCGCGCACAAAGCGAGTATACCGATCGAGGTTGCCGCAATGAATACTAAATGCAGGACAACGTCCTTGCTGCGGCGATTGGCGATTTGTTTGCGGTTGGCATCTTGAAAAATCGAACTCATCTCAATACTCCTCCCGGAATTTTCTTGCGACATATTGGGCAAGAATATTGAGCAGGAACGTAATGACAAAGAGCGTCATGCCGACGGCGAAGATCGTGCCGTACTCGACTGTTCCATGCGGCGTATCGCCCAAGCTGACTTGCACGATATAAGCGGTCATCGTCTGAATGCTGTCGAGCGGATTAGCCGTCAGCGTCGGCGTGGCGCCTGCGGCAACCGTTACGATCATCGTCTCGCCGATCGCTCTGGAAAAAGCGAGAACGGCCGAGGCAACGATACCCGAGAAAGCGGCAGGCACAACGATTTTAAGCGCGACTTCAAGACGTGTAGCGCCGAGCGCATATGCGCCGTCTCGAAGCGATCTCGGCACAGAGGACATGGCATCCTCGCTGAGCGAGCAAACCATCGGAATAATCATAATGCCGACAACGATGCCTGCACTAAGCGCGTTGTACACGCCCGCACCAGGAAATATATCGCGAATAATCGGCGTAATAAAACTGAGTGCGAAATAGCCGTATACGATGGTCGGAACGCCCGCCAACACTTCCAGTGTCGGCTTAATTGCGCTGCGAACGCGCTTTGGCGCGTATTCGGACAAATAAATCGCGCTGGCCAGCCCAAGCGGAATCGCAACGAGACAGGCAATTAACGTAATCATAAGCGTGCCGTTCAGCAGCGGCAGGACGCCAAAGCTTTTTGGCGTAATGAGCGGCGACCATTTGGTGCCGAATATAAAATCAAGGAATGGTATCTTTTGAAAGAATTGATAGGTTTCGGTTATAAGGGTTATAACTATGCCAATTGTCGTTAAAATCGAAATCGATGCGCACAAAAATAACAGGACAGGCATCATTCTGTTCATGACGTCGATTCGCTTGTTCTTGAAATCGTACTTTCCTCTTTGTCCGTCCGGCTGCATACGCGGTTTCCCGCTTATTTGCGGCTTGTCATCTGCATAAATAGCTTCAGTTTGCATGTCGGCCTCCTCTCGACCTTTACAATTCGTTAACATATGCGGCGTGAAAAATGTGATGTCTCTCGAGACACCACATTTTCACCACCTGCCGTCACGATTGCATATTATTGAAGTTTAGCCGCTTCTTCCGTGTACTTCTCTTCTGGAAGCGCAATGTAGCCCACATCGCTTGCAAGAGCGCCGATGTTGTTGATGTAGTATTCCGCAAATGCTTTTACTTCAGGACGCTCAAGCTCTTTCGTGCTTGCGTAGATAAAGAGCGGGCGGGAAAGAGGAGCATAAGATCCGTCTTTGATCGAATCATGCGACGGTTCGATTGGACCGCTGCCGCCGTCGATCGGAACAAGCTTCAGCGCATCTTGGTTCTCTTCGTAGTATGCGAAACCGAAGTAGCCAATGCCGCCTTTGCTGCCGGAAACGCCGTTTACAAGCGTGTTGTCGTCTTCGCTAAAGCTGATTTGCTTATCGTTACGGATGCCCGCTTTATCAAGAATTGCTTCGTTGAAATAGTCATAAGTGCCGGAGTCTGCGCCAGGGGAGAACATTACGATCTCTTCAGCCGGCCATTCAGGACGAACGTCTTGCCACGTTTTGACCGTGCTGCCTGTTACGAAAATTTTGTTCAGTTCTTCAACAGTCAAATGATCGACAAAATCATTATCTTTGCTCACAACAACCGACAAGCCGTCGTATGCAACAGTCAATTCTGTGTATTCAATGCCTGCTTCTTTACATACAGCAGCTTCTTCGTCTTTGATCGGACGGGATGCATCGGCAATTGCGATTTCGCCGGCGCAGAACTGCTTGAAGCCGCCGCCTGTACCCGATACGCCTACCGGAACGCGAACATCCGGATTCTCTTTATTAAACTCTTCAGCTGCTGCCTCAGTCAGCGGAAACACGGTGCTGGAACCGTCGATTTTTATTTCGCCAGACAATTTCACATCTGCCGCTTCTGCACCGCTTGTATTGTTCGAGCCAGTGTTCGTTTCACCGTTCGAGTTGCTCGAGTTGTTGCCGCATGCTGCTGCGAATACGAGCATTGCCACCATACCTGCCATCAAGATCCCCTTAAAACCTTTACCTTTAACCAACTCTACCACTCCTTATAGCATTCTTTTCTGCTTGTTTTGCTGTTCCCTACGTTCTCTATCCTACTAGCGGTTTGTTAATCGAGTATTCATGTTTTGTTAACTTCGTGTAAAAAATATGATTCGAGCAATTTACCGATTTCATTCGACACTTGCGTCATGTGCGCATACGCTTTTTCCGTGCTGCTGCCGATCAGTTCGGTGCTGCTTCGGCTGCTTGCGGCTGCTCGGAACAACGAGGCGAATACGCGTCCAGCTTCCTGAACGCAAGCATCGCTGGCCGTCGCCTCCACTTTGCCTTCGTACGCAAGCGCCGCCGAGCGGTTTATCGCCTCGACAATTGTGCGGGTCAATTGCGATATCTCATCCGCCGATCGCTTCGTCTCTTGCGCCAGCATCATTACCTCGCTCGCGACGACGGCAAATCCGCGGCCATGCTCGCCCGCTCTAGCCGCTTCAATAGAAGCATTAATCGCCAGCAGATTGCTCTGCTCCGCCAATTCACGAATAAGCTTCGTGACGCGGTTGATCGATCCCGCTTCCGCCTCCAGACCGCTCATTTGCTCCTCTTGCAACGTCGAATTGGCCGCCAGACGGCGAAAAGCGTTCGTCACCTTATCCAACTCGTTCTTGCCGCTTAGCGTCAAATCTACCATTTCGCTCGAAATGGCCTCGCCTTGCACAGACGACTCGCGAACAGCGGCAAACGCCGAATCAATTTCATTCACCCGCTGGCTTACTCCGTTAATCATCTGCACCTGCTTGTCCACCGCTTCTTGCTGCAGCAGCCTCGACATGCGCAGCAGATCAGCAACCGTCAGCACGCCTACGGGCAAATCCGCCTTCGTTACAATAACGCAGTCATACAGCAGGCTTTCATGACGATTCAGCGCTTGATCAATCAATTGTTGAGGCTCGGCATCACTGCTGACGATAAGCGGGTCGCGATCCATAAGCTGCGAAATTGGCTTTTCATAAAACAAATCGGCGCCAAACCGATGGCTAAGCCTCATAAAAAACCGATTGCGCATTAATAGACCGCAAGCTCGTCCTTGATCGTCGCTGACAATTGCACACTCGCTCTCCTCATGGTTCTTAAACAGCGAGATCGCCTCTTTGCAGTTTTGCGAGTGGAGCATGCTGAGGGATGGCCGTACAAAGTCTTGAAGCCGCACCGCCGAAGCCGATTGCGCTTCTTGCGCTGCCTTCTCCCGTTGCTTGCCCGCTTTCCATTTGTCCGGTTTATGATCGGCGATCGCGTTCATTGTTGCGGCCGGTTGTTGTTCCAGCAATGAAGTGGACATAACTCGAATCCCACCTTCTTCATCTTGTCATTTGCTTCCATCGCCATTTTAGTTCTAAAGCATCAACGCCAATGCAGTGAATTGTTATCGGATTGTTAAATTCGACAATAATTTGCTCATTTACACAAAAAACACGCCGTTTGTCGACGCACTGCGCAGCTTCGTGCATGATTTAAACATCTTTTTTTAGAAAAAATTAACAAATTGTATTAACCTTGATATACTGATAGGTGTGCTAAATATGACAATTGAGGGGGATTGCCGTGAAAGGCCGCTTATACGCACTTGATTATTTGAGGGCTTTTTTGACGATTTTAGTTATTTTTCACCATACGGCTATTACTTATGGAGCAGAGGGCGGCTGGTATTACATAGAAGCTGCGGGGGACGAACTGACCGCAACAAAGGTAGTTTTAACTCTTTTTACCGGTGTAAACCAAGCTTTTTTCATGGGGTTGTTCTTTTTCATTTCCGGCTACTTCACTCCAGGCTCCTTCGATAAAAAAGGACCTGCGAAGTTTATGCTCGATCGGCTCATACGCCTTGGCATTCCCTTGCTTGTCTATACGGCAATTATCGGACCAGCTATTATTTATGCGCTGTCCTACGCTGATGAGCTTTCCGTTTGGCAGTTCTACAAGGAGCAGGTACTATCTTTTAAACTGATCAATGTTGGACCGTTATGGTTTGCCGAAGCGCTCCTATTATTCGCTGCCGCCTATGCTCTTATTCGAATGGTTGCGAAACAAAGTGTGCCGCTTGTGTGGAACAAGCCTTTTCCGGGAAGAAAATCGCTGCTTCTCTCCATCCTCTTCGTCGGACTTTCCGCATTCATTATTCGACTCTTTTATCCGACAGGCGAAGATTGGCTTGGTTTGCAGTTTGGCTATTTCGCCTCCTACATATTTCTGTACGGGGCAGGCATCGCCGCTCACCGTAACCGTTGGCTGGAGCAGATTGCAGCAAGCACTTCGAAAAAATGGCTTTGGGTTTCCCTTTCTGTATTTCCGCTGATGCCGATTGCGGCACTTCTAGCCGAATCAGCAGGCAATGGGGACGGACTGAACGGCGGAATCCATTTGAGCGCAATCATTTACGCGATGTGGGAGCCGTTTATCGCATGCGGAATTATATTGGGATTGTTAGTTTGGTTCCGTGAAAAGCTGAATCGGCCTAACCGTATGCTTCAACTGCTTGCTGACCATGCCTTCACTGTGTTTATCATTCACCCTCCGATTGTTGTCGGTATCAGCTTTTGGATGAAAAACTTAGAATGGCCCATGCTGCTTAAATTTATCGCAGTCGGCCTGCTGGCAACGGCGAGCTGCTATCTCTTAGCTTTGCTTATCAGACGGATTCCTAGAGTTCGCCGCATACTGTAAATCGGAGCAGCTCCTTCTCCCCTCTACACGAAAACAAAAAGGGCTGCGAACAATGATTCGCAGCCCTTTTTCATCTATTAACGCGCAGCGCGTTTCAGAATACGCACGCCGTATGCCGGCAGTTGAAGCTCGGCGGAAACCGCTCCGCCTTCAAGCAGATCCTCGTAGCTTGCGCCGTCGAGCGCAATGCTTTTCGCATTGCCATTGTAGTTTTGCACAAACACGAAATCATGCTCGCCGTCCGTGCGCAGCGTAGCTACTACACCGCGCGGCAGATCCGTGTCGATGACTCTCGCAACGCCTTCTTGCGCAACCAGCGCGGAGAAGAAGTCTGTAAAGAAAGCTTCTTTGTTGCGGGATGCTACATAATAAGCTTTGCCTTTGCCGAGACGGTTAACCGTCAGCGCTGGCCGGCCAGCATAGAAGTCATCGCCGTATACCGCCAATGCTTCCGCACCTTCAAGGTGGATCAGATCGCAAAGCTCATGAGCTTCATATTCGCCGTTCAAGCCAAGCGAGTTTCCGCTGGACATTACAACGCGGTTCGTTTCGCCATCATGAAGCGAATCGATTTCTTCGGACCAGATGCCAAGCGTCTTGCGCAGCGGTCCCGGGAACCCTTCAAGGAAGCACAGGTCGTTTTCGTTAACGATGCCGGACCAGTACGTCGCAACAAATGTGCCGCCGTTCTCGACAAATTTCTCGATCCGCTCGACTACGCCAGGGCGAACCATGTATAGCATTGGCGCAACAATCACTTTGTACGAATCAAAGTCGCATTCAGCAGAATCGATGACGTCAACCGGAACCCCGAGATCCCAGAACGGACGATAATGGCGCTTCATCGTTTCTTCGTAGTGGATGCCTCCGTTACGCGGACCTTGCGAGTCTTTAACAGCCCAACGATTTTCCCAATCATTAATGATCGCAACTTGCGCATCGACGGATGTGCCGACAACTTCGCTCAGCTTTTCCAGCGCGCTGCCGACGTCGGTTACATCACGGAATACACGCGTATGCTCATGTCCGACGTGGTCAACAACTGCGCCGTGCAGCTTCTCGCTTGAGCCGCGGCTTTTGCGCCATTGGAAATATTGAACGGTATCCGAGCCATGGGCGATAGCTTGCATAGAAGCGAGCAAATGCATGCCCGGCTTTTTGAGCTTCGATACCGGCTGCCAGTTCGTCATGCTTGGCGTGCTTTCCATCAGCATGAACGGCTTGCCTCCTTTTAGCGAACGGAACAAGTCATGGTTGAAAGCAAAAGATGCCGCAACCTCGCTATGATCTTCCGCATCATGCCATGTCGGATAGGCATCCCACGAAATAACATCGAGCAGCTCGGCAAACTTCCAGTAGTTCAGCGACTCGAAATCGTACATCATGTTCGTCGTAATCGGCAGCTCTGGATTGATCGCGCGAAGCGGCTCCATTTCTTTACGGCAGAAATCAACCGTTTGGTCCGTTACGAAACGTCTCCAGTCAATATTCATCGCATGAACCGCATTCTCGCCGCGTTGAGCCGGCGTATCGATTTGGCTCCAATCCGTATACGTATGGCTCCAGAACGTTGTCCACCAAGCATCGTTTAACGCTTCAAGCGAGCCGTATTTATTTTTCAGCCAACCACGAAACGCTTCCGTACAAAGATCGCAATGGCATTCGCCGCCGTATTCGTTCGAAATATGCCAGCCGAGTACTGCCGGATGATTGGAATAACGTTCTGCCAGCTTCGTGTTCATGATTTTTACTTTCTCGCGGTAAACCGGAGACGTGAAGCAATGGTTGTGGCGTGCGCCGTGCAGATTGCGAATGCCGTTTTGCTCTACGCGAAGCACCTCGGGATATTTTTTGGACATCCAAGCCGGTCTTGCGCCGCTTGGCGTTGCCAGCATCGCATAAATACCGTTTGCTGCAAAACGGTCAAGCAACTGATCCATCCATTCAAAAGTAAATACGCCTTCTTCCGGCTCCAACGCCATCCAGGCGAAAATGCCGACCGACATGACGTTGCTTTTGGAAAGCTTCATCAGTCGAATGTCTTCTTCAAGCACATGCGGGTACTTCTGCCATTGATCAGGATTATAATCCGCTCCGTGAAGCATTTGCGGAATTTTTGGACTAATCGGGGGAAACTTTTTAGCCATAAAAATTCGGGCCTCCAATAATAAGTTGTCAAATAGGAATCAAGCTATTACTATAACTATATTAAGATTATATAATGCTTTATAGCCTAACAAAATCACATTATTTTCGCATCATTATCAAAATATGAATATAGGTGATTCGAATATGGATACAATCTCCTTCCCGACGCTTACGGAAGCGGACCGACTGCTGCCGATCTATCCCGATATCGTTGGCCATTGGGACAATCAAGAAACGATCGACAGGCCGGACGGATTTTCGCATTTTCAATGGCTGCAAGTAACGGCTGGCGAAGGCGAGCTCGTCATTGGAGAAGAGCGGTTCACAATAAAAGCCGGGCAAGGCTTCTGTCTCTTCCCGAATGTTCCGCATCGTTACTATGCCACTCGCGAGCCATGGGACATTTATTTTCTCAGCTTTGGAGGCGACTTGGCTCCGCACCTGCTGAAACAAGCGGGCATAACAGAATCCGGCGTTTTCTCAACGACCGGCAGCGAAATTATCGTTTCTCATATGCGCAGCATCTATGCAATGACGCAATCCGAGAACGCTTTTCTCGGACTGGAATGCTCTAAGCTTGTTTATATGTTTCTGCTCGATTTGATGAAAGTAATCCGCATCAGCTCGCACTCCGCCGAACACAACTTTGCAAAGCTTCGTCCCGTCATTCAATATATTGAAGCAAATACTGGCGCAGTCATTACGATTAACGACCTTGCCGGCTGCATTGACGTTACGCCGCAATATTTATGTCTGCTGTTCAAAAAAACGATGCGCATGCGGCCGATGGAATACGTTAATCGCGAGCGCATTAATCGGAGCAAAGAAATTATGTTTCGCGAAAGCGAGCATAAGCTGAACGACATCGCCTCGATGGTCGGCTTTGACAGCGCGAGCTATTTCAGCTCCGTCTTTCGCAAGCTGGAAGGGATAAGCCCTGAGCAGTTTAAAAAAATACACGGCATCCGATGACAGATGCGTCAGGCTGGTTGTTGATCTGATGCGTTAGTTGGCGGGGATGGCGGTAGATAGACGCATTGAATTCAAATAGCGCTGTGGCACAGCGTTATTTGGTCAGGTAGCAGGTTAGTTGGCGATATAACGCTGTCGCACAGCGTTATTTTTCGTAATCGGTCCGCATTTGGCTGTTTGGAGGAAAATAGCGCTGTCGCACAGCGCTATTTGGTCGGGTAGCAGGTTAATTGGCGATATAACGCTGTCGCACAGCGTTATTTTTCGTAATCGGTCCGCATTTGGCTGTTTGGAGGAAAATAGCGCTGTCGCACAGTGCTATTTGGTCGTGTGGCAGGTTAATTGGCGATATAGCGCTGTCGCACAGCGCTATTTGGTCGTGTGGCAGGTTAATTGGCGATATAGCGCTGTCGCACAGAGCTATTTTTCGTAATCGGTCCGGCTACGCCTTCAATTCCGGAATAACGTATTTCGGCTCCCTGCCGTACAACGCCTCGACCAGATTTTCCGCTGCGAGCATTGCCATACGATTTCGCGTCGCAGCTGTCGCCGAGCCGATATGCGGCAACGTTACGACGTTGTCCAGCTGCAGCAGCGGATTGTCAACGCTGACCGGCTCCTTCTCGTATACGTCGAGCGCAGCCGCGCGAATCGTACCGCTGCGCAACGCTTCGACAAGTGCAGCCTCATCGACATTTTCGCCCCGCGACACATTGATAAAAGCAGCCGTCGGCTTCATCAGAGTAAACTGCTCCGCGCCGATCATTCTCTTCGTTTCCGGTGTAAGCGGCGCAAGCAATACGACAAAATCGGATTGCGCGAGCAGCTCATTAAGCGGCAAGTAAGACAAGCCGAGCTTCTGCTCCGCTTCAGGTTTCCGATTGCGGTTATAGTACGAGACATCCATATCGAATCCAAATTTCGCCCGCTTCGCGACCATTTCGCCAATACGACCCATCCCGATGATGCCGAGTTTGGCGTGATGCACATCTACGCCAAACAGCGATGGCCCAATGCCGCGCTGCCACCCTCCCGAGCGGACGAGATTGTGCAGCTCCGTTACTCTTCTGGCCGCCGCCAGCATTAGCGCCAGCGTTAAGTCGGCCACCGTATCATCCAGCACATAAGGCGTATGCGTACCAATAATGCCGCGCGAACGCATGGCGTTTAAATCGTTGTTGTTGTAGCCGACCGATACATTGCTGACAACGCGCAGCTTCGGAGCGGAACCGAGCAATCGCTCGCTGATCGCATTTCCGGATACGAGCAGCCCTTCCGCATCCGCTAACCGTTCAGCCAGCTGTGCGCCGGTAATCGCTTCTGCCCCTTGCCAATATTCGCATTCGCAATGCTGATCCAAATACTCTTTTACTTCACTAGACACCTTGCTTGCTATGTACGCTTTCGGTTTCATTCTTCGCCCTCCTAAATATCCCTGTCAAAAAACACTACAAAATTTTGCTGAACGATTCGAAATTGGAAGGTTTGCGTCCGGCCATCCGATTTAACTTCAGGTAGCTGTACGCGTATTTATAATAATGGCCGTGTCTGCAATCTGACAATGCCTGCTCCCAGTACAGCTCTTCCCATGGACTACCCGCGGATACTGTGATGGATGGAGTACACTCATCTTGATTTTTTTCCAATCCGTTTGCATAGGCCAGAATATCCATCCTTGTAAACAGAGAATTGTCCAGACTGGCAAGCTCAGCATCGTGAAATGCATGCTTCAGCTCCGTGATGGAGTGGCCATGAGTCAATAGATGTCCGCGCTGCATATCGCCCTTTTCCATTTGGCGCGGCCTTTGAAAGGTATCGAGCCGGTGTCAGCGGAACCCTCGCATTCGCCGCGCGGATCCCAACAGGATCCATGACAATGTTGTCAGCATTTATCGTAACACTCATTAGCTACATCAGGATCGACTCCTTTTGTTGCTAATCATACTGCCGCCAACTCCACTTTGCAAACAACTATGTATACTAAGTTTGTCAAGCCAGCCTGTTGCGCGTTGCGCCAAAGCCCACTACAATGAGAGAAACGCTTACAGAAACAGAAACGACTGGAGGGTTCTCCTGCATGCAGCCCTATAACGAAAAAGTCGTCTACGAGAATCCTCTGCTTTCCTTGCGGATTTTCCAAACGAATCGCAATCAGCATATATTAAGCAATTGGCATTATCATAAGCAGCTTGAGCTGCTGTATATTGCAAAAGGAAAACTCGACTTTTATGTCGAGGACAAAGTTTTCCAGCTTCAATCGGAGGACGTCGTCATCGTTGGCGCCTCGCAGCTCCATCGCGACAGATCGTTGACCCATCTGGACTATATTGTTTTACAGTTCGATTTAGAGCCTTTTTTCGATCATAGCACGATTCCGTATATGCGTTATTTTTCCGAGACAGAAAACCCGCTCAGCGAAGCGAACTATATTTTTCAGGAAAATGCTCCGGTCAAACAAGAAGTCGGCTCCTGCATCCGCCAGCTGCTTGAAGAGGCAACCCGCAAAGACATCGGCTACGAGCTTGCCGTCAGCATGCTCATCCGAAAAATATTGCTGCTGTTGCTCCGCAACGACAACCGGAAGGTGCTCGCCGAACAGGACGCGTTCGACCGTGTGCGGCTAAAGCCCGTGCTTGACTACGTCGAAGACCGGCTGAACGAAAGAATTCAAGTCGAGGAAGTATGCAAAATCGCAAATATGAGCTACTACTACTTCGTTAAGTTTTTCAAAAAAACGATCGGCATGTCGTTCACCGAATATGTCAATTACCGCAAAATCAAATGGGCGGAGCGCTTGCTGCTGACGAAAGACATTAGCATCTCCGATGTCGGCGAACGAATCGGCATGCCGAATATGGCTCATTTCTATAAAATGTTCAAAAAATATAACGACTGCTCGCCGAAGCAGTTCCAGCGCAAAATGTTGGAGTGGAATCGCCAATAGCGCACAAAAAAACTCGTCCCCCGTTAAGCTTTGGGTGTGACGAGTTTTTTTGGCATAACGAGCTTGTAGCCGACGCCGCGAATCGATTCGATTTGTACCGATTGCTGGCCAAGCTCAAGCTTTTTGCGAAGCGAGCTGACATGAACATCAACCGTGCGTTGACCGCCGATATAATCAAAACCCCAGACGACATTCATCAAGTCGTCCCGCGTTATGACCATACCCGGACGTTGCACCAAATACAGAAGCACTTCGAATTCCTTCGGACGAAGCGGAACCGTTTCCCCATTCAGGATGACTTCATACTTCTCAGGGTAGATCGATAAATCGCCTGCGCTAATGACTTTATCCGTCGATTCGACCGGGACAATGTCATCGTTTTGCGTACGGCGAAGCACGGCAGATACGCGGGCAAGCAATTCCGCGACGCCAAACGGCTTTGTAATATAGTCGTCTGCGCCGTGTTTAAGACCTTGAACAACTTCTTCCTCGGCGTTGCGTGCCGTCAAAATAATGACCGGTGTCCGAACGCCGTTCTGACGCAGCCGGTTCAATACCTCGAAACCATTCAAGCCAGGAAGCATGATGTCCAAAATAATGAGATCGAAGCTGCGCTGCAGCGCAGTCTGCAATCCTTCCGCTCCATGATCGACAACGGTTACAGCGTAACCCTCTTGCGTCAAGTTGTAGGATAACAGCCGCGCTAAGGTCGGTTCGTCTTCGATTACGAGCACTTTATGCGACATAAACGGAAACCTCCATATCGGAGAAATGAATTACAGCCTAATATTAACATGAAATCTTAATAAATGGGTAATTGAAATATAGACAGCCTATTGTTGAAGCACCGGAAGTTCGATAATGAACGTCGATCCGACGCCGACCGTACTCGTAACCGCGATCGTTCCTTTGTGCAGCTCAACCAAGTGCTTGACGATCGAAAGGCCAAGGCCGGTGCCGCCTGAACTGCGCGAGCGCGCTTTGTCGACCCGATAAAACCGCTCGAAAATACGCGGCAAATCTTTTTTCGGAATGCCGATTCCGGTATCGCTTATTTTAATCCGAATATGATCCTCGTCGATCCCTTCGACCGTAAGCTGCACTTTGCCGCCTTCAGGCGTATAGTTAATCCCGTTCGCCAGCAAATTCATCATAATTTGGCGCAGCCGATCCTCGTCGGCTTCGACGTAAAGCCCCGCTTCCGCGTTCACTTCAAGCTTGATCGATTTTTTCGCCGCCTCTGTCTCGAGCATTGTAATCGTCTTCTGCACGAACGTATCCATTTCAATCGGGGAAAAATAGAGCGGAACGCGCCGCGACTCAATTTTCGACAGCTCCAAAATGTCGCCGATCAACCGGTTCAACCGATCGCTTTCGTCAAAAATAATTTGCAGAAACGATTTGGCCGTTTCTTCATCTTTGACCACGCCGCCGAGCAGCGTCTCTGCAAAGCCTTTCACAGCTGCAATCGGCGTCTTCAATTCATGCGAGACATTCGCAACAAATTCGCTGCGCATCCGCTCGAGCCTGCGAATGGCCGTTACGTCCTGAAGCACAAGCAGCACGCCGCCAAACTCGTTGCCCTCGTGAAAAATTGGCACAAGATGCAGTTCAAGCAGCCGCTCTTCCGGAAAATAAAAATTGATTTCTTCGCGAATATGCTCGCGAACCGTCAGTCCTTCCTGAATCATTTGCGACAGCTCATATTGCTGCTTCGCCTCGGCGAAATGCCGGCCGACGAGCTCACGCGACGAGAAGCCGAGAATTTCTTCGGCGCGGCGACTGATCAGAACGATTTTCCCCGTCTCTTCAATCATGACAACGCCGTTGATCATATTGTCCAATACGCTCTCCAGCTGGCTTTCGTTCTCACGGATGCGAGTCATTTGCACTTCCAAACTGTCGGCCATCGCATTGATTGCGTTGCCTAGCTCGCCAATTTCTCCTTTTCCGAGTCCTGTCACTCTGGCATGGTAGTCCATATTTTTAATCTGTTTGGCGACGCTCGTAATTTTCTCCAGCGGCCGTGTCAAGCTAAGCGCAATCCGATAGCTGATCAGAGCCGCGAACACAAATAAGATGAGCAAACCTATAAATAGCACGGTCCATAGCTGATATATGCTTTTTTCGACTTCCGAAAGGCTGACGGCAAGCCTGATAATGTTCGATTGCGGATTAGATGGTTCCGTCGCAATGGCGACATAGAGCAAATTTTGCCCTAACGTTTCACTGTATCGAATTTCCCGACCGATGCCCGAAGCATGCGCTTCAAGCACTTCTGAACGGTTGAAATGGTTGTCCATTGTCGCGGCGGCGTGATCGGAATCGCCCAGTACTGTGCCGTCGCCAGCGATAAAGGTAACCCGCTCGCCCGTATAGGCTTTCAAGTTGGCGGCTTCAGTCGAGTAATAAGGAATAAGCGATGCCGGATCGCCGTTTTTCCATTCCATTTTCGCCAGCACAATTTTCATCTCCCGCACCATGCTGTCCTCCAGCGTGCGGATATGCGTCTCTTTAAACGTTTTGGCCATAATAATGCCCGCTGCCGTAACCGACAGCGCAATCATTAAAATCATTATAATAGTCAACCGATTCCGGAAGCTGTTCATAAGGATCACCTTCTATATCAAAGTCACTCGTTCTATCGTACATGCGGCGTTGCCGTTTCGCTAGGCTTGCCTTTGTTAAGTTTTTGTAAAACAAAATGATGCACGGTTGCAAGAGGCTGCTGTACGAGGATCGACAAAACGACCGGAACCGCAGTTAATGGGCTGAAATAGCCTAACGCAAGCACAATGCCAAGCGAAATATTACGCATCCCCGTCGAGTAGGAGACGGTAACTTGAAGTTCGCGGTCGCGGCGAAGCGCCGTGCCGAGAAATCCGACCGCATAGCAGATCGCGACGAGAACAACGACCAGGGGAACAAGCTTAAGCATGTCCCGTTTTAGTTGCTCGACATGCGGGGCAATAGCCGACGCATTTAAGGATACGACCGCCACGAAGCAGAGCTTTGATATCGGAGCGGACACCGGCTTAACGCGCTCTTGAATGCGTCCGCTGCTCCATTGATTAAGCATAACGCCGGCAACTGTCGGCAGGACGATAATGATGAGCAAGTCCGTTATGAGCGGTACCGGATCAATTTCGACCGAGGAATTGAAAAACAGGTGCAGGCCTGCAGGCACGACAAGCGGGCTAAGCGCGGAATCCAGCACGACCATTGCCAGTACGAGCGGAACGCTCCCCCCAGACATGCCGACCCAAAGCACCGTTGAAACGCCAAGCGGTATAATCGTAAACATAACGAGGCCGACGACGTACGGAGAGCTTGGACCGAATAGGGCGGAGCCTATGCCGTAAGCGATCAACGGCGAGACAACGTGAGCCAGAGCAAACGTCCATACCATCACGCCGGGCTTACGGAGCACCTCTTTTAACTGCGCAATGCCGCAGCCGATTGCCATCGTTAGCGTCACATATGCGAACAGATAGGGCACTGCGCCAACCATCGGCTGCAGACTGTCGGCAAAAAGAAAACCCAGGATTAGCGATCCCGGGATAATGAGAAACATCCATTTCTCGAAGTAGCGGTTAAACGCAAGTCCAAATTGACGCATAGCTTCCCCTTTAGTTATAGAGCTAGTTGTAACGACTCTTTTAGCTTTATAATAGCATAGTGCGGCAAATCGTCATATGTTTGGACCTATATCGATACAGAAGGATCGAAGGAGCGGATTACCATGTTAAATGAAGACGGCCGGAGCCAAGAGGAGAAATCAGGAGAACAAGTACAGGCGGACAGCCCGTTCTTTGCTTATATGTACCGTTTGAAATATATCGAGCGCTGGAGCCTGATGCGCAATACGACGAAGGAAAATGTAGCGGAGCATACGTTCCATGTTGCGCTGCTGGCCCATATGCTTTGCGAAATCGGCAATTACGTTTTCCAAGCTTCCTATAATGCAGACAGAGCGGTGACGATAGCGCTTTTCCACGATGCGACAGAGGTTTTTACCGGGGACATCCCGACGCCGGTTAAGCATCATAATCCGAAAATGCTCTCCAGCTTTCGCGAGATTGAGGCGATGGCAGCGGAAAGACTGCTTAGCATGGTTCCCCTGCCGCTTCAGGACGCTTATGCATCGCTGTTAGGCAAACCGGCGGGAGGAGCCGCAATGTCCGAACAGGAGCAAAAGCTCCATGCCTTAGTTAAAGCAGCGGATTTGCTCGACGCTTATTTGAAATGTTTAAGCGAGCTCTCTGCAGGAAACCGCGAATTTCTAGTCGCCAAAGGGCAAACCGAGCTTGCGCTCGAACGTCTTGCCATGCCTGAAGTCCAATGGTTTCTTGCCCATATGGCGCCAAGCCTCGGCAAAACGCTCGACGAGCTCTCTGAGCCGCTGAAGTCTGTCAATAAACCAGATCCTCTCTAATGGCAATTCCGTTTTGCTCGCAATAGTGATGATATTTTTTTAATACCGTATAAATATCGTCCTGTCCGACGATTTGATTATTGTCATCAAAATATTGGAGTGTTCCGCTTAAAATAAAGAGTGTTATGACTTCTTCGTCACCTGTCAGGAGCGTATGAATGTCACCAGGCGGTTCGAAAATAAAGGTTCCCGGCGTTGCCGTCCATTCTCGCCCTTCATAGCCCCATTTTCCCTGGATGTTGTATCCGATCACAGATCCGCCCGTATGCCGGTGTCTGCCTAACGCCTGATTGCTTTTTATTTTAAACAGATAGATCCAAGTCCCTGTGCTCAGATCAAACCGCAACGGCTTGAAAAAGCAAGACTCATTGTCGGTAAAAGGAACCCACGGCAGTTCACCGATATTGACGATTCTTTCCGGCAGCTGCATTTTTTCGGCAAGTTCGATAACTGATTGATGGATAATATCATTCATAATAGTGGCACCTTTCATTGCATGGTATCGCGCTGGCTGCATGCTGCCGGCGATCAAGGCTTATTATTCAGCTCGTTATAGGCCGGGATGCGTAGCAACTCCTCGCGCAGCGAGTCATACTCCCCGTGCAGCGCCGGATTGACATAGTGCTCCCAGAACGGCTTGTCGCCCTTCGCCAGCGCTTCCCGCAGCCTTGTCGCGCTGATTGGCTGTTTGCTCCGGGGCAGCGACAGCTGCGCAATGCCTGCGAGCTCCTCCTTCGGAAACCAGGCTGCCCGCTCCTCGTCGCTCCCGAAAACCATCAAATCGAGAGCAGGGAACTTTTGCTGCTGCCCGCAGCTCTTCACAGCTCCTAATAAGTATGCTCCCCAAGCGTGGCTGTGGTCGTTCTCATGGCTGTAGTCGGCCAGAGGCGCGTATTGTACCCGTTCGCCGTACAGCCTGCTCAGCAGTTCAATTCGCCTTTCCGCCGAAAAAGGGTTGCGTTCCGTTCCTTGAAGCTGTGCCGAACCGACCAGTACAAGTACCCGTTCGCAAACAGCTAGCGCCGTATCGATCATGAGCTCATGACCGATATGCACATGCTGGAATCGTCCTAATACGAAGCCGTATTTAAAGGCTTTCTCTACGGTCATGTAAATCCCTCCTCAATTACCGCTTTCTATCGCTTATAAATATTGTTGTGCAATTGCCTCAATCCGGTTCTGAATCCCTTCCGACAATTCAATCGCCTTTTGCTTTGCTTCGGTTTGGCCAATCGCCGCTTGAACTCTGCCGCGTACCTCCATCCAATGCGCCGGGCCTGCTTTGAGCAGCTGCGGCATGCCGATTCCGTCATGCGTATAGATCGTTTCATAAAGCCCTTGTTCTCCAGCGGCCTTTGCTTCCTCCGCAGCCATCGCTACTAGCCGGCCGTTTATATTGGTGATTTTCACCTCACCAGGAATGCTCCGTTTCAACGGTTCCATCGAAAATTTCATCCGTTCTTTGCCGTTGCTGTATGCGGTTTTCATTGCCCAGCCGTACGTATCCCTGTTCAAATGCTGGTAGAAGCCCGAACCGATGCCATACGATACGAAGGCAAGCGGCACGCCTTGGCGTTCCAGTTCAGCATCGTAATTTTGCACTTGTTCAAAGCTCATGCCTTCGCCGATAATGACGGCGGTCTCGTTTTGAAACCCGCCCTTCTTCGCCGTCCGGTAAATCTCAATTGCTTGTGCAAGCACATCGCCGCTGTCCGGACGCAATACGATTCGTATGCCTCTTTCCCGAGCTTGAAGCGCAAGCTGCGGCAAATATTCGCGAATGACACGGTACGCGTCATACGTGTCGATAACGAGCGCTACAATTTTTTCGCCGGCATCAGCCGTAGCGTCAATGGCATGGCGGAAGCATGCCAGCTCATCGTCATATTGCTGCGTTACTTTATGAGCCAGTGCGGCGATGCTGCCGATAACCGCTCCCGGGGTATGCAGTGTCGTATGGAAATCGTCAGTCCCTTGGAGCGATAAATTCCATGCCGTTCCCGCCCAGTAAGCGTCCTCCAAGCTCCGATGCCCGCGGAAACCGAAGCTGTGCAGCCGCCAGTAAAAGCCCTCTCCTTCTCCCTGCTCCTGACGCTTGCGCTCCAAATATTCACGAAGCCGGAATGCTTCCGTCGCGCATGCGCTTGGGAAATAAGCGTGCATTAGAACGCCTTCCCACCATGTAACGAGCTCGCCGAAGCCTTCAACTGTGTTGCGTACTTGCGCGAATGGCGTTCCTGCCGGGCACCACGTTCCCTCGGGCAGCGACTCAATCGCAATCGGCGCGTAGCCGTCGCATTCGCGAACTACTTTTAGAAACAGCTCCGCCGGAAATTGCAAGCCTTGCATATCGGCGCATTGCTCCGCTTCACGGACATGCTCCTCCGTAATCCGAATTGCCAGAAGCTCGGTAGCAATCTCGCGAAGCCCGTATAGAATCATGCCTTCCTTCCGGTTATACATATGGCTGATTTCCCAATCCATGTTGCATTTCAGCCGGTAGTGCGACAAATTATAGCTGTCCGTCAAAAGTAATGGATTATTGCGAATTGCGTTTAGCATGTTTCATTCCCCCATAAAATGTTTTTTAAAAGTCACATTGACTATATTGATGGCGAAAAAGAAATCCTCGTTGCTCCGAGGTTCTCTTAGATGACTGAACTGGCTTTAAAATATACCTGAGTTGTAAATAGAAATACTTGGTTCATATCCGGAAAAACGATAGAGCTGCGCGGGTCGATTCGAGTGGCGATCGCTCGTTCTCGGTTCGCCGTTTGCTCCGACAGACTCACAAATCAGACCTTTTCTCGTCTTCGTTGCGAGCAAGTTCCGTTTAAAATTGGCGATGTCTTCTTCAAAGGATGGCACCACCGCTTGAATGACCTGATACAGCTCGCGAATCGTAAATTCCTCGGGCAAAAACTCCGATGCGATCGTCGTCGACATCATCATATGTCTAACATGCTCGAGAGTGTCTTGAAGCAGCTCATGGTGATCGAAGGCAAGCGTCATCTCCAGCGCCTCTCCGATCGTGAAAAGCTTGGCTTCCTCAGCATCCGTATCGGCCGCCAAATTCAGCAGATGTCTTTCTTGTACCAAGGCGCAGTATACGACCGAAGGCATCCAGCCGCGCGGATCTCTGCCGGGGTAATAAACCGTCTTCACCTGCTCGATTCTAACGAAGTTATCGACGTTCGTCTCTTCCTTTAGCTCGCGGTACGCGGCTTCCGCCAACGTCTCGTTCTCGCCGGAAAACCCGCCCGGCAGCGCCCAATATCCCGGAAAAGCCTCTGAGTCTC
Organism: Paenibacillus sp. NEAU-GSW1; assembly: GCF_009737085.1. Lineage (GTDB taxonomy): Bacteria > Bacillota > Bacilli > Paenibacillales > Paenibacillaceae > Pristimantibacillus. The sequence goes on from NZ_WOVL01000008.1 coordinate 101,913, forward strand.
GGCTTCGTTTCACGAGCAATACATTCAATTCCCGGTGAGCAAGCGTCCGGTAGCTGCTGGGCTGCTCGCGGGACAAGATCGTAAAGATCGCAATATCAACCGGAAGTCCGTCCGGCGTCCTGTATACTTTCTTCTCGATATCCATTCGCTTCGTTCACCTCCTGATAATGCCAGTATATGCCAATGATTTTATATTGTCAATATGACTATTAAAATATTTTTCCACTCGCTAATTAAGCTGTCCTCATTCCGGCTCGCTATATTGGATTTCTCCACTAACTTTTGCTCCCGTCCCCGACAGCGAACCTCATTCGCGAATTAACGAAACTAATTTCGCTACTGTCCTCATTATTACCGCCTTCGTTAGAGCTAACGAACCAAATTTCTCTATTTACGAAATCAGCTTCTTCAAAAGCGAACTCCGATTCGCAAATCGCCAAAGCAGCCATTCAGCATCACCAAATAACGAAAATAGGTTCGCAATATTGCGAACCTGTTTCGCTGAAGTGTGTGTAAGACACGCGTAAGATAAGTTGAGCATGTGAGCTGAGTTTGCCGAGTGAGATACGAGGCTCGCAAGGAAGAGACAATTTAAAAATGCCCGACTGCCAAGCAAACTTGCTTGGCAGTCGGGCTATATCCAGCACAGATTACAGTTCCACGCTCCATCCGAACGGATATGCGGCCGAAATCTCCAGCGGCAGCTTGCCGGCTGGCTTTAGTGTGCCTGTCAATATTTTTGCAGCCGATTGCAAAGCGAGCGGGCGGCATTCATAGACGGCCAGATACGCCTGCACATCGGGATAAACGTTCAAATCAAGCGGATTGCGCACCGACAGCGCAATTGTTCGATCGCCCGCGCGAGCAATGACTTCCTTCGCAATGCTCGCTTCCAATTCATGCTTCGTTGCATCGTAAGTGACGACGACAATTTGCTCAAACGAATCCAGGTCCGCAAGCGGATCGGCGCTGCTCATGCTTCGCTCCGTCATCCGCTCCAGCGTGCCCTCCAAATAAAGGCCAAGCGTGCCGTCGCCGGACAATATCTCATCCGCCACCGATACCGGCTTGATATCCGGCCACAGCACGAGTGTGCGAGCATCGTGCTTCAGCGGCAGCAAACCGCCTTCGTTCTTGACGAGCGTCGCCGACGCCTCGCTCCAAGTGCGGGCAACCGTGCGGTTAGCCTCCGTCGCAAGGCCCGCTGAAGCTTTCTCCCACGGCGCGATCGGCATGTCGATGTCAAGCTGGCTCTTAAGCCGCAAGACGCGGGAAAGTGATTCCTCGATGCGCGACAAAGGGAGAAGGCCGCTCTCTACCGCAGCTACTACGGCCTCCAGCGCCGCCTTCTGCTTCTCGAATGTATGACTGACGAGCACCATGTCCGCTCCGGCGAGCAGCGCTTCAACTGCCCCTTTCTCAGGACCGTAGAACCGGTCTATCGCATCCATCTCCAGGCAATCGGTTACGATAATGCCGTCATATCCGAGCTCCTCCCGCAGCAAACCGGTAAGGACGTGATGCGAAAGCGTCGACGGTTTGCCCGAAGGCTCAAGCGCTGGCAACACGACATGCGCCGTCATTATGGCGGCAGTGCCTGCCGCTATCGCCGCGCGAAACGGCTTCAACTCAATCGCATCCAGCCTCTCTCTGCCATGCGGGATGACAGGCAGATCGTGATGCGAATCAACGGCCGTGTCGCCATGCCCCGGAAAATGCTTCACCGTCGCCGCAACTCTCGCCGCTTGATAGCCAAGCATCGCGGCCGTTCCAAGCTCGCCGACAACTTCTGATCGGTCACTGTAAGAGCGGACATTGATAACCGGATTGTCCGGATTGTTGTTCACATCAAGACACGGCGCATAGTTCATCGTAATGCCAAGGTAGCGCAGCTCCTCGCCGCAAATGCGGGCCGTTTCATAAGCGCCTTCCTTAGAGCCTGCTGCCCCAAGCGCCATATTGCCGGGCATAAGCGTTACCCCGTCAACCAAACGGGCAACCATGCCCCCCTCCTGGTCAATGGCGACTAGCAAATTCGGCTTGCCGGCAGCCTTGGCGATTTGCTTTAACGAATCGGATAAACGATGAACTTGTCTGGCTTCTCGCACATTACGGGAAAAATAAATCGTTCCCCCGATGCCGTATGTTTCGATCAGCTCCTTTATTTCCTCGCTTGGCTCATAGCCGTGAAAGCCGAACACAAACAGTTGCCCGACCTTTTCCCGAAGCGTCCAATTTCTCCAGTTCTCATAGCTCCCCATTATGCGTGATCCCCTCCATCGAATTGTCCCGTTGCCTCTTGCTGATGCTTGCTTCTATAATCGGTCGGGTTTTCCCCGGTATATTTCATAAATACCTTCGTAAAATATCTGCGCTCCGAATAGCCGACTTCCTTTGCGATCTGCGCGACGCTTTTTTGCGTCCCTGCCAGCATTGCCTTCGCCCTTTCCATCCGCTGTCTTGTCACATATTCAATAAACGTTTCATTGTAGGTCTGTTTGAACAGCAGGCTGAAGTATGAGGTGCTAAGCCCGACATGCGACGCCGCTTCCTCAACGCTCATATCCCGGTACAAATGACGATCGAGATACAGCTTTGCCTCCGCCATCGAAATTTCAGATTGCTTTTTCTTATCCGTCGATTTATCGGCTACCGCCGCAGTTACCTGCAAAATGACGGACAGCAGGTCTTTAATGCCGAACCGGCGATCGAGCTTCCGCCATAAGGAGTCCTCTTGCTCCCGTGAAAAAATGCCCATCTCTTTCATTTCCCGCATCAAATTCAAAACAAAAAAATGCAGCATCGGCTTAAACCGGTTAATGGACGGCTCGCTCATCCGCTGAAGCTGCAGCGTCAAGCGCTTCAGCTCCTCGCCGACCGTTGCCGTATCCCCGCGTTTGACCGCGGCGATCAGCTTTTCCGACGTATCCCAAAACGCTTGATCCTCGCGCGAAGGCGCGCCGCTGTTTTCCGGATACACGGCAATAGCATCCTGATGAGGCGCCAGCTGCATCCCTTGCTGCACGAGTTTATATGCCTGCGAGATCGAAGCAACCGGCGCATATTCACGGTAAATGCCTGCCGACAGCGACAGCTTAACGTGATTTTTAACCGCGGTAAGCAGCGCTTTTGCCCATTCGACAACCTGCTCGCTGCTGTAAGGCTTTGATTTATCGACTTCGATCAAGACGCACCATTCGCCGTCGCGAATTTGAATGACGGCATGATGAAAGCCGTTTTGCTGCAGCTTCTCCCGAAGCACATTGCATACGGCGAAGTTCCATAGCTTCCGTTCTTTGTCGCTCCATTCGCGCCAATCCTTCGTTTGCTCCGAGCTTACGTCGAGGTCAAGCACGATAAGCGCAAATTGCTGCTCATGAAACGTCTGTTCATCGCCTGCGAGAATCCAATTGCTTGCCGACACTTCCGTATAGTCCATCAAAATATCGTACAATATTTTTTCGCTCGCCAAATCGATCATTCGGCCAAGCTTTTGCCGCTCCTCGCTTAACTGCTTTTGCTTCATCCGCTGGCTAGCCATTACCCGGGCAATAACTCCGGTCAGCTCATCGTACGGAATCGGCTTCAGCACATAATCCTGCACGCCATATTGAATCGCTGCCCGCGTATAGGCAAAATCCTGATAGCCGGACAACATAATAATGTCGCACTCGGCCCCTTTTTCCCGGATGTGCTTGACGAGATCCAACCCGTCCATTATCGGCATCCGAATGTCGCAAAGCACAAGGTCAAAAGGTTCCGCCTCGATCAGCTCGAGCGCTTCCATCCCGTTTTTCGCTGTGCCCGCCACCGTTAAGCCGAGCATTTCCCAAGGAATTACTTTTTCTAAATTGCGCGTAATATGCGGCTCATCGTCAACTAACAGCACTTTTCCGGTCATACTCGTTCACCTCTGCTTTTCGGAATTGTGCAGCGAATAACGGTTCCGTACCCTTCGGCGCTGCAAATCATCATCCCGTACGCGGGACCGTAATGAATGCGCAGCCGATCTGCGACATTGCGCAAGCCAAGTCCTCGGCGTTCGCCGAGCTCGGCGGCATTGCGCCGCTTCTCCAGCCTGCCGCTTCGATCCGCAAACTTCATTAATGCTTGCTCGTTCATGCCGACGCCGTTGTCGCTAACGAAAAATACGATCTGCCGCGCCTCCACTTGAACGTCAATGGATATGATGCCCTTGCCCTCCTCCAGACCTTCAAATCCATGCTGAATGCTGTTCTCGACAAGCGGCTGAAGCGTCAGCTTGAGTATCGTATAATAATAGGCTTCCTCCGGAACGTTCAATTCAAAAGTAAAAAGATCCTCAAACCGGTATTTTTGAATTTCAAGGTAGCTGCGAACATGCTCGATCTCTTGTCTGATGACGATTTCTTCCGAATCATGCATCGAAGTACGGAGCAGACTGCTCAGTCGGCGCACCATTAGCATAATTTTTTGCCCTTCGTTCTGAGCCGCCAGCGCATTGATCGATTCCAGCGTATTAAACAGAAAATGCGGCTTGATTTGCGCCTGCATCAGCATCATTTCCGCATGCTGCTTACGTTCCTGCTCCGTTCTAACCTCGGTCAGCAGCTCGCCCATCCGCTCAACCATGCTGTTGAAGCTGTTGGCGAGCAATACAGTTTCGTCTTTGCCCTGTGCTTTTACTCGAATGTCGAGCAAGCCTTGTTCGACAAGCCGCATTTTCCGCACCACTTTAATGATCGATCTCGCGACCCGGTTAACGAAAAAGACGTTGAACAAAATAGCGGAAATGACGCAAAAAACTGTCACCATTCCAATCCATTGCACAAACCGCACATTTTCGTTCGTTAATGAATTCCAAGATTTTACCGAGACAAGCACCCATCCATTGCGCTCCAAATTGTAAGCCGATACGAGACTGTCTACATCATTGAATTTGATTCTGGAGCTTGCGTAGCTTTCCGTGCTTGCCAGATCGCCTTCTGTAAAAGCGCTCAAATTGCTGCCTTCCAGCTGTTTATTGCTGTCTAGCAAAATAAGGCCCTCCTGATTCACGATTACGTATCGGGAATCACGGCCCTCTGCCACAGGATTAAGAAACGTGTTCAGCATCGAGTACACTTCTTCTGTTTTATACTGCGTAATCATAAAGCCAATATCGGAGAGCGTCTCGTAATCCTTGACGAGCCTCATTTGCGTAAACAATGGCGGCGCTACACCCGTAAGTTGCTGCTCCTCGTATGGACCGATCCACTTCGATCGGCCTCCAAGCTGTAAGGTCTCCAAATATAACGGCTGTTCCTTCAGCTTATCGAACACGATTGGCTTGAACGTCGTAGGATCGTTGCGAAAAGCGCGGAACATCGTTCCGTCCAGCGAATACAACACGACGTAGCTGACCGCCGGATGTTGAAAAAGAATGCGTTTCATTTCTTTTTCAGCCTGGTTAATCGCGATCAGCGTGCTGGCGTCGTCTGGTGAAATAGTTCTGTATTTCAACGTGTCTTGCACTTCAGAGCTCGTCAAATTGCCGTCCGACAGCTGATCGAGCTCCTTGAAGAAATAACGGATATTGCCGCCGACTGCCTTGAGCGAAATTTCTGTCTGCTCGCTATATTTTTTCTCCAACAGCGTTTCCGAGTTGAGAAAGGATACGATGCCAAGGCCAATCATCGGCACCAGAATCAGAAAAATAAAGGCAAGCATAAGTTTCGGTCTCAAATTCATCAGGCAGGGGCCCCTTCCGCAGTTGCAATTAGCCCTTGACGCTTCCCGCCGTCATGCCTTCAATAATCTGGCGCTGCAAGAAGAAATAAACGACCAGTACCGGAATGATGCTCATAATAACAGCGGCCGACAACGACGCAAAGTTCGTCCGGTAACCGTCGTTAAAGCTTGCCATGCCGGTAGGCAGCGTGCGAAGCGTCTCGGATGTTATAAAGAGCTGGGATAAAATATATTCGTTCCAATTGCCGATGAAGCTAAGAATCGTCACTGTAACAAGCGCAGGCGCAGAGATCGGAATAATGACTCTGGCGAACAATCCTGCGGCGCTGAGTCCGTCCATTATGCCGGCTTCTTCCAGCTCATTCGGAATGGATAACATAAATGCATAAATAATAAACACCGTAATCGGCAATCCATACGTGCAGTATACCAAAATCAAACCGAGATGCGAATCGTAAAGTTGAATGCCGTAGTCGGTCGTAAGCGTCTGGATCAAGCGATATAACGGAATGAACAAGGCGCCTGAAGGAACAAGCAGGCCGAACATAATAAAGGTATAGACGAGCTTGTTCATGCGGACAAATTTCATTCGCGACAAGGCGAAGGATGTCATGGCAGCGAACAGTACCGTCAGGAAGCAGGCCGCAACTGTAACATAAAGGCTGTTCCATGCGTACAGCCCGATTTTGGCCGTTTCCCATGCGGCCCGATAATTGTCGAAGTTGAAGCTTTTCGGCAGCGCCCATGTATTGACCGTAATTTCACGGTTCGTCTTGAACGAAGTCATCAGCAGCCATAAGAGCGGAAATAAAGTGACGATCACGTAGCCCCACAGAAACGCATGGCTTAACGTCTGGCCTTTGTTCAACTTTTTCAAAGTCAACATTAGTACTGCACCTCCTCATGCTTCGTCAGACGATTCAGGATGAAAGTAAGCACGAGAATAATAAGGAACATTGCAACGCCGATTGCGCTGCCGTAGCCAAGCTCCATCGAACGGAAACCGACCTTCAGCATGTAAGTGGACATAACCTCCGTCGATTGGAACGGACCGCCGTTAGTCATAATTTGTACGATATCGAGCACTTTCATCGTACCCGAAACGGACAAGAGCAGCATAACGAACATAATTGGCCGAACGAGCGGAAGCGTAATGTTCCATGTTTCGTTCCATGCATTAACGCCGTCGATTTTAGCCGCTTCCACAATTTCCTTCGGAATGTTCAAAATCGCCGCAAGGCACAATACGATAAAGAAACCGATGTTCTGCCAAGCGTTGGCGATCAGAATAGAGAGCATCGCAAGCTTCGGATCCGACAGCCATTCGCGCGCCCAGCTGTCCGGGAACACGAGGCGGATGAACTGATTGATCAAGCCGGTATCGTAGTTGTATAAAACGCCGAACAGTATAGCGACCGTAGCGGTGGAAATAACGACGGGAACGAATACGGCCGACTTGTAAAAGTCACGCAAACGGCTTACCTTACTGATAACGATCGAGATAAGGAAGACGAGCGGAATATTCACGACTAAGGAAAAGATCAGAAACCAAAAATTGTTTAGAAGTGATTTCAAAAAGATTTTGTCGCTCCAAAGGCGTATGAAGTTGTCCAGTCCGATAAACACCTTATCGGTAATGCCGTCCCAACGAAACAAACCGTAAATAAAAGAGACAATAACCGGATAAACGAAAAATAAAGCGTAAAGCGCGATTGTCGGCAGTATGAACGCAATATAAATGAATGGATTTCTAAGCGCTTTGTTCATCATTTTCCTCCTTACATCAGGGCCTTTGAGCGGAGCTCAAAGCCACTCATTACTTACATCAGGGCCTTTGAGCGGAGCTCAAAGCCACTCATTACTTACATCAGGGCCTTTGAGCATGACATCAGGATTTTTAGTGGAGCTAAAAATCACCCCGCATCCTCAAAGCCACTCATTACTTACATCAGCAAACTCCACTTATTAATAATAAAGGGTGCCCCTGAGGGACACCCTCTCGTCCAATAGGTTCGATTACTGGGCTGCGTTTGCTTTCTCTTGAGCCGCTTGGATTTTCGCGGCAACCTTCTCAGGCGTCGACACTTTGCCGATCAGCTCTTGAAGGCCAACGTTTACTTCTGCGCCAACTGCAGGCTGTACGATAGCGTCATATGCTTTCCAAGAGGAGGAGGCGTTAGCCATTACCGTCAAAATTTCAGTTGTCAGCGGGTCAACGCCGGACAGATCGGACAATTTCATCGAAGGCAGCAATTTGTCTTCAACAAGCGTACGTTTTTGCACTTCTTCCGTATAGAAATTCGCGATGAACTTTTTAACCGCTTCTATTTTGTCTGCATCAAGATTTGCGGAGAATCCGAAGCCGTTCGAGTACGAAGCGTTGATCGACGTTTGGTCGCCTGCCCCGCCTGTGATCGACGGGAATGGGAAGTAGCCGATTTGACCTTTCAAGTCGCCTGCTTCTTCACCGGAGAAACGGTTAGCATCCCAAGTGCCTGTAAATACCATTGCAGCTTTGCCGGACAGCAATTGCGCGCCTTGATCAGCGTATGCAAGACCCAATGCGCCTTTCGTGAAGTAATCTTTGTTTACGATCTCAGCGTAGGAAGCGAAACCTTTCACGAAGTTCTCGTCTGTCCATTTTGCTTCGCCGGTAACGAGTTTATTAATAGCGTCGATGCCTACATTGCGTTCCATAACGGTATTCCACATCATGCCGTTAACCCAGCCGTCTTTCGCAGCAAGTCCGAACGGCGTGTAGCCTGCAGCTTTTATTGCATCTGCTACAGTAAGCAGCTCTTCCCATGTTGTTGGCGTTTTGAGGTTCAGCTCCGTAAAGATTTTTTTGTTATAGAAGATCGCTTCGCTGTATCCGCCGAACGGCAAGCCGTATACTTTGCCGTCGATCGTAAACTCGTCAAGGCTTGCGAACTTGTCTTTGATGCCCAGCTCTTCAATAATTGGCGTCAGATCGAGCATGCGGCCAGCTTTTACGTAAAGATTGAGGTCGGCGCCGCCGAACACTTCGAAAATATCAGGAGGATTGCCGGCTGTCATTTCCGCTTTCAGCTTTTGGTCGCGGTTGACGATTTCGTCGATGCCTTCAAGTTTGAATGTAAGTCCAGGGTTTGCATCTTGCGTTTGCTTTACGACGTCTTCGAGGATGGCAAGACGCGTTTTGCTCGTTTCTTTGATTTGCGTATGGCGGAGGGACAACGTTACGTCCTTCGGAGCCTGAGTCGCTTCAGCCGTAGCTGCCGGCTCTTTCGTTGCATCCGTGCCCTGATTGGCATTTGTGCCGCCGTTGTTGTTCGATCCGCAAGCAGAGATGACAAGCATCATAGAAACGAGCGTTGTGGCGATTGCGATATAGCTCTTTTTCATTATTAAAGACCTCCTCGATAATGTTGTTGCCTGTTTGCCTTGCACCTTTATTATAGATTCGCGATTTCCCGGCAAGGAGGTCAAAAAAAGAACGAGTTAGGGATACAATTCTATTATTTTTGTATGGGGGGATAAAAATATACAGCCTGCCGGGCAACAAATCCCAGGCAGGCTGTATCATAAGAGAATCGTATCCTGTTGTCGCGGGGTAAAATTCCCCGTTTCGATTATTCCCGCATCTTCAACGCATGCGACCGGACGGCCTCATAGAATGCGATCCACTCGGCATTCCGTTCCTCCTGCGCCGCTTCAGTCAAGCCAGCTTCCGGCGACTGCTCCGCATCGGTCGTTTTTCTTCGTTCCGCCATCACCTTGGCCAGCTTGTCGCGTAAATTCGACTCACTCATTGCCGCATCATCCTTTCAACCAGTTCTTCCGAAGCGCGAACAGCTCCCGCAGCTCGTCGGTCGACAGCTCCGTCACCCATTGCTCGGATTGGCTGACGATTTGCTCATTCAAATTTTGCTTACGCTCGATCATCTCGTCGATTCGTTCTTCCAGCGTGCCTAACGTAATAAACTTATGAACTTGAACCGATCTCTGCTGGCCAATTCGGAATGCTCGGTCCGTCGCCTGATTCTCGACCGCCGGGTTCCACCACCGGTCAAAATGAAAGACATGATTGGCAGCGGTCAAATTAAGCCCTGTCCCGCCTGCTTTAAGCGACAACACGAAGGCGCAGCCCGGTATGTTTTCATTTTGGAACGTATCAATCATCTCATCGCGCTTTGCCTTTGGCACACCGCCGTGCAAATACGGCGCCGGGATGCCGAGCCGCTCCTCCAGAAGTGCGCTTAATTGGCGGCCCATCTCGACATATTGTGTAAAGATGAGGCAGCGCTCGCCCTCGGCGGCAATTTCGTCGACCATTTCGAGCAGTCGCGCCACTTTATTTGAGCGTTCCTCTTCCCATTGCTTCGCGCCCTCATCGCTTAGAAGCGAAGGGTGGTCGCATAGCTGCTTCAGCTTCGTTAGCGAGGCTAATATTAATCCTCGCCGCTGCATCGCATCAAGCGAATCCAGCTTCTCCAGCAAATCCGCAACAATGTTCTCATAAATAGCGCCCTGCTCGGCAGTTAGCGCCACATACGTTTTCGATTCGTTCTTCTCCGGCAAAGCCAGCTGAATCGCCGGGTCTTTCTTCACCCGCCGCAGCATAAACGGCTTCACCCAGCGCTGCAGCCCGGCGATGACCGCTTCGTCCCGAGTCCGTTCGATAGGCGCAACGACAGACTTTCGGAACTCGCCCATCCCGCCCAAATAGCCCGGATTAATGAAATCGTAGATCGACCATAACTCCGTAAGCCGGTTTTCCATCGGTGTGCCGGTTAGCGCTATACGGTGGTAAGCCGGCAGCGAGCGAATCGCGACCGATTGCTTGGTATACACATTTTTGATGTTTTGCGCTTCGTCCAAGCACAGCGCATCCCATTCGATAAGGCGCAAATCGTCATCGTCCAGCTGCGCGAGCGAATATGAAGTAATGACGAGGTCGGCCTCCCGTACGGCCGCCTCCAGCTCCTCGCCCTTTTCCCGCTTCGGTCCGTAATGCACATGAACGCGGATAAAAGGCGCAAACTTCTCCAGCTCCTTTTGCCAGTTCCCAATAACGGAAGTCGGGCAGATTAGCAAGGAAGGGCTTCCGGTCCCCAACTTCTGTTCCTTGATATGCGACAGATAGCTAATAAATTGAATTGTTTTGCCCAAGCCCATATCATCGGCCAGGACGCCGCCAAGGCCGAAGCGCCGCAGAAAGAGCATCCAGGAAACGCCCTGCTGCTGATAAAGCCGCAGCTCTCCCTGGAAACTTTCCGGCGTCTCGACAAGAGGAATCTCCGATGTCTGCTGCAGCTGCTCCAGCCACCGGGTCAAGTGGTCGTTCAGCTCCACTTCCGCTCTAATGCTGAACATATCCTCTTCTTGTTCCTCAAGCGGGATTCCGCCCATTAAGTGCATTTCCATCACGTCGCGGAAGGACAGTCCTTTCCGCTTGCCAACCCGCTTCATCCAATCGCGAATTTGCGCGACGTCATGCGGATCGAGATGCACCCATTCGCCGCCGATATTCATCAGCCTGCGATTCTCTTCCGCCAGCCGCATAAATTCGGCTTCGGACAAATCGACGCCGCCGAGCGCCATTCGCCAATCGAATTGAACAATCTGATCAAGTCCGAACATCGGCTGCGACTCGGAACCAACCGCCGACTTCATTTTCGCCCTTAATCTCAGCTTGCGGGAACGGACCGCTTCCCACCAAGCAGGCAACAGCACCGGACACCCTGCCTCCAATAAATTTAAGCTTGCCTTCTCCATAAACAGCCATGCGTCATTGTCCGTCAACGATTGCCGCAATTTCCCCGTCTCTTTGTCGACCCAGTCGGGAATTGCAGTTTGCCATTTATCTTGTTCCTTCACAAGCTTCGTAACGAGCAGCGGAACCCACTCCTCAGGAAGTGCGCTCCATTCGGCTCCCTCCTGCTCCTGCTCCCAGCCGCCGCCTGCTTCGCGAAGCGGAATCCACGAACCGCCATCACGGCTTTGCAATGCAGGCCGCAGCCGCCAGCCAGCCGACTCGTTTGGCTCGACAAGCTGCAGCGCCGTCTTAAACGGCAGCGAATCTTTGCGCAGGCCGATCGCAATGAGCCAATCCTCTTCATCCGACGCTTTCCGTTGCAGCACCGTTTCTCCGCCCGCCGCCGCTTCGACCTGGCGCCAAGCCCCGGCAACATCGCTATCCTCTTCAATCATTTGCTCCACCGCGCCGCTCAGCCAATCCTCAATGCCGGCATCGCCAGAATCCGCTGCTGCTTCAAGCGCGTTCCACTGCCGCATTCGCTCTTGCTCGGCCTCCGGCCACGCGAACCGCCAAGCTCGCTTGTGCTCGGACCAGCGGCTCCAATCCGGCTCGAACCAGCCGTTCAAAAGCGCCTCTCTGATAAGCTCAGCCATTTCCTTTAAGCGCTGCGCCCGTTCGCTCCATTCCATCTGCAGCAGCCTAGCGTGCTGCGGCATCGACAAATAATCGACGGCGGTTAACGGAGGAAGCTTTAACAGCTTTCTGCCGTTATGCACAATTTCTTCAATTTCAGCGCCGTACCAAGAAGCTTTATGCCATGCGAACAGCACAAACCGCATGCGGCTCATTCCCTCTTGTCGATCTGTTGAAGTCAGCATAACGGAGCCGTGAAGATCCTCCTCATGCTTCAGCCAAAAACCGTCCGCCGAAAACACGCCTGCGCCAATAAATGTTTTCATGTAACGAGTTTTCCTTTCCACAGCTCTTCCTGGAACGCTCTAAGCCGTTGATTCTTTTTGATAATACCGGACAAATAACGGTTCCACGTCTCCGTATTTTTCTCCGCTTTATATAATCGTTCCAGCTTCTTCAGCTGCTTGACCGCCATCCGGTAGCCTTGCCGATTGCGCGAGCTGATCCATTCGTCGATCGACTGATGGTACAGCGGCAGCATTACATGCGGCGCTTCTTTCGATACTTCCTTCACGTCCTGAACGCCTAGTTCATCCGGCTTTATGCCAAGCAGCAATTGCAGATCGGCCCATTGCTCATATTTTTGCATCGCAAGCCAATGGCTCGACAATTCAGAATACGAATGAGGCAAAAGCTCGGTCATATATGACGTCCATTGCGGATTATCCGGCTGATGCTCATCTGCATGACGGCAAAGCATCATAAAAGGACCGATCGTTCTGCCGCTTCGATTCGGATAAATCCGGTCGCGAAGAAATGCCATCCACCGGTCAAACAGCTCCCATCGCTGCTCTTGAAGCCGCTGCGCAGCGCAAGGATAAATCATTTTTTGCGAGCGCGAAAAATCGGCAAGACCGAAGTGGCGCAGCGCCCTATCATCATCCCCGCCGAAAAAGCTGAGCATAGCCGAAGCGGTATGAATAAATGAACGGTTAACAGGCTCCTCGCCTTCATTCGCTCCGCTTTCCGTTTCAGCTTGGATAAGTGCGGACAATTCGCGTTCCCGCCAGCTTGCGTCCTCCGAAAACTTCTCGGCGGCAGCCAAATAAAGATATGGCCAATCAAACAGCTGCTGCTCCTGCTTCAACGCACGATTGAAAGCAATGCGAACGATATGTTCCGTCCACTGCCGCTCGCGCTCGCTCATTTCGGCAGGCTGCAGCTCCAACACGAGATTCCCGAAATGCTCAACCCACGGCTCTGCCATTCGAGCGAATGACATCTCATGATAATAGCGGCTAAAGCTATCGACGGATTTAATCGCATATTCTGCTTGCTCCAGCACGAATAAAATAACGTTCATCCAATGAAGCCTCTGGAGCGGCTTATCCCATGTTCTCGAAGTCCCTTTCAGCGCGGACAGTACCGGCTGCAGCGCATGCAGCGAATGCCGGCAGCTGCGCCAGGTTTCTCCGTACTCTGCGGCCATCCAGCGTTGCCATTCTTCCGGCGCAGCGTACTCATCCAATGTATCATTACCCGATTCGATCGGTTTTTGTTGCTGATTGCGATTCATTATATTGTCCGCGGCCAGCTTAATGCCGGCTAGGGGATCGATGCCGAGCATGCGGCGGTAAGCATTCTTGGCGGCAAACCCTGTCGGATCCGCTTTATTTAAATAAGCGAAGTACACTGCTGCCATATGCTTGCAATAGCCGGAATAAGGGCATATGCATTTGCTGTACCGGAATTTCCCCGCATCGAGGATGACCGCATACATTTCGGTTCCGGACACCATGCCGTATAACGTATCTTCAGAAGAGAATTTCACGTTAATGACGTGCCCATTGCGATAATATTCCCATCCTCGCTTAATAAGCGTATCGGAAAGATGCTCTGTTAAGCCTCGTTCAATTGCATCAAGCTGTTTTTCATCGTACCTTTCCAATCCTCTCACCCGCTTCCTTCCGCCAACATTCCATCTCCCTATTATATCACAAGCGGAAAGACTGCAAAGGTTCCGTTCGGCAAAGTGAAAGCCGTCCGAAAAAAAAACCGCCGCTAGCGGCAGTTTTTGGTTAATGCGGGATTCGGATTACGAACTTTATTTGATCCTGCTGTGAAGCGAAGACGCGGACCGTGCCTTTATATTGGTCAACGATCGTTTTCACAACGAACAAGCCGAGCCCTTGATGCTCGCCCTTCTTGGTCGAGTAGCCGGCTTCGAACAATTGGCAAGAAGCAACCGCATGGGCTTCATCACACGTATTGCTGATCGTAAACTCCAAATAGCCGTTCTCCTGCTTGCCCGTCAATTCAATCAAGCGGCGGTTTTCGTCATAACGAAGCACTTCATCAAATGCATTATCAATCAAATTGCCGAGCACTCGATTAAGATCGAGCGTCTTCACACCCATCTCCAACCGGCTTAAACCGCTGAACGAGCAATTAAGACAAATCCGGTAGCTCTCCGCTTGGGAAAGCTTTGAACGAACAAGCGCAGCGATCGCCGGATTGCCGATATTAATAATATCGTTCATCAACCGGATTTCTCCTGTCAGTTCCTTCGTATAAGCGACAAGCTCCTTCGATTTGTTCAACTCGGCGAGCGAATGGATCGTTTGGACATGATTCAGAAAATCATGCCGCTGCGCCCGGATCGATTGAAACATCGAATTGATCTCATCGGCGTAGGTTTGTTGCGTGACCTGCACTGCTTTGTCCCGTGATTTCCGGATATAGTTCATCGAGATCGCGGCAATAAAAAGACTTAATCCCGTAATTACAATAATAATGAGAGCGATATTAATAAATTGATTGTCCAGTTCATCCTGAATAATTTGATAGTCGGAGACGAGCGACAACACATAACTGTTGATCGGGTTCCCGTTCTCATCAACAATATTAACGCCCCGATCCTCCGAATAAACAGGGATAAACATTTTCAGCACATGCTTGCCGTCTATCTCACCGTCCACCATAACTTCTTGACCGGTCTTGTACGCTTTCGCCACGTAATCGGCATCCTTGCTTAGCGCATAGCGATACGTGCCGTACATAATAGGCTGTTGGAGCAAATGCTCCTGAACCTCCCCATCAGGATGAAGCGTATCGAACGGACCTTTATCAAAGGTTGTCGGATTAATGACGGAGACCTCAAGCAATGTTTTATTGCTCGAAAGCGATTTTTCGATCATTGAATTAACGCCGGTCAAGCTTTCGTAGTCCGCCAACATCTCGTAGCTGACATATGGATCAATAATGTAATTCGTTGTGCCGTCATGGTAGTATCCCCATTTGTAAATGCTGCTAGGATCCGTGGATGCTACCTCGTACGGCCCGCTCCAAAAGTTTTTGAGCGTCTGTCCAAGCCAATTAATCGAGACTTTCTTGTCGTCAAACAATTGATTGAACGCGATGTACCACGGATCCCAAGTTTTCGTGCCTTTGCCAAGCTGTTCGTTCATATCGGATGATTTGTACATAATAATATTGTCCGAGGTCCGCTTAAGCAGCGTTATATGATTGACATCCAGCTTTTGACTTAATTCAACAAGCTGTTCATTCGTTACTTTTTCCACATCCGGGTCAAGCGCATATTGCGCTGCAATCGAGACGGCTCTCAACTCGCGGCCAATTTGATCTTGAAATTTCTCCGCCCCAAGCCGGGACTGCTCCACTGACAGCTCAATCTGTCTGGCGACAGCTTGCATTTCATGATTCAAAGCCTTTTCAAGGGAACGCTTGGTCAAAAAGTAGTACGCCGTACTGTTTACTAAAATGATAATTACGATCACACTTATCGCCATTAGCCATATGTTGCGCTGCATGAGATGCTCCCCTGTCGATTAATATGAGTCCGTCGTATCGCCGAAATTGATTACCCCGCCATGCGCTTCAGCAGCAGCTTGATTGCCCAGCTCCGCTCCAGACGCTTCTTATATCGAGGCAAGGTGCGATATACGCGCAGTCCTTCCTCAATAGCGTCCTTCATTTCCTGTTTTCGGCCCATCTGCTTGTAAATTTCCGCAAGACGCTCATACGCTTCGCAGGAAGAAGAGTGGATTTCCTGGAAGCTGGCGATAGACTCAAGCGCTTTCTCCGCATCCAGCCGGGAATAATAAGCGGCAAGACGCAAATAGGGAGCTCCATACTTGACTCGCGGATTGATGGACAATGCTTTATAGATCGCCGCTTCCCCTCGCTCCGGCTGTCCAAGCTGCATCAAGCAGAGCCCGAGATCATCCCAATATTCTGCCGAGTCGTCCAGCGTCCGTTCCATCGGCTCAAGAAGCTTCAGCGCTTCCGCATACTTTTTCTTTTCAATTAGAATGCGCGACACTTCCTGTTTGGACGAAGTATCGTTAGGCGCTTCCGCGATATGCCGCTTCAGCTTCCGCAATCTGTTTGATCTTCTCAGCGGTTTAATAAAGCTTGGCGTCAAACCGACAAACCGCCGATCCAGCGCATATAGAATAACGAGCAGAACAAGAATGGCAATAAACGGATTTCCCGTCAGCCAAGTCAGAAATACAAAAAGCAGTATTTTGGACATTGAACCATTATCCTCCCCGCGAACAACAATGACTTTTGAGCTGTATATGTACATCCTCTACTAATCCTATTATCATAGCATAACGCCCCTCATGTGAGAACTAAATAATGTGTAATAAACGGGGTCAACAAGTGGAATATTAACCCTGTTTACGACCGCTTATATTAATGAGGAGGTACTGTCCGACATGACAACTAAGGATCAAGACGAACGATCAGAGCAGACGCTGACCAATCGTCAAGGCCATCCAATCGCAGACAATCAGAATATGAGAACCGTCGGCAACCGAGGCCCGGCGACACTTGAAAATTACCATTTTATCGAGAAAATAACACATTTCGACCGGGAACGCGTGCCTGAACGCGTTGTGCATGCCCGCGGCGCTGGCGCGCACGGTTATTTCGAAGCTTACGGCACTTTCGGAGACGAGCCGATCAGCGTTTATACGCGAGCCAAACTGTTCCAGGAAAAAGGCAAACGAACGCCTGTGTTCGTGCGCTTTTCCAGCGTAATTCACGGCGGCCATTCGCCAGAGACGCTGCGCGATCCGCGCGGTTTTGCCACCAAATTTTATACCGAGGACGGCAACTGGGATTTGGTCGGCAACAACCTGAAAATTTTCTTTATTCGCGACGCGATGAAATTTCCCGATATGGTTCATGCCTTTAAACCGGACCCAGTAACGAACATTCAGGATATGGAGCGGTTTTTCGATTTCGTCTCGAACACTCCAGAAGCGACACACATGATTACGTTCCTGTTCTCGCCGTGGGGCATCCCCGCCAATTACAGGCAAATGCAAGGCTCGGGCGTCAATACATACAAATGGGTCAATGCCGAAGGCAAGGCCGTTCTTGTCAAATACCATTGGGAGCCGCTGCAAGGCATCAAAAATTTAACGCAAGAAGAGGCGGAGCAAATCCAAGGCAAAAACTTTAACCATGCGACGCAAGATTTGTACGAAGCCATTGAATCCGGCAACTACCCGGAATGGGAGCTGTGCGTTCAGATGATGGAAGACGGCGAGCATCCGGAGCTGGACTTCGATCCGCTTGACGATACGAAGCTATGGGATGCTGAACAGTTTCCAATGGTTCCGGTAGGCAAAATGGTGCTGGATCAAAATCCGGTCAATTATTTCGCCGAAGTCGAGCAAGCGGCTTTCGGAACCGGCGTACTCGTCGACGGGCTCGATTTCTCTGATGACAAAATGCTGCAAGGCCGGACGCTTTCCTACTCCGATACGCAGCGCTATCGCGTTGGCAGCAATTACTTGCAGCTTCCGATCAATGCGCCGAAGAAAACGGTGGCGACGAATCAGCGCGACGGTCAAATGGCATTTTTCGTCGATATCGCGCCGGGACAAAACCCGCATATCAACTATGAACCGTCCTCGCTTAACGGTCTGCATGAAGCCGAGAAATCGGGTGAGCCGCATCAGCCGTCCTATAACGCTAGTCTTAAGCGGGAGAAGATCGACCGGACAAACGATTATAGACAAGCGGGCGACACTTTCCGCAAATTCGAGCCTTGGGAGCGCGAGGAGCTTATTCGCAATTTGGGCAACGAGCTTGCCGGCTGCAATCCAGTCATTCAAAAAGCGATGATCCACCATTTCACGCAAGCCGATGCCGATTACGGCAGGCTCGTCGCCGAGGCAATCGAACGCCGGCAAGCGGAACGCAAGCACAACGGGACGAACGCCGCCCAAGAAGGTATGGAAATATCCGGGGAGCTCGGGCATAAAACGGACGGCTACTAAAAGCCTTCGCGAATCAACAGAGCCAAAATCATGAAGCCGCCAGTGGTTGGTTGCATGGTCTTGGCCCCTTGCACTAACTCCACGCGCCATATCAAGACTGACTTCCCCGCTATATCCACCGGATTATAGCTCGTCATACTCAAGTTGCCCCTCGTAAGGCGTCTCTACCTTCCTCCATTAATAGCGAACCTGCTTCTCCGTTTAGCGAATGCAATTTCGCTATTCCGGTACTCCGCCTGCCGCTTTCGATGTATGGCGAAGCTAATTTCGCTGCTCGCGAATCTGCCTTCGCCATTAGCGAAAGCAACTTCGCAAATCGCACAAAAACCCGGCGAAACAACCTGAAAAGTCATTTTTAGCGAACTTGCCTTCGTAATATTGCGAATCAGGTTCGCTATAGCGCCTCTGAAATAGGTATGGGCACTTTATTTGTGTAAAACTAAAGCCCCAGTCCAATTGAACGGGGGCTTGTACAATATTATTTAGATTTTTCTGTCACTTCAATACCAACCGCATTTTTAGCCTGTAATAGCTTAGTTGCAGCACTAAGCACAAATGTTTCCGACATCTGAATACTATCCTTGAAGTCTTGCATAGTACTTGGTTTCTGTTCATCAAGATACTTCATTACTGATTTCATTGCCTTTTCTTTTTCGAAATATGCCGTACTTAGATCGCCACGTGCCTCTTCTAGCAACTTCTTTACATCTTTAGGTAAATTTTTATCGATCGGTATCTTGCGCATTTTTGTCATCGTGTGACTTGCTGCTTCCTTTGCAGTTTTAGCAGACGAATACACATCATTTACATTTGCTTGTCCATTACCTAGAGCTTCCATCCATTCCATATATGCATCGAAATATTGCTTGGTCTCCTCTTCATTGGCATACATCGTTTTTTCAAATTCTAGGACAGCATTTTTATGTTTCTCAGCATCCTCAACGTTAGTCTCTTTTGCATTTACCGCAGCTTTAGAATCACTATCCTTTTCGGTATCACCTGCAACAACATTAGTCTCCGCCACTGATGCTGGCTGTTCCGTACCACCACCTAATATACCAAAGACTAAAAAGAAACCTGCAAATAATGCCCAAACAACTCCAAAAGCCTTTCCTGCACCTCTTAATTTCTTCCAAGAAACAAAAATCATGACATAAGGAACAAAAATCCAACCTAATACTTTTAAAAACGCCATTACACGACTCTCCCATTCTTATTTTTTTATTCCAATATTACTATATATTTCATCATTTGCCCATAGGTTTATAAAATACATAATAATATGTCGAAATATACCTGATGTTCCTTTTTCCGACTCTCATCACAAAAATGAAATAGAAAAAGCCAATAAATGATCCACCACAATCAGGTATCATTTATTGGCTTTATTAGTAATAAGCGTCACCATCCTATTGCGAAAAAAGTGGGCTGTCTCGAGGTCTGATCAGACCTCATGACAGCCCTAGGACCCGCATCGCTGCGGGTCTGTCCTAGATATGGTATCAACTGTGGGGTTGATGCTTTAATTCTAATGGCCAAACCTTAATGGAACCTGAAAGTTGTATGTCCAATCCATGTCGGAACGATGGACAAACGGTGAAGCGAAGGAAAACGGCGAAAAACGGAATATGCGCCCATTTTACCTGCACACAGCACCATTGCAGACGCCCCTTCATACTATAATTTGACTGTATCCCTTAACCTTGTTAAACCATAAAAACCCGAGCAAGGAGGGGTGACAAACTTTGAAGGGTAGCGACCATAAGAGCAAGTTTTTATTGACTCATCGTGAACGCGAGGTATTCGAGCTACTGGTGCAAGACAAGACAACTAGAGATATAGCGCAGCAATTGTTCATCAGCGAGAAAACCGTTCGTAACCATATTTCGAATGTGATGCAAAAGTTGAACGTAAAAGGTCGTTCGCAAGCGGTTGTCGAGCTAATCAAGCTTGGGGAGTTACAAATCTAACATAAAATCAGCTCTCCAATCTTGTTTCTCCGGGAGCGTGGATATTTGGCTGCACCTGAGTAAAACGCGAAAGAGACAGCATTTCCTCATGCTGACTCTTTCGCGTTATTGTTTATATTCGACTTAGATTTGCTATATGGCCTTCTTGAGCATTCTACATCTTCGCGTGGATAATGAGTCTGTGCGTAGGCTTGTTAATTGGAGTGCACGTAATGAGCGTCAGCATCTTATCTTTGTTGTTATAATTTAGCACAGATACATCCGTCGGTTTAACAATCGAAATGTTGTAAACGGTGTATGTAAACTGCTTGCCCTTTTGTGTGATCGTAATTTTATCGCCAACCTTTACTTCTCCCAAGCGGTTAAACAGCCGCCCCTTCGTTTTGGCCCGATGCGCAGCGATCGCCGCATTGCCAATTTCGCCGAATTTGCCCGTTTCACTCATATGAGCCGCGCCGTATTTCATATTTTTTTGCGTCGCTCCCTCCAATATCGGGAGCTTCACTTTGATCGAAGGAATGGAAATCGTGCCGATCGTATCCAGCTTCGGCGCTTCCTCTTGTTTATTCTCGCTGTCAGCTTGTCCGTTATCTGCCTGGGACGTTGCAGCCGCTGCAACCGGCAAAGTATCAACAGCAGTATCATCTGCCGTCTCGTTGAACAAATCGGTCAAGTCCTCAAATTGCTGCAAAGCGGCATCTTCAGCGGTCTCATTGTAGTCTTGCTCCCACTCTTGCATAAGCTTATTCTGCTGCCAATTTGCGTACCATTCGTTTCCTTTCGGATACGCAATGACAAGTACTCCAACTATAATTAAAAAATAGGCCAGCTTACGCAATCCAGCCACCGCCTTCTCCCATTCATTTACTATATTCACTTTATAGGAATCAGCCGATAAGGTCAATTCGCCATACAAAAACCGGCTTCAGAAGAAGCCGGTCTAACTCATGCATTATCGGTTGCTGTCGTAAATCGTACGGTTATCGTTTTTAGCCGCATTAGCCGGGAAAAGACGCTCCGCCATGGCGTTGAATTCAGCGATAAAGCCTTGAATCGGGTGCCCAAGTTTAACGTCATTCATATAGCTGTTCATTCTAGTTACGAAATCCGGATTTGCCGAAACGTATACATTGTTTACGCTCGGGTTCATTCGTTTAACCTCTCTTGCAATGTCTTCCTTCACCTGTGCAGTAAGCGCCTGATCCCCGGTCGACATCGTGCTGAATTTTTTATGTGTTGCATTGTTCATATTCGTTCTGCTGTTCAACCGGCCATTTGCGCCATTGAAATGGTCAGCAAATGAAACAGCTACATATGCGTTATTATCCGTCAGCAATACATAAGCGGATTTAATATTGTTCTTATTCGCAAGACGATTGGCGATATCTTGACTCATTTCCATTTTATAATTTTTATGACTGCCCACAATATTGTTGTTGTTCAAGCGCATACCGTCTACTCGGTTCATTTCATTCAATTGATCGTTTGCAAATCTTTTGGCTGTATAATTGTTGCCCGTGTAATTATTGTAGGTGCCTACGCCTGTGCCGGGAATAATATTGCCGTTGGCATCGTATCTTGCGCTGTTAGGACGAATGTTGCGATTGCCTAAATCCCCTTGATTGCTCGCACAGCCCGACAACATTGTTGTTACCGCAATACATGCCGCAGCACCCAATAACATTTTACGCATAAATTCGCATTCCTCCATCCAAAATGTAGTTTAGCTCAAGCTTTCGGTGTTCACGATCGTTCGCGATCCCCTCATGCCCGTTTAATAGCGTTAGCCGAAGCGGATGATGCTATTCGTTTCTGCCCTTGACAACAAATTTGAAGAGGAGTATTTTAATATCAGGTATTAGTACTTGGTACTAAAAATTGATTGTAAAGGAGCATTTATTGTTATGACCTTGCCTATTTCCAACGCCGTTATTACCGCTATCGGTTCTTATGTTCCGGAAAAAGTGCTTACAAACGCCGATCTTGAGGCTATTGTCGACACATCCGACGAATGGATCGTTCAGCGCACAGGAATTCGGGAGAGACGAATTGCTGCCGAATCGCAGTATTCAAGCGATTTATCCATTTTGGCGGTTCGCGATATGGCAAGACGATACAACGTGCAGCTTACAGACATCGATTATATTATCGTCGCCACCTCGACGCCAGATACATTCGTGCCAAGCGTCGCTTCTCGCGTGCAAGCCGAATTCGGCATGCAAGGCTGCGGCACAGCCGATCTGCAAGCGGCATGCGCCGGATTTACGGCCGCCCTTCAAATGGCTAACGGATTGCTGTTATCGGGCATATACAAGAAGGTTCTGGTCATCGGCACCGAAACATTATCGAAAGCGACCGATTACACCGATCGTACGACATGCATACTATTTGGAGACGGCGCAGGCGCTTTCTTGCTCGAAGCGGCAAGCGGCTCGAAGTCCGATATTATCGCCGCAAGCTCCAATACAGACGGCAGCGGAGGCCATTTGCTGTATCGCAGCAGCCTGTCTCCTTCAATCGGCGGCTACGATATTATTGCCACCAGCAATATTGTGCAGAATGGACGCGAAGTTTACCGTTGGGCGATTAGCGAAGTGTCAAAAGGAATTAATGAGTTAATGAAAAAAAGCGGCACATCGGCCGCTCAAATCAATTGGTTTGCTCCCCATAACGCGAATCAGCGCATTATAGACGCATTATGCGATAAAACCGGATTCCATTTGGAGCAAGCACTTTCGAGCATCGCCAAATACGGCAACACTTCCGCAGCATCCATTCCGCTCGCCATCGATGACGCTGTTCGCGACGGAAGAATTGCAGCAGGAGACACGATCTTGCTTTACGGTTTCGGCGGCGGACTTACGCAATCGGGCATCCTACTGCGCTGGTCCATTTAAATAGGAATTAAAGGTTGGGGGAACAATATAGACAGCATGGTTTGCAAGCGATTTGTATACGTGTGGTCGCGTAGCGTGCGCCACATGCCGCGCAGCGCGATCTCGCGCCGCTCCTGTTCGTGATGCAAATAATAATCCAGTTTCTCGATCATCTCATGCGCCGTCGAATAGGTGACAATTTCAAGCCCTGGCGTATAGAAAGAAGCAAGATCGTCACGAATATCGCAAAGCTGCAGCACAGCGCAAGCTGCGATTTCGAACGTTCGGGGATTTGGCGAAGCGGCGGTTACCGCCAGTTTGTTGAGATTAAAGTCAGGATCGTCATGCGCGCGGTGCATATTGATTACAATTTTGGACGCATTGTACGCAAGCGCGGTATCATTCGGATCCATCCAATTGCCGAGCATGATTTTATCCTTTAGCTGATCAAACCGATCCAGACGATCCCACCAGATCCCGGAAATTAACGTATCCCGCGAAGCTAAGTAACTCGTTGCGGCGTTAAAGAAGCGAACACGATTCATATACGCAGAGCCGATAAAGCTGATCTCTTTGCGCTTTGACCGTTCCGGATTAAGCGGGTAATACTGCTCGGGAGAGGCGCAGAACGGCAAGTAATAAACCGCTTTGCAGCCGATTCTTTGATATAGTTCCACACAATTGCGCTCCAGCGTAAAAATTACGTCGTAGTGCGGGACCAGCGTAACGCTCATATCGGTATAATAAGGGTCATCGGTCGTCCATAAGGCAGTTCGAATGCCGGCTTCTCGCATCGCAATGACATGCTTGACATCGAATTGCAAGCCGTCCAGAACGATCACGATATCAGGCCTAAGAGAAGCTGCGATTTCCGCTACAGGCTGATTGCTCCCGTTTACCACCGTCAATCTGGCAACCAGACGCGTTAACGCCGAACCTACCGCCTGATCCAACGGCGAATAGGGGAACCCTTTTCCGGTTTCAACGAACATGACATGCACCGGCCAGACCGTTACAGCCGGGTTAATGCTGCTGCGAACCGCTTCGCATTGCCCGAACCAATACCCGTGATCGAAACCGGTTCGAAAGCCATCGGCACTCCCCATCTCAAATGACTCATTCCAAGGCCTTCTTTTTCGGGAAGGCGACGATTTTGCCATAGTCGACACTCCTTCATAGTCGGCAGTAGCCGCAAGTTCGGATCAAAAATTAAAATCATGTTCCAGTTGCTTCTGCGCTCCTATAAATATATGCCTTCCATGTTATTCGCACATCGTCACTTGTCCCCTATGCGCAAAAATTGGCGTTTGACCCGAATGCCAATAAAAAGAGCTCAGCCTATTATCCGAGAGCAACCCTAAAGGCTGCGTTTTCTGATAACAGGGACTGAGCTCTATTTTTTTTAAGGAGATTGCTCGTAGGCTAACTGATGACCGTCCTCAAACCCTTTGGCAAAGCCCGCATGGTAACCGTCGTTATACGTTTGATTGAAGCCTTCCATATATGTGCCGGTAGGAACGATCCGTCTCCTCGCTTGTGCTCTCCGTCGCGATAGCACGCTTTTGGGGGTCCGTTTTCCCGCACGGCTTCGCTTGCGCCGCGTCACGCTTTTTCTTTTCGTCCTGCGCGAGGCGCGTTTAATACTTCTTCTGCGGCCGATTTTCTTTTTCATAGAGGTCGCCTCCCTTCGCTTTCAAATCTCGCTTTCGAGGCTGATGCCGACGCATTTCCAATCCTTTTATTTCGCTCGAAAGCGAAGACGCGGATTAAGCCACGGTACCGCAGGCTTGCCGTTGCGTATACGGCTGCGCCGGATCGGAGCCCCGGCTACAGCCTCCGCCATCGCTTCCTGCATGCGAGTGAGCAGCACTACGTTCTCGCCGATCCGCCTCGCAGTGTCAGGCGACCAATCCGCCACATCAGCCACCGAATCCAAAATACGCGAAAGAGCATGCTGGCTTTTGGCGATCGACGCAATCAGATCCAATTTTACTTCCGTTTCCAATACGCCGAGCCGCCTCAATCGGAATCACCATAATCCGAATTATCCTCCTCGGATTCCCGCGGCAGCACCGCACGAAGCACCGAAACGATCCCTTGACTCATCTTGTTGACGCCGTCAAGCACCTCTATAATTTGATCATGCATTTGAATCGATTGCTTCAGTTGCAGATGATCGCCGTTAAAGCTCGCCGCTGTAATGTGATTGCAAATCCAATTGCGCGCTTTTTCTGCTTCCTCGGCCTTCGCCTCCAGCATAACTGCCATATTCCATTGCATATTGGCGGTTGCGCCAAGCATCCGCAAATAAGCTTGCTCTCGGTCCACTGCATCCCGCCTCCTTAAAGTTTTGCGAAGCAAAACTCACTTCGTAAGCATTCAAAAACCGCATTTATTCCTCATCTTCGCCGCCAAGCTCGCGAAGCATAAAAGTAAGCTGCATAGCCATCGTTTCTTCCAAATCAGCAATACTGTTCAAATACGACACGACGCTTCCCAGCACCGCTTGCGAATTCGAGATCAGCCCTTCCGTGCCGCCAAAGTTCGGATGATTATCAGGGATCGCTTTGACAACCTCGGCCATGCGAACCGCGACATCGCGCTTTGACTCGATTATTCTTGCCATTTGGCTATGCGAATGCGATAAATGCGCCATTATTTCTGTAACAAGCTGTTGCACAGCTTTCCCTCCGTTTCGCCTCGCCATACCCCGTTCGTAACAGCATATGCTTGAGGAATTAAGCTGATACTACCGCATTACAAACGTTGCCGAAGCTTTATTGGCGGAATGAGCGGAAGACCTTCCGGCAACTCGGCCAACTGTCCGAACGTAAGCGATGCTTGCAGCCTTGCATTTAACCCCCATGCCATAGCGGCTGCTTCCGTAATAATGCGCCTTTTAGCGCCATGCTCAATATAATAGAAAAAACCGTCCATGCCGCTTGCGACTTTGCCATGAAGAGGAGCAAGTATGCTGCTGTCTTGAATATACTGCCATATGGCATGTGCATCTACTGAGCTAATAGCCTCGCCAATCGCCCAGCGGCGAAGGGTGACTTGCGGCAATCGAACGACGGGACCGGCCCAGTCTCCAGCAATCGGCCTGCGTAAACCGTTCTCGATCCAAAAGATCGTTTCACCGGTTCCTTGAACGGCAACTCCCTCCGGATAAAAGGCCGCCTCGCCCCGGGCAGGGTGCAGCGTTCCGCCTTGAAACACGCCGTTTTTCAAATGATGAATCCATTCATAAGGGTTGCCCCACTTATTCATATAGTAAACCATGTTACGGTTGTTCACTTCTTCGAATTGATCGCCTAGCGCCTTCATGCTGACGCTTCCGAAGTGATGAATGAAGCTGTCTCGCGCAATAACTAGAGAGTAGCCTTGCAGCCTTACTCTGACGTTGAAATCGTCGTCCTCGAAATTTCCGATTTCAAACCCTTCATCCAAATAGCCGACTTTCTCCCAAAGCTCTCTTCGAAAAAGTAAGCAGAAACCGGGAAGCCGATCGGTAGGATGCCATTTTTTCGGATCGGATATGTTGTTCAATCGCGCAAATTCAGGCATGTCAGCAACATCCTGATAAGGAACGGAAATTTGCTGATCGCCACTAATATAATTGGTGACAGGGCCGACCATGCCAATATCCTCACTGCTTTGCAGGCATGTCATTAAGTTTTCAAGCCAGTTATCCGTAACAAGCGTATCATTGTTCAAAATGAGCATCGTTGTCCCTTTGGCCATCATCATTCCCATATTGACCGCGCCGGCGAAGCCATAGTTTTCCTGCAGTACGCGAAACCGGACCTGCCCGCCTAGTCCTCGCAAATAAGCGCCCGTTCCATCGGTTGAAGCGTTGTCTACAACGATAATCTCGTAGGGAAGTTCCGTGTTTTCCGAAATACTGTCAATGCAGGATTTCAAGTAACCGACTTGATTATAGCTTGGTATAATGATGCTAGTTCCTTCAAAAAGCGAGTCGTAGCAGCTGAAACCGGTTTTTAAACCTTCGTTGTAACCGGCTTCTAATCCGGCATTATAGGTTGAACCGGTTTTACCCTTAGCCTTGCTTGTCGAACGAACCACTCGGGATTTGAGACGGCGGACTCGCCGCAGTTTGCGTCCCATTGTACAGATCTCTCCTGTCTAGTCAGATTCCCTCCCGCAACAGGGAGGCCGCTTCCTGCAAAGATTCGAAAGTTCCTGCATCCGTCCACCAGCCCGTCAGCTTACGGAATGATAGTAAACCGGCAGCCGCATACACATTGTTCAAATCCGTAATTTCCAATTCACCCCGGCTGGACGGCTCGATTTGATCAATAAACTCAAAAACATGCGAGTCGTACATATAAATGCCTGTCACGCACAAATCAGACTGCGGATTGGCCGGCTTCTCTTCAATGCGTTCGATGGTACCCGAAGCATGAAAAACCGGAATGCCATACCGATGAGGATCACTAACCTGCTTGAGCAGCACCATCGCCCCTTCGGCTTGGCGTTCATAGCTTTCGGTGAATGGCTTTATATCCTCCTCAAACAAATTGTCGCCAAGCAGCACAATGAACTTTTCACCGTCGGTGATGAAAGAACGGGCAAGCTGAAGCGCCTCCGCAATACCGCCTGCTTCTTCTTGAATGCGATACGTGATGAAGACGCCATGCGCAGCCCCGCTGCCTAAATATTGGGCGAACATACCTAGCGCATTTTTGCTTGTAACGAGTAAAATGTCATGAATGCCCGCTTTCCTCAGACTGTTAATGCCATAATAGATCATGGGATGCTTGCCTACTGGAAGCATATGTTTGTTCATAAACGAAGTGAGCGGCAACAGCCGTGTTCCCGTTCCCCCCGCCAAAATAACTGCTTTCACCGTTTGCCCTCCGTTTCACGATCAACCCGAGATAAAAGGTAATTGGGCGGAGAAGCCGCTAGTGTGCCATTTCGCGATTGCGCGATAGATCCTTGTAGCCGCCGCGCTCATCCGTTTGCGAAATTAACCAGTGCATCGCTTCCAGATGATCACCGACAATGAGGCGCTCAAGCGGATTTTCACGCTCTCTCCGTCGTCTTGGTTTATTCATTTTGCCTACGTTGACCGAAAAGACAGCTTCTACCTTGAGCCCATGCTTGACCGCTTTTGCTTGCGCCAGAGGCGGAACGGACAAAGCCTCCGCACCGATCTCTTGCAAGCATCGTCTGCTAATCGCATGGGGAACAGCGGTAAAGGATACCCCTTTCAAATCAGTTCTTTGAAGAACGGCGTTTAGAGCATGCTTAGCCAATACGACGCTATGGACAACTGTCTTGCGGACAGGTCCGGAATAATCGTTTAACGCAGCATCGACACCGCCCATAACAGCCCTCACAAAGGGACGCAGCTTGGCAGCAGGAATAACCATATCGCCGTCGATAAAAAGCAAAACATCCCCTCTGGCCGCCGCCGCGCCAACGCTCCTGCCTACATCATGTCCAAGCGGTATAGCATAGCGCAGCACTCTTGCTCCCATCCGTGCGGCGATCGCAGCTGAACCGTCTGTGGACCCATTCGCGACAACGATAATTTCCGTGTTCGGATGAACAAGGGCCGCTTCCCGAATGACGCGCTTAATCGTCGAGCGTTCGTTCATGACCGGAATGATAACCGACACAAGAGGCGGTCCATCCGATGCGAAAGCCGTTTTGCTAGACTTCAGGCGCATGGCCCGTTTCATGAGATCACCTCA
Organism: Paenibacillus sp. NEAU-GSW1; assembly: GCF_009737085.1. GTDB lineage: Bacteria > Bacillota > Bacilli > Paenibacillales > Paenibacillaceae > Pristimantibacillus. Next base: position 130,881 of record NZ_WOVL01000008.1, read on the forward strand.
AAAATACCCTTAAACGGGTGGATCGATAAATAATTACAACACATTGTATGTGCCGCATTTACCCGTGCAACGGCATATGTACAACTTCCATGTCAGTTGCCCAAGCAGTCGTTCAATCATGCCGGACAGCCGCCATACAATGACAAAAGCGGTGCAGAAGAAGCTTCTGCACCGCTTTGTTTTTCCTATTAACACTATTAGTTTCCGATAGCAATCCAGTTAATCGAGCCGTGCGGATCATCGCTAAGACGGGTGCGGATCAATCCAACTACAGCGTTGCTTGCTGTTTTTGACCGAATGACTGCATAACAGGCCGGATGATCGCTTGTCGCCGTTATCGCGTAAAATTCATTCTCGAAAGGCTCCTCGAACGTAATAAGAATATCCAGCTGCTCGCGCAGTGCGGGAAACTCATACGGACTTAAACCGAATTGCTGCTTCACCACGCCTCTGCCTGTTGTCGTAACAACTGGATTAAACGTCAACGTCGAAAGGCCGACATCCTGTTCCTTGATCATCCTATTTTGGAAAATGTCTGGCGACAGCTTCTCCAGCGTGATCGTGCCATCTGCAATATGGTCGGCCGTTACACTCGACTTCGCGATCTTCGATCCAGTTACGCTCGCTTTTGCCAGCTTCGACTCCGTCACACTGCCATCGTAAAGCTTGGATTCCGTGACGCTCCATTCCGCAAGCTTATCTTCTGTCACGCTGAACTCTGCCAGCTTCGACTCCGTCACGCTCGCTTCCGCCAGCTTCGCTTCCGTCACGCTCGCTTCCGCCAGCTTCGACTCCGTCACGCTGCCCTCGCTCAGCTTCGATTCCGTCACGCTCGCTTCCGCCAGCTTCGACTCCGTCACGCTCGCTTCCGCCAGCTTCGCTCCCGTCACGCTCGCTTCCGCCAGCTTCGACTCCGTCACGCTGCCCTCGCTCAGCTTCGCTCCCGTCACGCTCGCTTCCGCCAGCTTCGACTCCGTCACGCTGCCCTCGCTCAGCTTCGCTCCCGTCACGCTCGCTTCCGCCAGCTTCGACTCCGTCACGCTGCCTTCGCTCAGCTTCGACTCCGTCACGCTGCCCTCGCTCAGCTTCGACTCCGTCACGCTGCCCTCGCTCAGCTTCGCTCCCGTCACGCTCGCTTCCGCCAGCTTCGACTCCGTCACGCTGCTTTCGCTCAGCTTCGACTCCGTCACGCTCGCTTCCGCCAGCTTCGACTCCGTCACGCTGCCTTCGCTCAGCTTCGATTCCGTCACGCTCGCTTCCGCCAGCTTCGACTCCGTCACGCTGCCCTCGCTCAGCTTCGCTTCTGTCACGCTCGCTTCCGCCAGCTTCGACTCCGTCACGCTCGCTTCCGCCAGCTTCGACTCCGTCACGCTCGCTTCCGCCAGCTTCGCTTCCGTCACGCTGCCTTCGCTCAGCTTCGACTCCGTCACGCTGCCTTCGCTCAGCTTCGACTCCGTCACGCTCGCTTCCGCCAGCTTCGACTCCGTCACGCTGCCTTCGCTCAGCTTCGACTCCGTCACGCTGCCATCGCTCAGCTTCGCTCCCGTCACGCTCGCTTCCGCCAGCTTCGACTCCGTCACGCTGCCCTCGCTCAGCTTCGCTTCCGTCACGCTCGCTTCCGCCAGCTTCGACTCCGTCACGCTGCCTTCGCTCAGCTTCGCTCCCGTCACGCTCGCTTCCGCCAGCTTCGATTCCGTAACGCTGCCTACGCTCAGCTTCGACTCCGTCACGCTCGCTTTCGCCAGCCTCGACTCTGTCACGCTCGCTTCCGCCAGCTTCGACTCCGTCACGCTGCCTTCGCCCAGCTTCGACTCCGTCACGCTGCCTTCGCTCAGCTTCGACTGCGTCACACTCGCTTTCGCCAGCCTCGACTCCGTCACGCTCGCTTCCGCCAGCTTCGACTCCGTCACGCTCGCTTCCGCCAGTTTCGCTCTCGTAACGCTCCACTTCGCCAGCTTCGATTCCGTGACGCAGCTGTCGTAAAGCTTCGATTCCGTAACGCTCCATTCCGCGAGCTTATCTTCCGTCACGCTGAACTCTGCCAGCTTCGACTCCGTTACACTGCCTTCGCCGAGCTTCGTTTCCGTTACACTGCCGTCGAATAGCTTTGACTCCGTTACGCTGCCGTCATTAAGCTTCGACTCCGTTACACTCCACTCCGCCAGCTTATCTTCCGTCACGCTGAACTCTGCCAGCTTCGACTCCGTCACGCTGCCTGCGCCCAGCTTCGCTTCCGTCACGCTTCCATCCGCCAGCTTCGACTCTGTTACGCTGCCTGCGACAAGCTTCGCTTCCGTCACGTTCGCATCCGCCAGCTTCGACTCTGTCACACTGCCATCGCTCAGCTTCGACTCCGTCACGCTGCCTGCGTTCAGCTTCGATTCCGTCACGCTCGCTTCCGCCAGCTTCGACTCCGTCACGCTCGCTTTCGCCAGCCTCGACTCCGTCACGCTCGCTTCCGCCAGCTTCAACTCCGTCACACTCGCATCCGCCAGCTTCGACTCCGTCACGCTCGCTTCCGCCAGCTTCGACTCCGTCACGCTGCCTGCACCAAGCTTCGGTTCCGTTACACTCGCATCCACCAGCTTCGCTTCCGTTACGCTGCCAGCTCTTAACTTCGTTACCGTTACGCTTGCATCCGCCAGCTTCGACTCCGTCACGCTGCCTTCATTCAGCTTCGATTCCGTTACGCTCGCATCCACCAGCTTCGCTTCCGTCACGCTGCCTGCGCCCAGCTTCGTTACCGTCACGCTTGCATCCGCCAGCTTCGACTCCGTCACACTGCCTTCGCCGAGCTTCGTTTCCGTTACGCTCGCTTCCGCCAGCTTCGCTTCCGTCACGCTGCCTGCACCCAGCTTCGTTGCCGTTACGCTTGCATCCGCCAGCTTCGACTCCGTCACGCTTGCAACTACCAGCTTCGCTTCTGTCACACTTGCATCCGCCAGCTTCGACTCTGTCACACTGCTTGCGAAAAGCTTCGCTTCCGTCACACTGGCGTCCGCCAGCTTCGGCTCCGTCACGCTGCCTTTGCCCAGCTTCGCCGTCGTCACGCTTGCATCCGCCAGCTTCGGCTCCGTCACGCTGCCTGCGCCCAGCTTCGCCCCGGTCACGCTTCCTTCCGCCAACTTATGCTCCGTCACGCTGCTTTTACCCAGCTTCGCTTCCGTTACACTCGCATCCGACAGCGTATATTCCGTCACGCTGCCCTTAGCCAGCTTCGCTTCCGTTACACTTGCATCCGCCAGCTTTGACTCCGTCACGCTGCCTTCGCCAAGCTTCGCCCCGGTCACGCTGCCTTCCGCCAGCTTCGACTCCATCACACTGCCGTCGCACAGCTTCGCTTCCGTCACGCTCGCATTCGCCAGCTTCGACTCTGTCACGCTTCCCTCGCCAAGCTTCTCTTCCGTCACGCTGAACGCTGCCAGCTTTGACTCCGTTACACTGCCTGTGCCGAGCTTCTCTTCCGTCACGCTTCCCTCGCCAAGCTTCACTTCAGTCACGCTTGCATTCGCCAGCTTCGCCTCCGTCACACTGGCGTCGTCCAGCTTCGCTTCCGTCACGCTCGCATTCGCCAGCTTCGACTCTGTCACGCTTCCATCAGTGAGCTTCGCCCCGGTAACACTCGCGTTCGCCAGCTTCGACTCAGTCACGCTTCCCTTGCTTAGCTTCGCGCTTGTTACGCTTCCCTCGCTCAATTTCTCTTCGGTCACGGACGCATCCGCCAACTTCGACTCCGTTACGCTGCCGTCGCTTAATTGCTGCTCATTCACCGTGTACGACTTAAGCTTGCTGCCATCGATGCTTTCATCCGCGATTTTATCGAAAGCTAACGCATCGCTGCTCAAATGCGCGAATGTAATCGAGCCTTTCCGGATGTGATAGCCTTGCACCGTCTCCGCTTTCAAGTGTTTGCCGGCGATCGTCTCCAGCTGAACTTGCTCGCCGGATACCGAACCGAACGCCAGCTTAGCAGCCGTAACCGCCTCGTCTTGAATATGGTCTGCCGAAACGCTGCCCAATGCCAGATGTTCCTCGTTTACCGATTGAAGCTGCAATTGCTTCGAACCGACCGATAACGTCGAGAGCTTCTGTTCCGTCACCGACCCGTCGACAATATGCGGCGTCCCGATCACGCCTTTTTGCAGCGCCGATGCCCCTACGGACCCTTCCCGTAAATGCGAGCTTCCGACGCTTTCAGTTGCGAGCTTCGCTGCGTTAATTGCGCCGTCCGCAATGTGGCCGTCACGTACGCTGCTCTCGCCAATATGAATGCCAAGCACCGAGCCAGTCAACAAATGCCGGCTTTGAATGACCTCATTGCCAATGTGCTTTGCTTGGACCGCGCCCGGCGTCAGCTTTGCGGAATCAACCGAACCGTCAAGCATACGGTCTCCGCCGATCGAACCGATTCGCAAATGTCCGCCGCCGACCGATCCTTCCTTCAAATGCTCCGCTCCAATAATATTCGGCTGCAGATGAACGCTGCCAACCGCGCCCGGAGCGATTGCCGAAGCATCAACCGCCTCATCCCCGAGCTTCGAACGCGAAACGCTGCCGTCGGCAAGCTTAGATGCCGTTACGCTGGCATCGGCCATCTTATCTGTTGAGACCGCTTCGGGCGAAAGCTTCAACGAATTGACAACATAATCAGCAAGATGATGCGAGAAAACAACGCCTGGAGCAATATATTTCTCGGTTACTGCGCCATATGCCAGCTTGCCGCCCGTTATTGAGCCGTCCTGCAAAGCATCGTTGCCAACCGCTTGGCGGGCAATATGCTTCTGATTAATAATCGCTTGCTGCAAATGCGCGCTGCTGACCGCTTCCGGCGCGATCGCCTCTTCCGAAACCGCGCCAGGCGCAAAATGATACGCGCGAAGCGCTTCAGGCGCTATTTTATGAAACGTTACAAGTTCATCCTGCAAATGGTTTGTGCCAATTACGTTGTTGGCAATTTTCACGCCGCTGACGGCGCCATTCGCCAGCTTGCTTTCAACCACCGATTGATCAATGAGCTGACTCGTTCCGACAGAATCCTCGCTCAAGTGCTTCAATCGAACCGCATTATCTAACAGCTTTTCTTCTGTAACTGAACCGTTCTGCAGCTTCTCCGTTGACACCGAATCCGGCTGTAATTGCGTCTCCGATACGGAAAACTCCGCAATATGACGATGCTGAATTTGAGCGTCTGCTATTTTATCCGAAGTAATCGCAGAACGGCTCAAATGCCGAGTATGAACCGCATCATCCGCAAGCTTAACTGCGGTAACACTTTGCTCAGCAAGCTTAGAGACTGTCACGGCATGATCGACCAGCTTGATCGTCGACACCGATTGATCGAACAGCTTGGCGGCCGTGATCGATTGATCAGCGAGATGTCCGTTTTCGATTTCTTTTGTGCCTATATGGATGCCAAGGACGGCTGACGGCTGCAGATGCGACGCGTCTACTGCGTTCTGGGCGAGCTGCGCGGACGATACCGCTCCGTCTTGCAGCTCCCTTGTTCCGACCGCCCCTTCTGCCAAATGCTCTGCGGCGATTTCGCCCGGGGCCAAATGCTTTCCCTGAACAATTCCTACCGCGACGTGTTCGGCTAAGAGCAGACCCGGCTTCAGGTGAATGGAGTCGACTGCTTCAGCCGCTATTTTATCGCTGCCAACTGCGCCGTCGCGCAACTTCGCACGCGTAACAGAGCCGTCTGCCAACTTTGAGCTGTTAATGGAATCGTTGGCGATATTTTCAGGACGGACGGCTCCGCTTTTTATTTTTTCCGAGGTGACCGATTGATTGTCCAGAAGCTTTTCTGTAATGATCATTTGCTTAAGATGCTTCGCTTCAATCGATCCTTCGGCGATTTTATGCGAACTGATCGTCCGGTCTGCCAGCTTCTCGGAAGTAATGCTATTGTCCGCAAGCTTGCTGCCGATGATGGACTGGTCCAGCAATTTTTCGCCAGAAACCGAATTGTTCGTCAAATGTACAGAATGAATCGAGTCCGGTTTAATTTTTGCGCTGTTTACTGCCCCATTAGCAATGTGTATGCTGTCCACCGCAAAGTCGGCAATTGCCGAAGAGTCTACGCTGCCTGCGCGCAGCTTGCTGCTTTCAATTGCGCCGGAGGCAATTTTGTCACCGGTAACCGCGCCGTCAATGAGATCGTCCGTATAAATAAACGGCATCGGTTCAAAAGAAGAATTTTGTTTTTCCACAAGCTTTTCGATCTTCTGATCGTAACTTGGCTCCGGCGCTTTAACTTCATTGTCTATGGCGATGGTGTTGTTGGTGTTGTTGGTGTTGTTGGTGTTGTTGGTGTTGTTGGTGTTGTTGGTGTTGTTGCTGTTGTTGCTGTCATTTTCATTTTCATTTTCATTTTCTTTTTCGCTGTCTTCGATATCCTCGATGTCCTCGATATTCTCGAGCTCGTCAAAATCGTCGATGTCCTCGAAGTCGTGGTCGAAATCGATATCGAAGTCGAAATCGGACTCCTGCTTTTTCCGCTGCGCTCGTTGAATCGATTGTTCTTGAACTACCGGCGCAGGCATTATAGATTGAGAAGCCGGATCTTGCGCGGCCAATTCAGTTAGCCGGTCGATAAACGCCTGCGACTTGGGCGTCTCCGGCGCCTGCAATGCATTAATGTTGACGCTCTTTGCATCCACATCCGCACCCGCCAGCGGAACTGTACCAGGCTTTGCAGCGTTTGCGGCTTTTCTCCGGTTCAAATCATCCAGCCACTTTAATTCGGAAGCATTCGGATTGTCGACATAAAAGAGCGGCTTGCGCCCTTTGGCGCTTCTCGATTTTCGGTTTTTAGCCATTGTCCTCTCCTTCTTCCACCTGAAATGTCATACGTAATATATGCACATACCTATAGGCTCGTTACAGAAGCCCAATTAATGCTGTTTTTGGCCAAAAAAAAAGCTGCCCATAGATAATCTAGGGAACAGCTTCTCGATATGCCGATGCTATTACTTCTCTCGACTGGGACAGCAAATACAAAAAATATGGAGCGCGGTTAACCGTCCTTGAACAAGCTCAGCCAACGATCGGCCGTATGCTGCCAAGTAAAATTTTGCTCTATTCGGCTTCTGCTAGCTTGCCCCATCGTATCTCTAAGCTCGTTGTTTTGCAGCAGCAGCAGCAGCTTGTTGAACAGCTCGCTTTGAACCCGGTTAGGATCAATTAAAAAGCCGGTCTCGCCGTCGACAATAATTTCCTTCATTCCGCCCGATCTTGTCGCGACGACCGGCAGCCCGCATGCCATTGCTTCAACGTTGACGAGGCCAAACGCCTCCCGTGCGCCTGAAGGCACGACCGCAATATCAGCTGCAATAAACCAATTAGGCACTTCGGAATAGGGAACATAGGGTACGAAACGCACATTGGCAGGACAACTCCGGCCTAGTGCCTGCAAGCGGCGAGAATATGCAGTCGTTCGATGGGAGCCGTAAAACGGGCTGCCGACAATAATGATTAGCAGTTCGGGTTGAAGCTTTGCCAGCCTGGGCGCGACGCGCAGCAGATGATGCACGCCTTTGAGCGGAATTAGCCTGCCTATAAAAATAACTACTTTTTTGCCGCTTAGCCCTTTTCTCTCTCTTAACATAGAACGCAGCGACATGCCTTCGTCCGAGAAGCGCGAAGGAAAACGGTCAGGCTCAACGCCTGGATATACGACGCTTAGCTTAGACCTGGTCTCAGGCGCTTTCCTCGCTACTACCTGCATCAAAAACTCGCTGTTCACAATAATTTTATCCGCGGCCCGAAAACATTTTCGCAGCGTTGCTTGCGAAATATATTTTCCGCCGATAAACGTCGAGGAATGCAGACTGAGCCATATCCGTTTGTGTGGAAAAAGCCTGCGCAGAGTTAGCACATATAACGGCCTGTTATCCACTTGAATACAGGACGGCGAGAACGTGGCTACGCGGCGGCTAATCGCAGCGACATAGTTTTTCTTATTGCTTGCGTTGAACCGCTCGCAGCGGACGCCCTTGACGATGCCAAACCGCGCCAATCCTCTCGTGCTTCTCCCGTAAATGCGCGGCTCCGCATGCGGCTGCAGAAGCGGCACAAATTTTTCGATCACTCGTTCGACGGAACTGCTTTTTCCCGATGGAATCGGAAATGAACCCGGTGTAACGAAAGCTACCTTCGGCGCCATAGCTGAAGCCCCCCGCTGCTTAGTATGATGAACTAGCATACGCTTGCTCTCCGCTGGTTGCCATAGGCATGTGTTGCGCTGCTTCCGCATTAGTTTTTGTTGATTTGTGATCGAGGTTGTGTCACACTGTCGGAAGGCAATGCACGAATACAATGTAGCAGGAGAGGACGTGACGGTACGAACATGTTAGATTCATTTTTTCGTGCCATGACGGAATTAAGCTCGCGAAAATGGATATCTGCGCTGACCGGACGATTCGCGCAGTCGACTGCGAGCCGCATATTTATTAAGAAGTTCGCAAACATGTATGGCATCAAGATTGAAGAGGCGGAGAAACCGCTGCATGAATATAGAACGCTGAACGAATTTTTTACGCGTCGGCTAAAGCCTGGAGCCCGAACAATCGACTCCGGTTCCGATTCTCTCGCAAGTCCGGTTGACGCGCTTGTTACGGGCGCAGGACCGGTTGATGCAGGCACCATTTTAAACATTAAAGGTCAGGATTATACGGTCGACCAGCTTCTCAACCAGTCGCCCCGCAAAGAAAACTATATGAACGGGTATTGCATGGTGCTCTACTTAAGTCCGACCGACTATCATCGCATCCATTCGCCGGTTAAAGGCCTAATTGTCGAGCGGGAGCATGTCCCTGGCAAAGTTTATCCGGTTAACGATTTCGGCCTGACCCGAATGCGTCATGTGCTAAGCCGGAATGAACGACTTATTACTTACATCCAGCATGAGAAAGGAGAGGCCGCTGTCGTCAAGGTCGGGGCTATGAACGTCAGCAGCATCCGTTACATTGACCCTGCTCAACAATCCGCCGATAGAGGCGGCGAGCTCGCTTGCTTCGCATTCGGATCGACTGTTGTCCTGCTGCTTGAAGACGGCACATTCGAGCCGCGCGCCGATCTTAAGGTCGGATTGAAAGTGCGAATGGGAGAGCGCTTAGGCAAGCTCATCTAACTTGCGGTTAACGTTTCTCCGCCAGCATCTCCTCCCAACAAGCAGCGATCTGTTTCAATCCGTCCGTAATTTGCTCCTCGCTTAGATGGGCAAAGCCAAATATAGCCGAAAGGCAGCCTACCTTCGACGGCTCGCGCCAATAGCGCGAGCCGTCGGTCCATTTAACGCCGGCTTGAATACATCGCGCTTTCAATGTCTCATATTCATCCGCCTGACCAAGCCATTCCGCGTATTGATGCAGACCCGCGTCGGAAGGCGCAAATCGGAACATTCCGCCGAGCGATTGCTTAGCCTGCTCGCGGAAACGCTGCAGCCGGCGCCCATAGACGCGGCGCTGCCTTCGCAAATGCCGCAAATATTGGCCGCTGGCCATAAAGCCTGCTAAAGCGCGTTGCTCGGCGATGCTGCTCGGATGCGGCTCCAGCAAATATTTCGCCAGCCGCATCGGCTCACGCAGCGCTTCCGGAACAACCGCAAAGCCGAGGCGCAGCTCCGTGTACATCGTTTTCGAGAACGTGCCGATAAATACGACTCTGCCTTCGCGGTCCAACGCCTTAAGCGGCTCTGCAGGACGTCCGCCCCAGCGAAACTCGCTGTCGTAATCATCCTCTACAATAACTGCACGCCGTTTAGATGCCCACTCCAGCAACAGCTTCCTGCGCTCGGCCGTTAATGTTACTCCGGTCGGAAACTGTCGGCTTGGCGTTACAAAAAGCAGCTTCGCACCCTCCCATTGCTCAGGAATAATGCCGCTATCGTCCACATTTCCATAGATCAGGCTGCCGCCCGCCACTTCGACCGCTCTTCTTATGCCGCTATAACCCGGATTTTCGACGACGACGTTATCGCCATAATTAATGAGCAGCATACAGAGCAGCGCAATCGCATGCATCGAACCGTTCGTAATGAAAATATGCTCTGCCGAGGCAATAATGCCCCTTTCCCTGCGCAGCTCGTGCGCTATCGCTTCCCGCAGCGGATAATAGCCTTCCGTTCCCGGCCTTTCCTTCTTCGGTTGATCCAGCGAGCAGCGAATTTCCTCGAACATGGCGGACTTCCACTCCTCATATGGGAAAAACGGCCTTTCGATCACGTCGAAACTGAAATCGATGCCAACCGCCGACACTTCGTCTGCCGCAATCACAATGGCTGCTTCGGACGGTCTGTGAGACTGAGCCTGCTGCAGCCGCTTCGCCCACGACGATAACGGGATGTCCGCACCTTCTGCCTCCCGTCTGCCCAAGCCGTAATCCGGCTGTTGATATGCAATGTAAGTGCCGCTCCCTCGCCCAGTCCTTACAAAACCCTCCGCCAACAGCATGTCGTAAGCCTGGTTGACTGAACCTCGAGAAATTTCCAGCAATTCTGCCAGCTTGCGGCTCGAAGGGAGACGCTCTCCATTTAGCAGCGTCCCTTCCACGATTAACTCTCTTAACGATTGAAACAACGCTTCCGTTTTTTTCCCCGACGCTATCGAATGATTGTCAAAGCCGATTTTAATAAGCTGCTCCAAATGCTCACCGCTCTTTCCTCGCCGAAATTGGTCTAATAAAAATAATCTAAATTGGATCTTCTTAGTTGTCAATTATTTCGCTACGATGAGACTATAAACTGTGGTGCACAATAGAGAAACGGGGAGAAGCGCATGCGAAGAAATGAATTCGAAATGACCGACAAACAAGAGCTTGATCAATTTTTGAATGAAATGAGCTTCGGTTTTTTAGGAACGAGCTCGGATGACGATTATCCGTCGATTACGCCGCTCAATTTCGTTTATTGCAACGACTCGATTTATTTTCACGGAAGCCGTGTCGGAGAGAAAATGACCAACCTTGCTGCTCGCCCGAAGGTCACCTTTAATGTCGCGAAGGAATATGCGGTTATTCCTTCCTACTTTACCGATCCGGTGTTTGCTTGCCCTGCGACCAGCTTTTTCAAATCGGTCATCATTTATGGACAAGCGGTCATTGTAGAGGACCTGAAGGAGAAAGCACTCGTGCTGCAGGCGCTTATGACAAAGCTGCAGCCGGAAGGCGGCCATAAGCCGATTACCGGCGACGATCCGGAATATCGCGGACGGCTCAAAGGCGTATCCATCGTTCGCATTGATGCTGAGCGCATTGTCGGCAAGTTTAAATTCGGCCAAAACAAGAAAGAAGAAGAGCTGGCGTCCGTTGTAGACGGACTGCTTAATCGGGACGGTGAATACGATGCCGAGACGATCGAGCTCATGCGCAAATATTGTCCGCACTTTAAGAGTAGTGATAACTAGGGTAACCTGCTGCTGTTAGAGCCAAATTCTCACTTTGAGCTCTAATATGAAAGGTGTGTTTAACGTTGATAAGGGACGACATTAAACTTGAAGGAAAACGAGTGTTGTTATTACCTGCGTCACATGAACATTTGGATGGGTTGTTCAAGGCAAGCAATCACAGCGAAATATGGATGTATAGTCCGTCAACCATAAATAAGCTTGAAGATTTGGCAACCACAATGAACCATTGGATGAGGTCAAAAGAACAGGGATTAAGGTATCCATTCGTCATTTTTGACAAAAGTACAAATGAGATTGTTGGCAGTACCAGTTACTTAGATCTCTCACCGCAAAACAGAAAACTCGAAATTGGGGGGACTTGGCTGGACCCTAGATCTTGGAGAACCAGTGTCAATACGGAGTGTAAGTATCTATTGCTGAAATATGGCTTTGAACAATTGAGCCTCGTTCGAGTGCAATTCCGCACGGATACAAGAAACGAAAGATCCAATCGTGCAATTCAAAGAATCGGAGCACAGTTCGAAGGAACGTTGCGGCAAGAGATGATCATGCAAGACGGGTATATTCGAGATTCAAACTTATACAGCATTCTGGATAAAGAATGGGAAGGCGTAAAAGCCAAATTGATTGGGTATTTAAGAGAAGTATGATTTAGAAGAAACGTGTATTGAATCGGCAAAAATAACGAACCCCGCTTCGCTATCTTGCGAGAGGGGTTCGCTTTTCTTATTGACTGCTGGCGGAAGGAATCGAGCGCTACCTGATTTCCGAAGGACTTCTGCCGGTGTACTGCTTGAATTGCCGGCTAAAGAAAAAGATATCGCGGTAGCCGAGCGCATCAGCGACCTCAGTCACATTCATTCCTTCGTGCATAAGCAAATGCTGGGCGCGCTCAATACGGGTACGAATCATATACGATTGCACAGACATGCCGATTAGCTCTTTAAATTTCATTGAAAAATAGCGCGGCGACAGCTGCGCCCGGTGCGCTAAATCTTCGACCCGGTGCGGAACGCCCGGATTTTGCCGTACGAAGTTGGCGATTTCGTGAATCGCTTCGGTCAGCTGATTGCTCGCCTTTTTCTCGACGGGCTCCTGCTGGTCTTCCCGCAGCAAGTGAATAATGAGCTGCTTCAGCACAAGCTGCGCTTCTTCCTCTGCGGCAAACGTCTTCACGAGGAAGAGCCGCACATAACGCGACAGCAAATGTTCAAGCTCAACCGTCTCGGTAAATTGCCTGTACCGGTTCGGAACCTCCATGACCTTTTCTTTCGTATCGAAATGGATATAGGTCAAGACTAGCGGCTTTTGCGGATTATGCGTTGCGCTCGTGAAGTCTCCCGGGCGGAATAGAAAGCAGCTCCCTTTTCCAACCGGATAGCTTGTCCCATTAACTTCTACTTCCCCTTCGCCGTTCCAAACATAGAATAAATCAAAATTCGGCATCGGTTTTTCCCGAGGCGCCCATCTCCAGCCGGGCTCACAAACAATTTTGGCAAGGGGCGGCAGCAAAATAAGCGATTCCGGGGATAAGTGCAGCATTACAGCCATCCTCCCAAAGCAACTAATTCGTTCATTTATGTATCTTTCGTCATCATACATCAGCGCCAAAGTTTTACGCAAGCGCCGATGCTCGATTTGCACTATTCGACATACGTTCGCTCTTTTGTTAAAAATATTTAAATTCCAATGGTTTGCGGCCTTGAAAAAATGTTATAATAGCACCCGATAAGCAAAATAGTGCAAACTTTTAGCTATTTCATAATGAAATGAATGATCGGAAGGATGGAATGAGGTCAATGAACCCACTAGCTCAGCAGTTGAATGAAACGCTGCAGACGGAAAGCCCAAACGTCTACGAAATGTTATCCGCATTAGGAAAAGCGATTTATTTCCCGAAGGAAGGCATTTTGAGCCAATCCGCAGAGGCCAAGGCAAAGGCCAACAAATATAACGCAACAATTGGCATTGCACTCGAGAACGGACAACCGATGCATTTGAAGGTCATTCAGGATACGCTGACTGCATACGATCCGAAAGATATATATGAATATGCGCCGCCAGCAGGCAAACCGGAGCTCCGTTCTGCATGGCGCGTTAAGATGGTGAAGGAGAACCCTTCCATCGAGGGCAAAAAAGTGAGCAATCCGGTCGCAACGAACGCCCTGACGCATGGCCTCAGCATCGTTTCCGATCTGTTCGCGGACGTTGGCGACGCTGTAATTATCCCGAACAAAAACTGGGAAAACTACGAGCTGACGTTCGGCATTCGCCGCGGCGCCGAGATTGTTGAGTATCCGCTTTACAATGAAAACGCCCGCTTCAACTCTGAAGGACTGCGCGAGGCGCTGCTTGCCCAGAAAGATAAAGGCAAAGCGATCGTCGTGCTCAACTTCCCGAACAACCCGACAGGCTACACGCCCGGCCCGCAAGAAGGCGACGAGATCGTTGCAGTCATCCGCGAGGCGGCAGAAGCCGGCATCAACGTAGTTGCTGTAACGGACGATGCGTATTTCGGACTATTCTTCGAAGATTCTGTGCATGAGTCGTTGTTCGGCAAACTGGCCGGCCTTCATCCGCGCGTTCTTGCCATTAAGGTTGATGGAGCGACAAAGGAAGAATACGTATGGGGCTTCCGCGTAGGCTTTATTACTTTCGCTGCCGAATCCGACAAAACGCTGGCTGCTCTTGAACAAAAAACGATGGGGATTATTCGCGCCACCATTTCCAGCGGTCCGCATCCATCGCAAACTTTTGTTCTTCGCGCGCTTCAATCGCCTGATTTCGAAGAGCAGAAAGCAGAAAAATACGATGTGATGAAAAAACGCGCCAACCGCGTTAAATCGCTGCTCGACAGCGGTCGTTACGGCAACGTTTGGGATTACTATCCGTTCAACTCCGGCTACTTTATGTGCTTGAAGCTGAAAGATGTATCCGCTGAATCGGTTCGCGTCAAATTGTTGAACGATTACGGCATCGGCACGATTGCGCTTGGCGAAACTGATTTGCGCGTAGCCTTCTCTTGCATCGAAGAGCCGAACTTGGAAGAGCTGTTCGATACCATTTACAAAGCGGTTAACGAGCTCCGCTAAAAATAAGCGCCGCAGGAATCCATCCTGCGGCGCCTTTTCTTTTCTCATTATTTGAAGTTGTGATCGAATATAAAAAACGGAGCGGAGCGGCCGAATGATTCCGAAGAAGCGCAAGCTGATGCTTACGAAGTAGCTTTCTTGCAGAAAGCTTTTAAGCGTTCGCTTTTGTTCTCGGACTCCCACTTTACATGTTTCAATCAGGAAGTCCGAGAACAATGGCGATCGCAGGAACATTCGGCTGCGCAGCGGACTGTTTTTTTAATCCTCATCGATCCCATCTTCAAACTTCCGCTTCATACGGCCCGGGTTCACAAACGAAGCATAAGCAATCGCTGCGGCTGGCGCAACAACAGACTGCAGCGGCATCTGATGCATCGCTATGAGCGTCACGCCTGCCGGCAGCCAAATAAGCAGCGCAGCGATTGCGAGCGTCCGGCTGGCTACACGCACGATGCTGTCCGTGCGAAGCCCGTCCGGCAACGGATAGACATGACGCCATACGGTGTAGCTATGCACACGGCGCAGTCCTTCAATCTGGACGCCTAAGACAAACAGAAAAACAGTATAAACCGCAGCGGCCCCCCATCCGGAAAGCCAGGCGGATTCAGCAAACCAATATACCACCAGCGCGCTCAGGAGCGACAGCCGCACTACGATCCCGCCAAGCTCGGTCCGGATGAGAGATGCCGCATACAAGTATACGAACGTATTGGCGTGACGGTAAGAAATTCGCTTAAGCAGCCACGATAAATAAGATCTTGCTGCCGATTTCGACGGCATCACCGGCACGTCGATAAACAGTCCGAAGAATAGGTAGATCGCTTTGC
This sequence comes from Paenibacillus sp. NEAU-GSW1, assembly GCF_009737085.1. Lineage (GTDB taxonomy): Bacteria > Bacillota > Bacilli > Paenibacillales > Paenibacillaceae > Pristimantibacillus. The sequence goes on from NZ_WOVL01000008.1 coordinate 146,205, forward strand.
GCGACCTTTCCTCCTCCTCGATCAGCCTTTCCCACGGAAACGCGTGCCTAGCCGGTAAACGGTACAGCAGCACAAGCAGCAAGCCGATTAATAGCGCGAATAATGCAGCCATCCACGGCTCGCGCGAAAGCAACGCAGCCCAAGCTGCGGCGGTAGCTGTCCAGCGCTGCAATCGCATCAGCCTGCGCATCCCCGGCCACGCCAGCCTTCGTTCCTGCCAAGCGCCCCAACTATTCGCAAAGCGTAATACAGCAGCTAGTACAATGAGCATCCAAAATGCAGCCTCACCGTCTCCTTGTCTATAGATCGGCCAATACAGCAGCAGAACGAGACCGGCAAGGATCACAGTCATAATCAAGCTTCTGCGGAACGAATGATACAAATAATGCCCCATTCTCGCTTCCAGCTGCAAATGGAACACAATATCGGCTTTAACAAGCCATGTTCTTAGCGGTGCCCAGCACAATAGCGGAACAACCGCTATTACCCCGACTAGCGTGAACGGAAAGTTAGACGGTATGTCGCGGATAAGCTTAAAATAGCCAAGAGCGGATGAAATAAATAGTAAAGAGATAACGAGCGGAAATCCGCTTTGCCCCATATAGCCGAGGTAGGGCATTACCTCCTTGCGAAATGCGCGCGCGCGCTGCAGCCAAAGGTCCTCTAATGCTTGTACAGGCGACTTCATGATTTCGCTCCCGTTACGAGCTTGTAGAACGCTTCCTCCAGCGACCCGCCGCGAGTTTCAATCCCTGCCGCTGCGCATACCTCTTCCAGGTTGCCGATCGCGGCGATTCGTCCGTGATGCATAACGATGTAACGATCGCAATACGCTTCCACTGTCGCTAAAATATGAGAGCTCATCAAGATAGCCGAACCGTTGCGTTTCACTTCAACGAGACGCTCCAGCAGCGAGCGAATGCCGAGCGGATCAAGGCCCAAAAACGGCTCGTCAATAATGTAGAGCGGAGGCTGCGACAGAAGCGCGTTCATAATCATCACCTTCTGCTTCATCCCTTTAGAGAGATGGGAAGCAAAAGCGGTTCTTTTGTTCTCCATCTGAAACTCGCTCAGCAGCTGCGATTTCCGCTCATCGAACTGATCGATGCTGTACGCCATGCCGGTCAGCCTTAAATGCTCCTCTACGGTTAGCTCATCGAACAGTACCGGCGTTTCCGGCACGTAAGCGAAAGCCGAACGGTATCTGTCCTGATTTTCCGCCAGCGTAACGCCATTTACATGAATTTCGCCTTCATGCTGTTTCATAAGGCCAAGAATATGTTTGATCGTCGTACTTTTGCCAGCCCCGTTGAGACCGATCAAGCCGACCATTTCGCCTGCCTGAATATCAAACGACAGGTTATGCAGCACTGGCCGGCGCGGACTGTATCCGCCGGTTAATCCTTCTACTTTTAATATCGATTCATTCATCGCGCTCACCTTCAAATCCGATATGCAATCCTTATCAGCATACCGAATTTTTCCTCTAAATTCAAAAGAAGCCGATATCCGCCCCGTTTTCGGGATGAATATCGGCTTCTTTTTGCATGCTTACTTGATTGTAATCGTTGTAACCGTGCCGTTTTCGCCTTTCAATTCAACGAGCTGGTCTTTCACGAGCAACGACGCATTGCCAACGATTTTTACTTTTGGATCAACATTGTAGATCGTTGTTAACGTTTGATCGTTAACCACTTTCGTCACCGAAATCGTCGACAATTTGCCTTCTGCATTTACAGTAACCGTATTAACAAGGCCAACCTCTGTAAACGCAGTCGACACTTCTTCTTCAGCTACTTTCGTTACTTCGATGAATACGACTTTATTCTGGTATGTGCGGACAAGCACCGTGTCGCCAGCTTCGAGAGCGGATAATGCCGCTTTTTTATCTTCGCGGAAAATAAATACGTTAGGATCGATGTCAAGCGTTACTTCCGTCTTGTCAGCTTTTACGATCGTAATTTTTTTGTTAGTCACAGCTGCTTTCAGCGTGCCTGTAATCGCTTGAGCATCTTGATCCTCATCCGGCATTTCCGAATCCGTACGGTCCAGCAGCGCGGCAAGCTCAGCGCGAGTTACCGGTTGGTTTGGACGGAACGTGTTGTCGTTATAGCCGGTAATAATGCCTTTCTCGATCGCAAGCGCAACGTAGCCTACGGAGCCTGCAGGGATGTTTTTCGCGTCCTTGAAGTCCAGCTTCGTGTTGTTCAGAGCTTTCGCTTCTTCTTCCAGTTTGAGCGCTTTGATCAGAATAGTCGTCGCCCACAGACGAGTCGCGTTTAACTCCGGCTTCACTTCCGTCTCTGTCTCGGAGAACAGATCGTTTTCAAGCGCTACCGCAACGTAGCCGACAGCCCAAGGATATTTTTTCTCCAGCTTGTCTGCGTCTTTGAAGTTCAACTCGGTGTTCATTTCTTCTTCCGACTCAGCCTGTTCGCGAAGCCCCATCAAACGAACTGCGGCAACAAGCGTCTCGATTCGCGAAATTTTTTGGTTCGGCTTAAACGTACCGTCTTCATAACCTGTAAATACACCTTTTGCAGACAGACGCATAATGTATTCAAGCGCCCATGCCAAGTCCTCTTCGTCTTCAAACTTCCAAGTTACTTTAACCTCTTTATCTTTCTTGTCATCGTCTTTATCGTCATCATCATCGTCGCTGTCGTCATCATCACGATCGTCGTCGTCCGATTGGCCTTGGTGCTGGTCTCCGCCTTTACGGTAATCATCTGCGCTTTTTCCGCCGTTCGCGAATGCGGCAGTGCCTCCTCCTGCGAGCAACATCAACGTCATCGAAGAAATAATCATTTTTTTCCAAACCGGAGTATTCATAGAAAAAGCCACTCTCCCTTTGTGCGATTTTTACGGATAAGTTCCGTTTGTACCTTCACGAATATGTTTCGTCAAAGGTCGACCGCTTTAAGAGGGTGGCTAGCTCATTTTAATAAAAATAGGAAAATTGTACTACTCTTTCTTGTCGTTTCCTTCCCTTTTGGCCTTCAGCCATTTCGGAGCGCCTTTATCCTTCTTGTCGCGCTGCCGCTCCTGCTTTTGCTTGGCTATGGAAGGCTGCTTAGCTGCTTTCGCCGTGCTGGACGGTTTGCGGCCCTGTGTCTCCGCCTCCGCCTCGAATACGCCGATTTTGACCTTTGCATCGTTGCTGCCGAGGTTTTGGCTGCGGTTTAAGCCGGTGTTGCCCCGCTCTGTGCTTGGCGCCGATAGCGATCTGGCGTCGCTTGAACGGACTGGTTTGGCAAAACCGCCGTTTGGCTTTTCGTTCCGCGCCGAAACTGTCGCTTTCCGCGCTTCCTCCGGGGTAGTCAGCTTTCCGCGATACATTGCTTTCTCCGGAAGCTCAATCCCCAGCTGCTTACGGAACTTGTCCATAATGAAAATCTCCTGAGGCGTGACGATGGACACGACTGTGCCTGTTCGTCCCATACGGCCCGTGCGGCCAGCGCGGTGCACATAATGATCGGCGTCTGCTGCCGGATCCAGCTGTATAACAAGCGGAAGCCCTTCAATATCGAGACCGCGAGCCGCGACATCCGTAGCGAGCAGCAACTGGCAGCGCCCTTCCCGGAAGCGCGCAAGCGTCGCCGCACGCCGCTGCTTGTCAGCATCGCCGTAGAGCGTCTCAACGGTAAAGCCTTCATAGCTTAGTTTCGCTTCCCAGTTGGCGATATTGTCCGTCGTATTCAAAAACAACAGCGCCGACTTCGGGTTCAGCAGCCTTACGAGCCTGCGGGCGGTATCGGTTTTATCCCGCTTGTCGCTTACGATAAAGTAATTGTCGATTGTCTCCGATACCCGGTGCTGCGGCGCGATTTGAATGCGCACCGGCTCCTTCATCCAGCGCCCCTCGAATCGGGCCATTTGGTCCGGATAGGTCGCGGAGAAAAAGGCAAGCTGCCGTTCTTTTCCCGTTGCGTACAGTATCGTTTCTACCTCGCGTGTCGAGCCGAGCTCGAACACTTGATCCGCCTCGTCTATAACGACGCTGCGGACATCGTGAAGCTTAAGCTTGCGCAGCTTAAGCAGCTCATGGATACGGCCAGGCGTTCCAATTACGAGCTGCGGATGCAGCTTAAGTTTCTCGACCTGCCGTTTTAACGCGGCCCCGCCGATCAATTGCTGCACGCGAATGCCGAGCGGTTCGCCATAGCTTTCCGCTACGCGAACAATTTGCATCGCAAGCTCTTGCGTCGGCGCAAGAATGACCGCTTGCACCGCTTTCGATGCCGGATTCATCCGCTGCAGCAGCGGCAGCAAGAAAGCCAGCGTTTTGCCAGACCCGGTCTGCGATCTCGCCGATACGTCCTTACCGTCCAGCAGCAACGGCAGCGCTTCCGCTTGGATAACCGTCGGCTCTTTAATGCCGTTTGTCTCCAGCTTGTCTGCCAGCGGCTTTACTAAACCTAATTCATTCCAACTTTTGTTGCTCATCATTCATTCCTCACTTATACAAAGCTATTTTCGATTAAAAAGCCCGCCGAACAATCGATCGACAATACGCGGAAAAAGCTGGTACAGCTTGATGCCCGCGGCTGCCGGCAATGGCAAGTCCACCTCTGCCTTCCGGCGTTCCATCACGCGAATAATCGATTTAGCAACTTTTTCAGGCTTCATCATAAACCAGCTTATATTTTTCACATATACGCCCTCAGGATCGGCCAGCTCGAAGAAAGAAGTCTCGATTGGCCCCGGATTAACGGCGGATACAGCGATGCCTTCACCTCGCAGTTCCATCCGCAAGGAATTGGTAAATCCAAGCACCGCGTGTTTGGTTGCCGAATAGCCGGTCGATTTCGAGGAGCCGATCTTGCCCGCCATCGAGGCGATATTGACGATATGTCCATTCCCTTGCTTCAGCATATAGGGCAGCACCGCTTTTGAGCAGCGTACAGTCCCCATATAGTTCGTATCCATCATCGCTTCAAAGCTGCCGATCGGCGCTTCCGCGAACGATTCAAATTTACCAAAGCCTGCATTGTTAAGTAAAATATCGATTTTTCCATATTCGGCTATAACGGAATCGACGGTTCGCTGCACTTGCTCCATGTCCGTTACGTCCATTTGATAAATCGAATAGCGACCTTTGATTACTGCCGCGCATTGTTGCAGCCTCGCCAAATTTCGCCCGGTTAAAACCGGTATTCCGCCACGCTCCGCAACCATTTTTGCCGTGACGGCTCCGATCCCGCTGGAAGCCCCGGATATAAAAACGACCTTCTCCTTCAACACCCAACATCACCCAGTCTAGTGTACTTGATTAGCGTGTTAGAAGCAAAAAAAAAGCTCCCTAAGGAGCTCATTCTATGCTACGATGCGACTAACACTTGAATATCCAGTTCGCCGATTCCATCCATGATGAGCGGAATCGTAAGCGCCTGCACAGCCGAGAATCCGGCCGCTTGGGCGGAATGAATAACTTTGGGCGGCGTAATATCGACTCGCACTCCTTGATTATAAAGCATCGTGCTTGCATTGCCGCTTATCATGTTGCCAAGCTCGGAGATTGCGCTGCGACCAATTTCATCAATTTCCGAAATGACGAATCCGCCCATCATGGCCGATACCATCTTCAGAGCGACCTGCTCGCTCAGCCCGAATACAATGTCTCCGTTCATTTGTCCGTTCAAACCAATTTGAATCCAAATGTAGTTTTCTACAAATTTAATATCCTTTAAGCCAAGCTGACCCGTCGACGGACGAATTTGGATCACTTGTTCGATCACGATTTTTGCGGATTCAAGAAACGGATTAATATATTCTGCCTTCATAAAGAGGAAACGCTCCTTTTCGACAAAATTCGCGCACATTCAGCTATATTTATCATTATACTTAAATTCATAGGACAAGTATACTATTTATGCCAATATTGAAACTTTAGTCCTATGAAATAGGTCTCGCATCTTTTGAAGACATCGTCAGATAATCGTGCAAGCGTTCCACTCGAACATGCTGACCGCTTACACGAGAGGAGGAAAATGTTTTGCCCAATGCTTGGACACATATTATTTTTGGCCAGCTGGTGCTATCAAAGCTCGGCGAGAACAGGATGATCGCAGCCGCCGAACAAAAAATAATTTTCAATATGGGCAGCCAGGGACCCGATTTTCTATTATTTAATCGCTTTTACCCCTGGCAAAAAAACTCTGCTTTAAAAGAGCTGGGCAACGTCATGCACAACAAAAATTGCGGGCTTGCTATTATGGAAATGCTAGACGGAGTGAAAGGACGCTCTGCGGATCCTGACACTGCTGATCAATCTCTTCTGTATGCTGTCGCTTTCGTCATCCATCATGTGCTTGACCGCCATATGCATCCGTTCGTCTATAGCCGATCCGGATTTCTCAAATGGGATCATCAGCGTTATGAAATTATGATGGATACGATACTCGCCCGGAAATTGGCCAATTTCGAAACGATCAGCACGCCTGTCTGGCGCGAAATCACAGGCGAGCTTCCGGAACCTATCATCGCGATCTATGAGCGGATCGCTCGCAACTACTATGAAGAGTTAGCGTTAAACATTCAACGTAAGGACTGGATTTTGTCATTCCGTTACATGCTGCGCGCCCATAAGCTGTTTCACGATCCAACCGGCTTAAAGCGCCTATTTACGTTTGGATTGCTAGAGCCTTTTCTTTATCACAGAAAAGTGAATTATGATGTGTGGAATGAATGCATGCTTCCATGGATCGATCCGACTGACAATCAAATCGTCCATCATGAAAGCGGCTGGATGCTGTGGGAGCGTGCGCTTGGCGATGCTGTCACCATTACGAGAACGGTGCTTCAATGGCTTCGGTGCCCCGATGAAGAAGAGCTGCCCGAGCTGCGCAATGCAGCGTTATCGTTGATCGGCAATTATTCGTATGAATCGGGCTTGCCTTGCGACTCCGGCTTGCCAATCCGCTATTCCGAGCCCATATGGCTCCAATGACAGCAAGAGCAAGGAGCTGTCCGGTAAATGTAACGCAGCGCGACAGCGTTAACGACACAGACGATGGAACCCGCAAGCAATGGAGATCGGAAGAACCTTCGAATTCGGAGATTGCTGTTTTACCTAAATAAGAGAAGGGGCCGTCTCATGGTCAATTTAATGACTTTTGAGATTACCCCTTAAAAAGCGACGCAACAGTCAACTACGATATCGCTTTGCCGTTTTCTCTTTCTTTGCGATAGCTAAGCCTTACAAGTCGAAGCCTCTCGTACAGGACGTCCACTTGCTTATCCTTAACTCCCTCTGCGCCATATACCTGCTGAAGCACCGGCTTCAAATAGCGGTCTCCCGTTTGCTGAAAAGCTTGCCATATCCCGTTCCGCTCATCCTCCGGCATATCAGACAGCTCTCTGACGATCAACGGATCAAAATCGTAGCCTTCCGCATCAAGCTGTTCAATCCGATCCATAATTTCTCTCCGCGGCATCTCCAGCTCGGTTTGCAGCTGCTCTATTGTGCCGCCTTCGCGCACAAAGCTCAAAATCCGCTTCTTCTGCTCATTTTTAATCATATCGTTCTTATATTTCAATTCCTTTTGTTTGTATAGCCACTGCGTAAATGCTGCAGGATTCAGCTCGCTCGCCACCCAATTCAAAGGAAACCCTTTCGTGCGAGCCGCTTTTTTCGTCACCTCCAGCACTTCAGCGCCGAACGCATTATGCTTGCTTTCCCCCCAGCCCGGAATTTGCAGCAGTTCTTCAGGCGTATACGGCACGAAAGCGCTAATCATCCATAACATTCGGTTTGTCGCGATCAAATAGGCGGACTTTTTCTCGACGCTTGCTCGCGTGCGGCGCCATTCGCGAAGCGCTTCGAACAGCTCGATGTTCGCATGCAGCTCGCCGTAGCATTGAAGCATGGAAATAAAACTGCCCGCGCCTCCGCGCTTCTCCTCCAGCATGCTGTCAATGACAGGAGAATAGCATTCCCCCATCTTTACGGCAACGCCATGCCGAAATGCGACAAGCATCTCCTCCCAAGAGGTTCCTTCAAACCAGCAATTCGGCTCCGATTGCCCTTCCATCCATAATACAGACCATACGCCGTCCTTCTCGCAAATCGACAGCTGAGCGCTAACGATCCCGCCCTCTTCATTCGGCTTGTCAAACGTGTTCAGAAAAACAACATGCATGCTTATTCTCCTCCATAATCCATATTGGACGAATGGCCGAACGCAAAAAAAAAGCACCCCTCCTGCCATATTGGCAAGAGAGGTGCTTCCTCTACGTTCATTCATTCGATTAGTTTTAATCTAGCATAACCGTCTCTTTTATACAAGCGTTTTGTTGGTGTATAATGGTCGAAATAATAAGAGGAGGCGCTATCGCAATGCAACTGCCAGATTATGATTTCATGTCCGACACAACCGAAGAAACGTCTACCCGATTCGTAACCTTTATCGCGCCTAGCCTGAAACGGTTTGATCTCGCCATTACAAATACAAACCGCTTTTACGGCAAGAAGCTCATTACCGATCTGCAATCTGGAAAAACCGCCATTATCGGCCCTGACGATTTGGAGGAAGAGGGCTATTTAGAGCATACGTTCAAGCTTGAAGAGGATGAGGCAAATGAGCTCGCCCAATTTTTGTATTTTGTGGTTGGAACGGTGAATTTTACTGACTAAACAGGGCAAACTGAAGAAGTAAGCCAAATGCTGGCTACTTTATTCAGGAGGCGATAAGCATTGAGTCGTTTTTTTGACGAAGACAGCGAAGAGCACTCGGAGCTGTCGACGGTGGAATCACAGCGTAATGATCTGGCTACGGAGGAATTTCCAGAGGGTCCTCTCGGATCCGCATCCCAGTCAGAATCGCTTGGAAAAAGCACCCCTTGGCGCAACGGTCAACGGCAAAAAAGCGCGTTTTCCTATGAGAATCGTTCGTTGCATAACGGGATCGGAAGAGACTATCCTGGCGATGACGATGATACTGCGCTGCCTGACGCGATGGACGAGCCTTAATCGAAATCGTCAATCCATGCATACAAAATACCCTTGTCCACGCTTGATAAAGCATGCGGACAAGGGTATTTTTTGTTACCATTTCGGATTATTGCTGAACAAGAGCGTGTTGCTGATAAGCCGTCCCGGCGTCGTAATCATTTTGCCGGAAGCATAAAGACCGGAAGAGGCCCCTCCGTCCAAATTCATCGCCTGATTAGCGCCTAGACCAAGCATAATATAGCCCCATTGTTTGATGGTGGCTCCAGGTACTGTCGCCAATATGACCGTACCATCCTTTTTAATTGCAATGCCGCTGCGCGCCCCGCTGTCCGTCAATATTTTCGGGCTGCTAAAGCCTTCCTTAGCCGGATCGACGGCAAGCTGGCCATCCTTCACCAGACGCGGACCAGCTCCAATCGCCGTATGCACGCCGCTCCAGTCGATCGCTTGCCCTGCCGCATTGTTGAAGGTCACTTTGTAGTCGACAAACGTCCCTACTTTAAATCGTGAGGCAAGCTTCTCCTCAGAGCCGGTAAATACGAGCACATACCCGTCCTTCGGAATATCAGCATTCGCATTGCTGCCCGTTTTCGTTACGACACCCTTGCGTACCGTGACTGCCTTGCCATAACTGAACCCGACATTGGCGCCCCGTTTCGGCGTGAACATCACGGCTGAGGCTGCCCCTTTCGTCGGCGTCCGATTGACGAAATAAACGTACCAGTTATTCGGCGAATTGTAGGAGCCGTTCGTTGCGCCTCTCACTTTAATACGCAGCGTATCCATCACTGCGCTGCCGTCCCATTTGAAACCGACGCTCGTTCCGGTGTTGCCGATATGCTCGACGACCCCATCGCTAATGACTGTGCCATATGGATCCGGCACGCCGCCGTAAGCCTCAAAGTAAGTGCCATTGATTGCCGCTACCGCGCGATATGATTTGCCGATGTCAGCCAGCTGCTGAACAGCTCCGACTCTTCTTCCCGCCAAGCCTGCCGTTACAGGCATTCCCTTTGGTATCGTTACCGTTTGGACACTGAATGTTTTTCCGCTGACCTTCACTTTTTTCACGGCAGTCGTCACCTTGTATGCTGCGGAAGACGCTTTAACCGTCAAGGGCAGCTTCAAGCTGCCGGTGTAATCTGCCGATGCAACATGAACCCAAATGTTCGTCGTGCCTGCTGCGACCGGTATAACAACGCCGTTGCTGTTAACGCGCGCAACCGCGCTGTTGCCCGATTCATAACGCAGCGCAACATCTGCGGAAAGCTTTAGCTTGCTCGCCAGCGGCAGCCGTTTGTCCAGCGTCAGCGCAGCCGTTGATGTCGGATATGTAATCGTTACTTGCTTCGCCGCTGCAGCTGCCGTATCAATCGGTGCGAAGCTGCGGCTCATCGTTCCCAGATCGGTAAGCGAGAGTGATAGAAACAGAGCTGCAGCCGTTCCCGTCAATGTAATCTTACGTATTGCATGTATCCATTTTTGCCTCATTTCCTTTTTGTCCTCCTTGGCGTTTACCTGCACTTTTGTCTTTATTTATATCGACACGCGCCGCTTCTCTATTAATAGGTTCGCATCGAGCTCATCATATGAGGGATAAACTTAAAAAAAAGAGCGATACCTGTGCGGAATCCGCATAGACATCGCTCTTCTCCGCTTACGTAAGCGCAAACGGATCCTCTTCCATTTGACGCACGTGCGCATCTACAAGTTTAAGCAGGCTGTTAAATTCCAGCTGCTCAAACTTGCTGACTGTGCTTTCCTTCTTCAAATCCCAGATACTTTCGGTCAATCCGCATGCAACAGGCGTATCCAGACGAATCGTCGCCAGTTCTCTCGACAGATGCAGCATGTCCAGATCCGCTTCAATTTTCGTCCTTACTCCTTTAGGCAGCTTTTCCAAATTTTCGAGCACGCCCTCAACTGAATCATAATCGAGAATGAGCTTAAGCGCTGTTTTCTCGCCGATCCCTTTTACGCCAGGGTAGTTGTCGCTCGTATCGCCCATAAATCCTTTAATATCAATCACTTGATGCGGCATCAGCTGCTTGTCCTCAAGCAAAAAGGCAAGATCATACACCGCATAGTTGTTTTTGCCCTTCTTCATAATTACGACTTTAACTCGTTCGGTAACGAGCTGCAGCATATCGTGATCACCGGTCAAAATATAAATTTCCGAGTCCTCGCCAGCCAATTGGCGCGACAGCGTTCCAATACAATCGTCCGCCTCGTAGCCGGTTATTCCGATGTTTGGCACGCCCATCTCGGCAACAACCTCCTTGACGAGGTCAAACTGTGGAATAAGTTCCAGCGGCGGCTCGCCGCGATTGCCTTTGTACTCCGGAAATTGTTCTGTCCGGAATGTTTTGCTTCCCATATCCCAGCAGCAAATGACATGCGTAGGCTTGAATTCAGTAATAGCATCGAAAAAATATTGAATAAAGCCGTAGACAGCATTGGTTGGAAGCCCGTCTTTCGTCTTGCGAATATAGCCTGAGTACGACGTTGCGTAAAAGGCTCTAAACAATACAGCCATTCCGTCAACGATCAGCACTTTGTTTTGCGGCATCGGTCAAACCTCCTTACATTTAAAGTCACTCTGCATCATCAAAGTCACTCCAATTACCTATCATTCTACCACGCCGCAAGCAGAAACGGCTATGCTGTCATTTGGAAACGGAGCTTCGTTTCGCATTGATGCAATCGCAATGTTTGAACGATACGCTTCTTTACTATGCTGTCAGTCAAACTCGCCGCGAATAAATTTGCCGATCCGCTTTGCCGCTTCAAGCAAATTCGCTTCCGACTCTACCAGCGCAATTCGGACATACCCTTCGCCTTCGCTGCCGAACGCTTCGCCCGGAATAACCGCTACGCCGACTTTGGCGAGCATTTCCTGGGAAATTCGCCTTGAATTCCACGGCCCGGACAGCGACCATTTCATTTCCGGCAGCGGCGCCCAAATAAACATTGTCGCCTTCGGCTTTTCCACCTTCCAGCCTTCTGCCTGCAAAGCTTCTACAAGAACATCGCGGCGGCGTTCGTATAACGCTCCTGCTTTAGGAGGCGCGTCCGCCGCCATCGCTTCCTTCATAGCAGCGATACCCGCTTCTTGTACCGCTCCAAATACGCCAAAATCAATATTGCCTTTAAGCTCGCGAAGCGCGCCGACCGCCTCGCGGTTGCCTGCCAAAAAGGCGATCCGTCCGCCGGCGAGATTAAAGCTTTTGGACAAGGAATGAAATTCGACCGCCCCATCAAGAGCGCCTTCGATTTGCAGCATGCTTGGAGGCTCATAGCCGTCGAATGCCATCTCCGAATATGCGGCGTCATGGACGACAAGCACGCCATGCTGGCGCGCTTTTTCCATTACGCGCTCAAAAAGTGCGATATCAGCAACAGCCGATACCGGATTGCTCGGATAGTTCAGCAAAATAAACTTCGCGCGCTCCCAAGCCTCATCCGCAATTGCATCCAAATCGGGGATAAAACCGTTTTCTGCCTTTAAAGGCATGAAGATCGGCTCAACACCGGCCAGCGCCAATGCAGCCGAATAGATCGGATATCCCGGATTCGGCACAAGCGCAGCGTCGCCCGGATTGCATATCGCCATCGCCAAATGCGAAAGTCCGTCCTGCGATCCCATCAGCGATACTAACTCCGTGTCGGGATCAAGCTTAACGCCGAAGCGATGCTCCATCCAATTCGCCGCTTCCTGGCGAAAAGCCGCGCTGCCGCGAGTGCCGGGATACGCATACATGTCCGGCCGCAGCGCCGCTTGACTGAGCGCAACCCTGACGGATTGTGTAGGCGGCATATCCGGACTGCCGATGCTAAGATCAATGACGGAATGGCCTTGTGCGATCGCCGCTTGCTTCCATTGCTCCACCTCGGTAAAAATCGACGATCCCAGCTGCGCCAGCCGATCAGAACGCCATCGCTTCCTGCTCATTTTCCACTCACCCATTCCACGTTTGCTCGTATTGTTCTTCCTTGTAGCCGACTGTAACACGTACGCCGTCCGTTACGATCGGACGCTTGATCAGCATGCCGTTCGAGGCAAGAAGCGCTAGCTGCTCGTCCTCGCTCATCGCTCCCAGCTTGTCTTTCAAACCAAGCGCCTTGTATACCTCTCCGGACGTATTAAAAAACTTTTTCAGCTCAAGACCGCTGTTTGCAACGATTGCTTTCAGCTCAGCGGCGGAAGGCGTGTCCTCCACGATATGGCGCAATTCCAATGTATTGCCCTTTGCCTGCAGCGATTTAACTGCCATGCGGCAAGTGCCGCATTTCGGATATTGAATTACGGTCAATTTTTTATTGCTCATCGTACGAAATGCTCCTTTATCTTATATCAAGTTATTTAACTATTGGATTGTTAAGCGTTTGTTCCAATCGGACAAGCTCAGGCGGCAAGCTTGCCGTCCACTCCATCCACTGCTTTGTTATCGGATGGGTAAGTCCAAGCGTTTCAGCATGCAGCGCTTGACGTCCCGCAGCTGCCTCCCACTCCGGCTTGCCGCCATTGTCCGGCCCATACATGCCGTCGCCGATAAGCGGACAGCCGATATGCCGCATATGTACGCGAATTTGATGCGTCCGTCCGGTTTCCAGCTTCAGTCTGACCATCGAAGCCGCGCCGCCTGCAAATACGGCTCCCGTTTCATAATGAGTAACGGATGCATATCCCGCAGGCGTAACAATACGAATATGCGGCGATTCCGGATCACGATCGATCGGCGCATCAACAGTGCCTTTCCGTTCAACAGGCTTGCCGTACACATAAGCACGATACAGCTTTTTAATCGCGTTGGCCTGCAGCTGCTCGGACAGTTGCTGGTGAATATAGGGTGTCTTCGCGATGGCGACAAGGCCTGATGTGTCCTCGTCTAGCCGATGCACCGGCCGAAACCGGACCCGCTCGCCCTTCTCCCGCCAATGATAAACGACGCCGTTGGCAATCGTTCCGGTATAGTGCCCGTGCGTAGGATGAACGACAAAGCCTGCCGGCTTATTGACGATTAACAAATCGTCGTCCTCAAACACAATATCCAAAGGGATCGGTTCAGGCAAAATATCGTCCGACGTTTCCTTTTCCATCCGAATCGTCAGCTCGTCTCCCTCACGCACGATAGCAGACGTATATACACGTTCTCCGTTAACCGTTATGCCGAGCTCGGTCAGTTTAATCCGCGATTGCAGCTTGCGGGAGACGCCAAGCCTGCGCTCCAATACTGTTCGAGCAGGCTTGCCGTCATCCGCTGTACTGACGATGACCGTTAAAGGCTTATAGTAATCATCAACATTCGCACTCATTTGCGGTCCCGTTTGCGGAATACTTCCGCGCTCCGCTCATATTCCGTATCCGCAATGCCCAGCCGGGCATTGGCCACGCGTGCAGCCGCAAAGAAATAGTCGGACAGCCGGTTCAAGTAAGCCTGCACTTCCGGATTGGCCGGGTGCGAGGCCGTCATCGTCACTACCCTGCGCTCCGCCCGCCTGCACACCGTCCGGCATACGTGCAGCAATGCAGCAGCCGAGCTTCCGCCAGGCAAAATAAAGCGGGTAATTTCTGGAGCCTCATCGCTATAGCTGTCGATTTGTTTCTCCAGCCGCGCCGCCGGTTCTCCATTCATTTTTAACGGAAAGCCTTCTCTCGCATAGGCCAAATCCGAACCGCAGTCAAACAGCTCCTGCTGAATCTCAAACAGCTGAGCGGCCATATCTGTAAGCTCATCATGTTTGGCCGCCTCAGCTGCCGTCTGTCCGACGAACGCATTCAATTCGTCGATCGTGCCATAGGCTTCAACCCGCAAATCGTCCTTGCGGACTCTCCCGCCGATCAGAGAGGTATCGCCTTTATCTCCAGTACGCGTATACAAGTTCATAATGTCTCCGTCTCCTAACGTTGCGTATTATTTCAGCCAGCTGACATAACAAAAAGCAGGCGAGGGACGCTGCTCCCGTACCTGCTTTCTATTATCGCTTAGTTGCCTTGCTTCACTTTGTGGACAAAATTGCCGATCCGATCCAGCGCTTCGGTCAATAAAGCAACCGAGGTCGCATAAGAGCAGCGAAGATGTCCGTCTCCGCCCAGGCCGAACACGTCGCCCGGTACAGCTGCGACCCCCGCTTCTTCAAGCAGCCGCTGAGCGAAATGCTCCGAGGACAAGCCGGTTGATTGAACCGAAGGAAAAGCGTAAAAGGCGCCTTCCGGCTCATGGCATTCAAGCCCGATATCTCTAAATCCTTTGACAACGAGCCTTCTGCGTTGGTTGTACGATTCGATCATCCGGTCCTTTTCCTCAAGTCCGTGAACGGATAACGCTTCCAGCGCGGCGTGCTGCCCCATAATCGGAGCGCACATGACGGTGTATTGATGGATTTTGAGCATAGCGGCAATTAAGTCCGTATGGCCGCAAGCATAGCCCATACGCCAGCCAGTCATTGCGAACGCTTTGGAAAAACCGCTGACGAGAATCGTCCGGTCCTTCATACCAGGCATAGCTGCGAAGCTGACATGCTTCGTTCCATAAGTAAGCTCCGCATAAATTTCGTCGGAGATGACAATCAGGTCGTTCTCTTCCACTACTTTAGCGATCGGCAGCCAATCCTCATAGGTCATAATGCCGCCGGTCGGATTGCTTGGATAACAAAGAATAAGTACTTTCGAGCGCGGCGTAATCGCAGCCTTCAACGACTCGGCCTTCAGCTTGAACTGATCTTTGGCGAATGTTTCAATACCTACCGCGACTCCGCCGCTCAATGTCGTTATCGGAGAATAGGAAATATAGCACGGCTCCGGTATTAATATTTCGTCTCCTGGCGAAATCAACGCGCGAAGCGCCAAATCAATCGCTTCGCTCCCGCCGACGGTAACCAAAATCTCATTGGCAGGGTTATATTCAACTTTGAACTGATCATTTAAATATTGCCCGATTGCGCCGCGTAATTCCGGCATGCCGGCATTCGAGGTATATTGCGTTTTTCCTGTTTCCAGCGAATAGACAGCAGCCTCGCGCACATGCCACGGCGTTGTAAAGTCAGGCTCGCCGACTCCCAGCGTGATAACATCCTTCCGTGCGCTCACCAAATCGAAAAAGCGTCGAATGCCTGAAGGTTTAATGCTTCTTGCCATGGGAGACAAATAGTCGGCCATTTGCTTGCGAGGAGTTGATGTAGTCGTGTCTTTGTCTTTTATCATTGCCATCACCCTCTTACGGCGTAATAATCAAACGATGGTCACCTTCGTGCTCCTCGAAGATAATGCCGTCTTGTTTATATTTTTTAAGAATAAAATTCGTTTTCGTCGAAAGCACCTTGTCGATCGGAGACAGCTTGTTGGATACGAAGGAAGCTACTTCTTTCAAGTTTTTCCCTTCAACCTCAACGAGCAAATCGTACGCTCCGGACATTAAATAAACCGATTTCACTTCCGGATATAAGTATATGCGCTCGGCAATGCCTTCAAATCCGCGGCCGCGCTCCGGCGTAATTTGAACTTCGATCAACGCCGTCACTTTCTCGTCGTCAACCTTGCTCCAATTCACAACCGTAGCATATTTAACGATAATATGATTATTCTCAAGCTCGGAGATCGCTTGCTTTACCTCTTCCTCGGATCGGCCGAGCATCGTAGCGATCAGCCCCGCGTCCCTTCTTGCATCTTCCTTAAGCAGTTCCAGCACCTTCAACTGTAAATCGTTCATCGTCGCTATACTCCCTTTACATCAGGATTTGCAGTCATATATTCACACATAATGATAACTATTGATGTAACAAATATTTTACAACGAATTGATACATCCTGCAAAGAAAAAAACCAAGCAGAAACGGCTGCGCCATTCTTTGACGGCGCAGCTTCCGTTTCGCGGTTGAAATATAAGTATTTTTATAAATGAAAATTTATAAAACCTATTCATTAAAACGAAAGACCCCAGAGGGGTCTTTAGCTGTAGTAGGGCTGATGCGTTTGCTGTTGATGCTGCGGTTGCTGGTATTGCGCGAAGTTGCCGAAATTCGGCGCAAAGCCGTTTTGACGCTGCTGCAGCCATTGCGACGTTTTTTGCTGCGTTTGCTGGTACTCCTTAATCTGCTTGTCAATTTCTTGACGAAGCGCCGGAGAAGCGGTGCTGTACATATTTTGCGATTGCATCACTTGGAACAAATCGCCCTGCATTTTCAGCGTGCTGTTGAGCAGGTTGGTGAACATTAGCCGAACGTTAGGGCATGTTGATTCAGTCGCAGCCGTCGCATACTCGCGCACGACCCGCTTCAAATCCGAAAGCACCGTATACGCTAAATCCTCATCTGGCAATGTTGGAGCGGATTGATACATGCTGATCGTCCTCCTCTAATAGGGATGATTTTTTTAGCAAAAAGGTTATTGCTGCGGTTGTGTCGGCGCCAGTGATTGATGCTGCTGGAACGATTGCATTAAAGTTTGATAATGCTGTTGATGCGTGTGCATCATTTGCTGGCCGATCTGTTTAAGCGCCTGGTTGCTGGCAGCCGAAGCCAGCATGGCGTTTTGCTTCATTAGCAAATCTTCATTGGATAAGGAATCCGCAATGTACTCCAGCTCTTTTGCCGTAATCGGTTGATGCATATTCCCCGCCTCCTTTATTTTTGCAGAACCAAATATATTATGAGCGCCTAGGCCGCGATTTATGTATTGCTGCCGTTAATGCACTTCAATTTCGCCGGAATGGCTCAGCGAAACATTAATGTCAATCAGCAACTCATCTGCGTTCGGCATCCATTCGCCCTGCCGCTTCAGTTCCTTCCATTTGCTGTTGTGATAGCGATATAGCTCGTGCTCAAGCGGAAACAAATCAACCCCGTAATCAAGACCGATTTTATAGGTCGATTTTATTTGCTCCTTTATTTTCGCTTCTACTGTGGAAACAATGGAAACAAAATTAAACTCGGGATTCCATTCCACGATATGGCCCATGTAATCCCCGCGCAATCGAAATACCGATTTCCGAGCGTCCCAGCGTATTTTCATTTCCCCTTTGGTAAGAACAACGCTGGCAGTATTTTTCGGCTCATCCTTCGCATTCACCGTTACAATCTGCCGCTGGAAGTTTTCACTTCTCCATCCTAAACCTTTGACTTCATTTTTAGGAAAGAAGCCTTTAAATAAGTTATTCTTAAAAGCGAACACACCGTCAATAGTGACTAAATTCATCTGTTTATCATCATTCGTCCACTCTTTTCCGTTGCTTTTCAAGTTGGGCATTAACAAAGTCATTCCCGGCTCAAAAGCCAGTCTGACGATATCTTCCATGCGGGTCGCTTTCACGAAATTGTTTTCCTCATACACGATGCTCGGATCGAACATCACGCTCGTAAGCGGAGAGGATTCGAAAAAACTGTCGATGGTAAGCACTTTATCCAGATTGTCTTTCGTTCCGAAAACATAAGTCGTATAGCGCGTAGCTCTCATCCGATTCAAGCCTTCCAAAATCGCCGTTAAGCGACTAAACGCCCGTTCATGTACAATGATCGTTTTCAAATGATCCAAGGTAAGAATATATTGCGAGCTGTTCATTAGATTAAACATCGCATGCAGCGGCGTATCGCCCTTCTGTGTACCGATCCAAATCGGATTTTTGCTTATCGATCCCTGTTCTTTTTTTGCGATCGAGCCGAAGGATACTAGCTGCGCATAGACGACATAATGATCATCCACAAAATCCACGCCCAGCGCAGAAATATAGCTGATCTTCTGCAAATTCATTTCATCCCAGCAGCCAGTAGCCGTAAAAAGCAGACTAATGGCCAATATACATTTCACGAAGGCCGGCATTTCTCTTACTCCTCCTCAGCTCTTTTCTTCCAGGGCTTGATTAAAATGGCCGGTATCAGCAATCTCCATTTGATCGGTGCAATTGGAGCCAAATAAGGCTTGCCGAATGATTCTATGGAACACATATAAATCAAGACGGCGAACACCGAAATGTAAAAGCCGAATATTCCGAATAAAGAGGATAGCATGAGAATAAAAAAACGAAGAATGCTAACGGTGCCGCTTAACGACTGATTGACAAGCGTAAATGTAGCAACTGCCGTTATCGCTGCTGCTACGAGCATCGTCGGCGAGGTTAATCCTGCGCTGATCGCTGCATCGCCCACGATGAGCCCTCCTACGACCGATACCGTCTGTCCTACAGCACGCGGCAGTCTAACTCCCGCCTCGCGGAAAAGCTCAAATATGGACAACATAATAAACATTTCCATCGTAGCCGAGACCGGCAAGCCAATTCTCGAAATGGTAATGGTTGCAAGCAAGGAAAACGGAATCTGATCGATGTTATAAGCGGATAAAGCTACCCAAAAGCCAGGCAAGCATAACGCCAAAACTAGTCCCATAAGACGGAGAAGCCGCTCCAGCGAGACGAAATAGTAAG
Organism: Paenibacillus sp. NEAU-GSW1; assembly: GCF_009737085.1. Classification (GTDB taxonomy): domain Bacteria; phylum Bacillota; class Bacilli; order Paenibacillales; family Paenibacillaceae; genus Pristimantibacillus. The sequence goes on from NZ_WOVL01000008.1 coordinate 165,573, forward strand.
GAAGATGCATATCTTCCGGCGATTTCGTCAGCAGCATTAAATTTGTCGGCGCAATAATGGCCGAAGGCGAGCCGTCTACCAGCAGGGCAAACTTTCCTTTGGTCAACGATTCTACGACATAATCGGGCCGGCCGATATATTCAACAAGCGGAAAAAAGGAGTAAGGGCGATCCGAAATTAAATCCTCAAGCTGTGTTGCGCTGTGCAGCGTTTTAATATGAATATTTCGCAGCCTGTTTCTCGCTTCCTCCACGATTTGCGGATCGGCAACGCCGTCCATATAGAGCAAAGCAACTTCTGTTTGCGATTCCGAGCCAAGACTCCAATATTCACAATGCAAATCAGGTGTCCGCAGTCTACGCCGGACTAGTGCGATATTCGTCACAATGTTTTCAATAAAGCCGTCTCTCGGCCCTTTCAGCGACAGCTCCATTGTCGATTCTTCAGGCTGTCTTCCCGGCTGGCTCGCTAAATCGAAATTAAATACGATACCGCTGCGATTGTGAATGACAATGACGCTGCCGGAAAATAAAGCGGCATATAAACTGTCGATGTCGTTTTTATTATCGAGCGGCATGCGGGAGCCAATAAGTCCGGCAGACCATTTGAGCGCTGAGTCTTGGTCCTCCTCGCCTTTTTGCCCGTTGTCTATCCAGTGGGCAAGCCTTTCCAAATTTGCAGGCAGCGCGATAAAAAACGTCTGCATATCGACCATGCCGCAGCAGGTGATGATTTTGAACAAATGTCCTATTTCGCCATCCGTGCGGAAATCTTGAATGACAACATCATCGGAGCGGCTCAGCCTTGAATAAATGCTATCCAGTTTGCTTCCATTCTTTGACGCATTGCCTTTCATCGCTTTCCGCCTCCATAGATCAGGATTTCACTCTTTTAGTTTTCGCCGGAATAGCCCATACAAACAGTAAAATGGCCAACTGAACAACGCCTGCATACCAAAAATAAGTTTCTTCCCATCTTTCATACGCCAGCTTATGTTTTAGCATTATCGTCGCCGCGATAATGAATAGAAACACAATAATGGACAACCCGATCCACTTCCGCTTCATCCAGCGAAGAGGACCAAATTCATGGGCGATATAAATCGGCATTGCGATCCGAATCAAAGCGCCGGACAGCCATTGGTAAACTGCGAAAAAGTCGACGTGCTCAATATAATCGCCCACTTTTACAATTCTCCATTGCGTGTATGCCGGATACCGCATAATAGAAGCTTCTACGGGACCAAAAATGGTAATTGCCCCCACTGTAGGACCAATCGTAAGCACAGCAAGTACAAAGGTAAGCAGCACTAAATGCCAGCTTTTAAATTTTTTGCTCATATGATGCTGAATCATAAGTAAGTAGGTAATTTCAAGGAACGAGCTTAAGCTTTGCAACGCTCCTTTAAGCACAGGAGCTGCGCCATTTTCCAACAGAGGCAGCAAGTAGCTGTACTCCTTAGCGGGCATATTGGCGGACATAACAAAATCGCCTAGTACTACGACGATAGGCAGCAGGATGCAGGATAAAAACGCGATCGTACGCAAGCCGGAGGCAGCTGCAACGAGGCATAATATACAGAAAAGGCAGGCGGTAACGACGGGCGGCGTTCTGGGCAAATAGGTAGAGCTTGTCCAGCTAACGACATCCACCAATGTCGCAAATGCGATCATTAGTTGAATGCAAATAAATGTAAAGATGACTAGCCAAGCGACAATTCGGGGCATGCGATCATTCAGCCAGCGATCGATCCTCTTGCCGTTGAGTTTAACCAGCGTTCGATGAAGCGGGAAGGCAACAATAGGCAGCATAATAATAAAACCTACAGGCACGCTCAGCCATGCATCCCGTTTCGCAGTGTCGAGCAGCAGCGGGATTATCGTTACATGATTGACAAGTCCTACCGACAGCAGCGTCATCATAACAACAGGCCATAAGCCGAATCGTTTTCTGGAAACCAGATCCATGAGGTCACATCCTTTCGCTCCAGCTTTCCCCATCATTTGAAAAGTCATGCATTTCGGAATACAAGCAAAAATCGCCCTTTCAGCACACCGAGCGGCTGCGATAAGGGCGACTTTCATTAAGGAACGTGTACCGTTTTGACATGATCGAAGTGAAGATAGACGGCATTGCCGCTGGCGGTTGCCAGCTCAATCATGCTTTGGTCGACATTTTTGAGCACGCCTGTCTTGTTAGGGTTTTCCCCCAAATCGAGGACGACAAACTCTCCAATTAACTTCCGCAGCTGTTGATCGAACGTTCTGGCTAACGTGATCGGCGATGGCTTCAATGGAAATTGCTCTGAAGTCAGCGTGTAGGGGGTTAAGTTCGGATTGTACGGTATCAAATATTTCAAATGGTGAAGCGATATGATAACGGTATGGTACACCGGGGAATAAAAGACAAAAAAATCGTTCATAACCGTCGTTACATATCCATGAATAGACTGATTTCCGGTTATATAAATTTCAGAGAACATCCCTTTGGCGTTCATTAATATTTTTCGATACGATATTGGATCATTAAATGGCTCAAAGGGCATCTCCGGTATTTCAAAACTCGTCGTTTCCTGCGTCGAAACTCGCAGTTGCTGTAAGTGTATTAGCGGCACATAAAGAAACTGAACTCCGTTATGAAGAACGAGAATATCCTGGCCGCATTCGATCAGCCTGCCGCGCAGCGGCGTTACTTTACCGGATATTTCAAGTTCAACCTGTCGGTCGAGCAGCGGATGTCGGTTTTTCATGCGATCAACCTCCTTTCATCCGAATACGTTCGCGAGAGTCGCGATAATAGAACCGGGCGCCGGCTATTTATGCCGGGGCCCGGACTACCGCTTACTCTATCGGAACTTATTTGCCCGATTTATTTCCTGATTTGTTGCCCGATTTGTTGCCGCCGGTGTTTGCTCCGCCTGTACGGTTGTTGCCGTTGCTTTTGTTTTTGTTTTTGTTTTCGTTTTTGTTGTCATTTTTTTTGTTGTCATTTTTGTTGTCATTTTTGTTGTTATTGTTGTTATTGCTGTTGCCGCCGGATTTATTGCCGCTCGAACCGCCCGATTTGCCTTCTTTTTTGATCGTGCGGATATGGTCGATCAATACTTGAGTCACTGTTCTGTTGTTGACGATCAAGATGGTATCTTTACATACTTCAGCCAAAAATCCTTCGATCTTCTCAGGGCCGCCCCAGTTCACTTGCACAAACTCGTGTTCAAGCGCCTTAAGAACGCCTCTAAAGTTGTTCGCCTTGATGAAATCGCGGGATCCGCCGCTTCGGTTGCAGCCTTTCACTTCCGTAATGCTTTTTACGTGAGCAGTAACCACATAGACGATGCCTTCATTTGTTCTAACGACAAGGTAGTCGGATTTAACTGCAAGAAGCTTGCCTTCAAACGATTCAGGGCCGCCTTTGTTAATTTTAACGCATTTTCCTACGAGATCTTCAAGGCAGTTTTTTTCTTTTTTGCTGCTTTTATGGCTTTTGTCGCTTTTATCGCTTTTATTCCAAGGATTGTACTGACCTGCATAAGGATAGTAACCGAAATAACTCATGTGTAAATCCCTCCGGATATAGTTTATTAATGATAGTTTTAAAACCTGACTTCACAATCTGCGTCTTATACACTCCTGCTTCATAGCTGTTTGATCTAGCAGGCATCCCTCCAGTACTTGATTCGGATCATCTATCATGGGAGACGATATGTAATATATTTATATGTATCCCCTATATACGGGGTACTAGATTAGTAACCATTTATTCGAGATTAAGTGTTTGACCCATACGATTAGTAGAGTCTGCTCATAGTTTGTAGTAAACCAAGAAGGAGGAGATTTAATGTCTCATAAGAAGTCGGATAACAATATAGTGGAAAACATGAAGAAAGGCACTGGCGGCACTAAAGGTACGAAAGGTACCGGCGGTACTGGCGGCACTAAAGGTACGAAAGGTACTGGCGGTACCGGCGGCACTAAAGGTACGAAAGGTACCGGCGGTACTGGCGGCACTAAAGGTACGAAAGGTACTGGCGGCACTGGCGGCACTAAAGGTACGAAAGGTACCGGCGGTACCGGCGGCACTAAAGGTACGAAAGGTACCGGCGGTACTGGCGGCACCAAAGGCGCGTGAGAGGCTAATCCTAATTTTCAAATATAGTGTCATTTCACCCGGATTCAGAATAGGGTAAATAAGCACAAAAGCCTATCGTTTGTCGATAGGCTTTATCTTTTGCCCAAGGGGTGGACCCATGGAACAGTTTCCAGTTCGTAAAATTACGATTGATGAAGAAGACATGATGGAGCTGCAGCAAGCGGAAAAAAGAAAGAAGTATAAAACCGTCCAATTAGAAATGGACGGAAAAACATATACGGCGCAGTTCGGGTTTCGCGGAGGACATACGCTGCATTACAGCAAGAAATCGTACGAGGTCATTATTGAAGGAGGCACCACGCTCCACTGGAACGCCGAATTTGACGATCCATCGATGATTCGCAACGCGTTATCCTTTCATTTTTTCAATATGATCGGAATACCTTCACCTTTGACCAAGCATATCTGGGTCGAAATTAACGGCAAAGCTCAAGGCGTGTATTTAGAAATCGAAGCGGTTAATACGTATTTCTTCAAAAAAAGAAAGCTTGGCATTAATTCAATCGTATACGCCACTAATGACAGCGCAGATTTCAGTTTAGTCGATCCCGATTCGAAGGAACCGAAAAATTCACTATTTGAAGGCTATGAAATTCAGTACGGCACAACTACGGTTACAAAGCCGCGGCTCATCCGCTTTATTAAAGGCGTCAATCGGTTGTCCGGTAAAAAATTGTCGGCCTATACGGCGAAAAAATTGGACGTCAACCAGTATTTACTCTGGCTGGCCGGAGCGGTTCTAACGGGGAACTATGACGGGTTTGATCAGAACTATGCGCTTTATGAGCATCGCAAAAGCGGCAAGTATCGGATTATTCCTTGGGATTACGAGGGTACCTGGGGGCGGAATTGCTATGGAAGGCCTTGCGGCAGTAACTTGGTAAGGCTTCAAGGCTACAATAAGCTTACCGAGAAGCTATTCGCTTATTCTTCCTGTCGAAAAGCCTATAAAGCAATTATGTATCGCGTTCTAAAAAATCATTTTACAGTCGAACGGATTGATCCGGTCATTGTCCGGATGTACCAGCAATTAACGCCAGCCATCCGGGATGACTTTACGAGAAAAAGCAGCTTTGACACTTTTTTGAATGAGCCCGCTTTTATCCTCGATTATGTTCGGGAGCGGAGAGCCGTTATCAAAACCGCATTGAAAGCTTGGAAAGCTTAATTTTAAAAAATATCCATGCTCAAGTAGCGCTCGCCCGTATCCGGGGCAATGCAAAGCACTCTTTTACCAGGGCCCAGCCTCTTCGCCACTTGCATTGCCGCCCATACGGAAGCGCCGGAGGACGGCCCAAGCAGCATTCCCTCTTTGCGCGCCAAATCACGCATCGTTGATAGCGCGTCATCATCGGCTACTTGAATAATTTCATTATATATAGACGTATTGAGAATTGGCGGTACAAATCCGGGGCTGGTTCCGACAAGCTTATGCGGTCCGGGCTGGCCTCCCGATAGTACTGGAGAACCTTTTGGCTCCACTACCGCAACATACAAATCAGGCAGCTCTTCCTTCAGCTTCTCGCCTGTTCCGGTTATCGTGCCTCCCGTTCCAGCCGTTGCCACAAACGCGTCCAGCCGTCCTTCCATTTGCTCCATAATTTCAATAGCCGTAGTAACCCGGTGAATAGCCGGGTTCGCTTCGTTCTCGAATTGGTTCGGGATAAAGCTGCCGGGATTTTGCTGCTGCAGTTCCAACGCTTTACTAATAGAGCCAGGCATCCGTTCAGCCGCAGGCGTCAATACCACTTGTGCGCCGTATGCCTGCACCAGCTTTATCCGTTCCGCAGACATGTTGTCCGGCATAACCAAAATAAGCTTATAGCCTTTCGCAGCCGCGTTCATCGCCAATCCGATTCCGGTATTTCCGCTCGTCGGTTCAATAATGAGGCTGCCGGGACCAATCAGGCCTTCGCGCTCCGCAGCTTGAATGAGCGAAGCCGCCGCGCGATCCTTTACGCTGCCGCTTGGATTAAATCGCTCCAGCTTCACATAAACCTCCGCGCTTCCTTCCTCTATAATCCGATTCAGCTTAACCGCCGGCGTATCGCCGATCAATTCAATAACTGATTTTACTATTTTTTTCATACCGCTCGCCTCTCGTTTGTCATTTACTTGCTATGAATTGCTTTATGTTGATTGAATAAAGAACGAAGAAACCACCAGCCGGCAATCGGAACTATGCCTACGGCAAACATCAGCCACACGATCGCTGTCGTAGAATGATTAAGCGGAAGTAAAATAAGATAGGCGCTCAATCCGATCAGCCTTCCGATAATGAGTCCCGCCTCCCGCAGCACAATTAACTCTTCCCTCATTGCTGCACTCTTCTCCGATTGTCCAATCAGATCGAATACTCGCGATGTAATTGGAATGATGTAGAGCGGCAAAAACAATGAAGTGCCGATACCGAAAACGAGCAAGGTTATATAGGTTACCTTCGTGAATAATGGCAAAATAACAGCTCCAAGCATTACAGTGCCAAGCAGCATCGCAGCTTTGCGATTGCTAGGCTTCAGCCTTTTCCCGACAAACCAAAAACTGACCAGCGCAACAAAGGATGTAATCAGCGTGTAGCTGCCCAGTCGGCTTTCATCCTGCGTTGCAATATATACGATCAAACCGACCAAAAACATAAATACGCCTTCCCGAACACCTTGGGCAACAATAGCGGCAAACATTTTGCGCCATGGATTTCCTCGCTCGGCAAGCTGCCTATAGCCGTAAGTCCACTCATACCGATTTCCGGTATTTTTACGCTTAACCAGCCAGAAGCTTAAAATAACCGTTATAGCGAAAATGACGAGCGACAACGTAAAAATAAGTTTATATCCTCTTTCACCGCTCATCGTCGTAATGAGATAGCCAGATACCCAGGGCGCAATCATACCCGCCGTTGAGCCGAGCAAACCAGCCCAGCCGTTAAACCGGTCCCGATTGTCCGGCTCTGTAATTTCGAAATATACGACATTGTATGCCAGCCAGTAGAAACCAAGCCCCATACCGCTGAGCATGCCTAACGGCAAGCTGTAAAATCTGGCCTGCTGGCCGAGCAGCAGCACCGTTAAATAAAAGCTCCCCGACAGCACGATGCCAAGACGGAGGCTGTTCATTTTGTTATGTTCTTTCACCCATTTGCCGGCAATCCAAAAGGTAAGTCCGCCAATCGCATATTGCCCGAGCGCATACCAGCCGATCAGCATGTAAGATTGGCTTGCTTTCCATAAATATACCGGCACAAAAGTGCCTGACAAGGCATGTCCGATGGCAGCCAGCCATTGCACGGCAAGCAGCAGCACGGCTTGGCTGTCGAAAGCACCTTCCCCTCTTGAACGGAGGTTCGATACTTTCGCAGCGGCAGCGTTTTTATACAAAACGATTCTCCTCCTAAAACGTTACGAAGTAAACATAGCATCGTAACGGTGAAATATCGTTTTGTAAGTTGCCCTAATTCTAGCCGTGCCATGCGGAGCCCGCTATTGCTAATCTTTCTTATTCTTTAGGACTTAGCGCTTTCACAAGCACTTCGCGGTCGCGATCGCTTAGAATTGCTGAAGTATTAAAGCAGGCTGGGCAAATATAAATGACCGTCTCAAACGGAGATTGAACAAGCGGCTTTCCGACAGCCGGATGAATCGTCGGCTCGACATTTATTTTTTGCTTGCCCGCTTCAATCATATATTCACGGCAAGAAGGACACTCCGGAGCCTCCTCTTGATGATCGACGATTTGCTGGAGCTTCTCCTCGACTCCAAGCCAAGCGCGATTCGTGCGTCTAAAGCCCTCGTCGCCCTCGCTCCATTGCTGTCCGCCGTACGAATCGTCTTCGTCCTGCGCGTCCCACTCCGGCTCCTGGTCTTCTTGGTCTTCATCCTCATCATCGCGATCAATGCCAATTTGCACCGTACGATACCCGCTTAATTCATTGTCGCAATGCGGACAATGCTTCTCAATTCCGATTTCTTCATCCCACACAATTTCCGTCATACACCACGGACATATCGTTTGCTCTTGCTCTTGATCGTGCTTGGTCATTCAAGCTCCCCCTAATCATCTCTTCTAATTATTCATCAAATAAATAACGCCAAACGCAAAAAATAAAATGGCAACGACAAGCAGAATGCCCCATAGGTATTTCATGCCTTTATCCTCTTTCCCAATCTACAATGTAACCGTCGCTCCGATGACATAGGACAGCGATATGGAGATGAGCATCGCAATAAATCCTACAGCGCGATTGTCCTTGGCAATTTCCTCGTCAATGCGGAAGACCGGAGTTAAAAATTCAAATAAAAAATACGCCGCTAATAAAATGACAAAACCGAATGCGCCCCATATTATGCTCTGATATATCGAATCATTGGTTTCAATTGAAAAGCGGAAAATGTTGCAAATACCGAAAATTTTTCCGCCCGTCGCCATCGCAACCGCCAAATTGCCTTTTTTTATTTCACTCCAGCAATTGTAGCGAGTTACCAATTCAAATATGAACAAAAACACAATAAGCGACAGCACAACAAGCGATACATAAATAAGCGATGCCCCATAGGAATTGCTGAGCAGACGATCTACCTCATGCTCCATTCTCGATTCCACCTTCACCGAATCGTAAACAGATTGCCGCTCTTTCCAGAACGGCATTTCCGTTTCGCAATAAACTATTTCAGCTCAGCAACCGTAACGCCGTTGCCGCCTTCGCCGTATTCGCCAAGCCTGAACGCTTTGACCAGGCTATGCTTGCGCAAATATTGCTGAATGCCTGTGCGCAGCACGCCCGTTCCCTTGCCGTGAATAATATAAACTTGGCCCATGCCAGACAAATAGGATTCATCCAGGAAACGATCGACTTCGATAATCGCTTCCTCCAAATTTTCGCCTCGCAAATCAAGCTCCATCCTTACGGTATCATCCTTCGTCCGCTTCAGACTGGAAGTCTGCTTCGGCTGCTGCGTTTTGACAGCCGCGCCTGCTTTAACCAGCTCTAAATCGTCCAACGCCACTTTCATTTTCATAATGCCGAGCTGGACCGTAGCTTCGGAGCCGGAAATATCGACCACCGTGCCTTTTTGATTCAAGCTGTACACCGCGACTTCGTCGCCCGGCTCAATTTTGGCCGCTTTGCCTGCCGAAGCGCTCGCAGGCCGTTTTTTCTTGGCCAGCTCCGGAGCCGCTTCATCGAGCTTTCTCCGCGCTTCAATCAGCTTATGCTCTTTAACCGATGCGCCTTCCTCCATCGCCAGCTTGCGTAAATCGGCAATAATTTGCTCGGCTTCCTTCCTTGCCTTTGCTACTGCCTCTTGCGCTTCTTGTTGCGCCTTCAACAGCAGCTTGTCGCGCTGCTCCTCGAAACGGCGAATTTCCGCTTCGTGGCGCTCGCGCTGCCTTTCCATCTCGCGGCGAAGCATCTCCGCCGATTGGCGCTCCGACTCGGCGCTCAGCCGGTCCTCTTCAAGTGAAGCGATCATATTCTCAACGCGTTGGTCCTCTTCGCTCACTTCGCCTCTAGCATGGTCGATAATCAATTTATCAAGACCAAGCCGTTCCGCAATCGCAAACGCGTTGCTTCGGCCCGGAACGCCAACGAGCAGCCGATACGTCGGACTGAGCGTCGAAATGTCAAACTCCATGCTTGCATTAATAACGCCTTTGCGATTATAGGCATAAGCTTTCAGCTCGCTGTAATGCGTCGTTGCGACAATTCTGCTGTCTTTCCGATGAATATGCTCCAAAATCGCAATAGCAAGCGCAGAACCTTCGGCCGGATCCGTTCCGGCGCCGAGCTCGTCAAGCAGCACCAAGCTCTTGGACGTCATCGAGTTCAATATGCGGATAATGTTTGTCAAATGGCTGGAGAATGTGCTTAAGCTTTGCTCGATACTCTGCTCGTCGCCAATATCGGCGTAGATCGCATCAAACACGCAGAGCTGGCTTCCATCCTCAGCCGGAACGAATAAACCGGACATAGCCATCAGGCTGAGCAAGCCGATCGTTTTTAACGAAACGGTCTTGCCGCCCGTATTCGGACCAGTAACGATAATGGCTGTATATTGGTTGCCGAGCTCGACGTCAAGCGGAACGACTTTGTCCGCAGCGATAAGCGGATGGCGGCCGCGCTTCAGCTTAATAAAGCCTCTGTCGTTCATTCTCGGCAGCGTCGCTTTCAGCTCATGCGCCATCCGCGCTTTTGCATATGCGAAATCAAGGCGGCCAAGCAGCTCCAGGTTGTAAATCAAGTCATCGACATGCTCCGCCGCTTTCGCAGTCAGCTTTTGCAATATCTTTTCTATTTCGCGAAGCTCCGCCGCTTTCAGTTCCCGCAGCTTGTTGTTCATCGCGACAATCGTTTCCGGTTCGATAAACAGCGTTGCCCCGGAACCGGACTGATCATGAACGATACCGCCGAAATGCGACCGGTATTCCGCTTTTACCGGAATGACGTAACGGTCGCCGCGAATCGTAACGATGGCGTCCTGAAGCATTTTTTGCACCGAGCTTGATCGAATCATTTGCTCCAGCTTCTCGCGCACTCTCGATTCGCCGCTTCGCAGCTCTCTCCTTACAGAAGCCAGCTCCACGCTTGCGCTGTCAAGCACTTCGCCTTGATCGTCGATACATTCGAATATTGCGTCCTCCAGCGGCTTATGCTCGGAAAGCTGGTCGGAGGTTTGGTGCAGCAGCGGAATCGGATCGTCTTCGTGCAGCATCTCGATATGCTTCTTCACGCGCCTCGACCCGCGAGCCGTAGAAGCGATATCAAGCAGCTCCCCAGGATTCAGCGTTCCTCCGATCCGCGCCCGATGCAGCGGCGCGCTAATATCGACAATGCCGCCAAACGGCGCATTTCCTTTAAGGCGGTCCGCTTTGTACGCCTCGTCGGTCGCTTGGAGCGAAAGCTTTACCAGCTCAAGATCAGAGCTTGGCGCAAGCCGTTCAACCTCTTGTTTGCCAAGCGAAGTCGCAGCATGCTGAACTAATTTATGTTTTATTTTGTGGAATTCGAGCGTTGATAAAATTTTAGTGTCCAAAGTAACACTCCTCTCGCCATTTCATTATATCCGAACCGCAGCGCGGATGCACGAATTAGCCTTTTGCGATACATGGTTTATTTAATATTGGTCATACTACAAAATGAATTCGATGTGCCACTACTTTTGGCTCACGAAGCGTACTTAGCTTCGCCAATCTTGATGAGGAGGCTTTGACATGAATTTTCTAGGCCATGTTGTTCGATTTATCGTTTCAGCGCTTGTGTTAATGGTCGTCGGTTGGATTGTTCCGCAATTTAGCGTAGGCGGCTTCTGGAGCGCTTTTTTCCTGGCTTTGGTTATCGCAGCGCTGGGTTGGATCATTGAAGGCATTTTCGGCAAAAAGGTTACGCCGTTTGGACGCGGCATCGTCGGCTTTATTGCCAGCGTAGTCGTTATCTGGGTTGCGCAATTTATAGTCGGCGGAGTAAACGTAACTTGGCTGGGCGCCATTCTTGCTGCTCTTGTGATCGGGATTATTGATTTGTTTATCCCGGTCAGCACGCCATATGAAGCAGGACGCAGCACTCGGGATCACGATTAACCGCAAGCGATGCGGCGCTGCTGACAAGCACGAAGCCCTTACTCTCCTCGGGGATTAAGGGCTTTTCTTTTTTTGTCACGAGCCTGTCACTGCAAAAAAGAACATATTCAGCTACAATAGTAATGAGCATCAAAATTTTTCCGTTCCAAAAGGGGGAGCTTTTCATGAAAAAATGGATTCTATTCGCAGCATCTCTCTGCCTTGTTGCAGTAATCGCAGCTTGCGGAAGCAACAATGCAAAGACCGAAAATACATCGAGCGGTGTATCTGAACCAAATACGGCAGCTCCGGAAGTCGTTATCAAAGCGAAAAGCTGGGAGTTCGAAGAAGCCGAGTATAAAATCAAAGCCGGAGAAGCTGTTAATCTAACGCTTGAATCGACTGACGGCGTTCACGGCATTGAAATTTCCAAAACCGATGTTAAAATCGGCAACAACAAAACGCAAACGGTAACGCTCGAAGCCGGCGAATACGAAATTAGCTGCAACGTGCCATGCGGCAACGGACATCGTAATATGAAAACTAAATTGATCGTATCGTAATCGAAGCACGCACAAGTATGGCTATGCAAGCCCTGCCCTTCTATTTTTGAAGGTCGGGGCTTTTTTTAGCTTTCACGACATATAGAAATATAATAGAAATTTAAAAATATTTAAAAAAAGACTGATCGCTTCACCTCTTCCCCCAAGCCTAACGCTCTGCTATGATTTTGTTCAACACTAGAAAGAACAGCGCAGATACGAGATGACCACAAGGGAGGGACAACCAATTGAGTTTACTCGACCATAAAGTTGCTGTCGTTAGCGGCGCAGGGAGCGGTTTAGGCAGAGCAGCTTCGCTGGCTTTTGCAAGAGAAGGAGCCCGGGTCGTTCTGCTTGGACGAAGGCTCAACAAACTGGAGGAAACGGCAACTCTCATCCAGCAGCAAACAGGGCAAGATACGCTCATACTTCCGACGGATATTACAAACGAACAGCAAATTCATGCCGCCATTCAACAAACGATCGATCGATACGGGTCTATTCATATTTTAATGAACAATGCAGGCATGCTGGAGCCTGGCACGGTATTGGAATTAACCGCCCATGAATGGCAACAGCAAGTAGCAACTAATTTAACAGGCCCATTTCTGTTGACGAAGGCGATTCTTCCTTCGATGCGTCAATCCAAATACGGACGAATTATTAATATTACAGCCGGTGTATCGAGGAGCGGTTCCGGCGGGTATGCCGCATACAGCGCAGCGAAAGCAGGTCTAGAATCGTTAACCCGCACGCTCGCTGACGAGGAACAAGAGCATGGCATCTTGGTCAACTTGTATAACCCTGGCATGCTGCGTACCGAAATGCATGCGACAGGCAAAGACCCGGCCGTTGTTACCCCGGATTTAATCCGACTGGCCAGCTTGCCGCTTGGCGGCCCGACCGGTACGATTGTCAGTTACGGTTAATAACTTAAATTTATACAAAAAGGCTGGAGAGACCGATCATCGTCTGATCGGACGCTCCAGCCTTTTTGTATTGTTGCAACTAGCTTTGTTCGATAAGCTCGATCCACTCGTTATATTCCGTTTGAAGCTTTCGGTACTCTCTAACCAGCTTCTCGTGCTGCTCTGCCAGCAGCTCATGCTCCGTACGGAAACGTTCAGCCGCTGCTTCCGCTTCGTTGCGCTCGATCATTAATAACTCAATCTTTTCGCCGTTTGCTTCTTGCATGCCGGCTGCCGCGGCCGCTTCGGAAAGCGCCGCTTCCAGCTGCTGGCGAAGCTGCTCCTCAGCGCTGGCTCTTTGCTGTTCGAGTTCCGTATATTGTTCAGCGGCTTGACGCAGCTGCTCAAGCTGCTTCTGTTCTGCTTGAATACGTTCTTCAAGCTCCCGTTCCCTAATTGTCGCAACTTCTAGCTGCTGCGAAGCAATCCGTTCGCGAGCAGCAATCAATTCCAGCTGCCCGGTTATTTCTTGCTCGCGATTTTGCAGCTTCTCCAGCTCATCCAGCTGACCGAGCTCGCGCATTTCCGCATTTTCGATTGAAGCTGTCAGCTCTTCGAGCTTGTCTTGAAGCTTTCGCTGCTGCTCTGCATGTCTGAGCTGAGCTTCCTCAAGCAAAGCTTCCTGCTCAACCGCTCTCTCTTTCAGCCTTTGTTCAAGCTGCAGCTGCAGCTCCGCGAGCTGAATTTCGTTCGCTTCCTGCTGCGCTTGAAGCTCACGCTCGAGCTCCTTATGCCGTCTTTCGAGAGAATCGTATTGTTCCAGCTGTTGAAGCTGCTGCTGCTCCATTAGCTGCTGGAATTGCTGATCCTTCAAGCTGTTCTGCTCCTGATGGCTGCGCACCAATTCGGCGATCTTAGCTTGATGATTCGCTTCGATCTGCTCCCGCTCTGTCTCATGCTTGAGACGCTCATTTCGAAGCGCCTGTTCCTTGTCGTCAAGCTGTTGCTCTAGCTCCGTATGCTGTTCCCGATAGGAACGATGCAACTCTTCCAGCTTATCTGCATTCGAACGCTCTTGCTCTTCACGCAAATCTGCATATTGACGCTCCAGTTTATTCCGGTCTTCTTCCAGCTGCAACTCCAGCTCAAGCTGCTTTTCCTCGAAGCTGTTCAGTTGCTCCTTCTGTTCCATTTGCTGTGCAGCCAAACGGCTCTCCAGCTCTGCGATCATCTCTTTATATTTCAGCTCCTGCGCTGCTCGTTCCGCAACTTCTTCCAGCCTTGCCGCTTCCGCCTGCGCGGCAGCAGCTTCTTGATCGGCTAGTAGCTGTTCCAGCTGGGCTTGTACCTCAGCTAACCGCTCCGTTTTTGCCGTCTCCTGTTCTTGGGCAGACGCGAGAAGCTCCTCAAGCGATACAACACGCTCTTCGCTTTGTACACATTTTGCTTGCAGCTGTTCAATCTCGGCATTTGCATCAGCCACAAGGCCTGCTTGCTCCTGATTTTGCTGCTCTAGCCCTTGCAAAGAAGCACGAAGCGATTCCTCTTGCTCCATCGCTTGCATGAGATGCTCATCTGCAGCATGAATACGCTGCTCGAAAGAAGCTTTATCAGCATCCCAGCCTTGCTGCAAGGATGCCGCCACATTTTGCAGGCGAGTCCGTTCCTCCAGCCAGCCGTTTCTGCGCCTTTCGAAGTCAGCTTTTAGATGCTGTTCGCTTTCTTCCGCCAAAATTTTCGCTTCAGCGTTCTTAGCTTCCGCTTCAGCAACCCATGCCAGCTCACGCTGCTCCCATTTGTCGTTCCAGCCGCGTTCCAATTCCGTCAGCTTTTCATCTGCTTCCGTCTGCTGCAGCTTCAGCAGCTCAGATAGTTCCGCTTTATCAGCGTCCAGTCGCTTCGCCATTTCAGCCAAGCGCTCCGCTGCTTTCGCCGCTTCTGCGTCCGCTGCAGCCAGTCGCTCTGCTGCTTCCGCTCGCTCGCGCTCCAGCGCTTCCGCTGCCTTCGCTTCCGCTAACGCAAGCCGCTCTGCTGCTTCCGCCTCAACAGCGGCAAGCAGTTCAGCCGCCTCCGCTTGCTCGCGGGCAAGCAGCTGCTCTGCCGCTTGCTGCTGCGCGGCAAAACGCTCCGCAGCCTCAGCGAGCTTCAACGCGACTTCTTCCGCAGCATCGGCAACCGCAGCTGCAAGCTTGGCCTCATATTCGGCTTCGGCAGCTTCCAGGTCCGTCTTCGCTTGCAAACGCTGTGCAGCAAGCTCCTCTTCCAATCCGGAAGTGCGCTGCATCACCCGCTCCAGCTTATCCGCCAATTCGATCCGTTTCGTCTCCGAATCGTGCAGCGAGTCGTTTTCTCGCCGAAGACGGAAAACTTCCTCTGTAAACTGGACTGCGGCAAGCACCGCAAGCTTTGGCATATCGAGACGCGGATAGCCTTTAGCCAGCTTCTTCATCGTATCATCTATCGTGCCGGCGACTCTTTTCATATATTCGACATTTGAATGGCCTTTAAGCTTATATTGATTTCCGTATATATCAACGGTTACGACGGTTTGATCTGCATCCATCATAATGAATCCTCCTAAAAGTATTGCGTAGCAATACTGTCTTCGTAAGCATCTACTAAGTTTTGCATCGAAAGCATACGCTTCATTTCACCCAGCAAACCATGTATTACAAGTCATAGCTGCCAGCGTTTACAAGCAAATAGAAACGGCCTCGCCGTCCCTCTGTTTGCGGAGCTTCGTTTCGCGCTTACACTATAATATAACGAAAAAAGCCGCATCGAAAGCTCCATTAGGAACTATTTCGATGCGGCTTTGAAGGTTTCCTGCCTACTTCCTCAATTCTGCTGCAAAAGATTGCTCAAGCTCTGCGACAACCTTCGCATGCAGCTCTGTTACCTCTTCATCCGTCAGCGTACGGTCCGCATGGCGATAGACGAGAGAAAGCGCAACGCTCTTCTTGTCCTCGCCCAGCTTCTCGCCGGTGAACACGTCGAACACGCGAACGGACTCAAGCAGCTCGCCCGCTGTAGTCCAGACGGAAGCTGTCAGGCTGCCGGCCGGAACGGCGCGGTCAAGCACAACGGCAATATCGCGCTGCATAGCCGGATAACGCGGAAGCGCTTTGTATACGATGTCGAACTCAGCCAGCTCATACAGCTCATCCAAGCCGATCTCGAGCACATACGTATCTGCCAAATCGCTTTCATGCTGCAGTGTCGGGTGCAATTGACCGACAAAGCCGATAGGCACTACGCCTCTAGCCGTTTCGATCAGAACTGCGGCTGTGCGGCCCGGATGGAAATGCTCCGGCTGTGCCGCTTCATAGCGCACTTTGCCAGTCAAACCGAGCACTTGGAATACGGTTTCCAGAATGCCCTTCGCATCATAGAAATCGACCGGAGCCGCTTTCCGATTCCATTGCGCTTCCGTACGGCTGCCCGTCAACAGCGCCGCGAGGCGGTGCTTTTCTTGCGGCAGACGAGTCAGCTGCTCTTCGTCGGTATGGAATACGCTGCCGATTTCGAAAATCGCAGCCGATTCATTTTTACGGTTGCGGTTGTACGTCGCCGTCTCCAGCAATTGCGCAACGAGCGTCGTGCGCAGCACGCTGCGGTCCTCACTCATCGGCATCGCCAGCTTAACCGGCTTAAGCCCTTCGCCGGACAGTGCCGGGAACAGCTTCGTCCGTTCAGGTCCCGTAAACGAGTAGCTGATCACTTCATGCAGACCGGCATCGGTCAGTCTTCTGCGCAAATCGCGGCGAATCGCCTGCGGCTTCGTTAACGAACCAGGCGTTACGTCGCCGTGAATAGGCGTCGTTGGAATGTTGTCATAGCCGTAAAGACGGGCTGCTTCTTCGATTAAATCAACATCGCGGGTAATATCGCCTCTGCGAGTCGGCACTTCAATCGAGAACTTGCCTTCTTCAGCCAGGCTGTAAGCAAAGCCAAGACGCTCGAAAATCGTTTGCACTTCAAGCTTGGACAGCTCGGTGCCAAGGTAACCGTTAATTTTTGCAAGCGTTATGTCGATAGTTGCAGGCTTTGCTGTTGTCGTCACCGCTTCAACAATGCCTTCCGTCACTAACCCGCTAGCCAATTCCGCAATAAGCGCAGCCGCGCGATCCAATGCCGGGATAACGCGCGAAGGGTCGACTTCTTTCTCAAACCGAACGCTTGATTCGGAACGAAGTCCGAGCTGGCGCGACGTTTTGCGGATTGTGCCGCCGTCGAATTTCGCCGATTCCAGCAAAATATTAACCGTCTCCGCATGAACCTCCGAGTTAGCGCCGCCCATGACGCCCGCAAGTCCGATCGGCTTTTCGCCGTCCGTAATGACGAGCATATGCGGCTCCAGCTTGCGCTCCTGGTCGTCGAGCGTTACAAGCGTTTCGCCTTCTTTGGCGAAACGAACATCGATTTTGCCCGTTTTCACCGCATCCGCGTCAAAGGCGTGCAGCGGCTGGCCGTATTCAAGCATAACGAAGTTCGTCACATCAACGACATTGCTGATCGGGCGAATGCCCGCTGCAATCAGACGGTTTTGAAGCCATAGCGGAGAAGGACCGATTTTCACGCCTTTAATGTAACGCGCGCTGTAATGCGGGCAATGGTCAGAGGCGCTGATTTTTACGGAAACGAGACTGTCCGTACGCTCTTTCGTATGGTTAATCGCTGCTTCAGGCAGCTTAACCTCGCGTCCGGTCAAAGCGCCGATTTCATAAGCGACACCGAGCATGCTCAAGCAGTCGGAACGGTTTGGCGTCAAGTCGAGCTCCAGCACTTCATCGTCAATGCCAAGAACATTGCCGATCGCAGCGCCGATCGGCGTCGATTCCGGCAGCACAAGAATGCCTTCCTGCTGCTCTTTCGGCAGCAGCTTTTCGTTAATGCCGAGCTCCTTCGCCGAGCAGATCATGCCCTGCGATTCAACGCCGCGAAGCTTCGCGCGTTTAATTTGGAAATCGCCCGGAAGCTTGGCGCCGATCGTTGCAACCGGAACCTTTTGTCCCGCGTCGACGTTTTTCGCGCCGCATACGATTTGCAGCTCTTCACCTGTACCGACATCAATTTTACACACGCTCAGCTTGTCTGCATCCGGATGCTTCTCGCGGGATTTGACATAACCGACGACAACGCCGGTTACGCCTTTGTTCAGCGATTCGACGGAATCGATCTCAATGCCGCCGCGGGTCATTTTTTCAGCCAGTTCCTCAGCCGTGAAGCCCGACAGCTCGATATATTCATTCAACCATTTATAGGATACTTTCATCGCTTTATCCCCTTCCTTTCCCGTTACATTTTCGCAAATTGGCTTAAAAATCTCAGATCGTTCGTGTAGAAATGACGAATATCGTCGATGCCGTATTTAAGCAGCGCAATCCGTTCTACGCCCATGCCGAACGCAAAGCCGCTTACTTCGTTTGGATCGTAGCCGCCCATTTCGAGCACGCGCGGATGAACCATGCCGCTGCCGAGAATTTCAAGCCAGCCGGTTTGCTTGCACATCCGGCAACCGTGGCCGCCGCATTGCACACAAGTAACGTCAACCTCAGCGCTAGGCTCTGTGAACGGGAAGAAGCTCGGACGAAGGCGGATTTGCGCCTGCGCGCCGAACATTTGCTGTACGAATTGCAGCAGCGTGCCTTTCAGGTCGCTCATCCGAATGTTTTTGCCGATAACGAGACCTTCGATTTGATTGAACTGGAATGAATGCGTCGCATCGTCGTCGTCGCGGCGATATACTTTGCCCGGGCAAATGACTTTGACCGGCTTGCCGTTCATTTGCTTCATCGTACGTACTTGAACCGGCGAAGTATGCGTGCGCATCAGAATGTCTTCCGTAATGTAGAACGAATCCTGCATATCGCGGGCAGGATGGTTTTTCGGCAGATTCAACGCTTCGAAGTTGAAATAGTCCGTCTCTACCTCAGGTCCTTCCGCGATGGAATAGCCAAGGCCTACGAAAATATCTTCGATTTCCTGAGCGACCTTGTTCAGCGGATGCACCGAACCGGTAGGCAATGACTTGCCGGGAAGTGTTACGTCAATCGTCTCTGCGCGCAGACGGTTTTCCGTTTCCGCTTGCAGAAATGCAGCTTGCTTTTCTTCAATTACAGCTTCAATCGCAGCCCGCACATCGTTGCCGACTTGACCGATAATCGGACGCTCTTCCGCGCTCAAGCCTCCCATGCCGCGAAGAATTTCCGTCAACGCGCCTTTTTTGCCCAAATATTTAACCCGCAAATCATTAAGCAGCTGCGGATTGTCTACCTGCTGCAGCTCCTGCAGCGCCTCGACGCGCAGCGCCTCCAACTTTTCCTTCATCGTAGCTCGCCTCCATTTTCAATTGAAAAGTACCGCCGTTTCCTGAATATAAGACAATATAGGATTTTCCCTATACTACGCTTATATTTCATCGCGAAACGAAGCTCCGCCGCCAATGATCGGCGAAGCGGTTTCTGCTTGGGAAAAACAAAAAAAGGCCCCTTCTCCCCGTAAGGGACGAAAGAACCGTGGTACCACCCTAATTCGGATTGCTGCGCATGCTTCAGCTTCTGCAACCCCTCATATCCCATAACGGCGGGAACCGGACACTCCCTACTTGCGCACCCAAGTGCGTTTCAGGCGTCTGCTCCGGAGCGAACTTCGGCAGCCTCATTCCGTAAAGACGCTCTCAATCTTGGCGTCTTCTCCCTGTACGACAGAACTGCTTACTCTTCTCCATCTACGCTTTCATGCTATGCATACTTCGTTGAACATTACTTTTTATTATATTCAAATCGCGCTGCCGTTGCAACATAAGGAAAACAAAGCTTGGACGTCGGTTTACGAATCAATCCGCATCATCATTTCTTCAAGCAGCCGGATACGGGCAAATGAAGCACGCAGCAGCCCGATGCCGATTTCCGGATAAAGCCGGATCAGCCTTGAAACCGCGTCTCCTTCCAGCTTCAGCACACGCACATCGCCTAACAGCGATTGCGCCGTCACCGTTGATGGCGTGCCGTCGATTGCCGAAGTAACGCCGCATACATCTCCTGTGCCAAGCACGCCGATCGTGCCTTCCCATCCAGCCGCCGAAATGCTCGTCAGCTCGACATTGCCGTCGACGATCACATACATCGCCGGATTTGGCTCGCCCCGCTCAAGCAGCTTTGCATCATCAGGATAGACGCATTCTTCAGCAATATTCGCAATCAAACCGAGCTCCTCAAGCGACAAGTCGGCGAAATAGGGCACTTCGCGCAAAAACACAACTTTATTCAGCCTGCCCATCATTTGCTGTTCCTGCGACATAACGCTCCCCTCGCTTTCCGCTGCCAGTGCCGCTGCAGCCATCTCCCGCCACCAATCGTCTGAGCCATGGAGCGCTTCTTGAATCGTTTCTCTTGCTTTCAGCACATCTGGTTCAGCATCAGTGCGGACGTCCATCCCTTCCAGCACGGCAAGCAGCTTCTGAGACAGTCTTCGGTCGCCAACGCCTTCAGCCAGCACCTCCCAGCCGTTGCTGCGAATTTCTTCATCGGGATCACCGGAAGCCTTTCGCACAGCTTCCATAACCTGTTCATCGGCCAGTCCTCCTAAGAGGCTCCAAGCTCCTTCCATGATTAACAGCCTTACTTCCTGCCACCGCAGAACGGACAGCTGGCTCAAATCAGCACGCCTAATAGCATGGAATGCCGAGCTGTACGTTTCCGCCTGTTCAAGCTCCGTTAACCGGTTACAAGCTTCATCAATCAGCTTCGCCCGGATATCTTCCTCCGGAAGCAATTGCGCCAATGCTTGAATAGCGACAGTCCAACGTTTTGGATGCGCCCCTTTCAGCTGCTCCAGCAACGGTTCAACCGCAGCATTTCCAAGGCGGACAAAATAATCAAGAGAAGTCCGGGTCATTTCCTGATCCATTGTAGGCAAGCCCCGCAGCAATTTAGGAAGCAATGAAACCTCTTTTAAATGGCCTAGACATTCGACCGCCGCTATTCTTGCTGCAGGATGTGCATCGTCTGCCAGTCTCTCGATTTTGGGAACGAAGCTGATCAGCTTCAGTTCTGCTACTACTCGGCAAATATATACCGAGGCTTGCCCTCCCTCATCCAATATTCGGTCGATGACTTCTGCGCATGCCTCAAAGCTCGGCGCATTATGGAAGGAATACATCGCCTTTACTGCTTCAGCGACGACAGCCGGATGACGGTCAAGCAGCTTTTGCCGTAAAAAATAAAGCGCTTGAGGCTCCATATGCTTCATCTTCCCGATTTGTCTTACGCCTTCGGCACGGAGCTCGTCGTCCGGGTCCTCCAAAAAGGCCGCCACCTTCACCATCGCAGACAAATCGGCTTGCGATACGTTCATCGCCCGCACGGCTCCATTCCGAATCCGCGGATTCAAATCATCAATCAGCTTCAGAAGCATCGGCAAATCCCTCGGGTTGTCCATCCGCTGAATAATTTGCAGCGCGATTTCCTTTGCCGAGTCCGATCCATCCTTCAGCATTCCGCGAACTTGCGCAATTGCCGCAGGATTGCGGACTAGCTCCTCAAACTGCTCGGCCAAATCGAGCTCGCCTGCCGATTGAACGCTGCCTACCAGCTCGCGCATATAAAATTTCCGTCCGAGCCATGCCATGACGAGGAGAACGGCTGAACCGATCAGACCGACCAGCGACAACATCGTCCATGACAAGCTTAAGCCGGAGTGGAGAAATTGCAAAGCCGCTCCGAGCATTATGCCAGCGGAAGCCGCTATGCCTTGCGAAGCATAGCGATAGCTGTCTCTATGCGCCAGCGGAAACGTTTTGAAAAAAAGCTGATAGGACGGCTCTGCGGAATAATAGAGCAACAAGTAAAGAAGCATGTACCCCGTCGAAATAATAGGCAAAGCTGCACTGCTGCCTACCAAAGCGAATGCACAAGCGAAAGACAGCACGTAAATGCCGGCAATCGCCGTTAGCATTTGGCTCGCGCCGAGCTTAGCCATCAGCTTGCCTGATACCGTCTGGAGCAGGAAAGCCAGCACGAACAGCAGCATCGTAATGAACCCGAAGTATCGGCTAAATTGCTGTTCAGTTTCGAAGTAAACGCGCGTGACGTTTAAGAACTCATATTCCATCAAAAAATAAAGCGCGGGCATTAATGTCATGAGCAGAATGACGATAAGCAGAAACGGCGAATGCAGCGCCTGCATAAATACTTGTCCCGTCGTGAGTGCCGGAGCTTCCTCGCGGGCAGCTTCCGTTTTCAGAGACAGCGGCACTAAATAACGGGCAATAACGCGATTATAGTTGCGCCAAGCAACTGCCAGCAAAACGGCTCCCGCTGCATAAATCGTCTCCGGCCCAAATGCAAGGCTGATCCCTTGAGCAAGCAAACCGGCAGCGACGCCGCCAAGTGTTGCGGCGCCTACGAAAATCGGCATAAGCCGCTTCGCTTGCTGCGTTTGGCAAGTATCAACCGCAAGGCTCCACAGCAAAATCGTCTGCTGGCGGACGACGAAATTAGAAAATACAAACAACACAGGGTAGTACCATAAAAGCTCGAAATCCAGCAATTGAAACGATAGAAGAACTGCCGCGTTAACCGCTACAATGCCAAGCATAATGCCGTACATCGTCCTCATAAGCTGCGGCTTTGGCAGCCTTCCCGCCAGCGACGACAGAAGCCATGCTTCGAGCGGGAGAATAACCGCTTCCGCTGCATAGACGTATGGCAAATACTCGCTGCCGAGCCGCTGATTGAACAGCGTCATAAAACCGTTGTAATTCAACATTTCGGCAATGCCGCATATAAAAAAAACGGGAGCCATCAGAAGCAGCTTGCGCTGGTCCTCGGCTCGCGCGCCTATGGCGCCTATCATTCTGTCTATTAACATATGTATTCCATCCTGCAAAGTTTCATTTCTCTTCATTTGGCTTGCCATATTCAAGTTTGCGGTAATAGATAAGTCTGTCTTCGCCATCATAATAATAGTCGGGGCATCTGCCGACCAAGGAGAAGCCATTCCTCTCGAACAGCCTTCTAATAGCGGCATACTCCGGCAGATCGCAAGTATATGTAATGATATATCTCGAACGGATGAGCATGAGAAAAGCGAGCATCTCGTCAATAATTGCCGTGGCAAGGCCCGACTTGCGGCAGCTGCGATGCACGACGATATAATCCCAGCTGTAACCGCCCGTCTGCTGTTCATTTTCGGTTACGCTATTGACAGCAATCACTTCGCCTGCTTCATTTAACGCATACCACAGCACATGCTCTCCCGCTAAAGCCCGGTGCGGAAGCTCTCGAAAATGGGCTAATTCTCCCGGTGTATATCGCGTATCGTCAAATGAATGTTCCGAAAGCAGAAATTGCGTTATTCGTTCCGCAAAATCAACCGAATCGAGCAGCTCGATCCGGTATTGTCCCACCAGCATGCTTCCATCCCCCTCTCCCACTATACGGCCAGCGTTCCGTTCCAGCCCTCAGCAGAGCCTTTCTGGTAATATTCATCGCATAAGTAGAAGTACAGTCTGGCTGCTTTATCCGCGCGATTTTGCCTAATGACTTCGACGAAGGTTTCTCGCGCATCGAAAAACCGGCCTTCCTGGCATAATAAAATACCGCGTTCAAACATCGTTTTTGTACGGTCTTTCAATTGCCGGATCGTTTCGCTGTCGCCTTCGTAAACGTCGATCAGCTCGATCGGCTCGTCTTTGCCTTCTATCCGTATGCGCCCGAGCGAGCGGTGGCGGAATCGTTCCGGCGAACGAAGCTGTTCGAAAAAGGTGCGTGTCGCCAATATTGGCGCGCCCATCGTTTCCGATACTTTTTCAAGGACAGTCGTCATGTTGACGTCATCGGATATTACGTTCCCTTCCATGCGCTGCTCTTCGCCTACGATGCCCAGCATCAACGGGCCTTTATGAATGGCCATCCCCAAATCGACCGGTTTAAAGCCGGTTCCCGCGAGATGCTCATTGTATGCGGTCAATTCTCGTCGAATCGATACGGCCGCCCGCAAAGCGTCATCCGCATGGGTTGGAAACAGCGCCATAAAGCCTGCGCCCAAATACTTGCTGATCAGACCCTCTTCCTTGCGTACGAAGGGACTGAATCTTTTCAGGAAATTGTTCATGAAATCGAAATTTTGCTTTGGCGAAAGCTGCTTGGAAAGCTGCTCGAAGGCGCGAATGTTCGCTACCATTACCGTCATGTTCTGCTGCACCTGGTCGCCAAGATGAATGTCGAGAATGCCTTTTTTGCCGAGATATTTGAAAAATTGCTGCGGCACAAACCGATGCGACGCCTCGCTGAACGAGGTAATGTCTTTAATATAGTTGCGGATGTGACGCGCCATTAGATTGAATTGCTCGCCAAGGTCGCCGACTTCATCCCTCGACTTCAGATTTACCTCGACATTCCAGTTGCCGTTCGCCATATCCATAACGCTTCTTCGCAGCTTGCGCAGAGACGACAGCATGAAATAAGTAGCCGCCGCAATCAACGCGATCAGTATAAGGCTAATAATGGCGATGTTCAGCACAATGCTGGAATAAATCGTTTTATTCGATTCATACAGGACGTTCAGATCGCGGCCGGTCTCGTAAATACCGACAATCTTGCCGGAAGAATCATAGATCGGTCCGATGCCGTACAGCCATTTGCCAGTAGCGTCCTCCCATTTGCCGGTAATGACCTCTCCTTGCTCCAGCACTTTTTGATTCTCGTCGCTTAATGGAAACGGCTTGTACATATTGACGCCGTCATCGTCGTCCATCATAATGAACAGCCCGCCGTTCTCGTACTTATAGAGCGTGCTGTAAAGCCCTTTCCGGTTAGCGGCGTCCTCGCTTTCGAAGAGGAAGTTCATTTTTCGGTAGATCGCCATATAATCTTCGTTGCGATAGTCGTTCGGCGATGAAAGCTTGTTTAATTGATCGCCGTTAATGATGTTTTGTCCGTTGCGCGCAAGCAGCGACAGTTGCCGCTGCATCTCATCCTCCATCCGCGAAGAGAAGCTGTTGTATACAAAATTGCACAACAACAGCATGGAGATAGTCAGTATTGGAACTAACGTTACAATCTGCTTCACAAACAGCGATATGCGCCGGTTCAACAGATTAACGTAAACGAGACGCAGCATTGTGATGACAGATACCAGCAATACGGCGGCTGCAAGCCAGACCAGCCAGCCTTGCCATACAAACTCGCGATCATAATCTACTGATTTGTATACGGTTGCCGTTTTATGGCCTTGATCCCAGTTCAGCACCCGATCATCGAGCGCGACATGCAGCATGCCTGCCGGATCGACCATCATATCTGTCATTTCCAGATTTTCGGCATCCGGCGCTTTCGCTTGAAGCGAGCTTTCTGCCAGCTCGATGCGCAAATCCGTTGAATCGGCAGCCTTAAGGCTTGTTACAGCATTCAGCAGTCGGTCTATAAAATAGAGTCTTCCGTCGCTGTGCAATTGCAGCGCCTCGGGGAAATTAGTCCGCGTACGCTCCATTCCTTGCAGCGGATAAGCCATTTCACTCGAACCGTCTTCCGCTACACGAAAAATAGCGCCTCTTTTCGTTGCATAGTAAATGAGCCCGGGCTCATAGCCTACAATTTCCGATAGGAAACGGTTGTCCGGCACGTCGAATGCAAACGACTGCTTTGCCTCGCCGCCTTCAACAGACAGCGCATGCTGTTGAATCGTTGAATCTTTTATCGTATAGAAATAAATCGATGGGCCTTCGGCCTGCAGCCCTTTTATTTGCCCGACGCGTTTATCCGTGCCGTCTCCTTTAAGGCTGTACAGCACCGTCCCCGCGCTGCTCCCCGGTTCGAATCGAACAATTCTTTCTTCCTGTACGTATAGGCCGTAATTGTCCAGTACCGTGTCCAGGGCATAAATGACGCCGTCCGGCGCTGCGACCGCATCGTTGAAATCATGCCTTCTCCCGTCGCTCGCTTGCTGACTATAGCGGCTGGAAAGCGTGCCTTGCGAATCCACTAGCACAATTTCTTGACGTGAATCTCCGATTAACGCCACATTTCCGTCTGCATCAGTCGTCACTTTGGATAAATAAGTGAGCGACTTTTCATTCGAGAACGGGGGCGACATAAGCCGATTGGAATTCGGATACAACCAAAGACCAATGGCTGCTGTCAATATTAGCAGCACTGCTACACTCCACGCGGACTTTCTCATGGACACCATCGCTTTCTATTTCTTTGCTAATCTATCGTTTTTTTGTTGCTCTGCCATAATAGTTTCGAACGAATTACTAATAATTTCATAGTACTACATGTTATTCGGATTTACACCAATTTCCTTCTATCGTTTTGCAGAGAAACGGCGAAAATTGCAGGTTTTTGGTTGAAGCTCCCTAACACATATAGTACTATTATCAGTAGAAGAAACTGGTAGAATCGGACGATGCCGATTCGCGCAGAAAGGGTTTGCTATGGGTCAATTGGTATGCGGCGGAGCCTCGCTGCAATGCACGTTCGGAATGGCTCCAGGTACGTTGAACGTCCTTCCGCTCAATCTCGTCACGACGACGACTCCGATCGCAAATATTATGGATAATAAACCAATGATGAACATTACCCCCTTCGGCGTTTGTTCATCATTGGCCAACCCAGCCGTTGCCAGCGCAACAGCCGCAGCTCTTGGCGTTCTGACGCCGCAGCCTTGCGTTCCTGTCACTGCTGCTCCTTGGGCGCCAGGCTCGCCGACAGTTTTGATCGCGAATATGCCTGCTCTTAACAATATGTCGAAATGCATGTGCGCCTGGGGCGGCGTCATTCAGATCGTCAATCCTGGACAAGTCACAATACAGGTGCCATAAATGATCGAACAACTGCTAAAGCCGATTTTCAAGCCGATCAAACGGATCATTATAACGCCGCTGAAACGCGCCAAGACGTTGCCAAAACGACTTCTTGCCTTGCTCCGCAAGTTTTTGGTCACTGCGCTTTTCGGGCCGCTGCGTTCACTGGACAATTATTTGAAAGTCGGAAGCTATTATATTGCCAAAAAGCTGGTAGCCCTGCTGATTGTAATTGCGCTTCTCATTACCTACTTCGGATTTATTAACCCGCCTTCATTTCTGAATAAATGGTTCGGACGCACGCCGCAATTAACGGCGTCGGCTGCCGCAACCGGCAGCTTTACCGGGAATGCGACCGTCAAAGACGCCGATGGCAATGTCATTTATGAAGGCGCGCTCGTCAACGGCCTTTATGAAGGCGCAGGCAAGCTTTTCTATCCGAATGGCCAGCTGCAATATCAAGGCGATTTTGTTAAAGGGCTGAAGGAAGGCGCAGGCGAGCATTACGGCGAGGACGGCGGATTGCTCTATCGGGGAGCTTTTGCGGCCGATAAGTATTCGGGCGCAGGCACGCTGTTTTATCCGGATGGCAAGCCGCGTTATGAAGGCGCATTTGCTTTAGGTTTATACGAGGGAGCCGGTACCGAATATGCGCAGGACGGTTCGCTCCAATACACAGGCGCGTTCGTGAAAGGTGCGCGTACCGGCGAAGGCAAGCTCTACGGCGCCGGAGGCAAGCTGATCTATGAGGGACTGCTGGCCGACGGACGATACGAAGGCGAAGGAAAGCTGTACCGCGATGACGGCACGCTGCAATTTGAAGGTATATTCCAGAACGGTTTGCTGAGCGGACCTGGCAAGCAATACTTTGCTTCAGGCGTAACGCAATACGAAGGCGCTTTTATGCAAGGCCAGTATCACGGCGCCGGAAGCTTGTATAACAATAGCGGCAGCGTCATTTATGCCGGCGCGTTCGCAAACGGGCAAATGAACGGAGAAGGTCAAGCCTTTGGCGCTAACGGCGCTCCCGTCTATGCCGGGAAGTTCGTTAACGGCAAATACGAAGGCGTCGGCACGCTTTTTGACGCGGACGGCGCAATGCTTTACAAAGGATTTTTTAGAAGCGGAGCCTCTTTTATTGAAGGGTTTATGCAATTGCCGCTCGCAAAGCTGCAAGAAATGCTTGGAGCGGCCGACGCGCCTTTGCCGACAGAAACGCCAGCCGCAGAAGAGGAAGGCGCCGTATCGAATAACGACGGGTTAGGCGGTACGGAAACCCCGTCGGAGAGTCCTGCTGCCGGATCGGCCGACAGCGAAGGCCAAGGCGATGGAACGAATGCGGCAGCGAACGACTCGGGACAATCGGCTTCCAACTCCGCATCCGGCGACGCCAATACAGCTGATGGAAGCACCGGCACCGATAAAGCTAACGCGGCTGACACGCCAGCTTCACCAAAAGCATCCGACTTGGAGACGAAAGAGCAAGCACCCGCTAAGGATACAGAATCGGCGGTTGCCGAGGATCCTGGACTTGATGCGCTGCTGCCTGAAATTGCAGCGCCTTTGCCGGTGACGCTAACCTATAGCGGAAGCCAACTATCATTCGTACTTGAGGCAGATCCGGACAATCCGGAAGCATACTACGTACGAGAGCTGAATACGTGGAACCGCACCGTCATCGACCAAACGATTAAACGTCTAAAAGACGCCAAGGCAGCTTCCGTCACCGAAAAACTGGCCGACGGCAAAACAAGCGTCGTCTACAAATCAGGCAATGCACTGCTCCAATTTACTTATAGCAACAAAGTTCCAGTGAGACTGACACTCAGCTACATCGAACCGGAAACCTAAAATAAATAAGCACAAGCTCCTAAGCGAGCTTGTGCTTATTATTTTATCAACCTGCCAATCACTCACCTCTCCCATCGTTCCCGACCGTCTTATTTTTGCAATCCCTCCCATCCCTCCACTCTATATTGGATTTATCCACTAACTTTCGCTCATCCGCACCATTTCCCCGTTCTATATTGGATTTATCCACTAACTTTCGCTCATCCGCACCATTTCTGCGCTCTATATTGGATTTATCCACTAACTTTCGCTCATCCGCACCATTTCCCCGTTCTATACTGGATTTATCCACTAACTTTCGCTCATCCGCACCATTTCTGCGCTCTATACTGGATTAATCCACTAATTAGCCCCCCTCAGACTCTTTACCTGTACAATTGCTCCAACGCTCCCTGATTGATCGCATAATAGCGATTTGTCCGGCCTTTCGAGACCGGATCCAACAGAGCTTTCGAGACCATCGCCAATAAATGCTTACGCGCTGTCCGGTAGTCAATTTGTAACCATTCACATATATCCTTAGGCCTAACCGGACGGCCTAGCTGCCAAGCCAAATGCAAAATCTCTTTTTCCACCCGTCCCAGACTGCCGCGGCTCCCCTCATCCTTTCGCAACAATGCCGGCCCTAGTGCATGCTGCAGCAGCATTCTGCAAACCTCTGGCCTGCTTTGTACATCATCGAATGAAAAATGAAGCATCCTCCACCCTGATCCCGTTAAAAAATTGTCCCGATTCAACGCGTAACTAAACCGCTCTCTATCCATATCCTTTACATGGCTTTGATAGCCGTCGCATTCCAAGCCGAACCGACCTAAAGGCGTAATATAAGCAAAATCTAAAAACTGCGATTTTCGATTCCAATCCCAAATCTCATATTCAGGATGCAAATGCTCGAAATGCCCCGCCAACGGCCACCATACTTGTTTCAGAAACAGCTTCTCCGCATAGGAGTGACCTCGCGCGAGCCTTGCTCGCCGTTCTCCGCTTCTTCCTGCCAGATGTTTCTCCAGAAACGCATCATATGCCTGCTCAAACAAAACAATCGTTCCGCTCATCCTCTTCAAACCCCCTATCATAATAAAACAAAACGCCCTCTGCCGCGGCCACGCGGCAAAGGACGTTCTTCGTCACTGCTTTCTTGGTTATACTAATATTTGCATCACGTTATCAACTCAGTGAACTATTTCTCCTTCGCTGCCGCAGCCTGCGCAATCGCGTCGACAAATTCCTCGCTTATTGCATCCGACACCGCTCCTGAAAGGCTTTTGAACGCCCACCAGCGCACTGCGATAACGGATGCAGCCGTCTCAACATCGCTTTGCAGCTTCATGCCGATTCGGAACGTTCCTTTCTCCGGATATACGATCGTTCCAAGCGACACGTTCGGAATGTCCGGCTCAAACTCCGTTCCTTTAAACACATCGCTTTGCCCGTAATAGACTCGTTTATTTGTACTTGTAATATCCGATGCGACTGACGATTCCGTCTCCTCCAGACCGACAACAACCGTAACATGTCCGTCTCCAAGACCGTGATTGATCTCCTCGGAAACGAAGTTCTTCTTGCCTCTCGAGAAGAAGAACCCGCCGGTTTTACCGATCGCTTCAAGCGCGACTTCCATTGTACCTGTCGCTATCTCGTCGTATAAATGCTGCGGACGAGGAATGCCGAGCTTAAAGTCGAACTCATTCCGGTCCGGATGATAGGTGACATCAAGTGAAGGCTTCGCGTCAAATTCCAAATCGTGAGCTTCCGCGCTCGCAAAAAACTTATGCAGCGCCGATCCGCGCGACGATTGGCCGAGACGCTGCAGCAGCGCGGCATTTTCGATATATTCGCCGAACGGCACGCGGTCTACTTTCTCTATCATATAAGTAGGCCCCATTTGCAGCAGGCTAATTTTAGCCAAGCAAATGCTTTGATCGGCGGAGCCTTCAACTGCTTGCTCGAGGCTGCGATTATGCCAATCGGCCAACAGCCGTTCCGCTGCCGGCTCCGACAACACTTCGATCTGGTGCACCGCGTTTACGTCGATCGGGATAAATTCATCGCCGATCGTCAGCTTAGCTTTCTCGCTCGGTATGGACAGCGCCGCCTTAACTCCGGCTTCCTGAGGCGCTTTTACGTTGTAGGTCAGCACGAATTCGGTTTCTCCCGCGTTGCCCGCTTCCATAAACGAAACCGCGTTCCCTTCGGGGCCAAGCGGTACAAATCCTGTCGCATCATACTCGTAATTAAAAGCGATTCGCGGCGTCTGCAGCGTTTTTTCAACGATGAGGCGTACCTCCACGACCTCGCCAGGGTTTACATATTTCGGCATCCGCTGTGTAATTCGCACATTGGCATCCTGATAAATCGTCGCTACATTTTCCATCAACTGAACGAATTCGAAGGAGGCTGGAGCCGGCGCTTCCTCTACAATAAACAGCCTGTAGGATTCCAGCACACGATTGTATTCACTGACTTCATCTGAACGAACGGAAGAATTGCCGACAGAGTGGACGGGCTCCTTGCCCTTCTCGTCGTAAGCGACGCATAAGTATACGTTTTTCTTGTATTCGTTGTTGGTGAAGCCTTCGATCATTGACAGCTTTAGCGTAACCGGAGCAGGAACGACAATTTCGCGTCCGATATAATCAATTGCGACGCCCATTTCGACCGAAATCGTTTTATCGTCTACCGCAACGACCTGCATGCCCGACACAACGCCGCTGCCGAACAACAGCCGGTTCAGCAGCCGTCTTTTGTCGTTCACATATTTTTGCTCCGATTCGAAGTCGCGCACCGTCAGCAGCTTGCCGTAAAAGTACCGGTTTCTTTCAAAGGGGTAAAGCCTCGATTTTTTCACTACTGCCACTCTCCTCGTATACGCTTAATATTTCGCATGCCGCATTTATTCAAGCTCTGAATCCATCTCAAGCCGGGTATGAACGTCTATCCGCTTTTCCAAGCCCAAATCTACGATGAGCGTATCGTTCGGCATCGCGCCGTCCGAGCCGAGCGTAAGAAGGGACGGTTCGGTCAACACCGTGTTAATGCCTAGATACGTGTGCAAGTCCAGGTACATCCATGGTTGAAGCAATACGAGCCTCGCCTCCGTATAAGCCGGCTTTTGCTCTTCAAGCAGCTGCTCGATTACGACCCGATGTTTCTCTGTCGGCGCTTGTTCAGGCTTCAGAAGCACCGTAAATGTATAGGGATCATTGCTGTACAGCCGATCGGTTAAATCTCGAAGCTCTGCATTATCGCGCATTGCTTTCGTCTGGAAGTGCTCGATCAGCAACGGCCTTTGGCCGGTATACGCAGCAATTGATTTCTCGATGCCTTGCCTTGTGCCACGATATTTGTACAGCTCAGGCGCTTCCTTAAAAAAGGCGTGAACCTGTTCATCGGTCCAATAATCGTCCGTCTCAAGGCCAATCCATGAAGCAAGCCATCTCAAATGCTCCCCTTGAGCCAGCTCCGCATCGAAATATTGCGGCATATTGGCGATGTCGCTCTCGAGCTCGGCGAACATGGTGCCAAATAACGATAAAAAGCGTTCCAGAAAGTCGCGGCTTGCCCCATCCTCCTGGTAGACGGCCGGCAAATAGGCTAAATACGTTTCCCTAGGAAAATGTACTCTAAGGCGCTGCAACGAAGGCGTATGGCGTTCTGTGCCGAGCCATTCGATTTTGATCCACAAATACCGGCCTTTTGCGCCGGAGAACAGCGCATCCTTCGGATTAATAACAGAAGAAGACCAATAAGGCGCAAGCGCTGAAAGCTTGTCGCGATAGCTGATATCGGGATTGGCGATCCAGTCGTCTACCTTCGTGTACTTGCCGTTCAAGATGCAGCTATCTTCATTTAAGCTGAAGTACGAAACGCGAAGCTGCGTGCCTTCGGGTACGAAAGCTTCCAGCGTCATTTTATGCCATACCGTATCCGATTCCGTGCTGTCAAATGCCCGCGACAGCCAGACGCCTTCCGGCACCCCAGTCTGCTCCATGACAAGCGTCTGCGGCTGAAGATTAAGTATCGTTATTTCGCTGTCTTCGCCGTTTAGAATATACATCCGATCCTTATCGTCAATTAGCAGCTGATCCGATTTGCCGCGAAAGCCGGTAATCCGTCCTACTAGATCGCCATCGGCCTTCGCTTGAATGATAAATCGGTCATCCTCGCTCTCCCGGTCAATCTCCCTTGAATCGCCGATATACAGGCTGCCGCTCGTATCGATGCATAAGCCTGCATAAGGCATTTGCGGAAATTCAAGTCGAACATCGAGCCTGCCGTCTCGGCGAAAAGAGAAAAGCTTGGCAAAAAGCGTATCAAATATGTACAAGCTGCGATCCGGCGATATCGATAAAAAGTAGGTGCGGTGCAAATGCTTCAGCTTCGCGCGAATCCGTTGATGAAACGCCGGATCGCTCCAAACGCCGATCAATTGGCCGGACAGCGTAAACTGCATGATGCCGAGCTTGCCGCCTTCAGGAATGGCAGGCTCGCTTTCGCCGTTGTCGATCTCTAGCGGCGTTAGCACAAACAGGCTGCTGCCATCGACGGCCAATGCCAGCGGAACGAGTGGAAATCCCTCCGCCTCGCTGCCGGAACGAGACCACAACGTCTGACCGTTGCCTGCGTTGTAAGCGGCAAGCGTCGGTCCGCTGCCTGCATCGGCAATAAACACGATTTCGCCGGAAGCGGCAATTCGGGCATTAGCTGTGAACAGGCCGTGACCTTGCGTAAACAGCCTTTTATGCTCATTGTTCCGCCGGTCATAAATCCATAGATCAGAGCGTTCATCCAGCAAATACAAGCGATCATGCCGCCCTAACGCCATTTCCTTGATTCGTGCCGTCCCGTTTAAATCCCCGAGCTTCAACATGGCGTGGATTCCGTACTTATTATCCCGGCGAATGCCGAAGCCCGACCGGTTCCACTCCAAATTGTAGACGGTCATTTGCTGCCAGTCTTCTTCGCGGTTTATCGAAAAAAAACGTTCTCCGTTCAGTCTGCTTCCCTCCTTACATCAGGAATTTGAATGGAATTCAAATTCACTCCGCTATACATCAGGAATTCGAACGGAGTTCAAATTCACTCCGCTGTTTCCCGGTTCTGCGCATTACAAATGCAGTCGGCTTACGAGTTCAATTTCATGCTGCCCGGAATAAACCAAGCCGTGCGGCGGAAGCAACAGATCGCCGCCTTTGCTTTTTTTCACATGCGGCCCGTCTGCGTCCAGCCATAAATCTTGAATGTATACAATCCCGTTTCTTCCGCTCAGCGCGTTATATATATCGCCTTTATATACAGGTCTTCCAAAATCCCAGCCTTCGTTCGCGCCGTTCTCGCCATTTCCTAGCGGACGAAGCAGCTCTTGCAACGCTGCAACGATTGATGCTCCCTCGTCGATATATTGAGGCTCAACGACGATAACCGCATGCACGGTCACTTTAACGTAAACCGGCGGAATGACATGAATTTCCGTCGTTACGAGTCGCCGGCTGTCCAAATGACGCTTCACGGTCTGCAAAAATCCGGGGCTCGGCTGCGGCGTGCGGCTCAGGCTGTTCGGAACTACGACGACCGAAATTTGTCCCGGCGCTTTCGTGCGCGGATAATCGGCAAGGCCGGGCTTAAACAGCGGAATCGCATGAACTCGAGCGACCTGGACGCCAGGCGCCGATTTTATGATTGTTTCATAATCCTCTTCCGTCACGGCCCGGAACGTCTGTTTCAGCTCGAACTGCGCCCGCTGCAGTGTCTGCGCAAGCGACTCCGCTTGCTTTCCGCCGCGAGCGTATTCCGGATTCGTAACCTTCAATCCGTAGCTGCGCTGTTCTTCATTAATCCACTCCGATATAAGACCAGGTTTTACATTGCCGCCTTCGCCTCCGCCCAGCTCGCAGCCGACCAGCCAAATATTCGGCTCCAAACTCGCAGGGGGCACAGCTCCATGCTCGCCATTGCCGAATATAACTTTGCGCTCGGAAGGTTCGTACAGGAAGTGCAGGTCGCCCGATTGCGAATGATCGAAGTTGTCGACGCGCGTCCAATCCTGCCATGCGAGCGTTCCGTTCGCATCCGGATATCCGACCTGCAGCTGAATTGCATCTTTATGCGCGCAAGGCAGATCGTATAATTCGAACATTTGTCCCGGCAGCCCGTTGCTTCTACCGATAATTCTGTATCTGTCAAAATCCGTGCTGCTTGCAATGAATCGTACGGCTGATGCCACGCCGGACTGCGTCTTTGCGAAGCTTTCAGAAAACCGGATTACAGCGGCACCCTCTTCGCTATTTCTTGAAATTACGACCGAATTTTCAAAACCATTATCGCTTTCAGGTAAATAACGCCAGCTGCCGTCTTTATCCATCAGCTGAATTTTCAAGTCGCCGTAAAGGGCCAAATAGCTGGAGATACGAAGTTCATGCTGCCAGGCTCTGAATTCGCAAATATGGCTTTCGCAAAGTGTGTCCTTCTGAACGGCTTCCACTGTATGAAGCATTAAAGCATCGATCCTTGGCGGCAATTCATAGCCTGCCTGCTCGATCGTGCAGCAAATCCAATAACGAAACCGGTCATTGGCCGGATGTACGGTAATGGGCAGCATTCGCGCAACATTGCGTACCGTTAGTTTTCCCGTTAACGTAAAATGCACCGTTTCGTCTTCGACGACGTCCATCGGAATCCAGCCCGCAACGCCTGATTGCTCGTCCCATGCATATGCCTTCCATGAAAGCGTTGCGGAAGGCGTAACCGCATTTCGGTTCAGAGAAGAATCGGAATGCTCCCCGAATAAGCCGCCGTCCTTCAGCTTCACCGAAAGCTCAATCTGCTCTGACATATCGAGCTCTCGATCAAACGAGATATATAGCCTCGAGCCTGCCCCCGCTTCTTTTCCGAACGGATAAAACGAAATGTTCATTTGCTCATTGGAAGCCGTCACATCATTAGATTCCAGCTCTGTTCGGCTTACGATCCGGTCAAGCTTTAACGGATTTAATGCCAGCGTCGCCGCTGTCTCGAACATTTGATCTTCGGCAAGCAGTTTCGTTCCGCGCGGCAGCACCGTCTTTCGGGAAATGCCGCTAAAACATAGCTGCGCCTTTGCGGCCGATGCATCTGCTGGCTTTACGCCAAGCAGATCGAGAAATTTAATTCGGCTTCTATCTGGGACTCTGCTAATAAAGAAGCGTTGCATTTCAGTAAGCCACGCGAACAGCTCCAAGAACGTGATGCCGGGATCATGCGCGTTTTCATCCGTCCATTCCGGCACGCGCTTAGGAATCATTCGTCTTGCTTGATCGACGATGTCCGCATAGGAACGATCGTCCAAAGGAAGTTTGGGAAGCATTCGATTTCCTCCTCTCTCTTCTGAATTAGTTAGGCGATGGAATAGCCGTTATCGTATGCTGCCCGTTCACAATGATACCGTGCGCGATATCGCTCATTTTTCCAGGATCCCATTCTTGGCGATTCCCGTTTTCGATTCTAACCACATGCAAGTAAAGACGTTCTATATAAGCCAGATACCGGACAGAATGAAGCAAGGAATGAATAAGCGAAGGATGAAGCGCTTCTCCGATATTCCAGCCTCTGCCGTCCGCATTGCCGGCAATCGGATCCAAAAATTGATTCAGCTTTGCCGTACAAGCCGCTTCTGCAGGCAGCATCTCGTCGATCGAATGCACCGCAATCGTGGCGTGGACAGACACTTCCAAATAAGCAGGCTCGATAACGGAAAGGGCTCCTCCAAGCGCGACTAGGCTTGAAGCCTGCTGACGCAGCTTGCGTTCTACCGTCGTCCGCAGCTCGGGAAATTGCGCCGCATCGGCCAATCCACCTGCCGGAAAAGCAACGATCGCCAGCGAGCCGGGCGCGCGTTCCATCAATCCGTTGCGATTTGAAATACATTTAACTTTGGCGATTTGCGGATAAGCCTCTCTTGCCAGCCACTCGACATCCTTAGCCGTGACCGCTCGACCGCGATGTTTGAGCATTTGCGGACCGCGAGCCATCGCCTGTTCGATTTTCTCCGAATCTCCGCCTCCGGCGGAAGGTTCCGGATTGGCTACACCGCTAATAAAGGCATATGGGAGCTGCATGCCGGTAATGGAGCCGGACGGAACATTGCCCCTCGCGCCCTCAGTCGTTTTAAACCGGATCCGTACAAGATCCGTCCCGTCTACCGATGGCAGCATGCCGCAAACCCCGTCTCCGAACTGCAAATTTCCATTTGCATATTCAGCCGTATAATGCCGGTCATCAGGCCCGGATTCCGCCAATGACGTCACTTGGTTCCAGCGCACCCAGAAACGTTGCAGCACCCCTTCGCCATCGCGCTGGGCCATATAGCCTTCTGAACGCGCAAGCAGCGTTTCACGTTCAAATTCCGTAAATCGCTCCTTCTCGTCCACCCAAACTTCTTCTTCGATAAAAGCGCCCGGCGTCAGCTGCACGCTGCCGTTTGCGGCAACCGCCATTTCACGCTCCAGGCTTATATGCTGGCGTACAGGAACCGCATTCATATCAATTCTTCCAGCGATCGGATGGCCTTCCTTCAAGCCGCCGATTTGGCTGTCCCGATTCACCGCACGCAGCCAATAACGCTCTCTTCCGAACAATCGAACCAGCGCCATATTCGCCGGCCCCGCCCAGTTCAAAAAACCGCTAAACGTAAAGCTTTGAGTACCGTCATTCATTTTTAACGGCAGCCATACATATCTGCCTTGCTCATAGCATAACGCTTCCCATTCGATCCATGGCGGCTCGCCCCCGGATGCAAAGCGGCGGTCAAGCGCAACATGCATGCCGAGAGGCCCTTTAACAGGAGCGATATCGAAAGCCGCATATACGGCAGGCTGCGGACAAGGAATCGGTTCGAACAGCCGGAACGGCTGGCCTCCTTGGCGAACGGCAGCCGACCGGTCCCTGTCGTCCGCGTTGCTTCTTGTATATGCGCTGTCTGGCAGCATAAGCGTCTGAGAACCTTGCGCATACGAAAATGCTGGCGAAGAGAGCCACGGCGGCATATATTCCACAACAGAGGCAATAATCGGATCCACCTGTATAACACGAGCACGAATCCAAAAATCGAATTTGCCGTTGACGAATGTTTTCGCCATATTTTCGGGGCAAATAAATTCTAAGGTGAAGCTTTTCGCCTGATGCTCCGGCAAATCCTCGAACATTTGGCTGTACATTTCTCCGCCGGGCAGCGCCGCCCAGTTCGCGCCGTCCCAATATTCCCATTGCACCTTACGGATGCGCACGCGGGGAGGATCCTTTTCCTCAAACTCCGAAGTCCGCATGACCATCTTCCACTGTACTTCCGGATCCGGCGCCATTCTAATTCGGCTCGCAATCGCTTTTGCGGCAAAATGGAGCCGCATTCGGCTTTCTCTTTTCGTAAACGTCTCCTCGCTGGATAAATAAAATACGGAATAAGGAACAAAATGCTCGCCAAAGGGAAAAAAGCCGTCCCGAAGCAGCTCGGTTTCGTTATAAAACAAATCCGTCGGCAGAATGCCTTGCGCATCGCCTTCCCTATCATGCGAAGCTCTTACCCTTACTCGATCCAGCTCCAAATTGGCACGGAGCAACGGAGAAGCAGCATCCGCCAATGGCTTTAGCGTACAGCGAATCCACCGGCCGAGAATATGCTGATGCTCGGTTTCTTCAATGAACCCCGGCTTCTGCTTATGTAATATAATCATGTTTCCTGCGGCCGTCACCGAATCAAACCGGGTCCACCGACCGCCGCTCGGATAGGACCACTCAACCGCATTAGAAGCTAGTGCCGCAGCGATCTCAGGCTCGGCGTAACGTTTTTCGCTATGTTCAATGTGCAAGTAAAAACGGCATGGACGATCGGCTAAAAACAATTCATCATGACGCAGATAAAGCACATGCTCTTGTTCGTTCCGATAATGGTCCGTATCAAATAGACGGATTGGAGGCGCCGTTCCGGCTGTATTTTGCTCGGAATAATGTTCTGCCGCAATTGCGATACGATCTCGTTCCGGATGTACGTTGATCCATTCCATCACCTTGGCCGGCGTGGCTGCAAGCGCCCGCTCCGACTCGAAAACAAGCGGCTCGCCGCCATCCGGATGGGAGGCAGTAAGCATTAATCCTGCGGGTAAATGAACAGGTTCAGCCGCTCCTTCGCTTAGCGAGAAAACAACATTCGCGCGCGCAGGACGGGGCGGCTGCAGCTTGACTTGAATCAGATCCAGAAAAGACAGGAAATGATTGATCGGGGCTTGATTCAAACGCTGTACCGTGTCTTGCAGCATATCCCCCGCCAGGTAAGCCAATCCTGTTCCGGCGTCCGGATCCTCCGGCGAGAAGCGCCACTCCGGCGTATAAAACGGAGCAAGCTCTTTCATCCGCGAGACAAACGAGGACGCATTATTCGAATTGATGTTCGGCGGGCGTTTCATTTCGCCCCTATTTCCCCCGTGATTCATCGCCCTGTTCTCTCCCGTCAATTACTTCCTTCTTCTAAATAAAACGGATATACCTGGTTAAACAAATTGTTCGTCGTCCGCACCACATACGAGACGTTCAGGAGCACCCTTCCCGAATGAACGGGATCGGGCCGAGCTTCGACCGCCACATCCTTCACGCGCGGTTCCCAGCCGCGAATGGCATCCTCTACATCGGTAGCAAGCAATCGCATGGAGGTCTCGTCTGTCGTGCCGAATACGAACGATTTCAGACCGCTGCCGAAATTACGCCGCATCAGCCTTTCACCCTTGGACGTCCGCAAAATAATCCGGATCGATTCGGCGATATCGTCTTCGCCCTCCGACATTTTGATCCGGCCTGTTGCTGCGTCAACCTGCACTGGAAATTTCCATCCTTTTCCTAAGAAAGAAGCTGACAAACGCTCCGCCGCCTTTCGTCCCGTTAATTGATTTTAACCATGCCGCCTTTTATCGTGACGATGCCGTTAGCTTTCATCTCCAGCATGCCGCCTGACTCGAGTGTAAGCGAAGCTTGCGCCTCAACGGCCACCTTAGCGCCTTTCACCGTTACGGACTTCGTTCCCTCTATTGATACGTCGCCCTGATTGCTCATGACAATTTTAGAGGTCCCGGCTTTTACCGTTATCGAGCCGGAGGCTCCTCCCGTCATAACGATAGACTGCGCTTGATCTTTTGTTTGCAGCTTGATCGTATCCGACTTTTCTTCCATTTCGAGCAGATGGCCTTCTTTGCTTTTAATCGTAATTTTCCCGTCGCTGTCCGTATCCTGGAACGTGATTTCATGTCCGGCTCGCGTTTTGATCTGCCGGATATCGTTCTTCTCATGAGAAGTCGGAGGCTTGTCTTTATCATTCCAAAGCGACCCGATTACGACCGGCGAGTCTACCCTGCCCATTAAAAATGCGACCAACACCTCATCGTTGACTTCGGGGATAAAAAGCGTGCCGCGAGACGGTCCGCCCATTAACGTTGCGATGCGAATCCAGTCGGACTGAAGCTCGCCTTCGCGAAGCGGAAATTTCACCTTGATCCTCCCCAGCTTTTGCGGATCTTTGTTATCCGTCACAATCGCATTCCATACACCGGACAACTGATCGGGCACCATCGAACGGGAATGCTGGTCAAACAACCCGGAGAACATCATATCCATACTCAAATCGCATTCCCCTCCGTTACGAAATAGGTTTTATATCCGTCCTGCCCATCGAGACGATGGGTAGCTCTCGTTATTCTGAGCGTCTGATCCAATTCCGTTCCGTTGCCAAGTCCTTCGATGTGAATCATTTTGCCGGGCATTATTTCCGGAAGCCCGATGCTTGAGCCATGTCCGGTAACAAGTTCGCGCGCACTTCGTTCCAGCATTGAGGTTGCCAGCAGCTGCGCTTCCGCTTGCGAGCCGACTTGCGTATATACGATTTCCTTTTTATTGGACGACAGCTTGCTCGCCAGACTCGGACCGGTTGTCGACTTCGTCGGCATCGCCGTTACCGAGCTTGCCGTCGCTTCTACATGCGTTTTCTTGGCAACATCGTAGCCGCGAACCGTTACTTCCGAGACTTGTCCGGCAGCGTCGACTGTGAGCATGAAGCTAAGCAGGCTCTGTCCGTATTTGAGCGACACGACCGGGGTGCCGGTCTGCCGTTTTTTAAAGTAAAGCTTGGATGCTGTTACGTAAAATAACCGGTCATTATCGACTGCAAGAGACCGTATAAAATGATAATCGCTGACGCCTGTCTGCTCAATACGGGTTCGCTTTATCGTTGTCGCATCAATATCGGTCGACAGCCCGTACTGTCCGGCGATTTGGCTGACGACATCGCTGTCCTTCATTTCCGACCAAACTTTAGAATGAGCCGAACGCATGAGCATAAAAGAACGGTCCATGCCGGTAACGACAATTTTGGGACTCGCATTCGGCGAATAGTCCAGTGAATAACCGGTAATAAGCCCGTCGAATAACAGTTCCTTTTTATCGGCATAGCCGAATTTGATTTGCAGTGTATTGCCCACTTTGATCAAATCGCCTACCCATTTGAATTTCGTTTCTTTAATGACAAAGCCGTTAACGATCGAAAATCGGGCCACATCCGCTTTCGGCTCCGTCGATAAGTCAACTTCCACCCATTCGACCGCCATCTCGGACAAATTAGCCGCTTGGCCGTTTATAATGATTTCTGCTTCCGGAGCGGCAAATTGTTTATATTTCGTCTCAAGGGAAGTAAATCCGCTTGCGGAAGTTACCATCGTTCTCTACTCCAATCTCGGTATCGTCAATTTTCGGCCTGGCGTGAGCTCTCTTGGATTGTCAATGCCGTTCGCTTCCGCAATATGCCGCCATGCGCCCGGGTCGTCATATTCGTCTGCTGCGAGCATCCATAAATGATCCCCCAGCTTAACCGTTCTTTGCTTTGTCCGGTCTGCCGATTGCCGCGGTATTTCCTGATACTGCTCTTTCATCGATTGCGTGCTCGTAAAGCTGACGCTCAGCGTGGCCCGGACAGGAACGCCGGATTCATGGAACATCGTAAACCGCTGCTTGACCGAATTGAGAACGCCTTTAAAATCGAGCGAGCCCCATACGAAACGGCAAGGCGGCGGAGCATGAAGGTCGGAATCGACATCCAAAATATTCGCGATCTTGGAAGTAAACTTGCGAACGTCTTCCCCCAGCTCATAGGAATCAAAAAACAAATCCATCGTTAAAGTCGTTTCTTTTCCTCCGGTATATTGAGCAAGAGGCGTCTGTAAGCCCGGAACTTCGTCGTCCGTAAACTCGTTTGCCGTATCCAGCTCGTACTCTGTAGGGTTGAACATGACCTCGATAATTTCTTGCCCGCTGCTGCGTTCGACAATGATTTTCGCTTTGCTTAATGCCATTTAGGGACGCCTCCAACCTTACTAAAAACCGTTTCTCCGCTGCTCCAGCTTCATTTTCCGCTCCAGTGCTTTAAACACTTGATCGGCAATGGCGTCCGGATTCAGCTTCGGCATTTTCATTATCATTTTTTGCAGTTTTTCGGGATCAAGTTCTTTGGGAGCTTCGACGTTAACGGTACGCTGCGAATCTTGCGCTGCAGCCTTCAGCTTCGTATATGCCAAATCCGGCATAACCTGTTGTTTCATCTGCGCGGGCTGAGCAGTCTCATTACGCTGTGCGTAATTTAGGGTTGAGCCCGATCT
Source organism: Paenibacillus sp. NEAU-GSW1 (assembly GCF_009737085.1). Classification (GTDB taxonomy): domain Bacteria; phylum Bacillota; class Bacilli; order Paenibacillales; family Paenibacillaceae; genus Pristimantibacillus. The sequence goes on from NZ_WOVL01000008.1 coordinate 208,042, forward strand.
GCCGGCTTCATCCGGACGTTTATCCGCTCGGCTCAAATGTACGGATCGCATGGGCCATGAAGGCCGCTGCTCCAGCTGCGCATCCTCTGCCACATTGTAACGCCCTATAACGGACGTATGCAGCGTTGACCTTTGCATAGACGGAATGGATATGGATCGCATGGCTTGCGCAGCAGTTTGCATCGCTCGGGCACTAACTTTTGTCCTTGCCAGCATGCCTGCTTCAAACTCTTTCTTGGCTTCGCCTCGCCGCTGCGCATATATCTGCTCCGCCGTTTGCGCCGCTGTCTTTCGCTGCGTCGACGTTATCGCATTCGCTCGCATCGTTGCCTGCGCCTTCGCGTTGCCTCGCCGCTTCGCATGCGTCTGCTCCGCTGCTTGCTCCGCTGCCGTTGCCTTTCGCTTCGCAGCCGTTACCGCATTCGCTCGCATCGTTGCCTGCGCTTTCGCTCCCACGTCCGCTTGCTCGCTTACACCTGCTCGCTCGCTCGCCTCTGGCTCAGCCTTCGCGTTGCCTCGCCGCTTCGCATGCGTTTGCTCCGCAGCTTGCGCCGCCGCCGTTGCCTTCCGCTCCGTCGACGTCACCGCATTCGCTCGCATCGCTGCCTGCGCTTTCGCTCCCACGTCCGCTTGCTCGCTTACACCTGCTCGCTCACTCGCCTCCGGCTCAGCTTTCGCGTTGCCTCGCCGCTTCGCATGCGTCTGCTCCGCTGCTTGCGCTGCCGTCGCTTCCGTCGCTGCCTTTCGCTCCGTCGACGTCACCGCATTCGCTCGCATCGTTGCCTGCGCTTTCGCTCCCACGTCCGCTTGCTCGCTTACACCTGCTCGCTCACTCGCCTCCGGCTCAGCTTTCGCGTTGCCTCGCCGCTTCGCATGCGTCTGCTCCGCTGCTTGCGCCGCCGCCGTTGCCTTCCGCTCCGTCGACGTCACCGCATTCGCTCGCATCGTTGCCTGCGCTTTCGCTCCCGCGTTCGCTTGCTCGCTTACACCTGCTCGCTCACTCGCCTCCGGCTCAGCTCTCGGGTTGCCTCGCCGCTTCGCATGCGTTTGCTCCGCAGCTTGCGCCGCCGCCGTTGCCTTCCGCTCCGTCGACGTCACCGCATTCGCTCGCATCGCTGCCTGCGCTTTCGCTCCCACGTTCGCTTGCTCGCTTACTCCTGCTCGCTCGCTCGCCTCCGGCTCAGCTTTCGCGTTGCCTCGCCGCTTCGCATGCGTTTGCTCCGCAGCTTGCGCCGCCGCCGTTGCCTTCCGCTCCGTCGACGTCACCGCATTCGCTCGCATCGCTGCCTGCGCTTTCGCTCCCGCGTTCGCTTGATCGCTTACTCCCGCGTTCGCTTGCTCGCTTACACCTGCTCGCTCGCTCGCCTCCGGCTCAGCTTTCGCGTTGCCTCGCCGCTTCGCATGCGTCTGCTTCGCTGCTTGCGCTGCCGTCGCTTCCGTCGCTGCCTTTCGCTCCGTCGCCGTTACCGCATTCGCTCGCATCGCTGCCTGCGCTTTCGCTCCCGCGTTCGCTTGCTCGCTTACACCTGCTCGCTCGCTCGCCTCCGGCTCAGCTTTCGGGTTGCCTCGCCGCTTCGCATGCGTTTGCTCCGCTGCTTGCGCTGCCGTCGCTTCCGTCGCTGCCTTTCGCTCCGTCGCCGTTACCGCATTCGCTCGCATCGCTGCCTGCGTTTTCGCTCCCGTATCCGCTTGCTCGCTTACTCCTGCTCGCTCGCTCGCCTCCGGCTCAGCTTTCGCGTTGCCTCGCCGCTTCGCATGCGTTTGCTCCGCAGCTTGCGCCGCCGCCGTTGCCTTCCGCTCCGTCGACGTCACCGCATTCGCTCGCATCGCTGCCTGCGCTTTCGCTCCCGCGTTCGCTTG
>NZ_WOVL01000009.1 GCF_009737085.1 Paenibacillus sp. NEAU-GSW1
GAGTAACAAATCATGCTATGTCCAATCATTGAAATGATCTGCTACAAATCGAATCTCGCTCTCATAGTGAGCCAAGTGTCCTTCATCAACCATTTTTTGAAAGGCAAGATTCCCTTCGGCAGCACCATTTCGGAGCGTATCGCACATTGTAGTCAATCGTTGAATAATCCACTGACACAGATCATTCGGGACGGGAATTCCATACGATTCAAAAAACAAATGAATGCGTTGGCGGCGCTCCGAAGCGTGTACATCCGACTGGTACTTCACCGTTTTTCTCGAAGAATGGTCTGGCTCGAAGCTCGCAAGCGGAACCGATGTATAGAGGGAATAAGCAATGTCCCACATACGCGGACCTGGACCAGCCATATCAAAATCGATCAGCCCTACAGGAATCCCCTGTTGAAAGACCACATTGTACAATGCAGCGTCATTATGACATATCACTTCGTGCTCACGTTCGCCGACATAACTAAGCTGCCATTTGCTCTTCGTCATGAGAGCTGATCCTTCAGTCGCATCATGAAAATGGCGTAAAAGACGCGCTAAACCTACAAGCGTTTCATCCGACCACATGTAAGGTTCAAGTTCAGGGTACTCATTCCCCGGGACTTCCCCTGAAATGAATGTTAATATTTCACGATCAGAATCGTCGATTCCGAGAAATCTTGGCGCTCCCTCAAAGCCTTGCTTCTCTAGATGTTTAAGCAGCTCATGAACGCACGGGCTCCAATAACCTGTGGGACGGAGAACCGTATTTTCCCTACGGACAATGTGATTCACATTTCCGCCTTTTAACACTTCTTCCTGTGTCACTATGCCTCACCTCATTTCTATAATATTTCCCTGTAATCAGGGTTCATCAAATCATTTAAGTTTAAAAAATTGCCGTTACTTGTGTTACGGTTCTCCGCGTTGTCTGTAACAATTGTCATGGGCAGGCCTTCATTTCATAGATTTTTTGGAGAACATGAAGATGCTTCGCCTTCTCGTCATCGTCCTTGGTGTGAAGATACCACTCCACGAGTCTGTACCCGAAAACTAACAGGATCAGCTCGTAGACGCAATGCTCAGCGACAGGCGGTACATCCGCATATTGGGAAAAGCCTTTGTAATACGCAGGGACGCATCGCTGGTAATATTCAACCATGTGGTCGATATCTGCTTCATCCGCGATCAGACTTGCGAGATCCTCGCCCAGGTAGCCCCAGCCGCTCGTATCCCAGTCGATGATCACGAATTTGCCGTCAGCGTAGATCAGGTTGGTCACCCAGAAGTCCCGGTGGCATAGCACGAGGGGCAATTTTTCAATACGGGCGAAAATCTCCTCCGCGTGCTCATCGATGTCGATGAGCATTTGCCTTACCTGCTGCGGGAATTCGCACGCCTCTGAGCGTATATAATTGTAGACGACCGGCCATGACCGGTAATGCAGATACGTATTCTTCATGAAATCGGCATGGCTCAGGTTGGTCAGGCTATGCAGCACGGCTGGCTGCTCCGCATACAGCTTGCCTTGGTAGCGTCCCAGCTCCAGCGCGGCCTGTTCGTACATGTCGCCCGTCAAGTCCAGACCGGTTACGCCGTCGATATAATCCAGCCACAGCTCGAATTCATCTTCTTCAGCATTGAGTTCGGCATGATAGCACGCCGGCCAGCGAAAAGCATCCGAGAACGTCGATCCCAGGTCAGATGTATACAGATCATATTCCCGGCGCCATGAATCCGGATCGTCGTAACGCTCCCATTTTTTCTGGATTTTTAGCACCATGCGGTACGGCCATTTTTCACCATCGGCGGTTTCTGCATTCCCCGTTACGAGCTGCACATCTCCCACCGTTCCGCCTCGTAGAGGCACTGCATGGCAGTCAGCGGAGACGATATTCGTTTTGAACCTTTGTTGCAGGGCAGAGATTAGCGCTTCGTTTTTTATATTCATTTTTTCCAGCCTCCGTTTTTCTTCGTTTGTTTGCTCCACATGGCGATCGATTTATTGCGGGCTCTCTTGTCGATGAGGTAGGTCGTTTTATCCTGGACATACTTGTTCTCATGACGCTGGGAGACATAACGCTCCCACCGCTCACGAGATAACGAGCCATCGGCAAGCGCGGCGAGAACGGCACAGCCCGGCTCGGCTTGATGGCGGCAATCCGTAAAGCGGCATTGCGTCAACCATTCCTCCACATCGGCAAAGCCTGCGCGAATGCCCTCGCCGGCATCAAATAATCCAAGCTCGCGCATACCCGGCGTATCGATGACCATTGAACCGGAAGGAAGCATGAACAGCTGACGATGCGTTGTCGTATGCCTCCCCCGGCTATCAGCCTCCCGAATTGCCTGAACCTTCATGACATCCTGCTCCATCAAGACATTAAGCAGAGACGATTTGCCGACGCCGGACATGCCGAGGAAGACGACCGTTTTACCGGGCGACAGGTAAGCATCCAGCTCGTTCAGCCCTTGGCCTGTATGACTGGAGATCGCGTGAACCGGCACATCAGGGATGCTGCCTGTGACTTCTGCGAGCGGGATCGTATAATCTTCAACGAGATCTGCCTTGGTCAGAATGACGATCGGCTGGCCGCCGCTATGCCTGGCCTGTGTCAGGTACCGCATGATGCGGGTAACGTTGAAGTCCCCATTCAGTGATGAAATGATAAACACATAGTCAAAATTGGTTGCGACGACCTGCTCCAGCACCGTTTTGGCATAGCCGGCAGCATGCCCGGAGTAATTCGCGCGCGAGAACTTGGCGTGGCGGGGCAATACGGTATGAATGAGTGAGTCTCCATTCTCGTTGTCGTGCAGCAGTACAAAATCGCCTACGCACGGAAAGTCTCCGCGCGTTTCCGCGCTGTGATAAAACGCGCCTTTGAGCACCGCCGTTACTTCGCCGCGCCCGGTCATAACCGTAAAGCGCTCGCGCCGAAGCTCCGTTACTCTGCCAGGCACTAATCCGTCTGGGATTGCTTCTATTTGGGTAAAGCCATAGGTTTTCAAATCTATCATGGTATTTTTTCTAGCTCCTTTACTATTGTTTTTGGACGCAAAAATGCCACGGACAAGCAGCCTCTAAAGAAGCTGCTGTCGCGCGGCATCAGGACGCAAAAAAAAGATACGACCTTCATCGTATCCTGCAAACAGCAATATTCACGAAAGGTTACTTTGAACGGCACACCAAATAATACGGACGATTTCCCGCTTTTTTTCACGTATGCCTTCTATTCAGTTTTAAGACCAAACCACCATCATATAAGTAGTTGCCATTAAAACACATCTCCTTTCGTATCAGGAACTAGCTTATCGCTAAGCTGTATTTAAAATACCCTATTCTGGAAATAAAATCAATACAATCTTACTCTCGCTATACTTCAACTATAGTAATCCACTTGAGTAACAAATCATGCTATGTCCAATCATTGAAATGATCTGCTACAAATCGAATCTCGCTCTCATAGTGAGCCAAGTGTCCTTCATCAACCATTTTTTGAAAGGCAAGATTCCCTTCGGCAGCACCATTTCGGAGCGTATCGCACATTGTAGTCAATCGTTGAATAATCCACTGACACAGATCATTCGGGACGGGAATTCCATACGATTCAAAAAACAAATGAATGCGTTGGCGGCGCTCCGAAGCGTGTACATCCGACTGGTACTTCACCGTTTTTCTCGAAGAATGGTCTGGCTCGAAGCTCGCAAGCGGAACCGATGTATAGAGGGAATAAGCAATGTCCCACATACGCGGACCTGGACCAGCCATATCAAAATCGATCAGCCCTACAGGAATCCCCTGTTGAAAGACCACATTGTACAATGCAGCGTCATTATGACATATCACTTCGTGCTCACGTTCGCCGACATAACTAAGCTGCCATTTGCTCTTCGTCATGAGAGCTGATCCTTCAGTCGCATCATGAAAATGGCGTAAAAGACGCGCTAAACCTACAAGCGTTTCATCCGACCACATGTAAGGTTCAAGTTCAGGGTACTCATTCCCCGGGACTTCCCCTGAAATGAATGTTAATATTTCACGATCAGAATCGTCGATTCCGAGAAATCTTGGCGCTCCCTCAAAGCCTTGCTTCTCTAGATGTTTAAGCAGCTCATGAACGCACGGGCTCCAATAACCTGTGGGACGGAGAACCGTATTTTCCCTACGGACAATGTGATTCACATTTCCGCCTTTTAACACTTCTTCCTGTGTCACTATGCCTCACCTCATTTCTATAATTTTAAGGCCATCCTTTGTGGGATGGCCCTTTATATATTTATTTTATTCAAGGGCTATCGTGTGGCAGCCATGTCGGTGTTCAAAAATCGTTCTCTGCTAATTCAACGCTTACCTCCGTACTTTCTTGCCAACAGCAAGCCCTAGTCCCAACCAACGTCCTGCATCGTGCAGAATAAAATCCTTTTCACCGTCATAATATCGGAAATTATCGAGCATCCATTGGTAACCCTCACTAAAGTAAAAGCTTTCCGTGATTAAAAAGCCTTGACTTTGAAGTAAATTGCGATTCCAGTCCAATGTCCGAAGCCATTTCTTATAGGACTTAAAGATATCGAAATTTCCCAAACCAATCGGCACTGGATTTAATGTGCACATAGGCTCAGCAATTCCAAAATAGCCGTTAGCGCGAGTAACGCGTGTAATTTCTTTCAGAGCTTGTTCCCTATCCTCAATCATAAAAAAGGAGCCGATACTAAAGACTGCATCAAATGCTTCGTCAGGAAATGGCATACGTTCAGCATTTGCCTTCACTGCCAGAACGTCATTATATACGCCTTGTTCTGAAGCGCATTCTTGGATAAAATTCAAGCTTTCCCACAGTTCTAAAGTAATTACAGTTACTCCCCAATGTTTAGCTAATGTTGCCGCAACTTGACCAGTACCAGCGCCTATTTCCAATATACGCATACCTGGCTTCAATTCTAAAGCAGTAATCAGAGGCAAAGCCATTTCGTAAGAACCGGCGCCTACTGGAGTTGGATTTTGGATACTTAGAAAAGGATTATTCAAGACAGTTTTCTCCCATATGGGGAGTCGCAGTTATAGGGCTAATTATGCGCTTGGTTCCCCGTTTTTTTGCCCATTATACTTCTTACTTTTCATGTAAACCGCCTCCATTCCCTAGATATTCCAAGTTTATCAAAAAATAATAAACAATGCTACCCGTTTGACAATTCTGCATTTTCGTCCGCTACCCAAGCCATAATGGAGATAAACGGCAAGGCCGCAACAAAAAGACTAAATATTTCTTTTCTCATACTCAAACGGCTCTTCACAAGAGTAAATTTCATGTAAAAATCCTTTATACGGAATATCGTCTTCAAAACATTTTATCCGATACGACAGCTCCTCATCACACTCCGGCTCTTCGCCGTTGTTCCGCATGACCTCGAATGCATCTATAATATTTTCCATGAGGCTTACTTGGATAAACAACGGCAGCTTATCCACCATCGAATCTTCAATTTCGGTCTCGGATCTGTATCCTTCAAGTACTGTTTTAAAATAATCATCCATGAACTTTTTGCGTTTTCCGGCGTCTGGCTCAAATTGTATCCAGCCCACTCCTAGTATCCAGAGACCCGCTAGGTCAAACATATACCAACCGAAAAGCGAATTATCGAAATCATATACGGTAATTTGCCCGGTATCAAAATCTATGGAGTAATTCCCATCGTTGTAATCAAAATGGATCATACCAAAAGTCTCCTGGTCCCTATCCAATCCTTGTAAGGTATCAAGGAGCTCTATCATCTTCTCCTTAACCAGGGATAAAGAACCCGGTATCAGTGAATCGATATATTCGGCATTGTATTTGTCAAAAAAGCTATACCGGCGATGGATAGGCGTATACCCTTTCGATATTTGGTGCAGTCTCCCCAGGGTTTTACCGCAATTATAATAATATTCGGTAATTGGAACTCCTTCTCGGTACCGATAATGATTTTCTACAAGCATTTTCCCCTTAGCCTTTTCAAACAGGCAGACAAAAAAGATGTGGTTATTGTAGGTGATCTCCTCCAGCAGATTCCCCTTTCGGGAGCTGATAATATTTGAGACACTGCCTCCGTGCTCAAATAGATACCGAACAAATTCCACTTCGCCTAGGAAATCTTCTCGGCTCCTGTCTGGTAAGAAAGCGATTCTGAGTATTTTAGCCCCCTCACCCTCTTTTTCACAGGTATAAACGATATTTCGTCCTCCATCATGTGCCGGAATCAACTGGATTTCATAGCCTTCTAATCCGAACAACTCTGATACCGCTGCAAGTAAATAGGTATCTCCAATTGAAACAACTTCGTTATCGTTTATAACGATCTCTCCTTTTCGTACTGCCATCTATTAATAAATACAAAAAGAGCGTACCTCAATAGCGGCAAGCTCGATGAACTTTTTTGATCATTTTAAGCGTTTTTCATTCTGATGGGCGCAAACCACTCCATTTGACAATATTGTCCATCATACGCATCCGTATCAATTTTTTCGAAGAAGAATTCGCTATCCAGAAGCTCGTATCTTCCGTTGTGCTCATTGACAAGCCTATTGATGGCAGTATAAAGCGCCTCTGCGCGAAGCTCGCTAATCTCCTCGTAATGATGGTTCCCAATATAGCGGAAGCCGACACACATAGTAGCAGGGACTGTGTCACCTGTAAATCCGTCAGGAATAACGTTCAGATCCTTTACACGCATAGATGGCAGATAGTTCGTCCAAGTAAACGATGGATCAGTTGTCCTCGTTAGACCGTAATAGATATTGGGTTCTGCCGGATTAGGCACTTCATGCCGCTTTTCCCGCCAAAACTGTTTGGCCGCTTCGGGCGCTTTGGTCGGCGCTTCAGCGATCTCAATTCGATACCTTCGCCCGATTAGATGAAAGGATGGAATCATGACCATATTTGGCCCGTATACCATATTTCCGCAAACATCGTTCTTTGGAAATAAATGAAGTGGAGGGGTTACGTGAATGTTTCTACCGGATTCCCTGCATTCGCCAGGCGTTATCCCATATTCGCGTTTAAACGCGCGTATGTAGGTTTGTTCATGCTCATAACCGCTTTCGATGGCAATGTCGAGGACCCGCCTCTCGGTTTGCATCAAATTTTCCAAGCTGACAGCCAGCTTTCGAGAGCGGATATAGCTTTGCAGCGGCACGCCAAAAGCGAACTTGAAAAGTCGACGCAAATGAACAGTGGAGATCGGGAGATCGTTCAGATACTCTGTCTCGCTCGTACCCGAAACCTTTTCTTCTATTCGGGATAGGAGCTCAGAAAGAAGTTTGTAAGGTTGTATAGCCTATGTCACTCTCCTGGTATTTTCGTTTCTTACATAATGGTACGGTTCTCCTCGCCGTCTGTAACGGCAAGTTTTCGTTAGCCTAGTATATTCTCAAGCATTTAATCGTAGCAATGACTTTTCTTCTCCCCAATGTACTACTGTTAACCCACAATTATCGATATGTACTCTTTTCATATGTTCTTGATCTATTTGAAGTACAGAAATTAATACAGCGCATATGACTCCCCAGTGTGTCACCACACCAATATGCTCTCCGACGTGGTTTTTTGCGAGTTCATTCAACATATCTTCAACACGGCTAGCTACATCGAGCAAACTTTCTCCGCCTGGATAAGGAGTGGAATACCAGTCTTTCTGGTCACGCTCCGACCACTCAGGATGTGCTTGATGCATTTCTGCCCAAGTTAATCCTTCGCAAACTCCACCTTGCGCTTCTCGCAATCGATAATCGCTTTTTATTTTGCTAATCCCTAACTGATCAGCGAGAACTTCTGATGTCTGTAAAGCTCTTCGAAGATCTGAGCTATAAATTGAATCTAATTTAATTTTATAAAGTTTTTCAGCCAATATATGAGCTTGTTGTAATCCGACCTCATTAATGGGCACATCAAAGTGGCCCATGAGCCTCTTTTCCTTATTCCAATCCGTTTCACCATGTCTCATAATATATAAAGTAACAGACATTTGAATCCCCCATCAGTGAATACACGCCTAAAATATCAGTACTTCAGAGTATTCGAGAAAATGTTATATTCTCCTTGTTGACCGATTCAAGGAAGCCGCGTCTGTAACAAATTTGCATGTAAAAAAAGGCTGTAGTATGACTTTCACGACAGCCTTTACCCGTTTGTCTTGTCCTGTTGACCAAATTTTACCTAGAAACTATAATTGGAATAATTTCATACGAAGGTGAGTGATTCTCATGCAAATGCTTAAATCCAACGTGTCCATCTATACGGTGCGGAAGGGATAAATCTAAATGATCCCTTCCGTGGTACATCTACATTCGGAGGGAAAAGTGCATGTCGTTTAGCTACTATGGAGAATTATGTACAGAGGTCTATGACCTCACTAAGAAAGTCGGGCAATCTTTTGGCGGTGACGTAGAATATTACCGTGATAGACTAAAGCATTGTAAGGGTCGTATCCTTGAAGCAATGGTCGGTTCTGGACGGGTAATCATTCCGCTTCTCGAATCGGGTCTTCATGTAGATGGAGTTGACTATTCTCCTGAAATGTTGGCTTCTTGCCGTCAACGTTTTGAGGAACGAAACTTAGTCTCCAACTTGTATGAATCAAATCTTCAAGAACTGTCTTTGCCCGATAAATATGAAGCTATTATTATTCCAGGCGGCTCTTTCTTGTTAATTGAAAAACGAGAGGAGTCACTAAACGCTTTGAAGCGCCTTTACCACCACATTCAGCCAGGCGGGCGTCTAATTCTTGATCTTTTCCTGCCTGACAATAATTTTGAGTGCGGTCAGTTTGGTGGAACGTCAACATTCAACTTGCCGAATGGAGACATCATCACAATGGAAAGCAAGCTTGTTGAAGCAGATTTATACAATCAATACAAAGTTTCATATCTAAAATATGAAAAATGGCGTAACGGCGCACTTATCCAGACCGAATTACAGCGTTTTGCATTACGTTGGTATGGTATCGAAGAATTTAAGCTCGTTTTAGAAAGCATCGGCTTTTCGAATGTGGTTGTATCAGCTGATTTCGAATACGGCAAAGCACCAACAAATGGGAAGCAGAAATTTGTTTATGAAGCGATACGACAGTAAATAGACTACAGAGGTTCTTGGTTTTAAGCCAAGGCCTCTGTTTTTTCTTCCCACCCTAATAATCGAAAGCAGAGACAACGCAGTGAAATTCGCCGTGAACCGATGGAATCCGCATACTAAAATTGAAATTTTCCAATGCCGCTTTGCAAAGCACGGGTCATATTTTGCAGTTCGTTGGACGCTGCGGCGACCTCCTGAACCATCGCATTCTGCTCTTGTACAGATGATGAGATTTTGTTCAGCTTTTCCGCATTGTCTTCAGCCACATCGGCTACCCGCTCCGCGCCGGAAAGCATAGCGTTCATTTTCAAGGATTGTATGCCCATCAGCTCCGCTATGCGGTTGACTGCCTGGACGGTTCGATCGGCGGATTGCGAAATCCGTTGCAGACTGCCCACCGTTTCATTCGTTTGGTCCGATCCCGTATCGGTGTGCCGAGCCTGCGCTTCCATGCGGCCGACCGCAACGGTCAAGTCGCCTTGAATCGCCTCGATTAAACCCGCAATATGCTGCACCTCCATAGTCGTGTGGTTCGCCAGCTTCCTAATTTCAACAGCAACCACTTGGAAGCCTTGTCCATGCTCACCGGCATGGGCCGCTTCAATAGAAGCATTCAAGGCAAGCAAGTTGGTTCGGGCTGCAATCTCCTCCACGACATGAATAATCTCATCGATCTGCTCGGCATGCTCCTCCAGCCTTCTCATGATGACTGTTGTTTCGTTGCCCTCTACCGCCAAACGATTCATGGCAGTCGACAAGGAATCGATGGCCTCGTTGCTCCTGACCATTGCCGCTGCCATTTGCTCGGCATCCTGCTGGGCGGCAACCGTGCAAGCTGCCGCATCCGCCGATATTTCAGCTATTTCCTCAATCGACGCGTACATCGTCCGCGATAGCTCCGCCTGCGTATCCGTATTGCAGGAAATTTCATCCACCCGCTCCGCTATGTCCGTCAGAAGCTTCGCCGTTTGTTCCAGCGTTAGCCGCAACTGCTCCACTTCGGATCCGGTAGCGGTAGAATGCGCATCAATATCGGCGACGATGCCGCGCAAACTTGCAATCATCTGGTTAAACGATGCGGCGAGTTGCCTTAATTCATCCCGTGAGCTCGGAACGGCTACCCCTACCTTCAAGTCCCCTTTAGCTGCGATTTCAGCCGCTCTCTGCAAATTATTGAGCGGCTTAACCAGCCATCTCGCCGTTATCCAGCCAAGAAGACCCGTCCAAAACACGCCTAATCCAAAAATGATACCCGAAAAAAACAATAACTCCATTCTCGGAGCCAAGTAGTCCTTCAACACAAAAATAAAAAACGCGCTCGTACCATATGTAATTGTAGCCACTGCGGAAATCCCTACAACAATCTTCATCACCAGACTGGTTGAAATCTTCATTCGTCTGCCTCCTTATGTATGGGGGTCATAAGTTGCGCGAGCTGCATGATCATCAAGCCACACTTGTTCATTATGAACCTTTCCGAATCAATCCACTGTGATTAAAATCACACTTTTATCTTGATGCAAAACTACTGAGCATATAATCGTTACTTATACTGCCCAATAGAGATGTTGATTTTATAATAGCCGTAGACAAGAATCTCATCCAGCAGCTTCGACAGTTGGTCATGATCAGGCACTTGGACTTTTAAAATAAATGGAGGAAACGGTTTCATGGCTACCTGTAAGCAAATTGGCGTTGCTAAAGAGCTGAGCGTTGAGAAGGAAGATTAATGATATAATTAATTTCATTATGTAAGACTCTGGGAAACTGTGACACCCTATTTTGAGAAACGAAACATCAACTTCTATGTGAATAAGTGCGGATTGTCAAATCGTCGAGTTCTACAATGAATATCACTCTGACCCGCATATGCATGACAATAGACACGAGAATGACAAGTCCATGCCAGGTGGTGAAGACTTCTTCAAATTTCGAAAGGTTATGAAGAAAGAGAAGCATGGACAAGACGGTTAGCCGAATGTACTTTAGCCACCTCATAGTAGTTATAGCGACACCCGGAAGACTCTTCTTTCGTTAATTTCGCACGCTAATCCGGATCAGCTATATGTCGCGGGAACGATCGCCGGATCATGGTTCAGGAGCACGCCGACACAATCAGCACTCTCCGAGAACGCCTTCACCCATTGCAAAGACTGTACAGCTTGCCGTTCGTCCGTCGTAATCCCCGGTAGGATCAACTCCTCCAAAGACCGTCCCGTATAGCCCGTATCCGAAGCGAGCAACAGCCAGCCTGCGCGAAGCCTTATGAGAACGGACAGCTGTCCCGGCGTGTGTCCTGGTGTATCGACGAGGTAGATCTTTCCGTCTCCGAAAATATCTCGGCCCCGTTTGTTAGGACCGTAAGGAATAGATTCATAGGTAAACGTCTGGACAGGCAGCTCTCCATACCATGCCAATTTGTGCGGCTTTGCGTTCGCCAGCTCAGGCTCGCTGACCCAGAATGAGCGAGCGCCTTTGAGTAGCGACAGCCCGCTAATATGATCGACGTCCAGATGCGAGATAATGACAATATCGATATCGCTTGGCAATAGCTGCCGCGCCGCTAGCTGCTCTTTAATCGACCAGCCTGCAGGCAGCTCGTATTCCACGAAACTAGCTGCCGCGCCAAGATGGGCTTGCGCCTTCGTGCGGACATCCTCATGCCACCCTGCATCGACCACGATATTTCCGTCAGGATGCTCGATCAAGTACGACGATATCGGCAGCCACATCCGATAAGCCTCTTCCCTGGCATGAACGGGCGGTACGACATCGAGCTCTTTGTATGGCAGCGCTCGGTCTACCTTTACCTTGCCCGTATGCATAACGTGAACTTTAATTTGTGATTCCATGTAACCACCAGCCAATCTCTCAGTAATCGACGATTCCTCGACGAGAACAATAGTACAACTGGTACGCTGGCGCAAGTACGCACTTACACGATGGGTACTTACCGGACGGTAAGTAAGCCCCTTCCGTTACAATTCAATAGACAGGTGTCTGGTCGGATTGTTGCGGGTCGTCCGGATTATTCGTCTTAAACTTCATTCCCCACTGCTGCATGAGCTTCAAGATCGGCTGAATCTCTTGCCCGAGCTCGGCCAGCTCGTACTCCACCATCGGAGGGATGGTCGGATATACCGTTCTCGTAACGATGCCCGCCCCTTCAAGCTCCTTAAGCTGCTGCGCCAACATCTTATCCGTAATGTTCGGAAGTGAGCGTCTTAGCTCGTTGTAGCGTTTGGCCCCTTTGCGCAGCTGCCATAGAATAAGCGCCTTCCACTTACCCATAATCGTATTCAGCGTCAATTCGACCGGACAGTTGTACGTGTATTCGTTCATACGATACTTCGTCATCCCATCACCGCTTTCCCAATAGTAAGTAGGTTACAAGAATGTGCATTCTTCTCAGCGCCCACGATTAGGATTTATTATAGGGGCTACAATCCGGCAAACGCAATGGTGCGGATTGAATCCATCCGAATGGGAGTCAGAACATGAATGAAGCTAGCAAGCAACAGAAGGTATTATTAATCGTCGCGAACCCCTCCGTGTCGACGACGTTAGGCTGGCCTGTCGGCTATTGGTTGTCGGAGTTAACGCATGCCTACTACGAATTGACCGAGGCCGGCATCGAGGTGACAATCGCCAGCCCGCAAGGCGGCAAAGTCGAAATGGACACCTACAGCGATCCACGCAATCCGGACGGCTATGCAATGGATGATATCGTATCGCTCGGCTATTTGCACTACGAGCCATTCCTGAAGCAGTTGGAGGATACACCCTCCATCTCGCAATTTTCTTCATCGGAATTCGATGCCGTCCTCGTCGCAGGAGGCATGTCGCCGATGTTTACCTTCGCGGCAGATCTGTCCTTGCAGCGGTTATTCACCGAATTCTTCGAGACTGGTAAAATCGCGTCAGCGTTATGTCACGGCACTGCGTTGCTGTTCGAATGCCGTCTAGCGGACGGCTCGCCGCTCGTCCAAGGGAGGACCATAATCGGAGTAACGAATGATGAAGAGGATGCTTTCGACCGCATGGCCGGACAGACCGTCATGCCGTTCCGAATCGAAGATCGCGCTGTCCTTCAGGGCGCAAAGTTCGTTCATGGAGCACCGTTCGAGCCTTATGTCGTACGGGACGGGAACTTAATTACAGGACAGCAGCAGCATTCCGGCAAGCTGACGGCACGTCTCGTCGTCCGGGCGTTAAACGGTGAGGCGTGACGTGTTCCGGTATCCGGTAATATGACACAGTTAACGCCTTCGAATAGACGCTCCTTAATGGTGATGGTGATGGCAGCGCTTTTATTCGCCGCCGTCAACCAGACGATGATCGGAACCCTCTCCCCTCGCATCTCGATGGAATGGGACCGGATTCGAGACATGAATGACCTGTTCAACGTATTTCAGCTTTTCTGCGCCGTTGCGACGGCGCTGTCAGGCAGTCTATCCGATCGAATCGGCCGTAAGCCATTGCTTATCGTCGGCATCAGTGTACTGATGCTTGGCACTCTACTTTGCGGACTATCCGCATCGATGGATCAGTTAATCCTATTCCGGGCGTTACAAGGCTGCGGCGTCGGCATTCTAATCGCGACCTCATTCGCCGTCGTCGGCGATCTGTTCGCGCCTCGGGAACGCGGGACATGGCTAGGCATATTGACATCCGTATATGGCGCAGCCAGCCTCATCGGCCCGGTATTAGGCGGCTTAATCGCAGACCGAGCGAGCTGGAGATGGGCGTTCTTCGTCTCCCTCCCGATCGGGCTCATCGCGCTTGCGTTCATAACGGGAAGATACCCCTCAAGCCCGCGAACGAATCGCAGTCCCTTTGATTACAAAGGCGCTCTGTCGCTAACCATCTTCTTATCCGCTCTCTTGCTCGCCATCTCGCATAGCGGTTCAGGATCACAATTTCCTGCGTCTCTGATCATTGGCCTGTACGCCTTATCTGCCGGTTGTGCAATATGGTTCTGGGCAATCTGCCGAAGCAACCCGAACGCGATCGTGCCTACCGGCTTGTTCCGCAATCGCGAATATGCGCTTTCTTGCCTTGTCGGCTTCACGACGAGCGTCAGTATGTTCGGAGTGATGCTGTATCTCCCCTTTTATGTGCAGCAGGTGCTAGGCTCCTCTGCGTCACAATCGGGACTCGTCATGGTCGCACTCTCGATCAGCCTATCGCTATCCAATGCGAGCAGCGGATGGCTGCTCGCACGTAAAGGCACACTGAGGCCAGTCGCCTTTTCTGGATTAATTGTTATGCTAGTCGGCAACGTCTTATTGACGTTCATGGACATGCAGACGGACATTCTGCAAGCCTCATCGTATTCGGTCGTCTACGGATTCGGACTAGGTATCGTACTATCGGTATACGCATTGATGGCGCAGAACACCGTCGCTCGGTCGATCGTCGGCTCAGCTACTGCGACCTATCAGCTCACGCGTCAGCTTGGCGCGGCGATCGGCATTGCCGTCATGGGCTATGCCTTCGAGTCGCGCTTGGCAAACCGTTCATCAGCTCTGACCGATACTCCAAATGCGCTTCACAATTCCATCGAGATTGTCTGCCAGATCGGGATCGCAGCGACGCTAATCGCACTCATCCTATCGTTATTCATCCGCCAACCCGCCATTAAGAAGGAGGAACATACCATTGTCGACCCTGTTGTACGTTACCGCAAATCCGAAAGCTGAACAGGATTCTTTCAGTCTTTCCGTTGCCCGCAAATTCATGAACGCCTATGAAAAAAGCAATCCAGAGCACCGGATCATAGAAGTGGACCTGTATCAGACGCAGGTCCCGCTGTTGGATCGTGATGTATTCAATGGCTGGAAGAAGCTGCAAGAAGGCGTATCCTTCACGGACTTAGCCGCTGACGAACGTTCAAAGCTCTCTTTCATGAACGCGCTGCTCGAGCAGTTCGTCTCCGCGGACAAATACGTGTTCGTCACGCCGATGTGGAACTTCGGGCTGCCTGCCATCATGAAAGCCTATATCGATAACGTTTGTATCGCAGACAAGACGTTCCGCTACACCGAGAACGGACCTGTCGGACTATTGTCCGGCCGTAAAGCATTGCATATTCAGGCGCGGGGAGGCATCTACTCAGAGGGACCGCTCGGGGACAAAGAACTAGGGGATCGTTACTTGCGAACAGTCCTGTCGTTTATGGGCATTAGTGATGTTGCTTCCATATACGTAGAAGGCATGGGACAGCTGCCAAGTGAAACGGAGCGAATCCGAGCTCGTTCGATCGCGGCTGCCGAACAAATGGCTCTCGTGTATTGATCTGCCATAAGGGAAATGAAATCGCGGTTAGCTCCAGATAATTAAAAGTGATTGTTGACTCCAGCAAAAAGTATGAGAGCACCCTCCCGGCATATAGAAACGTTCTCGCTATCGCAATCGCTCCGATTGCACGCTGTATGCCTCTCAGTTCTTACTCCTCTCCTGTCTGCGATTGCTGTCGTTTTTTGAAAAAAGGATTGCCAAAAAAGCTTGTCAATGTTATTATCCTACTTAATTCATCGGATAAGTATTTATTAATAAATAGATGACTCTGCCGGACAACCGGAGAGACGCTTGCAAGAAGAAGGCGTCTTTCCGGTTGTCCGTTTTGTTATTCACAAGGGGAGTGCGACAAAATGAAATATCGTAGATTAGGAAGAACCGGGCTTAAGGTGTCGGAAGTCAGCTTGGGAACGATGGCATTCGGCAGATGGATCGACGAGAAAGCTTCGGCGAAGGTACTGGATACCGCGCTGGACGCGGGCATTAACGTCATAGATACGGCGGATGTCTACGGCAGAGGAATGGATCTCGGCGACATCTCGCTGCTTGGCGAATCCGAAGCCATTATCGGCCGAATCCTCAAGGGTCGGAGAGACGACATTATACTGGCGACGAAATTCCATAATCGGACAGGTCCGGGCGTCAACGACCAGGGTCAGAGCCGTTATCATATTTACCGGGCGCTGGAGAACAGCTTAAGACGGTTGCAGACAGACCACATCGACCTGTACCAGATTCACGGCTTCGATTCGGAAACGCCGATCGAAGAGACGCTTCGCGCCCTCGACGATCTGATTAAACAAGGGAAAATCCGGTACATCGGATGTTCGAACTATGCGGCGTGGCAGTTGGCCAAATCTCATGGAGTGAGCGCCTTGCATGGTTTGCACCGCTTCGACAGCGTTCAACCGGAGTATAGCCTGATCACGAGAAACATCGAGAAGGAGCTCGTCCCGTTCGCCGAATCCGAGAATGTCGGCATCATCTCCTACAGTCCTCTCGGAAGAGGCATTCTGACGGGGAAGTACCGTCAAGGCGAAGCGCCTCCGTCCGATTCCAGGCTCGCGGCCGGAGAGAAGAGGCTCAAGCTCTTGCTTAACGCGAATCCTGCATACGATCTCGTTGACACGATTCGCCCGTTGGCCGAAGCCCGGGGATGGACGCTGGCCCAGTTCGCGCTCTCGTGGGTATTGAGTCACCCTTACATCTCGTCTGCTATTCTTGGAGCATCGAAGCCGGAGCAGATTTTGGATTCGGTAAAGTTCGCGGATGAGCGCCTTACGCAGGGAGAGTTGACGGAGATCAATGAAGCATCGCGCCGTCTTGGCCTTTTGTCATAACTACAATCCATTGTTGTCGCATGTGATAACTAAGATATTAATGGGGAGGAAAACAATATGAGTAAACTCCAACGCAAGCTGCATCTCGGCCTTTTCCTATTCTCGACAGGGTATCATCCCGCGGGCTGGAGATTGCCCGAAGCCCGGGCCGACGGTTCGTTTGATCCCCGGTTCTTCATCGAAGTGGCGCAGAAGCTAGAGCGTGCGAAGTTCGATTTCTTCTTCTTGGGCGACAGATTGGCAACTAGCGCGTCCGAGCAATATACGTTTCCCTCGCAGATGGTCCGGCCGGAGCCGTTCACGATCCTGTCCCATCTCGCGGCGTTCACGGAGAAGATCGGTTTGATCGTGACGGTGAATACGACGTACGCCGAACCGTATCATGTGGCTCGGATGACCGCATCGCTGGATTACTTGAGCGGCGGACGCGCCGCATGGAACGTCGTGACGGGAGCGGATACCCGCGCCGCGCTTAACTTCAGCCGCGAGAAGCATTGGGATAACGCCAAGCGCTACGATTACGCGGACGAGTTCGTCGGAGTCGTTAAGCGGCTGTGGGATTCGTGGGAGGATGACGCGTTCATCCGGGACAAGGAGTCCGGCGAATTTATAGACGAGAGCAAAGTGCATGCGATTCATCACGTGGGCGATCAGTTTTCCGTCGAAGGACCGCTTAACGTGGCTAGACCGCCGCAAGGCCAGATTCCGTTGTTATCCGCCGGCACCTCCGAGCGTAGCCAGGAGCTCGGGGCCCAATTCTCCAGCGCGATCTTCACCGGAGAGGTGCTGCTCGAAGAGGCGAAGAAATTCTATGCCGGCATCAAGAGCAAGTTAGCCAAGTACGGCCGTACTCCGGATGAGCTATCGATTATGCCGGGACTTGTACCCTTGGTGGGAAGAACCGAGGAAGAGGCGCACGCGAAATACCGGGAACTGAGCTCGCTTCTCGTAACCGATTTTAATTTGACCGCGTTATCCAATCGAATCGGCATCGATCTGACCGGGTATCCTCTCGACGGGCCGCTACCCGATCTATCGCTATCCAGCCTTCCGGACGACAAGGCTAGGCGACTGGTCGCGTTGGCGCAACGGGCATCCGGGCACGAAGACATTACGGTTCGGGAGCTGTTCCATTATTTCGCCGCGACGGCAAGGGGCCATCTTCTGATCGTGGGTGATCCCGAGCAAATCGCGGATCAGATGGAAGAATGGTTCGTTCAAGAAGCGGCCGACGGCTTCAATATTTGTCCTCCGTACATGACGGGAGGGTTGGATTTATTCGTGGAATTAGTCGTGCCGGTGCTGCAGCGTCGCGGATTGTTCAGAACCGATTACGAGGGAGCGACATTCCGGGAACACTTCGGCTTGTCTCGTCCGGATAACCGGTTCGCGAAGAAGGGCGCACTGCAGGGAGCCGCCGAATAAAGCGCCGGTCTATCCGGACTAGCGCGGAAACGAGGGAAGCGTATGGGCGACGGAACATCGAACCGATACAGCAGCGGAATCGTCATAGGTCAGGTTGCGCTCTTGCTGCTCGTTCTGGGAATTATCGAATATCTTGTAAGGGCGGGTATCGTCGGCAGCTTGTACTTGTCGGCGCCGACCGAGGTCATTCATGAGATCATCAAATTATTTGCCGATGGAGATGTCTTTCATCACCTGTCCGTCACTCTTCGCGAGTTCGCGGCAGGGTACGCGCTCTCCGCGGTCGCCGGAATCGGAACCGGTATGCTGCTGGTTCTCGTCCCGAAGGCGGAAATGTTCTTCAAGCCCTTCCTGTCCGCCCTCTTGGCGATACCGAAGGTGACGATCATCCCCTTGTTAATGTTGTGGCTGGGGATCGGACTTTCCAATAAAGTCGCTATCGTATTTCTGTTTTGCTTCTTCACGATTGCGTTTAATACGATTACCGGAATCAAGCAGACGGCGGAAAATCATCTGAAGGTGGCCCGCGTGTTCGAGGCGTCAAAGGTTCAAACGATCATCAAGGTGATTCTGCCTTCCGCGGCGCCGACCATATTCGTCGCTTTGCGGTTATCGGCGGCAACGGGGCTGGTCGGAGCGTTGTTCGGGGAGATGATCGCGTCGAAGGACGGACTCGGCAATCTGCTCGTTCAGGCGACATCGCTGTATAACACGGCTCAAGCGTTCGCGATTATTACGGTCGTGACGATCGTCTCCGTACTCATTATCGCCGTGATCGACTTACTCGAGAAGCGAGTCGTTCTGAGATGGAAGTCTTCGTAGAAATTAAAGCTAACTAGGATAAGGGAGAGATAGAGATGAACAAGAAAAGATGGGCAGGAGCATGGATATTAAGCGTAGCGGTAGCACTCGTTCTCTCGGGTTGCTCTGGCAACTCGAATAATAACAATGGCAGAGCAGCTTCGCCGGCATCGCCGGAAACTTCCGAATCTCCGTCCGCTTCGCCGGCAGCCAACCAAGAGTTGCAGAAAATCCGGTACGCGCCTTTAAACGGCGTTAGCGGATTGGCCGTCCGATTCGGTGCGGACAAAGGCTTTTTCAAAGAAGAAGGCCTTGACGTCGAGTTCATTACCACTAAGAATGCCGTCGAGGGATTAACGAGCAAAGACGTCGATATCGCAGACGTCGCGACGACAACGGCAATTATCGCGGCAGGCAAAGGAGCCCCGATCAAGATCGTCTCCTCCATGTTCCGCACGAAAGGCCCATTCTATCTCATCGCGGCCCCGGGTATCAACAGCGTTGAAGAGCTGAAGGGGAAGAAAGTCGGAGCGGCCGTCTTCGGAAGCGGCTTGGACGTCTACACGCAGAAAATTTTGCAACAGCATGGCTTGACCAAAGACGACGTCACTTACGTGGCCAACGGCGCGCAAGAAGCGGCATACGCGAGCTTGGAATCCGGTCAAGTGGATGCGACGATTATACACGAACCTTTCGCCTCCCTGGTGGAGATCACTGGCAAAGGGAAGCTGCTTGCCAAGGGGTGGGACTACCTGCCAAACTTCCATACGGGGGTGCTCGCTTCCCGGAACGATTTTATCGAGAAGAATCCGGAATTGATCGAGAAGCTGCTGCGCGCTTACTTCAAATCCCAAGAATACGCGAAGAACAATATCGAAGAGTATAAAGCTTATTTCCTGGAGAACGTCAAAGTAGACCCTAAGGCGGTCGATAGCGCGTTCGAACGCGAGAAAGTGTTATGGGAGAATAACCCGAACGTGGATGCCAATGCCTTGCTGGAGACGCAGCAAATTCAAGTCGAGCTCGGTTTCCAAGACGAAATCTACGATGTCGAGAAGATTCTCGATTTGCGGTTCATCCCTAAGCAGTAAGACGAATAGAGGTGTTCAATCATGGCCGGTTTCTCGATTAAGGGCGTGTCGAAAATATACGGGGGTGCTACCCCTACGGAGACGCTGACGAATATTGATCTGACGATCGAGGACGGAGAGTTCTTGAGCATTCTGGGTCCGAGCGGCTGCGGCAAAAGCACGCTGCTCGAGATCTTGGCCGGTCTGCAGTCGCCTACCTCGGGAGAAGTGCTGTTCGGGGGCAAAAAGCTACAGGGAACGGGAATTGAGCGAGGGGTCGTTTTTCAGGATCCATCGTTATACCCTTGGCGCACGGTGTTCCAGAACGTCGAGTTAGGACTCGAAATTCGAGGGGCTTCGAAGGCGGATCGAAAGGCTAGCGTGCATAAATACCTCGAGATGGTAGGATTGCGAGGCTTCGAGCATAAGTATCCTCATCATCTATCCGGAGGGATGAAGCAGCGGGCGGGCCTCGCCCGCGCGCTGGCCAACAGCCCCGAGGTTCTGCTCATGGACGAACCGTTCGGAGCGGTCGATCACTTGACCCGACTGCAACTGCAAGACGATCTGTTGAAAATATGGGAAGCCGAGAAGAAGACGGTCGTCTTCGTCACGCATGACGTATCGGAGGCGGTCTTTCTCGGAGACCGGGTTGTACTGCTCTCCCCGAGGCCCGGAAGAATCAATACGATCTTCCACGTGCCGAACAAGCGTACGCGCAAGCGCGACGACATCGAGCTGCTCAAGATTCAGAACGATATTTACATGGCGATACATGAAGTGAAGACGCAGGAGCATCTGGAATTCACGATTTAATAGCGTAGATGTTCAGAACTCGTAATCGCTGGGAGGAGAGTGTGCAAGTATGTCATTTAAGAATATCGTTGACGCGGAATGGGTTCGATCTCGCCAGAGTGCGAGCGAACAGCTGGTAATCGCAGACGTTCGGTTCTCGCCTAAGGATGCTCAGTATGGACGCAACGCTTATGATAAGGGACATCTGCCGGGAGCGGTGTTCGTCGATTTCAAAGCGGATCTGACCGATCCTGCCCGAGAACATGGAGGGCGCAGTCCCCTTCCGTCTCCGGAACGTCTGGCTGGCGTGTTCGGAGGCCTTGGAATCGATCAATCCACGACTGTCGTCGTTTACGAGGACGGTAACGGTCCGGCGGCTTCTCGGCTATGGTGGATATTGAAGTATTTCGGTCATGACAACGTCTACGTGTTGGACGGAGGATACTCGGCTTGGACTGCGGTCGGATTTCCGGTTACGGACGAGCCTTCAGCGCTGGAAAGACGCACGTTCGTTCCCGCCGTTCGGCCGGAACTGCTCGCCGAAGTGGCTGACGTGCGCGCGGCGTCGGAACGCCGCGTAACCTCGGCGCTCGTCGATTCTCGCGACGCCAACCAATATCTCGGCCTCGAAGCACCATTCGATCCGATAGCCGGACGCATTCCGGGGGCGGTCAACTACTTCTGGAAGGATGCGCTGAACGAGGAT
This sequence comes from Paenibacillus sp. NEAU-GSW1, assembly GCF_009737085.1. Lineage (GTDB taxonomy): Bacteria > Bacillota > Bacilli > Paenibacillales > Paenibacillaceae > Pristimantibacillus. The sequence goes on from NZ_WOVL01000009.1 coordinate 21,536, forward strand.
GGGAGCTGGAAGTCTCCGGAACAGCTTCGCGAACGCTTCGGCGGCGTTGCCTCCGCCTCGGACGAGATCATCGTCTATTGCAACTCGGGTATCTCAGCCACGCCGAACGTGTTGGCTCTTCAGGAGGCTGGGTTCACTCGCGTGAAGCTGTATGCGGGGAGCTGGAGCGACTGGATCTCATACGAGGAAAACCCGATTGCGACGGGGGAAGAGTAAAGACGGAAAGGCATATAACAGTATACAGATCATGAATACATCGCCATTCGGCTTATATGCCCTGGCGATGTATTTTTTATGCTCTGAAGTCAACAAGGAGTCAACACGCAGTTGCTGAAAGTACTTTCATGACGGGTCAAAAGCGAGCGTACGCTCTCAGTAACCTGCACAGACAAAAAGGGCCGGGTCTGCCCCACCTTTGCAGTGTTGCAATCGCCCAGTCCCGATAAGCAAGTCAACAACTTTACATAACAAGAACGTTATTCAACGCAGAATCAACGTGGTTTTCTTTTACAATAAAATTGATGAAGCCCGTCTGTAATTTTATAGTATTATTAACCCGATGAAGCTGAAAAAGAGGGGGGAATATCGTGTATACAATATTAGAAACGACTCCGAAGCTCAACAAATCTCTGTGAACTAAGAGATTTTATTGTACACCCCCATATCTATGCGACAAAATTTCCCGTTATATTAGTATATGTTTAATACAAACATGGAGGATTGGTTCGATGAGAAAAATCGTCAGCAAGATCAGCGGTATCTTTATCCCGGTAACCGACTTACAGCGTTCGACGGAGTGGTACATTAGGATTTTTGACTTGGAAGTCATCGAAAGATCGGAAATGTACACGGGGCTTGCCTTTCCAGGGGAAGTGACCAGCATAGGTCTATGGAAAGTCGAGAAGCCGCAGCCGATACATTTCGATACGGGAACGTTTAAAGTCCCCTACTATAACTTTGAGTCATTTGATATTGAATACTCGCATGCCGCTCTGATCGAGAAGGGCGTGGACGTGCAAGAGATCGAGATACACGAGGAAGAGACTCGATTCTTTGATTTCCATGATCCGGACGGTAACTTGCTTGGTATCGTTGAAGAATTGCCAGGCTCGGCCGCCTTCTACGCTCATAAGCAAAAGTACCGCAGAGATTGAAGGTTATGGCCCTTCTCCCGACGGATGCGGCATTCGAGGAATTAACGCTGTCGCTTGAGCCGGAACTGTGCAGGTACTGCAGGAAAATAGCCGGTTCTGAGTGGGACGGTGACGATTTATTTCAAGAGACGATTATTAAGGCGTTTCACAGATTCAGAAGATGGCCGGAGCGCGAACTGAGCAAGCCCTACATGTATCGTATCGCGGCGAATGCATGGCTTGATACAATCCAAACATCTTAGATTCTCATGGAGAAAGGAGGCATGAAAAGATGTTAAAATTCATTAAAAATTTGATTTTCAAAATAGGTTATATATATGGGAAGTTCCAATATTTGATCATGAGCATTGCCGTATTAGGCATTTTAGATTTCCTTGTTTACTATGAACTAGCTATTTCGATGGCGGCGTTGCTAGCTCCTGAACTAGCCCCAGTGATATTACTAATATTTGCTTGGCTCATGTATAAAGGGATTAAGAAGTTCATTCAGACTAGACGAGGCAAGAAATATAGTTTTTTTATAGTGTAAAATCAGCAATAAGTCATCTAAGAGGGGTTCGTGGGGGAGTAAGAAACTGGAGCGATTGGATCTCTTATGGGGAGAATCCGATTGCCAAAAGTGACGAGGAATAACCGAGCAACACATAGCAGCATGCTATTTTCTGAGTACAGAGCACGGTAAGATTATTACCGCTGCTCTGTATTTTTTATGCCCCGAAGTCAACACGGAGTCAATAAGCGATTCCTGTAAATACTTTCAGCGTGAGTCGGACCAAGTGTGCGCCACACCCTTCTCTCATCGCCACTGAAACCACTTGAACCTACTTTTCTCCAACAATATATCCTGCTTTTCCCCCCGGTGAGGTCAACACCATAAATGAGCATTCTTTCACCTTCCATCATATGTACCACTTGACCAATTCCAATATACGCATGAAAAAGTTCAGGATACCGGTGAGCCGCCAACGAACCGATAATTGTTCCCCATGATCTTCCGACAAGAATAATCTTCTGCTTGTTATACTTTTGGCTAAGATAAATTGAGAGTACACGGATATCCTCTACATAATCATCAATAGTCAGATGGTCGTTGAACACCCTTTTGTCGTACGATTTTCCTGCACCTCTTTGATCCCAATGGACACAGATAAAATGTTCTTCTAATTGTCTTTGTAATTTACTTGCAAAGCCCATTGTTGTGACTCCTGGACCACCGTGTAAAAATAGCAATAAAGGTTTTTGAATGTTTCTTCCGCGGACTAAAATCCATTGTTTATTACCTCGAATACTAATGGGACTTATATTAGCAACACTATTTCTTAAGCGAATTCCATTTTTATCTTTGAAAATAGGCGCCTTGGATTTATTCATAATGTCCCCTATACCAAATAATTCAAGTTTAGATAACCCGATAGCTGTCGGATTCCGCGCTTTACCCTTGCTATAGACACAATGCCTTCTCTTCAAAAGTGATACCTTTACTCAAGGCATCTTCCGCAATTCGGATCACATTGCCTGAAGGATCGGCTATAATCGTCTGCAGCCGCTCCTGCTCGTCTTCCCGGACTTCCGCGATTTGTTCTCCACCGTCTTTCAACTTTTGCACCATTCCGTTAAAATCATCGACTGCCAACGAAATCCCGTACTGCTCCTTTTGTAACTCCGCCTCGATTTTCAATCGTTTCCCATCCTTGATCTCGATCAACATGATCGTCTGACCGGAAGGAAGCAGATGGAAGTTGTATTCCCCCGGCCTTTGCAGGACAGCGCCGAAGTACTTGATATACCAATCACTAGATGACTTTAAATCCGCAACCGGAATATATACGGTTTCAATACCATCGGCAGATGGGTGCTCAAATCCGATAAATCCGCCCCACAGATGCAGCCTGTTTCCGTCGGGATCGTAAGCCTTAAAGTTATAGCCACACTCGTCTATGCATTCACCCGCATCCCACCCGCTAGCCGCAAGCCGATGATGCATTCCATGTACATCAGCCGTTCTGATCGTACATGGGAACATCTCATACCCTTCATCGTTGAAAAAATTCATATTCGTCTGCCGCTTTGTGGACACCAGTTGAATCCACTGGTCTTTACCGACCATAACCCGCGCACTTTGTTTGTCGGCCCCAGCGTCCATTTTGGAATATCCAAGCTTACCATACCACTCAACAGCCTGTTCGAGCTTGCTTACCGGCAAGCAAAACATTTCAATACGGACATGCATTGATTTTTCCTCCCAGTGAGAAATGATGTTATTACACATAAGTAACGTCATTTTACAGCCGAATCTTACAGCTCGTTACAATTGTTCTGTACTAATTCTAAATAGATTTCCATTAGGGTCACTAAGCAAGAAAACAAGGCGGTTTTCTCGTAGTAAAATTTGTTGAACCCGAATCCCTTCACTCAAGAGGTCGATGTACACTTGGCGGATCAATTCCGGGCTACGCTGCCGAAACGCATGCAGAAGCTGTTCGAACAATGCTCCCTGCTGAAACTTTTCCGTTTTTTGTTTGCGGTTTGATTGATTGACTGAATCATCGGTTAAAGCCCATTTCTTCAACATTTTCCTTGCCCGATGCAGCGTTACCAAGATAGCATTTTCCGTTCCGGCAATGAACCCTGACACTTCTTTGGCGGTATAATCGAACACATCCATCAATAACAGTACCACGACGTATTTTGCAGGCAGCCGTTCTACTAGAAGCTCCAGCAACTCACGCGTGTCATATTGCTGCGAATATTCCGGAACATCACGAGCATCATCGATTGACTGTTCCAAGACCCGTTTTTTACGCAGCCGATCCACCCACAGATTGTGCGCGATTCGATATACAAACGCATTGGAAATGGACGTACCTGGATGTTCCTGTTTAAGTCTGACCAGTCGCATCAAGGTCTCTTGGGCCAAATCTTCGGCATCCCATTCCAAGCCGGTAATATGCTGGCAGTATCGGATCGTTTTCTTGCGAAGCTCGTCAAAATATTCTTCTGACATCAAACATCGCTGCTTTCCCAATAAATTTCAAATCTGTTTGGTATATTTCGACAATAGGGGTTCGGAATCCTCTGATTGGTAAAACCAACCAACGTCTTATTGAAATGGAATCTGGCTGCGGCGTAACCTCCAAAAGGGGATCTCGTTGACTTCGTATATGCAAAACAAGCCGCCAAAGCCCTCGGGCTATATGGCGGCTTATTTGTCGTGTAGATACTGCTATGCCTTGCTCGGGTTCTCATCATCTCCAGTGGCTATCGGGTTATGTTGCAACATAATTGTAGTATCGAACATGATGATCGCCGGTTGTTTGTAGCACCCGGAAGGGTGAAGGGGTTGGGTTGTGGACGTGGTTGTTGAATGATAGTTGGCAGTAAGAATGTAAAAATGCAGCCATGCTTCTTACCAATTAATATTATAGGAACAATTAATACCGCCTGTTTTGACACAAGAGCCTTCTGCATGGGTTACGGTTACTTTAGAGACAGAACCCTTGTTTACTAAGGCATCAAGAATGCCTCGAACAAAATCGCAAGGGTGGGAACCTTCGAAAACAGCAGTAGCCGATTTTTCACCCGTCATTGAATAGGTCCATCTTCCAGATTTGGGTCCTCTGTGATTCATTCGATAACCAGTGTCCATGATGCTAAGTACTTTTTCCACAGTATCGAGATCGGGAGGAAACACTGAAACTTCCACTGTTTTTTTCCCGACATTATAGAGGGTGGTTGGTCCAACTTTTTTGCCAAGAGCATTTAAAACATCGATCCACGGCTGCATCGGAATCCATTGATCCGGTTGAGGTTCCGTGGGCAAACTATGCTCTTCCAAAAGTCTTTCCGCTTGCGATCGAAAAGCCCCCAATCCATTAATGACTCCCAATATTGAGCTTCCAATTACTTCGCAACTTTCAAGTGATTTTGTCATAAATAAATCCTCCTTGCAGCCTATCAAACTGTAATTTAACACCTAAATATATAGTTCCACATAAAATGACATACTCCTGTATGACAAATAGATCTACTGTGTTCATTTTGTAAAGTATGTGCGATTTACAGAAGACATACCTTGTCCGCTTAGATGCAACGGCAACATCAACACGCCAACGATTACTTCCGCTGCGGTTACCTTATACCATCCATTAATTAGATTATTACTTTGTCCTGTTACTTCACGCCAAGAGAATCGAAGCTTTGAAGCCCCGAATGCTCTCAACAATCACAATCGTGATGTCATTGTTGATCTCATGTTGATTCAACACTTCTAGCTATGGCATGTTGATTTGCTGTTTAATAGAAGATGAATTTCCAAATCTAAATATGAGATTACCACTCGAAAGAGGAGGGGTTGCCGGGCGATGTATTCAAATCTAACATACTGCTATCTGCCTCTCAGCTCTTACTCCTCACCCGTAGCAACCGTGTTACTAGAAATCAGCTCCAATCGCTCCAGTTGTCGGACCACTCTTTTCTTTATCTACGCTCGGACCTCCCATTCTTGGTAAAATAGCTCTATATATCGTTCCATATAGCAATGACGTTCCTCAGCGATTCGTTTTGCGGAAGTCATATTTATGCGATCCTTGAGTCTTAGTATTGCTCAAGAAATTACAGGTAGCATTAAACTCACACAATGATCAACATGGCTTTCAATCACATTTAGGTAAGAGACAAAAGACGGTGAATCTTCATACCTTACATTCATATAGGCAAAAATGGGTTCATAAATTCACTATGAGTTAATACCATCTTCGAATGCACTTCGAAACTTTGCAGGCACTATATTTATTCCAATAGGGATGTCATTTTTCTGATTTTCATTTTTATATCTTCCCAATGGCATACTTACTTCTGATATAAACTGCATTAAGAAACTTAAGATAAAGTCTTTTTGTAATTCAAACATATCGTGATCAAAACCACCGTCTTTATTCTTATGACCCTCAATATCCATGTAAATCATTCTGTTCTTGTTTGGGTATTTTTCTTGAGCATTCTTAACTAAAGTGAATAAAATTTCTGCCGACTTCTCAAATCCTTCTTATCTTTTAACTACATGATAGATTGTAATTCCACGATCATCTTCTTTCATCTTTTAAGCCTCGTTATCAGCAATAATTACGCATAACGTTTTTGCACGACGTCCCTTCACCTAAGGTCACGAAATGACCAGCCGCAACGTGATTAGGTGGAGGAATGTGATTCACCTTTTATTCTATTTAATAGATTCTTTGCAAATTGCATTGTTGAGTTTTCAATGTTTCCATCATAATCAATCTCATTGCCAATATCGAAAATGTGATCCTCTAAGAGTTCTTTAAGCTTTTCGATTTCAAAAGTAATATCTTGACCAAAGAAATGTTGTTTGACTGCATTTTGGTCAGTGATAAAAACAAACTCCCAAATTTCTTTGCACTTTATTTCTGATCTATCCAGGAGAGCTCGTAATGAATCTTCTGCACAGTTAATAGAGGGATGGACATATCTCGATAGCATTCTTTTCCACAGCTCCACCATCATCTCTCGCCATTTCTACACTCAATATTATTCGCCCTACTTATGATAAGGTTCAGCTTAACGTGTCTAACGGCGAAAATGCAAGGAGCACAGATATCGAACATCCGTGCTCCTTTTGCATCAATTCAATATTTGTTTAATTACCTCGTCCAACGGCGTAGCCGGACGCCCTAATATTTCCACTAAATCATCGCTCTCGATATCTAGCTCGCCGTCGCGAATCCCGCTTTGAGTAGAAACCAAAAAGGGAATGAACATTTCAGGAACGCCCGCATCGCTCATCATTTTACCGTAGGTATTATCGTCGACTTGAAGAACTTGAACCTCTTTGTTCACCGCTTGATTGAAAATTGTAACCAACTCTTGTTGTGTCAAAGGTTTACCCGATAACTCATATACCTTATTGTCGTGTCCCTGACTGGTTAAAACCTTTACTGCCGCTTCTGCAAAGTCGCGACGGGCAACCCATCCTACTTTGCCGGTGCCTGCAGATGTAACCCAGGGCGCACCGTTAAGCACGGCTTGAAAAGTTCCGATCTCGTTCTCCAAATACCAATTGTTACGCAAAATAGTGAACGGAATACCCGACGCCTGAAGCTCATTCTCCGTTACGCGGTGGTCCGGCGCTACGAACAGATTGCTCTCCTGGGCATTCGGCGCGCTCGTATAAGCGATAAACTGTACACCAGCTTCTTTTGCTGCCTTAATCGCATTGATATGCTGTTGATCCCGGCCTTGCAAATCTCCGGATGAGATAATCAGGAGTCTGTCGATTCCTTCAAAGGCTTTAACCAGAGATTCCGGTTCGTTGAAATTGCCATAACGCACATCTATGCCAACACCGCTTAGTTTCTCTGCCTTTTTGGGATCGCGGACACTAACAGCGATCTGTTCTACCGGCATTACCTTTATTAAACCCTCTACCACCAATGCCCCAAGATTTCCGGTCGCTCCCGTTACGAGTACTTTCATTTTGTATCCTCCCCAACTTCACATTCTATATTTCGAAGCAAATATGGCTAAATGTCCCGAACTGATATCCCTTAAAGATCGCTTTCGGCTTTTCCGTTCCACTTGAACTCCCGTAGGCATGGAACAGCGGCACGAAATGCTCCGCCCTCGGAACCGCACGTCTGGAATAAGGTGCCGATTGCTCAAATTGGAGCAAACCCTCAATGTCGCGATTAACGATTCTATCTTCAATCCAATTATCAAATTCTACAGCCCATTCTTCGGGATACGTCTGATTAAACTTGATCTCATTGAAATTGTGAACGGTTGTTCCGCTCCCAATGATAAGAATTCCTTCTTCTCCGAGCCCTTTTAAAGCTATACCAATATCAAGCTGTTCCCTCGTAGTTAGAAATGGATTGACGGATATACTTACAATCGGAATATTTGCCTCCGGATACATATGCCTTAAGAAGACCCACGAGCCATTGATCCAATCCTCGCTCATAATCTCTTCTGGTTGCAATGCCATTAAGACGAAAGCGTTCTTCCAATCTTTCCGCTAATTCAGGCGATCCTTGAGCAGGATAATTCAACTGATATAATTCATCGGGAAATCCACCGAAATCGTAAATCGTCTGTAACGTTCCTTCTACAAAAGAAATCGTTGTAACCTGTTGCTCCCAATGGGCACTAAACATGACAATCGCCTTCGGTTGAAATCTTTTTCCCGTTTCCGCTAGAAAATGTGTATAAGGCGAATTTTCTAACGCCAACAATGGTGAACCATGACAAATAAATAAAGATGGTATCATAACGAACCTCCTTACGATTACTTAAGCGTGCTTCTTCCAACAAGCAACCCAAAGAACGACAACAGTAGCCACGACGTGCATGATCTCTAGGTAAACAACAAACTCGGTTGTCGGATCTTTGACGGATGCCGGAGTGAAAAGCAGCAAGATAAATCCGACAATTGCAATAATCCTGAAAATCTTTAAACTGCCAACCGCTGCAAAAATAACCATTCCTATTAATGTCCCCAATACGCTCATCATGATTACATTAGATATTTGCAAGGATTTACCGGCCATTACTTCGATCGTACTCGGGAAAGCTCCCGCTGCATCTCCAATGTAATAAACGACAATGTTGAGAACAGTAGCGATAAGCGCTGCTACAAATGCCCTTACTGCGTATGCTTTCAATGTTAATCTTTTTGATGCATGAACTGCTGTGCTACTCAATGTTGCTACCTCCTTGATTTCTTTTTTATAGACGTCCAATAACCACGAAAATAGCCAATACCAGCAGAATAATGTTCATACCGATCGCTTGATTCTCTTTTCGCTTTGCATGGAATACAACTGCGAACAACATAATCAAAGCAAGACCAATTGCAGCAATTGGCGTTAAACTAGGTGCGATATCCGTGGACCAAGGAAGTATCAGACCAATACCTCCAAGTAGTTCAACCAATCCGATGAAAGTAACTAGGCTTTTCGAGGCATCTTTAACCCACGGCATAGAGGCTTTGGCTTTCTCATATTGAAAAGCCTTCGTCATCCCCGCAAAAATAAACATTAATGCTAATAGTCCTTGTACGACCCACAAAGCGATATTCATGTTTTATTCACTCCTGTTTGTATTATGTTGCGACCTAGGTATATAATAGTTCATAGAATACTAATTCATAAGTAGGCACTTAAAATAAACATAGTATAAAAAAAGATACCTTAGACCTTATATGATAAAAATAAGGAGTGAACAAGATGACATCTAATTGCAAAGTTGAAACTGCCTTAGAAATTCTGGTTGGCAAATGGAAGCCCGTTATCCTGTATCAACTATTTTCTAACGGCACGATGAGATTTAGTGAACTTCAAAAAGCGTTGCCGGATATCACCAAAAAGATGCTCACTATGCAGCTGAGGGAACTCGAATACCATGACATCGTGAACCGCAAAATCTTTCATCAAATCCCTCCCAAAGTCGAGTATTCCATTACGGATTATGGGCAGCGAATGACCCCGCTCCTGGAAGCAATGAACAACTGGGGCATGGCCCATATTGAGCATTTAAATGAGATATATGGTGAAAATGCGTCACCGAATGTTCCTGGTCAACTGGATTATGAAATGGCTCCTAAACAGGAAAAGACCCCATAGGGTTCGCTTAGATTAATCTTAAACACTAATTTATTCGATTCACAACTTGTTGATTCTATGTTGATTCAACTAGCAAAACTTAAAATTTGCTTACTTCAGCGGACAAAACAAACATATTCATTGTCTCGAATAGACTTCATTAAAAATACGCCTAACTCCTTTATTACTCTGTTACGTGCTTTCAACCTTGCTATAGACTCGGAACATAAAAAAATACATCCCTTGAGGCGTATCACACCTCAGGGAATGTATTCAAATCTTAAAACTGCTGTACGCCTCTCAGTTCTTACTTCTCTCCTGTGCAATCGGATTTCCCTCATAACTAATCCAATCACTCCAACTCCCCGCATACAGCCTTACTCTCGTGAATCCCGCTTCTTCCAGAGCAATAACATTCGGCGTAGCCGTAACGCCGGAGCCGCAGTACACGATCAGATCGCCGTTCTTGTCCAGATCGTTGAACCGCTCAGCTTGAGCGTCAACGTCTTTCCATGCGCCGGATTCCATCAGACCGTCTCTCCAGAAACGGTTGATCGCGCCCGGAATGTGGCCTGCAACGCGGTCGATCGGTTCGACCTCGCCGCGGTAGCGCGGCGCTTCGCGCGAATCGATGAGCGTCGTCCCCTCGCTGCCCAGCAGCTCCCTCACTTCGTCCATTTCAACAAGCATATTGTGCTGTACCGTTGCGATAAAAGCAGCAGTCAGTGGTTCCGCCTGCTCAGCCGTTACCGGCAGCCCCTGCTTCGCCCAAGCTGTGAAGCCCTTGTCCAATACATACACTTGCTCATGCCCCAAATATTTCAGCAGCCACCACAACCGCGAAGCCATCGCTCCGCCTTGATCGTCATAGGCAACCACAATGGAGTTATTGCTTATACCTGCCTGACCGAACGTCACCGTCGCCGCAAAAATATCCGGCAGCGGATGACGTCCGCCATGCTCCTCGACCTCGCCGGACAGATCTTTCTCTAAATCTAAATAGACAGCCCCAGGAATATGCGACTCTTCATAGGCTCTGCGTCCTGCCTCAGTATCGTCCAATCGAAAGCGGCAATCCGCAATGACGAGATTCGGCTCCCCCATTTTCTCCCTCAACCATTCCAACGACACAATGTTATTCATTACGACTCGCCTCTCTCGTTCATTTATGTATGAATGTCTTTCTTCTTAGCAGTTCTTTAGTCCATTATAAAACAAAAGCCGGGAAACTCTCCACTAAGGAGGCTCCCGGCTTGTCATTCTCCAATTATTTATAATCTTGAACTGCGGTAGTTCCTGTATGAATAACGTAATTAAAATAACCTCTGAACATGAATTCGTGTATGACTGATTATGAAATTATGTTGTTTTTAATTTTTATTCATCTCTTTCAGCCAGTGATTGATTTATCATTCCTAAATATGTAGCAAGAGGATTTTCGATTATTATTTGTGATGTGAATCGTATTGTGAAAATAACAATAAAAGTTATTGTAAACAAAACTAAGTATTTAATAGTATGGAATAAATCAATTGAATTCATATAATTGATATACAATGCTTGTCCTGCAAGCATTACAGCAATCAAAGGCAATATGTTATTAGAGATAAAGGAAGCTACTGTATGAATGGAATCATTAGTACTTTGCATGATAGTAATTCTAAATTTAAGATTTTCCAAACTTTTTGTATCTACACGCTGAAAGAAACTTCTATACACTTCATCACTAGCAGGAAGTTGATAAAAAAGGCCCTTTTGTGGAGTTATCGAAAAATCTTTTTTATAATCTTTGATGTGTTTATTTAAGTTTTTATGAATCCAGATAAATTTTCTCGATTCCAGTAGTACAATCCCAATAACCAAAATGCTAATAACACAGATGGCTGTTATAATCATTTTTATTTCCCCTTTGTGTATTTTTATGTAAATACGAAAGTTTTATAATTTTCGTTTCATAACATTGATTTTAAAATGCACTTATACCTTTGCAAGGATAAGACTTTTTAATAATATGCCAAGTAAACTTAGCTCGTTTGCGATTTCCGTAATTTCCTTAAGTTTCTTCGTCAAACCGACTCCATTAAGAAAGTATTATACTGTATGGATATTTTCTCATCTTCTTGAACAGAAGGTTCATCAGTGAAATTTATAGTATGCATCTATGTATCAATACTAAACACAAAAAAACAGAGCACGATAACTTTCATTGCGCTCTGTTTTTGGTTAAATATCACACCCTATTATTCAATTAAAATATCGTACATAGTTCGCGTCCTAAGTAAACCTAACCATCAATTAATTCTAGATACTCTTTAAATCCAGGGTGAACTTTATAATTGGCGGCCTTCGGATTAAACTTAATTTTAGGGTCTGTATAGCGGAAACAGTATGTGGACCCCCCATATCCACCGCCACCTGGCTTATAAAAACCAACAACACTAAATTCATATAGACGTTCTAATACAGTGCTTCCATTATCCGTAATATTTAATCGAGCTGCACAAGCTTCAAAGCTTTTTTCATAGTTGTCTAACGAGAACACTGTTTTGTGCATGTCTCGTAGAACTTCCATATAGTTATCAAAATCATTGTATTTTGCATTAACTTCGTCTTTCAATTCGGAGTATAGATAATCTGAATAATCTTTACGGCTATTATGTATATCTTTATTAATAATTAAATCTTCTTCTTTTGATGGATCTAAGCCTATTCTTTTTTTAGCCTCAGATAAGGATAAATTTAGAAACTTTATGACATCTCTAGGCCGTAAAAATGTCCTCTCAAAAATAAAGTTCCATTTCAATTGATTACTTCCGATATTAGGATTATCAAATATTTTATACCAATTTTCTTGAAATGAATCCTTAGATTCTTCTATATTTTCTTTAATCCTTTTGGCTACTAACTTTTTCAAACTTAAATTCGCATTTTCATTCTGATGATTCCAGTTTAAATATTCCACATGATTATCAGTAACTTTATTTTTATCTTGAAAATCCACTACCTCATAGATATCGCTACGTAAAAAAACATAGACCCCGGCATTTATCTCTTTATCTTGAAAATAGGAATTAATATTATATGCAGCTATTAATAGACCAATGATTCTCGTCAAGTATTTTTTATCTTTAGGGTCATAACTTAAATCTAACTCATCAAATAATAAAGAATACTTCTTCTCTTTTTTCATAAAAGGAAGTAGTGCTGCTAAAAGTTTTTTATTTACCTCTCCTATAGTACCTCCTAAATTCTTAGGCGCGTCTTTCCTAGAAATCGATCCAATGCCGTTACCCATTATTTGAGGAGAAAGCGTAAAATCCCAACTCTTAGGACTCATTGTTTCTTTATGTTCAAAATTACTTGATCCCCAACTCTTCTTTAACCATTTTCTAATTTTCTTTACTTTAAATTTCTGAAAAAAACTATATTGGTCAATATCCTTAACAATAAGCTTCGCCAACTCGACATATATCAGAAATTCCCATGAGTTAACATAACTTTCTCTCTCTGAGACATTATCATTTGCAAATTGATCATGGACTTTCCATGGGTAATCACGGAATAATAATGCAGAAGTCAGCTTATTAGTATCTGCTTTTGATAAAAATTTGTATAGTGCTGTTTTTCCTGAACCTTTCCTACCAATTATGATTCTTCTTTTTTCATTAGTAATACGCTTTAATGAATCTGACTGAATGAAGTACTCAAATAAACGATCATCATTCTCGGCATCAATCGCACCAAAATCTCCAATATTATCTATTAGTCCCATATGTTCCTCCAAAAAGTTATTATAACTATGTTATCATATATTTCTTTTTACTAGTGCAATAGTTACACAATGAAACTCCAATATCGTTCTACAATTTAATCCCCTCCTGTTTGCTACGAGGTTTATTCTATATAATTTCTGCCAACAGCAAGATTAATAGAAGCCGGCAAATCATAACAACCACACTGTTCATTCCCCCAATAATTCCACCGCCAAAAATCGCACCATTTCAACCTCACCTTCTCATCTCCACCTTCATCCCAACCCGCTCTACACCCAAGCATCATTCGCATAACCGCGCGCTTCCCAGTACCCGACATGCTCGCCTTCGATCAATTCAATCCGGCTCAGCCATTTAACGGATTTGTACGCATACATCTTCGGCACGATCAAGCGCACCGGACCGCCGAGCTCGTTCGGGATCGGTTTGCCGTCATGCAGGACCGCGACTATGACATCGTCCATATCGGCTTGCTCCAGTGTCAGCGTGTCGGTATAGACTTGGTCGCCCGAATAGAACTTCACCGTCTGCGCACCAGCCTGTACGCCAGCCTCCTTCAGCAGCTGCTTCAGCGGAATGCCTTCCCACGTATTGCTGTACACGGACCACCCCGTCACGCAGTGAAAATCGCTCACCTGCACGGTCCGATTTAATGCCACGAATTGCTCCCAATTCCACTTCATCGGCTTGTCGACCAGTCCGTCAATCGTGAAAGACCAATTGCTGTTGTCAAACGCCGGAATCGGCGTGACGGTGTAGATGCGGAAGTTGCCTTTCGCCCCTCCGCCAGTCGGCGGCAATGACGCAGGCAGCGGCTCCGGCGCTGGCAGAAGCCGGTTGCCGTCTCTGCTGACGATTTCGTCGATACTCTTGCCGCCCCCAAGGCTGGAGCCTAGAACGCCGCCCATCCACTGCAAAAAAGATGGCCCGACAATGACCGCCAGCCCCGCGCCGATCGACCACTTGATGACGGTTCTGCGCCCATAAACCGCCTGCGGCCCAGCCGCAGGATGCATTCCTGTATTCTCTACAGCGCCCTCGCCAGCTAAACCGCCAAAGTCCTGTCGCTCGCCCGCAGCCCGTCGCCCATCCTCGCCGCGAATCGTCCGCTTCGCAGGCTCTTTCAGCCACTTCGCCCGAGTGATGGAGTGATAGATGATGTAAGGCAGTCCAATCCATGTGAGCAAATCATGCGCAACAAGCGCCGTGTTCGACCATGCCGGACCGACGGCTCGATGCTGCCATAGCAGCATGCCGGACAAAAACCAGCCAACCAGCAGCCCCAGCACAACAAGCACGTTAAACCGCTGCCACGGCTTCTCTCGCAGCTGCTTCCAGTGCTTCCCTGCGAGCAGCAAGTAATATAGCACAGGCGCAATAGAAGCGATGCCAACGACGATATGCAGCCCTTTGAGCCATACGCGTCCTTCGCCAAGCACCCCGCGCCAAAAACCGCCCAGCAGCACGAGGCCGCTGACGGCAAGGATGACGACGATCCAGCCGTTCCACGCATGCAGTGTGATAAGCTTCTTGCCATAGCCTTTACGCAGCCTTGCCAGCCATCCCGACATTCGCCGCTCGCCTCTTTTCTTTCCAAGTCATTCATCTATTATCAGTATACCAAATTGTGCCTGCATATATGGCGAAAACCCCGCCGCCGGCGAGGTTCTCTTCTCGAATCGAATGCTTCTCTCCAGGCAGCCGTTTAACGGGTCAGCACAACCGGCCCCAATTCCGTAATAGCCACTGTATGTTCAAATTGCGCCGACATGGTGCCGTCGATCGTTCTGGCCGTCCAGCCGTCCGTGCCGATGTATACGTTTGCGTTGCCGATCGTCAGGATCGGTTCAATTGTAATAACCATGCCTTCTCTTAATCGCTCCCCGTGACCGGCGCGGCCCTTGGAATCGACCTGCGGCGGCTCATGCAGCAGCCTTCCGATGCCATGTCCGGTAAAGCTCGTAATAACGCGCAACCCGGCCTGCTCCGCGCACTGCTGAATCGCATGGCCGATGTCGCCCAGCCTGTTGCCCGGCTTCGCTTCGGCTATGCCGCGGTTTAATGCGAGCTTGGTCATTTTCAACAATCGGCCGGTCTCCCTGGAAGGGGTGCCGATTGCATAGGTCCATGCCGAATCGGCCTTCCAGCCGTCCACATCCGCGACCATATCGATAGTGACGATATCGCCCTGCGAAAGCGGTACCATGTCCGGAAAGCCGTGGCACACGACCTCGTTGACCGAGGCGCATATCGAATAGGGATACCCTTTGTATCCCTTTTGGGCAGGGTACGCTCCCCGCTCCAGCATGAAACGTTCGGCAAAACGGTCAATCTCGAGTGTTGTCACTCCGGGAGCGATTCGCTTGGCAATCGCTTTGTGGCAGGCAGCTACAATTTGCCCTGCTTTTCGAATAGACCGAATCTCGTCCTTGGACTTTAATTCCATCGCCATGTCAGGCATCCCCCCTATGAACACCCTATTCGAAGAACAGACCGAACATAACGTGTTACAGCGTCCAATTTATGAAAATTATGCGACAACATCCGCTACAATCGCTTACGGCTGGCGCCCCCTTGGCGTCAAAGCTCGTATTGCGTTGAAATGAATCGCCCTGAAAAAACAAAAAGGCTTTGCATCTGTCATCGACAGACACAAAGCCATTATTTTCTGCACATTATCCGACCGATGAGTTATGCTTCCCCATCTCGTCCTCGACCAACATCGTTAACTCATCTTCATATCCGCCCGTAATTCGGTATTTCCGAATGTAGTCCCGTACAAATTTGCGCGGGTCCTTAGGCTGAAAAATTCTCGTGAGTTCCTTCAGGCTTTCCTTGACTTCATTCTGGCTATGCTTTGCCATGAAATCTCCTCCCCTATACGTTGGATGGTCGTCCTAAACAACAAAATCCGAGAACGGATGCGGCGCTAACAACGCAAAACCCCCGATCGGTGCAGGCAACTCCATGGTGAATGAGTCACAATGTTTGCATTTTTCTTACTATTATAACATTATCGGGACGATTGTAAAAGTATTCAATTGACATTCATGCCCATATTAGTTCTATGGTCCCTATCTTCCTTGCCGCTCGTCGGAAGACCGATCTTCCTCCGGCGCTGTATGTCTAGACAACGGAGGCGGAATATCGATTGAAGAATGGGAGGAAGAAAGGCTTTTCTCCTTATTAAACATTCGCAAATAGGCAGTGACTCCAATAACAGCGACTATAATTCCAAATGCCAGCATCAGCATCGTAACCCAGCCGTCAACCATATTTCCGCCTCCTTTCCACTAGATATCAAGGTCAAAGTCACACTATATTTATCGGCAAATTCAAATCGCTTTTTCACACATTTATTAAAACGTCACATTTCCATATATAGGACAAATTATATCGAATTGGATGGTCGACAGCAAGCCGCCGCGACCGCCTCGCCGGCAAAATATTATCCCGTCCGGGTCACAATCCGGTAAGCTCCGCTCCCCCAGGCGATAAGCCGGCCTTCCTCGTTCGTCACGCTGGCCTGCAGCGTAATCGTCCGTCCGATCCGATGCATGATGGAGCCTTCGCAATAAAGCGTCCCTTTCTTAGTATTTTCCAAAAAGTGCGTATTCATGTTAGCTGTCACCGTTTTTTGATCGCGATAGGCCAGCATGACGGCAAGCCCCATCGCATTGTCGATTAACGACATCAGCACGCCGCCATGAACGATGCCGAGCAGGTTCAAATGACGCTGTTCCGCTTTCAAGCTAATGACCGCTTTTTGCCCATCCGCTCGAACGACTTCGCAGCCCAGATCGCCCCAGAACGTTTGCTGCGCCTGCTCCCCGAGACCGGCTATAAAGCTGGACGCATCATCCCATTGACGATCGCCTTCAAAAGACACGCGCAATCACAACCTTTCCTTGCCTATCGAGCCGGACTCAATCAGTTCTTGCCATCCTCGGCTTCCTCTGCCGCGATCTCTTCCAGCAGCTTGCGGCGCAGCACCTTTCCGATCATCGTTTTCGGCAAGCTGTCCCTGAATTCGTACAAGCGAGGCACTTTAAAAGCGGCCAGCCGTTCTCTGCACCAGGCGTCGAGTTCTTCTTCGGTAACGTCCAAGCCTTCTTTTCGCACGATAAAAGCTTTCACCGTCTCGCCCCTGTAAGGGTCCTTGACGCCAACGGCGGCGGCCTCCATGACAGCCGGATGCTCGAACAGCGCCTCCTCCACCTCGCGAGGGTAAATGTTGAAGCCGCCGGCAATGATGACATCCTTCATCCGATCGACGATTGTAAAATAGCCCTCCTCATCCATCGAGGCGAGATCGCCCGTATGCAGCCAGCCGTTCCTGAGCGTATGCGCCGATTCCTCAAGGTGATTCCAATAGCCCGGCATCACCTGCGGTCCTCTCAGCACAAGCTCTCCAACCTCCCCCGCTGGCAGAAAATGTCCCTCAGCGTCGACGATCGCTGCTTCCGTATCCGGGAGCGGCAAGCCGATCGTGCCGATTTTGCGCTTATCCCAGATCGGATTGGCATGCGTGACCGGCGACGCCTCTGTCAGCCCAAAGCCTTCGATCAAGCGGCCTCTGGTCAACGCCTCGAATTGATCCTGTACCTCGAGCGGCAGCGCCGCCGATCCGCTGATGCACATTTCAATAGAGGAAAGATCCTTTTGGCTCGCATTTTTATGATTGATCAGTGCGATGTACATCGTAGGCGCTCCCGGAAAAATCGTCGGCTTCAGCTTCGCGATCGTCTCCAGCACCGTCGCTGTCTCAAATCTTGGCAGCAGGATGAGCGTACCCGCTATTAGAACGGACATATTCATTAATACCGTTAATCCAAACACGTGGAATAGAGGCAAAGCCGCCAGAAACCGTTCTTTGCCGTCTTCGATTTTATAGCACCATGCCGATGTCTGCATGCAGTTGGCGACTAAATTGCGATGGGTCAGCATCACCCCTTTCGGCGTTCCGGTCGTACCGCCCGTATATTGCAGCAGCGCAAGATCGTCAGCTTCCGTCGCTGAAACGACAGGCAGGCTGGAGCTTCCCGCCAGCAGGCGGCGGTAAGCGATCACGCCGTGACGGCCGTACGGAATGTCCGCGCGGAACCCTTCCCGGCGTTGTTTGATCGGGTAAAGCAAGTTTTTCGGAAACGGCAGGCCGTCTTTAATAGAGGTGACAATGACGTGGCGCAAATCCGGCAGCGGCCCCGTCTCCGGATGCTCGCCGCGAACGCGAGCCAGCCTGTTGTAGAGCAAGTCGACCGTAATGATCGCGACGGCGCCGCTGTCGGACAGCTGATGCTTCAGCTCCCGTTCCACGTACAGCGGGTTGGTCTGGACGACGACAGCTCCGATAAGCAGGACGGCGAAGTACGAAGCAACCGCCTGCGGACAGTTCGGCAGCATGATCGCGACCCTGTCGCCCTTGGCGATGCCGAGGGATATGAGCCCGTTCGCAATGCGGCACGATTCTTGGTAAAGCGCCCGGTAGCTTAACGATTTGCCGAGAAAATATACCGCCTCATGGTTCGGGTATTTGTCGGCGGCTCGAATTAGGAAATGAGCGATGTTATGGCTCGGGTATTCGAGCGACGACGGAACCTGTTCTGGGTAGCTGCCGAGCCACGGCCTTGGAACGGCGTAATCGCGGTCGGAAATATGCGGCCTCGGCGGCGGCACCGACGCTTCGGGTTCGGGTTCCTGCGGTTCCTGCGGTTCCGATATAGACGAATCGATTGCTTCTAATGGCTGCGCGGACTCGGTATTTTCCTGTTGTAGCGGTATGGCCTGTTCATCGGGTGCGGATGCGGTCGGCTCCTGCCGATCCTCGGGTACAAGCGGACGTTCCTTATTGAACGGATCCATAAAGCGTTCCCCCTCCTACACAATGTATTGCTCCCCGCGAATGACGCGCGCTGCGATGCTCCGCTTTTTCGCCACCGTATCGGCAATTGGCGCCCGCATCAGTTTTTTCAGCACAGAAAGCTGCATTTGCAGGCCGTCGCCCCGCTCCAGCGCAGCGAGCGCGCCCTTGGCGATCGACTCAATCCGATCTAGCGCTTCCTGCACGAACACTTCCGTCATTTCAATCGCGTTGTCGGCGGAGCCGATTGCCGTAAGCTTTTGCGATCGCAGAAGCGCACTCTCTGCGGCAAAAATTTGAATCATAATGTCCGCAAGCGCGCAAAGCGTCTCTTGCTCCTGCTCGATTCGCGTTCCGAGCTTTTGCACGGCCAGTCCGCCAACGGCGAGGAACGCTTTTTTCGCTTGCGAGATGCGGTAGGCTTCCTTCGCAAGCGGCTCGTCGAACGACGGCACCGGCATCGGCTGAAGGAGCTCGGCTTGGAGCGCCTGCGCTTTTTGGAGCAGCGGGAGCTCGCCTTTTAAAGCTTTTTTGAGCAGCGTGCCTGGAATGAGCATCCGGTTAATTTCATTCGTCCCTTCAAAAATCCGGTTAATCCGCGAATCGCGGTATATCCGCTCTACCTTGTATTCACGGATGTAGCCGTAGCCGCCGTGAATTTGCACCCCCTCATCCGCAACGTAATCGAGCGTTTCCGAGGCGAACACCTTGACCATCGAGCATTCGATCGCGTACTCGCTGATCGCCTTCGCGGCAAGCGCGCCAGCGTCCGGGGCATCCGCTTCCGCATCGGTCGTACGAAGCATGCCGTCGATCCAGCCCGCTGTCCGGTACACCATGCTCTCCAGCACGAAGGTGCGGATGTTCATATCGGCGAGCTTCGCTCCAATGAGCGGGTATGAGGAAATGGCGCGGCCGAACTGCTTGCGCGTATTGGCATATTTAGCAGCAAGGCCGATCGTCTCTTTGGCGCCGCCGACGCAGCCTGCGCCGAGCTTGAACCGTCCGATGTTGAGAATGTTGAAGGCGATCTGATGGCCTTTGCCGACTTGCCCAAGCACATTCTCGACCGGAACGGCGACGTCCTCGAAATAAAGCGGGCAGGTCGACGAGCCTTTGATCCCCATTTTGTGCTCCTCGGGACCAATGCTGAAGCCAGGCATCGAGCGTTCCACGATAAACGCGGAGAAAGCTTCCCCGTCCACCTTCGCATACACGATAAAAACATCCGCAAAACCGGCGTTCGTAATATACAGCTTCGAACCGTTCAGCACATAATGCTTGCCGTCCTCAGACAGTTTTGCCGTCGTTTTGGCGCCTAGCGCATCGGAGCCGGAGGCCGGTTCCGTAAGGCAGTAGGCGGCGATCAGTTCGCCGGTCGCCAGCTTCGGCAAGTAGCGCCGCTTCTGCTCCGGCGTGCCGAAAAAGACGATCGGCAGCGTACCGATGCCGGTATGCGCGCCGACCGACAGGGCGAACGAGGATGCCCGCGCCAGCGTTTCGGAGAGCAGCGTCGTGCTCACCTTGTCGAGGCCAAGGCCGCCGTAGGCCTCCGGCACATCGGCGCCGAGCAGGCCGAGCTCGCCCGCCTGACGCATTAGTTTGACGGTCAAGTCATAGTCCAGACCTTCGATTTTCTCGTCATTCGGAGCAATTTCTCCTTCGACAAACTCCTCCGCCACGCGCGCCATCATTCGTTGCTCCTCCGTGAAATCCTCCGGAGTCACCGTTGCCGACGGCAGTGCGTCCTCCACGACAAACCGGCCGCCAAATCGAATTTTATCCGTCATGCCGCTTGTCTCCCTTCCCGTTCGCCAACATCTCGCTAAAGCTCATAGCCCAGCTCCTCCGTCAGCGTTACTTGATATGCGAAATTAGTAACCCAAGCGCGAACCTGCGGCTCGATTTCCTCGCATGCTGCTTCGCGCCTCGCCGCTGCAGCCTGAGCGAACTAACCTTGCTTTCCGACAACCTGCTCCTACTCGCCTCGCCGTTGTTCGCTTAGCGAACTGACCTTGCTTCCCGGCTCCACGCTGCCTTCGCGCCTCGCCGCTGTACGGTTAGCTTAGCGAACCCGCCTCGCTATTTAGCGAACTGAATTTCGCTATTCGCGCCATTTAGCAGCTCGCTGCGTTCAATAGCGAACTAATTTTCGCTGTACGGGAACGCAGTTTCTCTAATTGCGAAGTTCCCTTCGCTATGAGTGCAGCACTGCATTCCGAAGCTTCAATTAGCGATTTTAGATTCGTTATATTGCGAATCTGCTTCGCTAATTGCCAATTCCACAAACAAATTAGTTAGTCCGCCAACCTGCCACGTTATCGCCGCGATCGACTGTTTTGCTGCTAGACTGCTACTCTGTTCAACAATCCTCGACTAACTATCCGCAAGACTGCCGCTAAACTCAAACTTGGCAATTAACCTCTACTAGCCTTGCTGCACGGCTCGACAAAGCCTTTCTCTTGGCTCCACGCTGCCTTCGCCCTCCCTCCGCCGCTGCACGGTTAGCGAACCCGCCTCGCTATTTAGCGAACTGAATTTCGCTATTCGCGCCATTCAGCAGCTCGCTGCGTTCAATAGCGAACTAATTTTCGCTGTTCGGGAACGCAGTTTCTCTAATTGCGAAGTTCCCTTCGCTATGAGTGCAGCACTGCATTCCGAGGCTTCAATTAGCGAATTTAGATTCGTTATATTGCGAATCTGCTTCGCTAATTGCCAAATCCACAAACAAGTTAGTTAGTTCGCCAACCTGCCACGTTATCGCCGCGATCGACTGCTTTGCTGCTAGACTGCTACTCTGTTCAACAATCATCGACTAACTATCCGCAAGACTGCCGCTAAACTCAAACTTGGCAATTAACCTCTACTAGCCTTGCTGCACGGCTCGACAAAGCCTTTCTCCTGGCTCCACGCTGCCTTCGCCCTCCCTCCGCCGCTGCACGGTTAGCGAACCCGCCTCGCTATTTAGCGAACTGAATTTCGCTATTCGCGCCATTCAGCAGCTCGCTGCGTTCAATAGCGAACTAATTTTCGCTGTTCGGGAACGCAGTTTCTCTAATTGCGAAGTTCCCTTCGCTATGAGTGCAGCACTGCATTCCGAGGCTTCAATTAGCGAATTTAGATTCGTTATATTGCGAATCTGCTTCGCTAATTGCCAATTCCACAAACAAATTAGTTAGTCCGCCAACCTGCCACGTTACCGCCGCGATCGACTGTTCTGCTGCTAGACTGCTACTCTGTTCAACAATCATCAACTAACTATCTGCCGAACTGCCACGCCAACTAACGCTTACGGCTCGTTTCCATAGACCTCGAACAAACCTGCCGCGCCCATCCCGCCGCCAACGCACATCGTCACGATGCCCAATCCGCCGCCGCGCCGCCTTAGCTCGTGAATCAGCGATACGGACAGCTTCGCGCCGGTACAGCCGAGCGGATGCCCAAGCGCGATAGCGCCTCCGTTCACATTCACTTTGTCCGGGTCAATGCCAAGCTGTTCGATAATCGGCACGCATTGAGCCGCGAACGCCTCGTTGATTTCGAACAGATCGATCTCGCCCAGCTCGACGCCCGTTTTGGCAAGCAACTTCGGCACCGCTTCAATCGGGCCGATGCCCATGACCTCGGGAGCGACGCCTGCGACGCTGAAACCTCTAAACGCAGCGAGCGGCTGTAGCCCAAGCTGCTTGGCGCGGGCGCGGCTCATGACGATGACCGCCGCCGCCCCGTCGCTCATTTGCGACGCGTTGCCCGCCGTTACCGTACCTTCGCGGGCGAAGGACGGCTTGAGCGGCGCCAGCGTCTCCGGCGACGTCTCCGGACGGACGCCCTCGTCCGTATCAAAAGCGATCGTGCTCTCGTACGGTCGTCCGGCTTCGTTAACGCCGGAACGCCGCGCCGCGATCGGCACGATCTCTTCCTTGAAGCGGCCGGACTGAATCGCGTCCGCCGCCTTGCGATGGCTCGCAGCCGCAAATGCATCCTGGGCGGCGCGGCTCACGTTATAGCGGCGGGCCACCTCCTCGGCGGTGTGGCCCATGCCCATGTACACTTCCGGCATCGTATCGGCGATGCCCGGATGCGGAGCGAGCTTGAAGCCGGACATCGGCACATGGCTCATGCTCTCTACGCCGCCGGCGGCAATGGCTTCCGCTTCGCCGAGCTTGATGCGCTCGGCCGCGTACGCGATTGCCTGCAAGCCGGAGGCGCAAAAACGGTTGACTGTGACGGCCGGAGTCGTCACCGGGAAACCGGAATACAGCGCGATAACACGCGCCATATTAAGCCCCTGCTCGCCTTCGGGCATCGCGCAGCCGATAATGACATCCTCGACTTCCTCCGCTGTCAGTCCCGGCGCCCGTTCCAGCGCGGCGATCAGCACCGCTCTCCCCATGTCCTCGGCGCGAGTGTCGGCAAGGCTGCCTTTTTTCGCTTTGCCGACCGCCGTCCGCACCGCCGATACGATGACCGCGTCGCGGTCATCGTCGCTAAATCGTTTATCCGCCGTCCCCATCGGCTCACCTCCCTAATAATCGAATCTGCTGTATACAGCTGCTGACTGCAGTCTGCTAACCCGCCAGCCAGCACACCAGCACGCCAACACGCCAGCACGCCGCTAATTCCGCAACGGCTTTCCGGTCGCGAGCATGTGGCTCATCCGGTCCTGCGTTTTGCGTTCTCCGCACAGGCTCAGGAACGCTTCAACTTCCAGATCGAGCAAATATTGCTCGCTCACCTCGGCTCCCGGCGCGGCGTTGCCTCCCGCCATCACATGCGCCAGCTTGGCGCCGATCAGCGCGTCATGCTTGCTCACTTGGCCGCTCAGCCGCAAGCTCTGCACGCCAAGCTGCAGCACCGCTCTGCCTTCGCGGCCGGCGACGCGGACGCGCTTCTCCTGCGGCGGTGCGTAGCCCGCCCGGTCCAGCTCAAGCACAGCCCGCTTCGCCTCGGCAATCCGCGCATCCTGCCGCGCAATAACCCGGTCCTGCGGGCGTTTCAGCCCGATGCGGCCGACATCGAAGCCGCTTGAGGATGTTTTTGCAAGCGCTACCGTTTCGAATAGCGCATTTAAATGCGGCTGAATATCGCCGCCAGCCGCCCGTTCGGCCGCCAGCACCGCCGCTTCCTTGGAGCCCCCGCCCGCCGGAATGAGGCCAACCCCCGTCTCCACCAGCCCAAAATACGTCTCCGGCGAATAAATAATCTGATCCGCCGGCAGGCAAGCTTCAACGCCGCCGCCAAGCGTCATCCGGTGAGGCGCGGCGACAATCGGCCGGTCAAGCCGCTTCAAGCTGAGCATGCTGGACTGGAACAGGCGGATTATATCCTCCACCTCTTCCCATTCGCCGCTTTGCGCCTCCATCAGCAGCAGCATCAGATTGGCCCCTACACAGAAGTTGCGTCCTTCGTTCGCAATGACCAGCCCTCGCCAATTGCGGCTCACTTCCTCAGCGCTCTGCCTGATCGCCGTCAAAATATCGCCGCCGATCGCATTGTTCGGCGAATGAAATTCAAGGCACACGACATCGTCTCCAATGTCGATCAGACTAGCGCCGGACGTTCGCAGCACCGTGCGGTTGCCGGTTTTTTTTAACGCCGCTAATGAAATCTCGTCCGCCGACACGCGTTCCTTCTCATATAGCCCCGTCGCAACCGACGCGTAGAAACGTATCGGTTCCTCTCCAGCGTCCGCGCCCGCCGCGCGGTAAAAGCTCTCATTACCGGCTTCAAGCCACTGCAGCACCCACGCTGGCACCTCCTCGCTCTCGCTTTGCATGCGCTCGACGGACGAACGCAGCCCAATCGCATCCCACAGCTCGAACGGGCCAAGCTCCCAGTTGAAGCCCCATTTCATCGCACGGTCGATTTCGACTAACGAATCGGCGATCTCTCCGTTCAGCTTGGCGGAATAGAGCAGCGTGCGCTTGATCGTCTCCCAGGCAAAGAGCGAGTACCGGCTTCCCGGCTCGGCCGCAAGCAGCGCCTTCACTTTGCCGGCAGCCCCTTTTGCCGCTTTCGCCGCATCGATCACAGTCGAACTGATCTGCCTCCTTGGCGCATAAGACAACGTCTCCAGGTCGAGCGACTCGATGTCGCTCCCTCCGCCCTCGCGCTTCACCTTGCGGAAAAAGCCGCTGCCGCTTTTTTCCCCAAGCCGTCCCGAGGCAACGAGCTGCTCCAGAATAAGCGGCCGCGCAAAAGCCGCCTTCTCCGCCGGATCATCGCTCCGCTCCCGTACATTGTCCAGCACATGCAGCAGCGTATCGAGCCCGACGAGATCAAGCATCCGGAACGTCGCCGTTTTCGGTCGGCCCATCGCAGGCCCGGTCAGCGCGTCCGCCTCCTCCACCGTCAGACCATGGCGTTGAACTGCCTCCAGCGTGACGACCATACCGTACGTCCCGATCCGGTTGGCGATAAAATTCGGCGTATCCTTGGCGAGCACTACGCCTTTGCCCAACCTTTTCTCGCACAGCTCCGTCAGCTTCGCGACAATCGCCGGATCGGTATCCGCTGTCGGAACGACCTCCACCAGCTTCATATAGCGCGGAGGATTGAAGAAATGCGTAGCCGCAAAATGCCGCCGGAACGCCTCGCTCCTCCCCTCGGCCATCGCCGCCACCGACAGCCCCGACGTGTTGGTCGTGACGATCGTCCCCGGCGACCATACCGACTCGATCCGCTCCAGCAGCTCCCGCTTCACGTCGAGCCGCTCGACGACGACCTCGACAATCCAATCGACGCCCGCCAGTTCTTGCAGCTGATCCTCTACATTGCCGACCGTAATCCGTTCGGCAAACGACGGATCGTACAGCGCTGCGGGCTGCGCCTTGATCAAACGCTGAAGCGCCGTTTGCGCCAGCCGATTGCGCACCTGCGTATGGTGGAGCGTCAGCCCGATCCGCTCTTCCTCTGCGGTTAATGAAGGCGGAATAATGTCGAGCAGCAGCACTCGCATGCCCGCATTCGCAAGATGCGCGGCAATTCCCGCCCCCATCACGCCGGAACCGATAACCGCAGCGCGGCGAACCGCGTCCGCACGATTGTTCGACAAATGCATCAACCCCTTTTTTTTCGCTATAAAAGCGTGGTTGCCCTCATGACTCCCGCATAGCCCGCCTTCTCGCCGGTTTCCCCACTTCATTGGGTGCTCCATACGACCCTGCGAGTGTCTTATCCCTTATCCCCTATCCCTTATCCCATACTCGCACAGCCCCGACTCATGAACTCCGCCGTCAGCTCCCGTCCGCCTGCTCCGATCCGAACACGCTGGCCGCCAGCAGCTCCGCCACATCCCGCGCCGCCACCCGCTCATCCGCATTCAGCGATTTGAGGCCGTCCTCCATCATCGTCAGGCAGTACGGGCATGCCGAGCCGATAACGGACGGCTTCACTTCCAGAGCTTGCGACGTTCGCGCCGCATTCACCCGCACGCCGCTCTGCTCCTCCATCCACATCAGTCCGCCGCCCGCCCCGCAGCACATGCCGTTCGCGCGAGAACGCTCCATTTCTTTCAACTGCACGCCTGGAATAGCGCGAAGCACCTCCCGGGGAGCATCGTATACGCCGTTATAGCGCCCCAAGTAGCAGGAGTCGTGATAGGTGACGCGTTCCCGCAGCGGATAGAGCGGCTTTAGCCGTCCTTCTTCCAACAGCCGTGCCAGCAGCTCCGTATGATGCTCGACGACAACGTCCGGCGCTAATCCGAAATCGGGATAGTCTTTCTTGAAGGCGTTGTACGTATGCGGACATACAGTGACGATGCGGGTAACGCCGTACTTCTCGATCGTCCCGATGTTCTCGCGGCACAGCTCTTGAAAAAGCAGCTCGTTGCCAATGCGTCTCGCCGTATCGCCCGAGCTGCGCTCTTCCAATCCAAGCGTCGCGAACGAGACGCCCGCGCGTTCGAGCAGCCGTACGACATCGTACAGCACGCGCCGGCTGCGCGTATCGTACGCTCCCATCGAGCCCGCCCACAACAAAAGCTCCGGAGCGTGCGGCTCTGCGACCGCAGCCGACGCCCCATTGCCGCTTGCTCCCGCTGCCGCTTTCGTTGCCATTGCCGTTTCCAGTCCGCTCCGTGCTCCTGACGCCCGCTTTGCCGCCGTTTTTCGCAGCTCCTGCATCGTCGGCACGCGAATGCCGGTCTTGCTCTCGCAATCTTCAATCCAAGCGGCCCGCTCCCCGCGCGGCAGCCCCCACGGGTTGCTTTGGCGTTCGATATTTTGCAGCGCGCGCTGCCCGTCGGTCGGAAGCCGTCCTTCCATCAGCACGAGATAGCGGCGCATGTCGATGATTTTGTCGACATGCTCGTTGCCGACAGGGCATACCTCCTCGCAATTGCGGCAGGTCGTGCACGACCACAATTCCTCCTCGGTCATCACGTCGCCGATCAATTGCGCCTCCGTTGCGTCCGCCGCTTCCCTCACGCTCCACGCCTGCGCTTGCGCCGCCATCGTCGGCGCGATAGAGGTCATGCTTCCTTCGAAGCCCTCCTCCCATGCCGGCAGCGCCGCCCCCATCACATGCGCGCCTGCGAGGCGGCCTCCCATCGAACGCGGAATCCACGGCGACTTCGACGTAATCGCGGCTCCTTTTTCCGTCAAATGGTCGCGAAGCTTTACCATAAGATGCATCGGCGACAGCAGCTTGCCGGTATTCGATGCGGGACACACATTCGTGCAGCGGCCGCATTCCACACATGCGTACAGATCGACTAACTGCTTCTGCGAAAAATGCTCGACCGCCCCGGCGCCGAACGATTCGGCTTCCTCGTCCTCCAAATTAAGCGGCGCCAGCGTGCCGACCGGAGAGCGGCGGCGAAGCCACAAATTCGCCGGTCCCGTCAGCAGATGAAAATGCTTCGACTGCGGCACGTACACAAGGAAAGAAAGCAGCACGGCCAAATGCAGCCACCAGAACAGCTCGTAGCCGATATCCGCAGCCAAGCCGCCAAGCGGAACGCCAATTGCGCGCAGCCCCTCCGCCATCGCCGCCGACACGGGAGCGAATCGCTCGGGAACGCTGTCGCTGCTGTGCGCCAACCGTTCGAAAGCGAGCGTAAACAGTACGCTCAGCATCAGCGTGCCGATGAACCAGAGGACGAGCGACGGCTTCCAGCCTCGTTTGAGCCTGGGCAGCCGTTCCAGATAGCGCCTGTACGCGCCGTACAGCACGGCAAGCAGCACCAGCGATACGGCGATCTCCTGACTAAGCGCGAAGCCATTGTAGTACGGGAACGGAATAGGGCTTCCGCTCAAGCTTTTCCAGATGAGATCCGCTGCGCCGAATTGAAGCACAATAAAGCCGTAAAAATAAATCAAGTGCATCATGCCGCTCCGCAAATCGTGAAGCAGCTTGCGGTGGCCGAACATCTGGGCGGCAAAAGACGGCCTTTTCGCCTCGGACTGCATCGGAGGCGGCGCAGCAGACGGCTTCGCAGGCGGAATTCGGCTTTCCGAGCCTGCCTGCGCCCATCCTCCCCTCTCCAGCCGTTCCTGCCGAGCAGCCTCCTGCTGCGAGTCCTCTCCCGGTTTTTCCTTCGTCCTGCCCGGCAGCCAGTCGAACCGGGCGGGCCTGCCGAGCCTTATGTACCCGATCCGTCTGATTATTACTGCTGCAAATGCATATCCGGCGAGCAGCACCGCTGCCGCAAAGCCCGCCCAGCGCGCCGCTTCTGCACCGTGCTCCACCAGCCATTCAAGAGCTGCCGCCATGCGCTTCGCCCCCTTCCGTCCCTCACCTTTGGACAAGCTTTAAAGCGCTTTCAAAAAAAATAGACGCGGTGCTCCAAGTATATGAACCGAGTCACGCGAACATGCCGCGCCATGAGAGCTGGAAAGCGGTCTATTTGCCGTTTTTTGCACATATCGTAGCACTGATGGAAGTAAGGTTAGCCGAGCTTCGGCTATGTCCGAGGCTGGCAGCGCAGGAGTGTATGAACCATGCTTGTAAAGCTGCTTGTTAAGAGAGGGGTTCAGAGGCATGCTGAATATTGTTGTTCTATTGAAGCAAACCTTCGATACAGAGGAAAAGATTATCGTTACGCCGGCAGGCGCCGTATCGGGCGAAGGCGCGAAGCTCGTCATCAACCCTTATGACGAATACGCTTTAGAGGAAGCGCTGCGCCAGCGCGAGCTGCACGGCGGACAAGTGCGCGTCGTCACGGTCGGTTCCGAACGGTCGGAGGAAGCGCTGCGCACAGCGCTTGCAATGGGCGCGGACGAAGCGATCCGATTGGACAGCGGAGGTCACGGCGCGCTTGCGGAAGGTGACAGCTTCACCGTTGCGGCCGCGCTTACAGAAGCGATCACCCCTTTAGCTCCGGACCTTGTGCTTGCGGGGCTGTTTGCCGTCGACACCGGCTCGGGCAGCGTCGCGCTGCAAGTGGCGCAGCGGCTTGGGCTGCCGCATGCGACGGCAGCGGTGAAGCTCGATATCGCGAGCACGGCGGATGCCGCTGCGTCGGGAGCTATCGCTGCCGCTTCGGCCGGAACGGCTTCACGCTTTGCCATTGTGGAACGCGATGTGGAAGGTGATACAGAGACGATTGCCATTCCGCTCCCTGCGCTCATTACGGCGCAGCAAGGGCTCAATGAGCCGCGCTATCCTTCCCTGCCGGGAATTATGAAAGCGAAGAAAAAACCGCTCGTGCGGATCGACACCGATGAGTTCGGCGCGGAATGGCAAGCCGCCGCAGCCGCGCGGACGGCTCGGACGGCATTGTATCCGCCCTTGCCGCGAGCGGCGGGAACGCGCCTTGCAGGCGGCGCCGCCGAGCAAGCGGCGGAGCTGGCGCGTCTGCTGCAGTCGGCGGTTAAGCTGCAGCCTTGACCCTCATTCCACTGCCTGAGAGGAGAGATCGCTAACATGGCTAGAACAATATTGGTTTTCGCTGAATGCAGAGCAGGAAAGCTGCGCCGCGTCGCGCTCGAAGCGCTGGGCGCGGCGCGGCTTCTGGCAGGCGATGACGGCGCGGTGCACGCCGTTATCGCCTGCTCCGGCGGCGCGGCCGAAGAGGCGGCCGCGCTGGCCGCGCGCGGGGCGGACGTCGTGCATATCGCCGACGATCCGGCCCTGCGCGACTACGCGCCCGAGGCGTACATCGCCGCCATAAGCGCAGCTATTGAGGCAGTGCGGCCGGACGCCGTGCTGCTCGGCCACACCGCTGCGGGGCGCGAGCTCGCGCCCCGGCTGGCCGCGGCCGGCGGCGCTGGCCACATCGCCGACGTTACCGCCATCGAGCTCGATGCCGATGGCGGCGCCGTCTTTACCCGCCCGCTCTACGCCGGCAAGGCGTTCGAGCGGCGCAGCTTTGCCCCGGGCGGCGGCGCGTGGATCATCACGCTGCGCCCGAACAACCTGCCTCCGGCCGAGGCTGCGGACAGCGGCGACCGCCAAGGCGCCGTGCAGCCGCTGCCCTTCGCGGTCCCGGCGCTGTACACCGCCGTGCGCTCGCTCGTGCGCCGTGCCGGCGGCCAGCTTGACCTCGCCGAGGCCGACGTCGTCGTCTCCGGCGGCAGAGGCGTGCGCAGCGCAGCGGGCTTTGAGCCGCTGCAAGCGCTCGCCGGCGTGCTCGGCGGCGCGGTCGGCGCCTCGCGCGGCGCATGCGACGCCGGCTATTGCGGTTATGCCCTGCAAATCGGGCAAACCGGCAAAGTCGTGACGCCGCAGCTCTATATCGCCTGCGGCATCAGCGGCGCGATTCAGCATCTGGCCGGCATGAGCCAGTCGCGGGTCATCGTCGCGATCAACAAAGACCCGGACGCCCCGATCTTCGGCGTCGCCGACTACGGCATCGTCGGCGACCTGTTCGAGGTCGTCCCGCTGCTCACCTCCGAGCTGCAGCGCACGCTTGCTTAGCCGTTTTTTACGAGGTTAACTTTCAATCCCGCTAACCTTCAGCTCGACTAACTATAAAAGCTCCTTAACGGTCAGTTGCGATAATGCAACGACCGCTTCGGAGCTTTTTTGCTTTCAAGAACACACTATATACCCAACTCTTGTATGATCATATTCGCTATTGTTTTTACTTCATCGTCTATCGTCTCTATCTCGTCATGTTTATTGTATCTCTCATTTCTTTATCCCCCATTAGTCTAAGAAGGCAATTTCGGACAGCGAGAGCACTAGCTCCTCCTGCCGAAATTGCCTATTCTTTTAACCAAACCCGCCACCATTTTCCTATAGAAACGTCCTCTCTGTTCTGATATCTTCTACTAATGGCACTACTTAAAATCACCAGCAGAGAGAGGAACCAGCCAGATGAAAAAGAAGTTTTACCGCGCAGCTCTAATGCTCGCACTATCCGCATTTATGCTTTTACCATTGAACCTCCCTTCCGTCAAAGCAGCCGATGCCGTTGCCTTGGACATGTATTTTCCAATCGATATCGATGAACATTGGGCCTTCGATGAATTGGACAACTTCATCAATGCCGACTTGCTTCGGGGATATAAAGATCAGGAAGGCATCATAACAGTCAAGCCGAATAACTCGATCAGCCGCGCTGAGTTTGTCGCGATTCTGGTTCGCGTGCTGGATCTGCATAGCGAGGAAACCGGCAAAAGCTTCACCGACGTTGAAGAAAGCAGATGGTACGCAGAGCCGGTTCGCGTCGCAAGCTCCCTCGGTATCGTTAACGGTCTTAGCGAGACAAAATTTGGACCTGAAAAACAAATTACTCGCGGCGAGATCGCAACGCTAGTGGTTCGCGCGTTTGCGTCGACAGTATCGTTTGAAGGCGAAGCTAAAAAATTCGTCGATGTCCCTGACTACTTCGCAACGCCATTCATTGAACAAGCCAGCCAAGCCGGCATCGTAAAAGGCAGCACCGCCGACCTGTTCAAGCCGTTTGCAAACGCGACTCGCGCAGAGTCGGTCGTCATGCTGCAACGCGCTTTGGATTTGCAGCATAGCAACCTGCCGGAAGACAGCGCTCTGACTTCGGTCATCCTTGATAATGAAGCTGCCGAGCTGCAAATTTACAAAGACAAAGCTTACGATCAGTTAGGCGCTCTGTATGAGAAGTACACAACTGGCTACCAATTGGCTTCGGGCCTTTCTTTTGCCGAAATGCTTCCTCTCGCTATCGAGGATGGTCTATCCATTGAAATGGAGAAAGTAGCCGACCAGAAGCTTGAAGTTATTTCCAAAACAGACCGTTTCGCAGTTGTCGAATCGACTGGCGGCAGCTACAAAATTACAGTCACTGACGGTGAAGACACCAGCATCGACAATGAATCGACAGACGGCACCTACCTGCTGAAAAAAATGTCCGACGGCCAATGGAAAGTGTACAATTTCTACTTGGCTGAGTAATAGCAGCACTTCTTAGAAAAGGCAGTTTCGATTTGAGGAATCCCTCATTCGAAACTGCCTTTTTAAGCTCATTTGAGCCCCAAACTCCGTTACTCCAACGCTCCTAAGGCCAATTTCCGCCTTACACGCCACCCCAGCACCGAGAATAGTAGCTGCACTCCTTCTCTAAGGCCATTTTCGGCCTTAGAACCCGCCAACTCTGCCACTTCGACGCTCCTAAGGCCATTTTCCGCCTTACACGCCACCCCAGCACCGAGAATAGTAGCTGCACTCCTTCTCTAAGGCCGTTTTCGGCCTTAGAACCCGCCAACTCTGCCACTTCGACGCCTATAAGGCCATTTTCCGCCTTACACGCCACCCCAGCACCGAGAATAGTAGCTGCACTCCTTCTCTAAGGCCATTTTCGGCCTTAGAGACAGCCAACTCTGCCACTTCGACGCTTCTAAGTCCAATTTCCGCCTTACACGCCAACCCAGCACCGAGAATAGTAGCTGTACTCCTTCTCTAAGGCCATTTTCGGCCTTAGAACCCGCCAACTCTGCCACTCCGACGCTTCTAAGGCCAATTTCCGCCTTACACGCCAACCCAGCACCGAGAATAGTAGCTGCACTCCTTCTCTAAGGCCATTTTCGGCCTTAGAACCCGCCAACTCTGCCACTCCGACGCTTCTAAGGCCAATTTCCGCCTTACACACCATGTCCGCACCACACATCCACACCGAGATTACGAGCGCCGCTCTCCACCGCTCTCCACCGCTCCCTCCCGCACACACAGCAAAAAGCCCGTTCCCCCATACAGGTGGAACGGGCTTCCCCATTCGCTACGCGAAATCCGGGCGAATCTCCCGGATGCAGTCCGGCGACTCATACGCTTCGTCGCCGATCGCGTTCGTCACCGGATAAGCGCGCATCTGGTACGATTCCAGCGGCTCCAAATGCTTACGAAGCGAGCGGTAATCCTGCAAGCGCGGATCGAGCCAATCCTCCATGCCGTCCTCGTCGAGGATGATCGGCACCCGAGGCTGCCATTGCGACATCGCGCCCGAAGACGGCGCTGTCAGCATCGTAAACGCACGGACGAGCTCGCCGCTGTAATTGCGCCACTCGTCATAGAAGCCGGCGATGCCAAGCAATCGCTGATTCGGCACGACGATATGCATCGCGCGCGGGTCGCGCTCCTTGCCGTGCTGCTGCCAGCCGAAAAAGCCGCTGCATGGTATAACGCAGCGCTGCTTCCGCAGCATCCGATCGAAAAACCGTTTATCTGACAATGTATCGCAATCCGCATTGACCGAATCTTTTGCCCAGAATGGGAACAGTCCCCATCTCGCGTCATGCATCATTCTTTCGCCCCAGCGATCGTTCATGACGATGGATACGGTCTGCGTTGGCGCTACGTTAAATCGATTCGTATAGCAGTTAACCAGCTTTTTAACTTGAAAAGCATCGACCATATCGCCGACATCCGCTGTAATTGAGTACCGTTCAATCATTTGTCCATCCCCTTCTG
The DNA here is from genome assembly GCF_009737085.1 of Paenibacillus sp. NEAU-GSW1. GTDB lineage: Bacteria > Bacillota > Bacilli > Paenibacillales > Paenibacillaceae > Pristimantibacillus. Next base: position 55,770 of record NZ_WOVL01000009.1, read on the forward strand.
CTTTCCTCTTTTTCAAGTATTTGCATAATGGGGTATGAACTATTCGCTCAGGCAACTAATTCGTTGTAAAACGTTTCCTGAAACGCAATGGCGGCAAACCTGTCTGTGCGGCGAAAAGCCTCGAAAAATGCGCCGTTTGGCGGAATCCCGTCTCTTCGGCGACGCGCGCGATCGTCCAGTCGGTTTTAATGAGCAGCAGTTTGGCCTGATCCAGCCGGTAATACAGCAAATATTGCTGCGGCGTGCAGCCGAATACCTCGGTCATGCTGCGTGTAATGTAATTGATATGCAGCTGCAGCGCCTCGCTCAGCATCGTATTTGTAATGACGCTGCGATAGTTCATTTTCAAATAAGCAGCCGCCCGCTCCGCGACTGACACGCCAGCTCTTGCCGCATCAGACCGCCAGCCTTCGTCGAGCATTTGGAGCAAATGAAGAAATCGCTGCTGCCGCTCCCAGAAAGCGCCGTGCGACGAGCTTTGCGCCGCTTCGTGCAGCTGCGAGAAGATCAGCTTCGCTTCGTCAGGGAAAGAGAGATGCATTTTTTTCGGCAGCCGAATGGCATACGTATAATAGTCGCCGCGCAGCGAGCCGTTATGGCTCCCCTCGGTTTCCTCCCATGCCCCCACCGTCTGAAAATGAACCCAGTCGAACGTCGTCTCCTCCGTGCACGGTTTGAAAGAGCCGTGCCACTTATCCGGACGGAGTATAAGCACGTCGCCTGCTTTAAGCGTCCATTTATTTTTATCTTCTATAATATAAAGCGAGCCCTCCTGCACAAAAAGCAAGTCGAACACGCCGATATTCGTCCGGTTCGGATGCTCCTGTCCAACCTCATAAGTGCTTCGATTCGATTCGATAAAAAAGGGCAGCGGAGGCGAACGAAACGTTAGCAGCAATTCTTCTTGCACAATAATCTCTCCCTGTATGTTATGACCTGCTGTGAAAGCGCCATCTATAAGTAATAAACGAATAATCTCTTATTTTGCGGAGCTACTGCCATGTTACAAAAATCGCTAGGTTTTGTCTACCGAAGATGGACCACGGCGATAGCGAGAATAAGTGCGATTTGGAATTAATAGGTTGAAATATTTATGCCAATAAGGATAATAGTGTACGAGACATTATTTCACGTTGCTTTGTATAAGGAGGACTTGGGCTATGAACGTATTTCGGCTCACATTTTTAAGCGTTAAAGCTATAGCAATGATATGTTTTATACAAGCGTTGAAGACGATTGGCATTGTCATTGATTATTTCTTCAATTGGATCGGAGAACCGTACCTTTATCCATCCATTCCGAGAAAGCTCATTGCCGATGTAGGCCCTTTTATCGCCTATATCGTTATCGGAGTGCTGCTATGGGTGTTTACAGCCAAAATTACACGGATGCTTGTGCCGAATAACGAACTTCGATTCGAGATTAACACTGTCGGAATCATGCAGGTGGCAATCGGATTGGTCGGTATCTACTCCTTGCTGATAGATTTTTCAGCTGTTGCCTGGTCCATTCGGAACTATTTTGGCGGGGTGCTTGGACTGGATTATAACGTAGCCGGATATGGATTTTATTTAGATATGGTTGTGCATATTTTCAATTTGACGGTTAGTTTTTTTCTTCTTTTCAAGGCCGGCTGGATCTCGCGCAAGCTGCATGCCATATGGAATAAATCGATATCGAAAGGCTAATCTTAAACATTCATATAAACGCTTCAAGGCTGTCGAGAAATTCGATAGCCTTGTTTTGTAACGAAATGTCCTTTTGCGAGTCTTATGTCTGGAGGAGGTGAGAATGTGACCCAATTTGAGCTCATTTACAATCAACATTTCAAGGACGTCTACCGCTTTGTCTTGTCCCTTTGCAGAGATGCTGCAATGGCCGAGGAGATCACGCAGGAGACTTTCTTTAAAGCTTTAAAAAGTATTCATCAATTCAAAGGCACCAGCAAAATCAATGTCTGGCTTTGTCAAATCGCTAAAAACACCTACTTTTCTCACTTAGAGAAACAGAAACGATTCGCGCCCCATGAACCGGCAGAGACCGTAAGCGAGCACAATCTCGAATCCATGATATTGGACAAAGAGGCGGTGTTTCGCATACATAAAGCTTTGCATGATCTGGAGGAGCCCTATAAAGAAGTTTTTACACTGCGGATATTTGGAGAATTATCGTTCGCTCAGATCAGTCAAATATTTGAGAAGACGGAAAGCTGGTCCAGGGTTACATTCCACCGTGCCAAACGAAAAGTGCAAGAACGCTTAAAGGAGGTCTAACGCTTTGAAACAACCATTGTCATGCGAAATTATTAAAGATTTGTTGCCCTTGTATCACGATGAGGTATGCAGCGCGGAAAGCGTTCGGTTGATCGAAGAGCATCTTGAGGACTGCCAAGCCTGCAGAATGGAGCTGGATAAATTCAAGGCAACAATCCCCCTGCCTGAACTAGAAAAGATAAACAATAGAAACGAAGCTGCTGCGATGAAAAGGATTGTCGCTGTTTGGCGGCGTTCAAATGTAAAATGGTTAACCTTTGGGCTGCTAGCTGCTACCCTTCTATTCGGAGGATATGCCGGCCTGTCGCAATGGAAGATTATGAAGGTCTCTTCGAATGTTATTGACGTTATTGAAGTAAACAAGCTATCCGACGGCAGAATTGCCTACCATGCCAAATTTACAGACGGCTACGACGTAAATCGCATCCGTTATTCGATGGACGGCGACGGCAATTTTTATTTAACCCCGCTTCGTCCCGTCATCAAAACAAAGGTTTTAACCGAAAGGTTCTCTCACCTCTACGATACATTGGAGCATGAAAGCTACTACTATAAAGAAAAGTATGGCCAATCGGCGGAAATCACAGCTATCTATTTCAGGACGTCAGGCAAGGATATTTTGATCTGGAAGAAGGGAATGGAGCTGCCGGCGGCAAGCCCGCAATTTGAAGCGCAATTTCAGCCCGAGTAAACTTGCATGCCGTGCGTACGGCGGCTGGTTCCACAAAAAAAACAACGCCCGTATCCGGATGAGGGGCAATCCGCCGGATGCGAGCGTTGCTTTCATTCCTTCATTTATGCAAGCACAGACTTTGCCGCCAACCGTCCGAAAGCTCTGCACGCTTCCTTTTCCTCAGCTGAAGGACTGTACTCGACTTTCAACCCTTCGGCCACGATCTCAGCTCCGAGCTCCCGCAGCTTTTGCTCGATCAAGTCTACCGCCGCGCAATAGATGGGATACGAGGTATCGCCCGAACCAAACGCTGCCGCTTTGCGGCCTGACAGGTCGAGTCCAGCCATTCCCTCGTAAAAATCGAGAAACTCATCGGGAAGCTCCCCGTCCCCCCACGTATAAGCGCCAATCACAATCCCGTCATAGGCAAGCATCTCGCCCGGCGAAGCGTCGAACGCTTCCTTCGAGACCACTTCAGCGCCCGTTTCCTGAGCGCCTTCCGCGATGTATTCAGCCATTTCCTCCGTATTGCCGGTCAGACTCGTATACAGCACCAAAATTTTCGGCAAATGACGTCTCTCCCCGTTTATCAAATAGGATTAGCTTCCGCTACGTTACATGAGCATCCATCGTTTGAATGCCGTTGAACAGCGTAGCCATGTAAAATTGCCCGCCCTGCAAATCGACGTCCGTCACCGGGAAGCCCATCTTAACGGACAGCATCATCAGCCTCTCCTTTATATAAGACAAACGGAACAAGCCATGATCGGTGCACACATAGATCTCTTTATTGAAGTTGCGAATGTTGAAAATAAAATGATTGCCAAAACGAATGCGATCAAAGCGCCCTTTTTTATCGCCGACCAGCAATTCCCCTTTGTCGCTTACGCCAAGCAAATGACCGCGAAAAATGCTCAAGCTCGTTACCGTGCAATTCAACTCGAAATGAGCCCAGTCGTCCATGAAGCGGTCATAAAGCGAAATCCCTTCGTCGTGGGCCACAATGAGGTATTGGGGCAAGTTCAGAAAATCATAAACTCGCTTATTGGCGCAATCCGTTTGCTCCCAGCGGTCTTTGGCGTGAACCCATAGCCCGTATTCTGTCGCGGCATAGCCGATGCTGCCGAGCAGCCGGTATTGATAGCAAGGAACGGCAAGCCCGGTATCGGCCCATCGTCCGTTATCCAGTTGAAAAAGCCCTTCGTTCGTGCACGCATGAAGCAACCCGCTATGCAGCTGAAGCCTGTTGGCGCTTGCTTTCTCGGGCAGTCCGTCGCTCAATCGCTCCCATTTGCCGGACCCGCTAATTTCGTAGATGCCATGGCCGGTCGATGCGACATAGAGCGACTCTGCTCCCGCCGCTACCGAAGAGAACGGGAACAGCATCCAGTTCCAAGGACGGCCGGACTCTGTGCTGCCAAGCTGCTTTGCCGTATTGTCAAAAGAATGCTCCTTCACGGTTGAATCAGCTCCATTCTTTGTTGTCGGTTTCCTTCAACCGAGCCTCGTTCCAGGCTTGCTGCCGTTGCAGGCTGACGATCCTGCTGCCAATTGACGCGTCTATATTCAAGCATGAGCTTCGCTGAATTTTTCTTTTTTACGACCATCTCGTAAAGCAATCCCATCCTGCTTCCTCCTATTTATACCTGCCGGTGTATGCTTTGCTTTTCATGATGCTATGTAAGTAGATGTATTGTGGCTTGAACGATATGACTTGTGAAAGTTGATCGATCAGTAATCAGCTGCTTGATGTTAGTGATTAGTCGTGTGGTGACTTGTCGCTTGGTGACTATCGCTTGGTGATCTATCGCTTGGCGACTATCGCTAGGCGACTATCGTTTGGCGATTTGTCGCTTGGTGATCTATCGCTCGGCGATCTATCGCTCGGCGATCTGTCGCTCGGCGATCTATCGCTTGGTGATCTATCGCTTGGTGATCTATCGCTTGGCGACTATCGCTTGGTGACTATCGCTTGTTGATCTGTCGCTTGGCGACTATCGCTTGGTGATCTGTCGCTTGGTGATCTATCGCTTGGTGACTATCGCTTGGTGACTATCGCTTGGTGATCTATCGCTTGTTGATCTATCGCTTGTTGATCTGTCGCTTGTTGATCTGTCGCTTGTTGATCTGTCGCTTGGCGACTATTCACTCATTGATAATTCAATAGTTGATAATGATTATCACTTTCGTATTTATGATAACCATTCTCAATTACAATGTCAACCTTCAACTTGAAACAATTCCCTTTTAGGCTCATTTGTGTCTAAAATCTTTGCCATACTGCTTCTGCGACGCGTTTTAGGCTCATTTAAGACTAAAAGAACCTCGCTTACCAATCGACTCATCGCTCGCCCCCAGCACAAACAGCTGTAAGGCCACTTTCGGCCTTACAGCTCTCCATTCCATCCAACTGCAGTGGCTCACCGTCACTGTAAGGCCAGTTCTGGCCTTACATCCTCGCTCGCACCCTGCACAAACAGCTATAAGGCCACTTTCGGCCTTACAGCTCTCCATTCCACCCAACTGCAGCGGCTCACCGCCACTGTAAGGCCATTTCTGGCCTTACAACCTCGCTCGCGCCCAACACAAACAGCTGTAAGGCCACTTTCGGCCTTTCAGCTCTCCATTCCACCCAACTGCAGCGCTCACCGCCACTGTAAGGCCAGTTCTGGCCTTACAACCTCGCTCGCGCCCAACACAAACAGCCGTAAGGCCACTTTCGGCCTTTCAGCTCTCCATTCCACCCAACTGCAGCGCTCACCGCCACTGTAAGGCCAGTTCTGGCCTTGCAACCTCGCTCGCGCCCAACACAAACAGCTGTAAGGCCACTTACGGCCTTACAGCTCTCCATTCCACCCAACTGCAGCGCTCACCGCCACTGTAAGGCCATTTCTGGCCTTGCAACCTCGCTCGCGCCCAACACAAACAGCTGTAAGGCCACTTTCGGCCTTACAGCTCTCCATTCCACCCAACTGCAGCGGCTCACCGTCACTGTAAGGCCATTTCTGGCCTTACAACCTCGCTCGCGCCCAACACAAACAGCTGTAAGGCCACTTACGGCCTTACAGCTCACTAGTTCCTCTGTACTCAGTTCGCGCGCCCCTACTTCAATCGCAATTTCATCTTGACGACGACGGTGTCCGCCTCAAAACGAACGTCGCCGACACTAATTATGTTCTGCGAAAATTCAAGCGGCACAATTTTCCGCTCCAGCAGTCCCGTCGACAAGCCATGACCGCGAACAGTTAGCGATACCGGCTCAAGGACGACATTCGGCGGTTGCCAGGACAGCTTGTATGTCCCCAGCAAGCCGACAGGCAGCCGATCGCGATAAGTAATATTAAGATGCGCGAGCAGCCTGTCCCCTTCAAGCTCAAATCGCGCCCCATCCAGCGTCACGCCTGCCGGCAGACCCTCGGCGATCTCGCTCAAATTCATTTTCATCAGATTGTTAACATCCGCTTCGGTCAGCACAAGCTCAGGCGACAGCCGCTTCACCATGCTGAGCGCTTTCGCCTGGATGTCAACCGGCTCGTACCGCAGATCCAAGCTTTCGCGAGGCGCGACATACGATTTCAGCCACAAGCCCCCGGCAATAAGTACAATTGCCGCCGCTGCAATTAAGAGAATAAAACGTTTTAACCATTTTCCCATTCCCGATGCTCTCCCCTCCGCTCCAAACCCTCCCCGCAACCATAACTGATTACGGATTTATCTATTAAAAACAACTGCACGTTGCAAGCGAGAATGCTATAATGAATCATTCTAAGCTGTCGCAAGAAGCTTAACATTCGAGAGGTGATCGCACATGGAATTCCAACCGACTCAACTGCAGCAACAATCGCAAACGCAAACTTCCGTCAAAATCGGGCTTGAAGAAATCGTCCACGCGCAAATGCATTTGAAGGACGTCATTACACGGACGCCGCTCCAGTACAATCGTGTGCTCTCGGAGCGTTACGGCTGCACGGTATTGTTAAAACGGGAAGATCTACAAATCGTCCGCTCTTTCAAAATTCGCGGCGCCTATCATCTGATGCGCTCGCTGCCGCCGGAGCGTCTCGCTTCGGGCGTCATTTGCGCCAGCGCAGGCAACCACGCCCAAGGCGTCGCTTACTCCTGCCAAACGCTCGGCATTCCGGGCAAAATATATATGCCTAGCACGACGCCAAGGCAAAAGGTGCATCAAGTGAAATTTTTCGGCGGCACTTTTGTTGAGGTGATCTTAACCGGCGACACGTTTGACGATGCTTATGCCGAAGCTGTTGCCGAGAGCGAACGCAGCGGCATGGCGTTTGTCCATCCGTTCGACGATCCGAAAATTATCGCCGGCAACGGCACGATCGGCCAAGAGCTGATGGAAGCGGCCGAATCCGTTCCGGATTACGTGCTGGTCACCGTCGGAGGCGGCGGACTTGCTGCCGGCGTTTCCTCTTACGTAAAGGCCGTCTCCCCCGCTACGAAGGTCATCGGCGTCGAGCCGGAAGGCGCGCCGTCGCTTCGTCAGGCGTTTGACGCCGGCCATGTCGTAACGCTGGAGCAGATCGAAAAATTCGTTGACGGAGCTGCCGTTAAGCGCGTCGGCGATATGACGTACGCCATCTGCCGCGAGCTGCTCGACGACGTTATTGCCGTTCCCGAGGGCAAAGTTTGTACGACGCTGCTCGATCTGTACAACGAAAACGCCATCGTTGCCGAACCGGCTGGCGCAGTACCGATCGCCGCGCTTGAGCAATTGCGCGAGGAAATTTCCGGCAAAACGGTCGTCTGCGTGATCAGCGGCGGCAACAATGACGTCGACCGGATGCAGGAGATCAAAGAGCGTTCGCTCATCTACGAAGGGCTCAAGCATTATTTTATGCTCAGCTTCCCGCAACGGGCTGGCGCGCTTCGCGAATTTCTTGATGACGTGCTCGGTCCAAACGATGACATTACCCGCTTTGAATATACGAAAAAGCACAATAAAGACAACGGCCCTTCCCTGGTCGGCATCGAGCTGAAGCATCGTGAAGACTACGAACCGCTCATCGGCAGAATGCAGAAGAAGGGCATTCAATTCGTTGAACTGAACAAGGATCCTGTTCTGTTCAACCTGCTTATCTGATTATTTTGTTACCAAGCGTATGCTTTAGGCGCATCTCCGCCCGGTCCCGGGAAAATTTCGTCGATCCGGGCGAGCGCCGCCTCATCAAGCTTCACTTCTAAAGCGCGCAGCGAGCGTTCAAACTGCTCCAGCGTCCGCACCCCGATAATCGGCGCGGTAACTGCCGGATTCGCCAGCAGCCAAGCCAGCGATACCAAATCCTCAGGTTCCCCGAGCTCATCGCAAAACTTTCCGTAAGCATCCAGCTGTTCCCGGTGTTTCTCCAGCCTTTTGTTATCCCCGCTTCTTCTACCCGCATCGCCGCGGCGATGATTGCCGGCAAGCAAGCCGCCATCAAGCGGACTCCATGGAATGACGCCAAGACCAAGCGCCATCGAGGCAGGCAGCACTTCCAGCTCAGGCAATCGGCATAACAAATTGTATTTATGCTGCTCCGAAATGAGGCCCAGATGTCCTCTCGCTTTCGCCTCGCCTTGCGCTACCGCAATATCCCAGCCAGCAAAATTGCTCGATCCGACATAACCGATTTTCCCTTGGGCAGCAGCCGTCTCGAAAGCGGTCCAAAGCTCGTTCCAGTTGATATTGCGGTCAACGTGATGCATTTGATACAGCTCGATATGATCGGTTTGCAGACGTTTCAGCGAGCCTTCAAGATGGCGGCGAATTTTGTACGCGGACAACCCGGCGTCGCGATTCGGTCCGTCATAAGTATCATGCATGTCGCCGTATACTTTGGTAGCGAGCACTGTGCGCTCGCGGCGACCGCCGCCTTTTTTGAACCAGCGGCCGATTATTTCTTCCGTGCGGCCGGCATTTTCGCCCCAGCCGTATATGTTTGCAGTGTCGATGAAGTTAATGCCGGCGTCAAGCGCCGCATCCAAAATGCGAAATGATTCCCGTTCGTCCGTATCCACGCCGAAATTCATTGTGCCAAGACATAGGCGGCTAACACGAAGTCCTGACTGTCCTAAGTATGTAAAATCCATCAACCATTCACCTCTGCTTCTAAAATGTTGTTGAGAAAACCTCTATCGAGGCATTTCGAAGATGTGCGACCGCGCTTAAAGGTAGGTTTTATCGCCAATAAGAATTTGTTCTTCCGACAAGCTCGGAAACTTGTAAATTCTTATGTGGTCAAAAAGTCCGCTTTTGATCACGAAGTCATTCAAGGTGCAAACTCGACGTCGAACCTTGAACTTAGCCGAAAATAAGCGAATGCTTCCGAAGCCATGTTTCCTTCAGAAACATTTTAGGTTCTCACATAGCACAACACTAAGCTCCGATCCTCATTTTCTAGCTTTATTCAACCTTCTGAAGCGTTTTGAAAAAACGCAGCTCCGGAAGCGATGCTAGTGTGCTGAAAACCGAACTTTTTGAACTCTTATTTAAATTTTTTTCATTCCAACCCCATTATACAAAAATAATAAATTTCATCCAAATTGCGTTCACAATGGCATGACAATTGCCCGCTATACTTGCGGCAGGAGGTGCGTTAACTAATGGCCATGTTTACCCGCTATCGCCAGCCAAAGCTTCTTATTTTGTACGCATCGTACGGAGAAGGACATGTGCAGGCTGCCCGCGCAATACGAGACGCGCTTGAGGAGCAGGGCAATTACAGAACCGTACTGATTGACCTAATGGCCGAATCGCATCCTTGGCTAAACGAAATGACACGCAAATTTTACCTGAAAAGCTACACGAGCATGCCTGCCCTATACGGCTGGATGTACGACGTAACGCGCCCGATGAAACATAACTCGCTATTCGGCGGCTTCCTGCACTCCATCGGCCGCGATAAAATCAAACGGCTTATCGCGGAAGAACAGCCTGATGCCGTCATTCACACCTTCCCGCTTTTCGCGCTGCCCGCATTGAAACAGAAGCCCCGCTACCGCGCGAGCAATCCGCCATCATACGCCGTCATTACTGACTTCGATCTCCACCGCCGCTGGGTGCATCCCGGCATCGACCGTTATTATGTTCCGACCGATGATCTCAAGCAAGAGCTTGGCTCGCTCGGCATTCGCCCAAGCCGCGTGCAAGTCAGCGGCATTCCGCTCAAGCGCGGATTCCGCAGCGTAGCGCCCGATATCAGCCTTTACCGTAAATTTGGTTTAGATGCGGAACGTCCGACAATACTGTTAATGGCAGGAGCGCACGGCGTCATGCCGGATATCGCCAAGCTATGCGCCGGACTGCTGGAGCAGCATGACGGCGTGCAAATCGCGCTCGTCTGCGGCCGCAACCGCAAGCTGCAGCAGCAAATCGCCAGCCGTTTCAAACAGCATCCGCATGCGGACCGGCTCCGTTTGTTCGGTTTTGTCGAGCAAATTCACGAGCTGATGTCGCTTTCGACCTGCCTCGTTACCAAGCCAGGCGGCGTTACGCTATCGGAGGCGATTGCCGCAGGCCTGCCGATCTTTATCTACCGTCCGGTTCCCGGACAAGAAAAACAGAACGCCGTCTATCTCCAGTCAAAAGGCGCGGCTGTCATTTGCTATAAGCCGGCTGAGCTGATTGCCAGCCTCCTTGGCGTTATCAACGATCCCGAGCGGCTGATGAACAGCAGAGCTTGCATCAACCGGCTGCAATTGTCCGACGCTTCGGCGGACTCGATTGCCCGCGATATTTTGACCCAATTAGGCGCAGGGCAAACGTTGTCCTCCGCGCCATGACGGCTGCCTCACTATTACCTTGACGATAAGGAGCCTATTTGCCTGTGAAAATAAAGAACAACCCTTGGTTCGGCGCGGAGATGCGGCTTATCTCCGTTATTTTATTTATCGTCGAATTTGTGCGCGGCGCCGTCCTCATCAGCCTTCTTCCGATCTATGGCCAAAAAAATCTCGGCCTGTCTCTCGACATTATCGGGGTGGCGATAACTGCCCATTATTTGACCGATACATTGCTCAAAATGGCGATCGGCTATTTGCTCGACCGTTTCTCCATCCGTTTCGTCGTGCAAATCGGCTTGCTCCTCTCGCTGCTGGGCGTATTTTTGTTCCAGTTCGCGGAGACAGGATGGCTGTTCATTGCGGCTTCTGCCCTGTACGGGATCGGGATGTCGCCGATTTGGATCGTCTGCTTGACGAAGGTCACTTCTGATCAGCGCGCTACGCAAATGGGCTTTCTCTATACGATCTGGTTTGTCGGACTGGGCTCCGGACCGATTGTGTGCAACATCCTGCTCGACTATAACGCCGCATTCACCTATTATTTGCTGCTCGCTCTTGCGACCATCAGCTGGCTGCTGTCCTTCTTCATGAGCAGCGCGCGCGCCAATGACCTTAAACCGATTCCGATACGCGATCAATTTACCGTCCTCGCCTCTCAACTGCGGCAAATGCGGCTGCTGCTGCCCGGCATGATTTTGCAAACGGCAGGAGCCAGCATGCTGGTTCCGGTTCTGCCAAGCTTTGCGGAAAAACATCTGGGCATCCCCGGAGCCCAGTATTCGTTGCTGCTTACGCTCGGAGGAATATTCGCGGCCGCGGGTATGATGCCGATGGGCAGATTGTCGGACAAGCTCGACAGTAAAAAGAGCTTTCTCGTTTTCGGTTTTTTCATTTTCGCGTTCGGATTATATGTATTGGCATTGAAGCTCCCGTTTTGGTATTGTTTAATCATCGCGATCGCTTTGGGCTTGTCATACGCCGCAATTCTCCCGTCGTGGAACGCTTTGCTGGCCGCTTACGTACCGCCTAAACAGGAGGGGCTTGGCTGGGGCATTTTATCCACCATCGAAGGACTTGGCGTCATGATCGGACCACTGGCCGGCGGATTTATTGCGGCTTCCTACGGAGAGCCCTCCGTCGTCTGGATTAGCGCCGTATTGTTCGCATTGATCGGTTTGTTCTATTTATTTCTCCCGTCGAAGGTATTAAGCGGCAGCAGCCATTAGTTGAATCGGCCCCCTAGAACCTCCGCCCTCCGCTGACTGGAAGAATCGAGGTTAAGCCATTATGTTTATGAAGCTTTGGTATTCGGCAATTTCTATGATTGGCAATGTAAAGTTGGCTTTTGAAAGCATCGACCTTGAAAATTTGCAGCGCACCTTAGAAAGCTTCGCTGAATTCGGCCCGCTGCTCGGCATTGCACTGCCGCTGCTGGAAGCCTTTCTGCCTTTTCTCCCGCTTCTGGTTATCGTCGCTGCGAACGCCAATATTTTCGGCCTATGGTTCGGCTTCCTGTTCTCTTGGGTCGGCGTATCGATCGGAGCAGTGTGTGTCTTTATGATCAGCCGCAAGCTCGGACACAATGTAAAAGCGCGAATTGAAAAACGTTTTCCTCGTTCGGAGCGCTTTTTCAACTGGGTGGACCGCAAAGGCTTTACGCCATTATTTCTGCTTGCGTGCTTCCCGTTCTCGCCCTCCTCGCTCATCAATATCGTATCCGGCTTGAGCTCTGTTCCCTTTCGCACGTTCGTTATCGCAACAGTGCTGGGCAAAGCGGTCATGATCCTAAGCATCTCGCTGCTCAGCTTCGATATCGGCAGCTTCCGCGACGAGCCATGGCGCATCTTTGTGACCATCGGCGTCATACTGCTCATGTGGTTCGGCGGCAAAAGGCTGGAGTCGCGTTATCACATCAGCTAACGAGAGGGGTCTGTTTCGTCGTGTTTTATCCGCTGATATCGGCTAACACTGTAAATATTACGGGGACTTTGATCGCGGTAACGATTTGTATTTTGCTGCTCGTTGCGATGTTTCTGTTCATTCGCGTCTCCACCGATGAATCCGAGAAATATAAAGACTTGAAAGAAATGATCGAGACGCTGTTCGGCACGCCCGCCCATCTTCGTCCGGATACGGAACTGAACCGCCGCAACGATGAGGCTGCCGCTGCAGCAGCTCCACGCGATGCGAGCCCGTTCTCTGAACCATGTCCGGCATGCGGTCACACCGTATCGGAGCAGCACGCCGAATGTCCGTCATGCGGGCTGCGCTTGATGTAGCTCGGTTCATCCATTTTCGTACTTCCCTCGCTCATACATTCCTTCCTTTTGAGGCAAACTGTTGGAGCATCCACAGCCGAAAGGAGGAGGCGCAATTGTCAGGTGAAAACCCGTCCCACAAACAGCTAGCGGCAAGCAAAGCGCAGGCCCAGGCTGACCGCAACGGCGTTGGCAAGCAGAGGGCAAGCGAGCTTCAGTCCGAAGCAGACAAGGCTGCAGTAACGAAGCACGGATTATAAATGTTGGACTTGCTTAAACACGGATTATAAGCAAAGGGAAGGACGAACATATGAACGAGCATCATAGCAACAAAAGCTCGCATAATCAGATGGACCCTGTTTCCGGCGAGCATGTCGAAGTAGACGGCGTTTATGAAAATGAATGGGGCCGCGTGGAGAAGCTGGACCGCGGAGACGTATTCCCGGCCGATCCGCAGAACGGAACGACCGAATGGGAGCTTATCGAACTCGATTTCGACAATCACCATGACGGACGGACCGATCCTCGTCTCATTCCGAAGGACGATGATGACAATCCGGAAGCGCACATGCAGCATCCGCGCCGCCATAAAGGCAGCAACAAAACGGATAAATGAGCTTCCATGCATGAGAAAACGGGCTGTTTCCCGATTAGGTTCGGGAACAGTCCGTTTTTTATGCGGGCGGCGCAGCTGGGGTGGAAGCTGCAGGATTTGCGAAGCTGATTCGCTATATAACGAATCAGCTTTCGCTATAATGCGCCTAAACCTGTCCGCTCCAGCTAAAGTTTACGGTACAAGGAAAATAGGTTCGCAATTTGCGAACCTATTTTCTTTAATTGCGAATTATAATGCGCTATTGGGTCATTCGTTGCACCGAAACGGCAAATTAGCGAACTTCTTTTCGCTAATTTGAGAAGCTGATTCGTTGGAGCGTCAAAGAAGTAGCAGTTACTTTACGAGGCCGAACGCCGGCCGGCCGACGAACGAGCATCAGCCGACAACTACTTCAGTTTCCGAAGCGATAAGCCGGCCCTCGTCTCATCCTCCTGCTCTGCGCGAGCATTGTCGGAGGTTCCGCGCAGCTGGACTTGATCGACAACCTTCTCCAGTCGGCGCAAATGGTATGCATACTCGAATAAAGCAGATGCTACAAATACGAGCCGTTTATGCTCCTCCGGGTCCTCAACGAAAAATGCGGTAAGATCGCTGACCAACCGTCCTTCGCGCTCTTCCGCAGGCTCGATCGCCGCATTCGGTTTCATCTTCCCTTCGACCTTGAGCAGGATCGATTCGTGGTACTTGGTCAGCTCTTCGATCTGGCGGTCAAAGCGCTTCGCCCATTGCTCGGCCCCCGGCGAAGCAAAATAATGCTCAACGGCGCTGTCCAGCAGATCCGCGCCCTTCTGCAACGTTTTAATCATTTGCTTGGAGACAAGCAGCTGCCGCGCATGGCTTTTCCTCGTGCGCGCGAGCACCTTCCGCTCCTCTTCGAAAAGAATATACCGGTCCTCCAGCTTGCGGAGCGTGGCGTGCAGCGCCTCCTTTTCCTTGCGAAACACCTGCTCCTTCATCTCGTTGGAAATCGCGGTTCGCAGCAGCAGCGAAAGCTGTGCGTAGGCTTGGTGAACCTGCTCGGTAAACTGCTTGCGCGGCCTTGGCGGAAAGATCGCCACATTGACGGCAAAGGCTGCTCCCATTCCGGCAAGCACCATAAGAAAACGATCCAGCGCCACGGTCAGCCCTTGACCGTGCGCCTCCATTATCGCAACGACAGTGACAAGCGTAACGCCTATTGTCGTCTCCATTTTCAACCGAATACTGACAAGGATGACGACGATGCACACAATGCCGACAGCGATCGGCGTTTGCCCGAAAACCTTCATTGCGCCCAAAGCCATCGCAGCTCCAAGCACATTCGTTTGCAATTGATCCAGCACCTGCTGCCAGGAGCGGTAAATGGAAGGCTGAATCGTCAAAATAGCGGCGACCGCCGTAATCAACGGCGTATCAAATCCAAATAATTCACTTAAATAGATGGCCAGCGCGACAGCCATTCCTGTCTTAAGCACCCGCGCTCCTATCGTCATCGTAACTCTCCTCTGCTATTTACGCGCTTCTCCGCCTTCGGCATGCGGACTGTGAAGCAGTTTTCTATCTATTATGCCATAATTGTGCGCGTCAGTCAGTCCCGAGCCTGATAGCTGCACCTTCATTCCCCCCAGGACATCATGCCGCTTAAAGCCATCTTGACGGCTTTCTCCTTGCCCGTCTCCGGCTCCGCATAAGGAAGACGAATAACAAAAGTCGTCCCGACGCCTTCGATACTGCTTGGAATAATGCATCCTTGATGATTGATAATGATTTTATAGGAAATCATTAGGCCGAGCCCGGTCCCCTTCACTTTGGTCGTATAGAAGGGCTGTCCGATTTTCAAAAGCTGCTTCTCATCCATCCCAAGACCCTCGTCCTGAATCGATATTTTAACATAATGATCCTCTTCCAATTCGGCGGAAATTTTGATCAAACCGCCTTGCGGCATCGCATCAATCGCATTCTTAACAACGTTAATAAACACCTGCTTTATTTGATTCGAGACGCACTGAATCCAAAGCGGGCGCTGTTCAAGCTGAAGCACCATCTCCACATTATGTAAATTCGCTTCTGTCTCCATCAGCGTTACCGTATCCGCGAGCATATTGCGGACGTCTTGCCGGTTAAGCTCATACACTTGAGGTTTGGACAACATGAGCAGCTCGCTCACGACCGATTCGATGCGTACAAGCTCCGAGTTCATAATGTCGTAATAAAGGCTCTGGGAGCGACCGGATGCGATCAATTGCAGGAAGCCCTTTAATGAAGTGAGCGGATTGCGGATTTCATGCGCAATACCGGCCGCCAATTGTCCGGCAATGGACAATTTCTCGCTTTTGATCAACAATTCTTCGTTCTTTTTTCTCTCGGAAATATCCCTTATGATCATTTGATCGACGCATTTTCCAGAAACGATTGTGCAGGTACAAACCATTTCCGTGTAGAGCAAGGTTCCTTTAACCGTTCTCCATTCCACTTCAATCGGCTTGCTCGACATCACTGCCTGATCCGTCTCCGTGTCTCTGCAAAACCACTCATTCATAAGCGCGTGATGCTTCTCATGCAAAAAATCGGCGATAGGCTTGCCAAGTAACGAATCGGCATGATCCGCTTCAAACATTTGGAGTCCGGCCCGATTCATAAACTCCCACTCTTTGCGGTAGTTGACGACAGCGATCGTATCCAGCGAATTTTCGACCAGCAGCTTGTACTGCGTATTCACCTCGCTGTATTTTCGAGAAGCATGCCAAGTCGTCAGCGTAAAGCTGCAAATCAGCAATGTTGCTATGCCGAGCAAAAACGCGAGAATAAGCAAGTAGTCGTTCAACGAATCCGTAGTTACAATTTCGCCTTGCTCCACTTCTAACGCGTGCATTCCAATTAGATGCAGCGCCATAGCCGACATGCCGATAATGATGCTGCTGGCCAATTTAAACGCCGGCCGCTTCTGGACAAATAAATAGAGCGAAGCGAAAGTGCCCGTATAAATGATGAGAATTGAAACGAGAAACAGCGTAAGATTCAATTCGGTATTTACAACTTCGCCGGAAAGCATCGACAAGTAATGCATTAGCGCAGCGCCTGATGACAATAAGAGGCTGCTGACGGACAACCGAATAAAATTCGAGTAGGGAGATTTGAGCCAGCTTATTCCCATATAGGTAATGATCGCGAATCCAAGCATGATATAGAGCAGCGAGCCGTCGATTACGATTAAAAAATCGGAGCCAAGCAGCGATACGACATACATCGCCCACAGGCCAAGCCCGTATACGAGGACGCCTCCGCCAGCCCAGTTAAAAAAGACGACTTGTTTTCCACCCTTCGGCTGCCCTATCATGCTGAACATCGTATAGCAAGCAAAGAAAATGATGATCAACGATAGAATAATATAGTAAATATTGCCAATTAAATCAAGATTCTGATTCATAGGGCTCCCTTTGTTCACAAATATATTGGATACAATAGGGAAATTCGACAATTCCTCATAAATTCCTCTCTGCCTTCACTGTCAAATTCGCCTTTGTTTTCGATCAAACCGTTTTCACTCACAGGCGCAAACTTAAACTTTCCAATCTCGCAAAAAATCGTCTAAAATGCTAGAGTAGATTACGAATTATATGATCATACTGAAAATGAGAGAATCGAAAAGCCGCTCGTCCATCGAGTCGTTTTTTTCGAAAGAGGAGAGAACAATTGCTATGAAAATCATTCAGGAATTTAAAGAATTTGCCGTCAAAGGCAACGTTATCGACCTTGCCGTCGGTGTCATTATCGGCGCTGCATTCGGCAAAATCGTCACATCGCTCGTAAACGATATTATTATGCCGCCTATCGGTCGCATTCTCGGAGGCGCCAATTTTAAAGACCTCTACATTAATCTGGATCCCGCAAAGACAGCTGCCCTTGAAGCCAAAACGCCTAGCGTCACTGTCCATTCCTTAAAGGAAGCTACCGACAATGGCATTGCCGTTATCGCTTACGGTCAATTCATTAACGTGCTGCTGGATTTTTTAATCGTCTCGATATGTATTTTCTTCCTTGTGAAATTTATTAATGTCGTGCGGCGGATCAAACCGACACAAGCAGAGCCAGAAGCGGCGCCAACGGAAAAAGAATGTCCGTACTGCTTGTCCCAGGTTCCTATTAAAGCGACGCGCTGCAAACATTGCACGTCGCAGCTCGACGCGACGGCAACGAGCGTTTAGGCGGGCCCGCGCGATATGGCTGAGGAATTATTCGATATTTACGATGAGCAGTTGAACCCGCTAGGCACTGCCCCGCGCTCGGAAGCGCATGCGCAAGGCTACTGGCACCGGACCTTTCATTGCTGGCTAACCCGGCGCGAAGGGAATCGCCGCTACGTGCGATTCCAATTGCGCCAGTCCGGCAAAGATACATTCCCGGGACATTACGATATTACGGCAGCGGGCCATCTCTCGGCCGGTGAAACGATGCGCGACGCCGTACGCGAGCTTAAAGAGGAATTGGGCGTTTCCGTCCGCTTCGAGGACTTAATCCTCCTCAAGCAAGTGCAGGAAGAAAAGACCGGGACTGCAAATGGAATCCCGTTCATCGACCGCGAGTTTAGCGACGTATTCGGCTGCGTATGCGACCTGCCTTTGTCCGCGCTAACGCTCCAAGTCGAAGAGGTGGCCGGGATTTATGAAGCCGATCTTGAGCAGCTGCTCGCCCTGTTCGACGGGATGCTGCCGGAATTGACCGCACATGGCATCGAAGTCCGCCCGGACGGCGTCCAGTCGGCGAGTGAACGGATCGTCCGTTCCTCCCAGTTCGTGCCTCGCGATGCAGGCTATTTTGCCGAAGTGATGCGCGCGCTTCGCGCTTGTACTTAACTTTGCCCCCAGCTGGATACGACGATTGATGGAGCTTTGGCGATCTGTTCGCCTTAGCTCCTTTTCGCTTTAAGCTCTGCGCTTTTTTTACGCCTCTTGCCTCAACGCCCGCCCGAAGTCCCCATGCCCTCTCCCAATTGCTGTACCAGGAGTCGATCAGGAAGTGGATATTGTAGAAAATCGTATGCCTCGGTGCCAAATCGAAATTGTCGATCTCCGGCTCATTGTACATTCTCGAAGCAGCAGCATGAAAGCAGCCGTGAATACCGCTTGATTCAATAAATCGTCCCAGATCGTCTAACGTTTGAAAAGAACGCGGGTTGTTGCTCAGCCGGTCGTAGGCCTGGCGGTTAAAGCAAGGCGCATACAGGATGCCTTGCGGAATATCGGTCCATCCCGCGATTTGCCGCGCATCGTAGCCTTGACTTACATACCAGGCACGCACCCGGTAAATATAATCGCGGTGAAACCGCATAAATTGTTCTCCGAAGCCTCTTGGCGGGACGGTTCCCGGCGTAACGTGGTGCTGATGATGCCAAATTTGATGTTCCTGAAGCAGCGCTGACGGAAAATTCGGTATTAACGGCATCTCTTTCGCCTCCATGCTTGTTCATTCGCCTATTGTTCACTGCAACATCATATGCGGTCGGCGAAAAACAAGTGTGGGCAGCTGCTGGCTTCGATGCAGCCGTACAAACAAAAAACCTGCCTGTCGCCTAAGCGAGGGCAGGATTTTGCTGCAAACAGCTCCTTAGCAATGGTTGCAGCTGTCGCATTTCCGTTTGATGCAAATATCGAACACGATCGATATTTCATGCCATTTGCCGAACTTGCAGCATACTTTCACACAATCACAGCAGCAAGTGCCATAAAATTTAATAATTCTGCAATCGCATCCGATCAGCTTGTGGATCGTTTTCGCATCATGGCATTTAATCGCTTTGACGAGTTTATCTTCGTCGCATTTCAGCCGATCAAACAAATCGTCGCAGCATTTTTTATCGCATTTGCATTCACTTACGTGTTTACCGCACCTGTAGCACTTGTCATCACAGCCATAGCTCTTGTGATCCTCTTTCTTGTCCCCGCAAGTGCTGTTCGAAGAGACACGGGCCTGTTTCTTCGTTCTGCGCACCGTTTTGACGTTTTTAATGAACAGTTTACGTTTAGCAGACACTCCCTCTCCCCCTCTCACGCTTAATGCTCCATCTTATGCTAGATTCGAAAGGGGGTATGGACAAGACAGCCGCGCGATCCGCACATCCGAGCTCGGTTAATTGGCGCATAGGCAGCAAGCCGCCATCCTAACAGTCACGCAGAGTCATTTCGACGGTAAGGGGAAGTGGAAGTGAAAATGGAAATGAGGCTGCATGATTTTTCGCGATTCGGAGAAGCTATGCGAGTAGATCAACTTTCCAATTACTGGAGGTAATTCAGATGTTCAAAAAACAAACGGCGTTCGGCTTGCTCGCCCTTCTCGCAGCGTATGCATGCACAGACGGCACAGCCGCGGCTTCTTCTTACGGGCCGCATGACGCCCATTTCGCTCATAGCCCTAGTCCGGCTATCGCTGAAGCGAAAGCAGATCTTATCGACAGCAACGGAAAAGCGGTCGGGACCGCAACGCTCAAGGAGCAAAGCGACGGCGTACATATCGTATTGAAAGCAAGCGGCCTTACTCCGGGCTCGCACGGCTTTCATTTCCATGCTGTCGGGAAATGCGAACCGCCAGGCTTTGAATCTGCCGGCGCTCACTTCAATCCAAGCGGCAAAGAGCATGGCTTTGAGAATCCGAAGGGCTTCCATTTCGGCGATCTCCCCAACGTGATCGCAGATGCCTCCGGCAATATTGATGCGAAGATCATCTCGAAAAACGTTACGCTGGTAAAAAACGCTCCCGGCTCGCTGCTGTCTTCCGAAGGCTCCGCGCTGATCATTCACGAAAAGACGGACGATTACAAAACAGATCCTTCCGGCAATTCAGGCAACCGCATCGCATGCGGCGTAATTAAATGAAAAAAGCGCGGCTTCCGATCAGAATCGGAGCCGCGCTGTTTGTTTGTTCAAGTGGTGCTGATGAAGGGCGTGAACAATCATAAAGTACATACAAAATATTAGATTTAACGGGAACATAGGTTCGTGTTATAATAACATCGGGTGATAACATGACGGCATCATTACCGACTAAAGAAGAACTTGAATTAATCCGCGATTATGTGCTGCTCCCGATCATGCTCGATGTGGTTAAAAGTGACCGCGATAAAATGAAGTATGAGTTTTTATCGTTGAAAGAATTGTATCTGAAGGCCGACGATGCTTTATTGAACATTCTGATGAAAGATTTATTCGCGGTTAAACAGGAGCTTAAACGGCTGGGGATCAAAGTGGAGGAAATAGACCGGACTCCAACAGCTTTAAATTATAAGTTTTGGTACAAGGGGTATGAGGATCACTTTTCGTTAATGCGGATGGTTGTTAAATCGGAGATTTCAGTCAGGCTGGGGAGGTATATAAATAGGATGTTTGAGGGGCGATGAACGCCCCTTTTGCTCTTTGCATATCCTTTGCCAAAATAACGATGATTTTGCAACCGAATATCCTTCGGAATATTTTTTGGAATATTTCACGTCGATTTTGCCAAAGCCATTATTGCAAGAAGCCAAGTCGGCGCATTTCAGGTTCAAGCTTTAACACTCGATTGAGAGCCCATTCCCTTTGATCATCAGTGGCCGGCTTCCCCTTCGAGTCAACACCTTTATAATACATGTTGTAGAGCCACATAAATTCGTTAGCCATACGGTAGGCAATCTCAGCTTTCTTCGCTGAAGAATCCGCTTGTTCAATCTGCTGCTCCAATGTAAAGACATCCTCTCTTATTCTATTCTCAGACGTTACAGGACAAGCCGTAGCAGCCGTTGGCAACTCCCTATGCCCTTTTATCTCCTTAATTGGCAACACTGCTTTAACGCTCAATATGGCGGCGTAGAGCAGTTTCCTTTCAAGATCGGTTAAGTCTGAGTTGGATAAATCACGGTTTATCACGATCCCGACAGTATACGTATTATTGTTTCCGGAATGGTACGTCATGGATAGAAGATCGTTAAGTTGGAGTATCCGGCCTTTATCGATAGCGATATGATACGCAATGCCAGCTCCCCACTTATTCGCATGGTATAGTGCGTGTGACTCGAGCGTACCGTTTGGCGGTCCGCTATGATGAATCACAATACAGCTTATATCTTCAGGCTTTCTGAGACCGGTCAGGTATGTTTTTTGATCCCAAACGCCTTTAACGGTCCACTTCTTTTTAAGTGACTCCCACGAAGCCTTTTTAGGCAGCTGATCGGTAATATCCACGATCTCCGGAATGTCGTTCCATGGCAAATTACTTGCAAGCTTTAGGCCGCGCATAGCCACCACTCCTATTCCATGTCGTTTAGATTAGGTGCCTCCGATGATGCTGCAGCTCTCTTCGCATCAACCGCCGATTCCCCAACAATCCATGTTGCCAACAGGCCGGCAAAAGCAATCACCGTATCCGAATTGATTCCAAGGTCTAGCCCATCATTTGCAACAATCAAGCCAGCACCAACGACCGCCAAAATGAACTTTCTGCTTTTAAGCTTCTTCATAAGTCTTTTCCTCCTTAATATTGTGGGTAGTTCTGCACCGTGGGCAGTAGTAAACGTCTCCAAGTGCGAGCGCGATAACGGCTTTCGCTTGTCTGCTGAGTCCTTGGGTTTTTCTTCTCCAGAAGTTGCATTCCATGGTATACCAAGCCTTTCCATGATAAGTCGTTGGTTATGAACGTATTCTTTAACCTCTGAATCATCCTCCAGAAGCCAAGGGATATAGCGGCGAAGCTTCTTCTTGACTATCCGCTGCTTCAATAATACGAATACGGCTGTGCCTAATGCGGTTAAGCTGAATCCGTTTTTCCAAAGGGCGTGAGCCAATTCGATGATGATATCGTACATAGTGCACCTGCCTGTATAGCAGTTTGTCGTAAGTGTCGCGGTCAACAAAAAGAGCGATAAGGCGTAAGGCCTCGTCGCTCAGTGGTGAGTCTAGATATTCGGATTCGTCAAAGACAAGCATAAGCATCAGCTCCAATAGAAAAAGCCGCAGGGATGCTTTCCCATACGGCTCGATATGATTTTATTCGATTCTAGCGGATTTGTAAATATCTAGGTGCATCTCTAGCCATTTTCGTCCTCCTATATAGGCAAAATGTAGTAATTGTAGTAGAATTGTGTCGATTAGTATAAAGGAGCGTGTTGTATGGGAAGTAATTACATAATAACTTTTGAAAAGGATCCGCAGCATAGACGGCATCTAGTTACCCATGTTATGACTAATCTTCATAGGGATATTGCAGTTATTGATCTTTGTGAAGAAACTTTGACTCATCCAAGGGGATATTCGATTTCACCTGATGGAGAAGTAGACTCGTTTCCACCCGAGTCAAATCTTATTAACATGATACATACAACGATTAACATTCAACCCGATCAACTTCCTTTCATCATACAATCTCTGCAAAACCTATATGATAATTACAAAGAAAATAAACACAATGGTGGGTGAGTTGGTTGTCAAAAATAGTCCCCGATATTCACCGACTTATTGAAACAATTTCATCACGACAACTTTACCCTTTCCGTCAATGGATTGACTATGCTACACTTGAAATAAAAGGAATTACCAATGAACAGGAACAACTAAAAGAAGCTTTAAAGCAACTTTCAATTGAAATGTACTTCGCCTCTAGTAAGGAAGGTGATCATATGAGTGAAACATTAGCCATCATAAAAGATAAAGTTGATACTATAGAAGGCAATGTAAATGCCTTGAACGTAAATCTGGGTAAAATTGAGACTGAAATGAAATTTCGTTTCAATGCTATCGAAGAAACGTTGAAGACAATATCCTCCAAGCTCGATAACATACCTAGTAAAGATTATATCCAAAAGGAGATACAAACTCCTGCAGCAACTATAAACACTCAATTAGTTGAAGTTAAAAAGGATATTGAATTCTTAAAAACTAAAAGCAGCGACTCTGTAACAAACAGAAAATTTTGGATTGGAATTGCTGTCTCTTCCGTTGCAGCCATAGTAGCCATTTACAAGATCGTAGTTGGTTAACAAAAAAGACACCCCTTAGAGGTGTCTTTTTTGTTATCTTGCTCTTCCTAACAAGTAAAGAAAGCAATAGATTACAATAATAAATATGACTAAACCCCACGACATGAAAGAGCCCCTCCTACTTAGGTACGCCCAATTCCTCTAGGCGCTTAATTCCCTGTATGCGTAGCATGTTAATGTTACGTTGCACATCTCGGAGTTGATCGGCGCGTTCCTTGGCGGTTAGCGTTGTGTCTTTGGTGATCTCTTTCTTCATGGCGTTAAGTTCCGAAATGGCTTTGTTCAGGCTGCCTTTTTTCATGCTCGTGACTTCATCATAAGCCCTTTGATACCACGTTGGCAATGGCGTATCTTTTCTATCGCTGATCGCTTTTGTATCGGATACCTTTTCCAACCGGCTATAATAGTCCTCAGAAATGTTATTGCGCATAACTGGATCTTCAAGAAGTTTGATCCTTGCGTTCACCTGGTCTATAAAGTTGCCTTCTATATCTCCCTTGCCGACATCAGACGTAAGGGGCAAACCAATCTTCGCAATATCGCCGCCGAATTTATTGGCGATATAGTCGAAAGTGAAAGCATCAATACCTAGGTTCTCAGCCGCCCATTTTGCAGCAGCGCTGGACGTTTCGTCGTATTGCAATTGCGTTGGATCGTCTTGATACTCTCTCGGTACAATATCGCCACCGAAATAATTTTTTCCTGTTGTAGCAGCAATAATCGGTTCTAAAACAGTGCCGCCAGCCGTCTTAACTCCTGCCTCTTTGAGATCAACCATTCTGCCCGGAGTGGTAAACGCTGCGGCCGGACCCGATAAAACAGATGGTAAAAACGAATCAAGGCCGGCTTGAACATTTTCTTTTGCATTAGGCATTGATTCTTTATCCTTTGCCCATTTGTAGAAGTTTAGAACTTGGTCGGCAATGTATGCGTCTGATGGCTCCACCGGAATTGTCACGAATTTTCCGTCTGCGTTCTTCCATACAGGTATCCCCTTTTCAAACTTGCTGCGTTGTTGATAGTCGGGATCGTTCTTAAATTGCTCATAGGCATATATCTTCGCAGCAGCGATAGAAGCGACTAGCGCAGAAGCGGAAATAGGCTGTTCCTTAAACCGCTTTGCAATCCTATATGTCCCTTGAATTGCGGCATTTGTATAAGGTGCTACGGCTTCAATACCCTGTGTTTTTGCGCCTCTACGAGACCAGTTAACCGTAGCTTCCCTGCCAGCGTCCAAAGCTCTGCGGACGTTCTGAGGTGTTTTATTCCATCCCGACTTTCGCATCTCCGCAGCGTATGCAGCAATCCTTGGAATGTTCTCCATTGCATCCCCTAACTCCTTCAATGGCCGCATCGGGTTATATTTAACAACCTGTTTTGCGATGTTGCGTCCTGATAATATAGGGTCTCTCGTAATGTCACGCGATGCCGCACGTATGCGACTATCTCCTTTCAAATACGCCTCGTACCCACCGCCGGCGCGATAATATTCCCTAGCCAATCGTCCCAAACGTTCTGAACCTGGGATGAAAGATGGCAACCAGTCCCCAATTTGACTAACAAGTGCATGGGAAATGTCTTGAAAGAAGTGCAACTTGTCATTAGACTGCGCCAATGCCACAGGAAGATCACGAAATGCCAGCCTCGCCCCTTGAAGCGGTGCAAGTAATCCTGTTGCAGATTGCTTGATGCCGCGCGAAATGGTGTCCGCAATCCTCATGAATCCCTCTAGTTGGTTAGGTGTAATACCATCGATTGCCTTCAATAGGCTAGGGTCCATGACTCGCATCTTAACCGGTTCGCCGTTTACCATGACAGTGACGATATTATCCGTTGTCTTACCGGATTGGTTTGCCTTCTTCCAAAGATGGTTCATTTCGTCATTAAGAAGGTCTGCAATTCCGTCTACGCCGTTTTCTGCAATTGCATCGTTGATCGTCTTAAGAGTTGCTTGCTTCGCGTCTGCCGCTTCTTCGACGATTTCCATAACGCCGCCATAACGCTCAGGATTAGCTTGTACAGCCTTGTAAAGCTCCTGCATGGCACGATTACGCATCATGGCATTGTATGACGATGCTGTCGTTTCAATCATTCCCTGCGCCGGATCAATGATTTTTCGTCCGCTACCTACTGCGCGTTTGATCGGCCCTTTTTGTCCACTGAACCCTGCTGAACCTGTATTAAGCGCAAGTTTTCGACCCAATCCTAGTTTCGGTTGCTGACGGAACATAGGCGTATAGTTCGGGTTTGTGTGTCTCAGCGTGTCAATTAGTTGTTGAGAAGATATCCCACTTTGTACCCATAAATCTTGACGATTACGGTTGAACTGGTTCCACTCCGTACCAAACTCTTTAAGCCACGGATATTGCTGCTCTAGTTTCGTTACAAGCGCTTCCGCTTCTTTGGACGTTTGTGGGAACCATTGTTCCTTTCCGTATACCTGCTGTTGACGGTCCATGCGGTTAATCGCATCACGAGCAATAAGGTAACGATCTGCAACGTGCTTCTGTCCTCTTGGAACGGTTGAATATACTTCGGCAAGGGAGTTGCCGATCACGTTACCTTCAAGGTCTACGAGCTTGTCTTTGATCGCGATATTAGCAAGGTTGTTTGCCCTTGTGGAGTCCATAGCAGCATCATATGTTTGTTCGTTAATCTTACGGAATGGAGAAAAACGATCAATGTAATCTTGATTAGTTTTCTCCGTAAATTCTCGCGCTTTATCCATCAATGCCAGAGGTTCGCGAGAATTACTAACAACTTGTGTGTCAATCAACTCTTTTGTCTTTTTCCCCGGCGTTACCCCGACACCTTGATTTCCAAACAACTTGGTAAACCAATGCTCTTTAGGGGCTTGTAATTCTTTTGCGTTTGATGCCATGATTCCTTTTTCAGCTATTGCCGCAGCTTGTTCTGGCGCTGCACTTAACCCCTTCAAAGTATTAACCGGGGATTCGGCTACTTTATCTGGAATAATGGGCTGTTTGGTTTTATCTGTATTCGCATCCAAATTAGGGAAAGGTTTTAATGCACGTCCAAGTGAACTTATGAATGGGTCAGCGATTCCCCCAGTTGCAGCATCTATGCCAACATCCTTTAATCGTTCAGCTAATGTCTGCTTATCTGGATTTTGCAGTTCATCAATAAGTTCCCTAGGTGTTCCATACAAAGCACCGGACGCAACCCCTGTGAGAGCTTCACCAGCCACTTTACCCGTTGTATTAGCACCAATCTTAGTTAACGCGCCAGCCTGTGGAGAAAGCCTGTTGGCTAATGGACTAACTATTTTCTCGCCTAATGATGGTAATTTAGAAACTAATGGTTTAGTTGCCCTCGCTGCAAGCCGATACGACCCAGCGCCTGCCCCCAACTCTCCCACGAGACCTGACACTTCCTTAGCCACCCTCGTTTTCTTTTCATCCAAGGGAGGACTTTTTGTCGCATCAGCGGTGTATCCCTCAAACCAATCCGTAAATTTATCGGTACCGCCAAATGTAATACGGTCGAGGATCTCACCAATACCACCTGCTGCTGCAGTTGCTAAACCTTTTGATTTATACTGAGGTTCATCATTCCGTTCGTATCGCTTCGTATTTTCAACCTGCTCACTAAAAGAAGGAAGTCGCGATTTAAGCGACTCCCTTCCAATTTGGGTTTTAAGTTTTGACGGACTGGTTACCTTCTTCGTATTCTCCAACTGCTGGAAAGGAGAGCCGAAATTGGCGGTAGCTTTTTTCGAAGGAGTATCATTATACTCTCCGCGCCTTCTTCTCTCCTCGGATTCTTTTATTGACTGCTGCCTCTCGGCTTCTCTTTTTTCGGCGATTTCTTTTCGTCTTTGATCAAATATACTCATTGGGTACCTCCTATTCCGGAAGTGAGATTCCAAAGCGTTTGAAAAGTTTGATTATATCCTTATCCGATAAGTTCGGATTAGCTAAGATGTTGGTTTCTATCCATTCGAGCTGACTCGCTGTTATTTTACCGCCAGCTCCTTCTTTACTATCTACAATTGGCCCCGCCGTTTTTGTCCCGCCTGGTAGATTTTTCAGGAGCCAAGTTTCCATAGTTGATGATGTTTTAGGCTTGTTCAAATCCGCGATAATGGCAGTATCTGACGAACCTTTAGTGCTCTTAGAGCCTCCAGAGCCTCCACCTGAGGCTTTTCTACTGGCTAACCCATAGTCTCGATCACTTTCAAGAACGCCTCTGTCATACGCTCGATCACTTTCGAAAACGTTCCTATTATAGCCCCTATCGCTTTCGAATACGCCACGGTCATAGTTGCGATCATCTACGTATACTCCACGATCATAATTACGGTCATCTTCATAGACCCCTCGATCATAGTTCCGGTCGTCCTCGTACACGCCGCGGTTGTAATTCCTATCATCAACGAAATTATTACGGTTGAATTGCTCGCGTGCAAACGTAGGGTTTCCGTTAAAATATCCGGTCATATTGGCTGAATCCATTGTTTTTCCCCAGTCAAACGATTGACCCGCCATAGTACGTTGGCCGTTCAGATAACCAGTGAGATTAGCCATATCTGTCGCCTTGCCCCAATCAAATTGCCTACCGGCTAACGTCGACTGACCATTATAATTGCCCATCATATTCGCTATTTGTAATGCCCTGTCTTTGTCGATATTGGACTGGTTTTGCAACTGCTGTGCCATATTCATGTCAATATTAGCGATGTTTGCAGCCAGTTGATTGTTAATGGAGTTTAGGTCGTTTGAACGTGCCGCATTCTGTTGAAGGGTAGCGGTTATGTTCTCACCAGATGCACCAAGACCACGATTAGCCATCAACTCTTGCAGTCCTTGTGCGTTTTGCAAGTTAACTGCATCGGTCTGGTTCCGTGAATCGTAGGCCGCTTGATTGGCTTGTTTGACTGCTAAATCTCGCATCTGACGGATATAGTTGTTTGAAGAATTGTCCGATCCTTCCGTTACACCTTGAGCACCTTGTGCATTAACCATTCCCTGTAGTCGTTTAATATACGCGTCTTGTTGTGATGTATCCAATCCTTGTGCTGCCATATCACTCTGAACTTGCAATGCTCGTTGTAAATCTTGACCGGCAAAAGCAGGATCATCCTTCAACCGCTGTTCATTCGCTGTCACGGCCGCACGTCCGGCCGCATTCGTATTGTTATAGTCGATTCCGCCTTTATAATTCGCTACTGGAACACTAAGTTGCGTCTTATTAAATGATTGCGGTTGAACTTGAGTGGGGACTGCGTTGGGTTTGATGACGGCAGGAGTAGCCGCACCAGTTCCAGTGGTAGGAGGTGCCATTGTATTCAATTTGTTTAACGACATATTTTGTGACATACTCGGAGGTTTATTTTTCATATTCTTGACGGCTTGCAGCTTAGTTAAGTCTGCTATTACCATATTTTTCCCTCCTACTCAATTTTGATATCAAAATGCTTGATAATTACGTCAAGCTTAGCTTCAATCCGTTCGAGTTGATCAGAGGATTCAGCTTTCTGTTCTAGCGCACTTTTTACTTTTCGAATCTTAATGCCGCCGCTGGTTTGTTCGATTTCATTAGGCATTGACAATCAACTCCCCGTTAGCAAGATCGGCGTTTACGGTGCGCACCGTGTACGTCCCCGGATCCACGTCAAATTCCATCGTAGCCACGCCGTTGATCGCGTTTGTTGTGAACGTTGACCCTTCAACTTCAAACGTCACAGGATCGTTGTAGCCGAATTGTACGATGCCCTCGTAATTAAGCACCGTTGCCGTTATATGCGTGCCTGTAAAGGCTAATTCTGTTCGTTTAGTCATACCTATCAATTTTGTAATTGATGCGCCATCTTCTGTTGTCTCAGTTTCATAAACATAATTTCCTTCGATTGTTTTCATGTCACACCTACTTCCCATAGATTAATGATGCCGTCACTATTATGCTAGATGCCGTTGTAGTGTCAGCGACATAAAGAACGATTTTTTTGAAGCGCAAAAACATGTTCGTGCGATAGCCGTAGAAGTTTATTCCAGCTGGTAAGCCGCTATAATGTATGGAAGCATTGTACACACGTACCGCATTACCCCCTGATGCTGTATGAAAGGTATATTGCACCCCATCCACTTCTAAAATTGCAAAATGTGAGTCTGATCCATTTGCCGTCATTTCAAATTGGGTTAATATCCCTACATTTTCATTTATCTCTAGTATTTTAACCGGCGTTGTTCCAATTGATGTAGCAGGCGTTGCAACGTCCAACGCCCTAAAAATTAATCCAGATGAGAAAGAATCACTCATTGATGGGTTAGAAGGTTGTGGTATCATCCCCATTTCAATTACCTCCTAGTAGAATAAACAATATTACATGTAACCGATGCATTGGCTGATGTTCCAGATACAGTAGCAAGCAATACTTCAATTCTCTTAAAGAGAAATGGCCCTGAAAATTGTATAGCCCTGTTATCATTTGCCGATGCGTTCGCGAAAATAGCAGCTGTTAAAAATCTGCGCCATTGTCTATCGGTTACAAACTGTCCTAGCGTATATGTGAATTCATCAATTTTAATAGTTGTCAGTAATGTGACGCCTGTTCCTCCTGCAAGTAATGAAAAATCCGTTATCACTCCACCACCCTGTACTTCTAATACAAAAACACTTGTAGGTGTTGTTGTTGCGGTGAATAAACTTGTTGTTGTATTAAAGGTGTTCATCCGGAGTGTGTTCAACCTGGCAACTTGGATTGGCTCATATATCATCGTCATAGGATCACCCCTACGCCGTATACAGCAGTTCGCCACCGAATGCTGTGATTTGAAGTCCAGCTGCTACAGCCGTCCCGATTGTGGCGTTAATCTTATAACCAGCAGGAAGGATTAATTGCGGGTTACTGATTCCGTCGAATTGAATTACTGTATCCGCAAGTGCAGAAACCTCCGACAATGTAGTAGCCGCAATAGTCACTTCCAAAAACAAACTGTTATTAGCCGCTGTTGCATTTGTCGATCCGTTGTTAATGAATAGACGTAACACCGTTGGAACGTTCGTGCCAAGTCCGCGCACCTTGATATGGTCAACCTTTGCACCTACGCCACCAGAACCAGAAGGAGTGGCCGTAAATACCGTTGCTACAGTACCTGTTCCATCCTTAGCGGTATTGGCAGAAATAAGAGTTGCCCACGACGATGTGAACACATTCGGGAAAACCGGATTACGATTGTATGTCATTGTTTTTTCCTCCTAAACGCCGTAGCAGGCTTGATATGCGTAGAGCAGACCGCCTACGCTTGCGGTTTTAAGTTGATCATCAAGAATGCTGTACTGGATCGCGCCCGGAGCGATTTTTTGAGTTGTAACCGCTCCATCTTGAATCATTTCGGTTTCAATGGATCCGGTCGGGATACTATCGCCCACTATAGCTTGAACCTGAGCTTTTAAATCAGTCAGTTGTTGGAATACTGTCAATCCTGCTACTCCTGTAATTGGTGCAGATCCGATATTCTCAGAACCGCTATTACCAGCAATAGCGCTTAATAGCGTATCAATTAGACCATTAAGCCCCGCTTGCAACTGCTCTGCTTGTGTATCGAGGGCAGCTTTAAACGCTGCCGAGCTGGGAAATACGGTGTTCGGTCTGTCCGGTTGGTTCTTATGCTCAAACGTAAAGCTCGTAACCTTGTTGTCTGCTATAGACATAGGAAACCTCCTTATTTAGCCTCTTTTACCATCTGCGCATAGATATGAAGCCCAAGCACTTGCATCGACTCATTCACACGCGGATTTCGAAGCGTAATCTGCAAATACATGAACTTTTTAGCCTTTATTTTGAACATCTGAGTAGATGGAATTGAGGTAAGGTTATACGTGAAGTTGGAGTAATCCCACAGAGAGTAATCGAATATGTTCGTATACTCCGTATTGAATAGGCCAAGACCCACAGTATCGAATTGATCTGTGGTGTAATACAGGTCTGCTGACGAAATATCTGCCGGTTTCAAATGCAACCACAAGCGAGGTGCCGTTTTCAAATACCGGAGCGTATCAAAATTCATCAGTTTTGTTTTGATATACCCGTT
The DNA here is from genome assembly GCF_009737085.1 of Paenibacillus sp. NEAU-GSW1. Lineage (GTDB taxonomy): Bacteria > Bacillota > Bacilli > Paenibacillales > Paenibacillaceae > Pristimantibacillus. The sequence goes on from NZ_WOVL01000009.1 coordinate 87,405, forward strand.
TATCGCGGATCCATCGTCGTTGAATGGCAATGCCTCCGTTATTTTCTTGAACCGATACACTAAGCCCTGAGTGTTATCTCCGAAATACAGATAATCATTAATCTCAAGGAAGCATGACGCTTTGATGTTGTCCCATTTAAGCCATATCCCTAACACGTAATCGAATACAAATGCTGTATTTGCGCTGTCTTGGATGGCTAAGATGTATTTTTTGTCATAGTCGATGCTCACTGAGTTCACAAGATTTGTATTGTCCAGCAAACCAACCAGTACGCCATCTGCTGACCGGTCAATTTTTGCTGAAATATGCATCGTATTCCGTTCATCCTTAACGTTTGTTCCACTTAACTGGTACACTCCGCGAGACGTTAACCATGTTGGAGTATTGTCAATCAGCTGCATTGAGTCTTTTGCAATCGAATCAATCTGATTGTTAAGCGGAAGCACCGGAAACGAAACGGAACCGGATGCAGATAGTTCATACCTAAGTTGCCATATAAGCACATCGTATACGTTCTGAGTGGTCGCCTGAGCGTTTTGAAGGTTTCCTTTCACAATGATGCAGCTGTCATATTGGGCGATCATATTGACCACTTTTGAAGCGTCTGAACCTACTTTGATTAACCCGTTCTCCGGCGCGTAGGAAGGATCGTATAACCCTGAACGATACACGTTTGCGGGAAAATTAGGATTTCCATACCAAAATACCCGCGTGTCCTGTGTTCCGCCGAAAATGACGTAATTAGTGACCTTATTGATTGTGTCTGACTTACCGGACACCGTTTTATAAGCGGTTATTACGACATTGTTTGTGCCGTTTGTTGGCGAAGTTGTGAATGTTACAACGCCAGTTGACCGGTTAACCGTTAGCCCTGAACCTTCAGTAATCGTCGTACCATTTACAACAGCGGTTACAGGCGGCGTAGCATCCAATGTGTTAAGCGCCAGTTGAAAATCCTTTGCTGTGCCATTGCCGCTAAATGATTGTTTGAATCCTGACCCAAGTAAGTTGAAATCCTCTAGTGCTGTCCCTCCACCTGCCGGCGGAGTGCTGACAAGAACGGTCGGCACATACGCTATGCTACTTACAGTAACAACGCTTGTTCCGTCATACCGCAGATAATTTGTGCCGTCCATAATCCAAACGTAGTCATTAAAAGCAAAAAACACGCTCCGATTATTTGCCATGAGCGCATATATGCCGACTGGCTGGTCTGATCCTGTTTGTGTATACAATACGGTCCCATGATGGATTAGAAACCTCGTGGTGCCGTCCTTCTTCACAAAGAAGAACATCCCATTAATCTTGCCGCTGCCGAGAGAAGATGAATAGATGCGATCATAGCCTAATCGCTTATCCGGCTTTGCTTCCGCGTCCAGCGTCATATTCAGCATATCGGGCGACTCGTTAAACGCGATCTGTGAAGCCGTAGTTGACGTATTCAGACCAGCAAAGTTCTCGATTACCATTTGTGTTGGCGTAGTGGTAGAACTCGTTACAGGCCATTTTGTAGGCATTAGAACCACACCACTTCCCGCGCACGGCGAGGATATCGAATCTCTCGTTTTGTCATTCCATTCAATTTCGTAGACCAAACGGTCATTAGTTTGTCGGACAACTGCAAATCTTCAGATGCTGAAGCTAAGCACATGCCAGCCACATAATACGGAATCGCATATTGTGTGTATAAGTCTACTTCAAGCTCCGTATCGTCAGGCGTAGCGTCTGTAATCATTTCAGGGTACTTGAAGTAATGCAGAACGAATTGAGAGTTGTTATAAGCCGTGTTGATCTTAAACATACCGATTTCGACTTCGAAATCGTTGAAGTGATTCGGCCAGTTATCGACTACACAGTAACGGAAGTCTTTCATATCCGTTGGGAGCGCGTAAAAGTTGTAACCATTCGCAGACATGACCGCCGTTGTCGCCACTGTATCAATAGTTGTAAATGCATAAATGCCAACATGATCCGTTATTTCCTGCTGCGCCATGTCGATAAAACTATTCATTTTGTTGGTATAGTCGAGCGTTAACTGTCCAGTCTCCGGAACACCCGACAATGTATACTCGTCCATCAGTTTAAGCGCAAGGTTTTTAATCTGCCCCACATTCATAGAACATCACCCCTTAGTGCATAGTGCTAACCATCTTCCTTGTGTCCTTGGCTAAGTTGTAACCAATATCTTCAAGCAAGTTTTGCTGGTTACGGTCATGTCGTTCGTCTGCCGCGTTCAATTCGTTGATAGCGCGGTATCCTCTTCGGCTATCGATTCGCTTGATATGCTCAACAATTCCATAACTGAGCTGCCAGGCATCAATCTCCATGATCGTCCAGTAATCAACGCCCACGATTCGATATTTGTTCGTACGGGCGTTTTTCCATACCTCCAAATCAGTGTCATGCTCTTTTAACCAGTCCTCAACTTGGCATGGATACGGAAAAAAGCCCCTATTCTCCAAGTGATTTCGGGACATTACAACAGTGTCAAAGTGGTAATCCTCTCGTACAATTTCAAGCATTTTGACCTCCTAATGACTGAAGATATAAGAAAAGGGAGGCTCGCAGCCTCCCTTTAAAGTGACTAGTAACCAGCTGGCATTGTGATGTCATCCAGCTTGCCGAATGCGTTTCGCGCGTGGCAGACCATTGTTTCGTAGCAGTATGCCGTAGCTTCGTACGCTGGCGTATTTGGTACACGGCTAAACATCGAGCCGTCTTCCTCCATGAATTGGAGGTCTGCTGTGTAATACCAGCCGAGGTCGTCGAAGTTACCGCAATATACGGAAGTGGTAGTAGCCGATGTGTTCGGGTGGTAGCGATCTGCCAGCAATGGCAATCCGTCGAACTCCAACGCCTTATAACCGCCTTCAAGCTCCATAACGTTTGTATAGCGCTTATTCGTTGTCAGTACAGCTTCATACGCCGCACGTCCGCCATGGTTAGTGGATAAGAATGTTACCTTTTTACCAGATACAACATCTACGCGGTCTACCATCGAACGAAGCAGCGCGTCAGATATTGCGCGTCCTGTACCACCGTTAGCGAGGATATTCGCTTTCCACCATGGCTGCGCTGCTACTGTAAGCCCTTGGAGCGTCAGCGTATCAGAAATGATGCCGCTCAATCCCATTGGTGCAAGGTTCAAAGAACCAGTCGGAATAGCCACATCTCCAGCAGTAGTTGCAGTTGCTCCACCGGAAATTGTGATTGTTTTTGCTGTGTAATCGATGTTTGTAATCGTGCGCGCTGTTACTACGGAAGTAGAAGGTAGCGTGTAAATGTCGATGATCTGCCCGATATAGAACGGCTTCACATCGTACACAACAAGCGTTGTTCCCGAAGCATTCGCCGGAAATGTAGCAATTGCACCTGTGCCATTTCCGTAAGTTGCTACACGTTTTTGGTTCTGCAGGTCTGCCGTAAGGCCTTGAACCTCTGCTTGCATTGCGCGGAGATACGATGTTTCATCACGCTTTGAAGCTTCGATCATTGCAACCGTGATTTGCAAGCGGCCATGCAGGTATGAAACGTTACCAGTGGATGCTTTGTAACCTTGGTTTCCTGCTGTCGGCAACGCACCGGCCTCAGTCGTGTAACCCACGCCGCTGTTGCGACCAAAGTGATGAGTGATCGAGAAGTTCTTGCCGTCTCCGTCGATCTTCTCCGCTTTCTTCATCAACTCCATGATGAAGTAGTTAGATCCGTTGTTTACTTGCTCTTTGATCACCGGAAGGTATTGAACTTTCAGTACGTCTGCAAAGGTAGTTAAGTTAGCTGGCATTTAATTCATCTCCTTATTGTTGTTGTCGCATAGAACGAATCATTTCAAGCGCTCCTGCAGTGGCTTCTTTCCATGTTTTTGGCGTTGCTGGAGGGATATATCCCGGCGTGGCAGCTCCTTCAACTCTTGGAGCCTTCTTGCTATTTAAATAGTCTTGTATGGCCTGTTGCTTGATTTCTTCCTTCCGAGCTTCCGCATCAGTGAAGGTCATTGCACGATAGGCCATCTCGCTATTAGTGATTTGGTTGTCGGACATGAACTTCTCGAGTTCATTTGCGTCGACACCCTTTTCTCCCGCGAACTTCTCCAAACCATTACGAAAATCGCGGTACCAGTCTTGGAGTTCCTTTTCTTGCTCGAGCTTGTCGGCTCGTTCTGCACGGCTCTCCAACTCTTCCAAGCGGCGCTGCACCTCTACCGGAATATCAGAAACAGCAGCCCGTTCTTGCAAACGTTGAAGCTCAATCTGTTCTTTCATGGACAACACATCATCAAAGTTGTTTACTTGCCGGAAGTACTCACTAACATCCTTCAATGTGTCATAGTCCTTGTACTTCTCCGCAAACTCCGCTTCCAATTTCTTGCGTTCAGAAGCTAGGCGGTTTGCAAAGGCCTTCTCTGTGCGTTCGTCCGCTTGTTGCGGCTCGGCAGTAATGTCACCAGAAGGCGAAGGAGGTTGTTCCTGTGCGCTTGGGTCGGCGGCACCCTCAGTACCAGTCGGTACTTCTACGCCCGTGTCAGCGTCCATATGGAACGAGTTAAACAGTCTTGCTAAAAATGCTGGCATATCCATTTCCCCTTTCCCCTTTCTAGTCGGCGGCACTAGATCATTAACGCCCGTTACGAATTAACTGCATGAAAAAGGGCACCCGATGCTCTTCGGATGCCCTGCTGATTATGATTTCGTCGACCGGCTGTTGCCCATTTGCGTCTGACCGGACTGCGTAGCGCTCGAATTGTTCCAGCTTGTTTGACCGGATTTGGTCGATGCCGTATCCGTGCTGTTGTTTGACCGGTTATAGTCAGTACCGCTGATGTTGCTAACACCGTTTTTACTTACTCCGAACTGTGAAGCTGTCCATTTACCCATTGTTGACCACTCCTTTATTATTTTTTGCTGTAATCGGTGATCGCAGCGCCTTTAGAACGGCTGGAATCGTCCGTTTTCTGCCCCATGCTGGCGGCAATTTTGTTGTCGGTCATGATAACGTCTTTAAAATCGCTTGTTTTCCAGCTCTTACCGCTACCCGGATTACCTGCTTTAGCCATTGTTATCACCACCTTTCAAGCGGCTATTGAGGATTGTTTGCTGGAATGCTGAGTTATGGTTCTGCTCCGACATTCTCGACTCATGAGCCATCTTGGCAACGGCTTGCTGCTGACCAGCTTGAACTTTCATAATTTCGATTTGGTTCTTCTCAGCGTCATTCTTCGCATCATTCTGCACTTGCTCACGCTTGATTTGGTTTGCTTCCTGTTTTACTGCAATATCAGGCGGTGGAGATATACTCTGCGCACGTTCTTGCAGGATTCTTTCATGGTCTGCGATATGCGAATCCACCATTTGCTGTACTTCAAACGGCAACCGCTCGTATTCGGAAGATTTACGGAACAGGTTATGATTGAAAACGTGAATCTCATGGTTTTGGAAGTCCCTCACAAACGGTATAAACTCAGGCGGAGGCGGAACTTGCTGCATCATAGCGCCGACAGCATTGGGATGAATGCCGCCGTTCTGTGCTTCCATCTGTATTTGTTGGTTCGTCTGCATGATTTGTTCGCGCTGTCCGTTAATTCTTTGCGCAGCCACATACAATTGCTGGTTTTCACCCATGTCTTTAAACTGCTTGTTCTCCATTTTGGCCTTGTTTTCGTCCAGCATGTCCATTTCATAGAGATGCTTGGAGTCACCCATTCCCATGAGTTTCAGCAGTTTATTAGAATCAGGTTGCCCCGAGTCATTTACTATTGCGCCAGCATTCCAGAGCGTCATTATTCTATCCTCTTGAGCACTGCGCATTTCAGGGAGCGAAGATCCCGAGACGATATTAATGTCTTCCTCGCCAGAAAGATCAGAGCCCCGGAAGCTAACGAGTTCAATTTCGTTGTCGGGACCGAGTATTTTCGCCTGCCGCTCTTCTGTATAATGCATTTTCATGAGACGCAGTACGCGATTCAGAACCTTTTTCATACCGCGCTCATACCCTTGTGCAGTAACAGCTAGTTTTTCGTTTTCCTGCTCAACCATGAGTGACAAGCCGGATGCAGTATCCAACCCAGCCGGGAGCGCGTTGCCTGTAATTTCCCGAACGCCGGACATATCATCCAAATCGCGTATCATGTACTCAAGAATCCGGTCGAAGAAGCTTGGAATATCATTAGGTGGGATGCGCTGTGGAGACCCATTCATGGCGTTAAAATAGAACATACCGCCTTCGTCATTGGTCAGCATCTCTTCATCAACATCAGACCCCATCGGAATAGCCCACATACTGTTACCCATTCTCTTCATATGCGTAGCCATCATCGTTTTAGCGATGTTGATGGTACGCTGTATCGGTATCATATCTTGCAGGAACGAACGATATTTCACAGTGTTAGGTACTGGAATATCACCAAATAGGGTGTATGGAATCTCACCGGCTGCATCGTCATAATCAAGGAGCACGCCAGTTGTACAAGTTATCTTCAAACCCTTCGGATGCTCGTTACAAGGCGCAATCCACATTTCACGAACCATCGCCATATTCGTTGTCTTGCGCGTCTGAGATTGCGTTGTAAGACCGCTAGAAGCTGTCTGCGTAACGTCATAGGCCGACATGTAGTTGATGTTTTGGTCAGGCGACACCTTCACCCCATACTTAGCGAAGATATAATCTATATCTTTTGGAGTTTCTTCCACCGCCCACCGTAAACCATCCTCTGTCGTTGCAGCAGGATCAAGATACAACGTTAACGGATCAATGAGTTGCGCCGTAATCTCGCCAGTATATATCTTGGATTCTTCGCCATCCGGAGTAATATCAACGCCTTTCGTGTTATCAAACACGATTTTGAGAGCGCACCAGCCTTTAACATTGTCGTTAAGGTGAATGTCACGAGTCAGCAAGTCCAGTTCTTGTTCATCCCACCAAACTCGGACGTACTTAGTAGCGGCTTTCGCTGTCTCGATTCGCTCCTGACTATTGGTGTCCGGTCGTACATCGAACTTAATTCGGTTCTTTGTCTGCTTCGCCAGCTTAGCCATTACCCGTGCAGCCAGAACGTTATGGGTAATCCTCTCTTGGTTGTTAGGATTCGGAGCCGTAACAACCTGTCTTTGGTTGTTGTCCCATACTATCCACTGGTTGCCCACATAATAGTTAAGGTTGACCAGCATCTGCCGCCGCTCAATCCAGTTGGTAGCCTCTTTGATCTTGTTCTCGACGTATGATACCCATTGATCTCGCGTTTGTGGCTCGTCGTTCTGTACAACCTTCGAGTGTCCACCCGTACGAGAATCGTCTTTTGTAGGTGCTGCCATCGACTACACCTCTCTTCTTGGCCTGCCGCCTCTGTTACGTGATGGTTCACCGTTTAATGGTGTAACCGTGATTTCATAGCCTTCGAGTTTGACCTCTTCAATAACCACTGGTGTCCAACCGAATGTAGGATCGACTTCAGTTCTTCGCTCATATGCTTCTTCATCATTATCAGCTGCGCTGTATAGTTCCGTATGCCCTATCGTGTAACGGTAAAGTCTCATTGGTTAACCCCCTATAGTAGTTGAACTGCCGGTTGTTCCGGCTCTTTGTTCTGAGCTTTGATAGTCCGTACTTGTTGCGTTTTAAACTCTTGGAATGAAGTAGACTGTATCCGATCAAGCAGTTCGGATCGTTCCTGTATCCATAACTCTTGTTGGCTTCGCATATCCTCATATGCCCCTTTGACTGCATCGCCCATACGTTGCTGTACAAAGTGCCGGTCAACCAGCAGAATTGTGATGATAAATAGAAGCGCCATAATGACAACCTCAATCATAGTAAGTTCGCCCCCTTTCGTTTGGACTTGTGTCCTCCTGTCGCCATGTTTCGGCGTATACGCGCCTCCATAGAGGTATCAGGGTATTCTTCTTTCTTCAATCCTGCGTTGTAGTAAATGAATCTATGAAGCGCCTGTGACATAGCATCTACTTGATCGTCATGCTTACCATTCGGGAAACTAGCGCACTCGTCAATGAAATCATCAATGAATGTACGGTTAGCAGGAAGGTAAACATGTCCAGACTCTATCGCAGCCGAAACCGCATTAACTCGAGCAATCTTTCCACCCTCTGGATTTACTGGGATGATCCCCGACATTTCCAGATTGAGCGTCTGAATGATTGCCGATCCATTCGCCTTGTCCTCGATCAATTTAACGTGAGCTGATGGATACTTGGCAGCCATATTGCGGATCGCTTGGCAGGTAGCTAGGAAGTTCATATGATCGCGTATTTGGTCTATTAGGTACATATCAGGGCCAGCTTTCCCCCATACCTGTAAGACAACGTAATCATTGTCATCACCGTCTTTGAATGCTGCGTCCACGGTAATCAGTTGAACCGCAATAGGTGGTAGCTCTTCGTAATACTTCCACCATTGCCGTTTGAGCATATTGCCCTCAGCCGCTGCCGGTCGTTGTTGGTACAGGGCATTAAACACATATGAGCCAACCTCTGATTTGATCTTTGCTAGCTGATCAGCACCAAATCCATATTCAGGCCATAATGGTTCACCAATATCACGGCCTAAAAAGTCATCTGATTCAGCGATTGCAGGAAAGTTGATTACCGTCCACCGCTCACCTACGTGCGTACCATCTGCAATCTGCCGTTCTTCCTCAGCAAGTAACCGCCCTACTAAATCATCCTCATGCCAGCGCGTTTGAACGACAATGATCGCACCATCTGGCGTTAAACGAGTGTACAGAGTCGATTGATACCAGCCCCATAGCGTTTCTCGTATAACCTCAGATTGTGCGTCCTTATGGTTCTTGATAGGATCGTCAACGATTGCTATTCGTGCGCCCTTACCAGTTATCGCACCACCGACACCAGCAGCTGTAATACGACCGCGATAACCTGCAATACCCCATGACTCGGAGGATTTGTTGTTAGGATCAAGCGGATGTTCGAACACATCACCATGATTCGTGAATGTATCCCTCGATATTCGGCTAAAGTCTCGCGCCAAATCGATTGAGTACGATGCAATTATCATTTCATCATTGGGATTACGCCCAATGTGCCAAGCAGGGAACTTCTTAGAAACTCGCTCACTCTTGCCATGCCGTGGCGGCATTGTAACGATCAGCCGCTTTATACGCCCTTCTGACACGTCCTGCAAATGCTGGTCAAGTACATCCAAGTGCTTGCCGTCTGCATCTTGTGAGCCCTCTGTGTTCTTGTCGTAGTCCATAAAATAAGAAAAGTCCACGAAAGCTCTCGCTCTCTGGACTTCACTCAGTGTCGGCAGATTTTGCAATAATTTGCTCAAGCTGCATCAACTCCGCGCTATTCAATTTCTTCAAATCGTGTTTTACCTCAGTTGTAACCGATCCACTATGTTCAACGTCCTGCTTGTCTCGCCATTGTTTAGGCTTGCGATTCTTTAGCCAGAATATTTGCGCGGTCGTATCAGGGTTGACCATCTTTCGAACAATCTTGGTTATTGCAATCTTTGGCTCCCCATATTCGTCTAAAATAGGATCTCCAGTTACAGCATTATAAATCGGCTCCTGTGTAACCTCGTCATACTCATAACCAATAGCTCGTTTATATAACGCATTTTCAACCTTTATGTCAGCTTCATCCTTCGATACTTTTAAGGACTCTACCAACTCTGGATGATCCTTCTTGTAAGCATGAAATGTCGATACGCCTACATCAAGATTCTTTGCGATATCTTCATCTGTTAACCCATCTCTCGCCCACGCTTCTATCAGCAGTAGTTTGGGCTTAATATGTGTTTCGTACTTACCTACTGCCATAATCATCACCTCACTCTTCTGATTTTACTTCCCACGAAACATCAATGAGCTGATTCCCTACCTTCATTTTTCCCGAAACCTGCTTAACGCTTTTCCCAGCCGCTTCCTCACCCGTTCCCAAGGGGACATCCTCGACTTTGATTGAATCGGGTTCAAGACCGTGATCAATGGCTTTCTGGATTTGTTCCTCACTCATGATTCACCTCTATAAACGCAAAAAAGGAACCGGTTACTAGGCGGCTCCTCCTTGCAGAGTTTTAAATTTATGCGTGTCAATCATAACCGGTACGCCCTATCTTGCGTGGGGACAACCGAGTTATTTTATGTGAACCATCGACGGCCGAACGGGTAACCCATTCCCTCTTGCTCTTTTGTCACCGTCAGATGGTTTCAACCGAATGCACACTACTGGATTTGAACCAGTGTCATAAATGGTTATTCCCATTCGCTCTCCCAACTGAGCTAAGTGTACGTTTATGTGATGCATACCGGCAGGCTGTCTGGCTAAAGGTATGCTAGTCACCGAATTCAGTGACAGCCGCCGAATGGGCGCAGGGTGCGCTTTGCCAGTTCAGCGAGCTGCCAGAACGATACGTGTGAACGGCTCGTGATCATCGGGAACGTTCATCACAGCATCCTACACAAACATTTTAACATGGGTAAAGTGTCAAAAAAGTGCAAACTTTAGTGTCAAAAAAGTGTCACAAAAGTGTCAGGCGGTTATTCGGATTCTCCTGATGGTGGTAGTGTTCCGAACCTCTCAACGTGACCGGTTCGATCTGCGGCACTTTGATAAACCGGTAACAGATGCCAAGCTTCTCAAGCGCACGTTTATGGTTTCGTTTGACCGTTTCGACGCTGTATTGCTTTCGTTTGGCAATATCTCGTAAACTCATGTCTTCCATCCACTTCAGGCGCACAACGCTTTGTTCTTCATCAGTCAGTTCGTCTAATCCGCCTTCAATGTCCTGTACGACACGTTTATATTCCAGATAGTCTTTATAATCGGCGTTATTCGTCGTGCCCATATCGGCCATTCGAGCGTTAAGGTCAAAGAAGTATTCCGATGCCCCCGAACCGCTTGGCATTGCATCGTAACTAGCAACGCCCGCAGCCGCTCCCGGCTTATGTCGATCATATCGATTGATTGCGTATTTGTAGCTACGGTAGTTTTTAAGGAGTTCTGTAACGTTTTCCCGTCTCATGTTCACACCACCCTGTAAATGCAATCAGCCCACCGTAAAAAACATTTTGGCTGCGGTGAGCTGACTGCTGATTGATTTAAGCTGCTTTAATGCCGATCACACGTTTAATTTCAGCGACTTCAGCGCTCAAAGCTTCGAATTCTGCGCGAGTAGGCGGCGCATCATCTTCTCGTATAGATTGGTTTTCATCCACTCCGTCGGTTGCGCTCTCGGGAAACAAATCCTTGGGAACCTCCGGATAATCGGTTACCAGTGTGTTATCTGGAATAGCGTTATTTTGGCTTTCTGCAGCAGCCTGTTCAGCTTCTTTCCGAAATGTCTCAGCCTCTTCGGCTGTTACCTCCCTATACAAGCCTTTGTTGAAATAGTGGAATCGAACCGTCTCCCCTGTTTCAGCAAGTTCGGCCAGATAGTAAACGTGCTTGATTTCGTCTTCCCAACGCAGATTAATGATTGGCTTTTGAGCGTCTTTTACTTTTTGTACCAATTCTGCCGAAGACATGTTAAGATCGGTTTGGGTTGGTAGCGAAGATTTGGTTAATTGCTCACGCAATTTCTCCACTTCTTCGCCCAATCTCTTTTTGTCTCCGCGTTCTTCTTCAAGCTGTGCCGCCGCGTTGCTTAACTTCCGCTGCAGATCGTCGTTCTCTTCCGTCAGTTTAAAGATTTCATCGTCCTTTGAAGCCAATTGCATCTCCAAATTGCCGTTCTTCTTTTCAACGTCCAACAACTGACTGCGCAAGCTAGCATTCACTACCGCGGCATTCACTTGTTTAACCTGCACATGGTGTTTGATAACTGCGATTTTATCTTCTAACGGGATATCATCCGAGTTGATCAGCAACGCCAGCGAAATGACATCATCTGTGCCTGGAATGTTCAAAGCTTCAAGCGACTCCTGAACCTCGATTTCTGCCGCCTGTTCCATCCCTTTGATAGCAGCAAGTTTTGCCTTCGCCGTTTCAAGCTCCGTTTCAATTGCAGATATTGCATTCAGCTGCGCGTCATTCTTGTTCGGCTCACAATTGAGCAACTCAAGCTCGTTTTCATAGTTCTCAATCTGCACTTTCAAGTTGCTAATTTGCACCTCTCGGCTTTCTGTTTCGACTACGCTCATGTTATCCCTCCGAATCATAATAGTACTACATATAGTATACATCAAAATGTGCTAATTTTCCAGTATTATCAAGGGTTTAAGACTGTTTTATACCTTATTTCACTAATGGTTATTACGTCAGTATTGTGCTATATATAGTCATGGCGGTGCCCTCTCCATTTGGGATGGATGCCCCCTTTCAGGTGATGTTTTATTCCTCTATGTTCAAGCTGGTTTAGTAACAAGGCTCCCAATCTCAACAACTTGTATTTCGAGATTATTGGCTAACTCAACCTCAATAGTTGCCCCTTTTGATTTTTCCCACCCTGACAGAGTCACCACTGTATCTGCTGCCATCATTTCAGCAATATCACGTTTCATGCACGATGCCCAATCCTTATTCGGTTGTTCAATCCGTGCTGGGTTGATTACTTTATATCCGAGTGATAGTAACTTTTCCTCTGCTTCAAAAAACGCTGGAAAGTTAAGTTCTTCATAACCGGTCATTGGCCCGGAGATATATACAACTTTCAAATTAACCCCTCCATGATCCTCAATATTCACTATGTTGTATCGTCGAACCGCTTAGTAATTGTCTTCTTCCAATGCGTTATTAGCGATTTCGAACACTTCATCAGGCATTGGTGTGTTCAAACAAACGATCCTTCGCAATGCCCCACGATAATGTTTGATTTGCGAGTCCATCCTCGACAAAGTCCGATTGGTCACACGTTCTACTGATTCCAATTGGAGTTTCAATGTTTCGATTTCTTGCCGCAGTTTCTGCTCTGTCTCTCTAATCCCGACTACTTTTTCCATGTCCTCGCTCCTTTGCTATTCAATATGTTTCACCGAATTAAAGCTTGATTCGCCTGCGCTCACCGCTTGATGAAATCTGGTATCCCTCACAATAAATCGACCTTGCCAAAAGGTCAGAACACATGAATTTCACAACTGCTTCTGGAATACGCACGGTATGAACGTCCGACTCGCCAACCCAATCGTGCGTTTGTAGAATGAGCCATTCTCCACCCCAATTTATTACAGCTGTCCTTGTATAAATCTTATGCTCCGGCTCTCCACCAACGCTGTCAAAGAAAACAACGTCAAGTGTTTCTCCTTCGTTCATTAAACTTTCGATTTCCTCTAGCAATTTCGAATGCTTACCATCCTCGATATTTAACCGTTCCATTCATTTACACCGCCTATTCATTCAGATACTTTGACGTCTTTTATCCAAACAGGAAATGCTCCCTTGCCTTCTTTACAGAAAGAGTAGCACCCACCCTCTATGTCCACTCCTTCAGGAGCTATGGGGTACCACCTTGCAAACCCTTCTCTCGTTTCTCCAAACTCGAAATACCCGTCAGCTTCTTCAACACACTCGGTTTCGAACTCCTCTTTGGTGTACCTCTTTTTAGGAGCTGCGTAACAGGATGGATTACCGCCTTCGTGCCACAATCCAAATCCAAGATTGCTCATTCATGAACACCACCTATTCATTGAATTACTTAAAACTTTTCTCGACTTCCACATTCGCACCATTCGGAGCCTTGCCTTCAATTTCTCCAATTATTGCGTTTGCGTCTCCACACATAAAAAATTGTTCGTTGTGAGAAATGTCTTCGCGCTTGTTGTGGTAATGCAAATATGTCATGTAATAACGCTTCACGAACCAGTAACAAGCGTCGCGCTCTTGTTTTAGTTTTTCGATTTCTTCTGGAGTCATCCCACGTTCACCGCCAATTCACTGAATTATTTAACCCTCACACAATAGCAGCGGTACCACTTGCCGTTAATGTGTTTGAACTTCCCTGTACCATTGCAGAATACGCATGTGATTTTCACGCGATCACCGCCTATCACTTTAAACGCTCTACAAGACTCATAGAGACACGCTGTATATCATACATACAAATTACCGTCCTAACGATTTAAACGCCTATACGAGCCTTTTACGCGGTCTAGGAAGGTTCTCAACTGGTATGATGTACCCTACCGCTACATTGTCCTTTGTAAGAGCTAAATGAGTGCCGTTTATAACGATGTATTTTTCAATGTCTCGGAATACCTTCATGCCGATACCTCCAGCACTTCAATTTCGATTCTTGGATGATCGCTGTACCACTTGCTGCTGGATTCCTCGACCACTTGGTTGTCATCTTTCCACACAATCGCGTTCATGCCGTCAAAGCAGCCTTTCACGATATTGTCGATATCCGGCTTAACCGTTGGCCGTATCCTACCCTCGCGGGCTTCTTGCTTCTTCCACTTCGGCCAAGATGGAGGGATTGGAAAGTAAAATGTCAGTTTTACCGTTACTGGCGATTCTATCGGCTTCTTAACCTTTTCTCGTGCCGCCCATGCGATTGTGTTCTTATAGGCTAGGTACCTTTGAGCGTATGCGTTCGTCCATTTCCCTCGCCGCGTCATTCGAACACAGCCCATCGGCGCAATGTTTACGGTTAGTTGCATCCCTACACCCCTTTCCAGGCATGATAACCGGCTAAATCCCGTTCCGACAGAACCATTACGTTTTCGTTACCCAGTAATTTGAGATTGTAACTGTACCGATATGCTTCTAGCGCGCTCATAGGTGCGCTGATGAAACCTTTGTTTGCAAATACTAAATGGTTTTTCATGGTGATTCCTCCTTGTTTAATAGTTCAGGGGATTCGTAGATATTTCCGATTATTTTTGCTCCGTCATCATTGGCTAAAATAAAGAACATCCACCATTCTTCCTCACCAACAACAAACGAAGCTGCTTCACTTGCCCATTTGACGCTTCTTTTCAACACTCCTGAATCTGCGCCTTCATGGTCGAATATCACAAATTCCAGTACATCACCTTCATAGATTTCTCGATCTTCACAATCCTTTAGGCCTGTGTATTGCATAAGTATATGGCGATCCGTTTCTTCGTTTTTGAAGCTGTTTCTCTCGCCATAATCCGAAGGTTGAATCACGCCTTCAAGAACAGGTTCGCAACTCACCCACCATTGAGGCCAATCCATCAATGTTACCGGCAGCATCTCTTTTCTTTCTTTGTCCCATGCTCTGAATTTAATCTCTCTCATGCGCTATCGTTCCCCCCGCCGTTATACTGGTTAACCTTTACCTTACCCTTACGCTTTCTTTTTGCTTTTTCTAGGGATATTACTTTTGGTTTTGGTTTCATCGTGTTTTCCTCCTAGCCGGCTCTCTTCCGAGCCAATTTGTTTTCCCGAATCTGCTCAATCATTTCATCCATCTGCTGCTGGACGAATACTCTACCTTTCTTTTTAGGCAATCCTGCTGATGATAGATCATGGATGATCTGCTCTATGAGGTAATCTAATCCGTATCTATCTCCTTCTAGCTTGCTGTATAGGATCATCTCCCATAGATTCCATGCTGAATTTATTTCACTTTCTTTCTTCTCCTGCAAGTTTTGTTTCTTACTTGGCACCTTTGCCGCCCCTCTAACCGATTATTTTTTCAGCATTTCACGAATAGCATTGATAGATTTGATAACTCTCTCGTCGGAATATTCCAACTCTTTCAACTGCGCGCTCAACTCGCCCCTTAGCTTCTCTGCCTTTTCTCGCTGCCCTTTGGTCAAGTCCAACCGGTCAAGGTAGTATCGAGACTTTTCGATACGCGCTAGGATCGTCGCCCTGTCCATTTCACACCAACCTCTTTACCAGCATTGGATTTTCTAAAGCATCCATCAGCTCAAGTGGTAAGATGCGCTGCTCGTTGTTCCGTTTGGTTTGCGTCTCCCATGCCATCCGAAATTGAGCCCTGAGCGTGTCGATGTTTTCGTTTAGGCATAATTCGCGCCATGTGAATTGCTTCGCCATCCGAGCCACCTCGTCAGGCATGGACTCCAAGGCTTCTTTCTCGCGGTAGAAACCAAACCTTCGAATTGCCGTTCCGATCTTCTCCCATGCCTCTATCCAATCGAGTGTGCGCGGATTCGAAACCTTGGCGGCAGCTTCGCGAATGTCCGCAACGGTCGGAGGATATACAGACCGGCTTAAATGGTACTGAACCGCCTTCTTTGCCACATCTAGTGATAAGTCAGATAGCATCATATCCCAAAGTGATATGACATCGTCTTCCTTGCCTTCTTCAGGCCATTTACGGTAGTTAGCTGAAAGGATCCGTACCAGTCGGATAATATCCTCGCGCTCCATTCTTCTTCGCCTCCTCTTCAGCCAGCATCTGATCTAGCCTACTTTTAGTTTTTTGATAACTGGATAATTGCGGTTGAAATACCTGTTTCGGTCTCTTCTGTTCATCTCGATGCCAGTTAAGTATGGAGAAGTATGCGCTTCTCTTTTTCTGAACCGATTCGGATTGACCACTAATCCATGATGCGTATCTGAGAAACCATCCTTGTAATTCATCTTCAGAAAATAAATCGGTCAGTTTGGAGTGTTCGTCTTCCGTCAGGAAGATGTAAGGCGCATATTCTTTTTTAATTACTTCTTTTTTTTCATTCTTTACCTTATTAGCATTCTTTACATTCTTATTATTGTTCCCCGAGTGTTCCCCGAGTGTTCCTCCACTGTTCCCCGAGTGTTCCAAGTTCCGTTCCAAGTTGTCTTTCTTGTAGTTGGAAAGTCCTTGATACTTCTCGTAATTCACTACCGTAAACACTGTTCCAAGTTGGTGCGTTCTCGTGCATATCATCTGCATGTCAACCAACCTCTTTATGCAACGGTTAACAACGGAAGTAGAATATGTCTTGATCTGCCGGTTCTCGATATACTGCAAATCTTCTTGCAGCTTACGAGTGGATCGGCACCATTCACCGCGCTTTAAATCAAGATCATCAGCTAGCCTTACGCCTTCATCGGAGAATACCGCATTACCGTAGATTAGGAAGAACATCCGGAAATCGACGATGTTTTTCCATATGGGGCTCCCGAATATCTCTCTGCTTGTTTGGAATGCGCCTGACATTGGACTACACCGCCCATTTCTTCATGTACTCCTGTACAGCCTTTTCAAGAAACTGCTGCATCGGAATACCATGTTCGACACAGAACATTTTTAGCCGTTTATGTTCATGCTCGTCCAACCGATAAGGAATGTTTTTAGGCTTGTTCATTTTTCATCACTCCTATTATTTACTATGACGTCATTGTATCATATAACAACCAATTTGGTATATATGCTTACCGATTTGGCTTATATCGTTTACTTATGAAGCTATATGGGTATGATAGGATTAACTAATAATCTAATAGGTGATCGTATGATAAAACCAAAGTTGTCGGAAATGATGGGTCTACATAAAGTCAAAAACTTCTCCCAGCTCGAAAAAGAAACCGGTGTTTCTCGTCGAACCTTAGCCAAGATATTCAATGGTGAGGGCGGCGGCATCGATTACGAAACCCTCAACGCCCTCTGCAAACGATTCAATTGCACTCCTGGTGATCTGCTAGAGTATGTTGCAGAAGATAAAGATTAAATAAGTTTACCTGAAGCAATTAAGCGCTCTGTGATTTTGCTCTTGTATTCATTCTTCAACCATTGTTTGAATTCAGACAAAAGTCCTTTGCACAAACTGGAGTTGTTACCTCTAATCTCGCCCATAACAACTACTTTATCGCTACGACTTATTCCAAATCCTTCTATCCCATACTTAATGTCCTCATCTTCTATTTCGTTCCAAAATCCGTCATCACCAAACTTCTCGTTAAAAACGTCTTCATTTAAATCTTCAAGTATCAACTGATATTTAATAAACCTCATTCGCATGCACTCCTTTTCACTTATCTAAAGGGCGTTTCTATGCGTGTCGACCATCGCGAGGAATAAGTGCAGGATTATCGCTCTTTAACCAGTTCATGACTCGATCATAAAGAGGTTCTGACTCTAGATGTCCTGAACCAAACGCTTTACCGCCCATGCCACAACTTAAACCGTCAAACTGAATGGAAAAGCACATTCCGTCTCGCATATCCCAATTAGGACGGACATACTTGATATGCTTGCTATTAGGAGCAGTGGAGAAAGATTTGCCAAAATAATGATTTTCCTCTATCTCCTTTATCACAAGATCGTATTGTTCTTTGGTCATAGCTAACTCTTTCATTGACTCTCCCCCTAATCCCAATATTGGCGACTTTCCTTAGACCGCTGAAACGTCTTTTTAACGTACTGACTGCAATGCTGACACTGAGAAACGTTCGCATGTATCTCAGCTCCGTCAACGTGCAATACGTGCTTGAAATCATGCTCTTTGCCTTCCAAGCATTCCGTAGGTTCCGATCCAGCTTGGAGCATACGGTGTATATTAATAAATTCCATTTTCTCTACTACGTCCTTTCTTCTCTTTGCGCAAGTACCGCCATTTCCATATCCATAGTTGCAGCCAGTTGTGACGGATTTTCATTTGCTGTAGTTGGCCGGATTCGTTAGGATGTTTCATTACCAACCATCACCACCTGACCAAATTTCAGTTCTAGCACTATGATGTTCTGGACAGTATTCAAAATCAGTTACCGCACAATCAGGGCATTTATGAGCGACAAGTTCCTTCTCTAGTTTCTCAACACGTTCGCGCAGCTCGTCCCGTTCCTTCTCTGCTGCTAAGGCTCGGTCTATGGCGTGATTATTTTTATTGGCAAGAACATTCAATTCTTGATCTTTAATAGCCTTAAAAACCGCTTCGTATGATCTGTTGTAAATATCAGTCCATGAATCACCTTTTGAAATATGTCTTGAAATAGCCTCGCTGATAGGATGCATGTATGTTTCTACTCGCGAATCTCCTGCAAACCACGTTTTATAATTCATTCCGATTCCCCCTCTAGAGCTGATAGAGCCGCAAGACAAATTGCATGAGGTGCGGTGTCTGCTCCGACTGATTGCATTGAGCCAAACCATGAGATGTATCTATTTCCATACCATTCGAGGGTGAAATCATACCCCCGCCGTCCATGCATCTCTTCTACCACTAGGCGCATATCTTCCCAATAGAGAGACGGTTTAAATTTTTTTATTTCGAAGCGGATACAACCATCTGAGTCAACCCAATAAGCACTTCCCCATGACTCTCCTTGCTCCCACCCCATCAACTTCGTTGCAATCAGTTCATCCAACTCGCGTCCTGCTGGTATATCAATCATTGGATTGTTCCTCCTTGATATCAAAACGGTCTGATTGAATCTCTCTAATCACACGCTGGTAAGCTCTCGCCTGTGAAATTGGAAAATTTTCATCATCATATTGTTCATTCAGCCATTCCAGTAGCTTATCCTTATCTAACTTCTTCATTTGCTGATTCCTCCTTAATGAGCTCGCAGTTCTCATTAGCTAACTTACTATCCTTGTCACACACAGCCTTTTTACCTTTCATCAAAGTTGGAGCTCCTTCCCACCATTGGACATGTAGTATATCTCCAATCTTGGCACTAATTTCCCAGCCATCATCTATGTCCTTAATAACTCGATAGTTCATTCAGATTCCTCCTTTAGAGAAGAGAGGACGGAACGGGCTTTGTTATTGCTCTGGTAATCAACGCCGCATTCCTCAATCCATTCCAATGCTTCTTTCATGGCCTTGTGTTCATCACGAGTCTCGTTTAATGTCCTTATTGCATCCAAGTAACGATCGGAATAATCTTCTGCTAGTGTTTGTGCCTTCTCCAGTTCTTCTACCGCCCATTGCAGCCATGTTGGAGCGTTGGCTATTAGGTGAGCATCATGTTTGTTTGGCGCTTCTCCACTGGTAGGATAGAATTGTTCAGAACTGCCAAATGAGCATATTGTTTCGTCGTTTTTGGCAACAAATGCCCCCTCGTCGAATTCATCACCTTCTATTTTTTGAAAACTCCATGGATACGGTGTCGCCTTCTCCAACGCTTCTTTTATCTGCCTGATCGTATCGTTCATTTCGCATCCTCCTGAATGATTTCGCCTTTAACCTCATAAATTGCGTTGTCATCGTCAAGGATGAGAAAGTGACTATCTTGGATAATTTCTATATCTACTGCAATTCGTTCTTCATCTGTTCCCTCTAGAGGAATAAATGGTAAATAATTTCGAGGATTAATTTCCCGTTCCACTGTTACTGTTAAAGTGAATCTAGCTTTAGCCATTTTTCTTCGCCTCCAATTTGGTTTTAAATGCTTTCAGCCACTCTCTACCGCCCTTAGTGGTATCTGCCCACGTATGGCACCCAAGACATAAATGTGCGACCAGCTTTACCGTTGTCTTTTCGGGTATCTGCCACCGCCGGACTAAATGCGCTGCATGGACTGCAAGGTTATATTCGCATCGTTCGCATATGCCTCCTGAGCGCTCTCTAAGCTCTCTGCGAACCTTTGTGGTGATTTGCCCACGCTGTTTAGCTGTGGGCTTGTTACGGGCATATGAGGGCTTTGGAACAGGGTTGAATGGTAATCCCATGTTTACACCGCATCCTGTAAGTATTTAATGAATTCACTAGCTTGCTTCTTGCTCAATTCCTTTGAACTGCTAAGGTTGAATTTAGCAACCAGTAATTCGCGATAATCGTCATCGCTGATTTTCTTCTCGTTTTTGAGCCGCCCGATCATGCCAAGCTGTGCGCCTGATGCAACCTCTGATAATACAGAGTTCCTGTTAGGAGACGCAGGAGCCGAACTAGGATCTTGTGGTTGCATTTGGGTATTATGATTTGGTTGATTTGCATAATTGTTCTGCGAGCCTTGTGGGGATTGTGGCGCTTTATCTTCTTGGTCTGAATATTTAGTGCGATCTTTTGCAAAGTAAACGTCAGCTGCGAAACCAAGAGACTTACAAGCAACGCTGATAGCGTCCGTATATGCCATCTTGAAGCACTCGTCGCTCGTATAAAGCCCATTGCGCTCCATTGTTACGAATGAACTTCCTCCCATGCCAGGAATAGGAGCCGACCACTCTCCATCCACTTTCACGTAGAGCAGGATATCGACAAAGCAAACAACTTCATCTCCCGATCCATGTTCTAAACGCCTGTCGGTAATCTCGGTTTTCCATCCAATACCACACATACCGAACATCTCCGTAAGCATCTTAATGCGCCACATGGGGTTAATATCGCTCATGCCCTTCAACCGTCCACCGTTTATAGCCTTCAATGCTTCCGGAGGAACTGCACGAACCTGCTCATAAACCTTCATGTTTTCACTCATTTTGTTCTACCTCCCTAATCACCAGTTCAACCTCAATTGGATCAAATTCGTCTTTATTTTTCGGAGCGTATATAGAGGCCTCTATCCATACTTCGAATTGCTCTGGATACCATCGCCAAGCACTCCATAATTTTTTGGTTAACTCTGTATCTCTCCCGAAGTAGAGGCCGGATTTATGGCGAAGGACGATTTGTCGTTTTGTTTCCATTGCACAATCACCGCCTTCGTATTAAAATAGGGGTAACCTTTTTCGACAATTGGTGATTTTTGGCGCAGGTGCTACTGCGCCTTTTTCTTTTGCACTCTCATGCGTCTGTGCTGGTTAAGCAGCATCAATTTAGCTATCCGCTCACCGTTAGGACGATGCCGCCATATTCTGGCGATCTCGCAAAATGAGAGATTCAATGCGGTCACGCTCCTTTGTGATGAAGCCATGCAATTGTTCGTGATCCCACTCTGGATATTCGTTCAGAAAATCGCTAATTAGCGGTTCGTCACCGTTTTCCATCGTGTTCTCCGTCCAGCAGCTTACCTGAGTTTTAAGAGCTGCTAGAATGTCCTCTTGCTCAGCCTCTACTCGTTCGTAAAAGGCGCGACGTTCGTCATATTTGAGATCTTCGTACTTATCGCCACCAGGAAGCCACCGCTCTCTATTAATCATGCCGCCACTACCTCTCTCAACAATCCTTGAATCCGTCCGCGCAGCTCGTCCAAAAATGAAAGGTCATTACCCGTTAGTAACTCAACCAAGTTGCAAAGCTGTGTAAGCGTGAATCTAGCATTCTCATAATTGAACTCCTGCCGCCGAAACAAATTGCTCTCCGTCCAATTGTGGCGGTCTGAGAGGGATTTATTGATATCCTCCATGGTGTATCCAAAGCTTGTTAGGTCTTTAATGCAATCTGCCAGCTGTGGCATGAGAATTGACCAGTTTACGTTGATTTGAACGGTTATCATGCGTTTACCCCCTCAGCTTCTTTGATATATCGCTCAGCACGTTTGATATCATCTAGCGCATCTTCAAGTTCGCCAATAAGTTTGATAGCTTCATCGACGGTTAACTTATGAGCAAACTCGCCTTCTTCCGTTTCAATGAATAGCTTTAAAACTTGATTATGTTTGTTCCGCATATTCATTTTTGCAGCGAACTCAGCGCCACCGTATTTATGGATGAAATCAACCTTCATGCTCTCACTCCCCCTTTCCCGTTAAACGGATCGCCATTACGCGGATTTCTTATAGGCTGTGGTCTTACTACTTGCTGGACTCTATGCCGCATCTTTACCAGCTCCTTTGCTGAAATATTGGATTAATCCATTGAATAAGTGCATCAGATCGTCGGCGTTGTTCCCGCCGTATTCCGCTAGCTCTTTATGCTTTATGTGCTCTTCTAGCTGGCTTTTCTCGCGGTAGATTTGCTTTAGCAGCTCGTCCATCGTTTAAGCCCCCTTAGCCTTCTTCTTGCCTTTGTTCTCTTCTATCTCTCGGTGCATTTTCTCTAGCAACTCTCGGCTGAACATTGATGTGGAGATGGTTACTTTGTTCATGGGGTTAGGCCTCCTGTACAAGGTGAATTTCATTACGCTTCTGCATCATCCGAGCGATATAATCAAACCCTTTAGCCGTCACCCGAGTAGCCGTGTCGTTTACGATTGAATCACCGCTTTGTCTTGGCCGTTCAACTACTTTGAAATAACCAGCATCAAGGTAGCGTTGATATGGAAGCGTGGAGCTTGTCATGATCAAGCCGGTTTCTCGAAGTATGTTGTACAAACGCGTACGGCCTGTTCCAAGCGCCTTAGCAACCTCTTGCATCGTCATTGTGTTCTTAGCTGATATTGCAAGGTTGTAGATGGCGATTGGCGCTTCCTGCTCTCTCAGCTTCGCTTGCTGTTCTGCCGTTTGTAGAGCCAGCCGATCCTTTTCAATTTGAATCTGTTGCTTTTCTTCCATCTCTGCAGCCAGCAGCCGGAGGGCTTCGGGCATGGTTTGCGGCAACTGAAATTGATGTTGAACACTGTACGATCCAGTTTTACGAATCGAAGGAAGTACCTCGCTTGTAATCCATTTCCGGAACGCTTTAGCCTCAGGTTTGCGACTTTCGAGGATTACGTCGTAAAGGCCATCTTCATTAACTATTGTTGTTTCTTGCATGCGTCCTAGTGCGTCGGGGATGGGGTAAGTTGAACTTACATCATCTGTTAATCGCTCTTTAACCATCCGAGCGTTTGAAAGACCAAGAATGTTAACCAAATCATTCAGCACAAACCATGGTTCTCCTGAAACTTCAATGACCCGAACTTCGTTTTGTGAAAACTTGAAAATATTCATTTTCATTCCTCCTTTTATAAAAGTTATTGATGGATTATTATTGAAGTGTTACGCGCCCTTTTTGTTCATTTTTCGAGCGTTCTTTACAAAAAAAATCTCTTCAATACTCATATTTGCAACCTTGGAAATACGATACGCAACATCAAGAGATGGAAGAGCTGCACCACGTTCAATGTGAGAAAGCATTGGTCTTGATAGCTTTGCTCGTTTTGCGAACTCTTCTTGATTCAATCCCATGCTTTTTCTTGCTCTAACTAAGGCATCTAATGGCTTTAGTGTCTGCATTTATTTGTCCTCCTTCCTATGTTCAAAAAATGAACTTTGTAATCACAGTATACGTTCATATTTTGAACTTGTCAATAGTTTTTGTTCAATAGTTGAACGTTTATTTTATGAACATTATAAATTAAAATGAATGGAGGAATACGAGGTGATGATTATGGCCTTTAAAGATCGCTTGAAATCTTTGAGAAACGAGCGAGGATTGACACAGGAGGATCTGGCAAAAAAATTAGACTTACCTGCATCTACTATAAGAAGATATGAGACAACGGAAGGGGGATTCCCTAAACAGGAGAGACTTCAACTAATAGCTGATTTTTTTAATTGTAGTGTTGATTACTTATTAGAAAGAAATGAGGATCGTTATAGCACTGAAGAAGTAACAAAAGATGATTTAGATGATGAAGACAGATTTTTATTAGACAAATTCATGAAGCTCAAAGAGGAAGACCAGAAGTACATATTAGAATTGATGGACAGATTAAATAAAGAATAAAGAATAAATAATTATAAATAAAGAGTAAATGTTAGCCCCCCATTTTCCTGAGGAGCTCGACCATCATTTTCGATAATTTTTTTTTGTGTGCTGGAGATAATTTTTCTAGTTTTTTAATAAATACGCTTTCTTTCTCTTTGTTCACCAGCGGTCATCCCCTTTGTCTGTCATAGAAAGCAGCCGCGTTGTTCGTATTTAAATAATAAACGAGAACACATGTTCTTATCAACTAAAAATTTCCGAAAGGTCTTGCTTATGGAACTCAAACCCATAAGCTGCCGCATACCGGAACACTTGGATCGTTTAAGGCAAACTCAACAATGGTTGTCCGACCGATCTGGAATCCCCAAACAGCAACTAAATGATTACATCAAGATGCGTCATATCATGGGAATAGTTGTTGCCAAAAAGATTGCAGATGCTCTGAGAGTGCCTATTGACGACCTTTATGCATGGAAGCGGCAGCTGGAGTAGTATAACGCTACTCTCGGGAATGAGTACGTAAGATTACGTACATAAATGCGAAAATTAGTGACGATTCGTGTCGCAAACCAACTATAACAGATTAACATGTAGCTGTTTGTCGAAATATGGGAGACGATTTTAGGGTCAAAGATACCTAGCCCCCCCTTGACAAAATCAGTTTTTAAACTTTTTAGTTACTTTTACACTGCTTTCGTCTTGAAATATGATCAAAGTTCCATCTGATTGAGGTACTTTATCCTTAATTTTGTCGACATTAATAACTGATGATTGATCGTATCTTTGAAAGCCGTATTTACCATAAGCAGCGGCAACATCCGTTAGTTTACTAAGGGCCAAATAAGTACCGTTCGCTGTATGGTAAGCCGGGATATTCTTCGACCACATATAAATATAGTTCACTTCACGTAGACGAAATTCGACAAAATCGCTCTCATCACCCGTTCTATTGTCCAGTTTAACCCCCATTATCCCTATCATTTTTGTCAACTCCCACGATGTTATTACCTAACATGATAAGTCAGCAGGAAGGGATTAACACCGATCAAAATGTTCCAAATGGGCGTAAAAGAGACAATCAGCACCCAAATGAGGAAAATTTATATACATAAGTGTAGAATTCGCGGTAAAATGAGCCTAGAGATAGAGAAAATGTCGAAATAAAGGGAGAAATGATTAATGGAAGAAAACACTCGTGAAAGTGGTTTGCAGCAAGGATATTACGCCGGACTGTTTGCAAGATTTTTGTGGCTATTTCTAATCTACTTCATTTTCCATTCTTTAATTTTTTATGTATTTGGTTACAACGTGTTCACATTCTACATTTTGGCTATTGTTTTTTCTTTCTTTATTAACACATCACTACCTATTAGAGGAAATTACCCTTTTTTCAGACATGCATTAATTTTGTTTTCTCTTTTCTATGTAAATAGACAGTTCTCTGAAGTGATATTTAATAAAATATATTCCTTCTATGAACCGAGTATTTTATGGTCCATACTTACTTGTGTAAGTTTTGTTGTGGGGATAGCGAGCTCATTCGGAAGATATGGTAACGGACTAAAAAGTCGTGATGTTGAATCAATTTCCAACTTCATTGGTTTATTAATAATAATAGCTATGTTCATTTTATTTTGGTGGCAAGGTGGAGTTGTATTTATTTTGTTCAGAATCATTTTAGTTGCAATTGAGAACTCTATCGCCAAATTAATTTTATATTCAATGTCTCGGAGATACGATAATTATGAGACAATAGAAACTAATAATGCCCCCTAACCGGGGCTTTTATTATCTGGAGGTGCCCACATGAATAAAGCAGCCATCTATATAAGGGTCTCGTCACGTATGCAAGAGGATGGGTTCTCTATGGAAGCACAGCATGATATCCTCATGGACTTGATCGATAAGAAAAGCCTACAACTGTACAAGGTATATTCCGATCCAGCAGTCAGCGGTAAAACGTTTAAGCGTCCTGGCGTTCAAATGATGATACAGGATATGAAAGATGGAAAGTTCGATACGATCCTCATTCATAAGCTTGACCGGCTATCACGTAATCAGGGTGACTTATACGGATTCATTCAACAAATTAACAAACTCGATGTTCGATTGATTATTGCAGCTCAAGGATCGGAAGAGATCGACACACGCTCTCCTATGGGTAAGGCCTTCCTCATGTTCTCCGGTATATGGGCTGAAATCTATTTAGATAACTTACGCGAGGAAACATTAAAGGGATTAACTAAAAAGGCTCAAAAAGGCGGCAGACACATGAGCCGGCCACCATTGGGTTATGACTTCGACGCAGACATGAACCTTGTTGTAGTCGAAGAAGAGGCCGAACTCGTCAGAAAGATTTATCAAATGTTTTTATCTGGCATGGGTCGTAATAAAATCGCTATCGAGCTGAACAAGACAACTACCGGAAAGCGCGGCGGTGTGTGGGACTCATTTAAGATAAAAAGCATTATTCAAAATCCGCGGTACATCGGCATGAACCATTTTAAGCCAGCTGCTTGGAGCGATGATAAGCGTATTATTCGCGAGGGCGAACATGATGCCATTATATCTGTTGAAGACCATGAGAAGGCTATGAAGATGCTTAAACGGCGTTCTAACAGCGAAATGAGCAAAACATCTTACCTCTACGCTTACAGCGGCATTTTAAAATGTGCGCGGTGTGGTGGTAACTTCAACGGCTCGAGCACCACTGTTAAACGAAACTATGGCGAGGCAAAGTACAAGAACTATAAATGCCATAAAAATTATCATTTACGGATCTGCGATATGCCTTCTATATCCGAGCCGATACTAACCGAACTCGTATTCAATAAAATCATTTTCGAGGCCGGTACGATCGAAGAGAAAAAAGTGAAGAAACAGGCGCAGGTGGATTTGAAAAAGGAAGTTGAAATTTCGAACCGCCGTAAACGGAATTGGATGCTTGCATTAGGAGATGGTAACTTATCATCATCCGACTATGCAGCTTTGGTAGAAGAAGAAGAGGAACGCATGAACACTTTGTTCGATAAGGCGCAGGTTGAGGAATTTTACAAACAGGAGATTTCTGCAGATGAACTTTTTAGGATGGTTCAGGAATTGCGGACAAATTGGGAGTATCTAAATGCAGATACCCAAAAGGAAGTTATCCAATCCATGTTCCGTTCCATCACGATAGATAAGATCGACAACAACTGGAAGATACTTGAAATTAAAATCGTATAATAACGTAAAACAGACGAAAACCCCCACATATGTGAGGGTTTTCTGTACTTTAATGCTGATGAAGGGAATTGAACCCCCGGCCTACGCATTACGAGTGCGTTGCTCTACCCCTGAGCTACATCAGCATGACTCTTATATAATATACAGCATCCTCTGACAAGTCAACAATAAAAATTGGAAAACCGTCGGCCTTTTCGACAAAGCCCGGCCTCACTCGACTGGAGGCTGTCCTTTCTGACAGCTTCGGTCTAATTTCGCTGCGCCTCTCATAATTATCAATTAAATCATTTGCGAGCGAAGGAGGGGAAAGGATATAATAGCCGCATCTCTAATAAGGATGTGGTATCGCCATGCAAATGATCGCCATGCTTTCCATGCTGCTTGATCATATCGGAGTCGTCTGGTTCCCTGACGATACGGCTTGGCGGATGATCGGCCGGCTTGCGCTTCCGCTTTACGCCTATGCGCTTGTGCTTGGCTATTTGCGAACTCGCAGCGTCAACAGTTATCTCCTCCGCATGCTTGCGATTGCCGCAATTTCTCAGCTGCCCTATTCGCTTGCGTTCCATACGCTCGAGATTAACACCGTCGGCACTCTATTTATCTGCTTGCTGATGCTATGGGCGCTGGACAAGCTTCAGGACAAGCGCGCTCTTCAGGCCGCTGTCATTGCGGCAGCCATTCTTTTCGTCGAACTCGTCCCCGCCAGCTATGGCGCTTATTTGCCTGCAATTGTGCTCATCTACCGCTATGTACCTATTCATTGGACCGCCGTCCTTCATATGGCGTTAAATGTTGTTTTTCTATTCTATCAAGGCTGGATTGTACAGCTGTACAGCGTAATCGCGACCTTGCTTTTAGTCTATCTGCCGTTATTTCTGCGAGCGTTCGACCGCATTCAAATTCCGCGAATCGTTTGGCGCAGCTTTTATCCCGTGCACCTCGCATTAATCGCTGCGATCGACTATTCGAATTTGTTAGAAATTCGTTAGCAAAAGAAACATTATTCTGACTCGCGTTTCATAACGTACTAAATATTTTACGGTAAAATAGAAAAAAACGATCGGAGGTGCAGCCGGTCATGATGAAAATCATAACCTTCAAAAATCGTTCCGTTCCTGTCTATTTTCCAAATGAACATGAAATAGCTCTCGACCAGCTTCATCATAAGCTGCTGGAGATGGAATACAACTTTGACTTTCGCAAAAAGTGGAAACGGATCTCGAAAGTAGATGTTGTGCGAGACGTAGCTATTTTCCAATACAATGACGGTACAAAGCTGTATCTGGAAGTAAGCTAGGCCAGGCCAACAGTGTCAGAAGAGGCGGCGATATTAGCCGCCTTTTTGCGTCTTAAATGCTGTGTAACGGCCTCTGAGGCCGTTACAACGCTGCGCTTCGCGTCGCCCACCTTCCCTAACGGCCTCGCAGGCCGTTAGGGAATAAGAGCGAAAATAATAATAAGCGGCGAAGGGAGTACCCACTCCCTTTCGCCGCTTTTTCTACGCTTTGTTAACGCCCCGCAACGATGATAGGTCCAGCACATCCGGCTGCATAGGCATGCCCAGCATGTAGCCCTGCACGAAATCGCAGCCCCATTCCCGCAGAAGCTCGTATTGCATAATATATTCGACTCCGCTCGCGGTAATCTCGAGACCCAGACGATGCGCGAGGCCAATCAGCATTTCGACGATATGCCGCTCCGCGCCGGGCATGTCGATATGCCGAATGAAGCTGCGGGATATTTTCAAGCCGTTGATCGGCAGCTGCTGCAGGTTCGCGAGCGAGCAGCTCCCGCTCCCGAAATCATCAAGCACAATTCGGACGCCTTGCGCCCGCAGTTGCGTCAGCATTTTCAATGGCAATTCGACAGGCTGCAGCGTGCTCTCTTTGATCTCCAGCTCCAAACAGGCAGGCTCGACTCCCGTCTCCATCACAACGCTCGCGATCATGCCGGCGAAGGATGCGTCTTTTAACTGTTCGACCGATATGTTAACTGTAACAATCAGCTGCTCGCTTCCGTACTTCTGCATCTTCGCAAGCATGGCGCAAGACTCCCGAATGATCCACTCCCCAATAGGCACGATCATGCCGTTGCGCTCCGCTATCGGCAGCAGCTCCAATGGAGAGACAGCGCCCAGCGTCGGATGCTGCCAACGCAGCAACGCTTCAATTCCGCGCAGCTTGCCGTTATCAATCCGGTAGACCGGCTGAACGCTAAGCGAGAACTGCCGCTCATACAACGCCGGTCTGAGCGCTTCGTCTATAGCGACTCCTCGCTTTATCCGCTCCGTATCCTCTTCCTGATAGAAGCAAATTTCCCTGCCGCCCTGCTCCAGCGCCTTCGCAAGCGCTGTTTCCGCTCTCGTGAGCAGCTGATCGCTCGTTCTGCCGTCATTCGGATAGACGCTGGCGCCAATGCTGGCTGTCAGGCGAAACTCGCAATTGTCCAGCAGGAGCGGCGATTCCACCGCATATTTCAATGATTGAGCAATTAAACCGTAATCCTCCGCCCCGCCCGAAACCTCTTGGCCCAATAAAAAATCATTCGCGCCCACTTGGCATACGACAGACGCCTTCGTCTTCGTACCGACTCCCGCTCTCGCCAGCCGCTCGCCGACTTCCCGCAGCACTTCAAGGCCGAGCGTAACTCCTTTCGTCTCAAGTACTTGAAAAAACCGATCCAGATGAATGTAAGCGACAACGAGCCGTTTGCCTGCTGCGCGTGCCTGCGCAACCGCCAACTCCAACTGGACAAATGCCGTTTTACGATCCGGTATATCGATTACTGCTTGCACCCGCATGACACACTCCTTGTTCCTCTTATTTGTTAATCCTATCGTCCCACATAAATATTAGAAAAATTAAGGAATGTTGTTTAGAAGATTGTTAGATTATGACTTCACTTCATTTATTTCTCTACGAGCGAATTCTCCCATAAAAAAAGAACGACCCCGCTTCATGCGGGATCGTTCTGCTCGCTCTATTCAACTGTTTCTGCGTCCTTGTCCGCTTCCGAATAATCCGCCGTATATTTATAGCCAAAGCCCCAGACGGTACGAATTAAACGCGGTTCCTTCGGATTATGCTCAATCTTCTTGCGCAAATTTACAATATGAACGTCGATCGCTCGGTCCGTTACGAAGGAATCGAAACCTCTGATCGCGTTAATAAGCTCTTCGCGGCTAAACACTTTGCCCGGATGAGCAAGAAACAGCTTCATCATCTCATACTCGGAGAACGTCGTTTCGACCAGATCGCCTCTTACAAGCAGCAAACGCCGTTCGAAATCCAATTGAATCGGGTCGTTAACCGTCTCCGATTCAGCATTCATATCCAATGCTGCCGCCGCTTCCGGAACGAGCACCTGCGAGCGGCGAATTAACGCCTCTACGCGTGCGGTCAGTTCATGCATGCTGAACGGCTTGCACATATAATCGTCCGCGCCGGCCTTCAATGCTTGCACGCGTTCCGACACTTCGCTCTTTGTCGAAAGAATCATAATAGGCACGTTAGATCGTTCACGAATAAGGCTGCATACTTCCATGCCATCCAAATCGGGAAGCAATAAATCAAGCAGTACGATGTCAGGTTCGAATTCCTTAACCTCTCGCAGCCCGTCTCCCGCCAATACTGCTTGTCTTACGGAATAACCCTCTTCCGACAAATACATAGACAGCATATCACTCATCATGACGTCATCTTCAATAACTAATACTTTATACAACTGGCGCCACCCCTTAGTGGGTTTGAAGATTTCTGTCGAATTAGGACTTGTAACCCTAATATACAATAGAGTGTGGAAGAGGACAATCTATTGTTAGAAATTTGTTAGGAAAATATTGTAGAAATCGTAAACCTCATCGCGACTGTAACGATTGGATCGTAATAGACAGCTTATTTTCCAATTGTTCGGCAGCAAGATTCCACTCCTGCTCGTCCAGCGGCTCCCGTTTCACAACAGCTTCCAGAGCAGCTGCAGCATTGGCAATATCGACGGCGGACAAATGGCTGGACGCTCCCTTTAACGTATGCAGCATCCTTTTAACCGTGCCAAGCTGTCCAGCGTTCAACTGTTCATGAAGCCTGTCCATAAAAGAACCGTATTCATTCTCAAACTGTTCCAGCATATGCAGCACAATCGCGTGCTTGCCGCTTACTCTATCCAGCACCGCCTGCATATCAATTCCGGCTACGACAGGCAATAGAATGTCAGGCTGGGCCTTTGCGCCCCTCTTCGCTAGTTCAAACGGCTGATTCAGCGGAAGCGGAAGCGATAAGGATTGAGCAATAACGGTATAGAGCTCTTCCTGGTGAATCGGCTTCGTTACGACGCCGCTCATGCCAAGATTCAAATATTGCTCGTGATCGGAACGAAGCGTATTGGCGGTAACCGCGATAATCGGAATATGATTGTATCTGGCATCGGAACGGATCAACCGCGTCGCCTCCATGCCGTCCATTACAGGCATATGGATATCCATTAGAATGATCGGATATCGCGGGTTCTGCTCCAGCATGTTAATCACTTGCCGGCCATTCTCGGCAACATCCACTTCAAATCCGTAATTTTTCAGCATATCGACGGCTACCAACTGATTAATGCCGTTATCCTCAGCAAGCAAAATGCGAACGCCTTCCGCACCCGGCTCTATGATCGAGCCGGACACCGCAGCCGCAGCTTCCTGCGCGGCTTGATCCTTGTCAAGTCCGGGCGAGGAAGGCTGGGCTGCGTTCGCTTCAAGCTGCAGCTCCAGCACCTGCTGCAACGCCCGGCGGGTAACCGGCTTCGTCAGCAGCGCCGAAGGCCTTTCCGACGAAGGCATTTGAAGCAGCTCGTCGCGGCCGTACGACGTTGTAACGACGACCGTTTGCACGCCTGCATTGTTGGCTGCCCTGTTGAAATCAAGCCACGTCTCGGTGCCATACATGTCGGGCATTTCCATATCCAGGAGCAGCAAACTCGGCTTAGCCCCATCCCCGACGCGCATCAGCCGCTCTTTTGCCGATTTCCATGAATAGAACGGCACGGGCGTAAGCCCATAGGAGTCGACCAAGTCGCACCAATGTTTTCGCATTTCGTCGCTATCTTCAACAATCCATACCGACTGCTCTTGCAGCAGTTCCCGCTCCCGGCCTTGCTGCTTGCCGGCCGCATGAGCGGACGGCCCCGGCAATACCGGATATTCAAGCGAGAAGCTGAATCGGCTGCCTTTCTTATATTCGCTTTCGACCTTAAGCGATCCGCCCATCATTTTTACCAGCGAATTCGTGATGACAAGACCGAGGCCTGTTCCGCCGAATTTGCGTGTCGTCGAATTGTCCGCCTGAGTGAAAGGCTGGAACAGTTTGTCCAACTGCTCCCGCGTCATGCCAATGCCTGTATCTTCAACAGCGAACTGCAGCGTTGCTCGATCTTTCTCCTGCTTCAGCACCGCGATTTTAAACAGCACTTTCCCGCTCGCCGTAAATTTGATCGCGTTCATGCAAAGGTTAAGCAGTATTTGCTCAAGCCGCATCGGGTCGCCTAACAATGTCGCCGGAAGCTCCTGCGGCGAATCGATAATAAATTCAAACTGCTCCTTGCCCCCGATGAAAATGCTAAGCTGCTCGGCCAGACGGTTAAGCACATCCTCCGGCTGGAAGGCGAGACTTTCCGTCTCGATTTTTCCCGCCTCGATTTTCGAAAAGTCCAAAATATCGTTAATGATATGAAGAAGCGTATCGGAGGACGTGCTGATTTTGTTCATATAATCCTTCTGCGAGGCAGAAAGCCCCGTCCTTCGCATCAATTGCGTCAATCCGATAATACCGTTGAGCGGCGTGCGGATTTCATGGCTCATCAGAGCGAGAAACTTGCTTTTGGCCGCGTTGGCTTCCTCGGCTTCCTGCGTCGCAAGAATAAGCTTTTCATGCGTATGCCTTTGATCGGTAACGTCCCTGGCTATGCAGGAATAGAACAGCTCTCCGGTGCGGCTGTTCCGATGCGCGACAATAATAAGCGATACGTAGAGCTTGTCCATTTGGGACGTATAGAGCTCGGCATTGCCTTCCCAGAAGCCGTGCCGGCCGGCCGACATCGCTCCTCGCGCCAGCTCGTTGAACTGCCTTGCTTCCATATGCCGCCGAATCGTTGTCGATTTATAGTCGTTTTCCAGCCCCAGCAGTTCTCTGCCGGCCTTGTTCATATAAATGATGTTGCCTTTATGATCGGCGGAAGCGATTAAATCCTGCGCCGAGCCAACGATATCAAGCAGCCGGTTGCGCGACCTCTCTACTTGCTGCTGCTCGGATATGTCGTAGGCCATGCCGACAACGCCCGTAAACTTCCCATGCTGATCGCGCAGGCCGTTGGAGCTGTGGCGAACCGGAATTTTCGTTCCGTCCTTATGAATAAACGTCCACTCCCGCTCATAATTGAACTGCTCCGTGCGGAGCTCTTGGAAGAGCTCTAAGCCCGGTGAAACCGTGCGGCCGAGCCGCATCGACAGTTGTTCCGCTTCATAGCTGATCTCATCCGGATCTATGAACAAGAGCGGCGTCCCGTGTCCTCGAATTTCCTCCAGCTGGTAGCCAATCAACTGCTCCGCCGCGCTGTTCATATACGTCACGCGGTACTGGTCGTCCAGCACAATAAAAGCATACTGATTCTGGTTAATAATCGCCCCAAGCTGCTCGAACATATCCTTTAAGTGCTCCATCATTCCATTAACCGATGACGCCAGCTTGCCTACTTCGTCGCTTGGCAGCTCATTCAAATGCACCGCGTCAAACCGGCCGTCCGCCGCCTGCTCGGTGACAGCCAGAATCGCTTCCAGCCTACGCACAATTGACGCAAAGAAAATAAAGAACAGCACGACGACTACGATTTCAGCTAATGCAATCGTCGCAAGCGTTTGCAGCAGCACGCGCGTAAGCCCTACATGCAGAACGGATAACGGCACCTCTTGCGCAAAGCGCCAGCCGGTCACACTATCCACCTTTTCATAAAAGACGATATGCTCGAATCCGTTCTGGCGCATAACAAACGATCCCGACTGCTCTACAGGCTCTTGGTCATTGCTGCTCGGCGCCAGCTCTTTTTTATAGGCCGCCATGTCTTCCGCAACCGTCTCCTGACGGGAGCTGTAAATCATCTCTCCGGATCGATTGATGATGTAAAAAGAACCTGGAGTCTGTCTTCTCATCGTAAGCATCGACTCTA
The DNA here is from genome assembly GCF_009737085.1 of Paenibacillus sp. NEAU-GSW1. Taxonomy (GTDB): domain Bacteria; phylum Bacillota; class Bacilli; order Paenibacillales; family Paenibacillaceae; genus Pristimantibacillus. The sequence goes on from NZ_WOVL01000009.1 coordinate 122,173, forward strand.
CTGTCGTGAGCTTCATCGCCGCATAAATAATGCCGGTAATTTCATTCTGCTCACCGTAGACGGGAGCAACGATGTACACTTGCTGTTTCGTCTCAAAATAAGGAACGAACGGGTCGGTTATGCCTACCTTCCCCCGGATCGCTTCTTTGAAAAAGGGCTGCTCGCTTACATTAATCGAAGATCCGTTCGTCCGGATCGAGTTTCCTGCGGGATTTACGAATCCAAGCGCCGAATACGTAAAGCCCGAGCGGACCAGTTCGCGGCTGAAATAATTTACGCGCTCCTCATCGGTCCCGAATCTTACGGCATCCGTCCTGCTCATGACGAGCACTTCCGCCCGCCGGATCGCTAGCCAAGAGGCCAGGCTGCTGGCGCTTGTTTGCAATTTGCTCGTCAATTTCGCTTTGGCCGAATCCGTCATTTCTTCTTTTACAATGAAGTAATTAGCTAAGCCTGCAAGAAGCAATGGGATAAAAGAAATAAGAACGATCAGCAGCAGCCCTTTCGTTCTAAGCGACATTTTATTCATGCGGCGTCCTCCTGTTATGCGGCGGATCAAGCATGTAAACTTGATGCCGATTTTTCCGTCCGCCCAGGCTCGCGGCTAAGCGCAATGGTTTCCCTGAAAAACTCTGCCTGCCGATCTGCCAGCCGCAGCATCGCGTCGACGCAGGCCGGATCGAAATGCTTTCCTTTTTCGCTTCGGATATAAGCGAGCGCCTCTTCATGCGACATCGCTTCCCGGTAAGCACGCGAAGAAGTCAACGCATCATAGACGTCCGCAACGGCCGTAACCCGAGCCAGAAGCGGAATGCTTGATCCGCTAAGCCGGTCGGGATATCCGCTTCCGTCCCACCGTTCATGATGGGAGCGGACAACCGACAGCTCCTCCTGCATGAAACCGAGCCTGCGGCATAAATTGTACCCCTTGACCGGATGCTCCTCGATTATAACGCGTTCTTCCTTCGTCAGCTTGCCCGGCTTATTCAATATCGATCTTGAAATGCCAAGCTTGCCCACGTCATGGACCAATCCGCCTTGCGCGATGGCCCGGAGCTGGTTCAAGGACAGCCCCATCTCCTCGCTTAGCTTAAGCGCATAGATGGCAACGCGATAATTATGTCCGGCTGTATATGCGTCGCGGTTCTCAGTTGTACGAATGAGCTCCTTTACGGCAGGAGACATGTAGACATGAATCCAATCCTGCGGATTGCTGCGAAACAGATGAAGCATGGATGTGGTGAGCGAGCCGGTGCTTCGATATTGCAGCCTAATGCCCGCAGCCATCGCTGCAACAGACGCGAGCAGCAGCAGATGGTACAACCACCAGCTCAGTTTCCACGCTTCTCCGGTTACAATAATAATCTGGGCGATGATCATCCAGCCCGTGCCGTATACAATCGCGAGCTGAAGCGGAAAGCGCGACGTCATGTACGTCTGCCAATAGCGAAACATCGTCCATAGATTAAACACGACAATAACCGCAGTGACGATCCAGCGCACCGGGTTGTCTTTCAAATGCAATCCGTGCGTAAGCCCCGGATACATCCATAATGCTAAGAAAAGAACAGCCAGCGCCGCCGTCCACACCGGGACAAGCCAGCGCTGCCAGCGCGACAGGAAACGTATAAGGAACCGATCGGAAGAAATGGATGACAGCCATAGCCATAGAACGGCAAGCAGCAAGCTAAGCTGTGCGGCCGTGCCGGAAATCATCAGATGGTGATTCAGAAAGCCCGGAGTAGATATGCCATGAAGCGTAAACAGGGCGGCAAGCGAAACATAGGAAAGCGACAAGAAGCTGATCTTCAAGTTGCGGAGACGAGTCGCGGCAATCCCGATCGCAATTGCGACGATAAGCGATATGACGGATACGATACTCACAATGTAAAAATGTCCATGCGGCGACTGAACATTCGCATCCAAACTCGAACCTGTCAGTCTTAGGCCCGCATATATACAAAGCGGCAGCGCCATGCCCAGCGCAAACCAGCCGTATGTTCCTTTCTTACTGCGCAAGCTCGATACCCCCCTGCTTCTCTTAGTGATCAACCCGGCAGCTTGCGCTGCAACGGCGAGAGATGCACGCTCTCCAGCCACTCGTCCAATTGCTCCTTCGGCATCGGCTTGCTAAAATAGTAGCCCTGCATGACACGGCAGCCGGATGTTCTCAGAAATTCCAGCTGTTGCTCGGTTTCGACCCCTTCCGCTACAACTTCAAGGTTCAATTGATGAGCAAGCACAATAATCGTGTTGACTATTGCCCGCTTTGCAGGCAGATGGCTTTGCTGCATAAACAGCTTGTCGATCTTTAGCGTATGAAAAGGAATAAGATCAAGCGTGCCGAGCGAGGAATAGCCCGAACCGAAATCATCCATCGAAATCGTAATGCCCATTTCTTGAAGCGGAGTAAGCTGTGCGATGACGTCCGGCACATTGTTCATAACGATGGTCTCGGTAATTTCCAGCTCGAGAAGCTCAGGGGCAAGCCCTGCCCGCGCGAGCGCCTCATCAACCATATCGTTCAAATTTTTGCTGTCGAACACTTTCATCGACAGATTGACCGACACGTTGAGCGGCTGCTCTTCCCGAGCGTTCCAGCTCACGCAATCGGCACAGGCCTGCTCCAGCACCCAGCGTGTCATCGAGACGATCAAGCCGGTTTCTTCAGCAATCGGAATGAATTCATCAGGCGGAACGATGCCATGCACCGGATGTTTCCAGCGCAGCAGCGCCTCAAATCCTGTCGGGCGATTTGTTTCCGCATTCCATTTCGGCTGGTAGTAAAGAAGAAACTGCTGTTTGGCCAGCGCCAGCTGCAAATCCTTCTCCAGCTCCATTCGCCGAGAGGACTGCGCGGCAAGCTCCTGATTATAAATATAGTACTTGTTCTTCCCCTGCCGCTTCGCCTGGTACATCGCCGTATCGGCGGCAATCAGCAGCTTCGAGCCGTTAGTGCCATGCTCCGGAGCAAAGCTGATGCCAAGGCTGCAAGTAATGTACAGCTCATTGCCTTCCAGCATGTACGGCTTGCGAATACGCTCTAACAGTTGCTCCGCAAGCTGCTTCGCTTCCGCTTCATCCATATTTTTCGCCGCGAGCAAAAACTCATCCCCGCCAAGACGAAACACTTGCACATTATCGCTCATATAAGAGCGCAGCCTGTCCGCCGCAGCTTGCACAAGCAAGTCGCCGACATCATGTCCCAGCGTGTCATTAATTAATTTAAAGCGGTCGAGATCCAGAAACATGATGGCTAGACTCGCCGATTCAACCAGTTCCTCCTGAAAATAGCGATTCATCGCATGACGGTTGCCGAGTCCCGTCAGCGGATCGCTGTATGCCATTCTCTCCAGCACCGTTCGATCGAAATAGATCGCGCCCCAGGTCACCAGCATGATGCATAGCGTCGCAAATGAAACGCCGACAAGAAGAAACAGATCGAGCGGCACCTTTTCCTGCAATACGGAAATATCTCCGCACCAGAAGGAAGCGGCTGTCATCCCTGAATAGTGCATGCCGCAAACAGCCAAGCCCATAAGCCCCGCCGCTGCCCATTTGGAGAAGCCTGCCCGGTTCGAGTGGCGGAATCGAATAAATAAAAACAGGGCAGCATACGACACAATAACGGCGATGATCGCAGAAACGGCCCAAAGCAGCGGATCATAAGTAATCGACATGCCCGGAGAGCGCATGGATGCCATCCCCGTGTAGTGCATCGCGACAATGCCCGCGCCCATGACAATACCGCCGCCGGCAAGCTTCAGCCGATTCACTTGCTTGGACAGCGTCAAATAGAAAGCGACATAGGAAGCCAGAATGGCCGCTAGAATGGAAATCAGAGTCGTCGGAATATCATATTTGACCGGAAGGCCGACATGAAACGCCATCATGCCGACAAAATGCATCGTCCATATGCCGCTGCCCATGACGAACGCGCTCGCAGCCATCCAGCCTTGCTGCGCTTTGCCTCTCGTATGCGATATTTTATAAACCAAATTAAGAGCCGAATATGAAGCCATTAACGAAATAACAAAGGAGAGGAATATAACCCATCCGTTATAGTTTCCAGCAATCGCAATCATTGGATTCCTCCATTTCCTGTAACAGCCACATAGATGCTAAATTTTTCTTGCGACTCTATACCTATACAATCTTACGAAATGAGTCAGGATGCAACATTTTTTTATTTTAGATTAAGGTTTTTTGTAGAATGTTTTGATATAGTAGAGAAGATTGGAAGCGTATACCGTTTCCCAGACCGAATGATTGATATGAAATGTTTTAATTTTGAAGGGAGTTCATTCAATGGAAAACAAAGATTCGCAGCAGCCTAGAGAAGAGGAACTAAAAAAAGCTGCGGCCGACGAGCAACTGGAACAGGCAGAAGAACAATTCGAATACGACAATGATGCTGACGCTTTATCGGATGACGCGGAGGACAAGCAAGCGGCAGTTGAAGAGAGCGAGCCTGCGGCAGCACCTGCCGAAGCCCGCAAAAGCGGCAGCAAAGCTTGGATCGCGATTTCCGCCATTCTGGCGATCGCGCTTGTGATCACTCTCATTTTCCCTCCTTTCGGAGGAAACGCAGGCAAAACGGTAGCATCTGTAAACGGCAAGAAAATTTCGCAGAACGAGCTTTACAATGAGATGCTCCCTCAAAGCGGCGCTTCTACGCTCGACACGTTGATTACGAAAGAGCTGATCGATCAGGCAGCGGACAAAGCCGGCATTTCCGTTTCGGAAAAGGATGTCGACGCCGAAATCGAAAAGCTTGTTACGCAATTCGGCTCCCAAGAGGCGCTCGACAGCGCAGTTACACAAGCTGGCATGACGATGGAAAGCTTGCGCGACAACACGTTTATGCAGTTGAAAATCCGTAAAATCCTCGAGCCGAAGACGACGGTCAAAGACGAGGACGTGCAAAAATATTTCGACGAGAACAAAGCTTCGTTTGCAACGCCTGAGCAAATCCGCGTCTCCCACATTTACTTGGCGACGAAGGAAGAAGCCGAGGCTGTGCTTAAACAATTGAATGAAGGCGGCGATTTCGCCAAATTGGCTGCGGAGAAATCGACCGACACCAATTCCAGCCCGAACGGCGGCGACCTTGGCTTTATCGGCAAAGGCGACATCGGCGACGAGGCGTTCGACACTGCGGCATTCGCGCTTAAAATCGGCGAGATGAGCGGCGTTGTCCAATCGGCTTCCGGCTTCCACATCATTAAGAAAACGGAAGAGAAAGCAGCGACGACTCCGACCTTCGAAGAGAAGAAAGAAGATATTCGCACGCAGCTGATTGACGAGCAAATTTCCGAGCTGTCCGTAACTTGGATGGAAGAGCTTCGCTCCAGCGCCAAAATTACGAACAAGCTTGAAGAAGAAACAGCTTCCGACAGCGCAGCAACTGAAGCACCGGCTCAATAATAGAATGAAAGAGGAATGCGGGACTTTCGCCCCGCATTCCTCTTTTTTTAAAGCAATACCTTTGATATGATCTAATGGACTGAATGAACTACATATTTGGAGGCAAACAAACCATGAGTCAATTTGAAGTCAAAAGCTATACCGACCATTTTACGATTTATGAGCTGTCCGAGCCGGGTACGGATTCGGTCGTTCGCATCTGCCCGGACCGAGGCGGAATCGTCATCGGCTGCCAGCTGAACGGCCTTGAGCTGTTCTATTTGGACAAGGCTACCTTCGAGCATCCAACAGCCAACATTCGCGGAGGCAATCCGATTCTGTTCCCGATCTGCGGACAATTGGAGAACGGCGCCTACGAGTGGGAAGGCGTTACTTACCAAATGGCTAACCACGGCGTAGCCCGCACAGCGGTGTGGGATGTTGTAAACACAAGCACCGAAAGCGAAGCGTCCATCACCATCTCGCTGCGCAGCAATGAGACGACCAAGCAATCCTATCCGTTCGATTTCGAGCTGATTTTCACGTATGCGCTGAAGGACGGCAAGCTTCATACGCGTCAACAATACCGCAATCTGACGGCTGACAAGGCAATGCCTTTCTACGCCGGCTTCCATCCGTACTTTAACGTCGACAACAAAAAGCTTTCCTACGAAACCGATACAACCCGCTATCTGGATTATAACGATATGGCAGAAAAGCCTTTTGGAGACGTATTCGATTTGGAAGGTCTCGTCGAGTCGGTTACGCTGCTTGATCCGAAAAAGCCGGAAATTGCTTTTCCGGTCAGTGGCGGCGCTAAAGTCCGTCTGAGCTACGATAAAATATTCAAGTATGTGCAGCTTTGGTCCGTGAACGGCAAACCGTTCATTTGCGCGGAGCCATGGATGGCGATGACCGGCGAACTGAACCGCCAGGAAGATCTGGTCATGCTTGACGCAGGCGAATCGCTGAATGCCGTTCTGACCATTAGCTGCGAACGTTAACGTTAAACGAGTTGGGCACTGCGCTAACCGGCAGCGGCTTTGCTTTTCGAATCCGTTGCTGTGCCGGATTGGAGTCGCGACACCGTGACGCGCTTCCCGTTCCCTTGCAGCCGTTCAACGGCGCGATTAATCGCAAGGCTCGCGGTATGATCCCAAACTTTGGATGCAGTGAGGTCGAGATGCACTTCCTCGGCCTCGCAATTCAGCTCGATTTTCTCCTCCAGCGACGAAGCGGAAGCAAAGAACAGCTGCCCTTCCACGCGATAAACACGTTTTTTGCCGTTCCACTCGCTAACCACTTCCAATTTGGATGCACGTATCGCAAAACCGATAAAGCTGAGCAGCACTCCCACGCCTACTCCGATTGCCAAATCATGCGTCAGAAGCACAGCGGCGACAGTCGCCGCCATGACGACCGTTTCTCCCGCGGGCACCTTTTTGAGCTTGAACACCGATTTCCAATCAAAGATCGATACACACACCATCAGCATAATGCCGACGAGCGCGGCCATCGGGATCATCGCCAGCACATCGCCGAGCAAGACGGTCAGCAAGAGCAGGAACAACGCGGCCACTAATGTGGACAGTCTATGCTTGCCGCCCATTTTCACATTCAGCACCGACTCCGCCACAAGCGCGCAGCCAGCCATCCCGCCGAAAAATCCGGCAACGACGTTCGCCACGCCTTGCCCTCGCATTTCCCGGTTTTTATCCGTCCGCTCCCCTGTCATCTCATCGAGCAGGCTGTGCGTCAGCATCGTCTCGGTATAGCCGACAACGGCAAGCGACAGCGAATATGGCGCGATGATCGCCAGCGTCTGCCAATTGAGCGGGATATCGGGAATCAAGAAAGATGGAAGCGATGCATCGATCGCCGCAATATCGCCGATTCGAGTAACGTCAGCGATGCCGAAAGCCCATACGGCGACACTTAGAACCGCAACCGCTGCGAGCGGCGACGGAATAGCCTTGAAGTAGCGCGGCAGCCAATAAATGATCGCCAGCGTTGCTCCGACCAGAGCATACATAAGCCAGGACTGGCCTTCAAAATAACGAAGCTGCGACATAAAGATCATAATTGCAAGCGCGTTAATAAAGCCGGTCAGCACCCCTTGCGGCACGAAACGCATCAGCTTGCCGAGCTTGAAGACGCCCATGAGCAATTGAATGACGCCTGTCAGAATCGTTGCCGCAAACAAATATTGAATGCCGTGCGCGTGCACGAGCGACAGCATCAGCACGGACATAGAGCCGGCCGCCGCCGAAATCATGCCGGGTCTTCCGCCCATAAACGTAATGACGAGCAAAATGCAGATCGTCGCATAAATGCCGACGACCGGAGGAACGCCAGCCATGAAAGAGAACGCCAGCGAATCGGGAACGAGCGCGAGCGTCGCCGTCATGCCCGCCAGCACATTGGCCCGAATATCTGTCGTCCACTGGCCTTTCCATGAAACTTGTTGAAGCATGATAGTTTGAATCACCTCTAATTCTTTCATATAAAATTAATAATGCTATGTGCATTCGCCGACCGAACCTGCCGCGCAGCCGAGCCTTCCGCCTGGTTCCGGCAAATCATCCTCAATACAAACAGCCGACTCAACAGAGCCGGCTGTTATTCGCTTCAAACATCATACCTTGCATCCAAAATCGGGTCAATCCCCAGCACTTGCCGCCGGGCCTGCCTTTCCGCGCCGCATCTGGCCGTTCCGGGTCCGCCCGTTCTAATAGCCTTCTCCGGTTCCGCCGGACACGATCGCAACGCTTGCGCTAGCCCCGATTCGCGTCGCTCCGGAAGCGAGCATAAGCTGTGCCGTAACCAAGTCTCTAACGCCGCCCGATGCTTTCACACCCATCTCCGGGCCGACGGTTTGCCGCATCAAAGCGATATCCTCAGCGGTCGCGCCGCCTTTGCCGAAGCCAGTCGACGTCTTCACGAAGTCCGCTCCCGCTTCTTTGCACAGAAGACATGCGCGCACCTTCTCTTCATCGGTCAGCAAACCTGTCTCCAGAATGACTTTAACAACGGCTTGTCCGTTGCTGGCTTGCACGACGCCTTCAACGTCCTTCTTTACACCCTCGTCATCGCCGGATTTAAGCAGTCCAATGTTGAGCACCATATCGACTTCAGTCGCGCCGTTCGCGATCGCGTCCTTCGTCTCCGCAGCTTTAGCCGCTGTCGTTGTCGCTCCGAGCGGGAAGCCGACAACCGTCGTAACGCCTACGCCGGACGCTGCAAGCAGCCCGGCAGCAAGCTTCACCCAGCCGGGATTGACGCATACGGTGGCAAAACGATGCTGCTTTGCCTCCTCGCACAGCTTAACGATTTCCGTACGGGTCGTCTCCGCCTTCAATGCGGTATGATCGATTGCTGCCGCCACTTCTGCGGCTGAGTAGCTTTTCGGTTGTGTCATATGGTCCGTTCCTCCTATAAAGTTTTGCGAAGCAAAACTATTTCCCCCATTATACGAGACGGACTGCCGGCAGAGCAATAAAGGTTACATTTTACAATTACAGATCGGTTCGATATGATGATGGAACGAAGTGCAACGAACATAATGAGGGGGCTTAACCAGATGGAAAACTTGTTGTTAAAAGTCGATGAAGCAGCCGCTTATATCCGCAGCCGGATAACCGGCGCGCCGCAAATCGGTCTAATCCTCGGATCCGGACTTGGCGTCGCCGCCGATGAAGTGCAATCGCCCGTCGTTATCCCGTATCATCATATTCCTCATTTCCCCGTTTCGACTGTTGAAGGCCATGCCGGAGAGCTTGTGATCGGCCAGCTTGAAGGAAAAATCGTACTCGTCATGCGCGGCCGCTTCCACTATTACGAGGGCTACTCGATGCAAGAGGTCGTGTTCCCTGTCTATGTAATGAAGCGTCTTGGCATCGGCAAGCTGCTCGTCACGAATGCCGCAGGGGGCATGAACCGCAGCTTTGCAGCAGGCGATCTGATGCTCATCACCGATCATATTAACCAGACCGGCACCAATCCGCTAATTGGCGCTAATATTGAGGAGCTGGGACCTCGTTTCCCCGATATGTCCCGCGCCTACAACCCGGAGCTGCGCGCCGTCGCCATTGCCGAGGCTGACAGGCTGAATGTCAAACTCCAGCAAGGGGTGTACATCGGCATTTCCGGACCAGCCTACTGTACGCCGGCCGAGCTTTCGATGTTCGCCGCATGGGGCGCCGACGCTGTCGGAATGTCTACCGTGTCTGAAGTTATCGCCGCCAACTATTGCGGCCTAAGCGTCGTCGGCATTACTTGCATTACCGACATGGCGATCGGCGAAGAACTCGAGCCGTTAACACATGAACAAGTCGTGCGGGTCGCGAATGAAGCGAGACCGAAATTTATCGGGCTTGTGAAAGCAATCGTTCATGCGATAAATAGTTAGCGCCATTGCGCGATATAGAAGCCAGGTCTCCCATCCAGACAGACGATGAGGAGACTTTTTTTCATACAAGGCTAACCATTCTCGAATGCGGCCAAAGTTAGTTAGCCGCTCTTTTTGTTAAATAAATTTAATTTTCAGAAATTTAAAGTTTGAAAAACAGGATTTATATGGAAAAATGCAGAATAGGAAATGTCGTTATACAAAATTTATAGATATGGAGGGAATTGATTCTATGCTCAAAAGGTCAAAATGGCTGCTGTCAGCCCTATTGTCTATGTCGCTGGCAGCAGCTTCGATCGGAACGGCCGCTGCGGCCGGAGATTCGGCGCAGCCTGCCGGCAAGCACATCACGCTGTTGCACACGAACGATATGCACGCCCGCGCTGCGGAGAACACGAACGGCGAAATGGGTTTCGCCAAGCTGAGCGGCATTATCGACAGCTATCGAACGGCTAATCCAAACACGCTGCTGCTGGACGCAGGCGATGCCGTTCACGGCACGACGTTTGCGACGCTAGTCAAAGGCGAAAGCGTCGTACAGGTCATGAACAAGATGGGCTATGACGTTGCGGTTCCCGGCAATCATGAATACAACTACGGCTATGAGCGGCTTCTCGAGCTGGAAGCCAAGATGAATTACCCGCTTCTCAGCGCAAACACCCGCGTCACAAAGAATAACAGCCTCTTGTATAAGCCCTACGTCATTAAAGAGGTTGACGGGGTGAAAATCGGCATCTTCGGTCTGACGACACCGGAAACGGCTTACAAGACGCATCCGAAAAACGTCGAGGGATTGACGTTTACCGATCCGGCCAAGGAAGCGCAAACGATCGTCGACGAGCTCGAGGATCAAACCGACATCATTGTCGCGCTTGGCCATATCGGTCAAGATGAGTCCAGCGATGACACAAGCTTCAAAATTTTAAAAGCGGTATCCGGCATCGACGTTTTCGTCGACGGCCACAGCCACACCGTACTGGAAGAAGGGAAAGTAGCGGATAACGGCACGCTGCTCGTAAGCGCAGGCGAATATACGAAGTATTTGGGCGTCGTCGACCTGTGGTTCGACAAAGGCAAAGTTGTTAAAAAACAAGCGACGCTTATCGACCAGAAGGAAGCGGCAGACATTAAACCGAATGCGGATATCGCAGCATTAGTGGCTGATATTCAGAAAAGCCAAGAAACGCTCCTTTCGCAGGAGGTCGGAACGGCGGCAGTCAAGCTTGAGGGCACACGCGAGCTCGTTCGCGCCAGCGAAACGAATCTGGGCAACCTCGTTGCCGATGCGATTCGCGATGCGGCGGGCGCCGACGTCGCGCTGACGAACGGCGGGGGCATTCGCGCCTCCATCGACGAAGGCACGATTACGAAAGGCGAGGTCATTACGGTGCTGCCTTTCGGCAATCAGATCGTCACGCTCAAAGTTGCCGGCGCCGACATTAAAGCGGCGCTTGAAAACGGCGTATCCGATTACCCGAATCCGAAAGGCGCTTTCCCGCAAGTATCGGGCCTCGCCTTCAAGATTGACGCTGCCAAGCCGGCCGGCGAACGCGTCCATTCCGTCACGATCGGCGGGAAACCGCTGGACGATAAGAAAACGTATCTGCTCGCGACCAACGATTTCATGGCAGCGGGAGGCGATGAGTATACGATGCTGGGCAAATATCCGCAGGCCGGCATGTACGGCTCGTTGGACGAAGCTTTAATCCGCTACATTGAAAAGCTCGGCAAGGCGAATTCAAAGGTCGAAGGCCGCATTACCGCAGCTCCGACACCAGATGCGCCAGTCGTGAAGCCGGAGCCGGAAGTGAAGCCAAAGCCAGAACCGAAACCGGAAACGGGACCAAAACCGGAGCCTAAGCCGGAAACCAAACCGAAGCCGGAATCGAAGCCGTCCGTCTACATCGTCAAGAAGGGCGACACCCTATGGGCGATCGCTAAAAAATTCGGCACGACATGGCAAACGCTTCGCGATTTGAACGGCATCAAAAACCCGGACCTTATTTATCCGGGACAAGTTATTAAGCTTCCAGCATAATGCACAGGGCCGCCTCGAAGTCATCTCAAATGACCTTGAGGCGGCCCCGCTTTTTGTTTCGGAAGCATCATGCATCCCTTTCTTGCTTTGTCCGACGTTCAACGGCTTTACTTCTGCCGAATAACGGAACGTTCTACCGTCCTTTCCTCCATCTCCATTCATATTGGAGATAGATGACCAGGTAGGCGACAAAGAACAGCGAAGAAAGGAGAAACATCATCGCGTAGCCTGCAGCGGCTGCGACAAAACCGAGAATAATCGCGCCGAAGCCGATACCGATATCAAAGGCGTTGTAGTACGTAGCTGTCGCTGCGCCGCGGCGGTCCGGTTCTACCCGATTGATGACCCACGCCTGCAAAGCCGGGAACAAGGCGCCAAAACCAGCTCCGTAGAACGCTCCCGCCGCCAGCAGCATAGCTGTCGTCTCCGTCGCATACAACAATACACAGCCGATGATGCATAACAATGCGGAGGGAAACAACACCCACACTCTGCCCTTCCGATCAAACAGCGGTCCGCTGGCGAAACGGACGAGCACCTCGCTAATCGCGACAACTAGAAAAAAATAGCCGATGTTCGCGAGCCCCTTCTCGATCCCAAAGAGCGCGATAAAGCTTAACAGTCCGCCAAAAGCAAGGCCGACCATCATACCGAGCGCCGACGGAAGCAGCGCCTTTTTCTCAATCACCTGATGAAACAAAGCGGGCGGCACCGTTGTCTTCTGATTGATCTGCCCGGCATCCCGCATCACCGGGCCATCGTCAGTATGCGATTCGGCAGCCGCCGCCCTGACCGGACCCTCCTTGCGCTGTCGAACCGGCAGCGTGCAGAGGAGAGCCAGCAGCAAAATAACAATGCCTGCGCCAAACAGTCCGTTATATCCGAACTGCTCCATCAGCCAAATGCCGAGGAACGGTCCTAGCGAGAACGAGATGGCATTTCCCGTTGCAAAATAACCCATCCCTTCTCCGCGCCGCGAAGCCGGAATGGCATCGGATACGACGGTGCCAAACAACGTCGTCGCGATCCCGAAGCCCGCGCCGTGCACAACTCGGAGCGCCAGCAGCATGCCTACCGTCGATGCGGCAAAATAGCCGGCCATGCCAAGCAAGCATATCGCCACGCCGATGAGCAGCAGCCCTTTTTTACCGAATCGTTTCATCCCAAAGGCAACAAACGGACGCGCAATTACGGCAGCGAATGTGAAGAAGCCTAGAACCAAGCCGATTTCCGACTCGGCGCTGCCTTGCTCGGCTGCAAAGATCGGCAGCGTCGGCAGCAGCATTTCAATAGCCAGAAACAGAAACAAATTGGCGCACGTCAACAAAATAAAATTTCTCGTCCATAAGGACTCTCGCATCCGCCGGCATCCCTCCGACTATCGCTAACGCGCCATAAAAAGCTTCACATCAGCGAAGCATTGTTGCCCGATTTCCCGTAAAATTCGCTCCCGGGCAAGTCGTCGAACCAAATCGCTTCCTCCGGGCAATCAAGCATCATGAAATGGCCCGATCGTCCGACATTCGATTGATGATACTTCAAGTAGGCTTTTCCGTTATCAATGGACATAATTTCGATTTTGCCCGAGGCATGGCACATCAGCAGTTTCACCCTGTTGCCAATGCTCGCGGCAAGCGCCTTTGCGCCTTCGACAGCCTCATAGGCCCGTTTGAGCGGCATGCTCCAGTCGCAAAGCTTCTCTCTCGCATCGGCTTCGGGGCGGTAAATGAAAAAAGAAACCTTCACTGCGCCCGCCAAAGAAAGCTGATTGAGCAGCTGAGCGAGCACGAACGAATCATCATTAATACCTTTACGTATCGGGACGTGAGCGGCAATAACGGCACCGGCAAGCGCAAGCGCTTTGAAACAGTCTAATGACTCGGCCGTTATTTCTTTCGGATGGTTAATTTGCGCAGTTACATGAATCGGGGAATCGGCCGTCTGACCGTCATTCTCCAATCGCTTGATCAAAGCGGACAAACCTGCGTCTTCCGCAACGAGCAGCGACTCGTTATTTTTCCATGTAACCATATACTTGGGCTGCGGCATACAAACTCCTCCTCAAAGATAGAATTTGTGTTGCACGCTTCCACCAGCGGGGGCCGTAAAAAACACAGAAAGACCCTTACTCGGGTGATCGGCAAGGGTCTTGAATCTTCGTATGTCTAATAAGAGTTGACCCATCCACTGCTGACGAGGTTAGCTGACGGACTCGGGTAAGATGGTACCCTAAGGCTTAGATGCGTTGCACCTGAAGTCTATTCGCCCCAATTGCGTTTGGTTCCCCCGCTTTCCGACCCTGGAGCCGAAAATTAAGCGTAACATTAGTGTAAAAGACGGCCGCAGCTTTGTCAAACGAACAGGCTGCCCGATTTTTACTAGCGTTGTATCAATTTAAAGTCGTCGTAATGGAAGCCCGGAGCAACGACGCATGACACAAGCACAGGCTCATCGCCCAGCGGGCGCGCCATTTGCCATTCGTTCGCAGGAACGAGCGCTTGCGGATGCTGACCGTTCTCAACATCTCCGCCGAGAATTATCTCTTTGCGCGTGTATGGCTCTGTGTCCGTTCCGCCAAGCGTCAGCACCAGCGGGCTTCCGGAGTGCCACAGCCACAGCTCGTCCGAATAAACGGTATGCCAGTCGGAAAACTCTTCAGGATGAAGCAGAAAATAAATCGACGATGCCGCGAAGCGCGGTCCGGAATACGGCTCGCCCAGCACCTGCTGCGGAATTTCAAACGATGCTTTCCAAATCTCTTTGTACCATCCGCCTTCGACATGCGGCTGCAAATCGAGCGCTTTAACAAGCGGCGACAATTGCTTTACGTTTGTAGTGCTCATATGTTTTCTCCTCCTACACACTCTATCCAGAGCGCTCTTTATCTGCATCAAATTTTATAATGAATGCTTCGGCACCGTCAATGCTCGGCTTGTCCAGCACTTTTTACCTATCGGTCATTTGCTCCATAATTGTGACATTCGCCGCCAAATCCTTTATAATTAATGAAAGCAATCAAATCCGCATACTGGGAGGTGATCAACTTGAGCAACATGAGACGATTGTTTAAAATGTTCATTATCGCTGCTATTTTCGCATCTGCAGGTTTATTCGCCTACAAAGCGGAAGGCCCGCGAGAGCTTCATGCTCCGACCGCCGAAATGACCAATGTAACCGACAATCACCATAGCGTCGCCGCTCGCGCGCATGCTGCGGTTCATTATCCCGCGTCTTTAGTCCCATTGCTGCTGTCAGCCGTAATTGCCGTTATTTCACCCAGCATTATCCGGTTTGTCCCCCCTCTGTTTCTCCATGCTTTTATCCCGCAAAAAATGAAACATTTATTTCTTATGCCCGTTAAATTCACGTCCACTTTCGTAAACTAAGCGCGAAAACCTTAAAGTCGTCTGTTTGCATCTGCCATGATGTTTATTAATCATGCCCCTTTTCGCGCATAGCTTTGCTTCCTGCGAATGCTCTGCATACAAAACTAGTCAAAGCATACGCTTTCGAAGCAAGTTTTTGCTTCGCAAAACTAAGCATATGCTTTCGAAGCTAGTTTTGCTTCGCAAAACTTTTAAGGAGTTGGACAAAAATGAATATTAGAGAATCGGATTTGCCGGGCATTGGACGTAAATATCAGCTCCAAACCCGCGGAGGCGACAAGCTGGTTATTGTCATTCACGACGACGGAAGACGGGAGCTGTTCCACTTCAATTACGACGATCCGGACGACAGCATCTCCATGGTTTCGCTCGAGGATGAAGAGGCTCGTCAAGTAGCGGCTATTATCGGCGGGATGACGTATAAGCCGAAAGCGCTTGAGACGATCGAGGTCGCGCTGGACGATCTTACGATCGAATGGTATAAAGTCGAGCATGGTTCAAGCTGCGTTGGCCGCTCCATTGGCGAGGTCGACATTCGCCGGAAAACAGGCACAACGATTATCGCTGCGATAGAAAAAGAGTCCAAGCATATCAACCCCGGTCCCGACTACGTGTTTAAAGCAGACTCGACGCTTATAGTGGCAGGCGAACGACCGCTCCTCAAACAGCTGAAACAGCTGTTAGCAAACGGGAGCGTATAGCCTATGGATCATTTGGTGTTGGAGATTGGTCTCGCCGTCACCCTGATCGCCTTAGTCGGGCTGCTTTCTGCTAAACTTCGTTTTTCCGTCATCCCGTTTTATATTTTGATCGGCATGGCTGTCGGACCTCACGCATTAAAAATCGGCGTTTTCGATTTTCGTTTTATCGAAAGCGCCCCTTTCATCGAATTTCTCGGCCGGATAGGCGTTTTGTTCCTGCTTTTCTACCTCGGATTGGAATTCTCCGTTGGACGGTTAATTAAGTCAGGCAAATCGATTGCTGTCGGGGGAACGATCTATATTCTCATTAACTTTTCGCTAGGTCTTGCTTATGGCTGGATCACCGGCTTTCCGCTCGAAGAGATGCTCGTCATGGCGGGTATTACGACGATTTCCTCCAGCGCGATTGTCGCCAAAGTGCTTGTCGACTTGAAACGCACAGCCAATCCGGAGACGGAGATGATACTCGGCATCATCATGTTCGAGGATATTTTCCTAGCCGTCTACATCTCCATTCTGTCGGGCCTCGTGCTCAGCGGCGCCACCTCGCTGGGAGGCGTGCTGCTATCCGCTCTCTACGCGCTTGGCTTCATGCTTCTATTCCTTATTATCGGACGCAAAGCGGTGCCGCTGCTTAACAAGCTGTTCAACATCCGCTCCAATGAGCTGTTCCTGCTGCTCGTCTTCGGTTTCCTGTTCGTTGTTGCCGGATTCTCCGAAACGATCCATGTCGCCGAAGCGATCGGCGCGCTGCTCGTCGGCCTCGTCCTTGCCGAAACCGAGCATATGAAACGGATCGAGCATTTGATTTTGCCTTTCCGCGACTTTTTCGGCGCCGTATTCTTCTTCAGCTTCGGCTTGACGATCGACCCGCTCGCGCTTGGCGGAGCCGTATGGCTGTCCATTGGCGCCGTTGCGATTACGCTGTTCGGCAACTTCGTAGCCGGCATGCTCGCGGGCAGAAGCGCCGGGCTGTCGCCGAAGGCGTCCTCCAATATCGGCCTAACCATTGTGTCGCGCGGAGAGTTCTCGATCATAATGGCGAACCTCGGCAAAACAGGCGGCCTGCTCGAAATGCTGCAGCCATTCGCCGCCCTGTACGTCCTTATTCTCGCGATACTCGGGCCGCTGTTGACCAAAGAGTCAAAGACGATCTTCAAAATGCTTAATATGGTGTTCAAGTTTGATCGCAAAAAGCCGGTTAAATCAATTGAGTAAGGATTGATCCGCAACAAATAAAGCCTGCCCCGACACGAGATGCCTTATCGGCGAATACGTATCGGGGCAGGCTTTACGTTTTGACATGATGCTATGCCGTTCCGAATTGCGCTTTATGCAGACGGCTGTAAATGCCGCCTGTTGTTACCAACTCATCGTGACGGCCTTGCTCGGAAATACCTTCTTCCGTAACGACGACGATACGGTCGGCGTTTTTGATCGTTGCAAGGCGATGAGCAATGACCAGCGTTGTCCGGCCAACGGATAGCTCAGCAAGCGATTGCTGGATCGCCGCTTCCGTCTCGGTGTCGAGCGCGGATGTCGCTTCATCGAGTATGAGGATCGGCGGATTTTTCAAGAACATCCGGGCGATCGCCATCCGCTGCTTCTGGCCGCCGGACAGCTTCACGCCGCGTTCGCCGACAATCGTCTCGAGCCCATCCGGCTGCGACTGAATGAACTCTTCAAGCCGCGCTCTGCGAGCGGCTTCCATAATATCTGCTTCGGAGGCGTCAAGCTTGCCGTAAGCGATATTTTCACGGATTGTTCCATGGAACAGGAATACGTCCTGCTGCACGATGCCAATCTGCTTGCGCAGCGAATCGAGCTTGAGATCGCGAATATCGCGGCCGTCGACGGAAATGCTGCCGCCGTCTATTTCATAGAAACGCGGAAGCAAGCTGCACAGCGTCGTTTTGCCCGCTCCGGACGGACCAACGAATGCAATCGTCTCCCCGGCCTTAATGGACAAGTTAATGCCGTCAAGCACCCTCGCTTCACCCTCGTATCCAAACGATACGTTGCTGTAGCTAATATCGCCGCGAAGATGGTCGACTGATACCGCATCCGGCTTATCCGCTACGTCAGGCTCGGTGTCGAGCAGCTCGATATACCGTTTGAAACCGGCAATCCCTTTCGGGTAGCTTTCGATAACGGCATTAATTTTTTCAATCGGCTTGAAGAAAATGTTGGTCATCAGCACGAAAGCGACAAACTCGCCGTAATGAAGCTCGCCGCGAATAACGAACCAAGTGCCGCAAAGCAGGACGAACAACGTTACGAGCCGCATGAGCATGTAGGTGATGGACGCGTTCATCCCGATAATTTTGTACGAGATCAGCTTGGCAATCCGGAAGCGGCTATTGTTTTCCGCAAACTGTTTGCCCTCGTGTTTTTCATTCGAGAAAGCTTGAACGACGCGGATGCCACCAACTGTATCTTCAACGCGCGCATTGAAATCGGCCATTTCGCTAAACAGCTTATCCGCCGCCTTCGTCATCCGCTTGTTGAAGAAGAGGACGAGCCAAAGGATGATTGGCACGACGATAAAGGTCAAAATCGCGAGCTCCAGGTTAATATAGGCCATTAAACCGAACGCCCCGATCAGCGTCATGACGGCAATGAACATGTCCTCCGGCCCGTGATGCGCGACCTCTCCGATTTCGAACAAATCATTCGTCAGACGGGAGATGAGATGGCCGGTTTTCGTGTTATCAAAAAAACGGAATGACAGCTTCTGCACATGGTCGAACAGACTTTTGCGCATATCGGTCTCAATATTGATGCCAAGCATGTGGCCCCAGTAAGTAACGATGTATTGTAAGAGAGTGTTGATAACGTAGACAACGAGCAGTATAGCGCAAGCGGTAATGATAAGGCCCCAATTTTCATCCGGCAGCAGCGTATCGATTACATAGCTGACAGCTAACGGGAAGCATAGCTCCAGCACAGCCAGAATGACCGCGCTAAAGAAATCCAACATAAACAGCTTCCGATAAGGCCGATAATAGCTAAAAAATCTGCTTAGCATAAAATAAAGGCAATCTCCTTCGATGAATAAGACGTAGATGCGGCTGCTCGTACGAGCTTGGCTGTATCCAATCGCAATCGCGCACCATTGATAATCGTTTTCAATTAAATTCTACTGAATCGACCAAAACCTGTCAACGCTGCGAGGCCTCTTCGCACACAAATAACGCTGCCGCGCAGCGTTACTTGCTACTGCTGCCTCATTGCACAGCAATAGCGCTGTGAGACTTACTTATTCGCACTCGTCTGGCCCATTTCGGACGCTTTTCGTGCAAATAACGCTGCCGCGCAGCGTTATTTCGCTTCTGCAGCCCTATTTCACAGCAATAACGCTATGAGACATGCTTATTCGCACTCGTCTGGCCCATTTCCGGCGCTTTCCGCAGCGTTATTGCGGCAAACCAAACTAACTAGCTCGGGTTCAGTTGCACCGCAGCTTGCTTGCCGCTCACTTGAATGCCTGTCGCCTTCTTGCCGCAGGACGCCAAATCGCTGCTCAGCTGCTCCAGCAGTTCCTTTGCCTTCGCGCCTTCCTTTCCTTGCACCTTCACGACAAGCAGCACAGCATGCCCCGCTTCCAGCAGCTTAGCGGCCTGCCGCTGCTTGGTTTCGTAATCGTGCTGCTCGATGTCGACCGTCAGCCGCAGCTCCTTCACTTTGGCAGGCTGCTCCTTCAGCTTCGCTTCCCGCTTCTGCTGGCTCGCCTCCTGCTTAGCGGAGCCCCGGCGCATTAGCTTGCAAGGCGGCGGACTGCTCATCAGCGATTCGCAGACGAGATCGGCCTTGAGCTCTTTCGCCATCGCAAGCGCCTCGGCCCGCGACACGATGCCGAGATTTTCGCCGTCGATGCCGGTCAACAGCAGCTCCGACGCTTTTATTTTTTCATTCATAATCATCTGATAAAGCCCCCTAATTCTCTAATCTAGTTCTAATCGAATTGCTACATCTCCATCGCAGATTGATTCGGGCCAACACCAGCGCCAGCGCCTGCGCCAGCGCCTGCGCCCGAGCGGCGGCTTTCCGCGCGAAGCTCCGCCTTGCGCAGCATCTTCTGACCGCGCCAGCGAACAAGAACGAGAATGCCGCGAATATATTCGTCGGCGATCATGCAGGCGTAAATGCCGATCAGACCCCAGCCCAGCTGAATCCCGGTCACATAGGGCAAGACGCCCGCCACAATCGAAGTTACAATAATTGAAATTTTCATAATAAACCGGGTATCGCCGACGGCGTTCAACGCGTTGCCAAACGCCATATTCAACATTTTACCGGGCTGCAGCAATAAATTCATCCCCAATAGGGAGACGCCAATCGCAATAATGTCCGGTTCATTCGTAAAAATGCCAAGCACCTTGCCGCCAAACAAAAAAATAACAAAAGCGTTCAGCAACACGATCGCCTCGGCAATCCACAGCGCCCGAAAGGCGTTTTTGTACGCTTTCTGGAACAAGCCCGCTCCGTACATATGGGCGATCTGAATTTGCAGCGCCATCGCGATCGATTGGCCGAGCATGAAGCAGAACGATTCCAGCGTATTCATATACGTACGTGCAGCTAGTTCGTCTTCCCCGAGCATCGCAATATAGCTGAAAATCAGCAGCTGCGTAATTACCCACGAGGATAAGCCGACCGCAAGCGGCCAGCCGATTTTAAGCACTTCCTTAAACAGCTTGCTGTCAAAAATACGGAAGTCCGGCAGCGTAATTTTTCTCTTGAACGCATGAAGGAACATAAACAGCAGCACTAACAAAGCCAGCAGCCTGCTGATCACTGTAGAAATCGCAACGCCCGTTAAGCCCCACTTTGGAAGCCCGAGCTCGCCAAAAATAAATCCGTAATTCAATATCACATGAATGACGTTCATCCCAATCGCGGTATACATCGGTCCCTTTGTATTGCCGGTATTGCGGATTGCCGTGCTGAGCGTCGACATGATCGCCATCAGCACCATCCCGCCGCCTACGATGGAAATGTAGATCTCAGCGAGAGGCAGCAGCCCTTCCGGCAGCTGCAGCATGGCCGCGATCGGTCTTGGCAACGCATAAAGGACGATACTGATCGCAAGGCCAATCAGCCCGGTCACTTTGACGGCAATAATCGCGATCGTGCGCGCATCCTCATTGTTCCTCGCGCCGATCCGTTGCGCAATCAAGATACCCGCGCCGCTCGACACCGTCACCAATAATACTTGAAGCGCCATAAACAGCTGATTCGAAAAGCCGACTACGGCTACTGCATCGTCCGAGATTCGGCTGACCATGAGCGTATCCGCCGCTCCGAGCAAAAATTGCAGAAACAATTCGATAAAAATCGGCCAAGCCAGCATCCAAAGCGTAAACTTGTTTTTTTGCTGCGAATTCATCTTTTAAAACCTCCTATGAGCAAACGGCTGCAGCTGTATCCCTGCGGTAAAAAAAAAGGATACAATACCGTCGTCTTGCTGTCCGTCAGTGGAATCGTCATTTCAAATTATAGATGCTATACTGCAAGTATTGTATCAGTTTAACAACCGAAACTTTAACGATTCCAACCTCCGCTGCATTCTGCGGTGCTCACAAGGAGACTCGTATAGATGACGCTATTTCATTTCACTGTGCCGCCGATGCTGCACTATATCGCAAGCGGCTTTACAAGCGGCCCGCCCGGCTACAAGCATTCCAATCGGCGGAATATCGAGGTGTTCGTGCTGCTTGCCGTTACGGAGGGCTGCCTGTACATTGGCGAAGAGGGGCAGTCTTTCGAAATTAGGCCGGGACAAAGCCTCATTCTAAGACCTGACGCCCATCATTATGCGACGAAAGAATGCGAGGCTTTTACGAGCTATCATTGGCTTCATTTTCAGACGACAGGCCGTTTCGAAATGGATGACAGCTGCTCGACAAGGACGGAACAAGAGGAACTTGCGGAGGAGCAAAATTCGCTGGCTAAACGAATTTTCAGGACTCAAACGTTTATTAAGCAAATTCCGCAGTTTACGACGCTGCTTCAGCCTGCCAAAGTAACCGATTTAATCGGTCAATTAACCGAGCTGGATCGGCACAATCACCGCAGCAGCGTCAGTTGGAAGCAGCAGCTGCTTTTCCAGGACATCGTCGATCAGCTGTCCGCCTCCTTCGAAATGCACAGCTCCTCTCCGGCAACGCATTGCGCGGAGCTGGCGGCATCCTACTTGCGGCAGCATTACCGTGATCCAATAACAGCGAAAGAGCTTGGCGAGAGCATCAACTTTCACCCGGTCTATATCGCGCGATGCATGCAGCGCGTTTTCGGCTGTTCGCCGGTCGACTACTTGCTGCGTTTTCGCATTGAGCGGGCCAAGCTGCTTCTCCTGCAGACCGATCATCCGATCGCGCTGATCGCCGAGGAAGTCGGCTTTAGCCATGCCGCCTATTTCGCTTCCACATTTACAAAGCACGAGGGCATTTCGCCGCGCAAATACCGCCAGCGCTTCTGTCTGACGCGCTAGCGGTTTCGTCGGAGCCTCACTTGCTACCGTTTGCTGTGTTTAATCAAATCCATCTTCAGCTGCCACAGCTTTTCGCTAAGATGGACCGGATGCAGCTCCGGGTTCAGCTTGCGCTGCACTTCAGGCCTAAACCGCGACAGCTCCTCAAGGTGAAAGCTGCGGATTTGCTCCAAGCTTGGCAGCTTATAGACAGTCTTGCCTTGATCAATGATCCGAACGAGCAGCGGCACGGCTTCGTAATCGGATACGACGCGAGAGATATATGGATGAATCGGATCGAACAGCCTAAGCGGCTCCACCCGCCGCATATTGTCCTCCTCTGTGAGCGCGATATAATCCGCTTCCGCCAGACCGGTGCGGCGGTCGATGATCCGGTACGGCTCTTTTCGGCCCGGTGTCGATACCTTCTCCGGATTGTTCGAGAGCTTTATAACCGGCTGCCATTGTCCGTCCCGCTCGCGCGCGGTCAACTTGTAGACGCCGCCAAGCGACGGCTGATCGGCAGCCGTTATGAGCTGGGTGCCAACGCCCCAAGTGTCGATTTTCGCCCCCTGAACTTTCAAGTTGAATATAAGCGTTTCATCAAGATCATTCGAAGCGACGATCTTCACATAAGGAAGACCTGCAGCGTCCAGCCGTTTGCGCGCTTCCTTGGACAAATACGCGAGATCGCCGCTGTCGAGGCGGATTGCGCTCATTTGCTTGCCGATGCTCTCCAGCCAGCGAGCGGTCTTGATCGCATTCTCAAGCCCGCTATTGAGCGTGTCGTAAGTATCGATCAACAGCGTCACTTGTTCCGGCATCGCTTTCGCGTAATTCAGAAAAGCTTCCTCCTCGGAATCATGCGCCTGCACCCACGCGTGCGCATGCGTGCCTTTGGTCGGGATGCCGAACAGCATGCCCGCATGCAAATTCGACGTCGCATGGAACCCGGCGATATATGCGGCTCGCGCTCCCCATACAGCCGCGTCCGCCTCCTGCGCTCTCCGCGTGCCGAATTCCAACAGAATGTCGCCTGCCGCCACTTGTACGATCCGGGATGCTTTCGTCGCGATCAGCGTCTGATAATTCAAGAAGTTAAGTATCGCCGTTTCCACCAGCTGCGCCTCAAAAATCGTCCCTTCCACGCGAATCAGCGGCTCATTCGGAAATACGATCGCCCCTTCTTCCATCGCATACAGCGTACCGTTAAAACGAAATTCCCGCAGACGCTCCAGGAAAGCCGGGTCGTAGTTTTCCTCCTGCTCGGACAAATAGCGAAGCTCCTGCTCACCAAAACGCAGCTGATGAATATAGTCCAAAATCCGTTCCAAGCCAGCAAAAACCGCATAGCCGTTGCCAAACGGCAGCTTGCGGAAATAAGCCTCGAACACTGCGCCGTTATCCGCCGTTCCATTTTTCCAATGGGCGTACATCATGTTGATTTGATATTTATCGGTATGAAGCGTCAAGCTCATGTGCGTTGGCTCCTTACATCATCAAGATCCCTATATCATAACAGCATAACCAATTGCGTCCAAAAAAAGCCTTTCGCCGCATCCGGCGAAAGGCATAACATCAGGACCTTCTCTATTCCAAATCCCGCAGCTCAAGCGAAGCGGCTTCTCCCCATGCCGATCCTGCTGACGAGAACAGCAACTGCTGGTTATCTTTTATTGCTCCGCTCGTTAACCAGCCCTTCTCAAATTGCAACCGCTTCGACTCTCCAGTCGACAAGCGCATAACAACAAGCTCATTTGATCCTTTAAATGGACTATCCGTACCAACTCCATACCTGCCTACGCCATCCAAGCTGAACATCAGCAAATGCTGTTCCCGAATATACGCCAGCTTGCCGATAGCCGCTTCGTTTTGCTGAAACAGCAGCTTGGCTTCGCCTTTGTCTATATCGACTGCGATAACAGCGCAGCCGTGCACCGTGTAGAGGATACCCTGCTCGGCATCGAGTATCGTGCTGTTTTGTCCCTGCGACCAGCCTGAGCATACATATGTCTGGGCTTGCTCTGGATACGGGATCGTTCTTTCCCATTTTCCTGAGGCGGAAAAAATCTCAAGCTTATGATCCAGCACGACCAGCATCTGCTTCTGGTATGGCAGTACCTTCAGACTGGAAGAGCCGCTTTTGTTATAGCCGACAAACGCCTTGCTAATCTGTTTCAGCTGTTTATTGTAAATGCCGATAAAGCCGCCGGCATCGAACCACGTATTGCCGTTTGTCTTGTCGACATATAAGACACGGACCGGAGGCTGATCCTCCGTATCGCTAACTCGCAGTTTTTTCGCCTTAGCATCCGTAACGGCAATAACGTTCAATTTCTCGCGGCCCAGCTCAACGACTCCTTGGAGAGAGTCGACGAGCAAACTGCCGCTTTTAGTCTTCGTCATGCGATACGGACTTGCCAGCTTCACTTCGGCAACCAACGAGAACTTGTCGTCCAGCTTAGTTACCCGGTTCGCAAACGTGTCTGCGACATACCAGAATCCGTCCGCGTAGACATAGTCTTGAGCGGTATATAGGTTGGCGCCTTCCCCGCTTGTGACAGCTTCAGAAACCGGCCATTTACCGATTAATACGAGCTTCTTCGCCTCTTCGTCAATCCGGTACATGCTTTCCCGATAGAGCATATGCCATACGCCGTCGATGGAGCGAACCTGCGGTTGATAGTATCCGTCCGGATCGCAGAACAAGCACGGATCGCTTGAGCCGTCCATGATCTCTTTAACCTGCTGCGGAATCGAATACGCTTCCTCAAGCAAGTAATCCAATGCCGCTTGCGGCAGCCTTTGCTCAATCGCGTCCGTAACGAACTGCTCAGAGCTATTCGGCTCTGCTTGCAAAGGTTTAGGCGACAGCTTGGCACCGCGTATCAGCAGCCGTTCAATCGGTTCGTTGGCGTTGATTAGATCAAAAACGGACAGCTTCACGACGTTCCCCTCCCCGCCATCGGGATTGTAAATCAGCTCCCCATTCCGTGCTGAAGCTATCGACAGCTTCAGCGACGCAATGTCGAAGCTCCTCCGCTCCGCCTTAAGCATATTGGGCCAATCGCCAACATAATGCACCGTTTCAATCCGATTATTGTCCGCGTTGTAAAACATTCTTTCGTTCACCATGAGCCAGCCATCCTCAGCAAGCTCTGGCAATGCCTCCATCCGATAAGAGCTTGAGAGGAACGGCATCACAGCAGTGCGTTCACCATTCTGATTTTGAATGAACGCCAACACTTGACTCTGACCGACACTACTCGTCTTCCAACTAACCGTCGCCCCGATCTGCAACGGGTAACGAACGGCCCCTAGATAACCCTCAGCAGTCGTCGTCACGAATAGCGTTCCGCGATCGTCTTCGTACACTCCCGCCGTTACGCCATCCTTAGCTTCTAAGTACGCTTCTTTCTGAAAAACAGCCTGCTCCTTCCGAGCTTCCAGCAGCTTTACATATTGTGCGTATACGGCATCCTCCACATAGCCATATTCCACGATTGCGAAATCATCCGCTCCGGCATGATAGACGGTTTCCCGATTTGAACCATCCTCTTGAAAAACAAGCAAAAAGGTTTGCTGCTTCGCGTCAACCGTAACTGACAGCAGGCGTTCCGGATCATGAATGCCACTCTCCAGCTTCACTGCGCGAGGAGCGGCGCCGTCCAGCATGACCGCGTGCCATTCGCCGCGCATGGAATTGTCCGGGATTTCCTCATTCAGCTTTGCTCCAATTAGCAAAGTGTTGCCATTGCGCAAATAGACGCCGCTGTCGGACGGCAATTCGAGCAATCGCTGCGGCTTCGGCGGCTCTGCGGAATCCGCTTCGTCATCTTGCTCCGCATACAAGGCGTCTTTTTGCACATAAACAACCTTCTTCGCGTCTTTATCTTTAAAGAGCACCAGCGGCTCATCCGTCCGCTTCCATGCCGTCCCTTCCGCCTGCGCCCATTTGTCCGCTTCCTGCCATCTGGCTTCCCAGCCGCTAGTTTCCTGCTTGCTGTCTTCGTTGCTGTCGCAGCCGGACAGCGCCAAGCAAAATACAAATACTGCAGCCGCGATCAACGCAACCCCTAAATTCCGCCTAAGCGAGCTATCCATATCCAACCTCCGCTAATTGTCTAATAATATGTTCGGGTTATATACTTCGACGAAACCGCAAGCCAAGCAGGAAGCAAACAAATAATGATTGTATTGAATATCGAAAAGTTTGCTGAGCCCCGTCCCAGTCATTGCGACTTCATTGACCTCGCATTCATTGCCTCCGCATTTCAAGCATCTGAACCTATTCTCGATCCTAGCCGTAAAGTCGCCTGAATCAAGGGATTCGTCGTCGTTTGCGTCTCTATCCGCGTGCGCATGGGATACTGTATTTTTGCATTCCGGGCAGCTGCCGTCTTTACGAATTTCGACTTTCTCATGGCACCATGGACAGATCATAAACTCGCTCCTTTTTCATTCATCTGCATCCTGTTTACTAAACGAGTCAAGTTTTGAAAAAGTTCCCTTAAAAAACAGCATGATAGCGTAATTTTTCGTAGAGCGATGCAAGCACTGCGTTTATGCGCCTATGCGGTCATATAACGCTGTGCGACAGCGCTATTTGGCGGCATGAACGCCTCGGTTAAAAAGAAAGAGAGGCTGTCCTTATGGGACACCCTCTCCTTCGTTATCGGCTTTCCGGCTTATGATGGCCAACGGCTCTCCCAGCACCCACCCGAGTGCTACGACTAATGCGGCAAGCGCAATCGGCACAAGGCCATTTTAATGACTTATGGGACACCCCCAGCTATCACGTTTTATTTCCGATGCATTTTAAACTCGAGAAACAGCTCATTGTAATGCGCGAGCATTTTTTTGCCGAGATTGTCGTACACCTCCAGCTTAGAGGTCAACTCCTTGCTCGGATAGAAACGTTCGTCGCCCGAAATTTCCTCCGGCAAATGCGCTAGCGCCTTCGCGTTTGGCGTCGAGTAACCGACATACTCGGCGTTTTGCGCCGCATGCTCGGGATCCAGCATGAAATTGATGAAAGCGTGGGCGCCTTCAATATTTCTCGCTGTTTTCGGGATGACCATATTGTCAAACCACAGGTTCGAGCCCTCGCTCGGCACAATATAGTCAAGCTTCTCATTCTCGCTCATAATTTCCGAAGCGTCGCCTGACCAGACGAGTCCGACAGCCGCTTCTTCGTTGGCAAGCAGCATCTTGATCTCATCGCCGACGATCGCCTTCACGTTTGGCGTCAGTTTTCCAAGCTTCGCCTTCGCCTCCTGCAAATGCGCCTCGTTCGTATCATTCAGCGAATAATGAAGGCTGTTCAAGCCCATGCCGATGACCTCGCGCGCGCCGTCCAACAGCAATATCTGATTGCGCAAGCTTTTATCCCATAAATCGTCCCAGCTCTCGAATTGAAGATCGGTCAGATCGGGATTAAACACAACACCTACCGTTCCCCAGAAATAAGGAATCGAATATTCGTTGCCCGGATCAAAGGAAAGATCCATGAAGCTCGGGTCGATATATTGCAAATTCGGCAGCTTCGCATGATCAAGCGGAAGCAGCAGTCCTTCTTCCTTCATTTTCGCAATGGCGTATTCGGAAGGGATGCTGACGTCGAACGTCGTGCCGCCCTGCGCGATTTTCGTCATCATCGCTTCATTGGAATCGAACGTTTGATAAATAACCTTAATGCCGCTTTCCTCTTCAAACTGCTCCAGCAGCTCCGGATCGATATAGTCGCCCCAATTGTAGATGGTGAGCGTATTGCCGCTTGTATAGCCCTGGCTGGAATTCAAATACGCGGTCAAATACATCAGCCCCAAAGCAACGACAATGACTGCGGCGAAAAGCCGCACCAATTGCTTCATCTCCGTCCCTCCCCGACTGCCGCAGGGCGGTTGTTGCGCTGGTTAATGAAATAGTAGCCGGCCACGAGCACAATCGTGAACAGGAACAGCAGCGTGGACAAAGCGTTGATTGACAACGAAATGCCTTGGCGCGCCCGCGAGTAAATTTCCACCGACAGCGTCGAGAAGCCGTTGCCCGTTACGAAGAAGGTGACGGCAAAATCGTCCAGCGAGTAAGTCAGCGCCATAAAAAAGCCTGCGAAAATGCCCGGCTTAATGAAAGGCAAAATGACCTTCGTCAGCACGTTCCAGTTGCTTGCCCCAAGGTCGCGCGCCGCATCGATCAGCGTCGAGCTCATTTCCTGCAGCTTCGGCAAAATCATAATGACGACGATTGGCACGCTAAAGGCGATATGCGACAGCAGCACAGACGTAAAACCAAGCTTAATGCCGATAATCGTAAACAGGATTAAGAACGATGCGCCGATAATGACGTCCGGGCTGACGATCAGCACGTTGTTTAGCGTCAGAAGCGTATTTTTCGGCTTATACCGACGTACATAGTGAATGGCCAGCGCCCCCGCAATGCCGAGAATCGTAGAAAGCGCCGACGAAAGCAAAGCAATGACGAATGTATTCAGCACGATAATGAGCAGCCGCGTGTCGGCAAACACTTCTTGGTACCATTCCAGCGTAAAGCCTTCGAAATCGCGCATCGACCCGCCCGAGTTGAAGGAGTAGAACATTAAGTAAAAGATCGGCGCGTACAAAATAGCAAAGACGACGATCAAATAGAGGTTAGACAGCTTTTTTCTTGCCATCATCCTGCACCCCCCGTTTCCTGCTTCCCGTCAGGAGCATAATGACAGCCATCGCAATAATGAGGAATACGGCGATTGTCGCCCCCATCCCCCAGTCCTGCGTCACGAGAAAATGCTGCTCGATTGCCGTACCGAGCGTAATGACCCGGTTGCCCGCGATGAGACGCGTAATCATAAACAGCGACAGCGCCGGAATGAACACCGCTTGGCAGCCCGATTTCACGCCATTCAAGGTCAGCGGGAAAACGACGCGGCGGAACGTCGTCCATGGCGAAGCGCCCAGATCGCGCGCCGCGTAGACGAGCGACGGATTCAATTCCTCCAGCGAGTTGAAGATCGGCAATATCATAAACGGAATAAAAATATAGACCGACACAAACACGAAGCTGAAGTCGGTAAACAAAATTTGCTGATTGCCGATGCCGACGACTTCAAACACGCTGTTCACGAAGCCATGGGTGCCGAAAATGCCAAGAAAAGCGTAAGCCTTCAGCAGCAGGTTGATCCAGCTCGGCAAAATGATGAGCAGCAGCCACAGCTGCTTGTGTTTCGTTTTCGTTAGTAAATAAGCGGCCGGATAGGCGACAAGCAGCGAAAACGCGGTAATGAGAAATGCATACCAGAACGAGCTCAGCGTCATGCGCATATAGACCGGCGTGAAAAACTTCGCGTAGTTGCCGAACGTAAACTGCCCTTCAACATTAAAAAAGGAGTAGTAGACGATCAGCACGATCGGCGCGATGACAAACAGTCCGATCCATAGCAAATACGGCACAAGGTAGAAATTGCGCGTCCTAGCGTTCATTGCGGGCCTCGCCGTTTCTGCCCGGCGCCGCAAGCGCGCTGCCGCCGTCCTCATGATCGCTGTAAGCGTCCAGCCGCTTGTCGAATTCCTCTTCCGTTTCGCCAAAACGCATGACGTGAATCGCTTCCGAATCGAAATAAAGGCCGATTTTTTCGCCTACGCTGGCCTTCTTGGTCGAATGAACGAGCCATTCGTTGCCCGCCTCATCGTAACTGCTAATTTCATAATGGACGCCGCGGAACAGCTGCGAATCGACGCGCACCTGCAGCTTGCCCTGCTCAAGCGATGTAATTTCAAGATCCTCCGGCCGAATGACGATTTCAACCGGCTCGTTCGGGTTAAGCCCTTGGTCGACGCATTCGAATGACTTGCCGGCGAACTCCACCTCGAAGTCCTGCTTCATGCGGCCCGGTACGATGTTGGATTCACCAATGAAATCGGCGACAAAACGGTTTATCGGCTCATCGTAAATATCGTTTGGCGTGCCGCTCTGCTCGATTTTCCCGTTGTTGAGCACAAAAATTTCGTCCGACATCGCCAGCGCTTCTTCCTGATCATGCGTGACAAAAATAAACGTAATGCCGAGGCGGCGCTGCAGCTCTCGCAATTCATACTGCATTTCGGTGCGCAGCTTGAGGTCAAGCGCAGAAAGCGGCTCGTCCAGCAGGATGATTTCCGGCTCGTTCACGATCGCCCTTGCAATCGCTACCCGCTGGCGCTGTCCGCCGGACATTTCGTTAATTTCGCGCAACTCGTAGCCTTCGAGATTGACGAAGCGCAGCGCTTCTTTTACTTTCGCCGTAATGGCGGCATTTTTCAGCTTCTTGATGCGCAGGCCGAAGGCGACATTCTCAAAAACGTTCAAATGCGGAAATAGCGCGTAGTCCTGAAATACAGTGTTGACCTGCCTTTCGTTGGCGGGAACGCGATTGATCACCTTGCCGTTGAAATAAATTTGCCCTTCCGAGGGCTCGATAAAACCGGCGATCAGCCTCAGAATCGTCGTCTTGCCGCAGCCGGAAGGCCCAAGCAGCGTATAAAATTTGCCGCGCTCGATCTCGAAGCTGACATCCTTCAGCACAACTGTCTCATCGTCGTAACGTTTGGTTACGCCTTCGAAACGAATGATGGTTTGCTGCTGCAATGACATCACCCCTCCTAAAAGTTTTGCGAAGCAAAACTTGCTTCGTAAGCGTATGCTTATCCTGATTTTTGCAAGCACTTGTATAAATAGAAATCGCTATGCAGAGACATTTCTAAATGGTACGTTCAGCAATTGATTATACAGCATGGACGAGCCGTATAAACGACATTTTTTTCCACAGATGCACGTTTTTTTTGGTGTTGCCGACCCTGTAAATATTTCAGTCCCACCAAAGCTATTAAGTTAATGAGTGATGTTCATGTACAGAGCCAAACGGGACTTCTTTTTTACCTTTTTTTCCAATACCCATTGACATGATACGGTGAGTTAGTGCACTATTGCATTAGTGCACTAATCTTCAATTAATCTATAAAGGGTGAATCGGTATGCGACAGTGGTCAGCTTTGTTCATTAAGGATTTCAAGTTAACAAAAACCGTATTCTACATCGGACTCGTCATCAATGGTTTGATTGCTATGCTGACGTTATTCTTGGAGAGGGCAGCGGACGATAGCTTGCTGATGTTCGTGCCTTTAGCGCTTGCCGTTGCGATTCATGTGATCTACGTTCCTCTTATTGTGTTTGTCGGGTTAAAGTCGGAGGGGAATTTGCACTTATGGCTGAGCAACCCCCAACCGGCTGTTATGTTGCTGTTGAGCAAAGTGGCGAACGGCTTACTGATGGTCGTAATTTCATTAGTCTCGTTATATGGGTTTTCCAGACTGCTGATCGAACTCAATTTCAGCTTGATTGAGCCGTATTGGACGGATACCTGGCGAGCGGCATGGTTCATCTTTCCTCATGTGATTTGGATCTCGCTTATGCTTAGTACATGGATGATGGTTCTTTGGGCGCTATACCAATACCTCAAGCTGAGAATCGGGCGTTGGAGCTGGGCGGCGGCGGCTGGTGCGGCCATCCTGTCCGAAGGGTTAAATGAGTTGTTCAAATCCTCTGCACTGTATCGGCATCTAATGGACTGGGGAGTTACTACCTATACATTTCCTACGATATTTTCAGATCCTATACAAACTTACGCAGGCGGCTATGCATACGACCTCGTCATTATCGTCGGACTGTTCCTATTAACCGCGTGGCTCGTGGACAACAAAGTCGAGGGATAACGATGGATGAATTTAATGCTTCGAAACCGATCTATTTACAATTGGCGGATCGTATACATCGGCAAATTATAAGCGGCGAATTGAAAGCAGGCGAGAAGCTTCCTTCCATCCGCGATATGGGCATGAAATACAACATCAACCCCAACACCATTCAACGAGCTTATAACGAGCTGGAGCGGGAAGGGGTCTTGGAAACGAAGAGAGGTCAAGGAACATTCGTTCCCGAACGGCTGGATCGCCTGAATCAACAGCGTGACAAGTTGAAGCATGAACAAATTGAACAATTCGTTCACGTCATGCGGGAAATGGGATTCAGCACGGCGGAGATCCTGTCGGGGCTGACAGATTATTTGAACAACGTTAAGAAAGGCGATGAGTGACATGATCCGGATGACGAATGTTTCGAAGAAATATGCCAATCAAATTGCGCTTCAGGACATCTCATTGACGATACCTACCGGTAAAATCATTGGCATTGTGGGCGGAAATGGCAGCGGAAAGTCAACCTTATTAAAGCTAATGTCTGGACTTGCGCTGCCCACAAGCGGCAGTGTGACGGTTAACGGAGAGACGGCCAATCGAAAAACCGGCAAAGTCGTTTCTTATTCCTCCGAGTCGAGCCTCTTTTATCCGATATTCACGGTACGAGAAGCCATACAGTTTCAGGCTTCACAAATGGCCGACTTCAACCTGGCGAAAGCAGAAGAAATCATGAGGCTTATGCGTTTGGATCCTCTTATGAAAATTAAATCGCTTTCGAAAGGTAATCGCGGCCGCTTGCAAATCGTACTAACGTTGGCGAAAGAGGCACCTTACATTCTAATGGACGAACCCTTATCCGGACTTGATCCGATGATACGCGACTCTATTGTGAAGGGCATAATCTCCTACGTTGACTTGAAATCTCAGACCTTAATCATGACAAGCCATGAGGTTGCGGAAATCGAAACCTTGATTGACGGTTTCATTGCGCTTAAGGACGGTTCATTGCTTAGAATGGCTGATGTGGAGGAATTGCATGAAACAGAGGCTCTTCGCATCGCGGATTGGATGAAGAAGACCTATGTCTAGGTGAGAGGGAATGATGAATCGTCGTTGCGCCCCCGATTTCGGATCAAAATCACTTTAAAAAAGGAGCCAATAAAATGGATTCAAACAAAAAAAACGAAGCTATAAACGAGGTTTCATTGCTGCGTCTTTACTTGCTGAGGGGGCTGTATCTTTTCGTCGTCGTGGGGCTCATATTGGTACAATGGCCGGAAATTATCGATAAAATCATTCATCCGGATAAATCCTGGGAACTAATGGACGGAGTGGTCGCCTGTATGCTGGCCTCCTTCTCCCTTCTATGTATCTTGGGCATACGGTATCCGTTGCAGATGATACCCATACTTCTGTGGGAAATGATATGGAAACTGCTTTGGCTGCTTATCGTTGTGCTCCCTCTTGGGATATCCGGTCAAATAGACGATGAAACCATGGAAAATGCCATATCCTCTTCGTTGGTCTTTATTTTCCCTTTCATCATTCCTTGGCGTTATGTGTTTGCAAACTATGTGAAGAAGCTCGGGGATCGGTGGGTTTAAGCCCAATTTATCGATAACCCGTCCGCCTCCCTGCCGCCAAGATGACTTTCGCCCAAGCTAAAGCTATAATACAGTCATACTCAATTTCAACATTAAGTCAGCAAAGGAGTGTCTCATCATGGCACAATATCGCGAATTAGATTCAATCGAGCAGTGGAACGAAGCGTTGGAAGGCTCGGCTAACCGTCCGCTCGTCGTATTCAAGCACAGCACAACTTGCCCGGTCAGCGCTAACGCGCACCGCGAATTCCAAGAATATTTGAACGACAAGCCGCGCGAAGACGCTGATTACGTATTTGTAAAAGTGATCGAGTCCCGTCCGGTGTCGAATCAAATTGCCGAGGATACGGCGGTTACGCACGCATCCCCGCAAATCATGCTCGTGCAAAACAAAGAAAAAGTATGGACCGCGTCGCACTGGTCGATTACGAAAGAACACATTACAGCTGTTCTGGACTAATGTTTTTTTAAAAAAGAGGTCGAAGCCGCCTACGGGTCGGTTTCGACCTCTTTTTTAAATTTTGCCTTCAATAACCGCCCTCTTCATTTCTGCTGCGGCTATATGTTTAATGCTCGTTTGGGACGATTTTGCTCGGCTGACGGGCGGCAATGAATTTTTAAAAAAAAGAGCGATGCCCCAGGGCCAAAGGCTTGAACGAGCATATGCGTAAATTGCGCGCGCGTCACTTGCCCATCCGGTGTAAACGCTCCTTCGCGTGTACAAAGTTTGCAGCCAGTATAATCCGACACCCGCGAGCCTAGCAATGAATGTAATGTATAATAGAAAAGGCAAATTATTAATGCCATGAAAGGATTGCAGCCCTAAATGAATTTTCAGCAGCTCAATTCCGCCCTTCCCTATTTTGAGCATGTTCATTTATATCGATCTTCGCAACTTCTCGACGTAACCGCCGGGCTGCATGCCATCGTTATCGTGAGGCGGGGGCATGTCACCATTACGCCTGGAGACGATGCGCCTTTCGTATGCTCGCAAGGCTATGCGTGCAATCCGGAGCACGGCCCTTTCCAAATCGAGACTCCGCGTACGAAGGAAGCCGAATATGTCGTCATCGGGTACCGCATGCTTCCCGAGGGCGCCAAATGGTCGTTAGCAGGACCGCTCAATACATTCAGCGAAGTGAAAATCCACTATATGGTCGACGAGCTGCTGCGCCAGCAGGAGCTGTACGCGAGCAAGGATGAGGCGTCTAGTGAAACGCATGATTCCAATGAAGCTGCCGCTTTCCAGTTCCGCCGCAGACTTATGCTTGAGCGCATCTTATATATTTATTTGCGCGAAACGCTTATGAAATCTGCCGACCAGTCAACTGCGCGCTCGGTTGAAGAGACAATCTCCTATTTGAGCGAGCACTACATGCTGCCTCTCACGCTCCCTATGCTCGCCAAACGGGCCGGCGTAAGTGAAGGGCATTATACGGTCTTGTTCAAAAAAATGACCGGCCGCACGATGACGTCCTATTTGCGGAGTTTGCGCATTCAGAAAGCGCAGCAGCTGTTCACTCAAACTTCCCTTACCGCCAAAGAAGTCGCCGGCAAGGTCGGTTTCTCCGATTATTTCTATTTCAGCCGGATGTTCAAAATGGAGACCGGCATTTCGCCATCGGCCTATCAACAGAGACAAACGCCTGAAATCTAAAAATAAGACATATCCTTTCTTAAGATTAGATATGTTCGAATGTCCGTTCACCCGATACAATGAGTTTAATTGATAATAATTATCATAATCATTGATTCACGGGAGGAATTTATTGTTATGCTTCGTCTGTCTTTCAAAAAGCTATTGACCCCTGCTTTAATCGGATTGCTTGCCCTGTCGCTCGCAGCTTGCGGCAATTCTAATAACAGCGCTCCGGCAGCTAATGGAGAAGCGTCTGCTTCGCCTTCTGCATCCGCCTCGCCCGCAGCGTCGACCGAGAACATCGTCATTGAACATGAGCTTGGCAAAATCGAGCTTGACCATGTGCCGCAGCGAATCGTCGTTATGGAGTTCAGCTATGCTGACGCGCTTACGACGCTTGGCGTACAGCCGATCGGCGTTGCCGATGACGGAGACGCAGCGCTGCTGATGGATGTCGTGAAAGAAAAACTAGGCAACTACACTTCGGTCGGTTCGCGTTATGAGCCAAACATCGAGCTGATCAGTTCGCTGCAGCCGGATTTGATCATCGCCGACCTGAACCATCACAAAAACGTATATGACCAGTTGAACGCCGTTGCGCCTACGCTCGTCTTGAACGATCACCTGGCTGACTACAATACGATGCTTAGCAACTATGCGGTTATTGCCAAAGCAGTCGGAAAAGAGGCTGAAGGCCAAAAACGTCTGGAAGAGCATAAACAAATCATCGACGAGGCGAAAGCTAAAATCAAAAACTCCGATCTGACGATTCTCCCGGCCGTTGTCAATCCGAAAGGCTTCTTCGCTCACTCCGACCATTCTTATGTCGGTTCGTTCCTGACATCGCTTGGCTTCAACGATCCGGTTAAGGACGAGGAGTCGTATCCGCAGCTTACGCTGGAGCAATTGGTGGAGACGAACCCGCAAGCGATCTTCCTGCTGCCGACAGAGGAAGTAACGATCGTTAACGAGTGGGAGAAAAATCCGCTGTGGAGCAAAATCGACGCTGTCACAAACGATAAAGTATTTTCCGTTGAACGCCGCAACTGGGCTCTGTCCCGCGGTCTGCTCGGCTCCGAGCATGTGATTAACGACTTAGTAAGCAACCTGGGAGAGTAAGGTGTGTCGGAAATGACCGTGCCCGTAACTGAAAAGCAGAAGCGCCCCGCGCTTCTGCTCTTCCTTTTTTCTATTGTCTTGTTCATTGTCAGCGTCGTCAGCAATTTGAAATGGGGACAAGCGGACGTTTCTTGGCAGACGCTGTTTGAAGCCGTTATGTTCCAGGGTGAAGAGAAGGCGCATCTGTACATTCAGACGCTCCGCCTGCCGCGTACGATTGCGGCTGCTGTCGTTGGCCTTCATCTCGCCTTGGCCGGTCTGTTAACGCAGCTTGCAACCCGCAACCCGCTTGCCTCGCCGCATATTTTCGGCATTAATGCCGGCGCGTCGCTCGCCGTCGTATTCGGCATCGTATTCGTGAACGGCCTTTCCCTGCTTGGCACGGCTGCCTTCGCTTTTGGCGGCGCGGCTCTCGGCGCGTTTCTCGTCTGGGCGCTAGCAGGCTCGCAGCAGCAAAAGCAGCATGTACGGCTGGCGCTGGCAGGCATTGCCGTCCATTTCCTGCTGTCTTCCCTAACAGAGGGGATGATCATTCTTAACCAGCATTCCACCGACAGCATGATGTTCTGGCTCGTCGGCTCCACCAGCGGCGCAGGGTGGAACGATGTCAGGCTGCTGCTCCCGTTTACGGCTGCTGCTCTCGTCCTGCTGCTCGTCCTTTTCCCGCTGCTTCGGCTGCTCGCTTTGGATGATGCAGTCGCAATCGGGCTTGGCGGTCGTGTTGCGCTTGTGCGCGGCGGAGCCGTCCTGCTCGTCATCGTGCTGTCCGGATCGGCGGTTGCCGTGTGCGGGCCAATCGGCTTTCTCTGTCTCATTGTTCCGCATATTGCGCGCTATTTGATCGGGAGCAGGCTCCTGCTGCTTGTCCCTTTTACAGCGTTGCTTGGCGCCTGCATGCTTGTCTATGCCGATCTGCTAAGCAAGCTGATCGCCTTTCCGTACGAATCGCCAGTCGGCATCGTTACCGCAGCGCTTGGCGGACCATTCTTCATTTATTTAGCGCGCAAGCAAAGGAGGAGCCCGGCATGAAAAAAACGATAGCGGCTGTATCCGCCTCCCTCCTGCTTCTTGTGCTGATCGCAGTCTCGCTTCGCGCGGGCGCCGTGCCGGTTCCGCTGCGCGAGCTGTGGGCAAGCCTTACGCTGCAAGAATCTCCAGCTTCCTTTATTGTCCTGCAATACCGGCTGCCGCGCGTTATCGTCGCCGTGCTCGCCGGTTTCGGCCTGGCAACGGCAGGCCTCATCCTGCAAAGCATTATTCGCAATCCGCTCGCCAGCCCGGATGTCATCGGCATTACGAAAGGAGCCGGCTTTACGGCTGCAACGGTCATTTTTCTTTTTCCGCATGCTCCGGGATTTGTTCTTCCGGTTGCCGCATTTGCCGGTGCGATCATTGCATTGCTTGCGCTTCTACTGCTCAGTCGGAAAATGACGCTGCCTCCCGCATCCTTCGCGCTTGTCGGCGTAGCGGTCGGCGCGGTCTTCCAAGCGGGCATTCAATATCTGCTCGTCAAGTATCCCTCCGACGTCAACATGGCGCTGCTGTGGATGTCCGGCAGCCTTTGGGGACGCGGATGGCCTCACGTGTGGTCGCTTCTTCCTTGGATTGCCGTTCTGCTCCCGATCGCATGGCTGCAATACGCCAAGCTCAATGTGCTGCAGCTCGGCGACGAAGGCGGCTCCGCGCTCGGGCTCAACGTATCCAAGCAGCGGCTGATGCTGCTGCTGCTTGCTGTAGCCCTTACCGGCAGCGCCGTTGCGGCCGTCGGCGCGATCGGCTTTATCGGCTTGATCGCGCCGCACATCGCCAGGCTGCTCGTCGGCGGGCGGCATCAGTGGATGCTGCCGCTGGCGGCGCTCATCGGCGCCGATCTGATGCTGCTCGGCGACATCGCCGGCCGCTTGATTCTTATTCCGCGCGAGGTGCCTGTCGGCATTACGACGGCTGTCCTCGGCGCGCCGTATTTTATTTATTTGCTGCGCCGCGAGCGGCTGAAAACAAAATAATTTTTAGTAGAACGGATCGAAAAAACCGACGAAAAATGATAAACTATGTGAAAAATCGACTTATTCCATTCGCATAGGAGCTTTCAATGCCTTCGATCATTCAACCGCGAAAAGGCTTTAAACTGTCTACCATTATCTCTTTCGTCGTTATTATGTCCGTCGTCGTCGCTATTGTGATCAGTACGAGGGTCGGCTATCATGCCGAGAAAACATCGCTTTACCATAATACGCTCGAGCTGAATCGAATTTCGGCCGTCAATCTTAGCAATACAGCGCAATCGCTCGTTATAACGATGAAAAAAAGCTTGGAAGTAACCGCTGATTATTTCTCGGATGTTCCGTTATCCGATGAAACCGTGCTGGACCAGCTGGACTTTTTTATGGGCACCAGCCCTTATTTCAATTCTCTTTCCATCGTGGATGACGGAGGCGTCATCGTATCGACCTCGCCCAATAATCTCGGACTCATTGGCACAAAGCTGACCTCCGATGCGGCGCAAAATGCGCTGGAGCGGAAGGAGCCTATCATCTCGGAGCCGTTTCAAGCGGTTACGAAGCGAGTGATCATTCTCGTCAGCCATCCGATCTTCGATTCGAAGGGCAATTATAAAGGCTTCGTCGGCGGCTCGGTTTATTTGCAGCAGCCTAATATTTTCCAGAATATTCTCGGCGATCAGGCGGCGAATCCAAGCGGGTCCTATTACTATGTCGTAGATTCGTCCGGCAAGCTTATTTTCCATCCGAACAAGGAGCGGATTTCCGAGTCTGTCAGTCATAACCCGATCGTCCAGAAGCTGATGGAAGGGAAAGCCGGCGAACAGAAGCTAAACAATTCAGAGGGCGTCACCTTCCTTGCCGGCTACGCTCCTGTACCGGAGGTCGGCTGGGGAATCGTATCGCAAACGCCCGAGGCTTATGTCGCATCGACTGCGCGAAATGTCATAAAGCAAATGCTCATTTTGACAACGCCTTTCTTGCTTCTGCTGCTGGCTGGCTCGCTTTGGCTGTCGCGCAAGCTGGCCGAGCCTCTAAACCGGCTCGCCAACTATGCGTCGCGCCTCTCACGCGGCGATGATGCGCTGACTACGCTTCCGACGGTCGTCTTCTGGAATTACGAGGCGAATCAGCTCAACAATACCGTTACACTCGCCTTCCTGAAACTAAGGCAAAAAACAGCCGAGCTGTCGGAGGAGGCGCAAACCGATCCGCTGACCGGCCTGTTAAACCGAAGGACGCTGGATGACATAACATCGCTGTGGCATAAGCAGGGCTTGCCATTCGCTGTCATCATGCTTGATTTGGACCATTTCAAAGCAGTAAACGACGAATTCGGCCATCAAACGGGCGACGAAGTGTTAAAGACGCTTGCCGGCATATTGAAAGCCGAGCAGCGCGAGCTCGATTATTGCTTCCGCTACGGCGGAGAGGAATTTACGATGCTTCTGCCGAACACTTCGGAGCAGCAAGCACTGGAGCTGGCGGAGCGCATTCGCGTTCGGACCGCCAACACCAAGATGCCGATCGGCCGCAGCATAACGCTCTCGCTTGGCATTGCCGTATCGCCGGTCGACGCCAAACAACCGGAACAATTGTTCAAGCTCGCGGATCAAGCGCTCTATCTGGCCAAGCATGAGGGGCGCAACCGCGCCGTCAGCAGCAGCCGCTTCAGAGAGGCCGCCTCTGCGAAGGAATAGCGGAATAGCAACGCTGCGTGACAGCGTCTTTTCCGGGGGAATAACGCTATGTGGCAGCGCTATTTCCCCGTTTGTGCGTCTACGCAATCAAATAACGCTGCGTGACAGCGTTATATTTCGCAAATCGACGCTTTCTCGGCTTTTCCGGGGGAATAACGCTGTGTGGCAGCGCTATTTCCCCGTCTGTGCGTCTACGCGATCAAATAACGCTGCGTGACAGCGTTATATTTCGCAAATCGACGCTTTCTCGGCTTTTCCGGGGGAATAACGCTGTGTGGCAGCGCTATTTCCCCGTCTGTGCGTCTATGCAATCAAATAACGCTGCGTGACAGCGTTATATTTCGCAAATCGACGCTTTCTCGGCTTTTCCGGGGGAATAACGCTGTGCGGCAGCGTTATCTCCCGTCGTGACTTATCGGACAGACCTTTCTTTTATTTTGGTGATATTTGGGAATACTAGCCAAAAAAACTGGAGGTCGCCGCTTTGATTTTCCGCATATATGCTCGCGACATCGCTGGCATTGCCCGCAACTGGGCGCTACTCGTTACCATTCTCGGGCTTATCGCCCTCCCGTCGCTGTACGCTTGGTTCAATATCAAATCTTCCTGGGATCCGTACGGCAATACTAGCGGGCTCGCCGTCGCAGTCGCCAATAACGACAACGGCGCATCCATTCACGGCAATCCGCTCCGCGCGGGCGATGAAATTATCGAATCGCTGAAATCAAACCGCAAAATCGGCTGGCGTTTCGTAGACGAAGACCAAGCGTTAGAGGGCGTCAAGCACGGCGATTATTACGCGAGCATCGTCATACCGGCGGACTTCTCTACGAAAATCGCCACCGTGTTGAACGATAATCCAGAGCAAGCGAAGATCCTTTATACCGTTAATGAAAAAATTAACGCCGTTTCTCCGAAAATCG
The DNA here is from genome assembly GCF_009737085.1 of Paenibacillus sp. NEAU-GSW1. Taxonomy (GTDB): domain Bacteria; phylum Bacillota; class Bacilli; order Paenibacillales; family Paenibacillaceae; genus Pristimantibacillus. Next base: position 163,297 of record NZ_WOVL01000009.1, read on the forward strand.
CCGCTTCCGGCGCGAATGCCATCGTCGAGCAAATTCGCAGCACATTTGTGAAAACGGCTAACGGCGTCATTTTCAGCCTGTTAAATGAAGTTGGTTTGGAGCTTGAGAAGGAGAAGCCAACGATTGAAAATTCGCGGGATATCGTCTTCAAGCTGGAAGAGCTGTTCCCGGAAATCAAGAGCGCGGTATCTGCCGCATCGGCAGATGCCGCTAAAGCGGAGGCGATTGCAGGCCGCGCGCAGAACGCTTTGCCGGATGCCGCCAAGCTCGTCGCCGACGGCAGGCAGCTGGCCGCAAAGCTTACGCCGCTGCTCGCGGACAGCGCCGATGCGGTCGAGCAAACCGCTCCAGCGCTGAAGCAGGATTTGCAGCTGCTCGCCGGAGCTGCCGATGCTGCGGCCGAGCTGGCCGCCAGCCTTCGCAACGGCGCGGCAACAGCCGATACGGAGTCGGCCATTGCCGCACTAGAGCGGATGGACGGCAAGCTCGGCATTGCCGCCCGCGTGGCGGGAAGCTCGGCCGACTTGTTCGGCAGGCTCGCGGATATGACCGGCGGCAGCAGGCTCGCCGACGCGGATGCCAAGCTGCGGCAGGCGGAGAGCAGCTTTACGCGCTCAAGCGAAGCCGCTAATCAGCTTGCCGCTGCCGCCCGGCGCGGCGAAGAACCGGCTGCCGCGCTGCTGGACAAGCTAGCTGATGGCGCGGCGCAAGCCTCGTCGGTGGTGAACAGCCTGTTGGACCGTTATGACAGCGACATTGTGCCGGGCATCCGGGAAGGGATGGACAAAGCGCTGACCGCCGCCAAAAAAGCCAATGAGGCGCTTAAGCAAACGGCCGCGGATATGCCGGATATCGAGAAGCTTCTGCAGGATGCAAGCAAAGGGCTGACCTTCGGCAAAGCTGCGCTCGCCGAGATCGAAAAGCGGCTGCCAAACGCCGAGCAGAAAATTAAACGTTTAGCCGAGCGTATTCGCCAGATGGAACAAGAAGGCAGCTTGGATGAGCTGATCAGCCTGCTGCAAAACAATGCCCAGCGGGAAAGTGCCTTTTTCGCAGAGCCTGTCGTCCTGCAAGAGTATCGGTTGTATCCGATTCCGAATTACGGCTCGGCCATGTCGCCTTTCTTTTCCACGCTGTCGATTTGGGTAGGCGCGCTGCTGCTCGTCTCGCTTCTGTCCGTCGATCCGCATCCCGGAGAAGGGGAAGCATTAAAAAGCTATCAAAGCTATTTCGGCCGCTATCTCACGTTTCTTACGCTGTCGCTGCTGCAAACCTTGCTGATCACAACCGGCGATATTTGGATTTTGCATACGCATGTCGTCGATAAGGGGGCGTTTCTCTTGTTCGGACTACTGCTTAGCGCCTTATTTATGCTGATCGTTTATACGCTCGTCTCGGTGTTCGGCAACGTCGGCAAAGCGCTGTCCATCGTCCTGCTGGTGCTGCAGCTCGCCGGCTCCGGCGGAACGTTCCCGATTCAGGTGACGCTGCCCTTTTTTCAAGCGATCCACCCTTATTTGCCGTTTACGTATGCGATCAGCATGATGCGCGAGGCGGTCGGCGGCATTTTGTGGGATATTGTCCGGCAGGATATGATTTCGCTCGCAATATTCGCCGCCGTTACTCTCCTGATCGGCATCGCGCTAAAGAAAACGATCAATCGCGCCTCCTCCGGCTTCGTACGAAAAGCAAAGGAAAGCGATTTGTTTCACTAGCTTCGCTTCCTCCAGACCGAGCAACTTTTGTTCTGTTGGATAGGCGAACTCGGCTGGCGCAAGGGGCGGGCATTCATGCGGGTGGTTCGGTGAATTTAGCCGGGTTGAGCATTTAGGCGGATAACGTACCTGCTACCCAATATAACGAATGGAATTTCGCTATTTAACCGCACAATCGACACTTTACTGACAAGAACGAAGCTGACTTCGCTACTCGGGAACTCCGGTTCGTTATTAGCGAAGTTGGCTTCGTTCTTCTGCGAGCATCATCACATTTCGAATAATATAACGAAAATTGATTCGTTATTTTGCGAATCTGCTTCGCTCTTCGCCCCCCTTTCGATTGCCGCCCAATAGGTATACAATGGAAGAACAACTCAGTCGTCCGGGAAGTGACTACGATGCAATTTTCATGGAAACGCAATCTGATCGTGCTGTGGGTCGGCGTCTTTTTTTGCAGCACCGCCTATTCGATCTCGATCCCTTTTATTCCATTGTTTCTTAATAATGAGCTTGGCGTTGACAACCATCTGGAGGCCTGGTCGGGCATCGCCTTTGGCATTACGTTTCTCGCCAGCGCCCTGATTGCGCCTTACTGGGGCTCGCTCGCCGACAAATACGGCCGCAAGCCGATGCTCATCCGTTCGGGCTTCAGCCTCGCCGCGCTCTATTTTATTACGTATTTCATTCACGATCCGTATTTGTTTTTGCTGCTTCGCATCTTTCAAGGCTTGCTAGCAGGCTATGTGCCGGCGGCAATCGCGATGGTCGCAACGAATACGCCGGAAGATAAAACCGGCTATGCGCTTGGCATTATGGCGACCTCCGGGGCCACCGGGGGCATCGTCGGGCCGCTCGTCGGCGGCATCATCAGCCATATGATCGGCAACCGGGAGTCGTTTATTTTTTCCGGCTTTGTCGTGCTTGTAGCCGCCCTCATCGCGACGTTCTTCGCGCATGAGAAGACGTTCAACCGTTCCGCCCATCGCTCCTCCGTCAAAGAGGATTTGAAGCATGCGCTGGAGAACCGCACCTTTATGTCGCTGCTCGTTATGGCGGGACTCGCGACGTTCTCCGTCATGATTCTGGAGCCTTTGCTGACCGTTTATGTTCTCCAGCTTGGCGCTGACAAGAATGACGCTTCCCTGCAATCGGGCATCGTATTTTCCGCCGTCGGCATCGCGACGCTGATCGCCGCCCCGCAATGGGGCAAAATCGGCTCGCGCATCGGCTTCTCGAAGGTGCTCTTCATCGGCCTGCTTGGCGGCGGCATCGGCAACTGCCTGCAGTTTTTCGTCGGCCATTTCATTGAATTCGGCGCGCTTCGCTTTTTGTACGGCTTGTTCTTCGCCGGCGTCTATCCGTCCGTTAACGCGATGATCGTCAAAGTGACGGAATCAAGCTTTCGCGGGCGCGCCTTTAGCTTGAACCAGTCGGCTACCCAGTTCGCTACGATGCTGGGACCGGTCATCGGCGGCGTGCTCGGCGGCGTTATCCCGATTCGCTGGGTGTTCGTCATCAATGGCGTCATGCTCTTTACTGCAGCCATTCTGCTGCGCAGACAGCATATGGAAGACAGGCTCCATGCCCCTGAAGGTTGACGCCATTAACGCCGTTAACTCCGTTAATCATTAGCCTCATTGAGGATTCTCTTCCTCATTGAGGCTATATTTCTTTTCTGCGGAAATAGATCAGACCGCCCAGCAAAAATACGGCAAAGCTGCCCCCTACCGTTAACAGCAGCGTCGAGAACGGCACGGTAAAGCTGCCGAAATCCATCGTCCCGTTTGAGAGCATAAGCAGCATCGGCTGCGCCCAAGGATAGAACGGGCCATACTTTGCCGAGTTGACGATCAAAATATTCGGCAGCGTCAGCATCACATTAACGGCGAGCGGCGCAGCAAAGCTGCTCCACATCGTCGATGCCCATAACTGCAGAGCAGCCAGCGGAAAACAAGCGACCCAGCCGCTCAGCGCGCTCGATAAAATAAGCCCCCACGGCAATCCGCCAGGGATGCCTTGGTATTGAAAGGCGACAACCGCCGCTCCCGCAAACAGCAGCTGCGAGCCAAGAAGCAGCAATGCAACGACCGTCAGCTTGGCGAGGTACAATGACGTCCGCGATACCGGCAGCGAGAGCAGCTGCTTCCATCCGCCTCCCGCATGCTCATAGCGGCACACGAAAGCGGACAAGATGCCCGTTATGATCGGCATGAGCAGCATCGCGTGAAGCGAAGCCATCGAGGAAAGCAGCACTCTCCCCTGTTCCTCCAGCGGTACTTCCTCCAAGTTCGTAAATAGGCCGATCAACAGCGAAAGCAGCGGACTGATCAGCACAATGAGCCAGATCGGCGACTTCGCCAGCTTTAAACGCTCCGAAGCTGCCGCATTCCAGAAACCGCCCATGTTACGCCACATCCTTTCGCTGAAAATGAACAAGCCCAGCCATCAAAATAAGGAAGCCAAGACCGGCTCCGGCCGAAATGAACCATTCGCGATGCGGACCGGTGTAGCCAAGCATCGGCCAGCTGATCGGCACCCACTCCACAATTGGAAAGATGGAAAATATCGCGAGCACAACGCCAAGCGTTATCGGCAGCGCTTGGTTTTTCATCGTGACGCAAAGCCATAGCATGAGCGCGAGAACCGGCATCGACGCGATGAGCGGGAAAAAGCTCAGCCGCAGCAGCTCGCCGTAAGGCAGCTCCGCCATATCGAAGCGCAGCGCTGCGCCAAGCGCGGCGGTCGTGACCGCCAGCAGCGCGCCCGATATCAGCAGCAGCATCGCACATAGCGTAAATTTGGAGGCAAATACCGCTGTGCGCGATACCGGCAGCGAGAGAAGCTGCTTCCACGAGCCGGTCGCGTGCTCGATATTCGCAAGCAGCGAGCTTAACAGTGTGATGCCAAGGTAAGCGGAGATAGGCACAAACAGCGCAATATTTTCAAGCAGGCCGCCCCATAGGTCGTCAGCATACATATCCATCATATAGTCATAGCGCATGCCGTAATTCAGCGCCTGCAAGGCGGCAATGCCGAGCGGCGCGATAAACGCGAGCAGCCACAAGCCTTTTCGCCGTATTTTGAGCAAATCCGAAGACAGCACTTTCGCAATCAAAGCGATCGCTCCCCCTCTCCGATAATTTGGAGGAACAGCTCTTCAAGCGATTTGCGCTTCTCTTCAACGCGATAGACGCTATGTCCCAGCTCCACAAGATGGCGCACAATGCGGCTGACGGTGTCGTCATCGGACAGCTGCTCCAGCAAAATCGTCGTATCCGCCGTACTGATCGCCGAACGATTCACTCCGAGTTCGATTAATGAAGCGGCTGCCGGTCCCGGGTCGGAAACGCGCAATGCGATTCCGTTGCCGGCCTGCTTCCGCAAGCTTTCGATCGTATCCTGAAACACCAGCTCGCCTTGGCGGATAATACCGACGGTTCCGGCCGTCTGCTCCATCTCGCTCAGCAAATGGCTGGAAATGAGTACGGTAATGCCATGCGTTTTCGGCATGCTTTTAATCAGCTCACGAATTTCCAAAATGCCCGCAGGGTCCAAACCGTTCGTCGGCTCATCCAGAATAAGCAGCTCCGGGTTGCCGAGCAGCGCGCTTGCGATGCCGAGACGCTGCTTCATTCCAAGCGAATAGCCTTTAACCGAACGGCGCGCTGCCTCCGTCAGGCCGACGATTTCCAGCACTTGATCGATTCTCGATTTCGGCACGCCGATGATGCGGCGGATCGCCTCCAAGTTGTCAATGGCAGTCAAATGTCCGTAATTGGACGGATATTCGACCAGCGAACCGACCTTGCGCAAAATCGCGAGCCGCTCTTTATGAAGCGGCTTGCCGAATAGATGGACGGAACCTGCCGATGGTTTAATCAGTCCGAGCAGCATGCGGATCGTCGTCGTTTTGCCCGCTCCGTTCGGCCCCAGGAAGCCGTAAATATCGCCTTTTGCAATTTTCAAATTCAAATCCGAGACGACGCGGCGTCCTTTATACGTTTTCGTAAGACCCCTCGTCTCAATCATCCATTCGTTCATCACGATCACCTCGTAAACAAGGTTAACGGACGAAGGTTAAAAACGGGCTCCCCCCAAGTTTAAATTTGGTTTAAAAATTGTAACGTTCCGCTGCCTTCTTGGTTCTAATTACTGTACCTCCCGTTATCTCCTTGGTTTAAAAAAATACGCGTTCCGTTGCCGTCCTTACCCGCTTCGGCGTGCCAGCCCAGCCCCATCTCGGCAGCCAAATGGTCGACGATGGCAAGGCCGATGCCTGCCCCCTTCAGCTCGGAAGGCGATTCGATGCCCGGTCCGCGGTCTTCTATGACAAGCGACATACTGCCATTGTACAGCTCCGCAAACAGCCCGATATACCGCCCTTCCGCAGCGTGGCGGACGACATTCTGAAAAAGATTGTCCAGCAAACGGCGGAAGCCTGCCTTGTCTACATTCCAGACAAGCGACTGCTCCGGCAAGCTGATGTCCGCTTCAATCCCTTCCTTCTCCCAAACGGGGTACCAAGCCGCCGCGCTCTCCCTTACGAGTCGGATAACGTCATGCGGCGCTAGTGTCAACGGATATCGTCCGCTCGCCATCAGCGTGTAGGCAAGCAAGTTGTCGATCAATTGGCCGAGACCTTCGATCTTCCCTTCCATTAAACGGATCGAAGCTTGACCTGCAGCGCTTAACTCCTCCTTGCGCAGCATATACAGATGGCTGTTCACAACGGTCAGCGGCGTACGAAGATCATGCGAAAGATTGGAGATGAGCCGCTTGCGCAAATCCTCCTCTTCCCGCTCCCTCCGCTGGCTGTCTTCCAGCTGTGTGATCATGCGATTGAACGCCAATTCCAGCTGCCCGATTTCATCCGGCTTTGTTACTTTCACAGGGGCTGGAATGCTGCGCCCGGTTTGCGCCTCGCTGTCGCCAACTGACATCGCCGTCTCAAGCCGAAGCAGCCGCCGGCGCAGCCGAATGAAGAACAGCAGCGAAAACAGCAGCAACGCGAAAAACATAATGCTGACAATCCCTATAAACAGCGGCGCCGCGCTCAACGCCTCCCGCGTATGCAGCAGCTCCCTGGGCAGCTGAATGACCATGAAGGCCGGTCCGCTGTTGTCCTTCCCGATAAAAGCGACAACGGTAAACGGGTCGCCGTTGGAATTGTTTTTCATGAAGCGGATAGACTCCGCAGGACTCCACTGATCCGGCAATTGCTGTCCGCCAGGAAGCTGTAGCCTTGATCGGCCGTCCGCATCGACCCAGAAGAGCGAAGCTTCAACGTACTTTCGCTTCAGCTCCTGCAGCCTTTTCTCGACGGCCGCTTCTCCTTGCCCGGAGCTTGCATCCAGCTTAGACGCTTCATTATGCCAGTTCCACTCGATTTCCGAGGCTCTCCCGTATTTCGGCTGCTCGGGCGTGCCGCGCACGGCATAATCCGCTACGATATACGCGACGCTTAACAGCGGAAATAAAATAGGCACAAACAGAAACGCCGCAATAATGAGCAGCAAGTAACGCGACATAAGCGAGGAACGGAATTTAACCGCCCCTCCTTTTCTTTTTTTCGCCCAGCGCCCAATCATGCTTTTACCCGGTAGCCGATGCCCCGCACCGTCTCGATCACTTCAGGCGCAGCCGGATCGCGCTCCAGCTTTTCGCGCAAATAGCGGATATGTACCATCAATGTTTTATCCCCTTCGAGATAGGGCTCCTTCCAGACCGCTTCATAGATTTGTTCTTTCGTTAATATCTGTCCCTGATGGCGCAGCAAATAACCGAAAATTTGAAACTGCTTGCCGGTCAGCGTAATTTCGTCTCCCGTTTCGCTGTTTACGATCCGATTCTCGTTCTCGTACACGAGCAAGTGCTTCACCGCTAGCGGCTCGGCCGCTTTCACGGCGAACCGGCGAAGCAGCACCTCGATTCGGGCAGCGAGCTCGTCGGGATGAAACGGCTTCGTCAAATAATCATCGGCGAACTGCAGTCCAAGCAGCTTATCGTCGATTGACGTCCGTGCCGACAGCATGAGGATCGGCGTTGAGGGAAACCTTTTTTTCAGCCGCTGCCCGACCGTAAACCCGTCCAGTCCCGGCAGCATCACGTCAAGGATGACGAGATCGCAGCGCTCCGCCTCCTCGGCAGCCTTTTCCCCGCTAGTCAGCCATACCACTTCATACCCCCGCTCCTGTAAATGACGGCATACGAGGCCGCCGATTTCTTGATCATCTTCAATATATAAAAGCCTCATCCCTAACTCCCTTTCCCCGCAGACAAGCTCGAATCATGAAACGATTTTGTTGATTATTATAGAATAATTCCCAGATATTCATATATAATGGAACTGCATTACAATCTTGTTCGATAGAGAGGAATGATCCCATGTTCGGTAAAGTAGCAGCCGACCTGCTCGGATTGAGCGACATCGGTACGGTTATCAGCCCTGCGAATTATGACAAAGTTGATTCTGACGACTATGTCATGCACGAGGACAACGAAAAAATTTACTTCCTGATTAAATCCAAATCGGATGAATATTGCTTCACGAACCAAGCGCTCATTCACCTAGACGGCACAAGCGCAATCAGCAAGAAAAGAACGTTGAGACGGTATGCGTACAGCACGCATCGCATCAGCAACGTGTCGCTCGAAACAGCCGGCACTGTCGATCTCGACGTCGAGATCAAATTCAATATCGGCGGAGCTGACCTCAGCATCGACATTAACAAGAAATTTTTGGAGCAAGTGAAGGATCTGTACAAAGCGCTAGTAAAAATTTCCGAAATTACTTATGACAATGATATCGCATTAAACTATGCGAGACAAAGCCTTGAGCTTGCTTCCTCCACCTTAAGCCATGCGCACAAAGGCGACTACGACGTGGCCGATACGTTCGACCGTCTGAACAAAACAGCGTTCAACTGGCTTGCGGATTCGCATAAGCAATACAAAGTTAAAGATTTTGGAGCTATTTTCGAGCGTTATATTAATTTATAAAATAGTGAAAAAGCCGCGGCAAGGGTTCGACCTTGCCGCGGCTTTTATTAATGAAAACTATTGCGGCCTTGCAGACTCGCATGCTGCCTCGTAACTCCCAATTACCACGCTTGTGAGGCCATTATTGGCCATTCACTCTCGTCCGCCGCATGCTGCGGTGCCTGTAAGGCCGACTTTTCAATTGCAGACTCGCATGCTGTGCCTCGTAACTCCCACTTTTAGCGCTTGTTAGTCCATTATCCATTATTGGCCTTTCTAAGGTACAAATGTACCTTAGACCACTTTTTCGCAGCCCTTCCCGCGCGCCTAATGTACTTTTATACCTTAAAGGCCTCGGCGGCGGAGGTGCGTCCTGTTTTCGGGCGAGGCTAAGGTACTTTTGTACATTAGACAGCTCTCCGGCATCTCCTTTTGCACCTGTAAGGTACATTTGTACTTTAGATCCATCTGCGGCGATCGTGATCGCTTAGTTATGTCGCATGCCGCTTGGTTATACTTTCAGCTCCATATGGCGGATAACCGGACTTTCGACTTGAATGGTGGAATGCTGAATGCCAAACTGCTCCTCGACGCGCCGAATGGCTGCTTGCAGCACAGACTGGCAGTTGACGCCGTCCGCAACAAGCAAATGGCAGCTTAACGAATCCATCCCGGACGTAATGGTCCAGATGTGCAAATCATGCACGTCGACTACGCCCTCGATGTCGCCCAGCGCCTCCTTTACCTCTTTATGGTTGACAGCGGCAGGCGTCCCTTCCATCAGCACATGCAGCGTATGCTTAATGACGCCCCATGCGCTCCGCAAAATGAGCAGCGCGACAACGACCGAAATGATCGGATCGGCGATATTCCAGCCGAACAGCAGCATCAGCAAGCCTGCAAGCACCGCGCCTACGGAGCCTAAAGCATCTCCCAGCACATGAAGATATGCGCTTCTAACATTCAAATTGTTATGCACGTCGCCTTTGCGCATAAGCGCCCACGCGCTCGCCAAATTGGCCAGCAACCCGACGGCAGCGATCAGCATCATCGAAAGGCTGGACACTGCAGGCGGTTCAAAAAATCTTCCGATAGCTTCATAAACGATAATACCGGCGATAATAAATAAAGTAATGCTGTTAAACAATGCGGCTAAAATTTCGAACCGGTAAAAACCGTATGTTTTGTTCGGAGACGCCGGGCGTGATGCGAACCATACCGCTACAAGGCTAAGCACCAGCGCGCTGACGTCGCTTAGCATATGGCCGGAATCGGAAAGCAGCGCCAAACTGTTCGTCGCAAGACCGCCGAAAAACTCCAAAAACATAATCCCGCCGGTAATCGAAAGCGCGATGATTAACCCGATTTTGTTGCCGTTCATATCATAATGATGGTGATGTCCGCCGGGCCCGTGACTATGCCCATGATGACCGTGTGAATGCGAATGCGAGTGTGTATGTCCCTCACTATGATCATGTCCGTGTTCGTGATGTTCATGATTATGATGATTGCAAGATTCTCCGTCTTTATGATGATGATCTGCCATTATGCATCCCTCCAGCAAAAGCATGATATATACTATTCAACATATGAGCAACTGTTCATATGTAAATAATGCCTCATATCTTTCTTCTTGTCAATCCACTCCATTACCCGATCATACATAACGGCTTCGTCTTCCTACAGGCGAGTCATATCGCATCGAAATAGAAGCCCGCCTGACAAGCTGAACCTCAGCTATCTGGCGGGCTATGGCTACGGATTATTTGTATGCTGCGTGTTGACAAGCTTTTCTGACGGCTTGCCTTTTCCGTAATGCTCCTTGTTTTTCTGCTGCTTCTGCTGTGTCTCATGCACTTTCGCAACGAAATCTTCGGTTGATTCCGACATGTACTCCCCTCCTTTTCCACTAGGTAGGTTTTCCGCTTGCCCCAAACTTATGCAATTAGCCTACCTATGTTAGAGGAGAGGGCTGGACAAACAACGTGGAACTGACAGTATGACAAAACAACAGATATGAAGAAAAAGTAACTCAAGCTGCTGTGCAAAATAGGTAAATTTACGTGGACGCACCAAAGTACACTTTGTTTAACGAATCGAATTCGCTAATTAACGAAGCTTTTTTCGTTCTTTTTCGCCTCAAAGGCTTCGTTGAAGAGAAAAGCGAAAATAGCTTCGCAATTTGCGAAGCTAACTTCCCGATTAGCGAAATTCAGTTCGTTGCAGGGTGGCGATCATTCAAAACTGACCGAAATAGCGAAATTTGGTTCGTAAAATAACGAATGTGCTTCGCTGGAGGCAAGAGCGTTGTAGCAAAAGCAGCCGGCTTCACCATACCGCAATTTGGGCGAATGATGCTGCGCGCGAGCTCTCCCCCATCATCCCAGGAGGACGGATAATGGGGGAGAGCCCTTTCTAGCCGTTTATTCGCCGGATGCAACCGGCGCTGCTGCCGTCTCGGCAGCCGCCCGCTCATGTCCGTCCTGGAAATGACGGACCCCTGGACGATCGAGGCCCAAATGCTCGCGAAGCGTGCTGCCGGTATATTCCGAGCGGAACAATCCGCACTGCTGCAAAATCGGCACGACATGGTCGACGAACTCGTCGAGGTCGCCCGGCAGCACCGGCGGCATAATGTTGAAGCCGTCGCAGCCGTACTCCTCGAACCATTGCTGCATAAAATCTGCCAGCTGCTCGTACGTGCCGACGAATTGCATATGGCCGCGAGCGCCAAGCAAGCGGCGGCCTAGCTCAAGAATCGACAGGCGGTCTTTGCGCGCCATGTCCATCACGAGCTGCACGCGGCTTTTCATGCCGTTGCTTGCTTCGACCGGATCCGGGATGTCCGGCAGCTGTCCGTCAACCGGATAGCCGGACAGATCGAAATTAAGCATCCCGGACAGCATGCCGACAACCATGCTCGCAGGAATCAGCTCCTGCAGCTCATTATACTTCCGCCGCGCTTCCTCTTCGGTCGCTCCGATAATCGGCGACAAGCCCGGCATAATTTTCATGCTGCCGGCTTCTCTGCCTTGCGCAGCCAGCTTGCTTTTCACGCTGGAATAGAATGCTTGGGCAGCGGCCAGCGACTGTTGTGCCGTGAAGATCACTTCGCCGAATGCTGCGGCGAACTCTTGCCCTGGACCCGAGGAACCGGCTTGAATAAGCACCGGATAGCCTTGCGGCGGACGCGGAACGTTGAGCGTGCCCTTCGTCGAATACCAGCGGCCCTTATACTCGGTTTCCGACACCTTCGAGCCATCGGCAAAAATGCCCGCCTCGCGGTCGACGACAAGCGCTCCGTCCTCCCATGTATCCCACAATCGGGTGACGACCTCGACGAATTCACGCGCCATCTCATATCGCAGCCCATGCTCGGGATGCTCTGCGCGGCCATAATTGTAAGCTTCAATATCCAGCTGCGACGTCACAATATTCCATCCTGCGCGACCTTCGCTAATATGATCGAGCGAAGCGAATTTCCGTGCCACATTGTACGGCTCATTGTAAGTCGTCGACACGGTTGCCGTCAGTCCAAGCATCTCCGTCGCCGTTGAAATGGCAGCCAGCAGCTGTACCGGCTCCAGCATCCCCGATGCTGCCTGCTCCACGCCGCGAACATACAGCAGGTCGGCAAGAAACATCATATCGAACTTGCCGCGCTCCGCCGTTTGCGCCAGCTTTTTATAAAACTTGAAATCAAACAGCCCTTCAGCCCCCGATTCCGGATGACGCCAGCCGTAATGATGATGACCGCTATAATAAATGAATGCTCCCAAATGAAGCTGCTCTGCTCTTTTGCTCATATTCGTACCCTCCGTTTCGGTGTTGGTCACCCTTTAAACGTATCGCGCCAGCGCAGCCAGCGGTTTTCCAGCAGCCGCACGCCGGAATCGGACAGTTTGCCGATCACAGCGAACAAAATAATGCCGACAAATACAATATCCGTACGCATATAAGCTCTTGCGTCTTGAATCATATAACCGATGCCCGCGCTCGTTCCCATCATTTCCGCGACGACGAGCACCAGCCAGGCAATGCCTAGCGAAAGCCTGACGCCGAGCAAAATGTTAGGCAGCGCCGACGGAATGATCAGCTTGGCCACAAGCTGCAGCCGCGAATATTGAAAAATGCGGGCAACTTCGAAGAGCTTGAGATCGACGTTCCGAATGCCGAGAAACGTGTTCACGTAGACCGGAAAGAACGCGCCGAGCGAAATCATTAATATTTTTGAAAACTCGCCGATGCCGAACCAAAGAATGAACAGCGGAATCAGCGACAGCAGCGGGATCGTCCGCAGCATTTGCAGCGATGGATCGAGCGTTTTTTCGGCAATTTTGCCAAGTCCGGTGAACAGCCCGAGCAGCAGCCCCGTTCCGGCTCCGAGCAGGAATCCGAGCAGCGCCCGATACACGCTAATATTGAAATGCTCGAAAAACACCCCGCTTGCGACCAAGTCGACGAATCGAATCGCAATGGCAAGCGGCGTCGGCAGCAATGACTCGGAGATAAGGCCCAACTGCCCTACCGCCTGCCATACAATCGCAATAGCTGCAGGCAGCAGCCAGCCGTGAAGCGGCTTCGGAATGGCGGCAAGCCAGCCGGCTTCGCGCGAACGCGCGCTTTTATCGTTCAACACCTGTTCGCTCATGACGCTCCATCTCCTTTATAGCTGTCCTGCCAGCGCAGCAATCTGCGCTCCAGCAGCTTGACGATCGAATCGCTAAACTTGCCGACGACGGCAAACACGATAATGCCGACAAATACGACAGAGGTAATCGAAAAAGACCTCGCGTCATTGATCAGAAAACCGACGCCGGAACTGGAGCCCATCATTTCCGCAACGACAAGGACAAGCCATGCCACGCCGACAGACAATCGGACGCCGAGCAAAATATTCGGCAGCGCAGCAGGCACGATCAGCTTCATAATCAATTGCCATTTGCTGAACTGCAGCACCCGGGCAACGTCAAACAGCTTGCCGTCAACGGACCGGATGCCAAGAAACGTGTTTACGTACAACGGGAAAAACGTCCCTTTGGCGATCAGCAATATTTTCGACGTTTCGCCAAAGCCAAACCAGAGAATGAACAACGGAGCGATGGCCAAATGCGGCAGCGTTCGCAGCATTTGCAGCGTCGGATCGAGCAGCCGTTCCGTCTTGTAGGAAAAGCCGACCCAGATGCCTGCGGCAAGCCCCAGCCCGCCGCCGAGTAGAAAGCCGAGCAGCGCCCGCCAAGCGGAAATGCCCAGATGGCTCGCCAGCTCGCCGGAAGCGGTCAAGCTGACGAATTCCTCCCAAATTTTGCTCGGCGTCGGCAGCAGAATCGGGTTCAGCCTGCCCATAGCTCCTGCGACTTCCCAGATGACTATGATCGCAACCGGCAGCAGAGCCGCCAGCAGCGCATTCGTAATTTGGATCGAAAGCTGTCCGCCGGATCGCCGCTGACGCTGACTTTGACGCTGCTGTCGCTGCTGTTGCCGCTGTCTCGGTGTTTGCTTCGCAAGCTGTGTGGCCGCCGCCTTCTCCATCGTTACCGCCTCATTTCGTTATCGTTTGATCACCGAGGCGGACAAGCTGTCCGCCGCTGCCTTATTTGCTTGATTTCAAAGCCTCTTCTACATATTGATTGTCAAACAGCTCGGTTACGTTAATTTGCTTGCGGATGTTTTTGATCGAGAACTGAAAGTCTGCCGTTTTTTGCAGCTCGGCGATAATTTCGTCGCTAACCGGAATATTGATAATTTTCGAACGTTCTTGCGTTCCTTTAATGACATCCACAGGCACTTTGCGCTCTTCCGCGTAACGGTTCAGCGCTTCATCCAGGTTTTGCTCCTCCCAAAGGCGGGCTTTCTCGAACACCTCGAGATAGAGCGTTACAAGCTCCGGGTATTTCTCGGCAAAGTCTTTGCGAACGATTTGGAAGGATGGGGACAATACGCCCAGCTGCTCGCCGTCCGCCAGCACTTTAGCTTTGCCGGTCAATGTATTCAGCGTGATGTACGGATCCCAAGTCGCCCAGGCGTCAACGCCGCCCGATTCGAACGCCGGCTGCGCTTCGTCAGGCTGCAGCTGGATAATTTCAACCTCGGAGTCTTTAATGCCGGCTTCTGCAAGACCGCGGTACAAGAAATTGTAGGCGTTGCTTCCTTTCGCAACCGCTACTTTTTTGCCTTTCAGATCGGCGATTGTTTTCACTTCGCTGTTGTTGGGCAAGATGATCGCAACGTTGTTTGTGCCTTGGATCAAATGAGAGATAACTTTGAACGGAATGTCCGCCGCTTGCGCAGCTACGACCGGCATGTTGCCGAGACCCGCAAAATCAAGGCGATTGGAAGCCATCGCTTCCGTCATTGGAGGCCCGCTTTGGAACTCCGCCCATTCAACGTTTACGCCCAATTCTCCGAACGCCTCTTCAAACCACTTCTCTTCGCGGGCTTTGCCGAACAGACCGCCGCTGCCTTGAACGCCCAGCTTAACCGTCAGCCCTTCATACTTGTTGCCGCCTTCGGCTCCTGCATTTTCCTTCTCCGCATTTGCGCAGCCTGCTGCCAGCACCGCCACGACCAGAATTAACGCCCATACTTTCAAAAGATTCCCCTTCATCTTTCATCTCTCCCCAATGTTTAATTTCGTTAAATGCCCGCCCCGTGATCGACCGCTGGCTCTTCTACTTTTTCGAACTCGCTTAGCACTTTCCGCCGAAGCTCTTGAAACGAAACGCTGGCTCTCTTGCGCGGAAATGGAAGGTCGACAGGCTGCACGCTCCGAATATGTCCCGGTCGGGGATTCATAATGACGACCCGTTCGCCGAGGAACACCGCTTCGTCCAGGTCATGCGTGACGAACAGCATCGTCGTCCGATTCGTCTGCCATATATCGAGCAGCACCTCCTGCAGATGAGCGCGAGTGAAAGCGTCCAGCGCTCCGAACGGTTCATCGAGCAGCAGCACGTCGGGATTGCGCAGCAGCGCTCTAGCGATCGACACCCGCTGGGCCATCCCCCCGGACAGCTGGCGCGGATACGATTTCTCGAATCCTTTCAGCCGGACGAGCTCGATCAGCTCATCTACTCTGGCGCGCACCTTCGGGTCCTTGAGCGACAGGTTGCCGGCGATGTTCTTCTCCACGGTCAGCCATGGGAATAGCCTCGGCTCTTGAAAAATAAACCCTTTCTCAATGCTGGGACCGTCAATTGGCTTGTCGTTCAGAAGAACCGAACCCGTATAATTCGTATCGAGGCCCGCTACGATTTTGAGCAGCGTGCTCTTGCCGCAGCCGCTTGGGCCGATCAATGTAATGAATTCGCCCTTCTTCACCTTCAATTCAATGTTGCTTAGCGCCACGACGTCGCCTTCCGGTGAAGAAAAGGTACGGTTGAGCTGTTCGATCACGAGTGTTTCCGCTGCCATCGCGATCCCTCCCTTAATTTTTATAAAACTTACCCGATTACTCGGAATTAACGTTTAAAAAAAAGAGACTTCACGGAAAATATCGCTTGTATGCCTACAAGTGAGCTGCCGTGTCCATCTCCAGTTGTCTGGTCGATTCGACGGTATTCAATTTTCCACTTACAAACTGAACGGTGGTTCGTTTTGTTATTTGCTATAATAGCAACAGCCTTATTGCGTTGTCAAACTATTTTTTTCCGCACAAAATAAACGCACGATGCTCTCCGCTTGAATTTCAACCGGAATCTCATAGCCAGGCGCAAGCTGCAGCGTCAAGCCTTGAATCAAGCTGACAAAATAAAAAGCAAGCTGCTGTGGATCGCCATCGATCAGGACGCCGGCCTGCTGTCCTTGCCTCATAATGTCGGCCATCGGCTGCAAATTGGCGGTAAATCGCCTCGTCGCGGCTTCTCGCAGATCTGGATTTGCCATTTCATTCGTTCGAATGCTTTGCAGCATAATCGTAAACGCCCAATTCTTTGGAGTTGCGATCCAGCCCGCACAAATGTCATAAAGCTTTTCCCGTGCATCCTTATCGATCGACGCCATTTCAGCGACCATTCTGCCGTATCCGACCTGGCCTCTCTCCAGCACCGCGCTAATAATATCGTCCTTTGCTTTAAAATAATTGTACATGTTGCCGACGCTGACTCCCGCTTCATTGGCAATATCCTTCATGCCTACGGAATCCAGTCCCCGCTTCGCAATCAATTGCAGGGAGCAATCGAGAATCTGCTCCCTCCGGACTTCCCTTAACTGCTGATCCTTTGCGACATTTCTCGGTGACACGATAGCCCTCCTTACGACTTCCCAAACTCATTTCTGCTTAATGCTAGCCATTATAACCGAATGCTGGCAAGAAGAGGAAGGCTTTCTCATAAATGTCGCAGCAATGCTAGAAATCAGCGTGCATTAACTCGGCGTTGACGCCCATTGCCGCTCGGCTTCCGCCCGCTGCCGCCGCAATGAGCTGCGCAGGCACAATAACTGAAGCGTCGCCTGCAGCGTAGACGCTATCGACGCTTGTCCGGCCGAAATCGTCGGCCGCTATACCGCCATGCTCATTTAGCGCACACCCTAACTGCTCCGCAAACGAACCCGAATGCTCCCACTTCGTCGTAACGAAGCCGCCGGTGCGCGCAATTTCTGCGCCATCCTCAAAAACAACGCCGGAAAGCTTGCCGCCTGAGCCCTTCAACGATTGGATCCGCTGTCCGTAAACCTGAATGCCCTTGCTGCGCAGCTTCGCCTCGCGTTCAGCGTCAAGCGCTTCTCCGCCGTTCAAGCAGATCGCCAGATCCTTGCTCCACTGATAGACCATCATCCCCATATGGAATGCGTGATCGGCAGTATCTACGATAGCGACCAGCGGCTGATCGCGCTGCTCCCAGCCGTCGCAATAAGGGCAGCTGAACAACGATTGGCCGTAATAATCCGCAATCTCCGTAATAGCCGGAAGCTGCTCCTTCAAGCCCGTCGCTATTATAACGGTTCGCGCCGTATATGTATCTCCTGTTTCCGTCTCGATTTCGAACAGCGACGCGCCCTTTTTCGCAATGGCTGTTACCCTTTTGGCTGCAATCTCGATGGACGGATATTTGCTCAGCTCCTGATGCGCAATCGCCCGAAACTCGACAGGCTTAACGCCGTCTCTTGTAATAAAGCCATGCGACTCGCGGGTCACCGCATTTCTCGGCTTATTGTCGTCAAACAGCACAATGCTTCTTCTTGCTCGTCCAAGCACCAGCGCGGCATTCAATCCCGCCGGGCCTCCCCCGATAATGGCGCAATCTAATCGCATATAAGAACAGCTCCTTACTCCGTTTCCTCTGCAAGCTCCGAAATTTTCCTGTTTTTAAGTATTGCTCCATCTGCTGCTCAGCATTCAATGGCAAAGAAATAGGAAACAGGCGCCAATCTCCTGTTTCCTCCTATCGCGCTCCATTAAATCTTGTTATGTTTCTTGTAGCTCTCAATCGCACGGCCCAGTTGCTCGCCGTACTTTGTTTCCTCGGTCGCGGCAACGATCCCTGTTGACGGCTGAACGTTGTAATAATAAAGAATCAATTGATCGTCTGCGCGGAAAAAAATCGGCGAGAACGAGCTCATAATCAGCTGCTGTTTCTGTCTTTCCTCATATGCGGCGTTGCACGCTTCGCTCGTATCATAGTCATATACGTAGAGCCGCTCTTCCGCAGACAAGCTGAATAGGCGCGGTCGAACGCCGTTCACGTCGACGCGGTCCGATTCTTTCGCTTCAGAAGCGGTGTATGCGATATTTTCGGAGGCAAGCGCTTGCTCCAGTGTCAGATCCCCGCTCTTTGCGTCAGGCCAAACGACCGCCGTCACTCCAGCTGTCAACAGAACAAGAAACAAAGCCGCACCTGCAATATAGCCTTTTTTCACGTTAACATCCCCTCTTCGATCATGGTAAGCAGCCATTCCCGCTCGCCCGGCACGTTCTCCCTCAATCGTTCTGCTGCGACCGGGACCATCCATCGCTCGATCGCTTCTCTGCCGACGCCCATAAGCTCGCAATAGCGCTGTATGTAAGCTTCGTTCAGCTGAATTTTATACGACATAATCATCTCCGTTGTTGCGCCTGGCACTTCTGCCGGCAAATAAGGGCTCAGAAACATAAGTGAGGTTCGCGCCGCATCTCCGGCCGGATTGCCTGCATGGGCGTTCATCCAATCAATTGCCTTTAAACCTGCCGCAGTCCGAACGATATTATCCGGATGCAGGTCGCCGTGGCATATGCTAACCGACGAACCTTCTCCACTTATTGTAAGTGTTCTCAAATATTCAAGTACAGGACCTAATTTTCCCATCAACAACCCTTCGGATGCGTGAATGCCTTCTTCCAAACGCTTCTCCTGCCTAGGCAAATCCGGCGCTTGGCACCGGTGGATCGCTGCATGAAGCTCCGCCATCTCGCGTGCGATCTCAACGCCTCTCTCCAAATGAGCAATCATTTCGCGCGAAAGCGGTACGCCGTCGATGCGCTCCATAATGACGCCAAACCGCTGCTGATGCTCCATTATCCCGTAAATGGCCGGAGCCGGCGCACCGGATTGCTGAACCGCCCCGGTAACCCATCGCTCATACTCCGCCCATCCTCGATCCGCGCCTTCCTTATACAGCTTGACGACCCGGCCTTCCTCCCATTCCAAAACCTCGGCTGTCATGCCCTTCCCTAGCAGCTTGCCCGGCGTTTTATCCATACGTTCTTATCCTCCCTTATTCCCGTTCTGTTCGGACTCTAGATACAACTATCTTCCATTCTAAAACGAACTGGAAAATACGTCCATAAACTGCGGGACTCAAAGACCTACGGAATTGAACGTATCCGCCTATTTTCGAGCTTTTTCGAATGGATTATCGTTAAGTAGAAAGGAAAATTATAGAATCGAATGGAGGGAATTCGTGAAGGAACGCAAAAAATGGATCGATGTCGCCCGCGGCCTCAGCATTATCCTTGTTGTTATGGGACATGCCGGCAACGAGCTTATCAATCCTTATTTGGGCTGGTTCCGCATGCCGCTGTTCTTCCTGGTGAGCGGACTGCTGTTCAAAGAGGTGCCCGCCTTGGGCTATTGGCGCTGGGCTGTAAAACGGGTTCGTTTTTTTCTCGTTCCCTACTGCGCTTACGGGATTTGCATCGCTATTCTTGTAGCGTTGAAGATGCGTGATTTGTCATCCATACCGAAAGACTTGCTGCTGCTGGCTTATGGCGGCACGGTGCTGGGCGGATGGTACGGTGTCTTTTGGTTCATTACCTGCCTGCTCGTCGTCCATTTGCTTATGGGCTATTTATCCCGCTTTTCTTTGAAAAAAGCGGCTATCGCCGTCGCCCTATGCTATGCGGCCGCCCATGCCGTCAGCATGTCGCCGATGGCGGGCTGGGATATTCCGTGGAACGCCGACGTCGCGCTGATGGCAATCGTATTCTTTTTCCTCGGCTATATCGGCAAAACCTGGCTGCCCGAGCTGCTGGACAAAGGCTCAGCTTTTATTCCCGCGCTTATGGTATGGTTCCTTGCCGCAGGTCTGAACATGGGCGGCTTGTGGACCTTCCGCATCGACATGAAGTACAAAATCTACAATCAGCCGCTGCTCGACCTGATCGTTCCCATCGCCTGCGTGCTCGTCGTGCTCCAGCTATGCTACTGGGCGTCGCGGTATAAAGCATCTAATGCGCTGGCGTTTCTCGGCACCGTCACGATTGCAATTATGTACCTTCATGTTCCGGTTAATATTGTGCTGGAATACGGGCTTGGCCTGCAATACGGCACGTTCGTCTTTACCGCTGCGGGCGTCATCATACCGCTTGGCATCGCATGGCTTCTGTCGCAGTCGAAGCTGCTCTCCATGCTGTTTCTTGGGCCGAACGGCTTCGGAAGAAAAAAAGAAAAGCCCTCGGGACAGCGGCAAGCGCTGGCCGAAGGCTGATTGGATGTGCAGCTATAGGTTTTTCAGCTTGTAAAACTCGCCGCGTTTTTCCAAAAGCTCGTCATAGGTGCCCATCTCGATAATTCGGCCCTTTTTCATGACGACGATGCGGTCCACATTGCGGATCGTCGAGAGGCGATGCGCGACGATAAACGTCGTGCGTCCCTCCATCAGCTGCTCCATCGCCTGCTGCACATGCTTCTCGCTAATGTTGTCCAGCGCGGATGTCGCTTCGTCGAGAATGATGATGCGCGGATCGCGGACAAGCGCACGGGCAATAGCGATCCGTTGGCGCTGGCCGCCGGACAGCCGTCCGCCATGCTCGCCAACCTTCGTATCCAAGCCTTGGGGCAGACTGTCGATGACATCCTGCAAATTCGCCATCCATACGGCCTGCTTAATGCGTTCCTCGGGAATGTTAGGCAGGCCGTATGTAATATTTTCACGAATCGTACCGGAGAAAAGAATGTTGTTCTGCAGAACGATCGCGAGCGACTGCCGGTAACGCTTCATCGCAAGCTCATCCATCGGTATGCCGTCAATCCACACCTTCCCTTTCTGCGGACGATAGAAGCCAATTATAAGGTTTAGAATCGTCGATTTGCCGGAGCCGGATTCGCCGACAAAAGCGATTTTCTCGCCGGCGCGCACATGCAGCGTCAAATCCTCGAGCACATGGCGATCGGCATTTTTATATTGAAAAGCAACGCCCTCAAACTTGTATTCGCCCCGGATGACGTCCGGTTTCACGCGCCCCTTATACTCCTCCGTTTCAGGCGACATCACGATCTCCGATACGGAATGCAACGATTCGAAGCCTTTCACCAGATTCGGATAAACGTTTAGAATTGCATTGACCGAGCCGACCATCATGCCGAAAAAGCCCTGGTACATGACGATGTCGCCGATTTCCATATAACCGCGATAAGCCAAATATCCGGTGAAGAACAAGCAGCCGACCTGGAAAAGCTGAAAGCTGACCCAGCTCGTCGAGCCGAAGTACGCCTCCAACACGTCAAGTTGATGTCCCCGCTGCCTAATATCCTGAAGCGCGCCGTCGACCTTGCGGATTTCGACATCCTCCAATCCGTGCGCCCGCGTGACGGGAATCATCTCTACCGTCTCCGACACTTTGCCGGACATTTCTTCAATATTGCGGCGCACCTCGCGGTTGCGCTTAGACATCCGTGTTTGGAAAACACGGACTAGCATAATCGCCGCCGGTCCCATCAGCACGAAGAACAAGGCGACAATCCAGCTGTGATACAGCGTAATGCCGATTATAATAAATAAATTGATAAATGCCGGTATGATCTGCATCATCATTTGCCGCGACAGAAAATCGATCGCTTCAACGTCCCGCAGCACCTTAGCCTGAAGCTTGCCGCCGCTCAAATCGCCGTGATAGCTGAGCGACAGCTGCTGCAGCTTGCGAACGAGCGTGCTCCGCAGCCCGGCCTCTACGTGGCGCACCGCTTTACTGATATAGCTGATGTGCAGCGTATGCGTCGGTATGTTCTGCGCGATGACGGCGACGATGATGATCAAGTTGAGCCAGAACTCGCTCATCGCGTGCCTGTCTGGATAGCTAATAATGTTAATAATATTAGCCGTTATAATCGGCAGCACGAATACCGGAGCCGACTTGATCGCGTAGTATACCGCCGATAATATGATCTTGCTCCAATGATCGCGATACAGGCTTAACAGCAAACGAAGCGGCTTCGGATTTTGTCCGATTTCGCTTTCCTGCTCAAATCGTTTCGAATAGTCCAGCGACAGCTCTGCGGCCGCAGCGGCATTTGTTTTCCCCATCTTCTCTTCACCCGCTTTTACCTTTAAAATAAAGGCATCTCTATAGTTTTCCGTTTATGAGACGCTAAGCGCTCATTCGTTATTAGTCACAAGTATAAAGCGCATTACGGCGATCTGCCATCACATTTTCGGTCGTTTCAGCAAAAATGATTTAACATAATGGGACATCAAAATTCAGAAAGCAGGTGCATCCTTGTGGCTGAAAATTTAAACAAAATTGGACTGTCGACGAACCATCGCAATCCTTATATCCGTTCGGAAGCATGCCTGTTCGGCTCGCATACCGGCGTAGCCAAGAAGGGCTGGATTTGCGGACGGCATGTCCACCACATGATGATCGAGTTCAATCTGGTGCTGAGCGGCAAGCAGCGGACAACGATCGGCGGCGTGGAGTATGTGCAGGAGGAAGGCGATTTGCTCGTCGTTCCGCCGATGCAGCTGCATGATTTTCGTGTAGATGATTCCGAGGAAATGCATTACTTCTGCATGCATGTGCAGCTTCCCGACCCTTATTTCATCGAGCTGCTGGAACGGGAAAATAAAGGGCTGTACCGGACCGGCCATCCGATCAATGAAGCGCTTGTCCCTCATATTCGCAAAATGGCGCAATTGCTCTCCGGCGAGCTGAATTCGCGGATCGAGCTGTTTGCCGAGCTGTATGCGATTGCCTGGGAGCTGGAGCAGCGCCTAAGCCAGCAGCAGCGGGGAAAGGACTACGAGTGGAAGCCCTCGCTCCCTTATTTGATCGCGAAGGAAATCGAGAAGCTCGTCCTTGTTAATGGCGGAGACAATGTCGCTAAGGGGGCGGGAGCACGAGAGAAACGGAGCGCAGATGACGCGGATACGGATTCGGATTCGGAGTATAACTGGCTGGAGCGTATTGCGGGGAAGCTTGGCATAAGCAGGCGCCATGGCTACCGCGTATTCCGCATTGCGTACGGCATGTCGCCGCGTGAATATTTAATGGTGTTGAAACGGCAGGAAGCGATGCAAATGCTCGCAGCCAGCACCGATACGATCGAGTCGATCGCGTTTCGGATCGGCTACGAGAACGTGCAAAGCTTCAGCCGCCAATTCGTCGAATGGACCGGCCGCACCCCCGGCGAATTCCGCAAGCATGAACGCGACACCGTGCGCCATTTGACGCCGCTGGAGGTGTGAAGGAGATTAGGATTAGCCCCTGCCTGCACCTGAAAAATTACGGGGGCTAGAGGCTAGGGGCAAGTACAGCTAAATAGCGAATACCTGCAACAGCTCTTTTGCAGGTATTCGCACGACCCTTCGGTGCTTCGCGCAGACGATTCCTACTATGTGTTTGGCTCGCATCTGGCATCGGCCAAATCTGACGATTTGATGACCAGGAAGCAAATATCGAACGGCGTTCAAAGCGGCAATCCGCTCATCCCAAACGTACGGTCAGAACTGAAAGAGACGTTCGAATGGGCGAAAACGAATACGTTGTGGGCTGCCGATGTCATCCAGCTCGCTGACGGCAAATTTTATATGTACTACAATGCGTGCAAGGGAGATTCTCCATTGTCCGCGTTAGGTGTAGCGGTAGCGGATAGCGCTGAAGGGCCTTATAAGGATTTGGGCATTATTTTAAAATCGGGCATGCCGGGGTAAGCGACGATGGGACAAAATACGACGCGACTGTACACCCTAACGTCGTCGATCCCGACGTTTTCTTTGACAAGGACGGCAATCTGTGGATGGTTTACGGTTTCATACTCGGGCGGCATCTACATTCTTACCCTGGACCCGACGACAGGAAAACCGCATCCGGGACAAGGCTACGGCAAAAAGCCGCTGGGAGCCAATCGCAGTCGAATTGAAGGAGCTTACATCATGTACAGCCCGGAGACCGAATATTATTATCTCTTCCTCTCCTACGGCGGACTCGACGCAACGGGCTCTTGTAAGGCCAGTTTTGGCCTTACAAGTGTTCTCTGCTGCTAGTTCGACTCTTATTAGGCCAATTTTGGTCTTACGTTGGAGGTTGTCGGGAGGGCGGTACGGTTGGCGGCACTTGTAAGGCCAATATCGGACTTACAGGTGTTCTCTGCTGCTAGTTCGACTCTTGTTAGGCCAATTTTGGTCTTACGTTGGAGGCTAGCGGGAGAGCGGCACTCTTGGCGGCACTTGTAAGGCCAATATCGGACTTACAGGTGTTCTCTGCTGCTAGTTCGACTCTTGTTAGGCCAATTTTGGTCTTACGTTGGAGGCGAGCGGGAGAGCGGCACTCTTGGCGGCACTTGTAAGGCCAATATCGGACTTACAGGTGTTCTCTGCTGCTAGTTCGACTCTTGTTAGGCCAATTTTGGTCTTACGTTGGAGGCGAGCGGGAGAGCGGCACTCTTGGCAGCACTTGTAAGGCCAATATCGGACTTACAGGTGTTCTCTGCTGCTAGTTCGACTCTTGTTAGGCCAATTTTGGTCTTACGTTGGAGGCGAGCGGGAGAGCGGCACTCTTGGCGGCGGATAGGTAGAA